>NZ_JAACFS010000004.1 GCF_029051645.1 Bradyrhizobium sp. CSA112
CACGAACTCAAGGAGCGCATCATGGCCGGTATCGACGACGTCAATCGCCATCCGGTCATCCACACGTGGTCCTACAAACTCGCCGAGGTCGCCTGATATGATTCGAACCAAGAAAACGCTAATCTAGCTGCAGCTCTCCGCTCTACTACGGAAGTAACCGGAAAGCAGATCACCAATCTCCCAGCTTAATATGTAGCGCGCAAAGGGCTTGCTTCAAGACCCGCCTCATCCCGTAGAACGGCCGACCGAAGCCACAACCTACGGGGTCACGAAATGAGTGAATTGTTGTCGACGAGCGGTTCGCGCGCGGCCGAGTTGGCTGCTGCGGAAACGACTGGAGTGGCGATGGCCGACCATGCGGTGGTTATCGCCGGAGGAGGTCCGACCGGGCTGATGTTGGCGGGCGAGTTGGCGTTGGCGGGCGTCGATGTCGCCATTGTCGAACGGCGCGCCAACCAGGACCTCGTAGGCTCGCGCGCAGGCGGTCTGCACTCGCGCGCCATCGAGGTCCTCGATCAGCGCGGTATAGCCGACCGGTTCCTCTCGCAGGGAAAGCTGTTTCAGGTCGTGCACTTCCACATACCGTTGGACATCAGCGACTTTCCTACCCGACACAACTACGTTCTCGGGCTGTGGCAGAACCATATCGAGCGCATCCTGGCCGAGTGGGTCGGCGAGCTGGCGGTGACGATCTATCGCGGACGTGAGGTGACTGATATCGCGCAGGACGACACCGGCGTCGACGTCGCGCTGTCCGACGGTCAGTCGCTCCGGGCGGAGTATCTCGTCGGGTGCGACGGCGGCCGCAGCCTGGTTCGCAAGGCGGCCGGCATCGCGTTCCCCGGGTGGGATGCAACGACGAGCTGGCTGATCGCCGAAGTCGAGACGGCCGAGGAGCCGAAGTGGGGGTTTCACCAGGATGCGCTCGGTAGCCACGGAATCGGCAAGGTGGAGAATGGCGGGTCGGCCCGAATGGTGCTGACCGAGCAGCCGCTGCGACCAGGCAGCGAGCCCACACTGCGCGATGTCAGCGAGGCGCTCGTCGCGGTTTACGGGACCGATTACGGGATCCACAGTCCCACCTGGATCTCCAGGTTCACCGACATGACTCGCCAGGCCGCGGCCTACCGCGACAGACGGGTCCTGCTGGCCGGCGACGCCGCTCACGTGCATCCGCCGGTGGGGGGACAGGGCCTCAACACCGGCGTGCAGGATGCAGTGAATCTGGGATGGAAGCTGGCCCAGGTGGTCAAGCAGGCATCGCCGGAAAGCCTCCTCGATACCTACCATGCCGAGCGCCACCCGGTCGCTGCCCGCGTGCTGCACAACACGATGGCGCAGGTCGCGCTTCGCCGCCCGGACGACCGCACGAAGGCCCTGGGCGAAACCATGTCCGAGCTCCTTGGCATGGACGAGCCGCGCAGACGAATAGCCGCAATGATGTCTGGACATCCACTACGATCTCGGCGAGGGACACAAGCTGCTCGGACGACGCATGCCCGATCTGGATCTGCTCACCGCCAACGGCCCGCTGCGGGTCTTTACCCTGCTGCATGATGCCCGGCCGGTGCTGCTCAATCTCGGTGAGCCCGGCGGCTTCGACATCACGCCATGGGCGGACCGGGTCAAGCTGGTCGACGCCAGATGTGTCGGTACGTGGGAGCTTCCGGTACTTGGCGCGGTCCCCGCGCCCACTGCCGTGTTGATCAGGCCCGACGGATATGTGGCCTGGGTGGGCGACTCAACTCAGTTGGGGCTCGCTGACGCGCTAACCACCTGGTTCGGACCGCCTGGTGCGCGAGGCGGGTTGTGACCGAGCGTCACCATTCGACGACCCGGGTGGGCTATCTCGGGGTCGATGGCATGGCCGAGGAATGGTGATCGACGATCAGCCAACGCTCGCCGTTCTTGACGTAGGTGAAGCTGTAGCGCGCGGGCAGGCTCTTCGTCTCGCCGTCCTTGACATAGGAGAACGTATAGTAGCCGGTATTGACCGCCGCATTCCCGTACACGCGGATCAGCTGATCGCCGAAGGCGACCTTCAGGCCGGGCAGAACCTTGAAGGCGGCCACGAAATAGTCTCGTAGCGCCGCCCGGTCAGAGCGCACGGTCGGCGACAGCGTGCCCCAGAGCACGGCATCGTCCGAATAGAACGGCAACACCTTTTCGGGATCGCCTTCGCCAAGAGCCTGCCCCCATGCCGAAGTCGCCGCTGCCACCTCCGTTTTCGGCTCGACCAAAGCGCTGGAGCCAAACGACGATAGCACTATGCACAGGGCAAGTGCTGCGCTCGCTAAATTTAGAGAAGAACGCATGACATCCTCCCTTGCGAATACCGGACAGACAAGCGCCCGCTTGAGGCGGCCTTTTGCAATGCGAACGGCTACCGTTTGCGCGGATCGTCAGCCGGATTGATGTAATCGATGCCACCTGGGCCGATAAATTGAACTTGAAGTATCCCTTCCTCGCTTCCGGTCCACGCGTAATGCGCGTGTTTTGCGGGGTACACCCATAACGAGCCTGGCTTTAGGAGATCACCCTTCTTTTCGAATTTTTCCCCATGGCTGCTGCCGATGTCACCACTTATGACTGTGACAACTTCGGAATAGGGATGAGTATGCGGAGGCATTTGGAAGTTAGGTGGAAACTTGATGCGTAAGACGACAACCTCACCCGCTTTCGTGGGATCACCGACCAAGGTGGCAATCTGAACGCCCTTCGGAAAGGCTGGATTGTCCTTCCATATGAGCGCATCGGGCATCACCCGAACCGCAGCATTTTGCGCCATTGCCGGAATCGAGAGTGCAATCAAACCGGTCGCCGTTAGCAGCAATTTTTTCATGCGAGTTCCTCCCAAGCTGTAAGCAGCAAGAGACGCAAATCGCAATGCGCGGTCAGTGTAGAAACTGGATTGGGGCTGCGCACCACAATGTTGCGTGCGTCAACACGGGTCAAACTACATCATCAGCGACGGGCAAACCATAAGTCAGAGACGTTGACTTAATAGGTTGCCAAAAAGGTCCGTGTCCGCAGATCCGCGTGGCCATTTCTCTGGGATTGCGGCCATCACATTAATTCCGGCTGCCGCTTCGGTTTGATCCTGATCAAATTCAGCAGCGTTGCGGCCGCGACCATCACCAGGGTACCAGCGAGGCTGAGCGCGATCTGCATCGCAAGCCCATCCGAGATGTTGACCAGCGCCATGTGGCTGGCGAGCGCCAGTAGAACACCGAGGCAATAGATTGCCAGCGAGTTCTCGCCACAGCGGATCGCGCCGCGCATCACCGGCGTCGTCAGCCCTCGCCAATCGCGGGGCACAAGCCATACCGCCAAAATCGCAAGGGCAAAAAAATGCAACAGTCGCAAAGGATCGAGATTCGATTTGTCCAGCGGATAGATCAGCTTTGTCAGCGTCAGCGGGACCAGCGCTTCCAGTGGTTTGATGTTGCAACTCAATGCGACGATCAGGCTGAAAACCAGATAGAGAACGGCAAGCACAAGCGCCGTGCGCGAGGTCACCCACGGCCAGAATCTCCTGCCCTCCGTGATCCACCACGCGCCGAGCACAACCAGCAACTGCCACGCCAGCGGATTGAAGTACCAGTGATTGTTCGGCCATGCCGGGACAGTCCAGCCGAAGACGTGCACCAGCGCATAAAGCAGCAACGAGGTGCCGAGCGCCAGATTCGGCACTCGTAGCAGCAGCCACAGCAGCAGCGCGAACGAAAAGTGATAGACCACGAAGATCGGCAAGACGTCGGTGTTGACGGGACGGTATTGCAGGATCGCCGCATGCGCGAGCGTCGCGCCGGGATGTTCCAACAGAATGCGCGTATTGCTCGCGTCGGCAAACCGGCCGTCGCCTGCGAGGTGAACCATAATGGCGCAAGCGACCGTGAGCAGCAGAAATGCGACATAGATGTCCCAGCTCCGCCACAGTGTACGGCTGATCACGCCGCTCCAGCCCTCGCACCAACGAGCCTTGCCGTAGGCCAGCGCGCAGGTCACACCCGAGACGAACATGAATACTTCCGCGGTATCGCAGAAGCCGTAGTTCCGCAGCGTCAGCCAGCTTCCGATGTTGTTGGGGACATGGTCAAGAAAGATGCACCATAGCGCGATGCCGCGGCAGGCATCGAGGCGCAGGTCGCGGCCAACGCCTTTCAGCTCCGCGGGCTCGCCCACCGATGGCTTCAGAGTGACGGTTCGATCATGCATCCGCTTGCCCCGTCCCGTGTGTAAGCACGCCTTAAGAGGGACTGCATATGACCAGGAAGCATCACCGCCGCACGGCCGGATCGTGACAACGCCAGGGACGCTCATCCCCGATGGGTTGTGACAACATGCCTGTCACGCGAGCGAACGTGTTCGTGGCGCGCTGAGCGTAAACGGTGATTACTCGGCAACCCTATTGCGGCTGCCGGACAGCTCATGTGATCTATTTCTCATCAGCGGGATCAACTTCCTTTGAAAGCACTTGCCTTTATTCGCCGGTGGCATCCGCGCTCAATTTGATTTTGTGAACGTCGCCTACCCCAACGCCATCCTAGCAGTGCGAGCGCTCCGGCTGGGTATGTCGCGCGCACAAGTAGTTGCACAAGAGAATGCAGCTGCTTTTGCAGAATGTCCGAGCTACTCACTGTGCAAGGCGTGACGGTCAGCGGAAGCAGATCGGACCATTGAGCGCCCCATCGGTTCGTGCACCACAGCAATAGTACACGCAGTCGCTTAGTCCGTTGGCGCGTCGATCCGCGTTACGGATCGATGAGCACTCCCGGGTTGAGCATGCCTTGTGGATCGAGTTCTCTTTTTGCTGCCCGAAGCGCGGCCGCGAAAAGACCTGGGCGCTGGCGATCATACCAAGGCCGATGATCACGGCCAACAGCGTGATGATGCGTAATCGTACCACCCGCCTCAATGAGCGCGTCGCTGGCCGCACTCTTGATCGCCTGCCACTGTTCCAGAAGCGCACCGTGGCGGCCGAGTGCGTGGAAAGAAAAGTAGGGCGCGGGCCCGTCAGGATAGACATGAGTGAAGCGGCATGTGACCTCGCCGTTCAGGCCCGTCGCTTCGAGGATCGCACGCTCCGTCGCCGCCTTCACTTTGTCGTGGAAACTTTCGAACCGATCCCAGGTGATAGCGGTCTCAAACGTGTCGTTGATGAGACCGGCCGGTGTCAAAAGCTCGCGCGCATATGGCATACGAATAAATGCGTTCCGCCAGATTCCTGCTGCGCCTTCGAGATGTGCATCGCCGGCTTTTGCGGCTTCCGGCGTCCCTCCATGGTCGGCGCAGCATTCGAGCGCACGTGCCATCCAGGCATCCGGCGAATGGTCGCCGGATTCAAAGCCGAGCACCATAATCGCGACACTGCCATCGGCCGCACCGGTGTTGAACGCTTCTTGCGCATCAAGGATGCGGCAGTTCGATGGATAGAGGCCGGCCTGTGCGATGGCGCGCACTGCGCGCGCCGCACCGAAGAACGAATGGAAACGAACCGATGCGCCGGCACGGAATTTCGGACGTGGCTGCAATCGCATCCAGGCGCGCGAAATCACGCCGAGCGTGCCTTCCGAGCCTATGAACATGCGGTCGGGGCTCGGTCCAGCGCCCGATCCCGGCAATCGACGCGTTTCCAGTATGCCGCGCGGCGTCACGACGCGCAGGCTTTCGACGAAATCGTCTATGTGCGTGTAGAGGCTGGCGAAATGACCGCCCGAACGTGTCGCGATCCATCCGCCGAGGGTTGAATATTCGAAACTCTGCGGAAAATGCCGCAACGTGACGCCGTGCGGCTTAAGCTGGTTCTCCAACGATGGACCATAGGTACCGCCTTCGATCAGTGCGGCGCGCGATATCTGATCTATTTCGACAATCTTACCGAGATTGCGTAGGTCAAGCGTGACGGCCGCCTTGTAGCGAAGCCCATCGACTCGCGGCTCGACGCCGCCGCAGACGCTCGATCCGCCCCCGAAAGGCGTCAGCGAGGCGCTGACACCACCGGCCCAGTCCATCACAGCGGAAATCTCTGCTTCGTTGCGTGGATATGCGACCACGTCGGGCGCGCTATCGTAGTCGCCGAGCATGGCTCGCACGTAGTCTGGATAGGATTTGCCGTAGGTGTGCGCGACCCGGTCGTAGCGTTCGCTCGTACAGAAAGCGGCAAGTGAGGCCGGCGGCGCTACGCGCGGCGCCCGCAGTGTCAGGTCCTCGAGACGCGGCACGGCTTTTGTCTCGAACGTATCGCGCGCGAACTTCGCATGGTAGCGGCCGAGCACAAAAGCCTGCTCCTCGGCAGTCATGCCTTCGTCTTCGCGCCCCCAACCGTAATGTTTTAGCCTTGCACCGCTCATGGCTTCCTCCCTGCTTTTTTTGGCTGTGATTTCCGAGATAACCGCGTAATCCAGCATGCCGCTGCAGTTCTGAGCGTTACCTCAATCTGCGCTAAAGGTGAGACCGGCGCGCTCCTTCAGACGCTTGCGCAACGCCGTCCCCATCAGCGCGCCCGTGGTCATCCGCGACCCAAATTGAACCTGATGGCAATCGTTCCGGCAAGCCTGCGCCGCCCTATACAATTGCGGCATGGCTGCTGTAGCCAGATGAGAATGCAGGGCTGCACGGTTTTGCTCTAAGCCAGTGCGCAGGCCCTCACATCGGCTCAGGCGAGCCTGATGTCCCAGAGGCCCTCTTCGCGGCAGGCGACAAGTTCGCTGCGAAGCAGCTCGCTTACAAGCGTGATCGCAGTCGAGCCGGGATGGTCGATGGGAGAAGCAAGGGTCAGTTCGCGCATCGGCGATGGTTTGGCGATCGCGGCCGTTTCCAGCCGGCCGCTGGCCACTTCGTGGCGCACCGAGGAAGGCGGCAACAGCGTATATCCCAAGCCCTCCTCGACGAGGCTGGTCAGCACCCGGAAGGAATCGGCTTCCAGCTTGACGTCGAGCTTGATTTTCTTCTTCGCCGCCGCCTGCTCGATCAGCGCCCGGAGCCCGTGCGAATGACTGGGCAGCACGAGGCGCTGGCGCAGCAGCCAGCCGATATCGACCTGTTTCCTCTGCGACAGCCCGCTGCCGCGCGGCCCCACCGCAACGATCGGGTCGCGGCCGAGGCTCTGCGCAGTCAGATGCAGGTCGCTCGACGGCCCGTAGATCAGCGCCAGATCCATTTCGCCGCGGTGCAGCCATTCCATCAGATGGCCGCTGTAGCTTTCGACGATGCAGAGCGAAATGCCCGGATATTTGTCGACGGTGCGCCGGGCGAGCCGCGCCGAAATCACGCAGCTCACGGTCGGCACAAGCCCGAGCACCACCCGGCCCGACGGCGGTCCGCCCGACGACTGGATCTCGTCGCGCACCTGGTCGATCTGCCGGACGATGCCGGCGGTTCGCGCGAGCAGAAGGCGGCCGGCGTCGGTCAGCACCATGCCGCGGCCGTTCCGCGTAAAGAGTTCGGCCCGCAATTCATGCTCGAGCAGCTTGATCTGGCGGCTAAGCGCCGGCTGCGCCACCCGCAGCGTGTCGGAAGCTTTGCTGAGGCTGCCGAGCTCCGCCACGCAACTGAAAGTCCTGAGCTGCCTTATATCCATCGCTTGCCATTCTTCGAAGGCAGGTTCATACGCTATAACAATTCAGCATAGGAGACCGGCTGTGGTTTCACAACAGCCCGCCATCCGGCAATTGACATCACCCACCATCCATCGCCAGAAAATCAAATGACCGCACAAGAACAACAAGACGAATTCCACGACATCCGCGACGCCGTCGCAAAACTCTGCGCCCAGTTCCCCGGCGAATACTGGCGCAAGCTCGACCGCCAGATGGCGTATCCGAAGGAGTTCGTCGACGCACTGACGGAGGCCGGCTACCTCTCGGTGCTGATCCCTGAGGAATATGGCGGCTCCGGCCTGAAGCTGTCGGCTGCGGCCGCGATCCTGGAAGAGATCCAGCGCGCAGGCTGCAACGGCGGCGGCTGCCACGCCCAGATGTACACGATGGGTACCGTGCTGCGGCACGGCAGCGACGCCCAGAAAGCGAAATACCTGCCCGGGATCGCCAGCGGCAAATTGCGGCTGCAGGCGTTCGGCGTTACCGAGCCGACCAGCGGCACCGACACCTCCTCGCTGAAGACCGTCGCCAAGCGTGACGGCGACCACTACATCGTCAACGGCCAGAAGATCTGGACCAGCCGCGCCGAACATTCCGACCTGATGATCCTGCTCGCGCGCACCACGCCGAAGGAACACGCGAAGAAGCGCACCGATGGCCTGTCGGTGTTCATCGTCGACATGCGCGAGGTCAAGGGCAAGGGCCTCGAGATCCGCCCGATCCGCACCATGATGAACCACGCCACCACCGAAGTGTTCTTCACGGACATGCGGGTACCGGCCGAAAACCTGATCGGCGACGAAGGCAAGGGCTTTCGTTACATCCTCTCCGGCATGAATGCCGAGCGCATCCTGATCGCTGCCGAATGCATCGGCGACGCCAAATGGTTCATTGCCAAAGCTACCGCCTACGCCAAGGAACGCGCCGTGTTCGGCCGCCCGATCGGCCAAAACCAAGGCATCCAGTTCCCGATCGCAAAGGCCTACGCCGCGATGCGCGCCGCCGAGCTGATGGTGAAGGAAGCTACCCGCAAGTATGAGGCCGGGCTCGATTGCGGCGCGGAGGCCAACATGGCCAAGATGCTGGCGGCGGATGCATCCTGGGAAGCGGCGAATGCCTGTGTGCAGACCCATGGCGGCTTCGGCTTTGCGGAAGAATACGACGTCGAGCGCAAGTTCCGCGAAACGCGGCTCTATCAAGTCGCGCCGATCTCGACCAATCTGATCCTGTCCTACGTCGCCGAGCATGTGCTCGGCCTGCCCCGCTCCTACTGAGAACATCAGATGTTGCCTTTGGAAGGATTAATCGTCGTCTCCGTCGAACAGGCCGTTGCTGCGCCGTTCTGCAGCTCGCGGCTGGCGGATGCCGGCGCGCATGTCGTCAAGGTCGAACGCCCCGAGGGCGACTTTGCTCGCGGCTACGACGCCGCGGCCAAGGGCCAGAGCAGTTATTTCGTCTGGCTCAACCGCGGCAAGAATTCCGTGGTGATCGACCTCGCGACCAGGGAAGGCCGCGCGGCGCTCGAAGAGCTGATCGCGAGCGCCGACGTGCTGCTGCAAAACCTGAAGCCCGGCTCGATGGACAAGCTCGGCTTCTCGCTGGAGCGTCTGCGAAAAGATTATCCGGCGCTGATCTGCTGCACCATTTCGGGCTATGGCGACGAGGGCCCCTATGCCGACCGCAAGGCCTACGATCTCCTGATCCAGGCCGAGAGCGGCCTTGCCTCGATCACCGGCGGTCCCGAAGGCCCGTCCCGCGTTGGCATCTCCGTCGTCGATATCGCGACCGGGGCCACCGCGCACGCCGCCATCCTCGAGGCGCTGATTGCGCGCGGCCGCAGCGGCAAGGGCGCCGACATCCGCATCTCGATGTTCGACGTAATGGCCGACTGGATGGCGGTGCCGCTGATCAATTCGGAAGCCGGCAATCCACCAAAGCGGATGGCGCTGGCCCATCCCTCGATCGCGCCCTATGGCGTGTTCAATTCCAAGGACGGCAAGGGCATCTTGATCTCGATCCAGAGCGAGCGCGAATGGAAGAAGCTCTGCGCCGAGGTGCTGGATCAGCCCGACCTGCCGAACGATCCACGCTTTGCCAACATGGTCGAGCGTGTGCGCAACCGCCAGCTCACCGACAAGACCGTTGCCGATAGCTTTGCGATGATGACGCGCGTCGATCTATTGAAGCGCTTAGCGGGCGCAGATATCGCCTTCGCCGAGGTGAACACCATGGCCGATCTCGCCGTGCATCCGCATCTGCGTCGCATCGAAGTCGATACGCCGAACGGCAAGGTGAGCTACGCTGCGCCCGCCGCGATCTTCGTCGGCGAGGACAGGCACTATGGCGCCGTGCCCGGCATCGGCGACCATGTCGAATTGCCAAAAGCTCCCCGTATCAGGAGCCGCCAGTCATGACCGAAAAACTCGATCTCGATCATCTGCGGCAATGGATCGGCCGCGATACGGAAGATTCGGACATCGTCACCGCGCAACTGGTCAAGGGCCTGCGTGCAACGCTGTTCCAGGACATCGGCCAGCCCAAGACGGGGGACGCCGCGCCGTGGACCACGCATTGGTGCCTGGCGCAGCCGGTGTTTCCGATGTCGCAGCTCGGCCCCGACGGCCACCCGACCCGCGGCGGCTTCCTGCCGCCGGTACCATTGCCGCGCCGGATGTGGGCCGGCGGCGAAATCGAATTCCTCGCGCCCTTGCGTGTCGGCGATGAAGCAAAACGCACCTCGCGCATTGCCGATGTGACGTTGAAAACCGGCTCGACCGGCCCACTGTGCTTCGTCTCCGTCGAGCACACCGTCACGACACCGCGCGGCACCGCGATCCGCGAGCGGCAGGACATCGTCTATCGCGACATGGGCGGCCCAGCGCCTGCGTCACCGCCCAAGACGCCGCCGCCCGTTGCAAAACATCGCGAAAGCCATGTGAGTGATCCCGTGCTGCTGTTTCGCTATTCGGCGCTGACCTTCAACGGCCACCGCATCCACTACGACCGCGACTACGTCACCAAGGTCGAGGGCTATCCGGGCCTGATTTTCCACGGTCCGCTGCAGGCGGCGCTGCTCGTCGAGTTCGCCGCAAAACTTCATGGCGACTCGGCGCCGCAAAAGTTCAGCTATCGCGGCGTACAGCCCCTGTTCGAAGGCGGCGAGTTCTCGATCAACGCCAACGAGACCCACGCCGGCATGGAACTGTGGATCGCGAATGCCGAGGGACAGCCGACCATGAAGGGTACGGCGACGTGGTAAGGACTGCAATGCCCGCGGCGATGATGTGTCGCAGCAGCTATCCGGCGTTAACGTATTTCCGCCAGTTGTGCTCTTCCCGAAAGCCCAGCACCTCGCGCGCCTTCTTGTTCGACAGCGGCGCCTCGTACTCGCCGAGTTCGCGGGTGATCCGGACACTGGGACAATAGCGGCTCAGCACCTCGCGGGTCGGAATGTTGGCGGTGACGGTGTCGTTGACGGCGTTGAAGACCTGGAAGCCGAGCCCGTCCTTCTGGATCGCCAGATGCACGATCTCGCCGAGGTCGCGAGCGTCGATATAGCCCCAGGCATTGCGCTTTCGCGACGGCAGATCGGCCAGGAAGCCGGGAAACATGTCGTATTCATGCGGCTCGATGACGTTCGCGATCCGCAGCGCATAGACGTCGATTCCGTAGCGCATGGCAAAGGCGCGCGCGGTCTTTTCATTGACGACCTTGGAAAGCCCGTACGAGTCCATGGGATCGGTGTCGTAGTCCTCCTCGAGCGGGAAGCTCCTGAAATCCTTCTCGCCTTCGGCAAAACAGACGCCGTAGGTGGTTTCGCTGGAGGCGATCACGATCTTGCGGACGCCGAGTTTCGCCGCGGCTTCGATCACATTATAGGTGCTGATCGTGTTGACGCGGAACGTCTCGTTATCCGGCTCGATCAGCACCCGCGGTATCGCGGCAAAATGCACGACGGCGTCCGGCGCTGCCGGCGGCCTGCCGCCTTCGAAACGGTCGAAGCCGAAATGCGTGGTCATGGCGTTGAAGGCCTGGCCGCTGTGCGTCAGATCGGCGATCAGGGTACTGATGCCGGGATAATCGAATGGCTTGAGATCGACATTGAGAAGGTCGTAGCCCTTGCTCTTCAGATGCGGCAGGACGTGCCTGCCGGCCTTGCCGGTCCCCCCGGTGAATACCACGCGCTTGCCTGTCATTTTCCTTTTCCGTCCGTCGTTGATCGAATGGTGGAGACGTGATCCCCGGCCGCGCTCATTCCGGCGACCGGAAATTCCGGATCCGGTCGAAGGCCACGGCAATGATAATGAACGAGCCGACGAAGGTGCCCTGCCAGAACGCGCTGATGCCCAATAGCCCGAGACTGTTGCGAATTACCTCGATCAGCGCCGAACCGATCAGGGCGCCGAAGGCGGTGCCAATTCCACCGGCGAGATTGGCGCCGCCGATCACCGCGGCGGCGATCACCTGCAGTTCCATGCCCGAGCCAAGATTGGTAGTGACGGCGCCGAGCCAACCGGTTTCGATCACACCGGCAATGCCGGCCGAGAGCGCGGAAATCATGTAGACGGCCACCTTGGTGCGTCGCACCGGCACACCCGTCACGATCGCGGCATGCTCGTTGCCGCCGATCGCGAAGACGTAACGGCCAAACCGGGTGAAGTGCAGCACAAAACCGGTCAGCAGCGTCAGCGCGAGCATGTAGATCACGGGGTTGGCGATCCCGAACAGCAAGGCGCCGCCACCAAGAAACAAGAGCTTGTCGTGATCCGGACCGAACTGGAACACCACGGTGTTGTTGGACGCGACCATCGCGAGGCTCCGCGCGATCGACAGCATGCCCAGCGTGACTACAAACGGCGGGATACCCAGATAAGCGATCAGCACGCCGTTGATCGCGCCGATCAGCAACGCCGTTCCGAGCGAGGCGGCGATGCCGACCTCGATGCTGTAACCGGCATGCATTACGACCGCGAGAATCATGCTGCACAGGCACAGCACCGAGCCGACCGACAGGTCGATGCCGCCGGTGATGATCACGATCGTCATCCCGAGCGCAACGATCGCGACGAAGGTGAAGTTGCGGGCGACGTTGTAGATGTTGTTGGAGGTCGCGAACGAGTTGGTCGCAAACGACAGGAAGATGCAGGCCAGGATGACCGCAACCAGGACCCAGAACGCCTGTCGCGAGGTCAGCCAGGTGAGCAGCGGGAATCTTGCGCGCTTGATGTTGTCGTCGAACTGAATATCCATCCATGAAACTTTCGGTTACCAGCAAGCTCCAGACGTCTCACTATGCGTATTCGATCGCCCCGGTGATCAGTCCCGTCACTTCCTCCGGCGAACTGGCGGCGACATCCTTGTCGGCGACCTTGCGGCCGCGGCGCAATACCACGACGCGATCGGCAATGCTGAACACATCCGGCATGCGATGGCTGATGAATACGATCGCGATGCCGCGATCGCGCAGCCGTCGCATCAGGTTAAGGACCTCGGCGACCTGCCGCACCGAAATGGCCGCGGTCGGTTCGTCCATCAGAACGATCTTGGCGTCGGCGATCCGGGTTCGGGCAATGGCTACCGCCTGTCGCTGTCCGCCGGACATCTGCCTGACCAGATCGCGCGGGCGCGTCTCGGATCGCAGCTCGGCGAAGATCTGTCCGGCCCGGCGATACATCGCGGCATAGTCGAGAATTTTGAACGGGCCGACGCCTTTGCGGATTTCGCGGCCGAGGAAAACGTTGGCGGCTGCGCTGAGATTGTCGCACAGCGCGAGATCCTGATGCACGATCTCGATACCATGTCGGCGGGCTTCGATCGGCCGGTGCATGGACAAATCCTGGCCTTCCATCTGCATCGTCCCATGCGTGGGACGAAAATTTCCGGCCACGATCTTGACGAGGGTGGACTTGCCGGCCCCGTTGTCGCCCATCAGTCCCACGATCCGGCCGGGCTCGAGCGACAGTGAAACGTCGTTGAGGGCATGAATGGCGCCGAAATGCTTCGAAACATTTTTCAGTTCGAGGAGGGCCATTCCGGATTCACCTTGCGCGGAACCGTCGCCGCTGCGCGTCCTGTTCTTGGCCGCTGCGCGTCCTGTTCCTGATTGAATTACACGGGCTGTAGTCAGTCAATGATCTCGGCGGGAATCAACACCGCGTCCTCGCGAAAAAATCATTTCGCATGTGGTGCAACGCACCAAACGAAGCTTCATTGTATTTCTTCGAACATATCCGTTGACTCATCAGGCGTCCGAATTATCCTTATCAATCGCTGATTGTGGCTATCGTAATCGGACTCTGTCGTCACTGCGGATCACATTCGAGGACAAGCTCGGAATAGTGCGGATGCTAGGGACCTGATAGCCGCCCCCTCACATCAAGCGGTTTCCTTGCCCTCGTGAAATCTTGAATCAGACGAGCTTCGGCAAAACGGGCGAATAAACGTCCGCTGCAACACGTGGGAGGGACAAATGAACAAGGCACTATTGGCGCTGGTTGCTGCGGCGATGAGCCTGTCGGCCGGATCGGCCATGGCTCAGAAGAAGCAGCTCGTCATCGTCGTCAAAGGCCTCGACAATCCGTTCTTCGAGGCCATTCATCAGGGCTGCGAGAAGTGGAACAAGGAGAACGCCAGTTCTCCCTATCACTGCTTCTACACGGGACCTGCTTCGACCTCGGACGAGGCGGGCGAGGCCCAGATCGTCCAGGACATGCTTGGCAAATCCGACACCGTGGCGATTGCGATCTCGCCTTCGAACGCGCCGTTGATCGCCAACGCGATCAAGGCCGCCAAGCCCAAGGTGCCCGTCATGACGCTCGACGCCGACCTCAGAAAGGAAGACGCAGCGCTTCGCAAGACCTATCTCGGCACCGACAATTACCTGATGGGCTTTCGGCTCGGCGAATATCTCAAAAAGGCAAAGCCGAACGGCGGCACGGTCTGCCTGATCGAGGGCAATGCCGCTGCCGACAACATTCTGCGTCGCGCCTCCGGAACGCGCGATGCCTTGTCCGGCCAGAAAGGTCTGGACAGACTGAAGGGCGAAGGCGGCTGGACCGAGATCGCAGGTTGCCCGGTCTTCACCAATGACGACGGGCCGAGGGGTGTGCAGGCCATGTCGGACATCCTCACCGCCAATCCGAAACTCGATGCGTTCGTGATCGAGGGCGGATGGCCGCTGTTCGGCGCGCCGCAACCCTATCGTCAGCTCACGGATCAGTATAAGGCGCAGATCGCCAGCAAGTCGCTGGTGATTGTCGCCGCCGATACCATCGGCGAGGAAGTCGCGATCGCCAAGGAAGGTCGCGTCGAAGCGCTGGTCGGTCAGCGGCCATTCGAGATGGGTTACAAGGCGCCTTCGGTCATGATCGATCTGATCGAGGGCAAGAAGGTGGATGACCCGGTATTTACCGGCCTCGACGAATGCACCAGGGAGACCGCGGATACCTGCATTCAGAAATAGCCGCAAATCCCGTGCAGGGATCGAGCGCGGTCACGGGTTCGCAGGAAGGAAAGAGGGAGGCGCGTGACGCCTCCCTCTTTGTTTTCGCGGGCCAGCTTGACTTCGTAAAGCAATCCATCGAGAGGTGGATCGCTTCCGCCTTCGCTCAAGCGCCATGGCGGAACATAAGAAAATCCTGATGGGAGCCGCCGCCCGATGTCGTCCCGCAACCGAGCCAAAGCCGCCAACGCCTCCACCACCGTGAAGGACGCCACCTTCGGCCTGCTCCGCGCGTTCGGCATCAAGCGCGTGTTCGGCAATCCCGGCTCGACTGAACTGCCGTTCCTCAGCGACTGGCCCGACGACATCGATTACGTGCTGGGCCTGCAGGAAGCCTCCGTCGTCGGCATGGCCGACGGTTATGCGCAAGCCACCCGCAACGCCGGCTTCGTCAACCTGCATTCCGGCGCCGGCGTCGGCAATGCGCTCGGCAATATCTATACCGCCCATCGCAACCAGACCCCGCTGGTGATATCAGCGGGCCAGCAGGCGCGCTCGATCCTGCCGCTGCAGGCCTTTCTCTATGCCGAGCGCGCCTCGGAATTTCCGCGGCCTTACGTCAAGTACAGCGTCGAGCCGGCGCGCGCCGAGGATGTGCCGGCGGCAATCGCGCGGGCCTATTACGTCGCGATGCAGCCGCCCTGCGGGCCGACCTTCGTCTCGATCCCGATCGACGACTGGACGCGGCCCACGCAGTCAGTTCAAGCCCGCCAGGTAAGCCGCGAAATCGGGCCCGACGCGGCGGCGATGAAGGCGCTGGTCGCCGCACTTTCGGCGAGCAAACGCCCCGCCCTCGTCGTCGGCTCCGCCGTCGACCGCGCCGAGGCTGTCGAACTGATGGTGCGGGTCGCGGAGAAGACGAAGGCCGCCGTCTGGGTCAGCCCGTTCTCGGCGCGCTGCTCGTTTCCGGAACGGCATCCGCAGTTTTCCGGCTTCCTGCATGCCTCGCCGGGACAGCTATCGGACACGCTGCGCGACCATGACCTCGTGGTGGTGATCGGCGCGCCGGTGTTCACCTTCCATGTCGAGGGCCATGCCTCGATCTTCGACGGCGCGACCACGATCTTCCAGATCACCGACGATCCGGACGCTGCCGCCATCACGCCGTCGGGCGCCAGCATCATCGCGACCATGAAGCCGGCGCTTTCGATGCTGCTGGACCTCTTGCCCGAAACGACGCGCGCCGTGCCTTCGCCCCGCACGCTGCCGCCCGCCCCAGTGGCCGCCGACCCGCTTCCGGTCGAATTCCTGCTGCACTCGCTGTCTGAAGCCATGCCCGCCAATGCGGTGCTGGTGGAGGAAGCCCCCTCGCACCGCCCGGCGATGCAAAAGTTCATGCCGATGCGCGGCCAGGACAGTTTCTACACCATGGCAAGCGGCGGCCTCGGCTACAGCCTGCCCGCCGCCGTCGGCATGGCGCTCGGACGCCCCGGCATCCGCACCGTCTGCCTGATCGGCGACGGCTCGGCGATGTACTCGATCCAGGCGCTGTGGACCGCGGCCCAGCGCAAGCTGCCGCTCACGGTCGTCGTCATCAACAACGCCGGCTATGGCGCGATGCGCTCGTTCAGCCAGGTGATGCAGGTGCGCAATGTGCCTGGGCTGGAATTGCCCGGCATCGATTTCGTCAAGCTCGCCGAAGGCATGGGCTGCCACGCCGTGCGGGTGACGAAGTCATCCGAGCTTGCGGGCGCGCTCAGCTACGGACTTTCGCATGCCGGCACCAGCCTGATCGAGGTGATGGTGGATTCCGCCGTCCCGCTGCTCTACGCGCAGAAGGGTTGAGGCGAGTCTCTCTCCACGTCATTGCGAGGAGCGAAGCGACGAAGCAATCCATTCTTTCTTTGCGCGGTGAGATGGATTGCTTCGCGGAGCCTGTCATCGGGCGCGCATTCGCGCGACCCGTTGGCTCGCAATGACGCGGAGAGACCGAGCTCACGCCCGCGCCGCCGCGATTTCGCCCGCAAGGCGGCCATAGTCGGCCCACACCAGATTCAGGAACAGCGGCGGCTCCTGCTGCGCCTGAAGCATCTGCGCGCAGCGCGCCTTGGCGCCCTCCATCCCCCACCATTTCTGTGCCGACACCGCGAGCTTGCGAAAGTGATTGAGCGTGCTTGAAAATTTTCGGCGGTCGGCGCCGGCAAGGCCGGCGCAATGGTTGAGCCAGTTGAATCCGGCGACGACGGCGCTCGCCAGATCGTTCGTGGTGTCGCCGGTGAATTCGATCACCGTTTCCTCGTGCGGCCGGTGCCGAAGGTAGCCGTCCAGTATCGCCGCTTGCGAATCCGGCTCGGCGAGCAGCTTGAATTCACCCCTCGGCACCATCACGAGATAGCGGGCCGCTTCCAGCCGCGTGTGGTCGCAGACCGTCTGCCTGTCGGCGCCGGCATTCGATGCCGCCCGCTTGCAGGCCGGATAGACCCATTTCCCGCCATCGGCGGCGTCGAGATATTGCCTGCCCTGCTTCTCGATATCCAACAGCAGCGCATGCGGAGCATCCGGCGTCGCCGGCGCCTTTCCGAACGGCCATGCACGCCAGCTCATGAGACCTCATTTGACTCAAAGCCTCGACAATTCACCCGCGAGTTCCGTACGCGGCAATACTTGACGTTGCTCTACGTTCGCACGAGAATTCAGCATGGGGCAACCATGGAGTGAATGCCATGAAAAAACCAAGCCTCGGAAAAGCTGCCCTCGCGGTCTCCGTCTTCACATGCGCGACCATGCTCTCGTTTGACTGGAGCGAACAAAGGGGCGCTTCGCTATCCATCGAGCGCGCGCTGGCACAGATGGTTGATCCATCGACCCCGGCGCCGGGCGTCACCCGGCGGCAGGCGCGGCGGGCCGCGGCCGGTGCTGCCGCCGTGGGCGCCGGTGCTGTCGCAGCCGGAGCGACTGCCGCCTACTACGCCGGCGGCGGCCCTTATGCCTACGGCGGTAACGGTCCCTACGCCTACTACGGCGGCAACGATCCCAACGCCAGTTACGGCGGCGGCAGCGGTCCCAATGCCTATTACGGTGGCCCGGGCATATGGAGTCAGGACTACGCGGCGCGCAATGGCATCATCTGCCAGCCCGGCACAATGGTCCGCCTTGACGACGGCCGCATGCACCGCTGCCAGTAAGCGATTGTCGAGAACGGCGGCCGAGGGGCCGCCGTTGTCGTTCGCATTGAGAAAATTCGTAGCCCGGATGGAGCGCAGCGCAATCCGGGATCAGTTCCATCTGCGGATAGACCTATCCCGGATTTCGCTTCGCTCCATCCGGGCTACGTTCTCACTTCCCGTAGGCTTCCCGCATCTTCGCCTGGATCTTCGCCATGCCTGATATCCAGCGGTCGTAATTCTCGGTCTTCTTGCGCATGTAGCCGAGCACCTGCGGGTGCGGCAGGATCACGAAGGTTTCCTCTTCCAGCCCCTTCAGCACGTCCTGCGCCACCTGCTCCGGTGAAAGGTCGCCGTCGCCGGATTGCGGGCCCTTGGGGATCGCGCGCAGCATGTTGGTGTCGACGCCCTGCGGGCACAGGATAGAAACCCTGATGTTGTCCGCCTTGTGCGAGATCGCCAGATTCTCGGCAAAGCCGACGGCGGCATGCTTGGTGGTCGAATAGGCCGGGCTGCCGACCTGCGACAGCAGGCCTGCCGCCGAAATCGTATTGAGGAAATAACCGCCGCCGCGCGCCTTCATGCGCGGGATCAGGTGCCGCGCCGCATAGACATGGGCCATGACATGAACGGCCCAGCTTCGCTGCCACGGTTCGTCGGAGTTTCCGCCGGCATTCACCGATAGTGGATCGAAACCGCCGCCGATGCCAGCATTGGAGCAGAACAGCGCAATCGGGCCGAATTGATGCTCGGTCTCCTCGATGACGTGATGGATGTCCTTCTCCTTTCCGACATCGCATTTGAAGGCCGCGCCACCGATCGGAGTGGCGACGGCTCGCGCGCCGTCGGGATCGATATCGGCGACAACGACTTTGGCGGCGCCTTCGCGGTGAAAGGCCTCGCACATCGCCTTCCCGATACCGTTGGCGCCACCGGTGACAACCACGACTTTGCCGGTCACCTGCATGGCCGTTCCCCCGTTTTCTAAAAGCTTACGTCAGGATCATCATATCGAGAATAGCGGTATAGTGGCACGCGGCGCCGAGCAAGACGAAGCCATGCCAGATCGCATTCTGGAAACGCAGCCGCTGCCAGGCGTGGAAGATCACGCCAAGGCTATAGAGCACGCCGCCGGCTACGACGAAGCCCAGCGCCAGCGGCGGCACCGCTTTTACCACCGCGTCGTAAATCATGACGCCGCTCCAGCCCAACGCCAGATAGAGTCCCACAGCCAGACGATCATACCGTCCCGGGCGCGCCAGCTTCAGCACGACACCGAGGATCGCGGCGCACCACACCCCAGCCAGCAGCGCGATCGCGAGATAGCTCTCCCTCAGTTGCACGATGAAGGGCGTATAGGTGGCGGCGATCAGCAGATAGATCGCAGAATGATCGAAGCGGCGCAGCACCCATTTGGCGCGCGACACCGGCCAGAGATTATAGATCGCCGACAACGTCAGCATCGCCAGCAGGCCCGCGACATAAATCGATACAACGGCAATTTCGATCGCGCTGGCATAAATCGCTGTCAGCACGATCAGGGCGGTGGCGGCGACAAGCCCCAGGCAGACACCGACGATATGCACGACGCCGTCGGCGATCAGCTCCGCACGATCATAGTTCCAGTGCATGGCGTCGGCCGCCGCATGGATGGATGTCGAGGCGAGTTGTTTCAGTCTGAAGATGGTCATGCAGGTCCACAGAAGCTGGTCAGGGAGCGATTAAGACATGGGTGTTCCGAGGTCAACGAACCGTTCAAAGCCGCCGGCCTGGAGGCCGTCATCATGCGGAAAAGCAGGTGGTCTCGTACTCCACAGCCGTGGCATTTTCGTGCTGCCGGTGACAAGCCGATATCCGTAGAAGCCCGTGGTCAGCCCATCACGAGAGCTTGATTTTGGGTCGGCAATCGCCACTTTTCTGGCATCGCCCACCAATGCGTCTCTTACATCGAGCCTTCCGCGCCCGTATGCCCCCCAGTTTTTCAGACATCGTCGAGGAAGCGCGTTTGTCGGCGCGGGCACTTCTGGATTACGGCGACAGCTTCTTCAATCCCACCGTGCGGCTCGGCGTCACCGGCCTGTCGCGCGCCGGCAAGACCGTGTTCATCACGGCGCTGATCCACGGCCTGACCCGCGGCGGAAGGTTTCCGGTCTTCGAGCCCTATGCCACCGGCCGGATCGCCCGCGCCCGGCTCGAGCCGCAGCCGGATGATGCCGTGCCGCGCTTCGACTATGAGAACCACGTCCGCACGCTGATCGAGGAGCGGCGCTGGCCGAACTCCACCGTCGACATCAGCGAACTGCGCCTGGTCATCGACTACCAGCGGCAGAACGGCGCCGATCGCACGCTCACCATCGACATTGTGGATTACCCCGGCGAATGGCTGCTCGACCTGCCGCTGCTCAGCAAGAGTTATGAGCAATGGTCGGTCGAGAGCCTTGCGTTGTCGTGCGAGGGCCCGCGCGCAAAGCTCGCCGCGCCGTGGCACGAGCACCTGAAGACGCTTCATCCCGAAGGCCGCGAGAACGAACAGGCGGCGCTCGCGGCCGCCAAGCTGTTCACGGATTACCTGCGCGCCTGCCGCGATGAACGTTTTGCGATGAGCCTGCTGCCTCCAGGACGCTTCCTGATGCCGGGCAACCTCGCAGGCTCGCCGGCGCTGACCTTTGCGCCGCTGGAAGTGGCCAGCGACGGCAGCGCGCCCGACGGTTCGCTGTGGGCAATGATGCGGCGGCGCTATGAGGCCTACAAGGACGTCGTGGTGCGCCCGTTCTTCCGCGATCATTTTGCGCGGCTCGACCGGCAGATCGTGCTGGTCGATGCCCTTGCCGCCTTCAACGCCGGCCCCGAGGCGCTGCACGATCTCGAAGCCGCGCTGTCGGGCATTCTCGATTGCTTCCGCATCGGCCGCAGCACGATCCTCAGCAGCCTGTTTCGTCCCCGGATCGACCGCATCCTGTTTGCCGCCACCAAGGCCGATCACCTGCACCGTCAGAGCCATGACCGTCTGGAAGCGGTGCTGCGGCGCGCGGTCGCCAAGGCGGCCGACCGCGCCGAATATGCGGGAGCTGCGATCGACGTGGTCGCGCTGGCCGCGGTGCGCGCCACGCGCGAGGCGATGGTGGCGCGCGGCCGGGACAAACTGCCGTCCATCCTTGGTACGCCCGCGCCCGGCGAGAGCGCCAATGGCGAGGCCTTCGATGGCGAGACCGAAGTCGCGACCTTTCCGGGCGACCTGCCCGCCGATCCCGAGGAGCTGTTCAACGGCGGCTTTCGCGGCCTTTCCAGCACGCCGTCCGAAACGGCCGACTTCCGCTTCCTGCGCTTCCGGCCGCCGCTCCTGGAACGCGCGGCCAACGAAGAGCCCGCGCTGCCTCACATCCGCCTTGACCGCGCCCTCCAGTTCCTGATCGGAGACCGACTGCAATGAGCGAGAAGACGCCCCATCGGCGGCCGGCGACGTTCAAGCTCGGCGATCCCGGCGTGATCGTGATGGATCCGGACGAGACCGGGCGCCCTGCCCGCGGCACGGTGCATGTCACGCCGGAGGCAGATCCCGCCCTGTTGCCCGTTCCGATTGATGCGCCGCTGGTTCCGGTGCGCCGCGGCTTTCGCTGGGGCGCGCTGTTCTGGTCGGCCGTCGGCGGGCTGGTGCTGCTCGGCACAGGGCTTGGCATCGTCAACATGGTCGAGGATCTGTTCGCGCGCAGCCAGACGCTGGGCTATGTCGCGCTGGCATTTGCGGTCGCAGCCGCGCTGGCGCTATCCGTCGTGATCGCGCGCGAAGCGTTCGGGCTGGCGCGGCTGGCGGCGATCGAAAAGCTGCATTTGCGCGCCGCCGAGGTGCTGCGCAGCGACGACCGCGCCGAGAGCCGCGCCGTCGTCAACGAGCTGCTCAGGCTGGCGCATCAGAACCCGCAACTGGCCCGCGCCCGCGCCACGCTGGTGAGCCATGCCGACGACATCATCGACGGCGCTGACATGATCAAGCTGGCCGAGCGCGAATTGATGGCGCCGCTGGATGAAGAGGCGCGGCGTCTGGTCTCGCAAGCCGCCCAGCGCGTCTCGGTCGTGACGGCGGTAAGCCCGCGCGCGCTGATCGACGTGCTGTTCGTGTTCGTCGCCGCGATGCGGCTGATCCGGCAATTGGCGCGGCTCTATGGCGGCCGGCCCGGCACGCTCGGCATGATCAGCCTGCTTCGCCACGTCATCGGCCATCTCGCGATCACCGGCGGCATGGCGGTCGGCGACAGCCTGGTGCAACAAATGCTGGGCCATGGCATCGCCGCAAAACTCTCGCAGCGGCTTGGCGAAGGCGTGCTGAACGGCCTGCTCACGGCAAGGCTGGGCCTTGCCGCGATCGACGTGACGCGCCCATTGCCGTTCACCGCGCTGCCGCGGCCAGCGCTGGCCGATCTCGCCAAGGATTTGCTGCGCAAACGCGATGGAGAGGCGTGAGGTTTCGATCCCGCCAAGCTGGCGAGTTCCAACTCTCTCTCAACGGCGTTCGATAGGAACAATTCATCCTTGCCGATCTTCTCCTCAGCGACCGATGCGGAGAGCTTCGACGATGAAAGGATTGGCACCGCACGACAAGAAGCCGTGACCTCATGGCGCGGGTCCTGATCGGCACGTCCGGCTGGCACTACGATTCCTGGCGTGGCCCGTTCTTCCCCAAGGGCCTGCCCCTCAAAGAGCAGTTGCCCTACTACAGCAGCCAGTTTTCGACGACTGAACTCAACGGCGTGTTTTACAGAACGCCCACGCCGGAAGCGGTCACAAGCTGGCGGGATCAGACCGGGCGCGACTTCATCTTTGCCTGGAAGGCATCCAAATTCATCACCCATTGGAAGCGGCTCTCAGGCAATTCGGTCAACAGCCTCGAACTGCTGGAGGATCGCCTGTCCCTGCTCGGCAGGAAGGCCGGGCCGATCCTGTTTCAACTACCGCCGAACTTTGAGGTAGATGCCGACCGGCTCGCCTCCTTCTTGAAGCTGCTGCCGAAGAAACGGCGCTACAGTTTTGAATTCCGCCATCCAAGCTGGTATGCACCAGAGATATTGCGCCTGCTTCGGGCACAAAACATCTCGCTATGCATATCCGACCATCACGATGCACCCGCCCCGTGGACGCGTACCGCCGACTTCGTCTACGTGCGCGGACACGGACCCACAGGCCGCTACAAAGGCCACTACAGTCAGCGCACCCTCTCGGAATGGGCACGCCGTATCAGGTCATGGAAAAAGCAAGGCTGTGACGTGTTCGTCTATTTCGACAACGACCAGAAAAGCGCAGCACCTGCCGACGCCAGATCCCTGCGTGAAATCGTAGGGGCGGCAAAGGAGCGTTAGCGACGTGCCCACCATCTATCACCGATTGCGCAGCCCAGCAAACCTCGGGTAATTCATATCGCGAGATGCGCAAGCTCGTACAGCCGTCATCCTACAGTCCGTCGTCACCCGCCTTGTGCGCAATTGCGCACTGGGGCGGGTGATCCTGTATTCCAGAGACGTCAATGATTGAACCGATAAGCGCGCGGCGTACTGGTTTTGTGGCAGCGCCCCGCGGGCTACGAAGCGTACGCCTCGAACCTGAAAACCCCCGCCAGCACGCGCCAGCGGAACAGCGGCGAATCCGGTGGCGGGGAAAGCTCGGGCGTCCAGCCGGTGAGTTTTTCCAGCGCGTAGGTATCCATCACAACCCCGCGCCAGATGCGCTCGACCCGCTCCAGCGGCTGCCGCTTTGCCGTGGTGAGATCCCACAGCGGCAGGCGATGGTCGGGTTCGCGCGCGACGTAGAGGCCGGGATGATCCTTGATCGCCTTCATGCCGGGATCGCGGAAGTCCTGGAATCTGCCGCGCTCGTTGATCTGGATGACGGGTACGCGCCCGTTGAAATACCAGCGCAGCATCGCATAGGTGCGATAGTCCGACGTCGCGATCCAGGTCGCGCCGGTCTTCTGCAATTGCTCTTGCGCGCGCGCCACCACCTGCTCATAGCCGGCCTCGCCGCCGACGGGATCGGTCCTGCCGATCAAATTCCAGGGCGCCGCGACGTAATAGAAGAACACGCCGACCACGAACGCGATGCCCGAGATGACAGCCACCCTCGCCCACCAGAATGTCGATTTGACGATCCATTCCGGCCAGCCCTCGCGCGGCAGCATCACGAGATTGATGGCGGTCGCGGCAAAGCCGGCGGGCCACAGGAACATCGGCCAGGTGTCGCCGACACGCAGGGTCAGCGACTTCCAGAGGAAATAGAGGAAAGGCACCAGCACGGCGGTCGACAGCAGGATCGCGACCGGCTCGCGGGCGCGATAGCCGCGCCAGGCCGTCAGCGTCACGCCGGACAGCACCACCGGCAACAGCACGAAGCCGACGAGACCGAACTGCAGGCCGATGAATTCGCCGACGGTGCGGAGCGACAGTTGATGGGTCGCAACCGCACGCACGAACTGGAAGCGGAGCGACGCCCAATCATGCTGCGCGTTCCAGACCAGCACCGGCATAAACACGACCACCGCAATCAGCGCCGCCAGCCATGGCCAGGGACTGAGCAGCCAGCGCCGACGCCAGTCCGGCACCAGCGCAAACGCTGCGACCGCCGGCAGCAGCATGATCGCGGTGAATTTCGACAGCAGCGCCAGCCCTGCGAACAGACCGGCGGCCAGCCACCAGCGCGGATTGCCGCTCTCGTGCAGCCGCACCAACGACCACAGCATCGCGACCGCACAGGGGATCATCGCCGTGTCGGGCGCGACCTTCGCCATCAACAGTCCGTAATACAGCGCCGCTTCCGGCAACAGCACCGCAAAGATGACGGCGCGAACATCATGTGTCACACGCCGGACGATGTCGGCGAGCAGAAGCTGCGTGACCAGCATCGCGACGATGCCGCCGAACCGCACGCCGAGATTGGTGTCGCCGAAGATCGCGGTGCCGAACCGGATCAGCCAGGCGATGCCGGGCGGATGATCGAGAAAGGCGAGCGCGCTCTCCTTCGACCAGGTCCAGTAATAGGCCTCGTCGGTACGCAGATCGAGCACGCCGGCGTAGACCAGCCGCATCGCCGTCATCGCCGCAATCAGCAGCGCAACGGCAAGCCAGGGCGCTGCAAACCATGGCGGCGCGGCGGGACTGGCTTGGCTCTTATGGGGCTTGGCAATCGTCACGGCGCTTTCTCCTCGACTGCGCCGGGAGTGTCAACGCGGCCGTGGCGGAAAAAGGTTTATCGTCGCCCCTGCGAACGCAGGGGCCCATAGCCACCGATGGTGATAAGGGAAATAGCTTTTGGCCGCGGAGAGCTTATTGAAAGGCCACGGCGTATGGGTCCCTGCGTTCGCAGGGACGACGGAGGATGGTATTCACCGCTGGAATTAGGCATTAGTATCGCCAATATTGACCCCGTGGATCGCATGCCCGCTCTATCCAGAGAACAACTGACGACCTTCGTTCGCGGCATCAGTCTGCGGCAGGTCCGCCTCGTCAGCGGCGTCGTGCTGTTCGCCTATCTGGTCAGCCATTTCCTCAACCATGCGCTCGGCAACATCTCGCTGGAGGCATTGGCGAGCGGCGTCTATCTCCACACCGCATTCTGGCAATTCCTCCCCGTCACGATCCTGTTCTATACCGCGTGCCTGGTGCATACCGCGCTCGGCATCTGGGCGCTCTATGAGCGCAGACAATTCCGCTGGAAGGCGATCGAGCCGCTACAGCTTGCGCTCGGCCTCAGCATACCGATGCTGATCATCGCCCATATCATCGGCGTCCGGCTCGGCCAGACGCTGTTCGGACACGAAAAACTCTATCCGCAGATACTGTTCCTGTACTGGATCTGGGCGCCGTGGCGGATACCGATGATGCTCGCGGTGATGACGATCGCCTGGGTCCATGGCTGCATCGGGCTGTATCTCTGGCTGCGGATGCGCTCGTTCTATAAACGCGCCGCGCCGTTCCTGCTCGCCGCGGCCGTGCTGGTTCCGACGCTCTCCATGCTGGGCTTCTACCAGAGCGGGCGCATGGTCATCGACAGTGACAGCGAGGAATGGCGCGCGGAGACCCAGTCGACGCGCCAGATCGGCACCCGCGCCGAAGCACAAGCGCTCGACCGCATCACGGACTATTTCCTGTTCGGTTATTTCGGCCTGATCGGCATCGCGCTGCTGGCCCGGGGCGCCCGCGCCATCAACGAGCGCCGCCGCGGCATGATCAATCTCTCCTACGGCAACGGCCGTACCGTGCGCGTCCCCAAGGGCCTCAGCGTGCTCGAAGCGAGCCTGCGCAACAACGTGCCGCACGCCAGCGTCTGCGGCGGCCGCGCGCGCTGTTCGACCTGCCGCATCCGCATCATCGGCGACTACAGCGACCTGCCCAAGCCCTCGCAGCGCGAGGCGTTCGTGCTTGGCCGGGTCGGCACATCAGACCCTTCGATCCGCCTGGCCTGCCAGTTGCGGCCGCCGTCGGATCTCTCGTTCTTCCAGCTGTTCCTGCCGCACACCTCCGCGGACGGCCACGAATCGAACCCGACGCGCGTCGGTCAGGAGCGCTATCTCGTCAGCCTGTTCGTGGATATGCGCGGCTCGACCCAATTGGCCGAAAAGCGCCTGCCGTTCGACACGGTGTTCATCGTCAACCGTTTCCTCGGCGCGGTATCGCAGGCGGTGATCGAGAGCGGCGGCCGACCGAACCAGTTCATCGGCGACGGCATGCTGGCGCTGTTCGGGCTCGCCTGCAGCCGACAGGAGGCGTGCCGCCAGGCGTTGAGGGCCGCAGCCCTGATCGCCGTCAATGTCGACGAGCTGAACAAGTTTCTCGAACACGATCTGCGCGAACCGATCCGCTTCGGCATCGGCATCAATGGCGGCGAAGTCATCGTCGGCGACATCGGCTATCGCGACCACATGGTGTTCACCGCGCTCGGCGATCCCGTCAATGTCGCGGCGCGACTGCAGGATATGACCAAGATTCTTGCATGCGAGGTTGTCGTCTCGGACGAGGTTCGTGCAACGGCAGGACTGGCAGGAGATGCGCTGCCGGAGCAGCAAGTGACGATCCGCGGACGCAACGAGCCGATGATCGTGCGTACTGTGGCGGACGCGCGGATGCTGCCGGCGCTGGTTAACGATGAACAAAGCGCGGCAGCCTGAAATCGCTTCGGTGATAGCGGTTCGAAGCCTGTGTGATGCTTTTCACATCTGAATAATCGTTCAGAAAATTCTCGGCGAACGAGGCGCAGATTGCTCGAACCCGCTCTGTGAGGGACGCGACAGATTGGCGATGGGTAAGACGGAAACTGAAACCCGCGCCAAGACAAAAACGTCGAACGCGCACACTCAAGGAGAACGACCATGTTTCGCAAAGTGTCTCTCGCTGCTGTTGCCGCTGCTTCGCTGAGCGTGATGGCGCTGGCGCCCACCTCCGCTTCGGCGGGCGGGTTCTGGCCGCATCACCATCATCATCACCACTGGGGTCATGGCCATCACTGGGGTCATGGCCATGGCTTCAGGGTCGGCTTCATCGGTGGCGGCTACAACGGCTGCTATGTAACCCGCCGCGTGCTGACGCCGTATGGCTTCCGCTGGCGGACGGTGAACGTCTGCTACTGATCGAGGTGCAGACGCTCGGTCTCGAAAGCCCCGGTCGCGCACGCGGCCGGGGTTTTCCGTTCGCAAGACGCCATGCCGGAGGCCCGCCCCCACCTCCCTGCAAGCGGAGGAATGACGTCAACCCGCAGCCGATCGAACCATTTGCCCAATTTCGGAATCGCCGCCGCCCGGCCGCCTCAAATGAGCGCGAAACCGGCAAAACGGCGAAAATCGGTGGCGAATGGGCGGTTTTTTGCCGAAACGGGCATTCCGTTTGCGCTACCCAGCCTGCCCCAACCCGCGTATCCTCTTGTCTCGGGCATGCCGGTTAGTGCGGGGACCGGCGGCTCGATTACTTTTTTTGATTCCGCGGAGACGACGTGAATGGCTAAAGGTACGGTGAAGTGGTTCAATCCAACGAAGGGTTACGGGTTCATCCAGCCCTCGAGCGGCGGCAAGGACGTGTTCGTTCATATTTCGGCAGTTGAGAAAGCTGGTCTTTCGACGCTCAATGAAGGGCAGACCGTCGAGTACGAAGAAATCGCCAACCGCGGCAAGACTTCGGCCGAGAACCTCAAGGTTTAGCGCTAACGCGTAATCGGCAACGGCACGCTCTCGGACTAAAAATCCGGGAGTAAGGCTTAAAAAACTTCTCAAAAACTGTGAGCGTTCGGCGGAGCGGGCACCGCTTCTGCACGCACGATAGCTAAATCATGCGCGAGAACCGGCCGCTCAATCTTCCGTGACCCATTTCTGAACCGTCATCACGTCCGGTGGCTGCAGGTAGCCACGCGGCCAGAGATCGACGACCCATTCGACCTTGGTGGCGCGATCGACCAGCACCGCGGTGTTGTGCGGCGTCTGCAACACCAGCGTATTGCCGCGATAACGCGGATCGCCGATCGCGTGATGCTTCAGCAGGCCCCATTCCTGCAGCACCAGCAACAGGCTGGTGGTGTTGCGCGTCGTGTCCCAGCAATCGTAATTGTGCTTGTCGTCGAAGTAGCGGAAATCAGCTTTCGCCACGCGCTTGTTGGTGCCGAGGACCGGCCCCATGCGGCGGTCGAACCACACCACGGCCTTCTGCACCGCGGCGCGTTCGGCCGCGGCCGACGCGCGCCCCGCGGCCATGATCTGGGTCAACGCCTTGCGATCGGCGTCGGTGAAATCGAGGATCTCGCGCCGCCGGCAGACGAAGCCGTAGCAGACGGTCATGGATTTGGCTGACGGTGGATAGATCGAAACCGAACTGTAGAGGTTGGCGACCGCAGCACTCATCTCGACGGCCTTCGCCGCGGAAACGCCAAGCAACGCCGCAAGGAAAGCGCCGAATACGGCCGCCACTCCTGCGCAGATCTGCCTTCCCAGTATGGGCTGTCCGGCGTCTCTCATGATCCCTGCTGTTCCATGCGACGAGCCTGACGATTAGCGCGGCTCCTTCACGCTGCCAACCAGCAAGCCGGCAATCTGTGGATCACGCCGCGGAAATTCCGGCTGCTGTGTTTTCCGTGCGCCAGTTGGTTCCGCTCGCACCCCATTCCAGCCTTGGCGATCCGGCCATCCCCTGGAAAATTGGGAGGATTTTGTGCCCTGTTCTGTCAATCCCGGCCCCGGTAAGCTGGCTGGAGCCAAGAGAATCCTATGCTGATTCCGCAATCGCCCCTTCCGCCCTTCAGCGCGCCCTACGCGCCCGACGATCGTGCCATGGCCACCCGCCTGCTGCAGGCCGCGCGGCTTGAGCCGGTGCAGGAGAAACGCATCGATCGCATGGCGACGCGGCTGATCAAGGCCATCAGGGCCAATGACGATCCACTCGGCGGCGTCGAGGACATGCTGCGGGAGTTCGCGCTGTCGACCAAGGAAGGGCTGGCGCTGATGGTGCTGGCGGAAGCGCTGCTGCGCGTGCCGGACGCCCGCACCGCGGACCAGTTCATCGAGGACAAGCTCGGTCAGGGCGATTTCGTCCACCACGAGACGCGATCAAGCGCCTTCCTCGTCAACGCCTCGGCGTGGGCGCTCGGCATGTCGGCCCGCGTGATCCAGCCCGGGGAGACGCCGCAGGGGACCATCGGACGGCTGACCAAACGGCTGGGCGCACCGGCGGTGCGGGCGGCGACGCGGCAGGCGATGCGGCTGATGGGCAATCATTTCGTACTCGGCGAGACCATCGAAGCCGCGCTGTCGCGCGCGCAGCCGCATTCCTCGCGCCATCAACGTTACTCCTTCGACATGCTCGGCGAAGGCGCGCGCACGGCCGATGATGCCGCGCGCTATTTCAATTCCTATTCAAGCGCGATCGACGCGATCGGCCGCACCGCCGACGATCATCCCCTGCCCGACCGGCCCGGCATCTCGGTCAAGCTCTCGGCACTGCATCCGCGCTTTGAGGCGGTGAGCCACGCACGGGTGATGAGCGAACTGGTCCCGCGCCTGATCGATCTTGCCAGGCAAGCCAAATCCTATGACCTCAATTTCACCGTCGATGCCGAGGAAGCGGATCGGCTGGAACTGTCGCTCGACGTGATAGCGGCAGCGCTCGGCGATCCCTCGCTGGCAGGCTGGGACGGCTTTGGCCTGGCGATCCAGGCCTACCAGAAGCGCGCCTCCGACATGATCGATTACGTCGATCGTCTCGCACGCAGCCTCGATCGCAAAATGATGGTGCGGCTGGTCAAGGGCGCCTACTGGGACACCGAAATCAAGCGCGCGCAGGAACGCGGGCTCGACGGCTACCCCGTGTTTACCCGCAAGGCGATGACGGATTTGAATTACCTTGCCTGCGCGCAGCAATTGCTGGCGCTGCGGCCGCGGCTCTTTCCGCAATTCGCCACCCACAACGCGCTGACGGTCGCGACCATCCTCGAACTGGCAACCGACCAGAGCGGATTCGAATTCCAGCGCCTGCACGGCATGGGCGAGGCGCTCTATGCGAAGCTCAGCGAGGATCGCCCCGACATCGCCCATCGCACCTATGCGCCCGTCGGCAGCCACCGCGACCTGCTGGCCTATCTGGTGCGGCGACTATTGGAGAACGGCGCCAATTCGTCCTTTGTCGCGCTCGCCGCCGACGAGGCGGTGCCAGTGTCGCAATTGCTGCGGCGTCCGACCGACATTATCGGCAGCGCCGAAAACGCCGCGCATCCCAACATCCCGTCGCCCCGCGATCTCTACGGACCCAACCGAAGAAATTCCCGCGGGATTGAATTCGGCGAGCGCGCGGCGCTGGAGCAACTCGTCTCTGCCATCGCAGCCGCACCATTGCCCGCGCCGGGCAGCGTCGCCGACGCAACCGAGAGCGAGGCCAATGCGGCGATACTGGCTGCGCGCGACGGCTTCAAGCACTGGGCCAGGACGCCGGCCGAGACGCGCGCGGCGGCGCTGGAGAAGGCCGCCGATCTGCTGGAGCGGCGCACAGCGCATTTCATTGCGCTGCTGCAGCGCGAAGGCGGCAAGACATTGGACGATTCGATATCGGAAGTCCGCGAGGCCGTCGACTTCTGCCGTTACTATGCTGCACAGGGGCGCGAACTGTTCGGCGAAGGCGAGCCGATGCCGGGGCCAACGGGCGAAAGCAACATGCTGTGCCTGCGCGGCCGCGGCGTTTTCATCGCGATCTCGCCGTGGAATTTTCCGCTGGCGATCTTCCTGGGTCAGGTCACCGCAGCATTGATGGCAGGCAACGCGGTCGTTGCGAAGCCCGCCGAGCAGACGCCGCTGATTGCGGCTGAAGCCGTCAGGCTGTTGCATGAAGCCGGTGTGCCGACGTCAGCGCTGCATCTGGCCGCCGGCGATGGCCGGATCGGCGGCGCGCTGGTGGCGCATCCTGACATCGCCGGCGTTGTTTTCACCGGCTCGACCGAAGTTGCGCGGACGATCAACCGCGCGCTCGCCGCCAAGGATGGACCGATCGTGCCGCTGATCGCCGAGACCGGTGGCATCAATGCGATGATCGTCGATGCCACCGCCCTGCCCGAGCAGGTTTCCGACGACGTCGTGACCTCGGCCTTCCGCTCCGCCGGCCAGCGTTGCTCGGCACTGCGGTTGTTGTTCCTGCAGGACGACGTCGCCGACCGCATGATCGAGATGATAGCTGGTGCGGCGCGCGAACTTGTTATCGGCGATCCCTCCGACCCCGCCACGCATATCGGCCCGGTGATCGATGCCGAGGCCAAGCAGCGGCTGGACGCGCATATCGAACGCATGAAGAAGGAAGCCCGGGTGCACTTTGCGGGTAACACACCACAAGGCAATTATGTCGCGCCACATATCTTCGAACTGTTCGATGCGAGCGAGCTAACGGAAGAGGTGTTCGGCCCGGTGCTGCATGTGGTGCGCTACCGCGTCGACCGGTTCGACCAGGTGCTGCAATCGGTCGAACGCTCCGGCTACGGGCTGACGCTCGGCATCCATTCCCGGATCGACGATACGGTGGAGGACACGATCGACCGGCTCCAGGTCGGCAACATCTATGTTAACCGCAACATGATCGGCGCGGTCGTCGGCGTGCAGCCGTTCGGCGGCCACGGGTTATCCGGCACCGGACCCAAGGCCGGCGGGCCGCATTATCTCGCGCGCTTTGCAACCGAGCAGACGGTGACGATCAATACGGCGGCGGCCGGCGGAAATGCAGCGCTGATGTCTGATGGGGAGTAGTTGCATCACCTTCCAAGATGGGCCAAATGACGTTTGAACCTGATCGCTCATAGCGATAATTCAACAGGAACGACGAATGTCACGGAGCGGCGCCACGATGGAAAAGGGTATTTTCGAAGGCCTCAAGGTTCTGGACTGCGCGAGTTTTATCGCAGCGCCTGCGGCCGCAACCGTGCTGTCGGATTTCGGCGCCGACGTGATCAAGATCGAGCCGCCCGGCTCCGGCGATCCCTACCGCAATCTGCCGAATTTGCCGGGCTACCCGCATAGCGAGCATAATTTCGCGTGGATGCTCGAAGGCCGCAACAAGAAGAGTCTTGCGCTCGATCTCTCGAAGCCCGAGGGCCAGGCCGTGCTGCATCGGCTGGCCGCCCAGGCCGATATCTTCATCACCAACTATCCGCCGCAGGTACGCGAGCGGCTCGGCATCACCCACGAGCATCTAGCGCCCCGCAACGACCGGCTGATCTACGCGTCCTTTACCGGCTACGGCGAAAAGGGTGAGGAAGCCAACAAGCCCGGCTTCGACTCCAACGCCTATTGGGCGCGCTCCGGCCTGATGGACCTGGTCCGCGCGGACGAACACACCACGCCGGCGCGATCGATCGCCGGCATGGGCGATCACCCCTGCGCAATGGCATTTTACGGCGCAATCGTCACCGCACTCTACAAGCGCGAACGCACCGGCAAGGGCTCGCATGTCAGCTCCAACCTGATGGCCAACGGCGTCTGGGCGGCTTCAGTGCTGGCGCAGGCCAAGCTGGTGGGCGCGAAATTCGGCGAACGCCGGCCGCGCGAGCGCGCGCTCAACGCGGTCACCAATCACTACCAGTGCAAGGACGGACGCTGGCTGATCCTCTCCTTGCTCAACGAAGACCGGCAATGGCCGATCCTGGCGCGCTGCCTCGGCCGCGAAGACCTCATCAGCGATTCCCGGTTTGAGACGAAGAAGGACCGCCACGCGCGGTCGGTTGAACTGATCAAGATCTTCGACGAGGTCTTTGCGACCAAGGACCTTTCCGAATGGCGCAAGATCCTCGACGGCAACGGCCTCGTGTTCGGCGTCGTCGGCATTCTCGACGATATTCCAAACGACAAGCAGATGATCGAGAACGAGGTGCTGGTGCCGTTCGAGAACGACACCATGCTGACGATCTCCAGCCCGATCTGGGTGGACGGCAGCAGGAAGGTTCAGCCGCGAAAGCCGCCGGGCATCGGCGAGCACAGCGACGAGATTCTCCGCAACGCGGGCTATGACGAAGCCGCAATCGGCAAGCTGCGCGCGGCTGGCGCGGTGGCGTGAGCAAGCAAGCCATGCCCAGCTACCGATTGCATTACTTTCCAGAGTCGGGAAACAGCTACAAGCTGGCGCTGATGCTCACGTTGTGCGGCGAGCGCTTCGAGCCGGTCTGGACCGATTTCGGCGGCGGCGTGACGCGGACAGCGGAATGGCGGCGCGACGTCAACGAGATGGGCGAAATACCGGTGCTCGAGGTGGACGGCGAACGCCTCACCCAGACCGCGCCGATCCTGCTGAAGCTCGCCCGGCAATTCGGCCGGTTCGGCGGCGAGACCGAGCAAGAGCAGTTCGAACTGCTGCGCTGGCTGTTCTGGGACAACCACAAGCTCACCGGCTACATGGCGACCTATCGCTATTACCGCGCGTTCACGCCGTCACCGGACGAGCACGTGTTGAAGCATTTCCGCAGGCGTCTCGATGATTTCCTTTCGATTCTCGAACAGCACATGCAAAAAAATGCATTCGCCATCGGCGAACGGCCGACGGTGGCTGACATCTCGATGATGGCCTATCTGCATTATCCCGCCGATGAGACCGGGTATGATCTGGCGGCAACTCACCCCGCGATCAACGCCTGGCTTAAACGCATGGCGCAATTGCCGGGCTGGAAATCAGCCTATGATCTATTGCCCGGCAAGCGCCTGACGCACTACGCCAAGTGATGGTTTGTAACGCTAAGGCATGATGAGTTTAGGTCGAAGCAAACGCGCCGGCGCTATTCCCGTCATCTCAGGAATAAGCGCACTTGCGCTTATTCCGAAGGTGCGAGCCTTGCGGTGCACTTGCACCGCTGGGCGAGCCTCGAAGGATGAACGGCCCGTGGCCGTCGCCCTTCGAGGGCCGTGCTGCGCACGGCCACCTCAGGGTGACGGATCACGATGATGCAGCTTGCTTCATCATGCGCTAGCGGCTTTTGACGAAGCACATGCCGATGCGCGAGATCTTGCCGGCGGCCTGACAGGTCAGGCCTTCGGCGCAAGTCCAGTCGCGAAAACTAGCGTCATTGTTAGCGGACGGCTTGCCCTGCGCATAGCAATGCGCGCCCCAGCCGTCGTAATAGTTGGTGCCGGCGAGTTCGGTGCTGCCGCGCAACTGCGGACGGCTGGCGAACCCGCGCGAGTAATCCGGCGACTTGCCGTCGCGCAGGCTTACGAGAATATCGCGACGGCGGATCTGGTCGCCGAAGAAATGCGGCGACGCCGGCACGACGGTAGAATTCGACGGTTTATCCGCCATCCAGTCGACGCCTGGGAAATGAAAACCGCCGATGCCCCGGGTCTGGTGGCAGCCGGAGCAGGTCACGTCGTTGAGCCGCCGTTCGAACCCGGCGAGCGAGCGGATGTTCTGCAGCTTCACGCCACCTGCCACAGCCTTCCTGAGCGCCGCCACGACGTCGGCCTCGCTGAACACGGCACCCTCGCCTTGCACCAGTCCGAATTCGGGCTCCAGGTCCGATGGATCGAATCCTACCGGCGTTGGCGCAATCGCGCCGCTCGCAAGGAATTTTTCCGGGATCAGCACAGTGCCGCGATCGAACGCGACGAGATTGGCGGGATCGAGCAGCCATGCCCTGAACTCGCGCTTGAGGCCATCGTCCGCCAGAAGGCGCGCGCGGTCGATCTGGTTTTCCATCGGCGATTCCGCGAACGCGCGCGCGTCACGATCGTAGCGAAATACCTTCAACAGATAGTCGGTGCGGAAATCTCGAACCGAAGATTTCGGCGCGTGCGCGATCTGCAGATTGGTCTCGATGCGGTCGATATTCTCGTGGGTGATCAGGTCGAGCGGGCCATCCCTTACCGACAGCATTCCTCGGAGCGACGCGGCAAGCCAGCGACCCGCGATCTCAGAACAGTTGATCGCCGCCCCCTCGCCTTTCGCCTTCAGCACGAGGTTCAGCGTCATCGGCAGCCGCGGCGGCGAAGCGTCGTCGCCGGCCGCCTTGTTCGCCCGCGTCAGGCGGTAGATCAGGCGGATCTCGCCGCAGCTCGCTTCCGCGGCGTAAGTGCGGTCCATGCGGTTGACGATGCCGGCCAGCACGAACCGTGTCTCGGCCGAGTAAAGCTGCGTGCGGTCGAACAATTGGAAATCAAAACCCTCGCCGACGCCGATGGTCTCCTTCGGCAGGCTCGCTCGGCGCCGCGCGATGTAGCGCTCGAACTCGCCGTCGATCGCCCGCCGGACCGGCGCCATCGACGGCACGGCGAACAACTCGCTGTTGGCAAGCGGGATGTCAGCCGACCGCTCCGGCAACAGCAAGCGATCGAGGCGAAATTTTCCGGCGTCGAGTTCGCGCAGCGTCGCGAGATCGGTGACGGCTGTGCCGCGCTCCAGCGCCGCATCCTGTGCCGCATGCGCCGGCAAAGCGCCGTACAGCAGAGCAAAAACGATGGCGAGAAATCGTGGCACGCGGCTCATGTCCCACCTAACACCGCGCAAAGAGGTCTATTCAAGGAAAAAGGCGCTTCACGTCGCCGTGAAACGCCTTCCTGTTCGTATGTCATCCCGTCAGCGCGCGACGATCAGGCCCTTGCTGGTCACGACCACCCAGCGACCGTCCTGCTTGCGAATGGCGTCGACGCGGCCAACGCCGGGCACGGGATCGCCGGCATAGACCTCATACATGCCGCGACGACCCTCGATCAGGGCGCTGCCATTGGAGACGTCGCGCAGTACCCAGCCTTCGACGGTCGGCAGCCGGGCAACTTCGGGCTTGGGCGGCGCCGCTGGCACGGGCGCCGGTGCCGGCGCAGCGGCCTGCTGCGGTATGGTGCCCGTCACGTCCCTCTCCTTCGCAGGCGCCGGCGCCGCGGCAGCGGTCGTCACAGACGCCTGGGCGGAGCGGAGCTTGTCCACGGCCTCGCTGAGCTTGGCGAGCTTCGCGGCGGGCTCGGCCTGCGCCTTCTCGACCTTGTCGAGGCGGTCGCTGGTCTTGTTGAACTGCGTCGTACCGGCCTTGGCGGTCTGCTCGAGGCTCGCCTTCAGCGCGACGATGTCGGCATCGATCCGCGCCACGGTGGCTTCGAGCGCGCTATCCTTCGTCGACGCCTGGGTGGCCGAATCTCCGGCCATCAACTTTCCAATCCCTGCGGTTGCCAGCGCGCCGCCCAGCGCGCCCGCCACCGTCGCCAGCGCCACTACGGCGGCCATCGCCCCGATCCGTCGTTTGCCGGACGATCCTTCCGCCGGCGCAGCCTTCGCATCGGCGCCGGCGCGGTCGCCGGGCGACATGATCATCACATTGGCGGGAAAGCGTGGTGCTTCCGGCTTTACGGCGTCGATCCTGGGAGCGTCGGTCTTGAGAGCATCGGCCTTGGGAGCGTCGGTCTTGGGAGCGTCGGTCTTGGGAACTTCAACCTTTGACGCCTCGGCCTTTGGCGCTTCCATCTTGACGGCCTCCACCTTGGGCGCGTCAGGCTTCGGCGAGGTCTGCTCCTGCTCGGGCGCCAGTCTCGCCGCCTCGACCTCAGCCGCGGCCGTTACCGGCTCGCTCGGTGCCGGCACATCGGGAGCTGCGGGCCCGGAGCCAAGGGTTCCGGTTTCACCGCTGGTGGGCTGGGGTTGCTGATCGCTCACGTTGCATTCTCCAGAATTGATTGACCATTTGGTAACTTTTATTGCTTGCCAAATCGTTACCGGCCGCAGCCTTACCGAAATTTTAGGAACTCATCCGGCCGGATTTTTGCCGCCAAAGGCAGGCCATCCGGTCCCAAGCTCCCTATGCTGCCCTGCGGCATCCCTGCCGGTTCCGTTTGCGCCGGTCTGTTTCCCGATTAACATGGACCGACCGACCAGCCAGAAAGGCAGGTGGCCGTCATGACCATCGAGAAATGCATCAACGAGTTTGATGTAGATGACGTCATTTTTGAGGAAGGCTCGACCGGGCGGGAACTGTTCGTGGTGCTCGATGGCCAGGTCGAGATTGCCAAGATGAACGGCGCCAGCAAGACGGTGATCGTCACGCTCGGCAAGGGTGAATTCTTCGGTGAGATGGCCGTCATTGACGGCTCCTCCCGCTCGGCAACGGCCATCGCCGCGGCGCCCAAAACCCGCGTGATGCGGATCAATCACGCCCGCTTCGTCTACCTGGTCAGCCAGCAGCCGGCCTTTGCGCTGATGATCATGGATGCGCTCAGCAAGCGCTTGCGGGCCTCCAACACGGTCGCCTTCAAAGCCGCGGCCGGTTCATGAGCGAGCGCAGACCGAGCCCATTCAAGACGCTGCGCGACAGCGAGGTCTGTACGCTGATCGAGGCGGCCGAGAACGTCTATCAGATACGCTTCAAGAACCGCGGGGCGAACGCCTATCTGGTGCGTGGCAGCTCGCGCACCATCCTGATCGATGTCGGGCTGTCGTCAAACTATCCGCACCTGCTGGCGTCCCTCGACCATATCGGCGTGAAGCCCGACGACATCGACATGGTGGTGCTGAGCCACGAGCATCTCGACCACATCGGCGCTGCCTATCATTTCCACGGCCGCGCCTTTATCGCCGCACATCGCCTGGCCGCCAACAAGATCATGCTGCGCGACGACTTCTCGATGCTACGCAAGATGTTCAACGAGCCGAACGTGCCGATCAATATCGATCTCTGGCTGGAAGAAGGCAATCTGATCGACCTCGGCAATTTCCGCCTCAACGTGATGTACACGCCCGGCCACACCTCGGCCTGTATCACTTTGTTCGATCAGGACAAGGGGCTGTTGTTCGCCTCCGACACGCTGATGCCCGGCGGGGTGATGGGCGGGGTGTTCGGCTCCGGCAGCATCGCCGATTACATCCAGTCACTGGAACGGCTGAAGGGCCTGGACTCGAAGATCCTGCTGTCGGGGCATGGGCGGCTATCCGACACACCGCAAGAGGACGTGCGCATCGCGATCCAGCGTTCGCACGGATTGCTGTCGGACACCGCGCAATTGTTCGACGCGCTCGATGCACGAGCGAACTTCGAGCCGATCATGCAGTCGGTACGCGACCTCAACAAGCTCGACGACTGACCGTCATTGCGAGCGCCAGCGCAGCAATCCATCGTCCCGCACGGTAAGAATGGATTGCTTCGTCGCCATCGCTCCCTTGCACAAACGCTTCGCGTTTGTCGCAGGCAATGACGCGGAGAGAAAAGCCCATCGCCCATTTGACAAATGACATGGCGGCCTGTTCAACGGTTCCCCAACAACACTGCATAAAAAACATCGGGAGAGACAGCACCATGAAGTTCTACGATTCGGTCGGACCGAACCCGCGCATCGTCCGCATGTTTATGGCGGAGAAGGGCATCGAGATGCCGAAGCAGACCGTCGACCTGCGCAAAGGCGAGAATCGCGAGGCCGAGCATCTGAAGCGCAATCCGCATGGGCAGATGCCGACCCTCGAACTCGACGACGGCAACTACCTCTCCGAAATCACCGCGATCTGCGAATATCTCGAAGAGAAGCATCCGAACCCTCCGCTGATCGGAGCGACGCCGGAAGAGCGCGCCGAATGCCGGATGTGGACGCGCCGCGTCGATCTCAACATCTGCGAGCATATGGGGAACGGCTTCCGCTTCGGCGAAGGGCTGAAGTTTTTCGAGAAGCGGATTCCCTGCGCGCCCGAGGCCTCGCCCGGCCTCAAGATGATCGCCGCCAATCGGCTGCAATGGCTCAATGGCCAGATGGCTGACGGCCGCGACTATCTGTGCGGTAAGCGCTTCACGCTGGCGGACATCCTGCTCTATGGCTGGCTCGATTTCGGCGGCCAGGTCGGCCAGCCGCTGGACACCGCCAACGCCAACATCGTCGCCTGGATGGCCCGGGTAGCCGAGCGGCCTTCTGCGAAGGCGTGAACCCATTACTGTCCGGTTGTAGAACCGGCGACGTAATATCGAGAAGTTCAGCTCGCCGGTCGATCAAGAGAAAGGCCGGCGGGCGTTACGCCGCCGACCTTGTCTTGCAACTGCCGGCTCGTGAGTCCGGTTCCGTTGCTTTGCATTACGGTTGCTAGAACTATTTTGATAGGTAGCACCCGGTGCCGGCTGACGCCATTGCGCGCACGTATTGCCGAACTGTACCGAGGTAGGCTCACACCATGGAAACGGATGAGCCTACCATCCTTTGGTTTGGGGTGCTGGTGAGCTAGATCACCACCGGCGTATCCGGCAGTTCATTCGACCCGTCACCGCTCCTCGGAAAATGTGCGGCCAATTCGCGCGACACAGCCTCGACGCCCCTGATCACACCACGCTCGAAATTTCCTGCCCTGAAATCGATCTCCATCTCCTTGCAGATTTTTTCCCAACCTTCTGTGCCGACCTTGGCGTTGATGCCGCGGTCGGCGACGATCTCGACGTCGTGATCGGCGAGCAGAAGGTAGATCAGCACGCCGTTATTGTGCGCGGTGTCCCAGATGCGGAGCTGGGAAAAGACATCCAGTGCCCGTTCCCGCGCCGGCTGGTTATGAAACAGTGGGGCGCCGTCGAGCGCGCCTTCGACCACGAAGCGAAGCTGTCCCGAATGCGTAGTCTCGCCCGCTTTGATGGCGCTCTCGATCCGCGCCAACACGTCCGGCGGGAATGCGACGCGGCGCCGCCAGTGGTGCTGCAGAAGATGTCTGGTAATGCGTCGGATGCTCATGTCTACCAGCTCCCCGAGGCGCCGCCGCCGCCAAAGTTGCCGCCGCCACCGCTGAACCCGCCACTATCGCTACCCCTGGAGCCGCTGCCGCCCGACCAGGACCCGCCGCTGCCGCCCATGACCCATCCGCCATTGTCCCGGTCATATCGGCGCCGCCCCACGCTTGGGCCGGTCGAACCCAAATTCTGGAAGAGGAAGGTGACGACGAAAGCGATAAAGCCCACCAGCATTGCGGCCGCGAGCGATCCCGCGACAAACCAGGCGACAACGCCAACGATGCCGCCGGTCGCCAGCGCGCCGATGAATCTGCCAAGAAAACTGCGCAGCGCCGCCGCGAGGATGATAAGCCCAAAGATGACAAACGGATTGCCCGGGTTGAGGTAATTGAGCAGTTCAGACGTCTCCCAATGCGGCGGTGCCGGTTCCGGCAGCTTCTCGCCCTCGGCGACCTGGACCATTCGGTTGACGCCCGCCGAGACGCCACCGGCGAAATCGCCGGCCTTGAATTTGGGCGTGATGTCTTCGTCGATGATGCGCTTGGTGGTGACGTCGGTGAGCGCGCCCTCGAGGCCGTAACCAACCTCGATCCGCAAGCGGCGATCGTTCTTGGCGATGACGAGCAGCGCGCCGTCGTCGACCTTCTTGCGGCCGATCTTCCAGGCTTCCGCGACCCGGAGCGCGAACTGTTCGATCGCCTCGCCGTCCGTCGTCGGCACGATCAGCACCGCGATCTGGCTGCCCTTGCGCGTCTCCAGATCCTTCAGCGTCTGCGTCTGCGCGGCGATATCGCCGGCTGCGAGCGTCCCAGTCTGGTCGACCACCCGTCCGCTCAAGGCTGGCACCGCGACGAGCGCCAGCGCCGAACAAGCCCAGCACAGCAGCAGCGCAAGAATGCAAGCTCTTGCAGCGTTCATCGCGGATCGTCCGCTCACCCCCGCTACTTCGCGGGCGCCGGCGTCGGGTTGAAATCCACCTTCGGCGCCGTCGAGATCGCCTTCTCGTTCTCGACCGTGAAGGCCGGCTTCTCCTTGTAGCCGAACGCCATCGCCGTCAGGTTGTTCGGGAAGGTGCGGATGCCCACGTTATAGTCCTGCACCGCGTTGATGTAGCGGTTTCGCGCCACGGTGATGCGGTTCTCGGTGCCTTCGAGCTGCGCCATCAGGTCGCGAAACAGCGCGTCCGATTTGAGCTGCGGATAGTTTTCGGTCACGACCAACAGCCGCGACAGCGCGCTCGTGAGCTCGCTCTGGGCAGCCTGGAATTTCTGGAACGCGGCGGGATCGTTCAACACTTCCGGCGTCGCCTGGACGCTGCCTACCTTGGCACGCGCGTTGGTGACCCCGAGCAGCACGTCCTTTTCCTGCTGCGCAAAGCCCTTCACGGAATTGACGAGGTTGGGCACCAGATCGGCGCGGCGCTGATACTGGTTGACCACTTCCGACCAGCCCGACTTGACCTGCTCGTCATTGGTCTGGATCGCGTTGTAGCCGCAATTGGTCAGGCTCAGGCACGACAGCGCCGCCAGCACGGTCCATAATCTGCGCATCGAGCTCTCCCAAAGAGAGCTAAACGCCAACCCGTCGGATTGGTTGCGTCAGGTATGCAAGGCGTAAGCCGTCTCAGGTCTATTTCGCAGCCGACGGCCCTTGCCTATCGTTCGCTGAAATAACAACATGGCCGGATAACAATAGAGGGAGGGCGCATGACCGCGTTCGAGACCATCGTCGTGGAGCGGCCGGAGCCGCGCATCGCGCGGATCGTGATGAACCGGCCGGAGGCGCGCAACGCTCAGAACCTGCAGATGACCTACGACCTCAACGCTGCCTTCGACCAGGCGGTGCAGGACGATGCGGTCAAGGTCATCATCCTTGCCGGCAACGGCCCGCATTTTTCGTCAGGGCATGACCTGCGCCCCGGAGCCAAGAACACCACCGGCGTAGATTTTCCGCCGGTCGGAAATTGGGGCGGGTTCGCCGAACCCAACGCGCACGGCCGCTTTGCGCGCGAGCAGGAAATCTATCTGCAGATCACACGGCGCTGGCGCAATCTGGCAAAGCCTACGATCGCGGAAGTGCACGGAAAATGCATTGCCGGCGGCCTGATGCTGGCCTGGGCCTGCGACCTCATCGTCGCAAGCCATGATGCGGAGTTCCGTGATCCCGTCGTCACCATGGGCGTCTGCGGCGTCGAATGGTTCGTGCATCCCTGGGAGCTCGGTCCGCGCAAGGCCAAGGAATTGCTGTTCACAGCAGACGTCTGGAGCGCGGAGGAAGCGCATCGGCTCGGCATGGTCAATCGCGTGGTGCCGCGCGACGAACTATCCTCGTTCGTGATGAAGCTCGCTGAAAGGATCGCTGCAAAACCTTCGTTCGCGCTGAAGCTGACAAAGGAAGCCGTCAATCGCTCGGTCGACGTGATGGGACAACCCGCGGCGATCGAGCAGGCGTTCGCGCTGCATCAGCTCTGCCACGCGCATAACCTGCAGGAATTCGGAATGATCGTGGATCCCGCAGGATTGCACCCCTCCGTCCAGAAGCCGGCACAGGCAAAATAGAACAAGCAAAGAAAATCAGATGGACCTCACCCTAAGTGAAGAGCAGCGATTGCTGCGCGAAAGTGCCGACCGCTTCGTCAGCGAGACCTACACCGCCGATCACCGCCGCCAGATCGCCAACGATCCGCTCGGCTTCAGCGCCGATATCTGGAAGCAGTTCGCCGATCTCGGCTGGCTGGCGCTGCCGATCGCCGAGGCTCATGGCGGGCTTGGTGGCGGCGCGGTCGAGGTCGGAATCCTGATGGAAGCGTTCGGGCGCGGCCTCGTCTCCGAGCCGTATCTTTCCACCGTCGTGATCGGCGCGTCGCTGATATCGGAATGCGGCACGGACGCGCAGAAGAGGGCACTGCTGCCTGATATCGCCGACGGTTCGCTTTACCTGGCATTCGCGCATTCTGAACGTCAGGCGCGCTTCGATCTGTCGAAGGTCGCGACGTCAGCAAAGAGGACGCCTGACGGTTGGCGCCTCGACGGACAAAAGACCGCCGTGCTCGACGGCAACTCCGCCAGCCAGATCATCGTTTCGGCTCGCGTCGATGACGGCTCCGGCAAACCGGACAAGCTCTGCCTGTTCCTGATGCCCAAAGGCACGCGCGGCCTCGCCTTGCGCGACTTTCCGCGGCTTGGCGGCGGCCGGGCCTGCAATCTCGAGCTGAGCGGCGTGCAGCTTCCTGCCGACGCACTGCTCGGCGACGGCCGCGACGCGTTGCCTGTGATCGAAGCCGTGATCGACCGCGCGATGGCCGCGCTCGGCGCGGAGGCCGTCGGCATCATGCAGACCCTGCTGGACCAGACGCTGGAATACACCAAGATTCGAAAGCAGTTCGGGCGGCCGCTGTCTGCCAATCAGGTGATCCGCCATCGCCTCGCCGACATGGCGATGCAATGCGACGAGGCGCGATCGATGGCGCTGCGCGCTGCGTTGATGGCCGACGCCGAACCCATCGCACGCAGCCGCGCCGCCTCGGGCGCAAAAGCCAAGATCGGCAAATGTGCGCGCTTCGTCGCCGAACAGGCGGTCCAGCTTCACGGCGCGATGGGTGTCACCGAAGAGCTCGACATCGGCTCCTATTTCAAACGGCTGCTCGCCTTCGATACGCTGTTCGGCGGCAGCGCCCATCATTATCGCCGCCATGCCGCCCTCGGCGGCCGTGCCGTTCAGGCCTGATAGGAGCGCATCATGGATCTTGCTTTCAACGCCGAGGAGCGCGCCTTCGAGAAGGAGGTCCGCGAATTCATCGCGGCAAATCTCACGCCGGAAATGAAACGCGCCACCGCGCTGACGCCGTCGGTGTTCTCCGATCCTGACATTGGGATGGCCTGGCAGCGCGCGTTACACAGGAAGGGTTGGGGCGCGCCGGGCTGGCCGGTGGAACATGGCGGGCCGGACTGGACCCCGGCGCAGCGCTGGATCTTTGAGACCGAATGCGCCCGCGCCGGCGCGCCGAATGTGAACGTGATGGGCGTCAAGATGGTCGGCCCGGTCATCATCGGCTTCGGCTCGCCCGAGCAGAAGAATTTTTACCTGCCGCGGATCCTCTCCGGCGAGGATTACTGGTGCCAGGGCTATTCCGAACCCGGCTCCGGCTCCGACCTCTCCTCGCTGAAAACCCGCGCGGTGCGCGACGGTGACGACTACATCATCAACGGTACCAAGATCTGGACCACGCACGCCCATCACGCCAACCGGATGTTCGCACTGGTGCGCACCAACGAGACCGAACGGCAGCAGGACGGTATTTCGTTCATCCTGATCGACATGAAGAGCCCGGGCATTACGACGCGGCCGATCCTGACCATCGGCGGCGACCATGAGGTCAACCAAGTGTTCTTCGACGATGTGCGCGTGCCCGTCGCCAACCGCGTCGGCGAGGAAGGCAAGGGCTGGACCTACGGCAAATACCTGCTCGAGTTCGAGCGCGGCTCCGGCATCGCCTCGGCCAAGCTGCGCGACGCGCTGAAGACGGTCTCTAGCCTTGCCGCATCCGACCTAACCGGCCGCGCGATCGACGATCCCGATATCGCAATGCGGATGTCTGAGATCGAAGTCGATATCGATACGCTGGAGATGACCGAACTGCGCGTGCTCTCTGCGCTGCAGACGGGACAAAATCCCGGCGCGGTGTCATCGCTGCTAAAGCTTCGCGTCAGCGAAATCCGCCAGGCGGTGACGCGGCTCGGAGTCGACGTGATCGGCAATGATGGCCTTTATGTCGAGCCGGTGCGGCCGTTGTACCGGCTCAACGAAGCGCCGGGAATCCCGGAGGAGATGCTCCCCGTCGTGCCGGAATATCTCAACGGCCGGGCGTACACGATCTTCGGCGGCTCGTCGGAGATCCAGCGGGATATCGTGGCGAAGATGGTGTTGGGACTTTGAACGCAGTCGTTCCGGGGCGATGCACAGCATCGAACCCGGAACCTCGAGATTCCGGGTTCGCGTCTTCGACGCGCCCCGGAATGACGGAGCCCTATCCCCCCGCCTTCGCGTCCCTGATCGCCTGCCACACCTTGGCCGGGGTCAACGGCGTATTGAGCTGCTTGATGCCGAGTTCGCTCAAGGCGTCCATCACGCCGTTGGTGACGCAGGGCGGGCCGCCGATGGCACCGGATTCGCCGCAGCCCTTGGCGCCCAACGGATTGGTGCGGCAGGGCGCGGAATCATCGAGGGTCACGCCGATCGGCGGGATGTCGTCGGCGCGCGGCACGCAGTAATCCTGATAGCTCGCGGTCAATAGCTGGCCTTCCTCGCTGTAGGCCACGCCCTCATAGAGCGCCTGCCCGATGCCTTGGGCAACACCGCCATGGACCTGGCCGGTGACCAGCATTGGATTGACGGCGACGCCGACGTCATCGACCGTGGTGTAGCGCACCACCTTGCTGACGCCGGTTTCAGGATCGATCTCGACCTCGCAGATATGGGTGCCGTTCGGCCAGCTCGGGCCGTCGACCTCGCCTTCGGAATCAACGGAAAGCCGCGCGCCGTCCTCCTTCTTCGCGATCTCGAACAGGCTGATGCGCTTGTCGGTGCCGACCACCGTCAGCCAGCCGTCGCGATACTCGATATCCTCGATGGACGTTTCCAGCACGTTCGAGGCCTTCTCGCGCGCCTTTTGAATCATGTCGTTGGTCGAGACCGCGACCGCCGTGCCGCCGACGAACAGCGAGCGTGAGCCGACGCTGCCGAAACCAGTGGCGAGATCGGTGTCGCCCTGCACGACGTCCATCTTGTCCATGGGAATGCCGAGCGTATCCGCCACCATCTGGGTGTAGGTGGTCTGCAGTCCCTGCCCCATCGCCATGGTGCCGGAATGCAGGATGATGCGGCCCTCCGCGGTCGCGTGCAGGCTGACCTTTTCGGTGTGCGCGCGCCCGCCGGTCCATTCGATATAACTGGTGAGGCCGCGGCCATACAGCAGGCCCTTCTTCTTCGCCGCCTTCTTGCGCGCGGCAAAGCCGTCCCAATCCGAAAGCTCCGAAGCCCGCGATAGCATGTGCGCGAAGGCGCCGGAATCGTACACCTGGCCGACCGCGTTGGTGTAGGGCAGTTGCGCGGGCTTGATGTAGTTCACCTTGCGGATGGTGCGCGGATCTATTCCGATCTGCCGCGCGGCGGCATCCATCAGCCGCTCGACGATGAACACCGCCTCGGGCCGCCCCGCCCCGCGATAGGCGCCGACCGGCGCGGTGTTGGTCATCACCGACTTCACCTCGAAATGCACCAGCGGCAGGTCGTAGACGCCGGTCTGCACGAACGGGCCGAGCACCAGCGGAATGATGTTCGCGGTCCCCGACGAGTACGCTCCGGTACCGCCGATCGAGCGCACGCGATAGGCGAGCACGCGACCTTTGGCGTCGAGCGCGAACTCGCCGGTTGAGGTGAGATCTCGGCCATGGGTGCCGCCGACGAACTCGTCGGTGCGGTCGCCGCGCCAGCGGATCTTGTTGTTCAGCTTGGTCGCGGCGTAGGCAACGATGCCGTCTTCGGGATAGAGGCTCGTCTTCTGGCCAAAGCCGCCGCCGATATCGCCGACCAGCACGCGCACGCTGTCCTTCGGCCGCTTCAGAATGGATTCCGCGAGCAGATCACGAGTCGAGCCGGGGGTTTGCGACTGCACGTGCAGGATCAGCCGCCCGGTCTTCTTCTCGATCTCGGCAATCGTCGAACGTGGCTCCATCGCCGAGGGCACAAGCCGCTGGCTGACCAGATCGAGCGAGACCGTGTGCGCAGCCTTGGCAAAGGCTTCCTCGACCCTGACGGCGTCGCCATAGCTCATGGCGGCCACGATGTTGTCGGGCGCCTCGGGCCACACCACCGGTGCGCCGGGCTTCACTGCTTCGACGGGATCGACCACCGAGGGCAACACTTCGTAGTCGATTTCGATCGCCTCGGCCGCGGTTTGCGCCAGCACCCGCGACGTCGCCACCACGGCGGCCACGGCCTCGCCGGCATACCGGACGATTTCATGGGCGAGCAGGCGCCGCGGCGGCACCGTCATCGGTGAACCGTCCGGCCGTTTGAAGATCGCGAGCGTGGGAATGGAGCCGATATCGTCCTTGATCAGGTCGGCGCCGGTATAGATCGCTTGGACGCCGGGCATCCCGGCCGCCGCTGCGGTGTCGATCGAGACGATCTTGGCGTGGGCATGCGGCGAACGCAGCACGTAAAGCCACAGCGCGCCCTCCTCGGCCTTGTCGTCGATGAACTGTCCCTTCCCGGTGAGCAGTCTCTGATCTTCTAAACGCTTGACCGGCTGGCCCGCACCAAAACGCATATTGCCGGGAAGAATGTTCATCAGTTTGTCCTTCGAGCCTCTTGTCGGATTGGGCGGGGTTTTAGCGGTTTTTCCGCCCGAGACAACTCATTCAATTCCCTGCGATAAATGCGTGCAATAAACGCGCCAGCGCACGCAGGTGCGGCCGCGGCAAACGGGTACGATCTGCCGTCAAAAGGAGGATCAGCTACGGCCGATGTCCACGATGTTGATATCGATATCGCGCGTCTGCGACCCGCGTTTCAGGCTGATGCGGATGCTCTTGCCGGCGCCGATCTGCTCGATCTGGTCGGTCAGATCGGAAAGCCGGTGAACCGGCTTGCCGTCGGCCTGGACAATGACATCGCCGAGCGCGCCCGAGTTGAAATCGACGCCGCGGATGCCGGCGCGCTCGGCCGGGCTTCCGGGCGCCGTGCGCACGATGATCACACCTTCAATGCCGAGCCTTGTCGAAACGGCCTCGCTTGCGGCGACAATGCCGATCCCGGGCGTCGGCACGCGACCGTTTTTAATGAGTTCGGGCACCACGCGATTGACGATGTCGACGGGGATCGCAAAGCCGATGCCGGCGCTCGAGCCGGAAGGCGAAATGATCGCCGTATTGACGCCGATCAACCGTCCCGCCGAATCCAACAGCGGCCCGCCTGAATTGCCGGGATTGATCGCGGTGTCGGTCTGGATCACGTTGGCGATTTCGCGGCCGCTGCTGGTCGGCAGCCGGCGCTTGAGCGCGCTGATGATGCCGCTGGTCAGCGATTGATCGAGCCCGAAAGGATTGCCGATCGCAAACGCCGATTGACCGACCTTGAGTTCGCTTGAACTGCCCAGCGCCACCGGCGACGGCAACTGACGGGTATTCCTGATCCGCAACACCGCGAGGTCATAATTGGGCGCGACGCCGACGACTTCGGCCTGCGCCACCGCGCCAGAGGCGAAGCGAACCGCGACCTCGCGGCCATTCTGCACGACGTGATTGTTCGTGACGAGATGGCCGTTATTGTCCCAGACAAAACCGGTGCCCGAGGCTGCCGCGCCGGCTTCCGCGCCTTCGTCCTCAGCGAATGGACTGGCGGCGGCGGACCGCGCGGCGACCTGCACGACCGACGGTGACACGCGCTCGAACAGTTCGATGTTGGCCCGCTCGCCCTCGGACAGCGGCCCGCGCTGGTCGACGGTCCGTGCGACCGTGTTGGTCCAGGGGCTGTAGCGGACATTGGAGACGGTCAGCGCCACCAAGACGCCTGCGACAATGGCTGCAAGAAGCACGAAGCGACGGTTCATCGATCACTCACCTGGCAATGCCGCTCGCGTGCGAACGGCAATGGGAAGCAACGGGCTGTTCAGCCATTGAAGTGTCAGCACATCAAACGCCCACACCGGCCGAAAGTTTCCAGTTTCCAGCGACTTGCTGGAGCGCTGAAATCGGCTTTCCCGCAATGATTTAGGTAGCGCGATTCGTCCCGCAAGCCGCGTCCATTGAAACCAAACCTCCCCGTTCCCATTGTCATGGAGGCGCAATTCATGCTCGCCGCAGGTCCCTTTGGATCAGGCGAATGCCCCGACCCAGCTTCCCGTGAGGGTGTGCGCCCGGAGTTCAATTATGAACAAGACGCGTTTCAACGTCGGATACGCGATCGCCGCGATCTTTACCGTCTTCGTGATCCAGTACTTCATCTCGACGGCGAGCCAGATCGCCATCATTCCCTACAGCGAATATCAGCAATTGCTGAAGCAGGGGAAGGTCGCGACCGTCGGCATCTCAGACCGCACGGTGCAGGGCACCTTGAAGGAGCCGCTGTCCGGCGGACAAAAGCAGTTCGTCACCACGCGGGTCGACCAGGAGACGGCGCAAGAACTCGAGAAATATAACGTAAAATTCACCGGCCAGATCGAGAGCACTTTTGTGCGCGACCTGTTGTCATGGGTCATGCCGGTGCTGTTGTTCTTCGGCCTGTGGTGGTACATCGGCAAACGCGCCGCGGAAGGTGGCGGCCTTGGTGGCGGCCTGATGGCGATCGGCAAGAGCAAAGCCAAGATCTATGTCGAGGCCGATACCGGCGTGAACTTTTCCGACGTCGCTGGCGTGGATGAAGCCAAGGACGAACTGCGCGAGGTCGTCGACTTCCTGAAAAGCCCGACTGATTACGGACGGCTCGGCGGACGCATGCCCAAGGGCGTGTTGCTTGTCGGTCCGCCCGGCACCGGCAAGACCCTGCTGGCCAAGGCCGTCGCCGGTGAAGCCAAGGTGCCATTCTTCTCGATATCCGGTTCGGAGTTCGTCGAGATGTTTGTCGGTGTCGGCGCTGCGCGGGTACGCGACCTGTTTCAGCAGGCGCACCAGAAGGCCCCAGCGATCATCTTTATCGACGAACTTGACGCGCTGGGCCGCGCCCGCGGCATCGGGCCCTTTGCAGGCGGGCACGACGAAAAGGAGCAGACGCTCAACCAGTTGCTGGTCGAACTCGACGGCTTCGATTCGCGCTCGGGCCTCGTCATTCTGGCCGCGACCAACCGGCCGGAAATCCTCGATCCAGCGCTGCTGCGCGCGGGCCGCTTCGATCGCCAGGTGCTGGTCGATCGCCCCGACAAGAAAGGCCGCGTAGAAATTCTCAAGGTGCATATGAAAAAAGTGCAGCTTGATCCTGGTGTCGATGTCGAGGCGGTGGCCGCGCTCACGCCGGGATTCACCGGTGCGGATCTCGCCAATCTGGTCAACGAAGCCGCGTTGCTCGCAACACGCCGCGGCGCCAGCGCGGTCGCGATGACCGACTTCAACAATGCCGTCGAGCGCATGGTGGCGGGATTGGAAAAGCGAAACCGGCTTCTCAATCCGAAGGAGCGCGAGATCGTCGCCTATCACGAAATGGGACATGCCTTGATCGCGCTGTCGCTGCCCGGCGTCGACACCGTGCATAAGGTATCGATCATTCCCAGGGGCGTCGGCGCGCTCGGCTACACCATCCAGCGTCCGATCGAAGACCGTTTCCTGATGACCAAGGAGGAGCTGGAAAACAAGATGGCGGTACTGCTTGGCGGACGCGCGGCGGAGTGGATCGTGTTCAATCACCTGTCCACCGGCGCCGCCGACGACCTGCGCCGCGTCACTGACATCGCCCGCAGCATGGTGACGCGCTACGGCATGTCGGAAAAGCTCGGCAGCGTCGCCTATGAGCGCGACCCCGGCAATTTCCTCGCAGGCGCCGACCGGCCCTTCCCGGTGCGCGAGCGCGAATATGCCGACGAGACCGCCGCTGCCGTCGACGAAGAGGTCCGCGCCATCGTCGACGGTGTATTCGAACGCGCGCAGGGCATCCTGAAAGCCCGACGCGCAATATTGGATCGGGCGGCGAAAAAGCTGCTACAGAAAGAGACCCTGGAGCAGAGCGATCTCGAGGCGTTGATACGCGAGACGCCGAAAGAGGCGCTGCGAGCGGTTTAAGGCTACGCCAAGAATGGTAGGTGGGCAAAGCGAAGCGTGCCCACCATCTCGAGCGACATTGCCGGAAGCCACGGTGGGCACGCTGCGCTTTGCCCACCCTACGGAATCTGCGCAAGCACCCCCCTATCCGAGATCGCGCAGCGCCGCCTCGACGACCTTGCGCTGCTCGACTGTCAGCGCCGCCTGCGGCGGGACCGGGTCGCCGACCGCGTAACCCTGAATGTCGAGCCCGGCCTTGATGCAGGCGGCGAGGTTGAAGCGCGCAAAGGCTTCATTGATGCGCCACAGCTTGCGCTGCAGCGCCATCGCGTCATCCCAGCGCGCCGCCCGGCAGAGATTGTAGAGCTCGACGCTTTGCCGCGGGATGATGCAGGCAGGGCCCGCCATCCACCCCAATCCACCGATCAGCATCACCGCCGTCGGAATATGGGCGGAGGCGGAGAAGACTTTGATGCTGTCGCCGCAACGGTTCATGATCGACAGCAGCCGGCCGGTATTGGCGGAGGCATCCTTGATGTAGCCGATGCGCGGATGGGTCGCGAGCCGCGCGATCACATCGAGCGTCAGATCGGATCGCTGGAATTGCGGATTGGTGTAGATCACGACGGGAATGTCGACGGCGTCGGCAATGGCGCGAAAATAGGATTCGACCTGTGCATCGGCGACCGGGAAATACGCCTCCATGATTGCGAGAATGCCGTCGGCGCCGCGCTTTTGATACGCTCTTGCCTGCGCCACCGCGTCCGCCGTCGACGTCGAGGCAACACCGGCAACCACCGGCACGCGTCCGTCAGCGGCCTCGATCGTGGTCTGCACCACGGTCGCGCGCTGTGCCTGGTTGAGATAGGCGAACTCGCCGGTCGATCCCAGCGGCGTCAGCCCATGCACGCCCGCCTTGACGAGGTCGTCGCACAACCGGCCCAGCACTTCTGTGCGAATTTCGCCGGAAGCATCGACGGGTGACACCAGATAGGGAAAGACGCCGTGGAAATCAGCCATGAAAGGAAATGCCTCAAGCGGGAAAGTCGTTACTGCGCCGCGTTGCGCAGCATCCGGCTGCTGCACTTTGGCCAAAAGATGTCCACAGATGTTCACAGGTTCTAACGATTTAACTCACGATAATTTCACGACTTTCTTCGCAATCTCTGCGCCCCGGCCAAGCGCGCGAGTGGTTTTATGGCTCTGCAGAAAGTCGCTGACGCACCCTCTTTCCGAACTTCCGAGTTCGATACGCGCGACTCTGCTCACGCCGCAACGCCGCCCGGCTTTCGTCACTTCCTCGGCGCGCCGGCTCCTTCGCAGCGCTTCCGCGCCTTCGGTGTCGATCCGCTCGGTTCGCCGTCGCACCATACAGCGCTCCGCGGGCTGATGCATCGCCTGTCGCGCCGAATGGATGCTGCAATCAAATGGCCGCCCCACCAGGTTCAATCGGCGGAACACTGGGAAAATCCCTTCATCCCCTCAGGCTATACCTATCTGCTGCAGTTCGTTGCGCATGATCTGGTGCATTCGGCGATTCCGCTATCAGTTGCGGGAGGGCTCGGCCGAGGAACAACCAACGCCCGCCGTACGCCGCTTCGGCTGGAGACGCTGTACGGCAGCGGTCCTGTCGGATCGCCGCACATCTACGCGCTCGATGCGCCGAATGACGACCGCCGCACCAAGCTGCGGCTCGGGCGAATGCGCTGGAAAGAGAACGAGCCGGCGACCGGCTGCCCGTTCCGCGACATCGCGCGGACCCCGGCCGAGAACGTGACGGGGATCGACCGCAGCATTGCAGGCGTCCGCGTTGCCCTCACCGAGGCGCTGGTCGCCGATCCGCGCAATGACGATCACGCGGTGATGTCACAACTAACGGCGCTGTTCGCGCTGCTGCACAACGGGCTCATCGATATCATTCGCCGCCATGAAGGCAACGCGGGACCAAACGGTCAGTTCGGCGCCGCCTACAAGCGCTTCCTGTGCGCCCGCGAGTCGCTGATCGCGATCTATCACAATATCCTGCGCAAGGACCTGATGCGGCGGGTGATCCATCCGGCGATCTACGCCGACTATGACGGACCGAGCCCCGATTTCATCGATCGCCCCCATTCCGCGGAAGGCCTTCAGACCGGCGACTGGGAAATTCCGCTCGAGTTCTCGCACGGCGCATTCCGCTTCGGTCACGCCATGGTGCGCCCCGAATACCAGATCAATGACCTGTCTCTCCACGACCTCAACAACACGCTCGAAAAGAGCTCGGTAAACGACCCCGCAAATATGCCGCTCGACGAGACGTGGATGGTGCAATGGTCGCGTTTTTTCGAGATCAACGGGTCGAGGCCGAATTTCAGCCGCCGCATCGGACCACATCTCAGCGACGGGCTGGGCAACGACCAGATCTTTCCTGCGTTCGACGAAACGGAACGGGTTGGCCTGCTCTATCGCGACCTGCTCGGCGCGGGGCTGGCCGGCATGTGGTCGGTTGACGCATTGATTGCCGAGATCGGTAGCAGACGGCCGCGTTTCGTCGCCATGTCTCGCCTGCTTGCCGACCGCGCCTATCGCGCAGATCAACTTCGCGAATGGCTGGCGGCCGCGCCTGCGTATGGCGCGTTGACGGCCGAGGACATCGAAACCCTTTCGAACGAGCCGCCGCTGCCCTTCTTCATCCTGTTCGAAGCGATGCGGCAACCGCAGGCGGAGGGCCTGCACCTCGGCCCGCTCGGCTCAATCATCGTCTCGGAAGTCATCTTTGGCGCGCTCGCCGGCGACCCGCGTTGCGCGGACGGCAACTCGCTTGCCGGGCAACTGGCGGCAGTTTCCCGCGAATTTTATCCGGCAAACGTACTTCAGGACATTCCCGATATCTCAAACATGGCGCAGCTAGTGGAGTTCACCACCGAAATTGCCGAGCTGCGGCATGCCGTGCCTGCATTTTTGTGAGGCGGAATCCTCCGCTTCACGCAACCCGGAGAGTGAAGCTATGGCAATCGAAAGAATGCAAGTAACCAACCATGAGCGCTGGGGCAACCTGGTGAAGACCTGGTCAACCGGCAAGAACTATCTCGACGACGACAACGAATACCCGATCCCGACCACTGTCGACGAATTCAAGGAGCAACTCGCCAAGGCGCAGGTGTTCATGACGGTTCCGGAGCGCTTCAAGAAGGTAAAGTTCGTCGAACAGGAGATGGACACGATCGTGGTGCGCCTGCCGCCCGCCGTGATGATCGCGGATTCCGAAGAAAGCCTCAAAAAGCCGGGCGCGACCTATCCGCTTCCGCCGTTCTACAAGCGCCTGTTCAACGGCCTGGATCCGGTAATTCCGGAGAGCGACAAGTTCCGCGTGCATGCCGAACGTGTCGGCGACTACACCATCAGCTACTGCGCCTGATGATCTAGTTCCGCGTTAGGTGAGTGATGCCATCGACAGGAAGCCCTCCGCCACGCAAGCTTTGGCGCAGGGCTTCCCACCGCTCCCTCACGCTGATTGGATGCGCTTGCATGACCCAGCGCGCCGCTGCCTCGTCCGTCGGCGTGGACGATCCGACCCAGAATGAACGCAGACCGTTCACGAAGCGCTGGATTTCCTGCTGCGCCTGCATGCGCTCCCCAAGCTGGAACAGCGCGGCCGCGCGCCATGCCGGCAGGACCTTGTTGATGCCCTGCGCGCGATCACACGCCTCGATGGTGCCTTCATAGTCTCCGCAAAAGAACCGCACAGTGCCGTGATACGCCCATTCGAGATAGGACGGCGCAGGTGAGAGCGCGAGCGACCGCTCGGCGCGAACCCGGGCGTCCTCGATCGATCCGCAGATCGCCGAGTAGTGAGCGCTGGACAGCAGCGTCCATGGGTCATTGTCGTTGAGCTCACATGCCAGTTCCATGTGCGGCGCTGCTTCCGACTCGCGGAGCGCCATCACGTAGGACCAGCCGCAGCACAGATGCGCCCTGGAATCGACCGGGTCCAGTTGAACGGCGGTCTTCGCCAGTTCGAGGGTGGCCTTGGCCTTGTCGAGATCGCGAAAGATCCCGGGATGCACCAGATGCTCGATGTTATTCATCTGCACGAGGCTGCTGTAGCAGGGCGAGAAGCCCGGATTGTCACGGATCGCATCGCGGAAGATGGTGACCGCCCGCCGCCAGCTTTCGGGATCGAATTTCGACATGAGATTCTGCCCGCGCAGCCAGCGGTCGTGCAGTTCGAGCGATACGTCTGGCTCGCCCGCCAGCCGCATCAGCCGCTCGGTCGACAATTGAACGTTCAGCGCGGTCGCGATCCGGCGGATGATACGCTGCTGCGTTTCGAACCAGTTGCCGAGGCCGAGCCGGAAGCTCTCGCTCCAGACGTAAATCCCGGTGGTATCGTCCCGCAGCACCATCACGATATTGATTTCGGCGCCTGCCTGGTAAGCGGTGGTTTCGATGCAGTACTGCGGCGCCGTGTCCGGCGCGGGAAGCACGACGGCCGCGGGGGGACGATCGACCACGCTCCATTCGCGGAAGCGCACGAGACAGGCGGCGAGATGCTGGGAGAATCCCTGCACCAGATGGCTGTGGTCCTCATCAACGCCGTGCATCGCAAAGGGCCGCAGCACCAGGCGCGTCTTGGCAGGGGCATTGGCCGGTGGCGACATCGGGGCCGCCGGCTGAAGAACGGCCCCCCTGACCATCCTGACGGCGAATTCGTCATTCGCTGCCGATGCGGCCCGATCGGCGGGTGCGCGCTCCAGAATACCGAGCTTGATGTTCGCGACGAGTTCTTCGGTGGCCGATGACGGCTCCATGGCGTAGTCGCGATCCAAAAGATCCCACAGTGCCTTGTAGATGCGCAGCGCGCCGGCGACATCGCCTTCTTCCGCATGCGCCCGCATCAGATAGCGGCAGGCATATTCATGGGTCGGATCAAGATTGACGATCGCGGCCGCGATCCTCTTTTTGGCGTCGGCAGCAACGCTCGCGGAGGTCAGGCCTTCGTCGAGATTTCGCATCAGCCGTTCATGGATGGTCTGCCGCTTGGCCAGCACCCAGACCCGGAACGACGGGTCGAGATCGTCCATTCCTTCGAGCAACCGCCCGTCGAGTTGCGGCGTATCGAGCAGCAGCGGGTGAACGCGTCCGCCTTCGGCGAGTTTAATCACGCTTTCGATGTCAACTTCTATACGTCCGACGTCGATGCCGATCATCAGTCGTTCCGCGACGAAGCCGTCATATCCGGCCTCCTCGAGCATCGATCGCAGTTCGCGAACGACCTGGCGCAGCGAGGCGCGCGCCTTTTCCTCGTCCGACCGGCTCCAGAGCAGGCCGACCAGCCGCTCGCGGCTCTCCTGCTTCGAGTCCAATAACGCCAGATAACTCAGAACCGCGCCGGCCTTGCGGGTTCGCAGTTCGATCGGCCGGCCGTTGAACCGCACGCCGAGCCGCCCAACCAGCGATACCGACAGGCGCGGGGCGCTTTCGGGCGCCACCGTAGCCTTGTCTGCTGTCATGGCGTTTGCGCTGACCGGCATGCAACGGTTTCCGGAACCGGTTGGTTAATTCCCACCAGTCTATATCAAAGAGACACCCCCGGTATAGGTTGCGCCGCCGCCGGTTCGCGCAATCGCATCCTGCAGCCTTGCCGTGACGATTTCGGATGGTTCGAGTTGCAGGCCCGGGGCAATCACGCGAACCACCGGAACGGCGAAGCGCTGGCGTGTGAGATCGAGGCAGAACGTCTCGATTCCAAATTGTTCCAAACGCTGTACGATCAATCCAAATATGACGCTCGCTTCAGTTGCGTGAACGGGCAGATGGGCCGCGTACTCTGCGACCGGCTGCAGCAGCCTGCACTGACCGGCATCGATCGCCGCGCGCTGCAGGTGGATGCGATCCTGTGCGTTGAGCGCGTCATCGCCGCGCTCAACGCGTTTGGTGGCGACGACCGCGTCGGCCAGCTCGAGCTGACACATTTCCAGAATCGCGGAGCGGACGGCGGTCTCGAGCACCGGCCGCGCGGCGAGGCCGAAGGCAAAACCCGAACCGTCTGCGCGGCAGGAGACGGCCGCGACGCAGGGCACGCCGATATCCGTCGTGATATCCAGTAGCCATGTCCGGCGCGGCACCGATGCGCCGTGCCGGAGCTGCCGCAACAAACCTTTAGCCGCGATGCCGGCTTCATGTTGCACCGGAATCGATCGGGCCAACTGACCGCCCCGCCACCACAGGCTGGCCGCATCGCGCTCGATCAATTCCAACAGGCCGTGCAATGCTGCGGCGTCCCGTGACGGACCGGCGGCCGATCCGATGCTCAGGGGGGATGGCGGCGCGAAGTCGCGTTGCGCCGGCGGACGCCGCAGGCAGATGTCCGCCGGAAGCCACACCTCGCCGCCGTCAGTCAGTCTCGTCGCGCGACACCAGGAAAGCACTCGCTCCGGTTGTACGCGGCGTTCCGAAAGGGCGACGACCAGCTCAAGCGCCTTCGGACCGAGTTTTCCCGCCCAGTCGTCGACGCCGGGTTTGAGCAACAGGTCTGTTCCGGTCTGCAATTGAGAGAGATACTCGATCCCCTCGCCGATGCAGCCCTGAAACGCGTGCTGCAACGTCAGACCGACGCCGGAAACGCCGACCATCGGGCTTCCGTCATGCAAGGGATCGGCAAGCGCTGGATCGAATTGCGCACCAAAGCTGACCAGGCTGGGCGCATCGGGTGAGGCCAGTTCGAACACGCGCGCAAACCGGGACGCAGCGATAAGCAAATGGGCGCGATTCGCGGTCTCCGAATCAATCCGGTTGCCGGATTCCGATGCATATTCCAGCGCCTGCAGGATACGTCTGGCATCGTGATCGCCGGCCGCGTCCACTTCGTTGCCAAGAAGCAACGATGCCGCGCGTGCAAACAATTCTTGCATCGAATTTTCGGTGCCGCTCACGGTGACCTCACGAGTCTGCGCGCAGACTCCGGACGTGAGGCCAGCCCGCCCTCACCCTGGAGGAACTTATGCTCGCGAAAGCCCTAGTCATAGCCATGGCAGCAGACATTGCTCGATCAGATTATGCCAAGCCGACCTTGATTCGTAGCCGCAGCCGCGAGTGGCTGATCGCTTGCCGCTGGGGACCGGAGGGCGAATATCTTTCGATTGCGACGGCCGGCCCGATCACAGAGCCTCTCGCACTGGTTGCACCGCAGGCAATTACGCCGATCCATAGCCTGGTCGGCGTGCTGGTCTCGGAATCGGAAACGCAATCCACCAGCACGTTCCTCTTGGTCCGCCAATTGCCCGGTGCGATCGAGCTTGCCGGCACGTTTTTCCCAGCCGACGGATATGTGTTGCTGCAGGACCATGGCGACATCCATCTCGTCTGCAAAGCGCGTTACTCGCACAGTTGCGGCTGGCTCGACGGCAAGGAGATCCGCAAGGATATCCCCGATCCTGCACCCTATTCGGCTGAGGCAATGTCCTGGCATATCGAAGCGACGCGCCGTGACTGGATCGGCGAATTCATTCCCGGCACCAGGCCGCCGGAGCGGCTTGCGATTCGCGCGACCGGCTGACGCCTGCGAGGGGATTACCGCGGGCAAACGGGGGCGGCATGAGATTGCTGCTCGTCTTCCTGCGGAAGACTATCCTCGCCACCGAAACCTCGCCGCTTATCACGGTCGAAAGCATCCAGCCGCGCAACCGTGGCCTTCGCCGCTGGAGCTCGATCGGCGATGCTTTGAACGAGCTTCGCGATGCTAAGCCGCACACGCGGATCGGTCGTACACGCATAGGCCTTGAGAACGCGCAAGGCGTCCGGCTCGGCGAGCAAGCGAACCAGCGAATTCAAGCCGGGCGACTCAGCCCCGGAAGATTCGAACAACTCGCCGACTGAAACGCCCAGCACGGAAGCGATTCGCGACAGCCGGCTGGCGCCGATCCGGTCGGCGCCTCGCTCGTATTTCTGTACCTGCTGGAAGGTAACACCGATCCGTCCCGCGAGCATGGCTTGGCTTATGCCGCGGTTGACCCGCAACATGCGGATCCTGGCGCCCACCATCGCATCGAGCGGGTGAGATTTCCTCGTCGCCATGGGCCGGCTCCCAACTGTTCAAGCTGGGAAACCCTAGCACAACCTCAGGCGCTGCAGACGCTAATTTGCGATCCCCGGGAGCAATTTTACCCGTTGCTCGTCACTAACATGCTCAATCGTCAACCGGCCTTTCGGGTCGATCGCCGCTTTCATGGCCGGCGGGTGACCGGTTTCGAGAAAATGCTGCAGGACGGCACGGCTCTCGTCCGAGAGCGCAAACAGCCCGCGCATCAATTCAAAGAAGCCCGGCTCTTCCGCCACATAGAGCAACTCTCGCAGCTCCGCGCCGGTATAGTTCCCCAGCGCAGTTACAAGCCATTCGGTTTGGTCATTCGGATCGCTCTCAGGCACTCGATTCAGATAGTAGACAACCGATTCCGCACTCATTTCCATCCCCCGGTAACCGCGATAGCTCACAGGCCCCCCGTAGCGGACGGCTTGCTGGCAGCTAACTCCCGATCCTAACACTGCGGGGGTCTTCGTGATTTCAGCGTGATCGCAAGCGCAACGGCGCCCGAAATTCAGCTCTGCAGCCGCCAGTGGTCAGGAGTGTGCCGAACTGGCGCAGCCGGGCGCAGTCTGGCGCAATATTCTTCCCTCGCCGGGTAGGCGAACCCCGAGGTTTCCCCTACCCCGCTCACCACTGAAGTCAGAACGCCTTCGCGATGGCGCGCTGGGCGTCCTGCTGAATCGTCTTGAGATGGTTCTGGTCTCGGAAACTCTCGGCGTAGATCTTGTAGACGTCTTCGGTGCCCGACGGCCGCGCGGCAAACCATCCCGCCTCGGACTCGACCTTGATGCCGCCGAAGGTCTGATCGTTACCCGGCGCCCGGATCCGAATCGCACTGACCGGTTCACCGGCAAGCTGGCGCATGTCGAGTTGCTCCGGCCCGAGCGCCTTCAGTGCGCTCTTCTGTTTCGGCGTCGCCGGTACATCGATTCGCTCGTAATAGGGCACGCCGAGTTCGGCTGTCAGTCCGGCAAACAACTGGCTCGGATCGCGGCCGGTGCGGCCGAGGATTTCGGCGGCGAGCAGCCCCATCACCACGCCGTCCTTGTCGGTCGTCCACACCGAGCCGTCGCGCTTGAGGAACGATGCGCCGGCGCTCTCCTCGCCGGCGAAGCCGAACGCACCGGTGCCGAGACCTTCGACGAACCATTTGAAGCCGACCGGGGTTTCCACCAGCTTGCGGTTCAACTTCCTTGCGACGCGGTCGATGATCGAACTGGAGACAATGGTCTTGCCGATCGCGGCCTCCCTGCTCCATTGCGGCCGATGCTCGAACAGATAGGCGATCGCAGCCGCGAGAAAATGATTTGGATTCATCAGGCCACCCGTGCGCGTCACGATGCCGTGCCGATCGGCGTCGGTATCGTTGGCAAAGGCGACATCGAACCTGTCGCGCATCGCAATCAGGCTTGCCATCGCAAATGGCGAGGAACAATCCATCCGGATTTTTCCATCCCAGTCCGCCGTCATGAAACGGAACGTCGGGTCGACGGCGGCGTTCACAACAGTCGCGCTGATTCCGTAGTGCTCGATCAGCGGCTGCCAGTAATGAACGGCGGCGCCGCCCAGCGGATCGATCCCGATTTTCACGCCCGATGATTTGATCAGCGCCATGTCCACGGCATTGCCGAGATCGGCGACATAGGGGCGGATGTAGTCGTACAGATGTGTCGAGGGTGCCTTGCGGGCGCGCTCGTACGGCATTCGCGCCACGCCCTTCATGTCCGCTTCGATATAGGCGTTGGCGGCCTTTTCGACCTTTCCCGTTACGTCGGTATCGGCGGGGCCGCCATGCGGCGGGTTATATTTATAGCCGCCATCCTCCGGCGGATTGTGCGAGGGTGAGATGACGACGCCATCGGCAAGCCCGCTCGTTCGACCCTTGTTGTAGCTCAAGATCGCATGCGAGATGACAGGCGTCGGCGTATAGCCGCTGCGCTCATCGATCATGATGTCGATGCCGTTAGCGGCAAACACTTCTACCGCGCTCACCAGCGCCGGCTCGGCGAGCGCGTGCGTATCGATGCCGAGGAACAGCGGGCCGGTGAGCCCGGTTTCGCGGCGGTGATCGCAGATCGCCTGCGTCGTCGCCAGGATATGATTTTCGTTGAACGAGTTCTTCAGCGAAGTCCCGCGATGACCCGAGGTTCCGAAGGCAACGCGCTGGGTGGAATCGGACGGATCCGGTTTCGACGCAAAATAAGCCGTTACCAATTGCGGCACGTTGACGAGGGAGGCGGGGTCGACCGGTTTGCCGGCAGCGGGATTGGGGGCAGTCACATGACCTCACGGAATGGGTGGTTTCGCTGCACTATACTTGGAAGCGATAGCGTGGGCAAAGTTGAGCATCACGCCAACCAAGGCGATGCAGCCGCTTCTAGTAAACGCCGCGCTGCCGAACCGGTTTCCTGTCGCCATGCGCGAGACCGCGCGATTCCTGCTCGAACCCACGCGCCTGTCGGTCGACGAGATCGCGCTGCGCGTAGGATATGCCGAGCCTTCCACGCCGCGCCGGCTGATCCGGCGCGACACGAAGCACGCGCCCGGACATTTCCGTCCCGCGGCGTGAGTGCCTGTGCGTGCCGAGATGGCGCCGCGTTCCCAACCTCTCCCCGCCTGCGGGGTGAGGGGGTACAGGTCTATCGATAGAGCTCACTCGCGAAGAGAGCCCCTCACCCCGACCCTCTCCGCGTGAAGAACGGGGAGAGGGAATAGAGAGTGAAATGCTCCCTCGCTCGCGATGCCTTGGACGGATCGGCCCCCGCTCGCTTCACCCAGCTTCGATGCACTCTTGCATGATCCGGTCGATCTCGGCGATCGAGAGAACCCCGATCTCGGCAATGAACACGATCCGCACCCGCGGCACCCGGGCCGCCAGTACCCCGGCCGCCAGCGCCCCGCCCGGCGCCAACGTCGCGCGCCCGCCGGCGAGCTGAAACACCATCAACCGGCCGGGCTGCTCCACCGTCTCGAACAATCCCTTCGCTCGAGCGAGCTTCGGCGCCAGACGACCGATCGCTTGCTGCAACCGGGGAAGCGACACCGGCCGTTCCGACGTCCAGCTCAGCGTCTCGAACCGGTCAGCCGCCGGCCGTTGCGGCCTTATCTCGCGCGGCGTCGGCACGCGGTCCACGTCCGCGGGGAACAGCAGCGCTGCGGGGACTTCGCCATGCAGAGCATCGACCACCACCGCGGCCGGACGCAGCGCCCGGACAGTATCGCGCAACTGTGCGCGCCCCACCGCATCCACCAGATCCACCTTGCTGAAGGCCACCACATCGGCCGTCCGGAGCTGAGAGCGCAGCAACGCGTCGTTCAACGTCTCTGCCGGTGTCGTCGCGTCCACTACGCACAGCACCGTTTCCAGCGGCGCCTCCCGCCAGATCAGGGGATCCATCAGGTTGCGCACAATATCCGAGGGATCGGCGATCCCGCTGGTTTCGATCACGATGAACTCCGGCCGCGGATCACGCCGCAGCAGGGCGGCGAGCGTGCGCAACAGATCGCCTTCCAGCGAGCAACAGATGCAGCCATTGCTTAGGCTGACCACCCCATCGCTGGCGCCCGCGATCAGCTCCGCATCGATGTTGATCGCGCCGAAATCGTTGACCACGGCGGCAATCCGCCGCCCCTCCGCATGCACCAGCAGGTGGTTCACGACCGTGGTCTTGCCCGCCCCGAGGAAGCCGGTCACCAGCAGGATCGGAACCGGCACAATCAACTCTCTGCAACGGACCGGCGCACCGGCCGGCCGGGCCTCGCCGCCACATCCAGCACACCATCTGATATCAGCGGCCGGCCGCTGACCACCAGATGCCGTACCCCCTCTGACGGGCGGTTCATCGCCGAGAAAGTCGCCCGGTCGGTCAGCGCCTCGAAATCGAACACGACAATGTCGGCATCCGCACCCACCTGCAGCCTTCCCTTGGTGCGCATGGCGGGTGTGCTGCGGGAAAGGATCTCCGCCGGGATCAGGGCGCATTTGCGGACGCCTTCCAAGAGCGATAGCGCCTTGCGCTCACGCACCCACTCGCGGATGAAACGGGTGAAGCAACCCGCTGAGCGCGGATGCGAGGTGGCATCGTCCGGCAGCGGCCAGGTGTCGCCGGTATAAACGCTGCCGTCCGACAGCGTCCAGGGCATCGCGTCGGACGCAATCGCGCCGCCCGGATACAGCACCGAGATGTCCAGGAGGTCGCGGTGATGCGGATTGTTGTCCGTATCCAGGATATGCCACAGCACCAGCGTAGAGGGCTCCTCGGCCTGTGCCGCCAGCAGCTCCTTCCGGTCGCGGAAGCGCCGCCCGTCGGTTACCCGCTGCACGGAATCATAGCCGGTGCCATTGCGCGCCTCGAACTCGGGATCGCCAAAGAAGGCCGCCGCCAGCACGGTAGAACCTGTGCCATATGGATAGGCCTCCACCGTGATCGGCAGGCCCTGCGCCTGGGCCTTGGCCACCAGCGCGGCGCAACGCTCCACGTCCGTCTTGCTGGAAGAGTTGAAGTGGCAGATGTGCATGTGCGCGCCGGTGGCGCCCGCATAGCCGATCAGGCGGATATAGGCCTCGGCGGCGCTTTCGGGGTCGATCCGGGACATGTAGGCGACGTGGGTGAAGGTCGCTACATCGTGCGCCGCCGCCAGTTGGCACACCGCGGTCAGCTCCTGCACCCCGGCGCCCGGTGCATAGGCGTTGAGGATGCCGATGCCGATGCCGCCCTCGTTCAGTCCGTTTGCAAGGCGGTCGAGGATGCCGGCCACCTCGGCGTCGCTGGCCACGTTGTCGATCCAGCGGCGATCGCGCATGGCATTGCCGAACGCCTCCAGCGAGCTTTCCGCGTTGGAGCCGGTCATCGCGCCGATGCGCGCGAAGGCCCAGTTGGCGGCGGCGCCGTAGTTCAGCACGCGTCCCTGAGCGGCCTGGCGCAGATACCAGGATGCGACCGGCAATACTCCGGCCTCAAGGTCGAGCGTCGTCGTCACCCCGTCGAACGCCTGCATGCGGTCGGCCGGGATCGACTGGCCGTGGGCATGCAGGTCGATGAAGCCGGGAGCCACCACCAGCCCGGTCGCGTCGATCACCCGTTCGGCGCCGCCGAGCCCGGTGCCGACAGCGGAGATCTGGCCATCCAGCACCGCCACATCGCCAATGGCGTCCATCCCGCTTGCCGGATCCACCACCCGGCCGCCACTGATTACCAAGCCACCCATATCGCCACTCCTCAACGCAAAAACTTCAGGTCCGGCAAGGCCGGCAGCAGCTCGGCAGGCACGTAGACCGAACCGTCTCGACTCCAATAGAGGCAGATTTTCGGACCGACGACCACCTCCGCCGACGCTGACGCATTATGCGAGAAGCCTCACGCTGCGCCGGCTGATCCGGCGCGACACGAATATTCGCCCGGGCATTTCCGTCCGGCGGCGTGAGTTGCTCGATGCGTCAATCGCCAACCAGCTAAAGACGCACGTTGAGTGTACGCGCCGAAGCGCAGCGCTCCAGCCTCCCATATTTTCGAACGCGGCCTGACTGTCGTAACTACCGATCAATCGTGCACCCCGCGGGACCAGTAGGAATTTTCCGATCGAGGTGTCATAGACATGCTCGGTCACCTGCGCCGTTCCCTGGCCGGGCAGATCGGATTGGATGTCTGTGAGGGGCGCGGCTGGAATTACAATCCCTCGCTCTTGCATGATGGTTGTGGCTGATGCGTCGCGTTTACCTTGTTCTCGGCTTTATCTTCATCGCGCTCGGCTTTGTCGGCGCATTCTTGCCGGTGCTCCCGACGACGCCATTCCTTATCATCGCGACGACCTGCTTCGCACGATCGTCTCCGCGGCTCGAAAACTGGCTTGTCTCCCATCCTCGCTTCGGGCCGACGCTGCGTGCGTGGCGCGAGCGCGGCGCGATCCCTCTGAGAGCGAAACTGCTGGCCCTTGCGGGCATAAGCGCCGGATTCCTGCTGTTCTGGATCGGAAGCGCGCCGGGCCCGATCCTGATGGCAAGCGTCGGCACACTCATGCTTGCGGGTCTGGTCTATGTCTTCACCAGACCGTCGACTTGACGGCACCGCGCATTGAGCTGCTCGGCCATCGGAAGCACGAGATAGATCGGTGATCGTCGTGCACGATCGCGAGCTGAGTATCATTGGTGCAAATAGCTAAGTCCTGTGCGAGCAGCACAAGGGCGCACATACGACCGGCAATCGCCCGTGAACCAGGAATGGAACCCTCTGGAACCCATCGCGCAGGACGGCTGGCCTTGGAATGGAAAGGCCATCGTGCTTGCCGATCCACCGGACTTCCGCGAGGATGTTGAAGCATTGGTCGGCAAACGAACCCGGAACTGGTCCTGGAGACGATGAGAGGCGGATGAAGACATCCGCCTCACCGTACAGAATCCCGACCATGCAGCTTCTCTGTCTTCCCGGCACCAGCTCGCTCTTGCACGAGGCGACACCATGCCCTCACCTGTTTCGCAGACCTTGATCGACGCTGCGCACGCCTATGAGGCGCTGTTCGTTCCGGCACTCTTTCAGCAATGGGCGCCGATGATGGCAGATGCCGCCAAGATCGAAAGCGGCGATCGCGTTCTGGACGTTGCCTGCGGCACCGGAGTTCTGGCGCGCGAGGCGGCAAGGCGAACCGGACGATCCAGCAGTGTCGCCGCGCTCGATCCAAACGCAGGAATGCTGGCGGTGGCGCGAAGCCTCGCGCCCGGCATTGATTGGCGGGATGGAGCGGCCGAGGCGCTGCCGTTTCCGGATCGTTCGTTTGATGTCGTTGTGTGTCAATTCGGCCTGATGTTCTTTTCGGATCGCGACAAGGCGATCCGGGAGATGCTGCGCGTGATGGTCCCTGGCGGCAGGTGCGCGGTCGCAGTTTGGGATGCCATCGAAAACGCCCCCGCATTCGCTGCCCTCGTGGGCCTGCTGGACCACGTTGCCGGAAGGACCGCCGGTGACGCGCTTCGCGCGCCGTTTGCGCTCGGCGACAGGCAGGTGCTCGCCACGTTGTTCAAGGGCGCCGGGGCCAGCTCGATAAATCTCACGACCTGTAACGGCGCGGCGCGGTTCCCCAACATGCGCGAGTTTGTAGAGGCCGAACTCAGGGGATGGTTACCCGTCATGGGAGTCGTGCTACCGGAGTCGCAGATCGATCGTATCCTGGCAGAGGCGGAAACAATCCTCGCTCGCTATGTCACGGCCGATGGACTTGCGTTCGACATATCCGCGCATCTCGCAACCTGCAGGCGACCTTAGGTCGCGGAGGGTCGCGCTTCGACACCAGGAGCAATCCGGAAGGAGCGGACCATGTCAGTCCAACTCAAGCCTCGTACAAGCGACGTAAACGGCAGGCTTTGCCGACCTAATCGGCCTACGCCCCACTACTTCTTTTTTGGTGTCAGCCAATCTTCGTCTTCGAGACCCGGTGCCCGCTTCTGCTGTTCCAGGATTTTCTTGTACTCCTCGGGGATGACCTGGCTGCGGGATGCCTCGTTCAGCGTCTGCGGGAACCAGGTCGCAATGCCGGGGAAGGCGATCATCAGCCCAACGCAGATCACCTGCAGAATCATGAACTGGAACATGCCGGCGTAGATCGTTGCGAGACTCCAGCCCTTGACCACCTGTTTGAGATAATACGCTGACATGGCGACCGGCGGCGACAGGAAGGCGGTCTGCAGCACCACCGCAACCAATGCGCCGAACCATATGAGGTCGATGCCCATGCCCTTCACGACGGGGTAGAAGATCGGCAGGAATACCAGGATGATGGCCGGCCACTCAAACGGCCAACCCAGCAGAAAAATGAGCAACAGCACGACAATCAGCATGAGGCTGGGCGGCAACTGGAGACCGAGCATCGTCTCGGTGATCCAGTTCGCCGAGCCGAGGCGAGCGAACACCGCACCGAAAATGTTCGACGTGACCGCCAGCAGCAGCACCATGCTCGACGTCGCCATCGTCGAGATCATCGCCCGTTGCAGTCCGCCGAGTGAGAACCTGCCATATGCGACGGCCAGGATAAGCGCGCCGACGCTGCCGATGCCGGCGGCCTCCGTCGGCGTTGCAAGACCCCCGATGATCGAACCGAGCGTCGCCGTGATGAGCCCGAGCAGGGGCAGCGTGCCGATGATCACCTCGCGCGCAATGTACCCCGCCGAGTAGATCCGCTCGTCCATTGGCACCGGCGGCCCGAGTTTGGGGTTCAAGAGGGAGCGGCCCATCAGATAGGCGATGTACATGCCGGCCAGCAGGAAACCCGGCCCGAAGGCTGCAGCATAGAGATCGGCGACCGACACCCCGAGCACCGGCCCCATCACGATCAGCATTACCGACGGGGGAATGAGAATGCCGAGCGTGCCGCCCGCAGTGATGGTGCCCGCTGAAAGCTTCGCGTCATAACCCGCCTTCGTCATGATCGGCGAGGCCATGATGCCAAGAACGGTGACGGCTGCGCCGACGATGCCCGTCGCCATCGCGAACACGGCCGAGGTCAGGATGACGACGAGGAAGAGTGCGCCGCGCACCGGCGCAAGCAGCATGCGGAATGCCCTAAAAAGGCGCTCCATGAGGCCGGCCTGCTCGGTGATGAAGCCCATGAAGATGAACAGCGGTACGGCGGCCAGGAGCTCCTCCTTCATCAGGCCGATGGTCTGGAAGTAGGCAAGGTCGAACACCGTCGCGCCCATGCCGACGTAGCCGAACGCAAAGGCGAGAAACAGCAGCGTGAACGAGATCGGCACGCCGATGAAGATCGCTCCGAGCAGCACCAGAAGCATGATGAGGCCGATGAGCGCTTCTGCGGTCATATCTCGACCTTCTCCTTGTGCTCAAGCTCGACGCCGGTGCGCACCATGTAGATGCTCTTGATCAACTCGGACACGCCCTGGATCAGCAGCAAAAGGCAGGCGAGCGGCACGACGAACTTGAACGGCCACAGCACCGGCCGCCACGGTGTCTGATCCGACATTTCGTTGATCTGCCAGGAATAATGAAACTCGTTCCAGCTAATCAGCAACAGCATGATCAGGCTCGGGAAGAAGAAGACGATATAGGAGATCGTGTCGATCAGGCCCTTCCTGCGGATGGAGAACTTCTCCCAGAAGAAGTCGGTGCGGATGTGAGCGCCCTTGTGCAGCGCGTAAGCGGCGCCGAGCATGAACAGCGAGCCGTAGAGCATGTAGGTTGCGTCGTAGGCCCATATGGTCGGCGCGTTGAACAGGTAGCGCGCTCCTACCTCGTAGGCGACGGCCAGAACCAGCGGCACCGCCAGCCACGAAATGACCGTGCCGGTCCGATCCGTGAAGCCGTCGATGATCCGGATTATGGCCAGCAGCGCCGGCGACTGTCTGTCTGTTATCTCAGCCATCCCTCCCCCTACCGCCGACCGTTCGCGCCTTGCGGCGCGATGCGGGCCGGCCGCGTGCGAATGGAGGGCGGCCGAACCGGCCGCCCTCGGACGACGCCCTATTTCTCGACGGGGAAGTAGTAGTTCGCCATGAAGGAGTATGGCGGGAAATAGGACCGCTTGTACGGCACCACAGCGCTGGCATAGGCCTTCTGCGAGTCGTGCACCTTCTTGAAGAATGGGTTCTTGGCGCCCTCGGCCGCCGCGATCTCGTCCCACTTCTTGATGAAGGTCAGCAGGATCTCGGTCGGCGTACGCAGGATCTGTACGCCGTGTTTCTGCTGCATCTCAGTCAACGCATCGGCGTTCTGGCGCTGCCACTTGGTCCACCAGACGAGGAATGTCTCGTTGGCCGCCGACTTGATGATCTCCTGGTGCTGCGGGCTGAGCTCTTTCCACACATCGCCGTTGATCACGATTTCGCCGACCGTCACGTTCTCATGCAGGCCGGGCGAATAGTGGTACTTCCAGACGTTGTGGAAGCCGAGCTGCATGTCCTCGATGCCGCCGACCCATTCCGCGCAATCGATCACGCCGCGCTGTGCGGAGGGAATGATCTCGCCGCCCGGCATGTTGACCACCGTGAAGCCGAGCGCCTGCCAGACTTCGCCGGCCATGCCGGTCTGGCGGCATTTCATGCCCTTCATGTCCTCGACCGTCTGGATCGGCTTCTTGAACCAGCCGAAAGCCTGCGGCCCTGCAGGCAGGATGGGGAATACGACGACGTTGAGCTTGAGCTCCTTCTGATAAAACTCGTTGTACAGATCGAGGCCGCCGCCGTGATAGAACCAGCCCATCACGTCCATGTAGTCCATGCCGAACGTTCCGCCGGGACCGCCGGTGAACAGGATCGCGGTCTTGTTCTTGCCGGTCCAGTAGCCGGCCCAAGCATGCGCGCCGTCGAGCACCTTCTTGTGGGTCGCGTCCAGCACCTCGAAGGCCGGCACGACCTGGCCGGCGGGCATCGCCTCGATCTTCAACGTGCCGGCCGACAGCTTGTTCACCCGCTCGGCGAAGTAGGTGAAGTTATCATAGAGCGTGAGCGACGCCGGCCATGTGGCCTGCATCTTCAGCACCTTCGTCTGTGCCAGGACAGCAGTAGTGGATCCGAAAAACGCCGATACCATCAGGGCAACGGCGATTGATCCCAGAAACAAACGTTTCATGAGTCCTCTCCTCCCTTTGACGACGGGACCATGGCGATCGTTTTCTTCGTTTTTTTGCCGCGCTTGGTCTCGAAACCAAGTCTGCCACCATCCCGACAAATTGTCATCTTGCTTTCTGGCCGCAGCAGGCGCCGACAGGCTGCTGGCTGCGTGGCGCGATTTTGGCGCGGGGTCGCACCGACGAATTCACCGCTGCTTGTTGCACCGCGGCGTGTGGCGAAAAGCTCGGCCTGCTCCATCCCCGGCATTGGGGCTGCTCCCGAATTGCCGATACAGCTCCTTTCCGTTCGGGCCTAAATTATTGGCCGGTGGAGCGTCGGTTCATTTCCTCCAGAAGCTCGCGCATTGCATCGAACTGCGTGCCGAAGCCCTTCCAATCTCCGGACTTCAATCGCTCCACTGCTTGATTGTAGCGATCAAGCGCCTCCCGTGCCTGATTTGCCGCCGGGCCTGTGGCGGGCCTCTCCTCTATCGTGGTTGAAACTGCCGGCGCGCCGGGCTCCATGAACAGCGCTGACAAGGCCTCGGCGAGCGTCTCCTTCATCACCACATGTTCGCCGTACGCTGCGATCACGCGTTTCAGCTCCGGCAGGTGTCCGTGCTCTGCTCGCAGATAGAGCGGCGTTACATAGAGGATCGAGTTCTCGATCGGGATCACAAGCAAGTTCGCACCACGTATCACCCGCGAGCCCATCTGGTTCCACAACGTGATTTGTTGGGTTATCTCGGTGTTCTGATTGATCCGCGCTTCGATCTGGAATGGTCCATAGACGAGCTTCTCCTTGGGAAACTCGTACACGATCAGCTTGCCGTAGTCGGGCGCGTCGCAGCGCGCGGCAAGCCACGCGATCATGTTGTCGCGACGGCTGGGCACCATCGGAAGCATGAGGAAGAACTCAGCCTGCGGCTCGCCGGGCAGCCGCATGATGATGTAGTAAGGCGCCATCATTGCGGTGCCGCCGCCACCCGGCTGGCGCGGGAACTGCCAGAGATCCTCGCGGTTATAGAAAACGTCGGCCGCCTCCATGTGGTAAGTCTGATAGAGCCGCGCCTGGATCAGGAACAGATCCTCCGGATAGCGAATGTGCTTCTGCAGGTCTGACGGCATGGCCGCGAACGGCTTGAACAAGCTCGGAAAGATGCGCTGGAAGGTTGCGGCGATCGGGTCGGCGATGTCCATCAGATAAAAGTCGACGGTTCCGTTATAGGCATCGACGACAACCTTCACTGAATTGCGAATGTAGTTGAGGCGCTGCCCTTGCGCCGGCTGTGCATAGGGGAAATAGGAACTCACCGTATAGGCGTCCTGTATCCAGAACATCCGCCCATCGGTGATGACCAGATAAGGATCGTGATCGAGCCTCAGGAACGGAGCGATCGTCCGCACCCGCTCCTGGATATTGCGGCGGATCATGATCCGGCTGTCGGCGGTGATGTAGTTTGAGAGCACCAGGTTCGGGTCGTTGAAGTAATAAGCAAACAGGCCTCTCCACACCATTGCTCCGATTGGAACGCCACCGGTGCCGTCATAGGCCGCGTAGACATTGTCCTTTCCCTTTGGATAGTCGAACTCAGGTGTGCTCCCTTTGACAATGACGTAGCTGTCGTGCTCTTCGCCGTAGTAGATGCGCGGTTCATGGATCTGCGGGCCTCCGTCGGCAACCGGGGGTATGTCGCGCAAGTAAAGGAATGGCAGCCCTTCGGCGCTCTTGCGAGTGACCGGGCTCATCACCGCGCCGGTGCCGTGAGTAAACAGCACGTGGCGGTTGACCCATGTCTGGGCATTCGGCGGCAGCAAGGAGGGCCGCAGCTCGCGGGCCGAGATCATTACGCTTTGGTAGGAGCCATCGAGCCAATAGCGGTCAACGTCAAGATGATGGAATTTGTAGTAGGTGCGGATCTCCTGCAGTTGCGCGTAGGTATCCGACAAGGGCTGCCAGTCCCACAGCCTGATATTGTCGATTGTCGCCTTGTTGGCGTCGAGCGTCTTGAAGGTAAGCTTCTGTTCGGCAGCGAACGGCTTGGCTGCGATCTGATCGAGATTGTATGCCTGCCGGGTGAGCGCGATGTTGCGCTCAATGTAGGGCTTCTCCAGTTCCAACTCGCTTGGTTTGACAAAGAACTGCCGGAACAGCACGGGAGCGATGCCGGACAGCACCAAAGAGCCGATGACGACAAGCATGACCGCGGCGGCAGGGAGCCGGTAGGTCCTCACCCGGAGGTTCGCCAACGCAGCAACCGCCGCAATGATCGACAGCGCGATCATTAGCCACAGGCCCGGCAGCCCCACATACACATCAGTGTAGCTGGCGCCGACGACGACGCCGTTGTCGCCATAGAGCAGCAGATAGCGGTCGAGAACGTACGACCAGGCCTTCACAACGAGCAGGAGAGTAAGCAACGCCGAGCCGTGAGCGATCGCTGTCGGCGACATTGATCGGCGCTGCACGTCGTATTCGATGTCGCCGTGCACCCAGTAGATCGCTGCGGCGAAAAGCGCGCTCAGAACGAGCGTGAGCAGCATCCAGTTTTTGACGAGGATATAGGCCGGCAGCACGAAGAGATAGAAACCGATGTCCTTGTTGAAGAGCGGATCGTCTGCGCCGTAGGGAACGTGATAGAAGAACTGCAGGATGGCGCCCCAGTTGCCCACCTCTGCCGCGGCAACCAGCAGAGCGAGCAAACCAGCGCTGCCCGCGACGACCCGGGACCATGGCAGCCGGTCGCGCACGACCGCCAACAGGTCGGGCGGCGGCACATTGCCCGCAAGATTCGACACAAAGGCCGCGACGGATTGCGGCGGCTGGCGTCGGGCAAAGCGCACCGCGAGCCATCCATTCAACCAAAGAACGAGCGCAGTTGCGGTCCAGACTGCAAAAAGAACGACGGCTTTGGCGCCGATTGTCGTCCAAAAAACCTGCGGATAGCCGATCGCGGAAAACCACAGCCAGTCAACCAGCAAGTCGCTCGTGAGCCAGAGCAGGATCAGGCAAATCCCAACGAAGACAGCCGCAATGATGGCCCCGACCACGGCGCTTTGCCTTGGCACCTTCCGTTCGGGTCCGGTAATCCCGATCGTCATGGTCTAATGATAGCAGAAATGAAGGATACTTGCCGCTTGATTCATGACGGGATTGCGCGTCACAGCCGGCGACGATCGCGCTTTTTGCAGCCTCTGCGCGTAGCCGGCGCGATCGACAATTGGGCCAGAGCGCTGGCTCATCGACGACCCGACGCTGCGATCAACGTGGCGGCCGCGCTTGTCTGGTCCGTCTTTCAAGCGGCAGGCTCAAACTTGAAGGCCTCAAACCGAAAGCCTATTGCGATCGGTCGAGCTACTCGCCGTTGACATCGAGCACGAAGAGACCCGCGCGGGTGTTCGCGACGTGTCAGACCCAGCGTACCCGGTGCTGGCGCGGACCTTGAGGGCACGCAAGGATAACATTCAGGCCACGATGACTTCGCTGAAGGCGCTGGTTCACGCCTCCGAAGCGGCCAAGGTCAGCGGAAGAGAGACAGCCGCCGCGGGGGAGAAAAACGCGGCCGCGTGAATTCAAACCACCATTGTCTGGAGAAGGAAACGAGCGGCAACCAGCGAACCGACTTACCACGGGCCTCCACGCGATGTCCGACGTGAGTCCGGAATGCATAGCAAAGCGGACGGCCGCCAACCAATCTGAATTTATGGGTTCAAGGCGGAAATCGACCGTTCAAGGCTCTACTTCGTGATCGCATGCCTTGTCGGCGTAACGGTTGATGTCGGCGCGGCATTCGAGATGGCGAAGGTCAACCAGACGTTCCAGCCTTCCGGACGGTTTTCTGCGGCAAATTCCCTGTAACCCTTGAAGTTCAAATATCCCTGCTTGTCTCCAATCGGAAAGAGATAGCCGAGTTGGGGGCCAAAGCCGAAAACGCGCGATTTGAATCCGCCGAGGAATGGTGCTGCGCCAATATCGTCAGTGACCTGCTGGTAGGCATATCCGACCATGCCGACGAAGAGCTGCTTGGACAGAAAGTGCGATGCACCCCAGTCGAAATGGAAGTCGATGCCGCTTTGATATTGTGTGGTCGGATTCTCGAAGTTGTAGGTGAAGCCGGCAACGCCGGAAAATTCGATACCCGTCGCCGGGTTGAGGTAGGTATAGCCGGCGCCGAAGTCGATGCCGCCATGCCCGATGCCTATGTTGGAGAGGCGTCGCGAGTCGTAGGCTCCGACCGGAATGTCGCCGAACCCGTAGACCATGTAGTTGTGGACGCCGTGATTCCATTTCAGCGTCACCAACGGATAGAGATCACCGACGCCGGTCAGCGAATCCGACAGAACCCCACTGCGTGTCGCGACAATGGGGCCGACCTGTGCGGTCAGCGTCCCGGCGATGCTGGTGTCAACGTTGCCGACGGCGCCAATTACGCTGACGGCAAGTTGGCCGCCGAGCACGGGCGTCGCGAAGGTGTAGGTTGGCGCAATAAACAACAGATCGCCACGGGCATCCAGATTGGCGTTGAGATTGACGTTTGCCGTCGCCGGCACCTGGCCTATCGAGATTTGTCGTGCTGCCGCAACGTTGCCGGAAGCTTCCACACTGGTGTGATAGGCCACCGTGCCGAGTGACCATCCCGGAACCGCCGGGGCGGCAGCCAGGCTACCGAAAAACCCGGGAAGCCAAAGGGACACGCCGTTCTCATCCGCCTGGGCTGCCTGAGAATGAAGCGCCAACGCTGCGGCGGTAAATGCCATCCGGCAAATATTCGAGGAAGCGATTTTCATCTTAACCTCCCAAAAACGCGCACAACCAATCAGATCAGAATCGAGGTCCTAAGTCTGTGGTTGTGCGGCCACAGGCCACTTAAAAGCGACTCGCTCCAAGAAATGTTATCGCAGGCCAACTACCCGTTAGTCATCCATAGCTGGCGTCTCGGACTGACTCCTTTGCCGACGCGTTACCTTGCTGCGGGCTCGGGCGGTCGGTAAGGATCGGGAGTTCCAAGTTTAATCGGAGGGTACCTCCTGAAGCTCGCCTCCAACTCGGCAATGATCCTCACGGCTGGGTCGGCAACCCATGAGTTGTAAGCCGCTACATCGCGCTCCTCCTTGCGGTCAGTGAGCAAATTGATGATCTTCGGCAAAGGCAATTTCTGCGGCGTGGCATACATGTTTTCCTGCCAGATCAAGTGCACTTTCCAGTTTCGCCATTTGACGGCCGACAGCCGATCGGCGACGTAAGCAGGGAATCCTTCGCGATTGGACCTCTCCTGCTCGCCGAGGAAAAACTCGAGCTGATCCACGCCATCGATTGGACGATCCGTAGGGATCTCTGCTCCGCCGACGCGGGCGAGAGTGGTGAATAGGTCAACGATGTGTACCATTTCGTTGTTGACCCGTCCGGCCGGCACTTTTCCCGGCCAGCGAATGATGAACGGTGCCCGCAGCGAGCCCTCCATCGCCGTGAAGTAAGTACCGCGCCACGGTCCATTGTCCCCTTCCCAAGGGTGGGTTGCCTCCGGCCCATTGTCACTGGCGAATATAACGAGCGTATCGTTTTCGATACCTGCTTCCTTGATAGCGTCGAGAATTTGGCCGGTGCGATAATCCATCTCGGCCAGGCAATCGGCCCAATCCCCATTGCCGGTCCTGCCTGCGAACTCCAGATTTGGAAGCGTTGGCATGTGCACCTGCGCGAACGGAACATAGGCGTAGAACGGCTTGCCTGCGCCCGCGTTGCGCTTGATAAATTCCACCGCACGACCTGCGATTTCGGCATCCATGGTGCGGCGGCGATCCACGTCCAGCACCGCAATCTGCCGAGGTTTTTCACCCTTGCGGGCTCCGTAGATATGCTGGGGATGAACTACCTTGGCATCCCAACCTTGCCTATTCCCGACCGACGGCCACATGCTCTTCGTCTCGTCCAGCGACGGCCACATCGCCTCGTCGTACGTACGCGGGATGCCATACCACTCGTCGAACCCCTGATTGGTGGGCATCCGGTCTTCGGCGCTGCCAAGGTGCCACTTCCCCCACATCCCGGTTGCATAGCCTTGTGCCGACAATAGCTCCGCGGTCGTGATCTCCCATTGAGTCAATCCGTCGGGGACACCACCGACCGGGACTTCGTAGGTGCCGGAGCGGATGGCGAAGCGCCCCGTGAGCAGCGCCGAGCGTGACGGCGTGCATTGTGCTTCAACATTGAAGTTGAGCAGGCGCATACCTTCATTGGCGAGGGCGTCGATGCGCGGAGTGGATGCACCGCGAAGGATCCCGCCGCCATAGACGCCCAACTCGCCATAGCCCAGATTGTCCGCCAGCATAACGACAATGTTGGGCTTCTTTGGTTGCTGTGCGGCGACGGGCGCGCTGGCAATCGTCACGGCCACGAGCGACGCCAGCGAACCGAGCCAAATGCTCTTGTTCTTCTGCATTTGTTGGGATCTCGCGTCGATCGGTCGTAGTAAGCGACCCACGTCAGTCAAAAGCAAAGATCCGCTTCCAGTCCCTCTTCATGTCGACCACGGTCCACTTGTTCACCGCTGCGGCGTCCAGTGCTACGTCGAGCTTGCCGAAATGCGAATGGCGGTCGTAGGCATATTCGCGCTCCGCATCGGTGTGGTGCACAATCAGCCCGAACCGCGCGCCACTGGCGCCGAGCGTCGCCCATTGCAGCATTTCGAGATCGCCGTCGGAATTGCCGAAGGCCGCAATCGGACGACGGCCGATATGCTCGTTGATGCCGATCGGCTTGCCAGTCTTGTCGTCGATGAAGTTGATTTCGGGCAGCCGGAAGAGCGTTGGCGCACCGTCTTTCATCTCGAATCGGGTCTTGATCGACGATCCGACGACCTGCTCCGGAGGTATTCCGTAGATCCGCTCGGTCCAGGGCCGCATGAACTCGATACCGCCGCCCGACGCGATGAAGGTCTTGAAACCATAGGCGCGTAGGTAAGCGAGCAGTTCCAGCATCGGCTGGTAGACCAGTTCGGTATAGGGCCGCTTGAAGCGGTGATCACGCGCGGTCGCGAGCCAGTCGGTAACGATCTTCTCAAACTCCGCCGTGGTCATGCCGGCATGCGTCACCGCGATGATTTCGACCAATCCTTTTTCGCCGGAAGCCGCAAGCGCCTTCAGGTCGCCGTCCAGCACCGCTGCGAACGGCTGCTTGGTCTTCCAGTCCGGATGCATCGGCGCAAGGGCCTTCACCCGATCGAGCGCAAAAGCCAATTGGATATACATCGGCTGCTCGATCCAGAGCGTACCGTCATTGTCGAAGGTCGCGATGCGCTGGTCGACCGGTACGAAGAAGGGCCCGCCTTGCGTCGTGACGCGCGTGACAAAATCGAGGATCGACGATTTGGTCGCGCCCTCGTTCCAGGACGGGAGCGGATCGCGTGCCTGTGCCAGCGCGGAGGTCGAGCGGAGCGAGGCAGAGAGCAAGGGTAGCATCGCCAGCGACGAGAGTAGGACGCGGCGGTCGACGAGCGGAAATTGCACGATCGGTTTCATGGTTGATCCCCTAGGTTCGTTCCCCGGAGCCAGTTTTCAATCATCATGCTGCAAAGGCCTATGCATGGCTTGCGCAGTCCTCAGTAGCAGGGCGGATAGGGATAATAGCCGCAGTAGGGATAGGCGGCATTTGCAGCCGCCGCACCCAGCGCAGCCCCGCCCACCGCGGCGGCACCGACTGCTGCAGCACCGTAGCCCCCGCGATACCAGGCACCACGAGCGACGTAGGGACGACCCCCGACCCGCGCGTAGCCGCCGCGGAAGCCCGCCGCGTGGAAGCCACCCATGCCGCCCGCGTGGAAGCCACCACCGTGAAAGCCGCCAAACCCGAAGCGGTCGATGAAGAGCGCCGCCGGCCCGTCGCCGCCGGAAAGATCACCTTCGAGCACATCGACATCGAAAGTCAGCCGGTCACCCTCGAGCTTCGCCGTCTTCAGCACCACGACGGCGTCGCGGATTTTTGAGCTGTCCGTGCTGAACACCGAGACGGTGGCGTTCGGCGGATCCTTGGTAAAGCTCTCATCGCTGGCATTGTTTGGCGACCATTCCTCCAGCAGGTGGGCCGTGAGCGAATGCCCTGCCGCCCGCACCGGGCGGTCCGCGAAAACGATCGAGTTGGGTGCCACGCCGGTGAGTGTCAGCTTCCCGCCCTGCAGGCTGGCGCCGCGGGCGTTCATGACGATCAGGGATGGCACAATCTCCGGCTTGGCCTGGCCGATCGTCTTCTGCAGCGGCTCGTGCTGCGGCGTCGAAGGCGTGGTCTGGGCCAGCGCCGGTGCTGCCCCGCAGAGGAGGAAGGCGATAATCACGCAGCCAGTTCGACTCTTGACGGTCATGATGGACTCCTTGCTTCGTTCTGAATCATGGCGCGAATTCAATTGCTGGACGGTGGATTCCTTAGCTTCTCCATCGCCTGTTCGACGGAAAACGAACCTGGTCGTTGCCGCGGCGGAAACTGCTGGAAACTCATAAGGTGCTGCCCCACGATCGCCTGCGCGGGAACGAGCACAAAGGCGTGCTCGACGAACCACCTGACGTAATCGCCGGCTTCGTGCTGGGCTCGTTCGAACGGATCGGACCGGAGGTTGAACAGCGACGGCAAGCGAAGCTGGACCATCGGTTGCGCCCACACGTCAAATCCATGGGCCTTCTGTTCCATGAATACGGCCTTCCATTGGTCGTAACGAAGACCGGCAAGATTGCCGTCGTCAGTCCAGTAGAAGAATTCGCGGCGCTTGTTGGCGCCCTTGCGGGCGAGAAGGTCGCGCTGATCGTAGCCGTCGAGGTGGACCTTGAAGTTCTTGCCGCCGGCATCGTAGCCCACCAGCAGCTTTGTCTTGACATCGGGCTCGCCCGCCGCCGCGATCAGCGTCGTCGTCCAATCCTCCGCCGAAAACACGTCGTTGATTTCGGTCCGTGCCGGCACCAGACCGGGCCAGCGAACCATTGCGGGGACGCGATAGCCACCCTCCCAGTTGGTATTCTTCTCGCCTCGGAAAGGCGTCGTGCCGCCGTCCGGCCAGGAAAATGTTTCCGCACCGTTATCGGTCGTGTAGATCACGATCGTGTTGTTGGCGATGCCGAGATCATCAAGTTTTTTCAGCAATTGCCCGACTTGCCCGTCATGCTCGACCATGCCGTCAGGATAGATACCAAGGCCGGTTTTTCCCTGGGATTCGGCCTTGAGACGCGTCCATATGTGCATGCGGCTCGAATTGAACCAAACAAAGAAGGGCTTCCTGTCGCGATTCGCGCGGTCGATGAAATCAACTGATGCGCGAAGGAATTCCTCGTCGACTGTCTCCATCCGCTTCTTGGTGAGCGGTCCCGTGTCCTCGCACTTTTGTTTGCCCCATGGGCCGAAGCGCGGATCATCGCCGGGCGTGTCGACGGTGGTCGCGACGCATTTCATGACGCCGCGCGGACCAAACTGCGCCCTGAATGCAGGATTTTTCGGATAGTCCGGATGCTCCGGCTCGTCTTCCGCATTTAAATGATAGAGGTTGCCGAAAAACTCGTCGAAGCCGTGAACCGTGGGCAGAAATTCGTTGCGATCCCCGAGATGGTTCTTGCCGAATTGCCCGGTCGCATAGCCCTGCGGCTTGAGCAGATCGGCAATGGTCGGATCCTGTCCAGACAGGCCTTCCTTCGCTCCCGGCAGGCCCACCTTCAAGAGCCCAGTCCGCAATGGACTCTGGCCGGTGATGAACGCCGCGCGGCCTGCGGTGCAGGACTGCTGTCCGTAATAGTCGGTAAAGATTGCGCCTTCGTTCGCGATGCGGTCGATGTTGGGCGTGCGGTAGCCCATCATGCCGCGATTGTAGGCGCTGATGTTCCAGTAGCCGACGTCATCGCCCATGATAACGAGGATGTTGGGCTTTTGCTGTTGCTGGGCGGAAAGCGGCGAGACCAGCGCCGTCGCGGCAGCGAGCGATGAGAGAAGACCGACACAAGCGTTCCTGACGATACTCATGATAGGTAACCTCCCCATTCACTCAGCGCATTCATCGCTCACCTGTCGTGTGTGGGCGGACGCCCCGTGGGGCGTCCGCTTGGTCACCTTGCGAAGCTAATCGCTGGCGTGGCGGCTGCCGTTCTTGACCTGCTCCAGGATGCCAGAGAGGTTGTAGGTCTCAGGGGCCTGCAGCGGCGGGAACTTTTCGTACGACAGCAGATGTTCCATCCACAACCGCTGGCCGATCGGCAGCATGTTCCAGTCATACTGGAAGGCGGTCGCCGGGGCGCCGAGCGCACCGCCCATGCTCATGGCCGACTTCTGGTCGACGCCGACGTTCTGCTCGAACGGATCACGCTTGATGTTCTGGACCAAGGTGAAGTGGAAGGGGATCAGCGGCATGATCCACCCGGCCGGCCCGGGCTGCGACATGGTGTAGTACATCTTCCAGTTCTTGTAGCGCACCGCCGACGGCGTTGAACCCGAGAAATAGAAGAAGTAGTCGCGTGCCGATTTGGCCGATTTGCCTTCCAGGAAGTCACGCTGGTTGACGCCGTCCAACGTCGTCTTGACGATGCCGGGATACCGGCCCGCCTCGATCTGCTGCTTCAGTTCGTCACCCTTGGGCCCGCCGCCGATGTCGGTCAGCGTGGGTACCCAGTCGAGAGCGGCGAACAACTGGTTGTGCACCGTGCCCGGTTTGATGACGCCCGGCCATTTGATTACCATCGGCGCGCGGTAGCCGCCTTCCCAGGCCTCGCCCTTCTGGCCCTTGAACGGGGTCACGCCGCCGTCCGGGAAAGAGATCGCCTCGGCACCATTGTCGGTGGTGAACACAACGATCGTATTGTTGGCCTGGCCCATGTCGTCCAGTTTCTTGAGGACGAGACCGATATTGTCGTCCATCTGCTTCATGCCGGCTTCGTTGGTGCCCCAGTCCTTGCCGCCGCGCTCGCCCAGCATGGCCTCGTACTTCGGCGGCAGCACGGTGACGACGTGCATGCGCGCCGGGTTGTACCAGACGAAGAATGGCTTGTTGGTCTTCTTCGGGTCGTTGCGGTCGAGGAACTCGATGACCTTCGTCGAGATCTCTTCGTCCACCGTTTTCGAGCGATCCAGCGTCAGCGGGCCCTCGTCAGCGCACATCTGGTTCTTGCTCGAGCCGTCCGAGGACTTGCACGACAGAACATTGCGAGGGGGCGTGAGGCACAGCGTGGTCTTGGGATCCACGGCACCGGGCACTTCCGGGATGCCGGGAATCGGCGTGTTCCTGCAAGGCGGTGCAACAGTCTGCTGGAGCGGCGTCTTGTTGATGTCGGGGAAGCTCACCCCCTGCATCGCGTCGAGGTGGTAAAGATAGCCCCAGTATTCCTGGAAGCCGTGCGCGGTCGGCAGGGCATCGGTGTGGTCGCCGAGATGATTCTTCCCAAACTCGCCGGTATTGTAACCGAGATCGAGCAGGAATTTTGCGATCGCCGGCGTGCCGGGCCGCAGGTAGGACGGGCTTCCGGGGAGTTGTGGCGGGATCATGCCGGTGCGCAGCGGATACATGCCGGTGAAGAAGGCGTTGCGGCCGGAGGTGCAGCTCTGCATGGCCACATAGTCCGTGAACATCGCACCTTCCTGCCCGATGCGATCGATGTTGGGCGTCTCGCCGACCATCAGGCCGCGATGGTAGATACTCGGCTGCATCCAGCCGATGTCATCGCCCATGATGAAGATGATGTTAGGTTTCTGAGCTTGCTGCTGAGCCGGTTGCTGCGCCGCCGGCTGCTGAGCCGGCTGCACCGGTTGCCGAGCCGGTTGCTGTGCGGCTGCAGGCGTGCTGGCTGGCCCGGATAGCGACATCAACATCGTCGCGCCAAGCAGCGAGGCACAGGACTGCTTGAGCCAACCAAGTGTCTTGCGTGGCGGCGTTGCGATAAAGGGCGGCTTGTCGGGCAATATGGAACTCAACATTGCTACGCTCTCCTGTTTATGATGCATCAGAGGCTTCTCGCCTGATGCACCGAAAGCCAAGATGACTTGTGGAAGTATCGATCGGCTCCGCATGGCGCGCAGCCGGCCGGTAGCGTCGGCAGTAGTTCGGCGCGCACAAGTGCGAGCCGCCTTTGATGACCTTCTGTGGAATCTTCACGTTGGTCGTTCGGGGGTCGTAGCTGTTGTCCTCGCGCCCGCCGCGCGGGTTCTTCGGAATGCAGCAGGCCTTCGCCGCATCCGCCTGATGCTTTGGCGAATACCAGTCGGCAGTCCATTCCCAGACGTTGCCGATCATGTCGTGAAGTCCGTACCCGTTCGGCGGGAATGCGGTAACCGGTGAAGTGCGCTCGAAACCGTCGGCATTGACGTTCTGCCGCGGAAACTCACCCTGCCAGGTGTTTGCCATGTGACGGCCGGCCGGTGTGAATTCATCGCCCCACGCGAATTCGGCGTCAGCGAGCCCGCCGCGCGCTGCAAATTCCCATTCCGCTTCGGTTGGCAAATCCTTGCCGGCCCATTTCGCGTAGGCGAGCGCATCGCTGAAAGCCACATGCACGACTGGATGATCGTCCAGCCCACGGATGTTGCTTCCGGGTCCGTAGGGATGCCGCCATTGCGCGCCCTTGGCGAACGTCCACCACTGGCTGAAGTCGCGGAGACTGACCGGATGTGCAGGTGGAGAGAACATCAAAGAGCCCGCGTAGATCATATGCGGGAGCATTCCCGGATAATCCTTGGGGTCCGGTGTGATTTCGGCGACGGTGACGTGTTTGGTCGCCCTTACGAATTCCCTGAATTGCCGGTTCGTCACCGGATAGCGATCCATCCAAAAGCCGTCCACCGTGACACGATGCGCCGGAGCTTCTTCCGGATAGTGCTTGTCCGATCCCATGCGGTAAGTGCCACCTGAAATCCAGATCATCCCGTCGGTCAGCGAAGCACCGTTCGTGATGTCAGCCTTGAATGTGGTTGCAGGGAAAAGCGTTGTCATCTCGCGCGCTGCCTCCCGCTCAATCGCTAAATTGCGAGAGGCACGCTACGCACGAGCCCTGTCACAAGCTATTGGACCGTGGTCCAACATCGGAGCGATGTAGCTAGCGTCACTGGGACGGACCTCCGGCGCCTGCGCGCACGAATTGCATCGCGGCGACATTGGTCCGCTGTTTCTGTCTGGCGGGAAAATCCCCGTTGATTTTGCTTAGAAATCCTGGACAACCGGGGCAGGATACGCTCGCCAAAACGTGCTAAGGTTGCAACCCGGCAACGTGAGCCGTGCGGGCAGATTACTGAGTTTGTAAATTTACAATTGTAGCGTTTTGAGTGGCGGCGTTTTCAAAAATGACTACGACGCGCATTGTCATGTGGAGCATCGGACTCCTTTTTTTGCTCGCGGGAGAAGCCCGCGCTGCGGAGCGTGCGCGCGTTCTTATGCTTCACGCCTTCAACTACTCATTTCCCGCCACCAGCGTGATCGCGGAGGCCGCTCGAAAGCGGCTTGTCGAGCACTCGAAATCAGTCGAGATCGATGCGGAGTTTCTCGATCTGGGTCGAAATACCGACGAGGCCCATGCGCTGCGAACGGCGACGTTTATTCGCGACAAGTATGGGAAGCATCCGCCGGATTTAGTGATCACGCTCGGCAGCAACGCGTTGCCATTTGTCATCAAGTATCGGGACATGCTGCCCGATGTCCCGGTCGTCTTTGCATCCATCTCGCCACAGACTTATGCTGCCATGCGATTGCCACCGAAGATGACCGGGATCATCACCGCGTTCGATCTGGCGAAGACGCTTTCGCTCGCGGAGCGGCTCCAGCCGGATGCAACCAAATTGTTTGTCATCGCCGGAAGCGGCGAGACGGATCGCCGTTGGCAACCGATAGCTCGCAAGATGATCGAGGAGCGCGGCGGCAAATTCGAGACGACATTCCTGTTCGAGCTTCCATATTCAGAGCTCGTCGCTGAACTGTCGAAGGTGCCCAGGGATGCGATCGTGATCCTTTTGACGGTTTTTGCTGACGCCGAAGGCAAGACTTTCGTCCCGGCGCAGGTCGCGGCTGATCTGTCCGCGCTGTCACCTGCGCCGCTTTACGGCCCTTACGATACGTTTATCGGCAAGGGTGCCGTCGGCGGCTTTGTTGAGACGTTCGAGTCGATCGGCGTCGCAGCGGCTGAAATGGCGATCGAAATCATCGATGGCGCGGATCCGGCGACGCTCGCGCCCCGAACAAACCCGGCGCAGCACTACCGCGTCGATTACCGGGCAATGCAACGCTGGAATCTGAAGGAAAGAGACCTGCCTCCCGACACCGTTGTTCTGTTCAAAAAGCCGACGATTTGGGATGAGTATCGCGGCACCGTTCTTGCGGCACTTTTCGTCCTCGGCTTGCAAACAACAATTGTGGGCGCCTTGCTGATTCAGCGGCGCAGGAGACAGCGCGCCGAGGAACAGCTTAAGGATAGCGAGGAGCGGATGACCTTTGCCGCCGCTGCGGCAAACATCGGGCTCTGGCAGTTTGACAGGGTTACGGATGAGTTGTGGGTCACCGAACATTGCAGGGCGCTGTTCGGGCTGCCGAGTGATGCACCTCTCACCCGCGAGGCATTCCTTGCCGCTGTTCATCCGGATGATCTCGAAACCGCACGCCGTTCGCTCCGGAAGTCCTTCAGGACAGAGCGGTCCACGGCCAGCGACGTCCGAATTGTCCTGCCGAGCGGTGAGACGCGCTGGATCCGCATGCGCGCCCGGTCCTATGCGGAGAGCAAAGGCGAGCCAAAGCAACTAGGGGGCATTTTCGTCGACATCACCGACCAGAAATCGGCCGAGGCTGAGGCCGCATTGCAACGTCTGGAAATTGAGCACCTGATGCGGGTATCCGCCCTCGGTGAGCTATCCGGCTCAATTGCGCACGAAGTCAACCAACCTCTCACTGCGATCCTCTCTAATGCGCAGGCAGCCCTGCATCTCCTCCGGCAGAATTCGCCCGATCTAGCGGAGATTCGCGACGCCCTTGAGGACATCGTGCATGAGGATAATCGGGCTGGCGAGGTTATCCACCGTCTCCGCAGCCTTCTTAAGAAGGGCGAAAGGAAGATGGAAAGCATCAACATAAATGTCCTTGTGAGATCAACAATCAGCCTAGTGCACAGCGAGCTGATCGGCCGCGACATCAGCGTCAGGCTTAATCTGGAAGACAGCGCGTTCCTGACGCGGGGAGATTCTGTTCAGTTGCAGCAAGTTCTCCTTAACCTCATCATGAATGCGATGGACGCCATGGCTTCGACCCCAACCGCGAAGCGGTCTATTCTGATTTCCACCCGAGGGGCAAAAACCGGAATGATAGACGTGCTCGTCGAGGACCGAGGGCACGGGGTCGATCCCAAGGAAAATGGCCGGCTGTTCGAACCGTTTTACACTACCAAGGACCACGGCCTTGGTCTGGGTCTGGCCCTTTGTTCGACAATCATAAAGGCGCATCAGGGAAAGCTTACCCTGGTCAACGGTGAGGGCGGTGGCGCCGTTGCAGGATTTTCATTGCCCGCCCAGCAACCTGCAGTCAGTTCCGTATGACCGACATGTTCACGGTTTACCTCGTTGACGATGATCCCGGAGTCCTCAAGTCGTTGTCGCGACTGCTCCGCGCCAAGGGTTATGACGTCAAACCCTATTCTTCTCCGCAGGTGTTCCTCGAGGAGCATGACGAGGCGATTCCCGGATGCGCCGTACTCGATGTTTCGATGCCTGATCTTGATGGTCTGGAGATTCAGGATGTGTTGACCACCGCCAGTGGCTCGCATCGTCCCGTCGTGTTCGTTACCGGCAAAGGCGACATTCCCACCAGCGTTCGCGCCATGAAAGCCGGGGCAGTCGATTTCCTGACCAAGCCGGTAAAGGACCAGGATCTGTTTGAGGCGCTATCCCGCGCTGAAGCCATGGACGCAGAGTTGCGCCGACTTCGTTCCGAACTGGACGTGATGCGAGCGAAGGTAAGGACCTTGACCCCACGTGAACGCGAAGTGCTTACGCATGTCGTGGCAGGGCGACTCAACAAGCAGATTGCCGGCGAGCTGGGTACGGTCGAAAAGACCATCAAGGTTCACCGCAGCCGGATGATGGAGAAACTTGGCGTTCGAACTGTCGCCGACCTTGTGCGGATGGCCGAGAAGCTCAAACTGTCCAGATAAGGAAGACGCACCTGTTGGCCCAAGGGCCAACTCGACGGGCGCAGGGCGCAACGGCAATAGTCTTCCATGGCGGAAGCTTTCCCATGGATTGCCATTGTGGACGATGATCCGGCCGTGCTCAAGGCCTTGAGTCGGTTGCTGCGTTCGCGCGCTTTTCATGCCCGGACATACGGATCGGGAGACGAATTTCTCGCGGCGTTGCCAGCTGGTCTTCCGATGTGCCTGATTGTGGATCTTCAGATGCCGGAGATGAACGGCCTCGAGCTTCAACAGCATCTCATAAGCAACGGTATTAGAATTCCAACAATCCTCATCACCGCGCATGCCGACACGGCGCAGCAAGAACAATCGCACGAAGGTACGCTTGTAGCCAGCCTCCGGAAGCCTTTGCAGGACGAAGCCCTATTTTTGGCTATCGACAGGGCGATCGGCAGTTCGCGCAATATTTAGGGACCGGGTGTACCAAAGGACATCCATGCAGGCGCCAAAAGATCTGGTCAGATGAATGATGTGACTTGAGGGAAACTGTAGCTGATTCACTCATCCAGTTTCTTGCTCAGTTCAGGATTGAGCTTGTTCCGATCGACAGACTGGTAGAACGTGATGGGTCTGCATTTTCCTTCGAAATCCGCGAGGACGATGGCCGTCCACGGGCTGGTGTTCTCGCCCGAACCGTCGCGGAGGTCCGGCATGACCTTGCGAGCAGCGATCACATACCAGGCACGACCAGCCGCTGCCGCCTTCGCAGCCGCCGAGAACTCATCCAGTATTCCGCGCAGATTTTTGCGCATTTCCTCTTCGCTGTCCCCGCGCAGATGTTTTCGCGACGACTTTCCCGCCTCTCCATACTCATGATGAATGTTCAACTGCAACCGGGCATCGTCCACTTCGATCTTGGTGACCCGTATCGCGGCTCCGCCTTCGCGAAGATAGTCTCGGACCCGGACGTCGCAGGCCAAAAATCTGTCCGTGGGTGGCTGAGCGACGCTAGCTGCAGGGGGGACTGCGGCAAGAGCCCGAGTTTTCTTTTTTCGAGGAGCAGCATCCGCAGGCATCGTAGCGATGGCGGCGCTGAGGAGCACCGCGGCAAGCACGACTGAAAGAGGGGCATTCATGAGTGCGCTGCCAATGTGGTGTATCTAAAACGTCCTGGCCGCAGCGTTGGTTCCGGGGCTAGGGAACTTTTTCCTCAGTACAGCCTTGTTTAGTGTTCTAGAAAAACGGGACCTTAAGGGGCGGCTTTTTCGACCGTCGGCAGGTCATGGATTCGATTCTCATCAAGATCTTCGCCACGGCGCTTGCCTTCAGCCAGGTCACTACCCGGCCGGATGGGGTCAAGACGGAGTTCGATGCGGTGCGCGACCGCTTCGAGGTGGCGCAGCTTTTGAATGCCGGCTGCGCCCACATGCGCAAGGCTTTCGACATCGAGGACATCAACCTGGACGATCTGATTGCCACGGCCATGGATGACAAGGAGGCGTTGAGCAGCGAGATCAAAGCGCTCAAAGGACTGAACCTGGCCGACCTCCAGGTGGCCTACAGGCAGTTCTGCAAGGTCGAAAAAGCGGAAGGATCTCCGGTCGATCTTGGTCAGGTCATCGCTTTCTACAACAGCGCGGTCAAGGATCTGCCCGACACGGAGCAGCTTAAGCAACTCAGTCTTCCCGGCATGAGCGTAGTCCTCGACAACAAGAGCGAGCGCCTCGCTGAGATTTACGCGCCGAACAATCGCCGCATATGGGTCAAGCTTGCGGATATCCCGGAAGCGGTGCGCAACGCATTCGTCGCCGCCGAGGACAAGCGTTTCTTCCAACACGCCGGCATTGACGAGCGCGGACTGGTCCGCGCTTTCATCGGCAACTTCACGCACCCGGGCCGGCCGCAGGGCGGCTCGACCATTACGCAGCAGGTCGTCAAGAACCTGCTGGTGGGCAACGACATCACTTACGAAAGAAAACTGCGCGAAATGATCGTTGCCTCGCGGATGGAGCGCGTCCTGACCAAGGCGGAAATCCTCGAGCTCTATCTCAATTCGATTTATCTCGGTCGCGGAGCCTGGGGCATCGAGATGGCGGCGCGCAGCTATTTCGGTAAATCAGCCAAGGCGCTCTCCGCAGTCGAGGGCGCGCTGCTCGCCGGGCTAGCCAAGGGACCGAACTACTTCAATCCCGACCACCACCCTGAGCGCGCGCGCGAGCGCCTTGCCTACGTGCTGGGCCGCATGCAGGACGACGCCATGATCGACGCCGCCGCGGCGCAAGCAGTATTGCCGCGGCTTGTCGAGTACCGGCCGACGCGACGGGACTTCGCCTTTCACTTCGTCGATCACATCGCCCGCGAGGCAAAGGTGGTCGCGGGCCTCGATACTCTCACCAAATCCTCCTACACGGTGCGCTCGACCGCCAACTCGGCCCTGCAGCGCGTAGTCGAAGCGACATTGCAGGAGGGCCTCGCGCGGTACGAGCTGAACACCGGTCGTTACAAATTCGAGGGACCCGAGGCGAACATTTCCGATGCTGTCCGTCTGAATGCGGCTGACCCGAGGGCCACGGAGCCGGCTTGGCTCGCGGCGTTGAAGGCGACGCGGCTACCTCTCTATGACGTTCACTGGGAATCGGCGGTCGCGCTGGAGAATACGCGTGGCAAAAGCGGCCAGGCGATCAACGTCGGCCTGACCGACGGAAGCATCCTGCCGCTGAACACCTGGAGCGCCGCGATTCGGCGCAGTCTCAAGCCGTACGACGTGGTCTACGTGCAGGTGCGCAAAGCCAGTGGCAAGCAAGCGGCGCGTGCCGATCTGCGCATTCGACCGAGCGTGCAGGGAGCGGCGCTGGTGCTCGAGAACGAAACCGGCCGCATTCTCGCGATGGCGGGCGGCTTTTCGTATCCGGCAAGCCAGCTCAACCGCGTCGTCCAGAGCCCGCGGCAACCCGGCTCCACCTTGAAGCCGCTGACCTACCTCGCCGCCCTTCGGAAGGGATTGCAGCCCAACACGCTGGTGATGGACGAACCTATTACGCTGGCGCCGATCGGGGCGACAGTCCACGCGCGCCAGCGCGGTTTCTGGTCGCCGAAGAACTACGAGGGCGGCGCTTCGGGCGCCATTACACTGCGGCGTGCGCTGGAAAACTCCCGGAATCTCGCCACCGCGCAACTGCTCGCGACCGGCCTCGACGACAGCGCCGAGCGAGGCCTCGACCGGGTCTGCGAGGTCGCGATGGAAGCGCAGCTCTACAAGGAATGCATGCGCTACTACCCGTTCGTGCTCGGTGCCCAAACTGTGCGGCTCATCGACCTTGCGGCATTCTATGCAGCGATCGCCAACGAAGGCGCACGACCCCAGCCCCATGCGATCGAAACGATCGAACAGGACGGCCGGCCAATCTACCGGCACGACCCGCATGCGGTGTCCTGGATCGGCTTCGCCGACCGCGCATCGTTTTACCAGTTGAAATCAATGCTGCAGGGCGTGCTCGCGCGCGGAACCGCGCGCGGGGTGAAGCATCTCTCGCCCTATGTCGGCGGCAAGACTGGTACCACTGATGATTCGGCCGATGCCTGGTTCGTTGGTTTCACAAATGACGTCACCATCGCCATCTGGGTCGGCTACGACAATGGCGACGGCGGGCGCCGCACCCTGGGGCGCGGCCAGACCGGCGGGAAAGTGGCGCTGCCGATGTTCGAGCCGATCGTGCAGGCAGCCTGGGAGCTGCACGCTCCCAAGACGGCGTTGAACGGCCCTTCGCGCGAAGCCATGCGTCAGCTCGTTGCTCTGTCGATCGATCCCCATACCGGCGATCCTGCGCCGGCCGGCTCCGGGCGCGCTTTCACGGAGTACTTAAAGAGGGATCCGTCGGGCAGAATCGATGATACGCAATTTCGGATCGTCTCGCGTGCAGAACGCTACGCCCATCGTGGCGGTCATGACGAAGACGACGGGCCATTCCAGCAGTGGTCTCACGATAACCGCCTTTACGGCGATAGCCGGCTGCCCTTTCCATTCCCGAACTGGCGTCTTGGTCCGCGCGAGTATCCCTCCTGGCGCGGATATCCCGATGACGAGGACCGCCTCCCGCGACCGCCGCTCCGAGTCGATCCCGATTATTTCTGGCGGCGGCTAAATTGAGCATTGACGCCATGAGACGCCACCGTGCCGCTGTCCTCATCGCCGCCTGCGTGGCCACTTGCACGGGCGCGGCCGCGCAGCAATTCCAGGTGGAGGACGTGCCCGCAGCCGCCAGCGTTCCGATCGTACAGATCAAACCGCGCACGGTCATCTTCGCCGACCAACGCAACGACAAGCTCGCCGATTCCTCGACCGGGCTCATTCCGTTCGACGATTGGGCCCGCTCGCGTCCGGTTCAGCGGCGCTTCCTCTCGCTCTTCCCGAGCTTCGTTGAGCCCACGCTCAACCAGCAAACGAAGCTGAAGCTCTCGGTCTACCAGGCGGAGGCGCGGTTTCGACTTCCAAGACCGGCAGCGGCATTGGATCTGTCAAGATATGCAAATGTCGCGTTCCTCGAGCAGATCGATCCGGCAGTCAAGCACCGGCCGATCGCGGCGGACGATGCTGTTCCCAACAAAGGCGCGGGCGCCGCGCACAACCGTCCGCCGGATCGCCGCTGGTGCGAAGACGCGAAGGCGATCTGCGTGCAGTCCCGCTACATGTTCGAAGGGAAAATTCCGGCGGGCATTCAGCTTGCCAACAAGCTGCGCGAGGAGAGCAAAAAGCCCATTCCGGATTTCATCGAGTTTCAGAGCGAGATCATGTCGGTCACGCAGCCGGACCTGGCCGAGCTGCCGAGCCTGACAGGGCTCGACTCCACAGTCACCAGCGGGCTCGAGCAGAACATCTTTTGGGTCAACCAGGTCATCCAGTTCGGCAAGCTGCTTGCGGTTCTGCAACAGCATCCGACCGAGCCGAAAGCCGCCATCGCAACGGTCTACATCGTGATTGCGGTCAGGAACGACGTGCTGAACAAGCAAAGGGAATACATCAAAACACCCATTCTGCGAAACCTCGTGCCCGCGCAACTGCTCATGGGCAACAGCTCCTTCAACAGCGGCGATTCGCTGAGCGCCGGCCTGCCGAAATACGCCAGAAGCCGCATCAAGGCGATCGCCGAAATGATGGAGCGGGAATGAGCGGAGCGTGTGCGGCGACGAATGGCGCCTCGACACACGCGCTTCCAAAATATCGAAAACAACCCCATGCAAAGTAGCAGGCGGCCGCCGGCATTCGACAAAGCAACTTGACACGTCGGGCAAATCAGCGGCATTCCTTCATCATCCCGCAATCTTGTAAGTCCACGTCGCCCCGCAATCGCGGGCGCGTCGATGCGATTGCGGCTCAAATCCTCACCCACCATTGAAATTGCAGGGATCACCGCGGCGGGCGATCGCCTGCGCGTGGCCGAACCGCGCGCTTGCCGCGCGTGCCAGGGAGTATCGACATGAACACCGCTCCAGACCTTGCTATGTCAACGGCGATTGCCGCGACCGACCAGACCAAAGCCGCCGCAATCCCGCGGATAAAGCTCCTGTCGCACGGATTCTCCATCGACCATCCAGACCCTGAAATCGGCGAACAGCTCATGGCGAACGCGCTGGGGGCAGCCGATCGCGAATCGATGGATGGCATCCTCCGGCAATTGGTCAGGGCCAGCGTGAGCGGCGGGAGTCCCGACGAGGTCAACGTCGCTTTCATGATTTCGATGGTGAAGAGCATCAAACCGAGGGATTCTGTCGAGGCCATGCTGGTGGCGCAGATGGTTTCCGTTCATGTGATGGCGATGCGATGCGCGCATCACCTTGCGAATGCGGAAGACCTCGCCCGGCACGATAGCGCCGCGCGCGCATTGGGCAGGCTCACCCGTACGTTTCCTGCCCAGATCGAGGCGCTCAACCGCTACCGCAGCCATGGCGAGCCCGCCATCACCGTGCAGAACGTGTCGGTCGGGGACGGCGGCAAGGCCATTGTCGGCAACGTCACGCAGCATGCGAGCGTGATCGTTTCCGGCAAAAACCCGGCATCCGCGGCGCGGAATGCGCCGAAGGCCTCGGGCTCCAGGCGAAGGCGCGATTCCGCTGATGCCAAGCGGGAAGCACAGCCATGAGCGATCACATCAGAAACACCGGCCCGATGCTGGCGAGCCCACGCTGTGGCGCCAAAACCCGCTCCGGCGGCGCGTGCCGCTCGCCGGCGGTGCGCGGCAAAAAGCGCTGCCGCATGCACGGCGGCGCACCGGGATCCGGCGCGCCAAAGGCAAACCAGAACGCGCGCAAGCACGGCCTGTTCACCAGGGATGCGATTGCCGAGCGAAGGCGGATTCAGGCGTTGTTGGGTGAAGCGCGGAGGATGCTGGACGAGATGAAGTGATTGGCTTGCGCAAAAGATGGATTGGCAGATTCCTCGCAATCATGTACTGGTTACATGTAACCATTCAGGGAATTTGTCGATGGCGTCAGCATCGAAGCCAAGGTCCTCCCGCGCGAAGTCTTCCCGGGTGAAGGTACGGGAGCATCGTGAAAGGCTGCGCAGGCAAGGGCTGCGCCCGATCCAGATTTGGGTCCCGGACGTAGGTGCACCGGCGTTCCGGTCGGCGGCGCATCGTCAGTCGCTTGCCGTTGCCGCCAGTTCTCATGGCCGCGACGATCAGGCGTTCATCGATTCCGTCTCTGCATTCAATGATGACGTGGATGGAGATGAATGAAGCGCGGCGACATCTGGACCGTCGCCGGCGGTAAGGGATATGCGGGCAAGGCGAGACCCGTCGTCATCGTTCAGGACGACAGTTTCGACGCAACCGCCTCCATCACGATCTGCGCGTTCACGACGGACGAGACCGATGCACCACTGTTCCGGCTCCCTGTCGTACCGAATGAGCGCAACGGATTGCGCGCACCTTGCCGCCTCATGATGGACAAGATAACCACCGTTCCGAAATCCAAGATCGGGACGCGCGTCGGGCGCCTGGACGATGAGGATGTCTTGCGCCTCAATCAGGCATTGCTCGTATTCCTTGGGCTGGCAACATCTCCTAGAAGCAAACAGCGGTGAGCTAGACCGCCCTCATACGGCGAGCCTTCTTCGCTCATTGCGTTGCCCCGAGCCGCGGCTGCGTTTTCAATTTTGAGCGCGAGCAGCTTTGAAAGCCGCTTTCCTGGCGTCGCGCTCTCTCGCAAAAGCCTCGCTAAATCGCGGCACGAGTTGGTCTTGGCGCATCTCCCCTCCGCAGCTCTGACACACAGGGCCTAGTCCCGGATCCTGCCCGCACGGAATATGAGTGTAGTGAATGGCGCGCTCCTCCTTCTCGGACTTCAACCAGGTCTCTCCCCACGATCGCAGCGCGAGCAGTACCGGGTAGAATGCGAGTCCAGCTTCCGTAAGATAATAGTCGTGCCGAAGCGGGCGAGTGCTGTAGGGGCGGCGCTCGACCAGACCGTCAGACTCCAATTTTTTCAGACGTGCGGCGAGCATCTGCGGCGTCGCTCCCGTCTGTGCCTGGATTTCTTCGAAGCGACGGTTACCCATGGTCAATTCCCGCAAGACGAGCACCGTCCAGCGATCGCCGACAATGCTTAGCGAGCGCGCGACCGGGCACCCGGTCTCTTTCGACACCGGAGAAGAAATCGTAGCCCTAGTGCCTTTCTTTTTCATATCATCTTGACCCTATGAAATTCATATGCATAGATATGCGCCTTCGCGGAGCCGGTTGCAAGCGCTCGGCGAACTTTGGGGACATGCATCCCCACGCAACCGCATGAAGAAATGAGAGGTCTTATGTCCAAGAACTTGAATCTCGCCGACATCGCGGATCGCTACGCCGCCGCCTGGTTGTCCCACAATCCGGACGCCATCCTCGCGCTCCACGCACCAGACCCAACATTCGAGGCTCATGGCCGGACCGGTGAAGTAAAAGGCAACACCGCATTGCGTAAGGAGTTTGCGCAGATCTTCGAGCGCTATCCTGATTTCGGCGTCGTGACGCATCGCCTTTTGATCGGGGATAATCACTGGACGCTTGACTGGACACTCACCTTCCAGCCGCCCGGCAAGCATCGACGCAGCTTTCGCGCTCTCGACGTTGTCGAGGTGGATGCCAGGGGCCTCGTCACACGGAAAGATACGTTCTTTGACTATGCCCAGGTCAAGGCCGCGTTCGAAGCGGCATGATGGACACGAACATGACGAACGCAAAAACTCTCGCTGACCAGAAGACACCGGTGTTCGATCGCGCGTTGATCAACGCGTTGCCGGTCGAGCATCTGTGCGATCTCAGCATTGATCTGGAACTCCGCCAGGTGATCCCGACTCCCCTCGGCACACGTGTGACCGTTGTGGTGAAAGGCGGCCGCTTCGAAGGTCCACGCTTCCGGGGCGAAATGCTGCCAGGCGGCGGCGACTGGGTCTCCGTCGGCGCCGACGGTATCAGTCGCATGGATGTTCGTGCAACCATGCGCACCCACGACGGTGTTCTCATCCACTATGAGTCGCAAGGCGTCCTCAGTTTTCCGGGAGACGGCCGTGAGCGTCTGGCAAAGGGCGAGCGGGTGTCCTTCGACGACAGCTATGTGCGGCCAACGCCCAGGTTCGAGACGTCAGATGAGCGCTACGTTTGGCTTTGCGGAATCGTCACCGTCGGCTACGGCGAATACGGTCTGGGGCGGATCGATCATCGGCTGTTTCGCATCCTCTGAGCCTTGCGGTTCGGCAGCACGGTGCAGATCTACAGATTACGGTGACAGTCCACTCAAACTCCGGGTAAGAGTTTTATGCACTGTCACCCTCGCTCGCCACCTACGCCGCTGTCAACTTGCGAGCCTTCTTCGCTCGCACTGGCAACCTGCTTTCGACTGAAAATCCGACATTCGGCGCCCGCATGATGGTGGCAATCGTTTCGAAACGCGGCTTGGCACCCGGCGCAAGTGTCTTGTAGAGGCTTTCCCGGCCGAGACTGGACGCCTTCGCGACTTCCGCCATGCCGCGCGCCTTGGCTACGTCACCAAGCGCCTTGAGCAATACGCCGGGATTTTCGTCGCGGGCTGCGAGCGAAAGATATTCCGCAATCGCTTCCTCACTATCGAGATAGTCAGCGACCTCGAATGGCGCGTAAGTGACCTTTGCCTTCGCGTTTGCCTTCACGGTTTCCTTGGCTTTGGCCTTCTTCATCGCCCGCTCTCCTTCAATTCCCTCGCCAAGCGCTTTGCCCTGGCGATGTCGCCGCGCTGGCTGGACTTGTCGCCCATGTGGCGCCGGCACCGGGGCGCCACTATGACCCCACGATTTCGCCATACGCATCGTGTTGTTCGCCCACACGACCCTTCCCGTCAGGCTAGCCTTCGGAAACATAGACATGGGCGGTGATTTCATTGGCCGCTGGCCTGCGGGTAGCGGCAGGAGAACGGCACGGCAAGCGAAACCCGGACAATACAGCGCAAAGGTGCTTGCTTGCGGCTCATTGCTGCTCTCGTGTGTCATCGTCGCTGGCATGGCGACGCAAACGGCATTGGCGGAAATAGCCGCGCCGGCCGCGGCACGCGTCGCTGACAACGAAAAAGACCAGGGCGGGCCTGGCGTCGCGCAAGCATCCCACACGCAGAAGTCGGAACCCGAAACAGTTCTGCGACAGCCTGAGGTGCAGAAGCCAGCGCCGGAAGCTGCCGTTCAAATGCCGGAAGCACGGAAATCGAGCCACGAGGCCAAGGATCTACCTGTACCACAGCTCGTCTTGCCGGGCGATCTGGCCAAGAAGATCGGCCAGAAGATCTGGCTGAATGAAACAGGCGGAAAAATTGATGCGATCACGTCATGGAGTGCGAACGAGGAATTCGCTTCCTTAGGGATCGGTCATTTCATCTGGTTTCCTGTCGGCAAATGGCTGCCTTTCGAGGAGAGCTTTCCGGCCCTGCTCGAATTCATGCGCAAGAAGAACGTGCGTTTGCCCGCCTGGCTGGACCAGCCGCAAATTCCGGCCAACCCGTGGACAAGCCGGGCCGAGTTCAGGAGGAACTCCAACTCACCGCAGATGAAAGAGTTGAGGCAGTTTCTGCTCGACACCGTGGCGGAGCAGACGCAATTCATGGTGGCGCGGGCGCAAGGTGCGATGGAGAAGATCCTCAAGACGACGCCCGACGGCACGGAGCGCGAACATATCGTCATCCAGTTCACGCGCATCATTCGCGCCTCCGAGAATTTTTATCCGCTGATCGACTACATCAACTTCAAGGGCGAGGGCACCAACCCGAACGAAACCGCGATGGACAGGGAGACCGGGCGGCGGCAGGGTTGGGGTCTCAAGCAGGTGCTGCTGAAGATGAACGGTGATACCAGCGATCCGAAGGCCGTGCGCGCCGAATTCGCCGATGCGGCGCAATTCGTCCTGCAGCAGAGGGTTCGCAACCTTCCATCCAACCGTGTCTTCGAGGCCGGCTGGCTGCGCCGCGTCGCGACCTACCGCCCGATCGCGGATCCGGAATCGAGCCCCAAACGGGCTCTGAGGAAATCGTTGCGAGTGACGGCGGCTCAATAGCTTTCCTATGAAGGGGACAGGATTACGGTGACACTGCCCTCAACTGCAGTGAGAGTTTCGTGCACTGTCACCGTAATACCGATAGAGTGGCCGGCCAGCGCTCCCCTTGTCACTGCGGTCAACAGCGCCGTGAGCGCGCTCAGCGAGTAGCCCGCATGAGCGCAGCGATATGCGGGGATGGACCATCCCCCGGATGTCGCTGCGCTCATCCGGGCTACGCTTGCTGTCACTTTGTTCGGCGGGAGCGTTGATCCATCGCAGCCGCCATGCGCTCGCAGAAGATCGCGGCGAGTTCGTCGTTTGTCATACGGTCAAAACCGCTCAGCTCGGGGATTTTCTGCACCTCTGTGAGCAGAAATTCACGCGATGACTTGGTGTAGGTCTCCATCAGGAACTCGAAAAGTTCGTAGACCGTCTTGTATGTGCGCCCTGCTGGCTGTATCCGACCGAAGTAGGTCTCGGGATGATCTTTGTAATCCTTGAGTGCGTCGTCGCTGATCGGCATGTGGTGCAAATAGGTTTTGCCATCCATGGCGCTAAACGTGATCATTACCTCGCGCTTGTCTTCAAGAACGACAGCTCCTGTTACTGTACCTACGATCCCACCTCTATCGTTATCAAAAACATAGGTCTCGCCAATTACCACACGTGATCCATCCCTCCGAAAAGTTTCTGAAGGGAGGCTTCCGTCAAATGTTGAGGGAAAGTTGGTGTACCGTTCTAACGACTGACAAATTTTATAGGCGTCGATGTGTTGTTGTTTGAGTTTCCACGCGACCGAAAGCCGATAGTGACCGGGCCGATTGAAGTCGGGCATGTTCAAGCCAAACGGAACTGCTGCAATAGGTACGCGCTCATTTAACATGCGATGAAATGGTAGGTTGGTAATAATCACATAAGCCTTGGCGTCAACGTGTCTCGCTTCGTAACGCTCTAGCGCGCGCACCGCCTTCTCGAACCAACTTGGCTTGCCTGAACCGTTGTTTGTCTCATCACAATTCAGGTCGACAAAGATTAGACGGGTATCGTCTGCTGGCTTAGCAAGCGCCAAGTTCAAATGCGTGTTCAAGTGTGAGATAGGATTCGGATCGCTCGTGCCATCTGCATTCGTTCGACCTAATAGACCTGCGACCGAGCGCATCTTGGCTTCAACCCAGAATTTGCGGCCGGTGGTCTGAGATACGGCCGCGAACTCGCAGTGCTTGGTGAGACCGTCTGTCTCGTCTTCGAGTGTCAACTTGAAGCCTGCGCGCAAGAGCGTATTCGCCACCATCAGCTCGTAGTAGGCACCTTGGAAATTTCCCGGATCAAGAAGCCGTTTCAGAAGGCGCGCTTGTAGTTCCACATTGTGATGGAGGAGATAAAGACTATAGGCCAGCCCCAAATAGCAGGCGACAAGGCCATTGATCTCAAACTCGAATACTTCACCGGGCTTAAGAATTGATATTTGCTGATACCGACAATAGGCGTCATACCACCGCATGATTTGATGCCGCTCCGCGAGCGGTTTGGCGATTTCCGCGTTGCCCCAAGCTGGCGTGAGCAGGTCCTTAAGATAATCGCTCAGGAAGTCCGGGAAGGTTTTCCATTTTGTGGAGTGAAAAATCTTGTCGCCAACGATTATCACTTGTCGATCATTCAATTTTGCAGAGAGGATCGGGCGTCCTAGGCCTTGCTGCTCCTTGCGCATCTGCTCTTTGGCGAGAAATTGCTCATAGAACCGTTGGACCTGCTCCTGACGAATGGCAGGTTTCGGCTGGCCACCATGCGCGCCGTGACACCTCTTGTATTTTTTGCCGCTGCCGCAGTGGCAGGGCTGGTTACGACCAATTTTCAAGGGAAAATCCTTGTTAGGCGGTTCCGAGTCGCAATGACGATAGTTTAGGTTGATTGCGGATCTCGCCTCAACCATTGGACCTCGCCAAGCCGCAAAAAAGGTGTCGAAACCTTCCGATTCCGCGCTCGCTGAGCCGCCCCACAAAACTCTGGGAAAGGACCATCCCCGGATGTCGCTGCGCTTATCCGGGCTACGCTTGCTCGAATGGTTGACCGAACAGATGCACGCCCGGCGGCCGGTGAAGTCGTGGCGGCGAGCCTAGCCATCGCGGCGTCCCCGGCCTCTTTCCTACATTGCGTGAATCGGCGAAAATGCGCGCATGGACCCAGATCAAATCGCCACCACGGAAGCGATCTGCCGCGAGGCGATCGAGCGGCTGCTCCGCTCGATTTCCATGAAGGACAGCGGCGGAGGATTGTCATCTTCATTCTTCTTCGGACATATCGGCGCTCGGCTATTCGAGCGGCGCATGGGGACCGAGATTTTCTATGACTCCAAAGCCCTGACCGAAGCTACGCTCTTTGTGCGACAGCACGGCCCCGCGCATTTGCGGCAGATGGACGTACGGGCAATCCAAAGTCTGCTCCAGAACTTCGTCATTGACCACTTCTGGCCCATCGGCGAGCAAGTGATGTTCAATGACGTGCAAGGCGATCTCGCCGATGCCGTCTCGTGGCGTGTGAAGAATGTTCTGGCCGGCCACCTCGCCGCCTCGTCGATCTTCACGCCCGAAACCGGCCTTACCCTCTACCCCTTGGTGCCGGTGGTTGTGCAGGAGGATTTCGACGGCGCGGTGTTCAGCTTTCTTCGCCCCGCTTCCCTCACGCATTCGTGGCTGGGTATCCATCCCTCAAACCCGCTTTCTCCGGACCATTTCTCCTGCATTAGTCCAGACCGGAAGCGCGAGCTAGTGACCGCTTGGCTTGGAGTCCGCGCGCCGAACTTTGAAGTCGCTGAAAAGCGGAAAGCCGCAATCTTGGGAGCGCTCGCGCTCACCTTGCCGCGCCATGAACGGAAACTGTTCAGCGGTAGGCACAACTTCGGCGGCCGCTGCACGTTCTCATCGTCCGACTCTACCGAGTCCTTCGGCGATCCTCCCCTGCCTTCGCTCATGCATGACGCCACCATCGAAGGCCACGACCATGCATGGCTTCATCGTCTTGGCGAGAAGCTAACTTCGGAGGATGGCACCGACGTCAAGCACTGCCGCGCGCTCGAATATTTTTATCGCGCTTGGCCGCTTAAGCCGAATGAGAGCTTTTCGCACATCTTCATGGCCATGGATTCGATTTTCGGCGATGCCAGCCGCGCCACGCAGGCGATCATCGACGCCGCCGCCAAGCATGGCGCGGATACGTTCCCCTATGAGCGGCTAAGGCTTCTCTTAAGCTTGCGCGCCACCGTCATTCATGGCGGCGCGCCGGACGTCCACGATTCCGGCAAATACCATAAGTATTATGCCGACTACGGCGAGGATCCGATCGTCGATATCGAGAAGATTACCGCGCAATGTTTCCGCGCCGTCATATTCGATGAAGTCTTGCAGGAACGGCCCGACCGGCGAGAAGAGATACGCGCCGCGGCTCTCGCATCGCGGCCATCGCGGGAGAATGGCGCGCCCGAGACGCGTTAACTCTGGCGCTCCCTAGGGGAATTGAACCCCTGTTTCAGCCTTGAGAGGGCCGCGTCCTAACCGCTAGACGAAGGGAGCGTTGGCCTCAGGGAATAGCCGCGAAATGTGCGGTGGGCAAGGCAAGTCTGAGGGGCCTCGCACGGTTGGGTAAATCTATTGCCTTGCGTCCTCGGGCGACCGGGAATTCCGGCCGATCGCGCAGGCCTCACGGCTCATTGACGAATCTGAGCTTTCCGGCGGGTTTCAGCGTCCTGGCGTCGAAGGTGCGGATTTCGGTCACCCCGCCTATATCCAGCGTCAGCACCAGCCGCTCGCCGGCGACCGCCGTCCCGACGATGCGGGCGCCCTTGGGCAGGGTTTCAGTGATATCCGTCGTGCTTGACGTGGGGCTTCCCTCGCTGCGGTAAAGACGGTACCCGACGGCGGTCAGGACCACGGCCACTGCGAGCGCCGAGGTCAGGCCCGCGATCAGCATCATCCGCCGCACCCGCGCGATCAGCGCGGCCTGCTCGGGGGTCGGTTCGGGCGCAACGGTATCGGTCATGCAAGATTCTGCTTTGGAACAAGGCTCATCTAACGGCGGTCAAAGGCTGGAGGTTACCGTCGGTGGCGACGAGGGATCGCCCCGCCTCGACCGCGTGCTCGCGGTGCTCCGCCCGGAACTGTCGCGCTCGCGGCTGAAGGCGCTGATTTTGGCCGGTTCCGTCTCGGCCAAAGGCACCCCCATCCGCGACCCCGCTTATCATGTCGCTGCTGGAGATACGATCACAATCGACGTCCCCGAAGCGGTGGCGCCGGAGCCTGTGGGCGAGGATATCGCGCTCGATATCGTCTATGAGGATGACGACATCATCGTTATCGACAAGCCCAAGGGTCTTGTCGTTCACCCCGCCGCCGGCCATGAGAGCGGCACGCTGGTCAACGCGCTGATCGCCCATTGCGGCGCCAGCCTTTCCGGCATCGGCGGCGTCCGTCGGCCGGGTATCGTGCACCGGCTCGACAAGGACACGACAGGGCTGATGGTGGTCGCCAAGAACGACCACGCGCATCAATCGCTGACCGCGCAATTCGCCGACCATGGCCGCACCGGTCCGATGCAGCGCGGCTACATGGCCTTCGTCTGGGGCGTGCCCAGCCGCCAGCGCGGCACGATCGACGCGCCGATCGACCGGCATCCTTATGCCCGCGAGAAGATGGCGGTGCGCCAAAGCGGCCGCGAGGCGATTACCCATTGGGAATTGCAGGCGGCGTATCAGGGACGCGACGGCAAGCCGGTCGCCTCGTTGCTCGCCTGCCAGCTCGAGACCGGGCGGACCCATCAGATCCGGGTGCACCTCGCCCATATCGGCCATCCGCTGATGGGCGATGCCGTCTATGGCCCGCACTTCAAGACCAAGGCCGGGCAGCTCGGTACCCAAGGTAAGGATGCACTCACCGCGCTCGGCCGGCAGGCCCTGCACGCCTATCTGCTCGCCCTGGAACACCCCCGAACCGGGGAATTTTTGCATTGGGAGGCGGCTCTGCCGGAGGATCTGCTTCTCCTGCAACGTGCGCTGGAAGCGGCCGTATGACGCAGGCCTTTTGGAAAAGGCAAGGTATACCAATAGGTTATAGCTGCCACACGGGGACGTGACGTCAGCATTCCTTCCCTATTTGTTCGTTTTCGGCTATGTTGCACCTGCGCTGAATATCCAGCGCGGAACATCGCAGCGTGATTGGCTTTAACACAGCGATCACCTGCCGGGCCCGCCGCTATCGGGGGCCTGAACCACTGGAGGGCGCTCAAATGGCCCGTACAGCTACCTTGCCGGTTCTCAATGGAGAATCCGGTCTGTCTAGATACCTCGCCGAGATCCGCAAATTCCCAATGCTGGAACCCCAGCAGGAATACATGTTCGCCAAGCGTTGGCGCGAACATGACGATCGCGACGCGGCACATCACCTTGTCACCAGCCATCTCCGGCTCGTGGCCAAGATCGCCATGGGCTATCGCGGCTACGGCTTGCCGATCTCCGAAGTTGTTTCGGAAGGCAATGTCGGCCTGATGCAGGCGGTCAAGCGGTTCGAGCCCGAGAAGGGTTTTCGTCTCGCCACCTACGCCATGTGGTGGATCAAGGCCTCGATTCAAGAGTACATTCTGCGTTCCTGGTCGCTCGTGAAAATGGGCACCACCGCGAACCAGAAGAAGCTGTTCTTCAACCTGCGCAAGGCGAAGAGCAAGATCTCCGCGCTGGACGAGGGTGATCTCCACCCCGACCAGGTGAAGCTGATTGCCAAGCGCCTCGGCGTGACGGATCAGGACGTGGTCGACATGAACCGCCGCCTCGGCGGCGACGCGTCGCTCAACGCGCCGATCCGCGACGACGGTGAAGCCGGCGAATGGCAGGACTGGCTGGTCGATAACTCGCCCAACCAGGAAGCCGTGATGGCCGAGCACGAGGAGTTCGATCACCGCCGGCAGGCGCTGAACGGCGCCATCGGTGTGCTCAACCCGCGCGAACGCCGCATCTTCGAGGCGCGGCGGCTGGCGGAAGAGCCGATGACGCTGGAAGACCTCGCCGCCGAGTTCGGCGTCTCGCGCGAACGCGTGCGGCAGATCGAGGTCCGCGCTTTCGAAAAGGTGCAGTCGGCCGTCAAGGGCACGATTGCCAAACAGGAAGCCAAGCAGGAAGCGGCGCTCGAAGCCGCGCACTGACCGCGCGATCGAGGTAACTGATAACGAAAGCCGGCGGCAACGCCGGCTTTTTTGTTTTTGGGGGTTAGTTTTTCGACAAGCGAGCTGTCGTCCCTGCGAACGCAGGGACCCATACGCCGCGGCGGATGTGAGGAAAACGGTACACGTTGGCTTTATTTGTCCACGTCGCAGCAATGAACATTTGTGGTTATGGGTCCCCGCGTTCGCGGGGACGACCAAGCCGAGGGGGCCGCACTCTCCTTACCCTCGATGACGACCGCCCATCGCCCCTACTCCCCCCACTCCCGCGCCATCTTTGCGAGTGCGCAGCCCTCGCAATAACGCGCGTCCTTGTAGTCGATCCAGTTATGCGCATAGACGCGATCGAGCGGGATGCCGTAACGCGCGCGAAGCACCTTCACCAGAATTCGCCACGCGGCGATTTGCGCCTCCGTCGGCCCGCGCGTCACGTCGGGATAGTTGCCGGCGAATTCGACGCCGACCGAATTATTGCCGATCACCTGGCGAAAGGTCGGTCCGTTGTCGATGTACTTGTTGTCGTTGCGATTGGCGCCGTCGCCATGGGTCGGCACCAGATGTTCGGCGACCGCCCAGTACACGGTGCCGTCAGTTTCAACCCAGACCATGACGCCGCGCCGGGTCGGATTCTTCGACTGCGCCAGCGCGCCGCCGCGCGCCGAGCCGGCCGGCCCTTCGGTCTGGTGCACGATGATGTTGCGCCAGGGATGGGCCTTTGAAAGGTCGCCCCATGGCGCCAGCCACACCATCTTCAGGCCGGGAATATCCGGCGTGCCCGACGAGCGCGCGATTGTCGCGAGGTCGAGCGTTTGTGCGGAGGCGGATGCGGGAAATGCGAGGACGCAAAGCGCCAGCGCAAGCAAACGAGGATTCATATCTCAAGCCCCGGTGACTTGCCTGAGTAACATGGTCGGCCCCTTGTTTGACGTGTTTTCTTCACGCGAACCGGTAGCCACCCCCGGATCAGGTCCGAGGGCATGCTTCGCTCGAAAACGCTGTAGGCGCGTTTGCGCAGGGCCATATCCGCCATCCCGGATGTTGCGGCTTCTGGCGCCAGCGCCGGCGCCGGGTCGTAGGTGGCAAAGCCGTTGCGGCCGGCCTTCTTGGCGTCGTAGAGCGCGTGATCTGCAGCCGCGATCAGGCGGTCAGGAAATGCCCCCATCTCGCAGCTCCATTGCGCGACGCCGATCGAGACCGCGATCGGAATATCGTTGCCGGTGCATTGCTCGGCATCCGCACGGCAGACCTCCAGCACGCGGCGGGCGATCATGGCACCTTCGCGCAGCGTAGACGACGGCAGCACGATGCAGAATTCGTCGCCGCCGGTCCGCGCCAGCATGTCGCCGGGCCGCAGCCGGGTCTGCGCCATCAGGGTGAAATGCTGCAGGCAGGCGTCGCCGGCGGCGTGGCCGTAGGTATCGTTGATGCTCTTGAAGCTGTCGAGGTCGATCACCAGCAGCGCAAAGGGCTGGCCGCTGCGCTCGGAGCGCGCGCATTCTTCCGTAAGGCGCTGCAGCAGATAGCGGCGGTTGCCGACGCCGGTGAGATCGTCGAGCAGCGCGAGATCCGCGACCTCGTTGCGCAGGCGGTCCATCGCCATCAGCAGGAAGCCGAAATTCAGCGACATCGACAGGAACACCAGCACCAGGATAACCACCGACTGCACCGGGCTGAAATGCATGTAGGAGAAGCTGCCGCCCATGCCGGTGACCGCGCCGAACAATCTGACAGCGAGAATGCCGAGGATGATAATCGTGACGACACCAGCCAGGCGGGCGCCGGGATTGACGCGGCCCTCGTGCGGGGTCAGCAACAGCTTCAGGCTCAGCAGCATCGGCAGCGCCTGGGCGACGGTAAAGACAGTCATCCGCGCCGGCACGCTGTCATGGACGAAGATGAAAAAGGACAGGCCGGCAAAGCCGAGCCCGGTGGTGAGCACCGTATTGCGCCACGAAACCGGGCGGTCGAAGAATTTTTGAATCCCCATCGAGGCGAGACAGATCGCCAGGATCAGCGCGGTGCCGGCAAACAACAGCGGCACCAGCGTATCCGGCAACACGACGCGCAGCATCGCCAAAGCGGCGCCGGCCGCCGCTGTGAATGCCGAGCCGGTCCAGAACCGCGCGGCCTCAAACGACGGATAGCTCCGGATCACGTAGCCCCAGATCAGGCCCAGCGCCAGAAAGTTGATGACGAACACCGTCCACAGTGTCGGAACGCTCAGCATCGCGCACGCGGGACGCGCAACGTCCCGTCTCCCCAGTTGTCTGACAGACCTCGCAAGGCCCTCGCCTCGCGGCTCCCCCGACGACAATCCCCGTTGTCTTGCGGGACAAGGTGCATCCGCGCGGCTTAACGGACTCTCACCAGTGCCCCGTAATCCGCGCCGTGGTTTTAAATTGATGAAGAGCACCGACGTTCGGGCATCGTTAAGCATGACCGGCGCGATGCCGACGGCGCCGACTTGCGGCGCTTCGGTGAAAAATCGCATCAAAATGCATAACAACTGTGGATAACGCGATGACAACGCCATGACGGCACGCGGCATGAGCCTGCGAATCTGCTGGGATCGTGCACGAGGATGTTGCGAGGCTGGCCCTCCGCCAAGCATGCCTCGGTGTCGCGTTCAATCCATGAAAACCTTGAGAGGATACTATGGCTAAGAAAGCGAAGAAGGCGAAAAAGGCGAAGGCGAAGAAGGCCAAGAAGTCGAAGAAGAAGTGAATTTTGGCCCGGGTGGAGTGCTCAGCTCCGCCCGGGCTCCCAACTCCGGGATGCGTTTTGGAGAATGGCGGGCCGCAGGTCCGCCTTTTTCGTTCTGGTAGGCGCGAAACGCGTAGCCCGGATGGAGCGACGCGAAATCCGGGATGAAATAAGCACCGGCCCCGGATTGCGCTTCGCTCCATCCGGGCTACGGCTGAAACGCCTACCGCTCCGCCAGCGCCAGCTTGGCGCCGAGCGCGGCGAAGCCGGCGGCAAAGCTGCGGCGCAGCCAGGCCATCGCCTTCGGCCTCGTGATGACGCGGTCGCGCAGCGAGGCTGCGAACAGGCCGTAGAGGGCGAACACCGCAAATGTCATCGCCATGAAGGCGGCGCTCAATTCCAGCATGCGCGCGAGCGGATGCGCCTCGTCGACCGCGACGAACTGCGGCAGGAAGGCCAGGAAGAAGATCGAGAGCTTTGGATTGAGGATGTTGATCAGGATCGCGGTCACGATGACGCGGCGGCTGGAGCGGGTGGCGGCGGCCGGACTTGTGTCGACCGCAAGCGCCCCGCTCTCGCGCAGCGCCTGCCAGGCCATGTAGAGCAGATAGACCACGCCGCACCATTTCAGCGCCGCGAACGCCAACGCACTGGTGTGGAGCACCGCGGCGAGCCCGAGCATGGCAGCCAGCATATGCGGCACGATGCCGAGCGTGCAGCCGAAAGCCGCGGCGATGCTGGGCCGCGCGCCCAGCGTCAGCGCCACCGCCAGCGTGTAGAGCACGCCGGTGCCGGGGGACGCGACCACGATCAGCGAGGTCAACAGGAACGACAGCGTCATGCCCTGCCATTAGCACGGCGGCCTCCGACGCGGAAGTGCGGCCGCCGCTCACCAACGCGCGCGCGGCTCGTCGGGGTGCTGCCGTGCATAGATCATCCGCTCCGCCTCGCGGATCACATCGAGCGGCGCCCACGGCTTGGACCAGAACAGGACACCGTCGGGCAATTCCTGATGCAGCGGTTTGCCCGAGGTGACGATCACCCCCATCTCGGGATTGTACTTCCTGGCGATGTGCGCGAGCTCGACCCCGTCCATGTTACCGGCGAGCTGCACATCGGTCAGCATTAACACCAGATCGCCGGCCACCCGTTCCAGAACAAGCTCGGCCGCCTCCGCGCTTTCGCATTCGATGACATCGACTTCGCTCTCCTCCAGCAGCAGGCAGATCATATCCCGCTGCATCGGATCGTCTTCGACAACGAGCGCGGTCGCACGAAATGGTTTTGATTGTCCCATATGAGCCTCCTTGGATCGCGTCGGTCGAGAACGTCATTTCTGTCGGGTAATCGACACTAAGCGCGGAACCGCTTTATGGTTCAGTTCCAATTTGCAAAAGTTGCGGGAACCCGCCCGTTTTATTTCAATGGAGTTTCAACATGACTGCGATCTCCGGAAACGCGGCCGCCGTGACCGGCGCCGCCAGCGGAATTGGCCGCGCGCTCGCGTTCGAACTGGCCGCGCGCGGCTGCGACCTCGCGCTGGCCGACCGGGACGAAGCGGGGTTGCAGCAGGTGGCCGCCGAGATCGGCAAAGCGGGTAAGCGCACGATCACGACGCACCGCGTCGATGTCGGCGAGCCGGCGCAGATACAGGAATTTGCGAGCGCAGCGATTGCGGCCCATCCCCGGCTCAACATCGTCATTAACAATGCCGGCGTCGCCTTGCTCGGCGCCTTCCACGAGGTCGACCAGGCGCAGATGGAGTGGCTGTTCAGCATCAATTTCTGGGGCGTGGTGCACGGCACGCGCGCGTTCCTGCCGCACCTTTCGCAACAGCGCGAGGCGCATATCGTCAACCTCTCCTCGATCTTCGGTATCGTCGCCCCGCCCGGCCAGACCGCGTATTGCGCCGCCAAGTTTGCGGTGCGCGGCTTTTCGGAAAGCCTGCGGCATGAGCTCGCCATGGCGAACAGCCCGGTGAAGCTCTCGGTGGTGCATCCGGGCGGCGTCTTGACCAACATCGTGCGCAACTCCCGCGCCGGAAGCGGCATCACCGACAATGCCCGCCGCGCCGAATCGATCGACCGCTTTGACGCGATCGCCAAAACCACGCCGCCCGTGGCCGCCCAGCGCATCATCACCGGCATCGAGAAAAACCAGCCGCGCATTCTGATCGGCAACGACGCGAAGTTCATGGACCTGCTGCAACGGTTTCGCCCGGCGACCTATTGGGCGTTGCTGGCGAAGCGGATCGAGAAGATGGGCGCGCAGGCGAAGTGAGTGATGGCACAACAACCGTCGTCCCTGCGAACGCAGGGACCCATAACCACCGGCGCTGTTGCTGGAGCGGGAATGCAACACATACTGCCTCTCTCATAGCCGCCGCGGCGTATGGGTCCCTGCGTTCGCAGGGACGACGAAGTGATTTGCCCGACAAGTGGATTTGTCGCATCGAGCCCGGAATGACGGGAGCTAACCCCCTACTAACCGGTCCGCAAAATATCCGATCGTCTTGCGGTAGATCGTGGCCCTATTCCACTCGCGCATCGCTTCGAAATTCGCACTCCCCTCGCCATAGGGCGCGCCGGCCTTGAAGCCGCTCACGTGCAGGAGGTTCGCGGTGGAGGCGAGCACATCGGGCACGCTGTGGCGCAAGTCGACGTGGCCGTTGCCGTCGAAATCGACGCCGTACTTGATGTAGGACGACGGCAGGAATTGCGTCTGGCCGATTTCGCCGGCGAAGGCGCCGATCAAATCGCGCAAGGGGAGATCGCCGCGCTGCACGATCTTGAGCGCGGCGAGCAATTCGCCCTGGAACAGTTCGGTGCGGCGGCAATCATGCGCCATGGTGGCGAGCGTGCGGATGACCGGCATCTTGCCGATGTCGCCCTTGCCGTAATCCGACTCAAGCCCCCAGATCGCGACGATGATCTGCGGCGGCACGCCGAACTTCTGCTCGATGCGCGCCAGCAATGATGCGTGCCGCTGCAGCATCTGCCGGCCGATGTTGATGCGCCCGGGGCCGACGCGGGTCGAGACATACTGCTCGAATGTCTTGTTGAAGGTGCCGCGCTGGCGGCGGTCGAAGGCGAGCACTGCCGGATCCTGCGTGACGCCCGAAAGCGCCTGGCTGATCACGGCCCGCGAAACGCCAGCCGCAGCCGCCTCCTGCGACATCGCCGCCACGAAGGTGTTGAAATCGCCGCCGCAGCGGGCGGCATAGGTAGGGGTGGAGCAGATGACGGCGCCGACAAGAATAGCCCAACGAAATATGCGCATGCGAATCCCTTGTTAATTCTCGTGCCAATCATGCCATGGGAAAATGCCGCGCGAAACGTCGTCGTCCCGGCCTTGAGCCGGGACCCATACGCCGCGGCCGATATTGTTAAAGCGGGATGTTTGACGGCATCGCTTCAACAATTGCCGCCTGTGGTTATGGGTCCCTGCGTTCGCAGGGACGACAGTGGTGGGCCCTACTCGCCGCCGCCGTCGATCTGGCGGCCCATCAGCGCGATCGCTTTCTGATAGACGCCTGCGGCATTCCAGGCCTGGATGGCAGCAAAATTCGGCTCGCCCGGTTGGTAGCCCGCGCCGGCGCGCCAGCCATGGGCCTTCAGAAAGTTCGCGGTCGACATCAATGCATTCGCCGCGTTTTCGAGATTGCCGGTGCCGTAGGCCAGGATGGCCTTGGGCATGAACTGCGTCTGGCCGACTTCGCCATGCATCGAGCCGCGCTGCGCCGGCGAGAGCGCGCCGCGGTCGATCAATTGCAGCGCCGCGTAAAGGTGCTCGGTGAAATAGGCCGAGCGCCGGCAGTCATAGGCGAGCGTCGCGATCGAGGCGAGCATGTTCTGATTGCCGCGCTGGCTGCCGAACCCGGTCTCCATCCCCCAGATCGCGAGCAGCGGCCCCGGCGGCACGCCGTAGCGCTGCTGAATGGAGGCAAACAGCGCGCCCTGCGACTGCTTGAGCTGCCGCCCCTTCGCGACGATGGTCGTGGCCCCGCGCTTGGCGAGAAACGCATCGAGCGAGAGGCTGAAACTGCGTTGGCCGCGATCGGCATTGATGGTCGACTGCGCATAGTTCGTCGCCATCAGGGCGGAGATGGTCGAAGCGCTGATGCCCTTGGCCCGCGCTTCGCCGGCGAACTCCTGTTTCCAGGAGGCGTAGCCGGCGGACGAGCTGCCGCATTGGGCGGCGTCGGCTTGGGAGTTGAAGCATGCGAACATGGCCAGGGTGGCGCTGAAAGCAAATGCGATGCGGAGCATGGAAAAGCCGTTCCTGAGAGAGCACTGCAAATAAGCATCGGCTTCTAGCACGTCCTTGGCCGCGCTTCGAGGGTTGCGGCAAACGCATGGACAGATTCTCCCCGAAAACGGCCATGATTGCGACTAATTTGAACCGGCTGATCTGCCGGCTGCGCTGAACCGGCGCGTCGATCTTGTGGCGCCGCAGCTTCAACGCGTAGGCCAACGTCCGCTTTGGTTCTTCCAGGGACAACGGCTATGACCAGGTCCAGTGGTTTCAAAGTCGGAATAGGAATTGCGATTGCTGCGCTGGCGGGAAGCCCGAAGGCCGCCGCCCAAGTGACAACGCTTTCCGTCGACCCTTCACGGTTGCCGCGTCTCGGTACCATCGACGCGCGCTTTCAATCCTATAACGTTGAAATGGTCGAGGTCACCGGCGGACGCTTCTGGAAGCCTTACAGGGCGAGCGCCTCGGCGCCGTCGGCGCACGGCGCGGTGAATGCCGGAAATGTCCCTGCAGGCGGCAATCCCGACCTCTACGAATATCGGAAGCCGGTCGATCTATCGAACCGCCGACTACGCACATTGGCCGCCGCTCTGGCTCCAGCCTACATACGCGTCAGCGGCACCTGGGCCAACACCACCTACTTTGCTGAAAACGATGAGACGCCCTCTGCGCCGCCCAACGGTTTTCGTGCGGTGCTAAGCCGCGAGCGCTGGAAAGCTGTCATCGACTTTGCCCGCGCGGCCAGCGCAGAGATCATCACCTCGATGGCAACAGGCCCCGGTGTCCGGGACGCAGCAGGTCTATGGCAGAGCGATCAGGCGCGTCGCTTCTTCGCCTATACAAAATCCGTCGGCGGCAGAATTGCCGCCGCCGAGTTCATGAACGAGCCGACGCTGGCCGCGATGGGCGGCGCACCCAGGGGATACGACGCGGCAGCTTACGGGCGGGACTTCAAGGCCTTTGCTGCGTTCATCAAGGCGAGCGAACCGGACGTGATGATTCTGGGCCCCGGTTCGATCGGCGAGACGATGGCGCCGCAATCATCGCGGCCATCCGGCTCCGACTTCATCAGCACGCGGGACTTGCTTGCAGCATCCGGATCCGGCATCGACGTTTTTTCCTATCATCACTACGGCGCGGTCTCGCAACGATGCTCTCCGGGTCAAACCACGCCAGAGGCCGCGCTTTCGGAAGCGTGGCTGGCGAGCACGGAGCGAACGCGCGCGTATTACCAATCGCTCAGGGACGAATTTGCGCCTGATAAGCCGATCTGGCTTACCGAAGCCGCCGAGGCAGCTTGCGGCGGCAGTCCCTGGGCTTCCACCTTCCTCGATACGTTCCGATATCTCGACCAGCTTGGCCGGCTTGCCAGGGCCGGCGTCCAGGTGGTGGCGCACAACACGCTGGCTGCAAGCGATTACGGCCTGCTTGACGAGACGACGTTGCGGCCGCGGCCAAACTATTGGGCGGCACTGCTGTGGCGCCGGCTTATGGGTACAAATGTTCTCGACGCCGGCGTGCATCAGGGGGTGCACCTCTACGCGCATTGCCGGCGCGGCGTGCGTGGGGCCGTCACGCTTTTAGCCATCAATACGGACAGGACGACCGCCGTAACCTTACGATTGCCCGCGGCCAGCGATCGTTACACGCTGTCGGCGGATCATCTGCAAAGCGCCGAAGTTAAGCTGAATGGAGCGGCCTTGGAACTCGCTCCGAACGACGATCTTCCGCGGCTTGCCGCGGTGACATCGCCGCCAGGTCCGGTTGAGATCGGACCGGCCACGATTACCTTCCTCACGGTCGGAGATCCCAAAAATCCGGCATGCGATTGAATTTCTTGCGAACGCCGGTCGTACAAATAGACTTTCAATCCACGTGCAGCCGAAGGCAGAGCACGGCGCTGGCCAGCGCCGAAATTCCGAGCATCACGAGCACGCCGGGAAATCCGGTCAGCGCGAAGACGATACCTCCGAAGGTCACCCCGACCGTGCCGCCGAGAAAGCTGCACGAATTGAGTAACCCAGAGCCTTTCCCCGCCTGCGATTGGGGCAGCGCTGCAAGTCCGAGCCGCGGCGCCGAGGCGTAAGTGAGCGCGATTCCAGCGCCGGCGACAAAGAGGCCGGGCATCAGAAGAGCAAATCTCGCTTCGATCTGAAACGACGACCAGATGATCGCGCAGCCGAGCGCAAGCAGGAGCGATCCACCCGTCAGCATGCGCCGCACGCCGATGCTCATTCCAATAGAGGGAGCCGCTCGCGCGAAAGCAAACAGCGCAACCGAGAGCGGCAGCAGAGAAAGGCCGGCCGCAACGGCTGACATGCCGAGCCCATCAGCAGATTGCGCCATGAGATTGTAGTAGAGCAGCAGCGTCATGATGTCGAACATCACGAGAAACAGGAGGCCGGCGGCGATCGCAAAACTGCGGTTCGAGAACAGGCCGAAGTCGACCAGCGGCTGACGGCGCCGCGTCTCCGTCCAGATCAGTCCACCGAACGCAATCACCGCCAGCGCGAGCGGGACCATTGCGGCTTGCGGGTTGACGCGGATATGCGCCAGCGCCTGCAACCCCGATATCAGCGTCACCATGAAGACGGCGAGAATGCCAAGGCCCATCCAGTCCATCGAAATCGTGCGACCGCCTTGCGCGCCGGGATGCCGCAGCAACATCAGCGCTGCGGGCACCATGGCGGCGACGTTCAACCAGAAGATAAAGCGCCAGCCCGCGTAATGCGTCACGGCCCCGCCGACGAGCGGTCCGATGCTGAAGCCGAGCATCAGGAAGCCGGTCCAGGCGCCGATCGCCTCCGCCCGCCGCGAGTCAGGCGCGGCTTCGGTCACCGCGGCAAGTGTACCGGCCACGGCGAACGCAGCTCCCAGCCCTTGCAGCGCACGTGCGCCGACTACCACGAATCCGGCTGGTGCAAGCGCAATGATCAGCGAGGCGATAGCGAACAAGACAATGCCGGCAACCGAGGACCTTCGTGCCCCAAGCCGATCCGCCGCGCCGCCGCCGACGATGATGAATATCGCGGCGGTCAGGAGATAGGCATTGACCACCCATTCGACCTCCGCCGGACCAAGTTGCAGGCTGGCTCTCATTTCGGGTAGCCCGGCCATGATCGCCGTGCTGTTGTCGCCCACCGCCAGCATGGCAAGGCAGCAGGCTATCAGCACCGGTCCGAGGTCGTTCTTGGTGTTGAAGGCTGCCGGCATCACCAATGCCCCTTCCGCTTATTCCAAGCGAACAGTATGCCGGCAAGGCGGTTATAGACAAATAGCCTCACCGGCGCGGTCGCAGGGCGGACCGGCGCGCAGCGAGGGTGATTTGCTTTGACAGCGGCGCCTCTATCGAGGACAAGCCCGCATGGCCAAGAAACCCGGGACCAATCCCAAAGGCGAGTTCGCCTTTTTCAACGTCGTCTATGAAGACGACTCGCAACGCTCCAACCGCCGCGTGCCGTCCGAGCTGCTCGGCGGCCTCGATGGCGACGAACCGGCGCGCGGATATATCATGGAGCAGGACCGCGAGATCGCCGAAAAATCCGGCCGCGCGCCGCTCAAGATCAAGAGCATCAGCCGTGTTGGGGCGAAGAAGAAGTAGGCTCGCAAGCAACGCCCGGTTACATCAACCAACGTCGCGATCGCCGGAGAGCGGCGTTATCCACGTGCTTAACTACCAGCGGAGCAAGCGGCACCCCTCTCCCCACCTCCCCCGCAAGGGGAGAGGGAACCCTGCCGCCGACGCGTCCCTGACTCGTGCCAATCACATCAGGGATAGCCAAGATGCAATGTGAGGTGAGCACACTGGTACGGCTCCCCCCCCTTGCGGGGAGGGTGGGGAGAGGGGTGGCCCCGGGCGCTGCGCGAGAATTTGGTGCGACCTGACCACACAAAAACGGCGGGCTTTCGCCCGCCGTTTTTTTTGATGGATGCCCGGGTCAAGCCCGGGCATGACAGTCAATACTGACTTACAATCAGTTATCCAAAAAGCTCCGAAGCTTCCGCGACCGCGACGGATGCTTCAGCTTGCGCAGCGCCTTGGCTTCGATCTGGCGGATGCGTTCGCGGGTGACCGAGAACTGCTGGCCGACTTCTTCCAGCGTGTGGTCGGTGTTCATGCCGATGCCGAAGCGCATGCGGAGCACGCGTTCTTCGCGCGGGGTGAGCGAGGCCAGCACCCGCGTGGTGGTTTCGCGCAGGTTGGACTGGATCGCGGCATCGATCGGCAGGATCGCGTTCTTGTCCTCAATGAAATCGCCGAGGTGTGAATCCTCTTCGTCACCGACCGGCGTTTCGAGCGAGAGCGGCTCTTTCGCGATCTTGAGAACTTTTCGGACCTTCTCCAGGGGCATGCCGAGCTTTTCGGCGAGCTCTTCGGGCGTCGGCTCGCGGCCGATCTCGTTGAGCATCTGGCGGCTGGTGCGCACGATCTTGTTGATCGTCTCGATCATGTGCACGGGAATGCGGATGGTGCGGGCCTGGTCGGCGATCGAGCGCGTGATCGCCTGCCGGATCCACCACGTGGCGTAGGTCGAGAACTTGTAGCCGCGGCGGTACTCGAACTTGTCGACCGCCTTCATCAGACCGATGTTGCCTTCCTGGATCAGGTCGAGGAACTGCAGGCCGCGGTTGGTGTACTTCTTGGCAATCGAGATCACGAGGCGAAGGTTGGCCTCGACCATTTCCTTCTTGGCCTGGCGCGCCTCGCGCTCGCCCTTCTGCACGCCGTGCACGATCTTGCGGAATTCGCCGATCTCAAGACCGGTGAGGGCTGCCAGCGACTGGATCTCGTGGCGCAGATCCTTGATGCGGTCCTTCTCGTGATGGACGAAATTCTTCCAGCCTTTGGCTGACAGCTTCGACACACGGTTGAGCCAGCGCGGATCGAGCTCCGAGCCCTGGTAGTTGCGCAGGAAATCCTCGCGCGCGACGCCGTGGCTGTCGCCGAGGCGCAGCAGGCGGCCTTCGAAGGAGACCAGCTTCTTGTTGATGTCGTAGAGCTGCTCGACCAGCGAATCGATGCGGGCCTGATTCAGGCGCAGCGACTTCACCTCGACGATGATCTCGTCCTTCAGCTTCTTGTACTTGCGCTCCTGCGAGGGCGAGAGCGACTCGCTCTGAAGCTGGTTGGCGATGTCCTGTTCCTGCAGGCGGCGCAGCTTCTTGTATTCGGAGGCGATCTTGTCGAACGTCTCGACCACCTTCGGCTTCAGCTCGGCCTCGATCGCGGCGAGCGACATCTGGTTCTCGAACTCGTCGTCTTCCATGTCGCCTTCGGCGGCGGCTTCGGCCGGATCCTTCTCCTCGCCGTCGCCATCGGGCGCGGTGCGGAACGGGGTCGCCGACGGGGGAGCAGCCGGCGGCGCTACATGCGCGGGCGCGGCAGCCGTGCCGTTGGCGACGGGCTGGCCGTCGGCGCCGGCGGGCGCGCCGATCAACGCCGGGTTCATGTTGTTCTTGGCGTCAGGGCCGGCATAGGTGGCTTCGAGATCGATGATGTCGCGAAGGAAGATCTTTCCTTCGTTCAATTCATCGCGCCAGATGATGATGGCCTGGAAGGTCAGCGGGCTTTCGCAGAGGCCTGCGATCATCGCCTCGCGGCCGGCCTCGATGCGCTTGGCGATCGCGATTTCGCCCTCGCGCGACAGCAATTCCACCGTGCCCATCTCGCGCAGATACATGCGGACGGGATCGTCGGTGCGCTCGCCGGGCTCGGACTTCTTTACTTCGGTGACGGCCTTCTGCGTGACCTCGACAAGCTCGTTATCGGTGTCGTCGTCGGCCTCTTCCTTCTCGGCCTCCTCGTCGGCCTCTTCGGCTTCGGAGACGTTGATGCCCATGTCCGAGAGCATCGACATGATGTCCTCGATCTGTTCGGGCGAGGTGGTGTCGGACGGCAGCACTTCGTTGAGCTGATCGAAGGTCACGAAGCCGCGCTTCTTGGCCTGCTTGATCATCTTCTTGACGGCGGCATCGGAGAGGTCGAGCAACGGCGACGGCGCGTCGGCAGAATCCTTCTCCGGGGCGTCCGCTGCCTTGTCGTCTTTTTCCTTGTCCTTAACCTGCAGCGTCTTTGCCTTGGTGGCCATTCATCAAGCTCCCGAAACGCGCTCGTGCGGAATGGCGTGCAACGCCATCCGCCACTGAATTACTGAAGTCGTCAGCGGGGTGTCTTTTGTTTGAAAAGCCAACCCGCTAGATCCTTGCTCTTAGCGCGCGATCCTTTTCGGAAAATTGATTCCACTTTTCCGGATCACGCTCGTGCCCCTGAGTATTCGCATCCTCACGACGCGCAAAGGGCGGCGCAGACCGTCGCCACCCCTTAACCCGCCATCGTCGGTGTTATGCCAACAGCCCTTGGGTGCCTATATGTGTAACCTTCGGACTGTTAAGCTTCGCTTAACCCTGTTTTTGCCGCCAAACCAAGGATTTGGCGAGTCTTTTTGCGGGCTCGGCCGCCGCCGTCCGCATCATTTTTCTTTTCACACGCTCTTCCGGAACCGGCCCGAAAGCTCGCCAAAACCCTCGATCAAGGCCTCGGTGCCGTCGAGCGACTCCAGACGGGCGCTGACATCCTTCAGCCATGCCAGATTGGCTTCACTGGACTCATCGCCCAACGCCAGCTCGGCATCTTTCTTCTCCCTAAGTAGGGCGTGCGTTTTCTGATGCAAGACAACGAGTTGCTGCCAAGTGGCCAAAACGTCTTCGCGCGCTGCGCCGGGCTTGGCGCCCCAGACCGCCGCGGTCGTGATCGCCCGCTCAACCCTTTGAAGAACCTCGCCTAATCCGCGCGCTTCGAGATCGGCGCGCATTTTCTCGGCCTGCTCTTCGACGTCGGGGGAATGGTGATGGTCGTTGGCGAAGGCTGCGATGACGGCGGCGCGGAGCTTATTGGCTTCGGGATGGGCCAGTTCCAGGGCGGCCACTTCCTCCAGATGGTCGTGCAACAGCCAGGGGTGGTTAATCAGGGATTGCAGGATCAGGGCCTCGCGGCGGGACATGGCGCTGCGCTGGCCGCGCATGATCGGACTGGTCGCAAGCTGGGGGCTCGCCGCCTGGTAGGGGCCGGAGCTGATTCCCGGACCCGCTCCCGGCGGGCGGTTGCCGCGGGGGGCGAATCGGCCGGCCGAGCCGCTCGGGAAGGTCCCGCGAGGGGCAAAACGGCGGGGTGATTCGCCCTGCCCGCCCCCACGGAAATTGCCCCGGCCGTAGCCGCCGCGCCCGGCGTCGGGTGCAAAGGTGCGCTGCAGCCGCTCGGCCAGATCCTGGCGATAATAGCGGCGCACGACCTCGTCGCGGATGCCGTTACTGAGTTCGTTGATTTTGGCTTCCAGCGCCGCGCGCCGCTCCGGCGTGGCGAACGTTCCGCCCTCGATCTCGCGCGACCAGATCATGTCGGCGAGTGGGCGCGCCGCCGAGATCACTTCCTCGATCGCGACGCGGCCGCCGGTGCGGGCGAGATCGTCGGGGTCCTGCCCTTCGGGCAGCAGCGCAAAGCGCAGGCTCTTGCCGGGCAACAGATTCGGCAGCGCGAGATCGGCGGCGCGATAGGCGGCCTTCTGTCCGGCGCGGTCGCCGTCGAAGCAGAGGATCGGCTCGTCCGCCATCTTCCAGAGCAGCGCGAGCTGGTTTTCGGTCAAAGCCGTACCGAGCGGGGCCACCGCGCCGGCAAAGCCCGCGGTGACCATGGCGATGACGTCGACATAGCCTTCGACCACGATCAGCGGGCTGCCGTTATGCGTGGCCTGCCGCGCGGTTGCGAGGTTGTAGAGATTATCGCCCTTGTGAAACAGCGGCGTTTCCGGCGAGTTTAAATATTTGGCCGGAACGTCCTTTTCCAGCGCGCGGCCGCCGAAGGCGATGACGCGGCCCCGCGCATCGGTGATCGGAAACATCACGCGATCCCTGAAGCGATCGAACGGAACGGGCTTGTCCTCCCCCGCCACCAGCAGCCCCGCTTCCACCATGTCCTCGGTCGAAATGCCCTGCGCGCCCAGATATTCCTTCAGCGCGAAGCGATCGGGGGGCGCATAGCCGAGGCGAAACTGGAGCTGGGTCGCCGGCGAAATGCTGCGGTCGCCGAGATAGCCGCGCGCCTTGGCGCCGTTGCGCGACGCCAGCGTGTCGGCAAAGAATTTTGCCGCGAGTTCCATTACGTCATGCAGCGTCTTGCGCCGCTGCTCGTGCCGCGCGGCGTCAGGGGTCGCCGCCGGCAGCGGCAGGCCGGCCATGGCGGCGAGGCGCTCGACGGCCTCCGGAAACGAGACGCCTTCGGTCTTCATCACGAAATCGAAGATGTTTCCGTTCATGCCCGACGAGAAGTCGAACCACCCCTGCTTCTGATCGTTGACGAAGAAGGATGGCGTCTTCTCCTGCTGGAACGGCGAAAGCCCCTTGAACTCCTTTCCTGCCTTCTTCAGCTTGACGCGCCGGCCCACGACTTCCGAAACCGGAAGCCGGGCGCGCAGTTCGTCGAGGAATTGGGGCGTGAAGCGCATGGGTGATTTGGGCCTTAAGTCGCGGCGCGGTTGCCAACCGATCATGGATATAGATGGGCCGGGCCTGAAAGCGAAGTTTATCTGGCTTCTTGCCGCTATACACAGGGGCCGTCATTCCGGGGCGATGCGTAGCATCGAACCCGGAATCTCGAGATTCCGGGTTCGCTACGCGCCCCGGAATGACGGCGAATAACTTGATCCGAACCCGGTTCCGCGCTTCCATGTCGGCATGTTCACGGTTTTCCGGGGCGGCAGGAGCGGGGCGTGGCGGGTGACGCGGTTTGCGCCAGTGAAGGGCGCGTCGCTTTCGCCGACGCCGGCCCTGTCGGTCGTGCATTCGCTGACGATCGCGCTGCCAATGATGCCCTCGCCGACCTCCTGGCGCCTGGCCGGCGTCGCCAGCCATCTGCGCTATGCCGAGCGCGCCGAAAAGAAACAGCTTGACGCCTCACCCGCCGAGATCGGCCGGCCGGAGAGGCAACCTATGCCGCGCTGATCCCGATCAAGAAATCGGCGGCGTGGTGGGAATTGACGCAGGAAGAGCGGCGGCAGGTCTTCGAGGACAAGTCGCACCACATCGCGAATAGCCTGAAATATCTGCCGGCGATCGCCCGCCAGCTCTATCACAGCCGCGATCTCGGCGAGCCCTTCGACTTCCTGACCTGGTTCGAATACGCGCCCGCGCATGCGGACGAGTTCGAGGAACTGGTCCGCACGCTGCGCGCCACCGAGGAATGGCGCTATGTCGAACGCGAGGTAGATATCAGGATGGAGCGCGAACGGCTGGATGCGGGGTGATCAGCTCTCGTGCCCCGGATGCTGCGCAGCGCGAAAGTGCTGCGCTGCTAAGCCAGGGCCTATGGCTGCGATATAACACGTCGGGCATGGGTCCCGGCTCTGCGGTGCAACGTACCGGACGATGCTCGCATCGCCAGGGAACGCTACGCCGCGTCCGGGACAAGAGATTCATTTCTCCAGAAATTTCCCAGAGGCGATCTGCGGCAGGCCGGTGACGGGCCAGTTGTAGACATAGGTCCACGCCTCGCCTTCCGCGCCGTCCACCTGCGTCACGGTCAGCATGAGACGGACATATTCGGTCGGCTCCGGAAAGCCGGCGCCGCAGGCTTCATACATGTCGAGTTCGCCGAGCAGCGCGTCGCGGTCGCGCAAGCGGTACAATTCGCCGAACACGATGTCGGCAGGTTCATCCGACAGCACCAGCCCCGGATAATGCTTGATGAGATAGAGCCGGCCGCGGCAGGTGGCGTTCCCCAAAAAATCCGCGCTGCGCGACAACAATTGCGCCATCGGATGGTCGAAGCCGCGCATCAGCGTGCCGTAGACGAACAGTCGATCTGAAATCATGGGCTTCCTATGTCATTGCGAGCCAACGGGTCGCGCGAATGCGCGCCCGATGACAGGCTCCGCGAAGCAATCCATAGGCTGCACGCGGGGACATGGATTGCTTCCGGCTTCGTGAGTTGCGGCTGACAAGTCGTCGCTAATGCCATGGTCAAACCTTCTCCGCTTTCTGCTCCGCCTTCGCTTCACCAACCGAAACGACGTTGATGTCGACCTCCATCCCGGCGAACGCGTCCGGAGAGCCGAGATAAGTGCCATGCAGCGGGATCGCCTGGCGCGGGTCGCGCGCCACGGCGACGCGGATCAGGTCGCGGGTGCCGACGATGCCGTTGGTCGGATCGAACTCGATCCAGCCGGCGCTCGGCAGATAGACCTGCACCCAGGCGTGCGTAGAGCCGCCGCCGACATAGCCATGCGCGCTGTCGCCGGGAATGAAGACATAACCGGAGACGAAACGCGCAGCGATGCCTAGCCGGCGCAGCGCCTCGATCATGAACAGCGCATAGTCGCGGCAGGTCCCGGAGCCGGTCTGCAGCGTGTCGAGCGGATGCTGGGTGCCCTGCTCGTACCGTTTGCGGTAGTTGAAGGCCTCGCGGATGCCATGCGTCAAGCCGCTTAGAATACTGAAAGTCGGCGTTGGCCCCTCCGCGTCGAGAAATTTCCGCGCCCATGCCGACAACTCGCCATTGGGATCGCCATACTGCGGCGTGATGAACTGCAAGAGATCGGGGAGTTCCTCATCATCGTAGAGGAATGGATAGAAATAGGCGGGATCCTCGGCGGTCAGCGCAAACTCCTCCGCCGGATTGTGCTCGACGGTGGCGGTCGCGGTGAACGAGAGCGTATCGGCGCGCTCGTCGAAAGTCGCGATCGCGACGCTGTTGCCGAACACGTCGTGGATCCAGCGGAGTTGCATCGGCTGCGGCTCGATCGCGAGGTGGCTCGTGAGGATGCGCAGATCATGTCCCGGCAGCGGCCGCAACATGATGCGATGTTCGCCGAATGCGACCGGGCGCGTATAGCGATAAACGGTCTTGTGATGGATGGTCAGGCGCGGCATCGTCAGACAATCATCGATTCTGCACTAAACATCCAGACGCCCCCTGCCCAATTCCGGATCGGTATGCCGCTTCGCTAGGCACTGCTTGAAGGAAAATGCTTTGGACGACGCCACCGATACTGCCCTGCTTCTTAGCGCCGAAGACGTTCCTCCGGTCCGCGAATTCAACGCAGCGGGGCGGTCGCCGTTCCTGTTGACCTGCGACCATTATGGACGGCTGATCCCGCGCGCGCTCGGCGATCTCGGCCTGCCCGAGAGCGAACTGGTGCGGCATATCGCCTGGGACATCGGCATTGCCGGCGTCGCGGAGGCGCTCTCAAGACATCTCGACGCCCACCTGATCGTGCAGCGCTATTCGCGGCTCGTTATCGACTGCAACCGTCCGCCCCACGTCGCAAGCTCGATCCCGCGCATCAGCGAGGCCACCACGATTTCAGGCAATGAGGGCATTTCGCGCGAGGCCGCCGCGATACGGCGCGCGCAGATCTTCGATCCCTACCACCGGCGCATCGGCGAGATCATCGACCAGCGCGGCAGCGCTGATATGCCGACGGTGCTGCTGTCGCTGCACAGCTTTACGCCCATCTATGCCGGAATCGCGCGGCCCTGGCACATCGGCACGCTCTATCATCGCGACACGCATCTGCCGCCGCTGCTGCTGCAATCGCTGCGCGCCGAGGGCGATCTCGTGGTCGGCGACAACGAGCCTTATGCGGTCAGCGACGAGACCGACTACACGATCCCCGTGCACGGCGAGGCGCGCGGGTTGATGAATACCGGGATCGAAATCCGCCAGGACCTGATCTCGGATCAGGCGGGTGAGCAGGCATGGGCGGAGCGGCTGGCAAGGATTTTGGGTGAGATTGAAACCATGATGCGGGCGCAGCAATTGTTGTCGGCCTAGCCTTGAACGGCGGCGTAATACGCCACGCCCCAAATCGCTGCAGCGGCGAGCCATATCACCCACACAAACCCGGCATGCGGCTCCAGCGTCGCCTGCGCCGGATTGTCGGGATTGACCCAGACCTTCACGGTGGCACCGTTGTGGTAATCAGTCGTGGATTTGCGGACCAGCCAGATCGAGTTGGAAGCGACACTGCTTGCAAGCGTCGCATGCGTGTTGGTGTAGGTGAGGTTGTTGTACTTGTAGGTGTAGGACACCCGGCGCTGGTACATGACCTGCCCGCGCGACCTCCCCTCCGTCGGCGCGGCGCAGTACTCCTCGATATCGGAGAGTTTTATCGTGCCCGTCACGACAGGCCATTTCATGGCCAGCGACGCCTGCCGGTGCAGGATAAGCGCAAACAGCGCCACTACGGTACCGAACGCACCGAAGGCAACGGATGCGGCGGCGTTTCCTTGAAGCGGAATTCGCGCCGTCACGAATTCGGTGATCTTGTGCAGGCCGATGGCCGAGCCGAACACGATCGCCAGCACGATTGCCGTGCCGATCCCAAGACACCCCCACATGCCCTTGGGCAGCTCGCGCTCCAGCACCGCCTGATCCGGATGCAGCGGATTGTAATAGACGGTGACAACGGCGCCGACCGGATATTTGGCGATGGTTTCGGCAAGCTGGAAATCGCCGCGGTCCTCGCCGATGCTGACGCGGTTGTTGCGCAGCTTCTGTCCGGCCACCGAATATTCGTAAATGACGTTGGCGAAGTTGCGCTGCTCCATCCGAAAGCCGTCTTCGCGCTCGCTGTCGATGACCTTGACCTCGCGTACCTCGGCTTCCGAGGCCACTACCTTGCCGGCGATCGACGGCCACTCGCGCGCGGCGCGCACCTGCAAGGTCTTGTAGACGGCAGCCCCGAGGATCAGCCCGAGGGGGGCCAATAGCATCAGATAGACGAACCACGGCAGGTCGGGCAGCACGGCTTGTTCCCCAGAGACGGCTGGCGGTTAGACGCGACGCCGCCGCCCTGGGTTCAACAGCGCATCCGGATTTACTTCGCCCGCGTCAGCGCCAGCCAGATTCCGCCGCCGATCATGAAGCCGCCGGAGATGCGCGACAGCAGCCGCGTCCGCTGCTTGGAGAAGAACAGCCGCGCCCGGCCGGCGAGCAGCGCGTAGACCGCATCGGTCGAGGCGGCGATCACCATGAAGGTGATGCCGAGCAGCGCCACTTGCGGCAAGTGGGGCTTCTCCATGTCCATGAACTGCGGAATGAACGCGCCGAAAAACACCAGCACTTTGGGGTTAGAGAGCAGCACCAGAAAGCCCTGCAGGAAGAAGCCGCCGCGCGGCGGAGGCGGCGGTTCATCGGCGTTGACGCCTTCGACTGGGGACCGGATCAGCTTGATGCCGAGCCAGATCAGGTAGGCGGCGCCTGCAAAGCGCACCCAGTCGAACCAGTAGCCCATGGTCGCCATCAGCGAAGTCAGGCCGACCGCGACGATGCCGATCACGATCGCGAGGCCGGTTTGCGCGCCGGCGCAATTGATCAGCGCCGCGCGTGTGCCATGCCGCAGACCGTTCGCGATCAGAAGCGTCACCACCGGACCCGGCAACAGAGCTAGCGCAATGCAGGCGGCGACAAAGGCGAAATAGGCTTGAAGGGACATGAGGAGATTCCGGTGAGAGGGCGATTGGCGTCATTATGCATGTGAGGGGATGAGATGGAAGCTGTGCTTCCTCATTCACGACTGCTTCTGCTCCTTCTCCCCGCACTTGCGGGGAGAAGGTCGGGATGAGGGGCGTCTCTCCGCGAATGCTGTGGTCGTTGATAGACCTGTACCCCCTCTCCCGCCGCGCAAAGAGCGCGGCGACCTCTCCCCGCAGGCGGGGCGAGGTAAGAAGGCAGCAAGCTACCGACCTTCCATCGCAGCCGTCATCCAGCGCGTCATTTCGCTACTCGCCAGAAACGCCAGAGCCGCGCGCCGCATCTCGGGTGCATCGGCCCTGCCGTGCGCGAGCGCAACGAGGAGATCGCAGCGGCGCGAGACCGCAACGCCGACGGCGATGTGCGGGGAACCGTTAGGCATTTTGAGGTCATAGGCCCTGATCCGTCCGGGCATATCGCCGAGCCGGACCGTCTGGCCCGGCGCCAGCGCCGCAAAATGCTGGCTCATCAGATCGAGATCGGCGACGCGATCGACCTCATCGTCGTCGGCGACGCCGCGGTCGCAATTGCAGAAACCCATCTTCGGCCGCACGTAGAGCTCCACCTCGCCGCCGCACGCCGCCGCACGACAGCGGAACGCCTTGCCTGCGGGCCAGCCATCGCGGGGAAACGGCCAGGCGATTTCCTGCCACGCGCCATTTCCTTCGTGCTGGCGCGGTGCCGCATGCTGATACGCCGCAGCGCCTGACAACGCGCCGAGCGCCACGACCGCAAATGAAATGACCGGCCAGCGACGCATCGCGCGTCCTCACTGAATGCCTGCGACGGCGCGCGCCGGTCCGGCCAGTTCCAGAATGTGCAGGCCGGTATTGGCGCGATCGACGATGTAGATGTAGCCGCGCTCGTCGGTTTCGACATTGTTGGTCTGGATTGCGACCTTGCAGCGATCCTTGCCGTCGACCTTGACGCAGCGCTTGTCGGTCGCCGCCGTGATCGCCGGAATGAAATAGCCCACTTCCAAGGGGTGATAGGGATCGCGAATGTCGAGCGCGCGCACGCCGGCATTAAAGAAGGATATGAACGCCATCTTCTTGTAGAAGACCGGCGCCATGCTCTCGTTGGAGGAATGCGCGCCGAACCGCCCGCCCCGCTCGCAGAACGATCCGCTCGCCTCCGGCACCGTATAGTTCGAGATGATCATCGGCCGGTTCTCGACCGTGACATCGGCGAACCACACCATCTGCCGCGGCTCGTTGCATTCGTTCAGGATCGCCTCATCGACGATCATGACGATGTCGCGGGTCTTGCCGTCTTTATCTTTCGCGAATTCCGCAATCGGCATGCCCGGCATTGGAAACGTCGTGTGGGCGCCGTTGAATGCCGACATCGTCAGCCGCGCAATTTCCGGGATGCGCAGATTGTCCGGCGTCGGCTCCCTGGGACCATCAAGCAGTTTCTCGCGATCGACGATCTGCAGGATTCCGCCCTTGTTGGTGCCGTAGCCGAAATAGACCCGGTTGCCGGAAGGACCTGTCGAGATCGGTCCATGCAGCTCGGTCGGCACCGCACCTGTCGAGCCGGGCTCCTGGCCGGGAAGGCCGAAGTCACGGATCTTCTGCGGGTGCGCGGGATCGGAGAGATCATAGACTTGCGTCATGCGCCGCGTGCGCCAGTCGGGCGCGCCCGACACCAGGAAGCCAATGCCGGTGTCGCACTCCCACCAGCTCTTGTGCGTGTCCTTTAATCCCGCGATCCGCGTCACCGGCACGGGATTGGCGGGATCGGCGACGTTCCAGATCTCATGCGCCGCGCCGCCAAAGGTCCGCAGCATGTAGACCGCATTGCGATCGCCCTTCGGCAAGGCTTTGCCGTCACAGATCCGCACCATCTGCGCGCCGCCCGCTTCATACTTGCCTTCCTGACCCGGGAGATGGCGCAAATATCTGGGCTGCGAGGGATCGGTGACATCGACGATCGACGTGCCGTTCGGCTCGGCCTTGCCGGTCTGCGGATTGACCGGCGCCGGAATCTCGTCGCTGCCGCCGTGATGGCCGATATAGGCGATCCAGCGGTCGCCCTGGTGATGGATGGTGGGCTGATAGGCGCTGCGCGCCTGCAGGTCGCTGGTTCCAACCAGCTTCATGTTGAGCGCTTCGGGCGGCGCGCCGATCACTTGCTGCTGCGCGCTCGCGATGCCTGAGCCTGCGAGGAGATAAATCGAGAAAAGGGCTGCGAGTTTGAGGCGACCGCTCATGTTCCACCCCGACTGTTCAAGGCCAATCTGCGCTGGCTGAACGCACGATAACACAGGATGTGGGCCGCGCCCAACACACGCCCTTGACATGCAACCATTTGGTTGCCTATTATCCAAGCCATGGATGAAGTCTTCAAAGCGCTTGCCGATGCGTCGCGGCGCTCGCTGCTCGACAGGCTTCACGCCAAAAACGGACAGACGCTGAACGAGCTCTGTGACGGCCTCGCCATGACAAGGCAGGCGGTTACAAAACACCTTGGGGTTCTCGAAGCGGCCAACCTCGTCACGACGCTGAGGCACGGCCGGGAGAAGCTGCACTACATCAATCCGGTTCCGATCCATCAGATCGGCGACCGCTGGATCAAGAAATTCGAGCGCGGGAAACTTGGCGCCCTCAGCGAGTTGAAACGAAAGTTGGAGAAGCGTGATGAGTAAGCCGGAATTTGTCTACGTCACCTATATCGAGACCACGCCGGAGAAATTGTGGGAGGCACTGACGTCCAGCGAATTCTCCAAACGCTACTGGTTCGGCACCGAGCTGAAATCCGACTGGAAGGTCGGCTCGCCTCTGGCGCTGGTCATGAACGGCACCACGACCGATACCGGGGAGATCCTCGAGGCCGACCGGCCGCGGCGGCTCTCCTACACTTTCAAGCATGTGACCAATGAGGCGTACCGCAACGAGAAGCCTTCGAAGGTCGTGTTCAATATCGAGCAGCACGGCAAATTCGTGAAGCTGACACTCACGCATGAAGGCTTTGCAGAGGGCAGCAAGCTGTTGGACGGCATCTCCAAGGGATGGCCGGCCATTATGTCCAGCCTCAAGAGCCTGCTGGAATCTGGAACCGCGCTGGAAATTCCGGTTTCCGCGCTCGGCATCGAGGGCGTGTCATGAACATAGAGAATTTCAAGCCCGCCATTGTCTACACCATCTACATCGCCTCCACGCCGGAGAAGGTATGGGAGGCTCTGACCAGTGCCGAGTTCAGCCGAAAGTATTTTTCCGGCCATTCGGTCGAAGTCGATCAGAGGATCGGCGGCGCCTTCATCATGCGCACACCTGACGGCGCCCTGCATATTTCGGGCGAGGTGATCGAATGCGAGCCGCCAAGGAAGCTCACCGTCACCTTCAACGTCAACTGGCCGGCGCTGGTGGAAAAGCTCGGGCCGACGCTCGTCACCTACGAGATCGAACCGGCGGGCCAAGTGGTGAAGCTGACGATGCTGCAGTCGCACGATCGCGAGATCAGCGACGATATCTTGTCCGGCGGCCGCACCGGCTGGCCGGCGATCCTCTCCAGCCTGAAGAGCCTCCTGGAAACCGGCAACGCACTGACGATCCAGATGCAGCCGCCGGAGCGGATGCTGGCCGCGCTGAAGAAAATGGGGATCGGAACGCCGTAGGCAATTGTCGTCCCTGCCCAGTGCGCAGTTGCGCACGGGCGCAGGGACCCATACTCCGCGGCAGTCGTCGTTGGAAAAGACAAGATAACAACTGGCCTGCAAAACAATTGCCGCCGGTGGTTATGGGTCCCTGCGTTCGCAGGGACGACATTGGGAAAGGCCAGAACCCATCAGGTCGTCGCCCCTGCGAACGCAGGGGCCTATACGCCGCGGCTGGTGTAATGGGCAGGGAGGGAGACGGCTTTGCCTCAGCGATCTGCGGCGGTCGTTGGCTAACGCCGAGTGTCCGCGATCCGCTCTTCCTCGATAGATCACGCGGTATGGGTCCCTGCGTTCGCAGGGACGACGGCGAGAGTTTGCGACGACGGTGAGGCCTGCCCTACCCCAACGCCCTTAGCTCGCGCCGCAGCACCTTGCCCGTCGCCGTCATCGGCAGCGTCTCGGCGAACTGCACGAAGCGCGGGTATTCGTGGGCGGCGAGCTGCACCTTGACGAACTCCTGGATCTCGCGCGCCAGCGCGTCGCTTGCCGCAAAGCCCGGGCGCAGCACGATCCAGGCCTTGATGGATTCAGTGCGGATCGGATCGGGAATGCCGACCACCGCCGACATCGCCACCGCCGGATGCTTCATCAGCGTGTGCTCGATCTCCGACGGGCCAACGCGATAACCGGCGGTGGTGATGACGTCGTCCTCCCGGCTGACATACCAGAAATAGCCGTCCTCATCCTGCACGCCGAGATCGCCGGTCAAAAGAAACTCGCCGGCGTATTTCTTCGCGGTTCCTTCCGGATTGCGCCAATATTCGATCATGGTGCACGGACATGGCTGGCGCACGCCGATGATGCCGCGCTCACCCCTCGGCAACTCCTCGCCCTTGTCATTGACAATACGGACGTCGAAGCCGGGCGTCGCCTTGCCCATCGAACCGGGCCGGATCGGAAACAGGTTCGAGTTGCTGCCGATCACGAGATTGCATTCGGTCTGGCCGAACACTTCATGCGCGTCGATGCCAAAGGTTTCGCGCACCCAGCCCAGCAATTCGCCGCCGAGCGACTCTCCGCCGGTGAAGATGCTGCGCAGCTTGACGCCGGCATTTTTCACGCCGGCCTGCCGCATCAGCTTCAGCGCGGTCGGCGGCAGGAAGGTATTGCGGATGCCGAGCTCGGCCATCATCGCCATCGCCGCCTGCGGCTCGAATTTGCGAGCGCGGTGGCCGACCAGGGGAATGCCGTGATACCAGAACGAGAGCAGGCCGTTGATCAGCCCGCCGATCCAGGCCCAGTCGGCCGGCGTCCACATCAGGTCGCCCGGCTTGGGGAGAAAATTGTGGCACATCTCGACGTTCGGCAGATGGCCGAGCACGACGCGATGGGCGTGCAGCGCGCCCTTGGGATTACCCGTGGTGCCCGAGGTGTAGATGATCAGGGCAGGATCGTCCGCCGAAGTATCGACGGTCGCAAAATCCGGCGACGCCGCCTTCAACGACGTCCAGAACGGTTTTGCCTCGGCGGGCGCGCGATCACCGATCACGTAGATGTTCGATAGCGCAGGAAGACGATCGCGAATTTTCTTGAGCTTCTCCCAGCCGCTTTCGTCGGTAACGACGGCCTTGGCCTCGGAATTCGACAGGCGGAATTCCAGCGCGTCCTCGCCGAACAGCGCGAATAGTGGAATCGAGATCATGCCGGAGCGGAACGCCGCAAGATGGGCGATCGGCAATTCCAGGGATTGCGACAGGAACACCGCGACGCGGTCACCGCGCGAAAGGCCGTCGGCCTTCAGCACGTTGGCGAAACGGCGCGACTGCTCTGCGACCTCGTCGAACGAGGTGCGCGCGGTGGCGCCGTCCTCGTCGACATAAACAAGCGCGAGCCGGCCGGAGCCATCGGCGTGACGGTCGCAACACGCGGTCGCCATGTTGAAGCGCTCGGGAATGTCCCAGCGGAAATTGCGGTAGAGCTCGTCGTAGGTTGAAGCTTCGGTGAGCATGACCCTGATCGTTCCTCGTCATGGCCGGGCGTGTCCCGACCATCCACGTCTTTGCTTGTTTGCTTGTCGATAGTTTAAAGACGTGGATGCCCGGGACAAGCCCGGGCATGACGAGGAGAGACGTTTTTGTTACCCTGACTTAAAGTAACAGCGCCTTCTCCATCGCAAGCTCGGCCCCGAGGCTTGCGATGTCGCGATAGATCGAGGCGACGGCGAGCACGCGGCCGTTGCGCTTGTACTGGAGCAGGCAATCCCTGCCGGCGATGTTGCCGTCCACGGCTATCTCGTCCCATTTCTCGGCGTGGCCGACATAGTTGATCGGCACATCGTAGTGCTGGCTCCAGAAGAACGGCACGGCATCGAACGGCTCGCACTGCCCGAGCATGTTTCGCGCGGCGGTCTGGCCCTGACGCTCCGCCACCACCCAATGTTCGACCCGAATGTTCTCGCGGGAATGCGGATCGGGCCAGCGCGCGATATCGCCCGCGGCATAGATGCCGGGCACGCTGGTTTCGAGATAGGCATCGACGGCGACGCCGCGATCGATCGCCAGCTTCGCTTTCTCGGCCAATCCGAGGCGGGGGCGCACGCCGACGCCGACCACGACGATATCGGCCTCGATCGCGCCGCCGCTTTTCAGCGTCGCGCGCTTGCCGTCGATCGCGGTGACGGTATCGCCGAGATGAAAGATGACGCCGTGCTCTTCATGCAGGGCGCGGACGAAGTCGCCCATCTCGGGCCCGAGCACGCGCTCCATCGGCCGCTGCTCGAGGCCGACGACGTGGACCTCGACATTTCTGGCGCGCAACGACGCCGCGGCCTCTAATCCGATAAAGCTCGCGCCGATCACAACCGCGCGCCGCGCGCCATCGGCCGATGCAGTGATCGCGCGGGAATCGGCAAGCGAACGCAGCACGTGAACATGAGGCTGGTCCATGCCCGGTATTGGCAGGCGCACCGGCTCGGCGCCGGTTGCCAGCAGCAAGCGGTCGTAGGAGATGGTCTCGCCGCCTGCGGTGACGACATGGCGCGCGTTGACGTCGATTGAGGTGACCTCGATGTTGAGCCGCAGGTCGATCTTCGCCCCGGCGTAGAAATCATCCGGCCGCAGCGGCAGCCAATCCTCCGGTGCGCTGCCGGCGAGATAGTCCTTGGAGAGGTTCGGCCGGTCTACCGGCGCCGCGGCCTCGTTGCTCAGCATCACGATGCTGCCGCGATAATCCTGCCGGTGCAGCATCTCGGCTGCGGCAAAGCCGGCCGCGCCGCCGCCGACGATCACGATTTGGCCGGGCCCGTCGGCGGCGCGCTTCACCTGCGGGTTTGGCGCCTCGCGCTTTTCCCGAACGAAGACGCGGTCACCTTCCAGCTCGACCTTCCAGACCGCGACCGGGCTGAGCGCGGGCACCCGAGTGGCTTCGCCGGTGCGCAGATCGAAACAAGCGTGATGCCAGGGACAACGGATGCTCTCGCCGGTCACGAGGCCTTCGGCGAGCGGCCCGTGATAATGGCTGCAGTGGGCGCCAATCGCAAAAATCTCCGATCCCGACCGCACCAGCACAACTTCATCGTCGCCGACATGAGCAAGCAAGGTCTCGCCCGTGAATTCGGACAGGGATACGCCCTTTGACAGATCGGGACCGGCGGGCGGAGCTTGCTGATCGGCCATCTCGTCCTCCGCTCTCGTTGCGCCATGTCGCCATTTCCAAAAATTTGCTTTGATAATCACGCCGACGCCTTGCGGTTCCAGGACGTCAACAAGCAGCGTTGTGGCCTGAGCTTGGCTGAAGTGCTAAAATGAGACATTCAACAAAGCACCGCACGATCATGAAGACGTTGCTGTTGCTAGTGCTTTCCATGATTGCCGCCGCGCGGGATGCGACGGCACAGGACACAGAGTGTGTCCGCGAGCGCGCCGCCATGGTCGAAACCATCAAGGCCTACGCCCGGTCCCACGCCAATGTTGTGGTGCAGCAGGGCCTGTCGGATCGGGTCCTTGAGGCCATGGGGCAAACGAAACGCCATCTGTTCGTTCCCGAGCGATCTTGCTCCATCGCATATGCGGATAGGCCTCTACCGATCGGCCTCGGCCAGACCATATCGCAGCCGTTCATCGTGGCCTTGATGACAGAGTTGGCCGAGGTCGCGCCCGATCATGTCGTGCTCGAAGTCGGCACGGGTTCGGGATATCAGGCCGCCATCCTTGCGCGCCTGGCGCGAAAGGTCTGCACCATCGAGATTGTCCCGCAACTGGCTGAGACCGCCACGAAAACACTCAAAGACCTCGCGTATGACAATGTGAGCGTCCGGCTGGGCGACGGCTATGCTGGCTGGCCCGAATGCGGTCCTTTCGACGCCATCGTGGTGACCGCCGCGCTCGGGCAGGTACCGCCGCCGCTGATCGAGCAGCTCAAAGTGGGTGGTCGGCTCGTCATGCCGGTGGGAGCCGAGTACGGCACTCAGCACCTCACGGTCGTCGAGAAAATCGCCCCTGACAAGACGACAACTCGCGCCGTTGTCCCCGTGCGCTTCGTGCCCTTCACGCGTTCACAGGGCCGATAACGATCTGGTTCTTGAGGAGCAGGAACAGGCCAGACTTATCGCCCATGGAACCCTCGGTGTTCTTGCTCGTTGAACCTCCAAATCAAGCCAGGGAGGACCCCGCATGATGAAGATCGCTCTTGCCGTGGCGACAGCCGCGGCTGTGCTGACGACTGCCCCGCTCGTTACTCCGGCCAAGGCCCAAGACGTCAAGCAAGGCGTCAAGATGGCCCAAGTCGATGTTCAGGTCGGGCGGGACCGCGATGACCGCTATTATAGGGACCGTCGCCGGTACGATTCCGACACTACAGTTGGCGTCGGCCCTGGTGGTGTTACCATCGGCCCGCGACAACGTTGCCACTGGGAAACTAGGACGATTGAACGGGACGACGGCCGCAGGATCACGCGCAGGGAGCGCGTCTGCGACTGAAACCGCGAGCAACACAGAGATAATTGTTCGGATCTCGCGCGACGTCTGCTTGCAGTGCCGTAGCCTGGATGGCGCGAAGCGCAATCCAGGAAGGTGCCGGTACGGATCAAGAGCCCCGGATTTCGCGGAGTTCCATGCGGGCTACGGAAAGCAAGCTCATCCCGTCAGCGCCGCCTTGACCATGCCGCTGGCCTTGCCGAAATCCATCTGGCCGGCGAATTTCGCGCGCAACACGCCGATCACCTTGCCCATGTCCTTCATGCCGGCAGCGCCGGTCTCGGCGATCGCGGCCGTGATCGCAGCCCTAACCTCGTCCTCCGACATCTGCTTGGGCAGATAGGCGGAGATCACCGCAATCTCCGCGCGCTCCTGCGCGGCCAGTTCGGCGCGGCCGCCCTTGTCGTAAAGCTCGACCGATTCCTGGCGCTGCTTGATCATCTTCTGAAACACGCCGAGCAGGTCAGCGTCTGATAGCGGCGGCTTGCCCTGCCCGCGCGCCTCGATGTCAGCATTCTTGATGGTCGAATTGACCATGCGCAGCGTGGAGAGCTTGCGTTCGTCCTTGGCCTTCATGGCCTCCTTGACCGCATTGTTGATGTCATCGCGCAGCATGGTTGCCTCACTAAAATGGTGCCGCCGGAAGGCATTTGGTCTATCGGAAGATTCCGCGTCTATATAGGGGCTGCGCGCGCCACGCCACTGGCATCATCGGGTGATCCGCCGGCCGGCTGACGAGCCAAGAACGGCTATGGGCATCGAATTGGTTAAGCCGGGGGCCCGCCCGATTCGGCTCGATTTGGCCAAAAACCGCTGACGCGGCGGAACCGGTTGTCAAATATGCGGCAAACGCATGTGAATCCCGCGCTTTTCCTGGGCTTCCGGCTTTGACGCGCGGGGTCGCTTGCGACTATGAAGTGCGCTCATGACAACATCTGTAAACGCCTCAGCCTGGCCGGACCTCAAACCGACCGCGCTCCTCGTGCTTGCCGACGGTACCGTGCTGGAGGGTTTTGGCCTCGGCGCGGAAGGCCACGCCGTCGGCGAGGTCTGCTTTAACACCGCGATGACCGGCTATGAGGAGATCCTCACCGATCCCTCCTATGCCGGGCAGCTCATCACCTTCACCTTCCCGCATATCGGCAATGTCGGCACCAACGAGGAAGACATCGAGACGGTGAACATGGCTGCGACGCCAGGCGCGCGCGGCGTGATCCTGCGCACCGCCATCACCGATCCCTCGAACTACCGCGCGACAAAGCATCTCGATCAGTGGCTGCGGGCCCGCGGCATCATCGGCCTATCAGGCATCGACACCCGTGCGCTCACCGCGCTGATCCGCTCCAAGGGCATGCCGAATGCGGTGATCGCCCATTCGAAGAACGGCGCGTTCGACCTGCACGGCCTGAAGGAAGAGGCGCGCGAATGGCCCGGCCTCGAAGGCATGGATTTGGTGCCGATGGTCACATCAGGCCAGCGCTTCACCTGGGACGAGACGCCGTGGGCCTGGGAAAAGGGTTTTGGCCGGCAGAGCGAGCCGGAGTTCAACGTGGTCGCGATCGACTACGGCATCAAGCGCAATATTTTACGGCTGCTCGCCGGTGAAGGCTGCAAGGTCACGGTGGTGCCGGCGACGACGTCGGCCGAAGACATCCTGGCGATGAAGCCGGACGGCGTTTTCCTGAGCAACGGTCCGGGCGATCCGGCCGCGACCGGCAAATACGCCGTGCCGGTCATCCGTGAGGTGATTGAATCGGGCACGCCGACCTTCGGCATCTGTCTCGGCCACCAGATGCTGGGCCTCGCCGTCGGCGCCAAGACCATGAAGATGCATCAGGGCCATCACGGCGCCAATCATCCGGTGAAGGACGAGACCACCGGCAAGGTTGAGATCACCTCCATGAACCACGGCTTTGCCGTGGACCAGGCGACGCTGCCGGAGGGCGCGATGCAGACCCACATCTCGCTGTTCGACGGCTCCAATTGCGGCATCGAGCTCAAGGGCAAGCCGGTGTTCTCGGTGCAGTACCACCCCGAAGCCTCGCCGGGCCCGCGCGACTCGCATTATCTGTTCAAGCGCTTTGCGGATCTGATGCGGGCGAATAAGCGAGCGTAGGGCGTTCACTTGTCATTGCCGGGCTTGACCCGGCAATCCATCTTTTCTTGAAGAGTGATGGATGCCCGGATCCCGGCTCCGCCAAGGCTTCGCCGCGGCTTTCTCCGTTGGCGCGCCGAAGCTTTAGCGGAGGCGGCAAGTCCGGGCATGACATACTGCCATGTGGCAAGCCTACTGGCTCAGTCAAACGTCCTTTGGTATGATAATCATCATCATAAATCAGGATGCATGGTCATGGACGCCAAGCCTATCGTTCCCGCGGTCGAATACGGCGTGACGCCCACCCATGTCATGGCGTCGATGTCAGGCCTCGACTTCGTCCGCGCCATCTTCGACGGCAGATTGCCCTGCCCGCCGATCATGCAGAACGTCGAGCCGTTCGATTCCACCGCCGAGACCGGCCACGTGGTGTTCCACAGCGTGCCGGGATTCCGGCATTACAATCCGATCGGCTCGGTGCATGGCGGCTATGCCGCGATCCTGCTTGATTCCGCGATGGGGCTTGCGGTTCACACCGCGCTGCCCGCCGGCACCGGCTACACTACGCTCGAATTCAAGATTTCCTTCATCAAGGGCATGACCAAGGATACCGGCCCGGTCCGCACCGAGGGCAAGACGCTCAGCGTCGGCCGCCGCGCCGCGACCGCAGAGGCGCGCATCACCGACGCCAAAGGCCGGCTGCTCGCGCATGCGACCACGACGTGCCTGGTCTTCGAGATTCCGAAGGGAACGTGAAGCGCTGACTTTGGTTTGAAGGGGTGGTGCCAGACCAGGAGCGGCGTCTTCGCCGCGTCTCGAAGGATGAATGGCACCAGCGGGGCCTCGTGGTTCGAGACGGCGCGGAGCCTGTCATCGGGCCGCGCTACGCGCGGACCCGTTGGCGCCTCCTCACCATGAGGGTTTAATGGTTACGACGATTGCGGAGAGCCACATGTCCGTCGTCAGCACCGATATCGAACCGCTCACCTTCGTCTTCGAGGACGATGGCCTCGTACCAAATAACCCGATGCCGTTCCTGGTCTACAAGGGCGCGGTCGACGTCGCGAACGATCACCCGGAAAAGACCATCGAGGGATTGTTCGGCGCCAATGGCTGGGGCGCGATGTGGCGCGACGGCGTCTATGATTATGCGCACTACCACGCCACCGTGCATGAGGCACTCGGCGTCGCCCGTGGCCGCGCGCGTGTCCGCTTCGGCGGTAACAGCGGCCAGGAGCTCGAGATTGCGCCCGGCGACGTCGCCATCCTGCCGGCCGGCACGGGGCATCAATGCGTATTCGCCAGCCCCGATTTCTGCGTGGTCGGCGCCTATCCGCCGGGACCGCCGATGCAGATCACGCGGCCGACGCCGGAGAATCATGCGAAAGCGTTGAAGACGATCCCGGAAGTAAAGCTGCCGAAGACCGATCCGGTCAGGGGCGCGGATGGCCCGCTGGTCAGGCTGTGGAAGCGCAGCCGAGCCTAAGTGAACCGCCACTCACCGGGGCGGCCGCAATTCACTGTTGATCCAGCCGAAGGCGTCGGACCGGAGTGGATCGGCGGCCAGCGTCATGGTTTCGGTGCGGCCGCATATTGCGCATTGGAACGTGCGTTGCTCCAGGCCCTCCGGTCCATCCGAAACAGCGGATGTGATCATCCGCGCCTGGCAATCGGGACAACGCGGACGGCTTATTGGCAAGAGTTCTGGAGGTGGTCTTTCCGTGCCGAACATGACATTCACCCGGTGTTGGGGTGGAACCTGTCGGCGGGTCGCAAATGTGAACGCCGACGGCCATTCACGAGGCCGGAACTGTGGGGCCTCGATCGCCCGCTTCCGGCGCTCAAGGTTACAAACACATTCCCTCGCAAATATATCCCTCGAACTGTCTGGTACCCGACTATCAGCCCAGAATTAATTAGCTATTGCCGGTACTTGCGCCCACTGTGGGTCTATCGCCGGATCTCTTCCCAGGCATCGGTGACAGAGAGAGTTGAAGCTCCCGCCTAACTTGCGTTGGAGCTCCTCGTGGCCGCTGAAAATCACCTCCTGCGTTTACTGGATGCCTCAGCACTGGCCCTGCTGAAACCACACATGCGGACGATTACCGTTGAACATGGCGAGTTGCTCCACAGCTCATCTTCCGACATCGAGTTCGCCTACTTCCCGCGTTCCTGCATCATTTCCGTCCTCGCCACTACCGAGCAGGGTGCGACCGCCGAGACCTCCATCGTCGGCCGCGAAGGAATGATCGGATCGTCGACTATCCACGGCATCACGACGTCGTTTGCGGATTCGATCGTGCAGGTCGCCGGCGAAGCGGTTCGCATTCCCGCCGCGGAAGTTCATCGCGTCGGACGGGACAACGACGGCTTTCGAAAAACCGTTGCGCTGTTCGATCTATCGTTGCTCGCGCAGTCGCAGCAATCGACCGCCTGCCAGGCGTTGCACCAGGTGGAAAACCGCGCCGCGCGCTGGCTCCTGCAATGCAGGAAGCGGCTGGGCAGCAACGACATCCGCCTGACCCAGGAGTTCTTCGGGCAGATGCTCGGGGTTCAGCGCACCACCATCAACCTGGTCGAGCGCACCCTGCAGAATGCCGGCCTCATTCAGATCGGGCGCGGCCGCATCTCCATCCTCGACGCCGAGGGACTGCAGGACGTCGCATGCGACTGTTACGATCGCATCGAACGGCGGTATGAGGAGCTATTGGGCCCTCTCGAGTAATTCAACGGCGACTGGCGATCGGCAAGTTTGAACTGGCTGAATCCGGTATCGGCTCACCTGAAGACAGCCGCATCGCGGCGACCCTGGCGACGAAAAGCCCGATGACGAGATTTGCCCGCTCGGTCTCCAGCTTGTCGCGGATCGGCCCGTTCGGCTCGGTCGCGCACATCGTCTTGATGCAATCGAGGGTGCGGGACAATGAATCGACCACCGCCAGGATCGGTTCTATGGATGGCGGCGCCGCCGCCGGCTCCGACGCGGCTTCAGACTTCGCGCCCCGCAATTCAATTACCTTCTGCATCGCTCGATTTCCAAACCTGAAGAGCTGTGGCACACAACCAAGTTGGACCCGCATCGTTCTGGTCGGGATCATTGGCCGCCACCGATCATACCGGCGCCTCCCACATGCTCGCTTAAATTGATTATCGGAATCTTGCAGCGCAGCATCTATGCGCAGGCTTTTTTCGACGCTGTTGAGCCGGCGCGGCGCCGATCCGTTTCATCGGCGAGACGGACCGCTGGCAAAACTGAGAAAGTGCGGCTGACCGTTTTGCCAGTTGGCGCATGGCATCCCAACTCATGCGAAACAATTCAAAAGCGCACGAAATTTAGCGACAATCAATCCATCCGCGAGCACTCGGTGCGACGAGAAAACAATGCATCTTACTGGACATTGTGCTAGAGTGTTCCCGTGGAGGTAGTCAGCAAGCCGCGCTTCTGCAATTGACTCGATAGCATCTCATTTCAGCACCTTTGCCTCCATTCTGCAGACGCCATGCGGCGTTTTATGCAGCTGATTTTGTACGTCCTCTTGCATGCGTGACTTCCCGATCGCGAAGTCGGAAGGCACCAACAGTGGGGAAGACCAAACCAGCCACAAATCACGACAGCCACATCAGTAGAGGAGCGTTCTATATGTTTCGACGGATGATTCTGACGTTGACATTGTCCCTTTGCCTTGGCGCGGCGGCTGCGCCCGCGGTGCAGGCCCAGTCCGCACCGGCAATCACCGAAGAGGAGGCGCACGCTATCGCAGTGGACGCCTACGTTTACTTCTACCCCATCATGTCGATGGACGTGTCCCGCAAGCAATTTACAAACGTCGAACAAGGCAAGGAATCCTTCAAAGGCCCGATGAATACGTTCGTCAATGTGCGCGAATACCCGCCGGCGGACTTCAAGGGTGTCGTGCGATCCAACTTCGACGCGTTGTATTCCGCCTCATGGCTGGACATGACCAGGGAGCCCGTCGTCATTTCCGTTCCGGACACCAATGGACGCTACTACCTGTTGCCGATGCTCGACATGTGGACCGATGTCTTTGCGTCACCAGGCTGGCGGACGACGGGCACCAAGGCCGGGACGTTCCTGATCACTCCCCCGGGCTGGAGGCCGGATCTGCGCGAAAGATTTGCCGAGGAGTTCAAGCTTCCAAAGGACACGCAGCGGATCGAAGCGCCAACGCCCTATGTCTGGGTCATTGGGCGCACCAAGACGGATGGCCCGGCCGACTACGCTGCGGTTCACAAGATCCAGGCCGGCTACAAGGTCACCCTGCTTTCAGAATTCGGCAAGACGCCGAAGCCGGTCGAGATCAAGATCGACCCGAGCGTCGACATGAAGACGCCGCCGAAGGTCCAGGTCGATACAATGTCGGCAGGCGTGTATTTCGCCTATGCCGCCGAGTTACTTAAGCTTCATCCGCCTCATATCACCGACGAGCCGATCATCGCGCAGATGAAGAGGATTGGTATCGAGCCCGGCAAGAGCTTTGACATCGGTAAGCTCGATCCGGTCGTGCAAAGGGCGCTGGAGACCGCACCGCAGGACGGGCAAAAGCTGATGGCCTGGAAGGTGCCGACGCTGGCGCGAGTCGCCAACAACTGGTCCATGAACACGGACACAATGGGTGTTTACGGCAACTACTACCTGAAGCGAGCCATTGTCTCGCAACTGGGGCTCGGTGCAAACCTGCCTGAGGACGCCATCTATCCGCTCAATCTCGGCGACGAATCCGGCAGGCCGCTCGATGGCGCGAACAAATACACCATTACGTTCGAGAAGGGCGCCGCCCCGCCGACCAATGCGTTCTGGTCGATCACTCTCTACGATCCGGAAGGCTTCCAGGTCGGCAACGTCCTGAACCGCTTCGCCGTCTCTAGCTGGATGCCGTTCAAATACAATGCCGACGGCTCGCTCGATCTGTATTTCCAGAACCAGAGTCCGGGCAAGGACAGGGAAGCCAACTGGCTTCCGGCGCCGAAGGGAGCCTTCAACCTGACCATGCGTCTCTACAGTCCAAAGTCCGAGGCGCTGACCGGAAAATGGAATCCGCCGCCGGTTGTGAAGTCGCCGACGACGGTGGGCCTGTCGGCCCAGTAAGAGTGACAGAACGTCGGCGGCCGACCTTTCGCCGGCCGCCGGATTGCAACGCTTCAGACTTGAAATCTCAAACCCGATTTCCGGATGAGGAGAGGTCAACTCGCGCTCACGCCGTGTCAGCTACTCATGGAAAATCACATCGGGCATTTCATCTGGCCCACTGCCCCAACTGGAGGCATGTCTGCAAACTGACATAACTTGGCGTGCCGCCGATGCTCTCTTGCGAGATGCAGCTTGCCCGGCTTGGCGCGGTGAATTTCGACCATTGGCTTGCGAGCTGCCGCTTCGCTTTCTGTTCATCGTTCACGCAGCTCTTTGTCGACTGGTCAACGGAGAGGCCGGCGGTGGCGGCGACGTCGAGCTTGCAGCTCCGGGCGATGTCGAATTTGGGCACACCGTCTGCGACCGCGACGACCAACTGCGAGCTCAAAACGATCATCGAGAAAGAGATAGGCATCTCCGGCCTCCTTCCGATCGCAGCCAAGCTTCCGGGCTGCCGCTTCTATTTAAAGCTGCAGCGCCAGTCTATGCCAAAACCGGGCGGGACGCGACCGAGAATGTCAATCGGAAGGCAGTCGCCGCAGAACGCAGGGACGGCAAAGCCCGCCCTGCGAATCCGCGAACGCATATGCGCACTCACGCCGCGTTGGCGCCTTCCTGGCGGCTGGCCTCGAACAGGAACCAGGTGCGGCGCTCGGTCTCGTCGATGAAGACTTCGAGCAGGCTTGCGCTGCCGGAATCCGCATGATCGTCGCAAAGCTTGTGGGCTTTGCGCATCGCCGCCGCCATGTGCTTGTTGTCCTGCATCAGTTCGCGGAGCATTTCGCGCGGCGGCACATAGGCCTCGTTGTTGTCCTGGATGGTCTGCAGCTTGGCGATCTGCCCGATCGAGCGCAGGGTGGTGCCGCCGAGCTTGCGCACCCGTTCGGCGAGCTGGTCGGTGGTGGCGAAAATCGCCTCCGACTGCTGGTCCAGCATCAGATGATAGTCGTTGAAGTGCCGGCCGCTGACATGCCAGTGAAAGTTCTTGGTCTTCAGATAGAGGGCGAATGCATCCGCCAGCAACGAATTGAGCGACGCCGAGATCTTGTCCACCGCGGCCTGCGGCAGGTCGGTCGGCGTATCGAGTTCGGGGGATACCTTGTCGGATTTGTTGTTGGTTTTGCTCACGTTGCACCTTCCTGTTAGGAACCGGATAGCGACGGCGGTGGACATCGGCCGTCGGACGACCTAACGCATCACCTTCAGGCTGGTTCCGATGTCGGAACCCGCCGCTTTGCCGGACGCGCGCATGGATGAATGGATCGACTATTACGATTCCACGCATACGATTTATGCGAGCAAGCTGCATCGCGACCTGCATTTCCAGATCATCGCGCGTGACATTATCGGCTACATCTCTTCGCCCGATTCCGTGGTGCTGGACTATGCCTGCGGCGAGGCGCTGTCCGCTGCCAAGGTGGCGGACGCCTGCGCCAAGCTCTACCTGGCCGAGCCTGCCCCCGGTGTCCGCGGCCGGCTGATCGCGCGCTTTGCGCCAAACACCAAGATCCGCGTCCGATCGCTCGAGGATCTCACGCGAATGGCGGAAAGCTCAGTCGATCTCGTCATCATGAACTCGGTCGCGCAATATATGACGCCGGCGGAACTGGATTCCGCTTTTATCGTCATCCGCCGGCTGTTGAAGCCCGCCGGGCGGCTGGTACTGGGCGACATCCTGCGGCCGGAAGTCGGCATGGCCAGGGACGTGCTGGCGCTCCTGAAATTCGCCGCCTCCCACGGCTTCCTGAAAGATGCCCTCTACGGCCTCGCGAGCACGGCGCTATCGGACTACCGGCAGTTGCGGACCCGCGTCGGGCTGCAGCGCTACGGCGAAGCCGAGATGATCGAGAAGCTCGCCGCTGCGGGCTTTTCAGCCTCGCGCGCCCCGTTCAATATCGGCCACAACCCATGGCGGATGACCTTCGTGGCGCGGCACGCTTTCCAATGCAGTTGAATGCCAGCGCACGCTGAGATTGTTAACCCTAAGGTGCGGTAGGTATGGTTCACCGCGCCGTGATCGGCGATGATGACCGCGGCCCGGTGGCGGAAGCGACGACGCGAGAGCAGTGCAATGCTCTTTATCCTGGTTCAAATCCAGGCCGGGCCTCCAGCCTTCGCTGCTCCGCAGCTTCGGCTCGGCAAGCCAGCGGTGGCGAAGGCTGTCGCGCCGTAGCGGAGCGAAGGCGGACCTCGGCTCGGCAAGCCCTATCGTAGCGAAGCCTGCCGCGGCGTAGCCCAAAGGGCGAAGCCGGGCCTCGGCAAACACACCCCCTGATTTCCCCTAAAATCGCGGTTGATGGGGGGCTTTTGGGGGTTTCGCGGGTGCGGAATCTGGTCTAAAGACCACCCGCGCGCGAGGGTGACCCGCGCTCTTGGCTTAGGGGACGCGCGGCATGCGCGCCCTTTTTTTGTGCCCAATTTCCAGTCTGAGAGCTGATGCCCAAAAGAACAGATATCTCCACCATCCTGATCATCGGCGCCGGGCCCATCGTAATCGGCCAAGCCTGCGAATTCGACTATTCCGGCACCCAGGCGGTGAAGACGCTGAAGGAAGAGGGCTACCGCATCGTCCTCGTCAATTCCAATCCGGCCACCATCATGACCGACCCGGAACTGGCGGACGCCACCTATATCGAGCCGATCACGCCCGAAATCGTCGCCAAGATCATCGAGAAGGAACGCCACGTCATCCCGGGCGGGTTTGCGCTGTTGCCGACCATGGGCGGCCAGACCGCGCTGAACTGCGCGCTGTCGCTGCGCCGGCAGGGCACGCTCGACAAGTTCGACGTCGAGATGATCGGCGCCACCGCCGACGCCATCGACAAGGCCGAAGATCGCCAGCTCTTCCGCAACGCGATGGAGAAGATCGGCCTGCAGACGCCGAAATCGCGGCTCGCCAACGCCTCGGCGCTGAAGAAGTCCTATCGCGACAAATACCTCGCCGATCGCGAGAAGCTGTCGGGCGAGGCGCTGGAAGAGTGCGAGCGGCAATGGACGCTCGGCGAGAACGAGCGCCGCAAGCGCTACCAGGAGCACGCGCTCGGCGAGGCGCTGATGGCGCTGTCCGAAATCGGGCTGCCCGCGATCATCCGCCCCTCCTTCACCATGGGCGGCACCGGCGGCGGCATCGCCTACAACAAGGAAGAATTCCTCGACATCATCGAACGCGGCCTCGACGCCTCCCCGACCAACGAAGTGCTGATCGAGGAATCCGTGCTCGGCTGGAAAGAGTTCGAGATGGAGGTTGTGCGCGACAAGAAGGACAATTGCATCATCGTCTGCTCGATCGAGAACCTCGATCCGATGGGCGTGCACACCGGCGATTCCATCACGGTGGCGCCGGCGCTGACGCTGACCGATAAAGAATACCAGATCATGCGCGACGCCTCGATCGCGGTGCTGCGCGAGATCGGCGTGGAGACCGGCGGATCCAACGTGCAGTTCGGCGTCAACCCCGACGATGGCCGCATGGTCGTGATCGAGATGAACCCGCGCGTGTCGCGTTCCTCCGCACTGGCCTCAAAAGCCACCGGCTTTCCGATCGCCAAGGTCGCCGCCAAGCTCGCGGTCGGCTACACGCTCGACGAAATCGGCAACGACATCACCGGCGGCGCCACGCCCGCCTCGTTCGAGCCGACCATCGACTATGTCGTCACCAAGGTTCCCCGCTTCGCCTTCGAGAAATTTCCCGGCGCCTCCACCACGCTGACGACGTCGATGAAGTCAGTCGGCGAGGTCATGGCGATCGGCCGCACCTTCCAGGAAAGCCTGCAGAAGGCGCTGCGCGGGCTCGAGACCGGACTGACCGGGCTCGACGAGATCGAGATCGAGGGCCTCGGGCGCGGCGACGACAAGAACGCGATCCGCGCCGCATTGGGCACGCCGACGCCGAACCGCATCCTGCAGGTGGCGCAGGCGATGCGGCTCGGCTGGTCGGACGAAGACATCTTCAATTCCTGCAAGATCGATCCGTGGTTCCTCGCCGAGATGCGCGGCATCATCGAGATGGAAGCGAAGATCAAGGCGAACGGCCTGCCGCCGAACGGCTACGGCATGCGCATGCTGAAGGCGATGGGTTTTTCCGACGCGCGGCTTGCCGTGCTGTCAGAGTCTACCGAAGCGGAGATCACCGCGAAGCGTCATGCGCTCGGCGTGCGCCCGGCGTTCAAGCGCATCGACACCTGTGCGGCCGAATTCGCTTCCCCCACCGCCTATATGTATTCGACCTATGAAGCGCCGTTCGCCGGTGCGCTGGCGGATGAAAGCGCGCCGTCGGACAAGAAGAAGGTCGTCATCCTCGGCGGCGGCCCGAACCGGATCGGCCAAGGCATCGAATTCGACTATTGCTGCTGTCATGCCTGCTTCGCGCTCGACGACGCCGGCTACGAGACCATCATGGTCAACTGCAATCCGGAGACGGTGTCGACCGACTACGACACCGCCGACCGGCTCTATTTCGAGCCGCTCACCGCCGAGGACGTGCTGGAGATCATCGCCACCGAACGGCAGAACGGCACGCTGCACGGCGTGATCGTACAGTTCGGCGGCCAGACCCCGCTGAAACTCGCACGCGCGCTGGAAGCGGCCGACGTGCCGATCCTCGGCACCTCCCCCGACGCCATCGACCTTGCCGAGGACCGCGACCGCTTCAAGCGCGTCCTCGACAAGCTGAGGTTAAAGCAGCCCAAAAACGGCATCGCCTATTCGGTCGAGCAGGCGCGGCTGGTGTCGGCTGATCTCGGCCTGCCGCTGGTGGTGCGCCCGTCCTATGTGCTGGGCGGCCGCGCGATGCAGATCATCCGCGAAGAGACCCAGCTCGACGATTACCTGCTTGGCACCCTGCCCGAGCTGGTGCCGTCCGAGGTCAAGGCGCGCTACCCCAACGACAAGACCGGGCAGATCAACACGGTGCTCGGCAAGAACCCGCTGCTGTTCGACCGCTATTTGTCCGATGCCACCGAAATCGACGTCGACTGCATGTGCGACGGCAAGGATACCTTCATCGTCGGCATCATGGAGCACATCGAGGAAGCCGGCATTCACTCCGGCGATTCCGCCTGCTCGCTGCCGCCGCATTCGCTGGACGGAAAGATGATCGAGGAGCTCGAGCGGCAAACCCGCGAGCTCGCGCTCGGCCTCGACGTGGTCGGTCTGATGAACGTGCAGTATGCGATCAAGGACGGCGAGATCTACGTGCTCGAAGTCAATCCGCGGGCGTCGCGCACCGTGCCGTTCGTCGCCAAGGTCGTCGGCATGCCGGTGGCGAAGATCGCCGCCAGAATCATGGCCGGCGAGAAGCTTGCGGATTTCAAGCTGAAGAAGAAGCAGCTCGGCCATGTCGGCGTGAAAGAGTCTGTCTTCCCCTTCGCGCGCTTTCCCGGCGTCGACACCGTGCTCGGTCCGGAGATGCGATCGACCGGCGAAGTCATGGGCATCGACCGCTCGTTCGAGATTGCCTTTGCCAAGAGCCAGCTCGGCGGCGGCACCCGCGTGCCGCGCAAGGGCACCGTATTCGTCTCGGTGCGCGAGACCGACAAGCACCGCATCGCGGAGGCTGTCCGGTTGCTGCACTCGCTGGGCTTCAAGGTGATGGGCACATCGGGCACCCAGCGCTTCCTGACCGACAAGGGCATTCCGACGGAAAAGGTCAACAAGGTGCTGGAAGGACGGCCGCACATCGTCGACGCCATCACCAATGGCGACATCCATCTCGTCTTCAACACGACCGAAGGGCCGCAGGCGCTGGCCGACAGCCGTTCGCTACGGCGGGCTGCCCTCTTGCATAAAGTGCCGTATTACACCACTCTTTCGGGTGCTGTGGCGGCCGCCCAGGGCATCCGCGCCTATCTGGGCGGGGACCTTGAGGTCCGCACGCTGCAGAGTTACTTTTCCGAAAACTGATCGTTAGTCGGGCGCAAATGCCCGCTAAACGATTGGTAACAAAGCCGTATGGCCGGAACTCACCCGCGCGCCTGGATGAATCGGCCCTTGAACGGGCCGAAAATCAATAGGCTGGCGGGCTCGCATTGGGCCATGAAAGCCCGAATCGAAATCTAAAAAATGCCTCGTGCGCACGACGCCCCGGGCGGCTCGCACGATGGAAGGACGGAAAAGATGATGGAAAAGGTTCCGATGACAGCGGGTGGCTATGCCGCCCTGGAGGTCGAGTTGAAGCAGCGCCAGTCGGTGGAGCGTCCGCGCATCATCGAACACATCGCCGAGGCGCGCTCGCATGGCGACCTTTCGGAGAACGCGGAATATCACGCCGCCAAGGAAGAGCAATCGCACAATGAAGGCCGCATCGCCGAGCTCGAAGACAAGCTCGCGCGCGCCGACATTATCGACATCTCGAAGCTCTCCGGCGACACCGTCAAGTTCGGCGCCACCGTCACGCTGATCGATGAGGACACCGAGAAGAAAGCCGTGTGGCAGATCGTCGGCGAAGTCGAGGCCGACGCCAAGAAGGGCCGCATCTCCATCACCTCGCCGCTCGCCCGCGCCCTGATCGGCAAGAAAAAAGGCTCGACCGTGGAAGTCGTGGCGCCCGGCGGCGCCAAGGCCTACGAGATCACCAAGGTCGAGTGGCGCTAGTCACCTGCAAGTTACTGTTGCGACAAAGCCGCGTTTCGACGCGGCTTTTTTGTTGCCGCCCTGCTGACAGGATTGTGAGTGGCGGCGCGGCAGGCTTCCGTCGTACGCAATTTTTGTAATTGGTTATGCAATATAACTAAGCGTGCATTGTTCATTCGGCAAGGCGCGCAGAGGCGGGCTCTGGTGTGTCGCCTGAAGTACTTGCTGCGCTGCAATCACGGCAACCCTTTGCCACACGGTGACGCGCGACGGGAATGATTCAATTTCAGGGGTGTTGTGTCAGCATCACACGCGATCTGCCAACACTGTGTAATCTGGTCACGCTAAGTTCTAGCGTGCCAAACAAGGGGGACGATGACATGGACCAAATCGACAAGATGCTCGCGAAATGGCAGCCGACGGCGCTGAGCCTGTTTCGTTTCATCACCGGGCTTCTGCTGTTTCAGTACGGTGTCGCGAAGATTCTGAAGTTTCCGACAATTCCGGAGGGTAACGCTTACGCCTTCCTCAACAAGGTGCAATTGATGTCGCTACCGGGAGTCGCCGGTGCGCTTGAGTTGATTCTGGGCGGGCTTTTGCTGCTCGGACTGCTCACGCGGCCCGTCGCCTTCATTCTTGCCGGCGAGATGGCCTTTGCCTATTTCATCGGTCATGCGCCGAGGAGCTTTTTTCCGCTCATCAACGGCGGCACGCTCGCGATCCTGTTCTGCTTCGCCTGCCTTTATCTTTCGACTGCAGGCGGCGGACCGTACAGCCTCGACGCCATGATGCGGAAGAAGTGAGCTGAAGCGAGCGCCTTCACTCAACGTCATTCCGGGGCGCGTCGAAGACGCGAACCCGGAATCTCGAGATTCCGGGTTCGATGCTTCGCATCGCCCCGGAATGACCTACGAACTCACCCCGCCACCTTCGCATCGAGCGGCACCGCCGCTTCATATTTCGAATTGTGCAGCACCAGCGACGTCCGCACATTGCGAACGTGCGGCGCCGCGGTCAGGTGCGTGACGAAATCCTGAAACGTCGCCATGTCGGGCGCGACGCATTTGAGGATGAAATCCACCTCGCCCGACAACATCCAGCATTCCCGCACCAAGGGCTCGGCGCGGACGAATTCCTCGAACGCGCGCAAATCCGCATCCGCCTGGCTCGACAGATGAACGGAAGCAAACACGGTGACGTCGAAGCCGAGCCGGCGCGGATCCAGGAGGCCGCGATAGCCCTGGATATAGCCTTCCTCCTCCAGGGTGCGGACCCGGCGCAGGCAGGGGGGCGGCGAAATACCGACGCGTTTGGCCAGTTCCACATTGGTGATTCGGCCATCGGCCTGGATTTCGGCGAGAATTCTGAGGTCGATTTCGTCAAGATTCTTCGACACGCGCGTCGGGTTCCCTAATTTTTGCTGCGCTTAAGCCGGCTGCTGGCAACTCTTTAGCGCACGCCGCGCGGATTGCGCAATTTTATTGCGCGTGCATCGCCACATTTCCGATTATTACTTCTGTTCCGGGGAAAATTCGCTGGGATGAATTGCAATTCTTGCATAGCTACCCAGATATCTTAGACTTGGATTTGACACTTTCAGCGCCGTCGCGACGTCCTTCCAGGCGCTTTCTGCTTAAGTCACGAACAAACCCCCGAATAAGAGAGGGATCCGCCGATGCCCGCGCCTATCCATGCCAAGGTCGTCATTATCGGTTCCGGCCCCGCCGGTTACACCGCGGCGATCTACGCGGCGCGCGCGATGCTTGAGCCGGTGCTGATCCAGGGCATCCAGCCCGGCGGACAACTCACCATCACCACCGACGTGGAAAACTATCCGGGCTTCGCCGACGTCATCCAGGGGCCCTGGCTGATGGAGCAGATGGAGAAGCAGGCGGCGCATGTCGGCACCAAGATCGTCACCGACCACGTCAACAAGCTCGAACTCGGGCAGCGGCCGTTCCGCCTGACCTGCGACTCCGGCGATGTCTATCTCGCCGAGACGGTGGTGCTCGCGACCGGCGCGCAGGCGCGCTGGCTCGGCATCCCCTCCGAAGAAAAATTCAAGGGCTTTGGCGTCTCGGCCTGCGCGACCTGCGACGGCTTCTTCTACCGCGGCAAGGAAGTGATCGTGGTCGGCGGCGGCAACACCGCGGTCGAGGAAGCGCTGTTCCTGACCAACTTCGCCTCGCAGGTGACGATCGTGCATCGCCGCGATCATTTCCGCGCCGAGCGCATCCTGCAGGATCGCCTGTTCAAGAACCCCAAGATCAAGGTGGTCTGGGACTCAGCGATCGACGAAATCTGCGGCGTCGAGAACCCAAGCAAGGTCACCCATGTGCGGCTGAAGAACGTCAAGACCGGCACACGTACAGAAGTGCCGGCGGACGGTGTCTTCATCGCCATCGGCCACGCGCCGGCAACCGACCTCGTCAAAGGCCAGATCAAGCTGAAACCATCCGGCTATGTCGAGGTGGCGCCGAACTCGACCGCCACCTCGATCCCCGGCCTGTTCGCTGCCGGCGACGTGGCTGACGAAACCTACCGGCAGGCGGTCACGGCGGCCGGCCTCGGCTGCATGGCGGCCCTCGAGGCCGAACGTTTCCTGGCTTTGCGCGCGAGCGATCGCGCGGCGGCAGAATAATCATGCCTCGAATGCGCAACGGATCAACGGACATGGATTGGGACAAGCTGAAAGTCTTTCACGCGGCGGCGGAAGCGGGAAGCTTCACCCATGCCGGCGAGCAACTCGGGCTTTCGCAGTCGGCGGTATCGCGACAGGTCAGCGCGCTGGAGCAGGAGCTCGCGGTGTCGCTGTTCCACCGCCACGCGCGCGGGCTGATCCTCACCGAACAGGGCGACCTGCTGTTCCGCACCGCGCATGACGTGTTCATGCAGTTGCAGGCGGCGCGCGCCAAGCTGACCGACAGCCGCGAGCGGCCGAGCGGCGACCTCAAGATCACGACGCCGCCGGCGCTCGGCATCAACTGGCTGATCCCGCGGCTCGACGAGTTCACCGCGCTCTATCCTGACATCCGCATCTCGCTGATCGTCACCGACGAGGATCTCGACCTGTCGATGCGCGAAGCTGACGTAGCGATCCGGACCCGCAAGCCGACCCAGCCCGACCTGATCCAGCGCAAGCTGTTCTCGATCGGCTTCCATGCCTATTGCTCGCCCGAATACATCAAGCGCTTCGGCACGCCGCGGACGCTCGACGACCTCGACTCGCACCGCATCATCATGCTGGGCGATGCGCAGGTTCCGCCGCATCTGCAGAACCGGAGCTGGCTGATCGACGCCGGCCGCAACGGCTCGGGCCCGCGCGAAGCCTATTTCAAGGTGAATAATATCTTAGGGCTGGTCCGCGCTTGCCAGCAGGGGCTCGGCATCGCCGCCCTGCCCGACTATCTGGTCGAGGAAAACAACCGCCTGGTGCAGCTCTTCGGCGAAACCGACTCGATCGCGATCGACACCTACTTCGTCTATCCCGAAGAGTTGAAGACCGTCGCTCGCGTGCAGGTGTTCCGCGATTTCGTGGTGAGCAAGGCGCAGCGCTGGCCCTCATAGAGCATGATCCGGATCCGAAGGGCGGGCGTCAGCGCAAAGCGGGTACCGGTTTTCCGAAAAGATCATGCTCAAATCAAAGAGATAGAGCGGGATGACACTCGAAGAAAAGTCATCACGCTCTATGAGCGGAGTGACGTTTCATCGTCCCGCTTTTCCGAATTAGCCGATTTTATAGAGGGCCCGCCCACCGCATGACTGACATGCGGCTCGGACGGTTGCTGCAAGCCACTGATGGGGATCATAGTGCTCAAATGCTGAGCGGCCGCGTCGCGCATATGTCCTCCTCCTCCAGTGGCGCGGCGGTTCAGTAATCCCTCTTGGAAGGTGATTGTGTCGGCCTCACGTGGCCAATACCTCAAGCCGGGCTCTTTCGGGCCCGGCTTTTTTTTGTGCCCAAGTCTTTTTCATACCCAGGTCTTTTTCATACCCAGGTCTTTTTCATACCCAAGGCTTTTTCTTTTTCATCGACACATCATGTCGCTGCGCTGATTGACATCGAGGCCCTCCACAACCATGATCCGCAAATGATCACGAGTTCGTGCGCAGCTTTGTCGTCGAAAAAAGGTCCCCACCTGGGGACCCGAGATCGACGCGCGCACTAGACTGCCGCAACCCGCGATCCCGAAAAGCCCCGCCGTTTGGACGGGGTTTTTTTATTGGTCCCGTCTCCGGCTTACCCCATGAGGAGATGGAACGATGACTGACCATTCGACAACCGATCTAGCAAGCCGCTTGCAGGGCCTGTGGCTGCCGCTCATCACGCCGTTTCGCGATGGCGAACTCGACGAAGTGTCGTTACGCCGGCTCGTCGGGCACTATGCGGCTCGCCCGGTCGACGGCTTCATTCTCGCGGCGACATCGGGCGAAGGCATGTCGCTCCGCGCGGGCGAGCTCGAGCGGCTGGTGACGGTGACGCGCAGCGAGCTGTTGGGCATCGGGCGCCACATGCCGATCCTGCTCGGCCTGTCCGGCGCCTCGACCGCGAAGATGATGGATGCGCTGGACGAGACGGCGGCCTGGCCGATCGACGGCTATCTGATCGCAAGCCCCTATTACATCCGGCCGTCGCAGCGCGGCCTGGTGCAGCATTTCACCGCGCTTGCCGATCACGCCTCACGGCCGATCGCGCTTTACAACATTCCCTACCGGACCGGCGTCAGCCTCACCAACGAGACGTTGCTGCAGCTCGCTGCGCACCCGAACATCGTCGGCATGAAGGATTGCAGCGCCGACCGTGCGCAGTCGATCGATTTCTTAAGCAGACGGCCGCCCGGTTTTCGCGTGCTGACCGGTGAAGACGCGCTGTATCACGAAGCGCTCACCGACGGCGCCGACGGCGCGATCCTGCTGTCGGCGCATCTGGAGACCGAGGCCTTCGCATCGGTACAGACGCTGTTGAAGCAGGGCGACCGCGATGGCGCGCGCGCGTGCTGGAAGGCAATTTCTGTTCTGACCCGGCTGTTGTTCGCCGAGCCGAGCCCGGCACCCGCGAAGTATTGGCTGGCGCGCGGCGGACTGATCGACAGCGCCGAGGTTCGCCTGCCGATGGTGGAAGTGAGCGCGGAACTGGCGGCGTTGCTGAACGAGGAAATCGAGCGGTGCAGGCCGCCGCTGCTGCGGCGGGCCTGAACGGCGCAAAGAGAGCAAGCTGCCTAGCTGACCAGCACGCGATAGGTCATCACGGGAGCAAAGCCGAGCAGCATCGCCCAGACAGCAAATGACGACGCCAGCAGGACGTCATGCGTGCTCTGGGCGTACTCGCCGATCGGAAATTTCTTGCCGTGCGCGGCCATTGGTATCCCCCCGTTGTTTTTCTGAGAGGAGGTCCATACGCATAAAATTCTAACGTTGCGGACAAGCCTTCGCTCGACTTTGACGCCATGCAGTCACCAGGCGTTAACCAGGCTATCGCGGTGGTTAATCCGTGGTAGCACGTGTGGTCAAATGCAAACGAAATCGCAACCGGGTTCTTAAAACCGATCGCGTAACCAAGATGTCAGGAGCAACAAAAAACGCGGGGGCGCGTCGTGCATTTCGAAAACAACAATACCATTTCTAAACAACAAGGCTTCAGCACCGAAGACATTCTCTGGGCCGTCGGTATCTGGTCGGTGATCCTGACGCTGTCGCCGGTCGTCGTGCTCTACGTGCTGATGGTGGCGTAAGGGAAGCTGTCATTCCGGGGCGATGCGAAGCATCGAACCCGGAATCTCGAGATTCCGGGTCTGGTGCTAACGCACCATCCCGGAATGACGGAGACAATAGTTCACAAAAAAGAAAAACGCGCGGAGCGCCGCGCGTCTTTGTCAGTCCCGGAAAAGAAAGCGGCGTGTTACGCCGCCTGCTTGTGCATGGCGCCCGATGCCGAAGCCGTTCCGCGGATCGCCTTGATCGAACGTTCGATCGCGCCCCACAGCCTGGCGATCTCCGCCGCAGCGCGGCCTTCGGCGTAATATTCGCGGGCGCCTTCGCCCTGACTCAGCGCCATGATCAGATCGGCGCGATTGGTGATCTGGCCGCTCCACACCGGCGCACGGAATTTCGCCAGGGCTTCGCGTGCAATAGTGACGATGCGGCTCTCGGCGCCGTCACGCTCGGCAGGTGCGCCGTTGACCACGACCGCGTAGGGCTTGCGCGCCGAGCGGCAGGTCTGAATCGTTTCCTGTACCGCGTTGACGTCGAACACGCCCGGCCGCGCCGGGATGATCACCATCGTGGCGTTGCGGATCGCGTCGTCGACGACGGCCGACAGGTTAGGCGGCGTGTCGATGAACACCCATTCGATGCCGTCGCGCTTGGCGGCAGCGACGATGCCGCTGACGGAATTCACCGCGGCCTTGATCGGCGGCTCGTTGGTGCCGCGCAATTTATGCCAGAGAGTAAGCGATCCCTGCGGGTCGGCATCGACCAGAAGGATGGGCTTCGTTGCCTTGTGAACATGGGCAGCGAGGTGAGCAGCCAGGGTACTCTTTCCCGAGCCCCCCTTACGTGATGCGAAAACAATTACGTTCATACCTTGGCCTCCGGTTGACCCCAGAAGCTGAAAATGAATCAGCGCGGTGATTCGTGAAAGAAAAATTTATCGTGTGCCGCGATGAAGCCACTTAATTGCCAAGAAGGCTGGTTTTTGAGTCACACCGTGCGACCCCGGTGACCGAACGGGAATCGGCAAGGCCGCCTTGCAGGACAGCCTTGAAAGGCCGCCCTAATTGGCTCATTGCGCGCTTTTTGCGCGCTCGCGTTCGAGTCTTGCACGCTCACGTTCGAGCCACTTGCGCTCGATCCATCCGAGCCCTTGCGCCATCGGCTTCTGCAGCGGCGGCACGTCCTGCGCGAACAAAAGGAGGCCGAGCGGCAGCATCCAGAGTCCGAGCACTGGCAGGAAGCTGAGAAAGCCGCCGACAACCAACAGAAACGCGAGCGGAATACGGACGTAGATCGATGTCGGCTTGCGTACCCAGCTAACGAACTTCGCCGGCCCCGGTGGCAGCTTTTTCTCAAACCAGGCAAAATGCCGGTCGAGCTCCTTTTGATGTGCGCTCAATGAACCCTCTCCTCTTGCCCAAAGCAGATGTTCATTGCAGACGGCGTAAACAAGGCGTCAGTCTGCCGCGTAGGAACCTTGAAATTTCGTAATGCGCGTCAGGCCGCCCGCGCCGTCAGGCCGCCCGCGCCGTCAGGTCGCCCGCGCCGTCAGGTCGCGCGTTTCGCCGGCTTTTTGGTTTTGCGCGACTTGGCGCTCACGGCCTTGCGCGGCGTTGCGGGCCGAATGACCGTCGGCCGGCCCACGGGCCCGGCCGCGGCCGGCTCGGGATCCGGCCTGAAATGCGCCCGGCAGGCCGGAGAGAGCTGGGGCGGAATGAAAGATGGTACAGTTGGGTGGGCTCGAACCACCGACCTCCTGTTCCACAGACAGGCGCTCTAACCAACTGAGCTACAACTGCATCCTGCGCGGGGCCCCTTCCAAAGGGGGCCTGCGAATGGGCCGGAAACTAGGTGCAACGCCTCGCTTTGGCAAGGCCGCGGAGTGACTGATTGTAGTCGTCCGCAAGGCGTTTTGCGTTCAATCGCCGGGAGCCTCGGGCCGGTCCGGCAGCCGGTAAAATCGTTGCCGGCAGCAAAAAGCCCGGGTCGACCCACCCGGGCTTTTCGTCATCAATCCCGGAGCGGTCAGGCGGCCGGCTTGTAGAACTTCGAGGCGGAAGCCTTGATCGGTTCGACGGTCTCGGTCGCGACCTTCTGGCCGAGCTCGGTGAGCTCCTTGGCCTGGGCGGTGAAGGTCTCGTACTGCTTGCGGGCATGCGAGGTCCACAGCTCCAGCGCGGCGGCCGGCGTCTTCACGCCGAACAGCTCCTGCGCGAAATCCAGCTCGGCAGAGGTGTTGGCCTTGAAGAACTCGATCAGCTTGGCGGTGTACGCACTGGTGCCCTTGCTGGCCGAGGTGAACACGGCCTCGATGGTGCCGTTATGGGTTTCGGCCGCATCCTTGAACTTGGCGTAGCTGTCGCGGGCCTGCGAAACGCCCTTTTCAGCGAGCGCACGCATCTGCTCGGGGACTTCGAAGGGAATGATGGAGGCAGAGAAGGGATCGGTGGAGCTGGTCAAGGCTTGCATCCTTCACAATGGGGTTAAACGATGTTCCCCTTGCGGACGCCGGGCGGGCAATCGGCCGAGACGCCGAAGGGATCACTTACACACGCACTCACGGAAGTGCCCATCCACGGGCTCGCCTAATAAGCACCCATATCATGTCAAATTTGTGCAACGCAATGCAATCTCTGGTGCGATGCCACATGCCACCGCACACCGGGTGCACGTGCAGCCCAGATTTCCCATTGGTTGTACCCTGCCAGGGCGGCAGGTCAGGTTTTCGGCTTCGCCGCGTCCAGGGCGGCCTTGGTGACGGCCTGGCCCATCTCGCTGGCCTGCTCGGCCAGCGACCGCATCAAGCCTTGCACATATTCGCTGTGCAGCCGCGTCACTTCGGCCACATCCTTGGCTTTCAGCAGCGATTGCGCGTGGTCGAGGGAAGTCTGCACATTCCTTTCGGCATTGGCGATCGCCTTGCCGCTGATCTCCTTGGCACCGGCGCGAACTGTGGCATTGCGCTCCTCGATCGAGCCGGCGGCAGCCTGCGCGGAGGCGACGAATTTCTCAAAAGCCTGACGGGCTTGCTCGAAGCTTGCCTCCGCCATCGACCGCATTTCCTTGGGTATCTCAAAACGGTCTCGCACTTCGCTCATGGTGCGCTCCCTTTGTGTTGGCAGGGATTGGTGTCCAGATCCCGCCAAGGCGCCCCGCCGGAACGATACGGCAGCCGGGGAAGTTCCCCGTCGTCGGCCTTGGCCGGTTACAACCACCCAACGCGGCGAGAGGGCCAAGGGTTCAACCGGGTTAATGTTATCCTCGGCTTTAGTGAGGTGCGCCCGGCCGGGCCGTGGACCTGCCGCGCAGCGCTTGCGATAGTAACGATTCATTAAGGCTGTCATTGGTTTGAAGGCTGTCATTGGTTTAGCTGCCGGTTTGGCGACGGACGGTGCTGTAGTTGCGATGAATGACGCGGAATTTCAGCCTGGGGTGATCCGCGATCCGCGATTGGCGGCCTATGCTGCGAGCCCCCTGCCCGCATGGTTGTGGACGGCCGACGGCAGGCGGATCCTGTGGGCCAATCCCGCCGGCGCCCGCGTGTTCGGCGCAGCCAGTGCCGCAGCCCTTGCCGAAAGAACCTTCGGACCGGCTGACCGGCACCGGCGGCAGATCGCGCGGCTCGCGGGCCGGTTGATCGCAAACGGCGCCATCCGGCTGGAGCGCTTGCAGGGATTTGGCGCTGCGCCCGGCGGGCTTGCGACCTGCGGCTGTTCGCGGTTCGACTTTCCCAATGGCAGCCACGGTGTTCTGATCGCCGCCGGCAACATCGCGCTGATCGCGCCGCGACCGGCACAGGCGCATGCGCTGCCCGGCAACGAGATGCGGCCAGACATCCCAGCAGCGCCAGCCTCGCAGCCAAGCGCGCCTGTCAAGCCCGTCATGGAGGAACCGGTCGCTCTGCAACCGCCTCCCGATTACGAACAGCCGGCGCAATCGGGCGAAGCGCCCGCGGAGTTCGCGCTGTTCGACGCTTTTGCCGAGCCTGCCGCTGCCGAGGAACCTGCGGTCACGGAGGAGCCGCCTGCGGCCGAAACCACTTTCCGCGCGCCATTCTCTTCGCTCGAAGCATTTGGGCTCGAAGCATTTGGGCTCGAAGCATTTTCCGGCCAGCACGCGCGCCGCCTGCCGCTGCGCTTCACCTGGCAGATGGACCCTGAAGGCCGCTTCTCGCTCGGCACCGACGAATTCACCGGCTTGATGGGCCCGCGCACCACGGCCGTTTTCGGCCGGCCCTGGCGCGAGATCGCCGAGACCTTCGGATTCGATCCCACCGGCCGGATGATGCAGGCATTTGCGACGGGCGCCACCTGGAACGGCATCACGCTGAACTGGCCGGTCGATGGCGGCGATACGTTGCCGGTCGAACTGTCCGGCTTGCCTATCTTCGATGGGGCGCGGAATTTCATCGGCTATCGCGGCTTTGGCGTCTGCCGCGATTTCGATCGTTTGGCGCGGCTCGCCGCGCTGCGCTTGGCGGAATTGTCCGGCGAGGTGGCAGCGCCGCAAGAGACGCCGCAAGAATCGCCCGCCGCGCCATCTCCCGATCCGACCGGCGTTGCATCGCCTTCATCAGACCAATTGCCTGAACCGATTGCGGCCGAGACTTCACATCAAAGAGATTTGGAAACGCCCGTGGAACCTCCCAAGGAAAGCCTAGAGGAAAACCAGCAAAGCCTCGAGGAAAGTGTTGAGGAAAGCGCGCAAGAAAGCGCCAAGGAAAGCGCCAAGGAAAGCGACAAGGACGCGGTGACTGAAACCGCAACGGAATTGCCGGCCGACCCACTCCAGAACGTCGTGCCGTTCCGTGTCCCCGGCGAGGCCAGGCCGCAATCGCTGACGCCGGTTGAAAACAGCGCCTTCGACGAACTCGCGCGGCAATTGTCGGCGCGGCTCGACACCGAGAACGGCAATGAGCTGGACGCCACCGGCGAAACCATCTTCGAACCGCTGGCCGCATCGCCTGCACGCGAAGCGGCTCACGCGCCGCCGGAGTGGCTTGCGCAGCCCGAGCCGCCCGCCCGCGGCGAAACCGCGCGCGACAAGGCGCTGCTCGATCTTCTGCCCGTCGGCATCCTGATCTACCGGCTCGACCGGCTGCTGTATGCCAACCCGGCCTTCCTGACGCAGATGGGCTATCCGACCCTGCATGCGCTGGAAGATGCCGGCGGCCTCGACGCGCTCTACGTCGAACCCGGCGCCTCCAACGCCTCCTCGACATCGGACACCGGCAGACCGGTGACGATTTCCGCTAGCCTGCCTGGGGATGCCGATGCGCAATCATCGGCCGCCGACGCCCGCCTCTACACCATTTCATGGGACGGCGATTCCGCCCTCGCCTTGATCTTCTCGGGCACGCGCCATGAAGGCGCGGCGATCGCGGCCGCCATCGCGCGAGCCGAGCCGGCATCGGCGCCTGACGTCTTTGAACCGGAGCCTGACACTTCCGAACCGCCTGACGTCGGCCATGCCAACGCCGAAGACCTCGCCGCCATCCTCGACACCACGGCCGAAGGCATCCTGATGTTCGACGCCGAGGGCAACATCAATGCGGCCAACCGCAGTGCCGAAGCGCTGTTCGGCCATGACGGCGACGAACTCGCGCGACGTAATCTCGCCGATCTCTTTGCGCTCGAAAGCCAGCACGGCGTGTTCGAATATCTCGCCGGCATCAAGGCGTCCGGCGTCGCCAGCCTGCTCGATCACGGGCGCGAGGTGCTGGGCCGCGAAAGCAGGGGCGGCATCATCCCGCTGTCGATGACCATGGGCCGCACCCGCCCCGACGGCCCGAATTTCTTCGCGGTGTTCCGCGATCTGTCGCACGCCAGGAAGACCGAGAGCGAATTGCGCGAGGCGCGGCGGCTGGCCGAACGCGCAACCAATGCCAAGGCCGACGTGCTGGCGCGGATCAGCCACGAGGTGCGCACGCCGCTGAACGCCATCATCGGCTTTTCCGAAGTGATGATCGGCGAGCGTTTCGGCGCGCTCGGCAACGAGCGCTACCTCGAATACATGAAGGACATTCGCGCCTCCGGCGAACGCGTGGTCGCCATCATCAACGACCTGCTCGATCTATCAAGGATCGAAACCGGCAAGCTCGATCTCGCCTTTACCAACCAGAACCTCAACGAGCTGGTCGAAAGCTGCGTCGCGGTGCTGCAGCCGCAGGCCAACCGCGAGCGCATCATCATCCGCACGTCGCTGGCGCACACGCTGCCATCAGTGGTCGCGGATGCGCGGGCGCTGCGCCAGATCACGCTCAACCTGATCGGCAATTCGATCCATCTCGCCAATGCCGGCGGACAGGTCATCGTTTCGACCGCTTTGTCCGATTTCGGCGAGGTGATGCTGCGGGTCCGCGACACCGGCCACGGCCTCAACGATAATGAGGTCGCCGCCGCGCTCGAGCCGTTCCGCACGCGGGCGCCGTCGGATCAGGCCGAGAGTTCGAGCTTCAGCCTGTCGCTGACCAAGGCCCTTGTCGAAGCCAATCGCGCCAGATTCCAGATCAAGACCGGCGGCCGTTCCGGCACGCTGATCGAGATCGTGTTTCCGCACGCGATCGCGCGGGCCTGACCGAACTAAAGCATGATTTGATTGCGACCACGAAGAAGGTGCGCTCCCTCTCCCGCTTGCGGGGGAGGGCTGGGGCGGGGGTATCTCCGCGGGCGACACTGCCCGAGTGGAGAGAGCCCCCCGGCGCTTCGCGCCGACCTAAGAGCGAGCTTCGCTCGTCTCCACCCCGCAAGCGGGAGAGGTGAAGCGCGTCTGCGGCCAAGTCGATCTAACCAAAAATCATCATGCTCCAAGGCGCGTGCCCGCGGCATCGATCACGTCGCTTTTGACGGAAGAAATGCCGGAACGCTGAGACCCTGGCCGCGCAAGTAATCGGCCATCGGTCCGACGACCTTGAGGACGGCCGGTCATGCCGTCATGCGCTGCCGCCATTGCAGAAGCCTCGGCGTTTCGCTGGTCATGTCGGCGCCCCAGCGCGCGCCGAACAGCTGGGCCATATAGAACGCGATATCGGCAAACGAATACGCGCCGCCGAGAAACTCGCGCTCATCAAGCACGCTCTCCATTGTTCGATAATAGGCGGCAGCGCCAGCGCGCGCGAGCTCTGCGGCGGGATCGAGCGGCGTCTTCCAGAGCTGCATCAACTTGATGATATGAGGAAAATAGACCTCATCCGACTCATGCTCCAGCCGGCGAGACCAGGCCCGTGCTGCAGACGTCGCAGGCCACAGCGCAGGCTGCGGCTTGATGTCTTCAAGATACTCGAAGATCTGGGTGGAATCGAATATCTCGAGGTCACCGTCGATCAGCACGGGGACCTGTCGTTTCGGATTGATGCGCAGCACTTCCGGATGCTTTGGCGCGTAACCCTCCTTCATGGTGAAGGGGACCATGACCAGTTCGAAATCGATGTTCTTCTCATGCGCCGCGATCTGGACCTTTGCGCCGAACATGCTCAGGGGGCCGGAGAACAGCCGGATTTTGCGGTTGCTGCTTTGATGCGCTTCTTGATCGGATCGAACATTCTCGGGCATCGATTTTCCCCACTCTACAACCATCACATTACGCTAAAACAAACAGGTTGCCCTGTTTTTGTCAATTCGATAGATAGCTCTATGCCGACAGCGGTGGGAGTCCTTCATGACCAAAAAGCCGGCCAGCGGCCGCTCGCGAACCAACGATCCCGCCGGAGTGAGAAAACGCATCCTGGATGCAACAGCAGACGCCTTCCAGAAGCGTGGCTATCACTCGACCAGCACGCATGACATTGTTCGCGCAGCCGGTGTGACAGCGGGCGCCCTCCACCATCATTTCCCCACGAAGAAGGCCCTTGCGCTCAACGTCATCCAGGAGCGCGTCGCACAAGCCGTCGACAAGCATTGGCTCGAGCCGGTCAGGTCCGCACGCGGCGCGGAGGAAGGGATACGCACGGCGTTCGAGCAGATCGCATCAAGCCTCGATCGGTCCAGGACCATTCTGGGATGCCCACTCAACAATCTGGCGCTTGAGCTTTGCGCGGCAGATTCCGAATTTCGAGAGGCGATCGAGGGCATCTATGACAATTGGCGCAAGGTGATTGCCGACAAACTGCGGGCGGATTTCGCCGGCGCTTTCGACGCCGAGGCCTTGGCCACCTTCGTCATTGCGTCTTATTCAGGCGCTATCGCCCAGGCCAAGGCCAAGCAAAGCACGGCTCCTCTTCGAACGTGTGCCGCGCAATTGGCGCTTCACTTTCGCTCAAGGCAAATGCCGAAGGCGAAAGGTGCGCGCGCTTCAAAGCCGTAGCGAAATTTTCCGGATCCGGTTCGGACAACTATAGGTCCTTCTGGACAGCGACGCCTTTTCCGGCTGATATGCGGCGAATTGACACACAGCTCTGTGTGAGCCTGGAGGAAATCCCATGATCCCGTTTCATACGCGCCTGTTCGGCGCGGTCGTCGCGCTGACCCTTGCAGCAGGCGGCCCTGCCCTCGCGCAGCAGCTCGAGCTCAAGATAATGGCGCCCGCCGCACCCGGCGGCGGCTGGGATCAAACCGCCCGCTCGATGCAGCAGGCGCTGGTCGCCGCCAAGATCGCCCGCAGCGTCCAGGTGACGAACGTTGCCGGCGCCGGCGGCAGCGTCGGCATCGCGCAGTTCGTCAACGGCGCCAAGGGCGACGGCAACCAGATGATGGTGAACGGCTTCGTCATGGTGGGCGCGCTCGCCATGAACAAGTCGCCGGTGACGCTCGAACAGGTGACGCCGATTGCGCGGCTGACCGAGGAAATCCAGGTGATCGTGGTGCCGGCGAATTCACCGATCAAGACGGCGCAGGATCTCGCCGCCGCCGTGAAGGCCGATATCGCGAAAGTGACCTTTGCCGGCGGCTCGGCCGGCGGCGTCGACCATGTGATGGCGGCGCTGTTTGCGGGCACGATCGGCGCCGACGCGAAGAAGATCAACTACATCCCGTTTTCCGGAGGCGGCGAGTCGCTGGCGGCGATTCTCGGCGGCAAAGTCACTGCCGGCATTTCCGGACTGAGCGAGTACGAAGGCCAGATCAAGTCAGGCAAACTGCGCGCGCTCGGCGTGACGTCGGAGAACCGCATCGCCGGCAGCGACATTCCGACCTTCAAGGAGCAAGGCATCGACCTCGTGCTCGCCAACTGGCGCTCGGTCGTCGCGCCTCCCGGCATCACGCCGGAACAGCGCAAGACCCTGAGCGATGCGGTCGAGAAGATGGTCAAGTCCGACGCCTGGAAAGATATCCTCAAGCAGAAGGGCTGGGATGACGCCTATCTCGGCGGCGATGCGTTCACGGATTTCCTGAAGAAAGAAACGACGCGCGTCACTGACGTCTTGAAGTCGGTCGGCCTCGTCAAATCATGACGGACCTTCCGCGGGGGCCGGCGGCGCGGCGCGTCGATCGTGCCGGCGTCGTCATTGCGCTCGCGCTCGCAGCACTTGCCGCGGTGCTGGTATGGGACTCGCGTCAACTGCCGGCGACCACGATGTACGGCATGGGGCCCGAGGTGATGCCGGTCGTCATCGCCATCGGGCTTGGCCTTCTCGCGATCGGCAATCTGATCGACGCGCTGCGCGGTGACCTGCCGCCGCGCGAGAGTGCCGACCCCAGGGCGGTACTTTTGATCTTCGGCGGGCTGGTGCTGCTGATCGCCATCATCGGCCTCGGCGGCGGCTTCATCCTTGCGACCTCGGCATTGTTCGTCACCACCTCGGCAGCCTTCGGACGACGCGCCATCCTCGCCGACTCCGCCATCGCCGTCGTGATGAGCACCTTGATCTATCTCGCTTTCGATCGGCTGCTGACGTTGAGCCTCCCCGCCGGGCCTCTGGAAAGACTGCTGTAATGGAAACTTTCGCCGCGCTCGCGCATGGCATGGCTGTCGCCGTGCAGCCGATGAACCTGCTCTACGCGCTGGTCGGCGTGTTCCTCGGCACTGCGGTCGGCGTGCTGCCCGGCATCGGTCCGGCGCTCACCGTCGCCTTGCTGTTGCCGGTGACCTACAAGCTCGATCCCGGCGGCTCGCTGATCATGTTCGCCGGAATTTATTACGGCGGCATGTACGGCGGATCGACCACCGCTATCCTGATCAACACGCCCGGCGAGAGCGCATCGATGGCGACCGCGCTCGAGGGCAACAAGATGGCCAAGGCCGGGCGCGGCGGTCCGGCGCTTGCGACCGCGGCGATCGGTTCGTTCGTCGCGGGCACGCTCGCGACCATCGGCCTCGCCTTTCTGGCGCCGTGGCTGGTCGATTTCGCGGTACGCTTCGGGCCTGAAGATTATTTCGCGTTGATGTGCGTGGCCTTTGTCACGGTGTCGGCAACCTTCGGGGATTCGCCAATCCGCGGACTGACCAGCCTGTTCATCGGGCTGACGCTCGGGCTTGTCGGCATCGACAAGCTCACCGGCCAGGCGCGGCTTGCGTTCGGCATCCCCGAGCTGCTCGACGGCGTCGAAGTGACGACGCTCGCGGTCGGCCTGTTCGCCGTCGGCGAAGCGCTCTACGTCGCCTCGCGGCGCCATCACGCCGAGGAGAAGATCGAGCCGGTGCGCGGCTCGCTGTGGATGACGATGGAAGACTGGAAGCGGTCGTGGAAGGCATGGCTGCGCGGAACGATGTTCGGTTTTCCGATCGGCGCGCTGCCGGCCGGCGGCGCCGAAATTCCGACATTCCTGTCCTATTCCACCGAGAGGCGGCTGTCGAAACATCCGGAGGAATTCGGCAAGGGCGCGATCGAGGGCGTCGCGGGACCGGAAGCCGCCAACAACGCCTCCGCCGCCGGCACCCTGGTCCCGCTGCTGACGCTCGGGCTGCCTACCTCGGCCACGGCGGCGATGATGCTGGCGGGCTTCCAGCAATACGGCCTGAATCCCGGACCGCTGCTGTTTGCCGAGCGGCCAGATCTGGTGTGGGGCCTGATCGCCAGCCTGTTCATCGCCAACGTCATGCTGCTGGTTCTCAATCTGCCGCTGGTCGGCCTGTGGGTGAAACTGCTCGCGATCCCGCAGCCGTGGCTGTACGCCGGCATTCTCGTGTTCGCGACCATGGGCACCATCGCGGCAAAACCCTCGGTCGTCGAGCTGTCGATGCTGGCAGGTTTTGGCGTGCTGGGCTTTCTGATGCGCCGGTTCGATTTTCCGATCGCGCCTGTTGTGGTCGGTCTCATCCTGGGTCCCATCGCCGAAAGCCAGTTGCGCCGGGCGCTCGCGATCAGCCTCGGCGATCCCCTGGTGCTGCTGCAAAGCCCGATGTCGGCGACGCTGCTTGGCATTGCACTGATCGCGCTATTGGCGCCCTTCGTGCTGAAGGGTCTCGACCGGTTCAGGGCGAGCGAGGATTAGGGCGTGGACTCATTGGCGCGCAGCCAAATTCGGATTGAGGCGAGTTTGAATTGACTTCCGCGTTCGACGTCGCAGCGGACATGGCTGAACTTGCCGCTGGGTCGCCGCTGTAGCGAATGACCCAAAGCCGCTGGTCGGACAATTGAAAAGCAGACGTTCGGGTCGATTAACGAATGAGTTCAGTGGCGCGGGGCTTTTTGCGCGTCCATTGGAGCGACGGGATGGACGATTTTCTGCAAGGCATGGAAAATGAAAAATAATGCAAGAGCGAGAAGGGCAACACTTGGCCAGAAGTAGAGGGCGTGCGCTTCATAGTAGCGGCCAGGCACATATGGGAATTCGCCTTGCAGTAGAAAGGTGCCGATTATGGCAATTGGAAACGTGTAGATTGCAATCCAAATATTGGCAAGGCCATCAGGGTTCGATCTAAAAAAATCCAGCCAGATCACTATTGCTCCCGCGATGTAGAGGGCGGGCACGATAAGTTTCATTACCATCAACAGTCTAGACAAGAACATTCTCATGTTGTCGCCCAACGACCGAGTTGAGCGGCCGGCCACCACCGCTGTGCCGCGGTCAGACGCGGCCCACGATGCTTCACGGTCCGCTCGAATGCGTTGTTAGAAGGCAGCACGTTTACCCCTCACCAGTCGCGCCAATCCCCATACTGGCACTGCAAGAACAGCACCCCAAAGAATGCTGTTTCCAAGAACGACCGCCCACTGTAGCGGGGACGATAACCCCTTGGTTTGGACGTGTGAGATGGGCGAAAGGAGCGTGTCCGAAAGCGCCGTGGCCAAACTTTCGAGTTGGCTCATATCGCCACCCGAGTCGAAGCGCCCCATTCCCAAGGAAAAACTGACGAGAAGAGAACTCAACGCCAACAATAAATGAACGGTTGCCAAAACTGCGGCAATCGTGAGGTATCTCAGGCGATTCATGCCGCCTCCTAACGCCCTGGTTGACCGGCGGCAAAATTAAACGGGCTCATGAACATTCGTACCTTTCCTTGTTTGCGGCAGTCGATAGGACATCATACAACTTGTCTCCGCCGATCACGCCAAGCCGGTCAATCGATCGCGGGCGGGCGAGAACGACTGCTTTGGAGAAAAGGCTCGAACTTCCGATTTTGGCACTTAGCGTCGTTTCGCTGAGATGCGGCATTTGGTCCGCCATCGGCGCATATCGGACATCGAGTAGCCATCAAGCTCGATTTATGGGTGCGCGCCCTGATCCTTTCAGCGGGGGAGCGATCCCGTCTGAACATCAGGGTCGGCACAATTCTTGCTCGAATCCAGTCTGCCTGAGTGCATCCGCCTGCGGATCGCCTGTTTTCCGGGCATTTTGGATTTGATTCTTATGCGTTGCCTGGTCGTTGCCGATTTACATTATTCATTGCCGCAGTTTGACTGGCTGCTTGCGGCAGCGCCGCAATTCGACGTCGTCATTTTCGCCGGCGACGCGCTCGACGTCGGATCGTTCGTCGATTTCCGCGCGCAGATTCTGGTGGTGAAGAAATATCTGTCGCTGCTGTCCCAGGTGACGCGCGTCATTCTCTGCTCCGGCAATCACGACCTCGACGAGCGCAGCGCGGAAGGCGAAAAGATCGCGCGCTGGGTCGGCGAGGTCCGTGAACTCGGCGTCGCCTGCGACGGCGACAGCCTCACCGTCGGCGATACGCGCTTCACCGTTTGTCCGTGGTGGGACGGGCCGCTGGTCAAGGGCCGTATCGAAGCCCAGCTTCGCGACGCTGCGGCGGAACGGGCGCAGCGCTGGATCTGGGTGCATCATGCGCCGCCGGCAAATTCGCCGACGAGCTGGGGCGGCAAGCGGTTCTTCGGCGATGTCGAGTTGGTGCAATGGATCGCACAGTACCAACCGTCCATGGTGATCTCAGGCCACGTCCATCAATCGCCTTTCATCGCCGACGGCTCGTGGTTCGACCGCATCGGCACGACCTGGGTATTCAATGCCGGCCTGCAGCACGGCCGTCCGCCGGTCTGCATCGTGCTCGACTTCGATGAGGGTGCGGCGTTCTGGATTGCGGCCGGCGAAGCGCAACGTATCGACCTGTGCGCGCCCTTGCTGCGGCCGGCGGCGGGAATCGAGAACCCGCCGGCCTGGCTTACATCCTTGGGTCGGATTGCCGATCCGAGCCTGGCGAGACCTGCGACGGCGGCAGGTTGATCATGCTCTGCAGGAGTTCGCCGACCATCGAGAGATGGTTACCGTGGTCGCCATACTGATGCATGAGATCGGCGAGATAGGTGGTCGCGACATTGAGGCGCTGCGCCAGCAACCGCGCGATCAACAGCGCCACCGCCGGCTGGTCACGCAGGAACGCCGCGGCATCGTCGAACTCATAGACCACTGAATCGGAAGCCGCGCGCACGGTTGCCGTATGGGGCTGCTGGAGCAGCACCGACATTTCGCCGAGCATCGCCCCCGGCTCGCTGAGGACGGCCACGACGCTGTCGCCCTTGACGACTTCCAGCCGCCCCCGAATCAGGACAAACAGATGCCCGGTCTTGCCGCCCTCGTGAATGAGAATCGTGCCGGCCGGCACCTCCCGTTCCACTCCTCCGGTGCAATAGTCCAGTACCGCGCGCATTGGCATCATCTCCGCTTCAGCCGAGACTAGGCACTCATGATGCCAAGGTCGAACGGATAAGGTGCGCTTCGCTGCTCAAAATGTCAGCACGGAGCGCCCAGCGTCGGCGCGCGCTGGCGCAGCCCACGACCGAGCATCAGATCTTTTCGAGCATGGCGGCTTTCAGCTTGGCGATGCGCGCTTCATCGCGCTTGTAGAATGTCCACTGCTTGACGCGCTTGGCGCTTACCAATCCCGCCTGCGACAATATCTTCAGATGCTCGCTCACGGTGGGCTGGCTGACCCCGAGCTTCTCGGCAATCAAGACACCGCAGACCCCGTCCTTGACAAGGTCGCCGTCGATCTGCGGACGAAAATGCGCCCGAGGACGTTTCAGCCATTCCAGGATCAACAGCCGGCGATCGCTGGCGAGCGCGCGAAAAGCAGACTCGACGTCATCCTCGAAAGAAGCCATATTGCTAATTAGCTAAATGACTAATTTCTGTCAATCGGGCCCGTCTCGGCTTGGGCTTATCGATTTCGCCCTGTTCGATTTCGCCTTGTTCGATCTTGCTTGGGAGTGCGTTGCAATGGATGCGTCAGCGGATGCCGTAACGTCGGAAATGATCGCGCGATGCGAGCGGCTGATCCGGCCCTTTATCCGGCGGACGCCGGTGGTCGAGCTCGATGGCGCCGAGTTCGGTCTTCCCGGCCATCCCCTCACGCTCAAGCTCGAGCTTCTGCAGCATTCCGGCTCGTTTAAGGCGCGCGGCGCTTTCGCCAATTTGCTGACCCGCGACGTGCCGAAGGCCGGCGTGGTGGCGGCGTCCGGCGGCAACCATGGCGCGGCCGTCGCCTATGCGGCGATGAAGCTCGGCAAGCCGGCCAAGATCTTCGTTCCCAGCGTCTCTTCGCCGGCGAAGGTGCAGCGTATCAGGGACTACGGCGCCGACCTCACGATCGAGGGCGAGCGTTATGCCGATGCACTCGCCGCCAGCGAGGCATGGGCGCAACAAACCGGCGCATTGCCGGTGCCGGCCTTCGACCAGAACGAAACCATCATGGGACAGGGAACGCTCGGCCTCGAGCTCGCCGGCCAGGCGCCAGATATCGATACGCTGCTGGTGTCGGTGGGCGGCGGCGGACTGGTCGCAGGACTTGCCGCCTGGTACGCCGGCCGTATCAAGGTAGTCGGCGTCGAGCCGCTTGCATCGCCGACGCTGACGCGGGCTTTTGAGGCCGGCCGTCCGATCGATGCGGAGGCCGGCGGGTTGGCGGCGGATTCACTGGCGCCGAGACGCGTGGGTGAACGGGTTTTTCCGATCGTCCGGAAATACGCCCGACAAACGGTGCTGGTTTCCGACCCCGCAATAGCCGACGCACAGGCGACGCTTTGGCGCGCCCTGCGCATCGTGGCAGAGCCGGGTGGCGCGGCTGCGTTTTCCGCGATCCTGTCGGGCGCGTACAAGCCCAGTGCGGACGAACGAATTGCGATCATCGTCAGCGGCGGCAACACCGCCGCTGTTGATTTCGATCGCACCCGTTGATTGCCCGTGACCGCTTGCTTCCGGCCCCGGAAGCCCGCCACATTTGGAATCACTCTAAATCAGATACTGGAATCGCTCTAAATGAAGCCGTTCGCGACATCCGGTCGCTGACGGCACGGTGGTCGCTGCGCTACTGAAATCGGCACCTCAACCATCTGCCGGGCAGCTTTCATGATGAACTTTCGCGCTACCGCCGCAACCGCAGCGTTGCTTTGTTTCACCGCGTTTGGAGCGTCGCCGGCGTCCGCCGACGGCGAAGTCAACGTCTACACCTATCGCGAAGCCAAGCTGATCCAGCCGCTGTTCGACGCCTTCACCAAGGACACCGGCATCAAGGTCAACGTCGTCTCGGCGAGCTCGGGGCTCGAGCAGCGCATGAAGACCGAAGGCGCCAACAGCCCCGCCGACGTGCTGCTGACGGTCGACATCGGCCGCCTCGACGACGCCGTGAAGGCCGGCGTCACCCAGCCGATCAAGTCGGTGGTGATCGACGAGATCGTTCCGGCGCAATATCGCGATCCCGACGGCCACTGGGCCGGCATCTCCATGCGCGCGCGGGTGATCTACGCCTCGAAGGATCGCGTCAAGCAGGACAAGATCACCTACGAAGAGCTCGCCGACCCCAAATGGAAGGGCAAGATCTGCATCCGCTCCGGCCAGCACATCTACAACAACGGCCTGTTCGCGGCCTACACGGCCAAGTACGGCGAGGCCAAAGCCGAGGAATGGCTGAAGGGCGTGAAGGCCAACCTGGCGCAGAAACCCTCCGGCGGCGACCGCGAAGCCGCGCGCGACGTCGCGGCCGGCAAGTGCGACATCGGCATCGGCAATACCTATTACTGGGCGCTGATGATGAACAACGACCCCGAGAAGAAGCCGTGGGCGGAAGCCACCAAGGTGATCCTGCCGACCTTCGAAGGCGGCGGCACCCACGTCAATCTCTCCGGCGTCCTCCTGGCGAAGAACGCGCCGAACAAGGCCAACGGCGTCAAGCTGATCGAGTGGCTCGTCGGTGACAAGGCGCAACAGATCTACGCCGATTCCAATTACGAATACCCGGTTCGATCAGGCGTCGCCGTCAACCCGACGATTGCGGGTTACGGCAAGCTCACAGCCGATCCGCTGCCGATCGCCAAGATCGCCGCCAACCGCAAGGCGGCCTCGACGCTGGTGGACAAGGTCGGATTCGATAATTGATCGCGACCGTCGGCGAAGCATTAGAACCGTGATCGCGCGCCGTACACAACTGCGTCCCCTCCCCCCTTGCGGGGGAGGGTTAGGGAGAGGGGTAAGCCACACGGGCAGTGTCGCTCGTGGCTACCCCTCTCCCCCGCCCTCCCCCGCAAGGGGGGAGGGAGCTCACCTGCGGAAGCGGATAAACCTCGGCTCATCTCGCCGACGTGTGCGGACGTGAGTCCCGTCACGCGCTCGGGCCGCATCGCCGCGGCCATCGCGGTTGCCACCGCCATTCTCGTCGCAGCGCCCGTCATTTCCATCATTGCGCTGGCGATGCAGCCCGCGCCCGACGTCTGGCCGCACCTCATCGATTACGTGCTGCCGCGCACGCTTCTTGACACTACACTCCTGCTCGGCGGCGTCGGCGCCCTGTCGCTTGCGATCGGCACCGGCACGGCGTGGGCGGTCTCGCTGCATGAATTCCGCGGCCGGCAAATGCTGCTATGGCTGCTGCCGCTGCCGCTCGCGATCCCCACCTACCTCGCGGCCTACGTCTATGTCGACCTGTTCGAGCCGCTGGGCCTGGTCCACCGGACGCTCGCGCTCTGGCTTCCGTTGCAGGATGCGGTGCGCGTGCTTCCCAATCTGCGCTCGCTGCCCGGCGCCATCATCGTGATCGCGCTGGTGCTTTACCCTTACGTCTATCTTTCAGCGCGCACGATGTTCCAGTTCCAGAGCGCGGAGTTCGCCGAGGCCGCGAAGACGCTTGGCGCCGGCCGCTGGACCACTTTCTGGCGCGTCTCGCTGCCGATGGCGCGGCCGGCGCTGGCGGTCGGCGTTGCGCTGGTGTCGCTGGAAACACTGAACGACATCGGCGCCAGCGAATATCTCGGCGTCCGCACGCTCACGGTGTCGGTATTCACCACCTGGCTCAACCGCGGCAGCCTTGCCGGCGCGGCGCAGCTGTCCTGCTTCATGCTCGCCATCGTGGCCGGGCTGATCGCGATCGAGCGTTACGGCCGACGCAATGTCACGACGGAATTTTCCGCCGAAAGCCCGCGGCTCACGCAACGGACCTCGCTCACCGGCCTCAAGGGCGCTTGCGCCTTGGCCGCCTGCCTGCTGCCCGTCTGCCTCGGATTTCTGGTGCCGCTTTTGTATCTCGCGCATCAGAGTTTCAAGCGCGGGCTGTTTGCGAATTTCGACATGGCGCTGTGGCGCGATGCCTTCAACTCGGTCGCGTTCGCGAGCCTTGCGACGCTGACCGCGCTGCTGCTGGGATTTGCGACCATCCTGGCCTGGCGCTGGCGGCCGAATACGCTGCGCTTCGTCGCGATGAACATCGCACAGACCGGCTACACCTTGCCCGGGCTGGTGCTGGCGCTCGGGCTGCTTGCGCCGGTGCTCGCCATCGACAACGCGCTGAACACGCTCGCCGGATGGCTCGGACGTTCGCTTCCGGGACTGATCATCGTCGGCTCCGGCGCCGCCGTTGTCATCGCCTATGTGATCCGGTTTCTGGCGGTGCCGACCGGATTCATCAAGGCAGGCTTTGAGCGGATTCCGCGCGACTACGACGACAGCGCACGCGCGGTTGGCGCCGGCCAGACCACGACGATGCGGCTGATCCATCTGCCGCTGCTGCGCCCCGCCATGGTCGGTGCCGTCATCGTGGTGTTCGTGGATTGCCTGAAAGAGTTGCCGGCGACGCTGCTGCTGCGGCCGCTCAACGTCGAAACGCTGGCAACCTCGATCTACCAGTACGCCAGCCGCGGCAGCTTCGAGGAAGGCGCGCTCGCGGCGCTGTTGATCGTCGCCGCCAGCATCGGCCCGGTAGCGTGGCTGACACGGTTTTCGGACATCCCGAGCGGGCCGGCGTAGGTTGAACGACACTCTCGTCGTCCCTGCGAACGCAGGGACCCATAACCACCGGCCGTTGTTGTTACGAAGGCAACTGGCTCCAGCGCCCAAAAAAGAAAGGCCGCGGAGTATGGGTCCCTGCGTTCGCAGGGACGACAACAGTTGTAGGGTGGGCAAAGCGCAGCGTGCCCACCATTCAGGATCGAGATCGAGGATAGATGGTGGGCACGGCGCAAGCGCGCCTTTGCCCACCCTACGAGACTGCCTCACATCGCGCGCGCAAAGCGGCGGAAGCCCGGCGAGCCCGTGATCGCTTCGAACGCGGGATCGCGTTTCTCTTCGGCGAATGCGAAGCCGGCTTTGGCATAACAGCGCTCGGCCGCCTCGTTGCCGATCAGAAACGAGATCGAGGCCTGCTCGAACCCTGCCGCCCTGCCTTTGGCCAGCGCGTGATCGATCAGCGCCTGCACCAGCCCGCGGCCGCGATACTCCGGCAGCGTCGCGACATGCTCGATCAGCCAGTCGCCCTCACCGCCCTGCACCCAGCAATTCGCTCCATAGGCGCCACGCCGGAGAATCGCCTTCAGATCGGTGGCGCTCATCCCTATCGCGGTCGCCACCTCCTGGATCGCCGCCCGCGCGGCGGCCTCGGTGCCTTCAGCGGGCAGCGCGCAGAGCGATGCCGCCGGCTCACCCTCGACTTCAGCGACGATGAATTGGGTGATGTGCCACCACGATTGCGTTGGCGCGATCGCGATGCATTCTACGAACGCAAGGCATTGCGGCTCGTCCCAGCCAAGCGCGATGTCGAACCAACCGCGCGGGAACGGGCCGCGCTGCGAGGACAGGATATTGCGGGCAATGAAGCTTGCGTCGTCGAGACGCGCTGGACGGATCGCAGGTCGCGACCGCCCCGCCATCATGTCAGGCATTCTTCAGCGCGACGCGGAACTCGGCTTCGGTCTTCGCCTTCACCTCGTCCAGCGTGACGCCGTCGGCGAGCTCGATCAGCGCCATGCCGTCCTTGCCGTGCTTGTCTATGGTGAAGACGGCGAGATCGGTCACCACCATGTCGACGACGTGCTCGCCGGTCAGCGGCAGGCTGCACTTCTTCAGAAGTTTTGGGCCGTCCTTGGCGGAGTGCTCCATCACGACGACGACGCGCTTGACGCCGGCGACGAGATCCATCGCGCCGCCCATGCCCTTCACCATCTTGCCGGGGATCATCCAGTTGGCGAGGTCGCCGTTCTGCGCCACCTGCATTGCGCCGAGGATCGACAGATCGATATGCCCGCCGCGCACCATGCCGAAGGAATCGGCCGAGGAGAAATAGCTGGTCGACGGCAATTCGCTGACCGTCTGCTTGCCGGCATTGATAAGGTCGGCGTCCACCTCATCCTCATAGGGGAACGGGCCCATGCCGAGCATGCCGTTCTCGCTCTGCAGGTTCACGTCCATGCCCTCGGGGATGTAGTTCGAGACCAGCGTCGGAATGCCGATGCCGAGATTGACGTAATAGCCGTCGCGCAACTCTTTCGCGGCACGAGCGGCCATCTGTTCACGTGTCCAGGCCATGTCAGTTCTCCTGTGTCGCGTAATTATAGTTGGCGCATAATCTGATCGGAAAACCGGCTTCCACTTTTCCGGACCATTCGCTAAGCGGCGGGCCGCGGGCGGGTGTTGCGGAACTCGATCCGCTTCTTGCCGGCGCCGACCTCGATGATGCGTTTGACGAAAATGCCGGGGGTGTGGATGTGGTCGGGATTGAGTTCGCCGGCGGGAACCAGATGCTCGACCTCGGCCACCGTGATCTTGGCGGCGGTTGCCATCATCGGGTTAAAATTGCGCGCGGTCTTGCGATAGATCAGGTTGCCGGCGGTGTCGCCCTTCCAGGCATGAACGATGGCGAGGTCCGCGAACAGGCCGCGCTCCATGATGTATTTCTCGCCGTCGAATTCCTTCACTTCCTTGCCTTCGGCGATCAGCGTACCGACGCCGGTCTTGGTGTAGAAGGCCGGGATACCGGCGCCGCCGGCGCGGATGCGCTCGGCCAGCGTGCCCTGCGGGTTGAATTCGAGTTCCAGCTCGCCGGCAAGGTATTGCTGGGCAAACAGCTTGTTCTCGCCGACATAGGACGAGATCATCTTTTTGATCTGCCGCGTTTCCAGGAGCCGGCTCAGGCCGATGCCGTCCACGCCGGCATTGTTGGAGACAACCGTCAGATTCTTGACGCCGGAATCGCGGATCGCGTCCGACAGGGTTTCGGCGATACCGCACAGACCGAAACCGCCCGACATGATCATCATGCCGTCCTTGAGGACGCCATCGAGTGCCGATTTGGCGTCAGGGTAAACCTTGTTCATGGATGTTTGACCTGATGGAGGGAACGGCCGAATGCCGGCATTGTCGGGATTATTAGGCGAATTTTTCGCGGTGCGTCAATGCGCTCAGCCGCCAATAACGCCCTTCAGACCGGCATACAGGGACCCGGCCGCGGTCCCCACGATACCCACCATGGGCCCGGCCGCCGTCATCAGGTCCTGAATGATGCGAGCGCGGCGGCGCAGGTGCTCCGGGCCGACATGCCGACCGACGAGCAGGCCTGCAGCCTTGTAGGCGAGCGGGTTGGGCTTGCCGCCGCCCTGCGTCACCGTTTTCGGCAGCACATCGACAATCAAGAAGCCGAGAATGTTGCCGGTCACGAAAGCCAGCGCGATGCTGGCGGTATATTCGATCACCTCTCGCCATTCGACCCAGGGCCCGGGCACGACCGGAACATTGTCGTTGATGCCGGTCACGGTGAGCATGCATGTCACGGCGATCGCTGCCGTCAAAAACCCGACCGCAATGGCGCCGCGCCACCCGATTTTCAGATGCGAATGAATCAGGAAGCCGAACGGCAGCGGAATGATTACCGAAGCCAGCCGGAGATAGAGCGGGGTAATGTCCAGGATGATGGTGATGAGGATGTGAGCGGCCACCAGCAGGATGACCGGGATCAGGACATAGGCGAGCGAATGAACGCCGTAGTATCGCAAGGGGGAACGAATCCGCTCGATGCGCGCATTGGTCCGATCGAGTTCACGCTGCAGGGCGTCGAGTTCGATGACGATTTTCTCGATCTCGATGATGACAGGGCGTACGATCCGCAGATCCCGCGAGCAATGTTTGCAGACGACCGCCTCATCCTTGATCGTTTCGGCGCAGAACGGGCATTCCATCAGGCTGACCGATTTTTTCTGCGGCGCCTGAGCGCCTCGAGTTCGCTCTTCGCCCGCTCCAGTTCGAGCCGCAGCGTGTCGCGCTTGCGCGCCAATTCGTTACGCTCCGCCATCAGCGACTCCGGCACCGCGATCTCCCGCGAGCAGGAGCCGCACGCCAGCGCTTCGGGTGGATTTTCCCTCGCGCAGTATGGACAGGCGGCGCTCAGGGGACGACTTTCAGGATGAAGCTCGTAGTCCCGACACGCCCGTCGGTGTCCTTGACGTCGACCCGCACCATGTGCTCGCCAGCCGGCAGTTCGACCTCCGGCATATCAATCCCGCGCGGCCCAGCGAAGGATTTGACCCGCGACGTGAGATCGACGTTCGGGGTCCGCAGATAGGTCATCTTGACCGAATCCGGATCGATCTTCGCCCCGCCATAGGGTTCGAATTTGAGCTGAAGCCGCATCGGAGACCGGAGCTGCCCGCCGCCGGTCAGGAGATCGACCTTGGGTCCCCGCGTGATTCCGCGCCGCTCGGCCGCCACCGCGCCTTTCGGCGGCGGCAGCGCGGCTTCCTCGGCCGTGATCAAAACCTGCGCCGCTTCCGCCGGCATCGCTCCGGCGGCGATAACCGCAATACTTCCCAACAGAAGCCCCAAGCCGCAGATACGCACGATCGTTCTCCCCCTGCCCTTCAACATTATCTCACGCCGCCATCGCCGATGATGGTGTACGGCGCCCAAAACAACGGATGCCCGTAGGCGAATTCGGTCTTGCCGTCGGCACCAGCGTAGCCGGGGCCGTCCGCCAGAGCCATCATCGCCTGCCGCAGCGCTTCGCCCCGCGTCAATTTCGGATCCTGCGCTTGGCGCCTGAACAGATCGGTCACCAGTTTACGCGCCGACTGCGAATGGACGGACCAGTTGGTCACCAGCAGCGCGCGGGTGCCGGCGTAGAAAAACGCGCGGCCGAGGCCTGAGGCGGCTTCGGCGCCGGCGCCCGCGCCGGTACCGGTGTTGCACGCCGATAGCACGACCCAGTCGGCGTCGAGCTTCAGCCCAAGGATTTCCTCCATCGTCAGCAGGCCGTCGCCCTCGCCGCCGGTGACGGTGGGCGATGACAGCGCCAGCGCCGGCTGCGACAGGCCGTTCAGCTCGCCGGGCACGAGGCCATGGGTGGCGAACGCCAGCACCTTGAAACCCGAAAGATCCATCGTCTTGACCGCCTGCTCGCTGGCCTGCTTGCCTAGGTTGAGGACTTTCGAGGGATCGGCCTGCAGCGCCAGCGCGATCGATTTCAACTCGTCCGACGTATCGGGCAGCCGCGGCAACATCGCCAGTTCGGCGCTGTCGACGCCATCGAGTTTCGGGCTGTTGCGCCGCTTCAACGGACCGCCTCGCGTCGTGTTGCCGGAAGCATCGGCGACCCTGACCTTGTCGGCGTTGTCAGCCTCGGCTTCCTGTTCCTTGCTGAAGTAAGGATCGCCGAACGCGATCAGTTCGCCGCGGCCCGGCTTGCCCGGCGGCAGTTGACGCAAGGTGCGCAGCGCCGCGGCCGAAGGCACGGTCGTGACCGCGTGCGTCCGCGCCAGCCACGGCACATCCTTGTAGCTTGCAAACAGCGGATCGTCGTCGCTGCGGATCTCGGCCGGCGCCGTTGGCAACAGCGACAATGGCAGCAGGCCGAGCGCGCCATTGGTCACCAGGATCAGGTTCCTGGCTGGCTTCCATCCGCTCTCGACCGGCTGCAGCAGCAGCGAATAGAGCTCATGCGCGAGCTTGAGATCGAACGGCGGAATGTCCGAGATCATCGCCGCCTGCGGCTCCAGCGCCTCGCGCAGCTTGCGAACCTTGCTCTCGAGATCGCCGCTTGTCGCCTTGATCGCGGCGAACGCGACCGGGCCGTTCTTCGGAACCGCCCAGACGAAGCTGCTGGTCTGTCCGAAATAGAATGACAGCATGGCCTCGCCGTCGGCCAGTGTGGCCTTGATCTGCTCGACCGATGGCGGCTTTGGCGAGATCAGGTCGGCATAGGCCGGGAAGCGCCGGCTGATTTCCTGCCGCGCCTTGGTGCGATCGGCGCGCAGGGCGTTGATCGACGCATTGATCGCCTGAACGCCTTTCTCGTCCCGCTCGTGCGACGGCAGCGACAACACGTTGGTGAGCGTTCCGAGCTGCGCATTCACCTGCTTGCCGAGGTCCTGTTCTTTCCGCACCAGTTCGGCCAGCGCCGGATCCTTGGCGGAGGCACGCGCACTCGATGCCGCCAGCGCCTGCTGCACGGAGCGGCCGCGAATGGCATCGGCAAGGCTGAAGGTCTCAGTGCCGACATCGCCGGATGCATTCTTCTCCCGCGCCAGCATGTTCAGATACGCCTCGACGATGCCCTGCAGGCGCTGGCTGCGCGCCGCAACCGCGGTTGTATTGTCGTCATCGGCGTTCTCGCGCGAGGAAGCCATCAGGATCGGAATCGCCGCCCTGAATTCGCGGATCGCGTCCTGGTCGCGTCCGGCCCGCATCAGGCCGATCGCCAGCGTACCGCGGGCCGAGGCGGTATCGAAATGATTTTCGCCGACGCGGGAAATCTGCTTCTTCACAAGCTGTTCGGCCGCCGCGATGCCGGCCTCGAGCTGCCCAGAGGCATAGAGCGAGGAAATCCGCCCGCCGTTGAGTTCGAAAGCCTCTCGCCGCGCCGGCTCCCACTTCGCGATCGCATTGTCGATCTGCGCAAAGACCGCGATCGCATCCCGGCCCTTGCGCTGCAGATTCAGGATGCCGCCGAGCTGCGACAACAACTGCACATTCGAGAGAGAATCTTCCGCGACGCCAACGGTCCGGGCGATCTCCAGGGATACCCGCGCCAGTTGCTCTGCTTCGACGTAGCGGCCCTGCCCGACGAGAATGTCGGCCAGCCCCCCGATGAAGCGTGGCGTGACGGGACTGTACTTGCCCTGATTTTTCAACTGCGACAGCAGCGCACGGCGGGCGTCGACCTCGGCCTCCGCGAACCGTCCCTGCCGCGCCTTCACGCGAGCTTGGCTGAGTACGGTAAAGTCAACAGCGAGCACGAGGCTGGACTCGGAAGGCGGATGCTCTGAACCTAACAGGCCTTTGATCCCGGCTCGCCTGCGCAGTTCGCCAAGTTTGAACGAGGCCTCGGCCTCGCGGAATTGCCCCCGCGCTTCGAACAGCATGGCGCGGCCGAGCTCGATTTCGGCCTCCCAGTTCTGGCCGTAGTTATTGTAGGCCTCCCGCTTGACCGGATGGCCGGTGGTCCGGAATTCCTGAATCTGCGGCTGGCTGCGGCGCAGGTAGGCCTCCGCCTGCGCGATATCGCCCATCTGGATCAGGAATCCCGCAATCGCGCGGTTGGCGCCGTACAGGAACCCCCTGGCCCCCTTCTGGTTGGATGTCTCGCGAAGCAGCCGCTGATACAGTTCAAAGGCCTTCTTGGGATCGCCGGCCGCGGAGTATTGCTGGGCAGCGAGCGAAATCAACCTTCCCATCAAGAGGGCGGAAACCGCCCCACGTCCGACTTCAATGGCCTTGTTCGCGTCGGCGATGGAATCGGCGAGCCGGCCGAGTTGTGCCCTGGCGTTGCCGCGATCGAAATAAAATTGCGCGAGATCTTCGCGCGATTCCTTGCCGGTCGGCTTTGCGTCTGCCTCGGCCTTCAGCTCCTCGATCGTCTTGAGATCGGCTTTCTCGCTGTCCAGGATCGCGGTGATATCGGTGATCGTTCTCGGCGGCGCGACGAATCCAGCGGGCAGCGCGCTGCCGGGAGCAACTTTCGGTGCGGCTTCGGTCGGAATGGCGACCGCGACATTGGCGCGGCCATTGGCCTTGTCCAGGGCGGCCATCACACAGGCGCGGACTGGGGAGAAAGCCTTGGCACGACATGCTTCCAAGTTTCCCGCCCCGCCGGAGGCTCGCATGCAGGCCTGAACGATCGGCCGGCCGACCGTCATCCGGCAGCTTTCCTGGGCGGCCTCGACGCTGAGCGCCTGCGCCGCCGGCGCGGTTACCGCAAGCACCGCCGTCGCGATGACCCATCTTGACGTAGCGGCTTGGATTGCAAGGAAGTTGGCAGGCCTAAAACGCAGGCGAGAATTAGTATGCGAGGACATTTAATGACCCCCAGTAAATATTCACAATGAGCAATAAGGAAATACTAGCAAGCCGGCCCAAGGCTGTCATGGAATTCCAAGGCCGGGCATCCAGGGGCTTCTGGTCGCATCCGGAATCGTACGGGTTTTGGGCGGAGCGGGCTGTAAAGGCCTGTGATCTCCACCCAGGAACCGGCGTAGTCGGCCTTGAAAGCGTCAAGAAAACCCTTCAAGTTGCGTGGGTTGGCACGGGCTTACCAGTGCGCCGCCCGCCCTGATCAAGATAGACCCTTAATCAACAAGTCCCTGTAGCAGCAACCCGAGTTCGGTTTAGCCAGATCCGGATATGTCATTGACGATGGCCCAAGGAATGAAGCGCCTCGGGATGCCGATCGCGGCGCTGTTTGGCGTGGCCGTGCTCGCCCTGATCGGCACCTCCTGGTTCCTCAACCGCGACGCGCTGCGGCAGGCGGTTGAGGCGCAGATCCGCGCGGTCACCGGGCTCGATCTGGTCGTGTCAGGCGCGATCGACGTTTCGGTGTTTCCGGGGAGCTACGTTTCCTTTCACAATGTCGGGCTGAAGGGCGGCGGCACCACCGACCCCGCGCTGCAGGTCGATGTGCTGACCGCGAACCTGCGCCTGCTGCCGCTGTTGCTGCGCCGCTTTGAAATCGCAGATGTCATGATGCTGCGGCCGCACATCCGCGTCGTCAGGGAAGCGGGCGGCGAGAGCAACTGGACACCGTTCATCGAACGGATCGCGCGCACAATGAAGCCCGGCGCCGAGAACCAGGTCTCGTTCTCTGAAATCCGAATTCAGGACGGCGTGATCAAATACGAGGACGCCACCAACAACGTCAAAGAGCAGCTTGGCGATATCGATCTCTCGCTGGCATGGCCGTCGATTTCGCGCTCGTTCGCGGCGACCGGACAGTTCGACTGGCGCGGCGAGCGCGTGGACGGATCGATCTCGGCCAGCGACTTCGTTGCGATGCTGTCGCGCGACCGCTCGGGCCTGAAAGCGCGGCTGGTCAGCGCGCCCGTCAAGCTCGCGTTCGACGGCTCGGTCGCCAACCGCACCAGCCTGATGATGGAAGGCACGGTGACCGCTGACAGCCTGTCGCTGCGCAATGCGCTGCGCTGGATGGGACAGGCGGTGCCCGGCAGCGGCGGCTTCGGCCGGTTCGCGTTGAGGGCCCGCGCCAATGTCGTCGGCGCCTCGGTTGCGCTCACGAACGTGAATGTCGAGCTCGACGGCAATGTTGCCGAAGGCGTGATGACGGTTGCCAATAACGGCCGCCAGACGCTGCAGGCAACGCTGGCGGCCGGCGCGCTGGATTTCACGCCCTACATCTCGACCTTCCGCCTGCTGGCGAGCGGCGCGCGCGACTGGAACAGGCAATTGTTCGACCTGACGTCGCTTTCCGCCACCGACCTCGACATGCGCCTGTCGGCGGCGCGGGTGACGGTCGGCGGAACCAAGCTCGGCCGCACTGCCCTTGGCGCCAACCTGCGCGGCGGTGCGCTGGCGCTCTCGGTCGGCGAAGCGCAGATGTATGGCGGCATTGCCAAGGGGTCGTTCGGGATCGCGCGCCTGGACACGGTGGCCGACGTCAAGGCGCAGTTGCAGTTCACCGATGTCGATCTGCAGGCCTGCGCCAATGAATTGTTCGGCATCACCAAACTGTCCGGCCGCGGCAATCTCGGCCTCTCGCTGGTGGCGTCGGGCGCGAGCCCGTTCGGGCTCGCCTCCTCGCTCGACGGCACGGCGACGATGACCGGTCATGATGGCGCGATCGCAGGCTTCAATGTCGAGCAACTCCTGAAGCGGCTGGAGCGGCGGCCGTTGTCCGGCGGCGGCAACTTCCGCAGCGGTTCGACGCCTTACGACAATCTCTCGGTTTCGGTGCGGTTCAACGACGGCATCGCCACCGTCGAGGATATCCGCGTCGACGGACCGACGACGCGCCTGACCCTGACCGGCACCGCCTCGGTGCCGAGCCGCGAATACGACCTCAAGGGCGTCGCCAGCCTGACCTCAGCCGCCGGCAGCGGCGACAAGGGCTTTGAACTGCCCTTCGTGGTGCAGGGCCCATGGGACGATCCGCTGGTGTTTCCCGATCCCGAAAGCCTGATCCGCCGCTCGCCGGGCGCAGCGCCGCTGCTGGACGCCGTGAAAGACCGCAAGACGCGCGATGCGGTGCGCTCGGTGATCGAGCGGTTTACGGGTGGCGGACCGAGGCCGGCGGCGGCGGATGGGGCGGCTGGGGCGAAGGCGAACTAGCCTGGTCGCGGTCGCGTAGCCCCGATGAGCGGCAGCGACATCCGGGATTTGTCTCCCGCATATCGCCCTGCGAATGCGAGCTACATGCCACGGGCTAGTTGGACAAGACTGACGATATCGATCAGTGTGGCGGCTGCTGCCGCAAAGACGATCACGAAGGTGAATGCGTGAAGGAGATACTTCTTATATGGAGGTCGTTTTTCACGCTCAGCAGCAAATTCTCTTGCGAACGGCTTTGAGAAGATGAGAATCGATGCGGCAGCCAGGCTTAGGACCGCCATCGTAATCGCCCAGACGACGCCGACGTGCATTGGTTTGGCAAAGCTCCACAGCGCGAAGACGACAGTCCCTGCAAAGAAAATATACAATGCTGCGCCGGCGTATCGCGCAATCCTGCTCAGCAGCCAAAGGCCTATCAAAATTATCAACGCTTCCAGGCCTTGAAACGCACTGCCGTAGCTGAGGTGTGGCAAATACCACTGCGAATATAGGAAAAAGCCGCAATTCAAGACCACTATCAAAGCTGAAAGATAAAGCGCCGCCCTGTAACCGCATCGCTCAAGCATGCAACCCCCTCTAAACTGTCACGCTCAATTCACTGAGTCGAAATCATAAGCGCGCTGAGCAGACGATCACGGGACGTCATTGCTCCGACTACCCCCGACACCATACGGCTTGTTGAGAAAGTAACTCCGGTTACCCAGCGCCGCTTCGGCATACTGATCGATTGCAACGATGATCGCCTGGACGTGGGCGTGGCACCAGCCTTCCCGCGTCGCCCGGATGCGCACCTCCGCCAGGGCTTTTATCCATGGCGGGTTGTCCGCGTTGGGGTCGTACCATCTGAGCGGTCCGGACATAGCTGGCCCCTGTCGATGAAGTCTTTCAGCTCCGCTCGCATGCGCGCGAGCAGGAGCTGCGCCCGCGCATTGTCCAATCCGGAGTGATCGAGCTGACGCATGAGCTTGTCCAGTTCGACGATCCGTTGGCGCAGCGATTGAATCGGGTCATCGCTCACGGCGGCCTCGAGCCTTTTCCGTTCCGATAAAATCGGAACGGGGCTCTAGATTCTTGATTTGACGCGTTTCCTTGACGCGAACCGGTCCCCACCCCGGATCAAGTCCGGGGCTGGCTTTCGCTGGAAAACGCATCGGCGCCCCGTTCGAAGGCTTCCTGCAGACCGCGCGAACGTCCAGCTTTAGCCGCTCATCGACGTTGAGCAGCCGTTCTTCGCCGCCGAGCCGGTTCCGCTCGCTGATCAGGCCGACCATGGTGACCCGCATGGACATCAGGTGAACAGCGGCTGCCGAGCAGTCCTCATCCCGGTTGATCTGTTTGCGGATATTATCCTCCGCACTCAGCATCTCCGCCCGCAAGAACCTGATTTTTCTACGAATTTCATTCAATTTGTTGTCCATGGGCCACCTCGCTAGGGTTGAACTCCATAAAGAACAAATAAAGAACAAATTTCAAGTTAAGAGTCGGCTCCCGAGCAAAGATTCTTTGGAGCTGCCCGATGTCCCGCCTACCCGACCAGGTGGACGCCCCGAATGACACCCCGCCAACTGGCAACGCTCCGCACCTACCAGCCAAAACTGTTCGAGAAGGATTTGACGGCCAGGGAAGCCGAGCGACGGATTGCGGTGCTGAAGGCGGAGATTGAGTTGGCGAATTCGTTCTGAACGGTCGGCTGTTGCATCATCAAGATAAGCAAGCCCTTGAAACGATATCTGGGCCATCCATATACCATCCATACAGACGCTATATGGATGGTGCAATTATGGCAACTAACGTCCGGGAACTTCGACCCAAGCCGCCTGAAACAGAGAAAATCACGATCAATCTTGGTTATGTCGACCTTGGTCACGTCGATCTGATGGTTCAGGAAGGGTTCTACTCGAACCGCACCGATTTCATTCGAACAGCGATCCGGAACCAACTCGAACGTCATGCCGACGTCGTAAAGCAGTCAACGGTCCGAAAAAGTCTGGACCTCGGACTGCGAAACTACAGCCGCGAGGACCTCGAAGCCGTGCGGCGAGCGGGTGAGATGCTGCACATCAATGTTCTGGGCCTTGCCAGCATCGCCCAAGACGTCACGCCTGAGCTTGCTCGCGCCACCATTGCCTCAGTCTCCGTGCTGGGCGCATTGCATGCCAGTCCAGCCGTGAAGGCCGCCCTCGCCGACAGGACACGGTGAAGGCGATGCTGAACCAGGACATAATTCGGGAGGCGACACGCCTCACGCGCGCGGGCCAACTCGTTGAGGCCACCGCGCTCCTTCAGCGCATGCTTCGCGGCGAGAGCGCGCCAGACGCGTCATCGGATACCGACGGTCGCATCGCTCTTCCAGGACGCAAACCGCTCATCATTGACGCGAAGGCCGATGCTGTTGAGGAGAAGACCGATAGTCATCCGAAATTAGAGCCAGCCCCCTCCGCACAACCGCGCATGCCCCGCGCGTTACTGGATCGCAAAGAGGCGCGCTCTGGGATCGAACTGCGGGGTGTGATGAAGCGCGCCCCGCTGTCCACGCCGGACATCGTGCCGGAGGGCGCCCGGTTCATTGAAAGGACGTACAGCAGTCCCGCGGGAAGCCGTGCCTACAGGCTCTTCATCCCGAGCCGCTATCGGGAGCAGCCGCTTCCCTTGGTCGTCATGCTTCACGGCTGTACTCAGTCGCCGGATGATTTCGCCGCCGGCACGAGGATGAACTTTCTCGCGGAGGAACAGAATTGCTTCGTGGTCTATCCGGCTCAGCCCAGCCAGGCAAATCAGGCGAAATGCTGGAACTGGTTTCGCACAGCCGACCAGCAGCGAGGCAGGGGCGAACCCTCGCTTATCGCAGGCATCACTCGCCAAATCATGGATGACTATTTGGTTGATCGAAAGCGCGTCTACGTGGGTGGACTGTCGGCCGGAGCTGCCGCCGCGGCTATCATGGGAGCGACATACAACGATCTGTACGCGGCAATCGGTATACATTCTGGCCTCGCGTGCGGAGTTGCCACCGACCTTCCCTCTGCGCTTGTCGCGATGCGACAAGGCGGGTCCGATCTCAAGGCAATCTTAGGTGACCGGCCACCTGTCCCAACCATTGTTTTCCACGGCGATCGCGACGCTACCGTGCACCCAAACAATGGCGGTCAAATTCTTGAACAATCTGTGAGAGCGATGAGCACACAAAAGAAGGTGCATCGCGGGAAAGTACCCGGAGGGCATGCCTATACCCGAACGATCCTGAGCGACGCGAGCGGACGCGGAATGTTGGAGCACTGGAATATCCACGGAGCCGGACACGCATGGTCCGGAGGCAGCCCTGCGGGGTCCTACACTGATCCGCGAGGACCGGACGCAACAAGGGAAATGCTTCGTTTTTTTCTCGAGCATTCGCTCCCAGAGGAGTAAGGCCGCCTCAGTCGGCGGCCGATCTCGCGATGTCGCCTGTTGGGCACTGAGACGACATCGCCCGGCCGCCAAATGTCCGCTTTGCGCCGGAAGCAGCAAGCGTGCAACATCTGGGACGTTATCTTTGATCCCGCATATTGCATGCGCTCATGCGGGCTACGCTTGCTGCGTTTTCGACCCCAGACCCGTTGCGCCAAAAAACTAATTTGCTCAACCAAATCAACCTGATTTCACTCGTCCAGTCCTCGCCAAAAAAAATATTCCCCTTCCCGTTTCCCCCAAATCACCCCCATAACTCCCGCACCTCATCCCCTTGAACGAGGGGCGTATCGCGATCGTCACGAAACGTTGGGATGGGATGCGGTGGACGCGGCAGCGTTGGGCGCGCAGGCATGTTCGCAGGGCGGTTTTCCGTGAGCGATCGACAGCGTGTAGACGAACGGCGCTTGAACGCCTCCGCCAAAACTTTGGCTGGTCGCATATGGCTGGTCGAATGGTTTGGTGAAGGAAGCTGCGTACGGCAAAACCGTGTGGTCCTGGCACCCGTGGCTGGTGCTAAATCGGCGGAGGTTGTTCGAGCCCAACCGGGTTTCGATCGACCGCTAATTCGTCGATGACGGAGGCAAGAGGAATTCGTCTCCGGGGAGAGCACGGCATAAGCCGTAAAGCCATTGCGCAGGGAAGGCCGGATGCTCTCCGCTGGACCTGTATGCTCGTGTGCGCACTTCTTTGTGCACATTGCACACGAGACCGCGGGTGCAGCGCGCACCCGGTCTTCCCTGCGCCCTCGTTGGGCGAGAGCTTCGGTCAAGCCTCGGGCGCATCGCGCCGCGAGATCGCGGGTTCGCGCCGTTCTCCCCCGGCTTTCGGTATCCGAGGGCGCAAATGATTGAACCAAAATGATTGAACCAAATGCCGAGGCGCAACCGTGTGGTTTGCCGCATTTGCGCCCGGAATGTCCCCCTACAGAAGTCTGCCTTGCCCCATCTGGATCGCGTCGCGCGCATGGGCTAAGTGTTTTATCCAACCGGTTAACAAGCCGGCGTTTTCAGGGAGAACAACGTGATATCCAAGAAACTAGGTGGGCTTTCACTCGCGGTCGCAGCCGTCGGGCTGTTTTACGCCACCGCACCCGCGCTGGCCCAGCAAAAAACCATCACCGTCTGGTTCGGCAAGGGCTTTTACAAGTCCGAGGACGACGCACTTTTGGAGGCGATCAAGAAGTTCGAGGCCAAGACCGGCATCAAGGTCGAACTGTCGCAATACGCCATTCAGGACATGATCCCGAAGACGGTGGCGGCGCTGGATTCCGGCACCGTGCCCGATGTCGCCTATTCCGACAGCTATGACGTGCAGGCGCAGGGCAAATGGGCCTATGAGGGCAAGCTCGAGGATCTCGGCGACATCCTGCTGCCGATGAAGTCCGCGTTCGCGCCGAACACGCTGGAAACCGCGCTGCTCTATAACGACGTCGCCAAGAAGAAGGCCTATTACGGCTTTCCGCTGAAGCAGCAGAGCATGCACGTCCAGATCTGGCAGGACATGCTGGAGCAGGCCGGCTTCAAGCAGAGCGACATCCCGACCAAATGGGAAGACTACTGGTCGTTCTGGTGCAACAAGGTGCAGCCGGCGATCCGCAAGGCCACCGGCCAGCGCGTCTACGCCGTCGGCCAGCCGATGGGCGTTGAATCCACCGACTCGTTCCAGTCGTTCTACACCTTCATGGACGCCTACAACGTCAAGCTGGTTGATGACGACGGCAAGCTTACGGTTGACGATCCCAAGGTGCGCGAGAACCTGATCAAGGCGATGAAGGATTACACCGACACCTACATCAAGGGCTGCACGCCACCCTCCTCCACCACTTGGAAGGATCCGGACAACAACGTCGCTTTCCACAACAAGACGATCGTGATGACGCACAACTTCACGATCTCGATCGCGGCGAAATGGCTCGACGACGCCAACAACCCGGCGCTGACGCCGGAACAGCGCGCGCTCGGCAAGAAGAACTATGACGAGACCATCATCACCGCGTCGTTCCCCAACAAGCCGGACGGCACGCCGATCAAGTACCGCTCGGACGTCAAGACCGGCTTGATGTTCACGGTCGCCAAGAACAAGGCCGAGGGCAAGGAATTCATCAAATTCCTGCTGCAGGAAGAGAACGTGCGGCCCTATATCGAGGGCGCGCTCGGCCGCTGGTTCCCGGTGACATCAGCCAGCCAGCAGAGCCCGTTCTGGCAAGCTGACCGCCATCGCAAGGCTGTGTACAATCAGTTCACCGGCGGCACCACGCCGTTCGACTTCACCAAGAACTGGAAGTTCACGATCCTGAACAACGAGAACGTCTGGGCCAAGGCGATGAACCGCGTGGTGAGCGAGAAGGTTCCGGTCGACAAGGCCGTCGACGAACTGATCGCCCGCATCAAGCAGGTCGCGGGTTGATGTAACGATGCCGACCGCCGCGAGAGTATGGTCTTCGTCGTCCCTGCCTAGTGCGCCGTTGCGCACGGAGCAGGGAGCCATACGCCGCGGCGGCCGCTTTTGAAAAATGCCCCGGTCGACGGCCTTGCGCAACAACAACGGCCTGTGGTTATGGGTCCCTGCTTTCGCAGGGACGACGGCGTAGCTGCGGCCGGCATCCCGTTCCAAGAGTAAACGTATGGCAATCACGCTTTCGGGCGATCACGCAATAGCAAGCCCGCCGCTCTCAGCCCGGCTGACCACACCGCAGGTCTGGGGCATCGTGCTGCTCGCGCCCTATATCCTCGTGTTCCTGGCCTTCGTGGTCTATCCCGTCGGCTACGGGCTGTGGCTGGCGCGGCATCCGGCGAGCTATGTCGCGCTCTATCACGACCCGATCTTCGCGCGTGCTGCCGTCAACACGCTGATCTTCCTGCTCGTCGGCATCAATCTCAAGATGGCGATCGCGCTGTTTTTGTCCGGCTTCTTCGCGCAGCAGCGCACCTGGATCAAATGGCTGTCGGTGCTGTTCATCCTGCCCTGGGCGGTGCCGTCGATCCCGACCATCCTCTCCGTGCGCTTCATGTTCAATCCCGAATGGGGCGTGATCAACCAGTTGATCTTCAAGTTCACCGCCGAGGACGGCCCGAACTGGCTGAACGATCCGACGGTGGCGCTCGCCATGGCGATCGGCGTGCACATCTGGAAATCGCTGCCGTTCTGGACGCTGATCCTGATGACCGGGCGGCTTGCGATCTCGCACGATCTCTATGAAGCTGCCGAGGTCGACGGCGCGAGCTGGTCGCAGAAATTCCGCTACATCACCTGGCCGTCGATGCAAACGCTCTACGTCACCTGCACGCTGCTCTCGATGATCTGGACGCTCGGCGATTTCAACAGCGTCTATCTGCTCACCGGAGGCGGCCCCGCCGACCTCACCCACGTGCTGGCCACGCTCGGTATCCGCTATCTCCGGCTCGATCAGCTCTCGCTCGCGATGGCCTCCATCGTCTGCGCGCTGCCGTTCGTGCTGCCGCTGGTCTATTTCATGATGAAACGGTTGTCGCGATGAAGCTGCCCACCCTCCGCGAAATCGGCACCGAAGCAAAACTGCTCTTGATCGGCATCCCCGTGCTCATCTGGACGCTGGTGCCGATCTACCACATGTTCCTGTTCGCGATCTCCCCGAAGGAAGACGCGTTCTCGGGAAAACTCTGGCCCACGCATCCGACGCTGAACAATTTCAAGATCGTGTTCTACCAGGAGCACTACTTCCTGCGCGATTTCTGGATCCAGTTCTTCAATTCGGTGGTGATCGCGCTTTCGGCGGGCGCACTGACGTTGATGATCGCGACCGCGGCCGCGTTCTCGATCTCGCGGCTGCGCGTCCCCGGCGGCCGCTGGGTGATGAATCTGGCGCTGTTCACCTACTTCATCCCGGCGGCCTTCCTCGCCGTGCCGATGTACCGGACCATGGGCAATTACGGCCTGCTCAACAATCACTGGTCGCTGATTCTCGCGATGGTGACGATCGCCTCGCCTTACGCGATCTGGGTCTTGAAGCAGGCCTCCGACAAGCTGCCGGTCGAGCTCGACGAGGCCGCCACCATGGACGGCGCCACCACGCTGCAATTGTTCCGCCTGGTCTATGTGCCCTTGATGATGCCCTCGCTGGTCGCGATCGGCACCTATGCGATCCTGCTCGCCTGGAACGAATATCTCTACGCCTTCCTGCTGCTCTCGAAGGACACCGAGATCACGCTCCCCGTCGCGCTCGGCAACTTCCTGGCCGCGGACGACTCGCCGTGGGAACTCTTGATGACCACCGGCTTCATCTACGCGCTGCCGCCGGCCGCGATCTATTACGCGTTCAAGCGCTACATGGTGGGCGGGCTGACGGCCGGCGCGGTGAAGTCGTGATTGTGCCGTCATTCCGGGATGGTGCGCTAGCACCAGACCTCAGGTGCGCAATTGCGCACCGGGGAATCTCGAGATTCTCAGGGGCGCAAGGGCGCCCCATAGTTCGATGTTTCACATCGCCCCGGAATGACCGGGCTACTATAGCGGCGCCGCGCTCTCGGCCTTCGCGCTCGACAGCTTCGAGGCGAGCGAAGCGATCACGATCACCACCGCGATCAGCGCGATCACCATGGTGCAGATCGCGTTGATCTCGGGCTTCACGCCCAGCCGCACTTCGGAATAGATCCGGATCGGCAGCGTCGCCGAACCGGGCCCCGTCGTGAAACTTGCGATCACGACATCGTCGAGCGAGAGCGTGAACGCCAGCATCCAGCCGGCGGCGATCGCCGGGATGATCAGCGGCAAGGTCACCGAGAGAAACGCCTGCACCGGATCGCAGCCGAGATCCATCGCCGCCTCTTCGAGACTACGGTCGAGCGAGGCGAGACGCGACTGCACCACCACGGTAACGAAGCACATGGTCAGTGTGGTGTGGGCGATCGTCACCGTCCAGAAGCCGCGTTCGGCGTTGAGCGCCACGAACAGCAGCAGCAGAGAAAGCCCCGAGATCACCTCCGGCATCACCAGCGGCGCATAGAGCATGCCGGAAAACAGCGACCGGCCCCTGAAACGCTCGCCGCGGACCAGCCCGACGGCCGCCAGCGTGCCGAGCAGCGTTGCGATCGTGGCCGACACCGCGGCGACACGAAGGCTCATCCAGGCCGCATCCAGCATGGCGCGGTCGTTGAAGAACTCCTGATACCAGCGCAGCGACCAGCCGCCCCACACCGTGACCAGCCGCGAGGCGTTGAAGGAATAGATGACGAGGATCATGATCGGCAGGTACAGGAACGCCACCCCGAGCGCGAGCGCGGTGACGTTGAATGGCGACAGCCTGTTGACCTTGCGGGCCATCAGCGTCCGCCCTCCAGGGTGCGGCGCTGCAGCCGGTCGTAAAGCAGTAGCGGCAGCACCAGCAGCACCAGCAATGCGACGGCGGCGGCGGCAGCGACCGGCCAGTCCTTGTTGGTGAAGAATTCCAGCCACAGCGTCTGGCCGATCATCATCGAGCCGGACCCGGCCAACAGATCGGGGATCACGAACTCGCCGACGATCGGGATGAAGCACAAAAGCGCGCCGGCGCCGACGCCCGGCAGGGACAGCGGGAACGTCACCAGCCAGAACGCCTGCTGCGGCGACGCGCCGAGATCGCTTGCGGCTTCCAGGAGCGCGGGATCCATCTTGGAGAGCGTCGCGTAGAGCGGCAGGATCATGAACGGCAGATAGGAATAGACGATGCCGATATACATCGCGGTATCGGTCGAGAGCCACACCACCGGCGCCGAGACCAGATGCAATGCGAGCAACACCGTGTTGAGCAGGCCGTCGTGCTGCAGGATATTGATCCAGGCATAGATGCGGATCAGGAACGAGGTCCAGAACGGCACGATCACCAGCATCATCGCAATCGCCTGCCAGCGTTGCGGCAGCCGCGCCATGCCATAGGCGATGGGGTAGCCGATCAACAGCAGGATCAATGTTGACGCGACAGCTACGATGAGGCTGCGCAAATAGGAGCTGAGGTAGAGATTGTCCGAGACCAGCAGCCTGAAATTATCCATCGAGAGCTGCGCGAAGGCCGCGTTGATCGCCGCCCATCCTTCGGCGAAATCGAACACCGGCACATAGGGCGGCTGCGCGATCGCGGTCTGCGACAGGCTGATCTTCAGCACGAAGCCGAACGGCACCAGGAAGAACAGCACCATCCACAGATATGGTGCGATGGCGGCATAGCGTGCCGGCTGGGCGAAGATGCGGCGCGTGCTCATTGTTCCAGCACCACGCAATCATCCGGCGTGAACCACGCCACCACGCGCTGGCCAGCGCCAAGGGTATCGATATCGAGCCGCGCGGTATTGGCCATCGACGAGCGCACTACCGCGCCGGAATCGAGCTTGACCTTGTAGACGGACGAGCCGCCGAGATAACCGACGTCGGTGACGACGCCTTCGAGCCGGTTGATCGGCTGCGCATTGGCCGCGTCCGACACCGGGCCGGGGCGCGACAGCCTTACCTTCTCGGGACGGACCGCGACCGAGACCGGGGACTTGGCGACGAGCTGACGCGGCACCGCGACCACGATGGCTCCGCCGTCCCGGGTCGCAATGGTCAGGCGATGATGTTCGTGCGACGTGACTTCACCGTCGAACAGGTTGACGTCGCCGACGAACTCGGCGACCCAGCGCGAGGCTGGCGCCTCGTAAAGGTCGCGGGGGGTCGCGACCTGTTCGAGCCGGCCGGCATTCATGACGCCGATTCTGTTGGCCATCGTCATCGCCTCTTCCTGGTCGTGGGTGACGACGATGAAAGTCATGCCGAGGCGGCGCTGCAGCTCCATCAACTCCTGTTGCGTGCTCTCACGCAGCTTCTTGTCGAGCGCGGCCAGCGGCTCGTCGAGCAACAGGACCTTGGGCCGCCGCGCCAGCGAGCGCGCCAGCGCCACGCGCTGCCGCTGGCCGCCGGAAAGCTGGTCCGGCTTACGCTTCTCCATGCCCTCCAGCTTGACCAGCGCCACCATCTCGGCGAGGCGGGTGTCGATGGCAGCGCGCGCCATCCCCGCGCGCTTCAGCCCGAACGCGATATTGTCCCGCACCGAAAGATGCGGGAACAGCGCATAGTTCTGAAACATCATGTTGACGGGCCGCTCGTGCGGCAGCACCGGCGCGATGTCGCGGCCGCCAAGCAGGATGCGGCCCTCGTCGGGCGTCTCGAAGCCGGCCAGCATCCGCAGCAGCGTGGTCTTGCCGCAGCCGCTCGGGCCGAGCAGCGCAAAGAACTCGCCTGCCCTGATGTCGAGCGAAAGGCGGTCCACGGCGGGGAAACTGCCGAACGTCTTCGAGACCCCCTGAATGCGGAGCAGCGGGATCTCTTCGGCCGGCGGCACGGGCTTGGCCGGTGCCGCCACCGCATCGATCTTCGGCGTGTCGATATCAGGCGATCTTTCGGTCATGTCGCTGTGAGCCCCGTCGTCGCTGCACGCTACCGGTGGAACGCGATCCACTCAACCGCAGCGCAACACCAGCCACAATATTATGAGTGCCGCTGCCGGCGTCTCTGGTAAGTTCTGGGTCTCACAAGGGCGCCGTTGCTCGCGGTATACAGACGTTTGCGGAGAAGCATCATGACCGTTCGGAATCTGCTGGCTGCGGCAATTCTTTCGCTGTGCGCCAGTTCCGCTCCCGCCGAAGAGGCGCTCGTGACCTACAAGTCGCTGAGCCCCGATCTGGCGCTCGATGTGGCGCACGCCACAATGGCGGATTGCCGAAAACGCGGCTTCCAGGTGACGGTCGCCGTCGTCGACCGGTTCGGAGTCACGCAGGTATTGCTCCGCGACCGCTTTGCTGGCGCCCATACAGTTTCGACCGCTTCGGGCAAAGCATGGACGGCGGTGAGCTTTCGCACCAGTACAGCCGAGCTCGTCGCCAATAGCCAGCCCGGGATGATGCAGTCCGGAATCCGCGATCTGCCGGGCGCTGTCATCATCGGAGGCGGATTGCCGGTCGAGGCCGGCGGATCGCTCGTCGGTGCCGTCGGCGTCTCCGGTGCCCCTGGAGGCGATGCAGACGAAGCCTGCGCCAAGGCCGGTATCGACGCCATCCGCGACAAGCTCGATTTCTAGCGAGGCCTAGTATCTCGGCCGATGATCTGCCACCCATCGGCGGGCGTGCTCGACGGGCTTTCCAAGGTGAGGCATCACCATCGCGCGCACAGCCATAACGCTCGGCAGTGCCTCCATGGCCGCACGCCAAGCTGCAATGCGTGGTTTGCCGCTGAGCATCTGCTGTCCTTCCGGCGTGAGGCTAAGGCTCGCCATCGTCGGCAACATGAAGAAGTCGGCGAGCGTTGGCCGGTCATTGACCAGGAACTTGCGATCGGGATCGAGGTCATTCTCCATGACATCAAGGCCGATCGCGATCTTCGGCAGCGCCGCAGCAACGACTTTTTCGTCCGGCGCGATACCGAGAACCGGATAGATCAAACGCTCATGGCTGAGATGATAGGCAATGTAGGGATAATAGTAGTTGTTCAACGAGCTGATCCACTGGTTCATCCGAGCCCGCTCTCGCAGGTCGTCGGGCTGAAGCTTCGGGCCGTCGAACGCCTGATCGATATAGGCTGCAATTGCGGAGGTTTCGTAGAGTACGAACCCGTCGTGATCGAGAATCGGGACGCGGTTGAACGGATGCAGCGCGAGATGGCGTGAGCTACCCATCTCCTGCTCCAGATCGAAGAATGTGAACGGCACACCCTTCTCGGTCAGGACGAGCCGGACGATATTCACGGAAGTGCTGACCGGAAAGCCGTAGACAACGACGTCGATCATGGGTGCCGCCTCAACGCCAAAACGGCTTTTCCGCTTCGCGCAATGCCTCCTCCCGGGACACACCGATGTCCTTGAGAAGATAGTCGTTCAACTCGGCCAATTCGCCGAGTTGTTTTCGTTGGCGGCTCCGGTCGATCCAGAATTCCAGCGTGCGCAACCAACCGCCAGCCGAACTTGATGAGACAGATTGTTGACGAAAGGTCCGCATGCCGGCGGGTTCGCGCGGCAAGGCCAATCCCTGCCGAGAGTAATTTGACATGACTAATGGCTCCAGAATGCGCCGGAGGATTTCGGGCTCCGGCGAGAAGCCAGAAAAATAGAACCAGGCAAGGCTTGCGCGCAAAGCATGGTTTCTCTAGCCTGACCGAGTTTTTCTCATGAAGGTCAGGTCATGCTTCGCCGCCTGCCGCCGCTGAATGCGCTCAAGGCCTTCGAGGCCGCCGCGCGGCATGAGAGCTTCACCCGCGCCGCCGAAGAACTATGCGTCACGCAGGGCGCGGTCAGCCATCAGGTAAAGGCCCTGGAAGTGGAGCTCGGCATCAAACTGTTCAACCGCGAACGCCAGCGCCTGGTCATCACCGGCGCAGGCCGCGACTACCTCACCGTCGTGCGCGATGCACTGGACCGTATCGCCGTTGGCACGGAGCGCTTGATGCAGCGCCAGAGTTCGGGCGTTCTGACAGTCAGCACCTCGCCGGACTTCGCGGCCAAGTGGCTGGTGCACAGGCTCGGCCGTTTTTCCGAATCCCATCCCGAAATCGATTTGCGAATTTCGGCGACCATGCACCACGTGGACTTTGCACGGGAGGATGTCGATCTTGCCGTCCGGCACGGGGACGGCAACTGGCCGGGACATGACGTGATACGGCTGTCTCCCGAGCAACTCTTCGCCGTCTGCAGTCCCAAGCTCCTTGTGGGGCGTCACCGTTTAGTCCGGCCTTCGGATGTCGTGAAGTTTCCCCTGCTCCACCTTGACGATCGCAAGGCGTGGACAAGGTGGCTCGAAGTTGCCGGCGTTGCGGACGCAGAGCCTTCACAGGGTCGGTGTTGAACCGCGCCAGCATGGTTATCGATGCGGCGGTCGACGGCCAGGGAATAGCACTCGCTCGCACCACGCTTGCAGCGTGGGACCTCATCTGCGGGCGCCTCGTTCGGCCGTTCAAGGATGCAAGTCGGCTTTCCAGGACCTATTGGATCGTCTGTCCGAAGGCCACGTCCGACCTTCCCAAGATCAAGCTGTTTCAGGATTGGTTACTGGCCGAAGCGGCGCACGACCATCGGCATTTGCAGAAACTCGGAACGAAAGTGGCTTAGCTGCCATGCCAGTACCCCCTCAACGGAACAAGAAAATGAACCGGGACAGATATGACCTGCCGCTGACGACCACCTCGGACCGAGCCGCGGCGCATTATCGCGACGGCGTTGACTGCATGCTGTCGGCCTGGCACGGCGCCGAGGACGCTTTCGACAAGGCGATTGCTGAAGACCGGGGCTTCGCGCTGGCGCACATCGGCCGCGCGCGGCTGCATCAGCTCAACATGGAAGGCGGCAAGGCGCGCGCCATGGCAGCACAGGCCCGCGAGCTTGCCGCCAGCGCAACGCCGCGCGAGAAGAATCATGTCGAGATCATCGCCGCGGTGATCGAGAGCAAGCCGAAACTCGCCGTCAGCGGCGCCGAATCCCATCTCGATGAATATCCCCGCGACGCGCAGGTGTTGTCGATGCTGCTCGGCGCATTCGGCCTTTATGCCTTTTCGGGACGCGCCGACCACGACGCAGCGAAGCTTGCGATCTGCGAGCGCCATGCGCCGCATTATGGCGAGGACTGGTGGTTCATTAGCTATCTCGGCTGGTCGCATACCGAGGCGGGAAATCTCTCCACCGGTCGGGCGCTATCCGAACGTGCAATGGAGTTGCGATCGGCCAACGCCAATGCCGCGCACGGCCTCTCGCACGCGATGTTCGAACAGGGCGATATGGACGCCGGCCGCAGCTTCCTGTCGCAGTGGATGCCCGCGCATGACCGCCAGAGTTTTCTGCATGGGCACCTCGCCTGGCATGTCGCGCTGACCGCGCTCGACGCCGGCGATCTCGACGGCGCGCTTGCGATCTACGAGCAGCATATCAAGCCGGCCGGCCGCCCCTACCCGCCGCTGAACATCTTCACCGACGGCGCCTCGCTGTTGTGGAGGCTTTCGCTGGCCGGCCAGATCGGACTGGAGCCGCATTGGCGGGACGTTGCGGCCTACGGCGAAAAGTACTTTCCGCAAGCGGGAGCGCATTTTGCCGACGTTCATTTTGCACTGGCTACGGCGATGACCGGCAGCGATGCGCTGAATATTCGACTGGCGCAACTCGAAGCACGCGACGCCGACGGCAAGCTGATGCCGGGCCGCGCCGCCATCGACCTCTGCCGCGGCATTCGGGCATTTGCTGAAGGCGACAATGCGGGCGCGATCCGCATGCTCGAACCTGCCCTTGCTGACCTCGCGCGGATTGGCGGCAGCCACGCCCAGCGCGAATTGTGGGAGGATACGCTGATCGTCGCATACCTGCGCGCCGGTCAAGGAGACAAGGCGGCCCGATGCATCTCGGCCCGGCTCGACCGCAGGCCTTCGGCACGCGACGAGGCGTGGTCGCGGCAGGCGGAGCGAAACCAGAGAAACTGATAGCGATGGTTCACAACTTGCGCCGGTTGCAGAGAGATAGAGATCAGATACGCCGCTCGACGGCAAATACCTCGATGGCAGCGGCCCGGCCCCGCAAGCGAATCTCTCCAAGCCCTTCGATAGCGAAGGTCGGCTTGAGCTTCATGTGGCGCAACAGGTCGGCAGACACCAGCAAATTCCGACCGGCCTCCTTGCAGTGCTCCTGCAGCCGTGCCGCCACATTCACCGTATCGCCGAAATAGGCAAGCTGGCGGCGTGAGCTGCCGCACTCGCTGATCACCACATAACCGGCATGCAGGCCGGCGCGGAAGCTCGGCACTATGCCGAACTCCTGCCGGTATGAGTCGGCCCTTTCCGCGATGCTGTCGGCAATCGCAAAGAAGCAGTCGATGCAGCGTCCTTCCGACATCCGGGCATCGAGCGGCCACGTCACAATCACCTCGTCGCCGACATAGGCGTGAACCTCGCCGCCATGCGCGACGATCGCGCCGTCGATGTCGAAGAAGAACCGGGTGAGCAGGCCTTGCACGCGCAATTCTCCCATCGACTCGGCAAGCGAGGTCGAGCCTGCCAGGTCGAGGAACATCAGCACGCGGGCTTCCCGCACCGGGCTTCGGTATCGCCCGAGCGCTATATTGAAAAGCACGCGGCTGCCGACCAGCCGAGTTAACTCGAAGGCTGATCCGACGAGCATAGCTCCGACGAAGCCAATCGCAACGATCAAGGGAAACTGTTCAATCAGCCACTTGGTCTCGATCCATTCCCAGTATAGTACGACTTGCAAGACCAGCGCCACGCTCGCGACAACGACGGCCATGGTCGCGGAGCGCACCGCCAGATCCATCAGCAGCGGCCATCTGCTGACCCACTCACTTCGGCGCGACGTGAAGTAGAGATGAACGCCCCATCCGGCCAGCGTCATGCCCATTCCGTGGAAGCTGCTCCGGAGATAGTTTGGCAACGTAGCTTCGATCGGATCATTGACGAGGTAGCGGTAGGCCAGTCCTGCGATTAGGCCACCTATTGCCAGGAAGAATGTTGGCAAGATCGCGTACCGCATATCGATCCATTTCCTCACATGGCCGCCGCCATGAACGTCGCCAGCGCGTCGCGGTCCGCGGGCGGCATGGTGAGGCCAAGCTTCGTGCGCCGCCACAGGATGTCGTCCGGAAAGCGCGCCCATTCCTTTTGCATGAGGTAGCGCACCTCGGCGCCCGTCAGTTCCGCTCCAAAGGCCGGGCCGAGGTCACTGCGCTCCCTGGCGTCGCCAAGGATCTCCTTGACCTTCGACCCGTAGGCGGCGACCAGGCGCTTTGCTTCTTCCTCGCCGAGAAACCGCCAGCGTTCGCGCACTTCGTCGACCTCGTTGTCGAAGCGGTCCCAGGCAAAATCGCCGCCGGGCAGCGGTGCCGTCGCGGTCCAGCGTGCCGACATCGGATAGAACGGCGTCAGCTTGGAGACCGCCCGCTCCGCGCGCAGCCGCGAGGTCGTGACGTCGCCGCCGAAAACCGTGATCAGCGGCGCCTTGCCGCGCCCGTGATCGAGCGTCATCGTCCCGTCGCGCTGACGTCGCCTGCCCGCGGGGCTCGGCACCATGTTGGCGCCGGAAAGCGTACGCACCACGTCGACGGTCTCGATCTGTTCGCGAAAATAGCGGTTCGCCGCGTCGCAGAGATAGGCGACGTCGCTGGCCGCCATCGCAACGATGGCGGGATCGCCCTTGAAGGCATGGCTGGCGGTGCCGATCAGGGTAAAATCGCGCTCATAGGGACTTGCGAAAATCAATCGTCCGTCGCTGTTCTGGAACACATAGATGTTGTCGCTGTCGAACAGGCGGCGGACGACGATCTGGCTTATCTGCACGGCGGCCACCTTCGGCGGCGATGTACGCAACACCGTCTCGGCGACGGACGGCGTCCAGGCGCCTGTGGCGTTGGCGACCGCCCTTGCCGTGATCACCTGGCGATAGCCGCGATCGATCGTCACCAGTCGCCACTCCCTGCCACGTTCGCCCCGGGTGCAGCGCGCGCCGGTGCGGATCACGGCGCCGCGCGCCGCGGCATCGACGGCGGTGAGGATCACCAGCCGGGAATCGTCCACGACACAGTCGGAGTACTCGAAGGCGGTACCGAACGGCCGCTTTAGCGCGTTGCCGACGGGATGATGCGTGACGTCGACGGTGGCCGAGGGCGGCAGACCGCTGCGCGAGGCCAGCCGGTCGTACAACAGCAGCCATGAGCGCAACTGCCAAGCCGTACGTTCGTCCGAATGGGCGGGGATGGCAAAGCGCATCGGACGCACCAAATGCGGCGCGATCCTGAGCCAGATATCGCGCTCGGCGAGCGCTGAACGGACGCGAAGGAAATGCCGGCGCTCCAGATCAGCGAGATCGCCATGGATCAACCGCGGCGAGGCCGAAGAGGCGCCCGTACCGAGATCGCCCTGCTCCAGCAGGATGACGCGCAGGCCGCGTCCGGCGGCGTCGCGCGCGATGCTGACGCCGTTCAACCCGCCGCCAATGATCGCGAGATCGTAGTCCGCCATACGCAAGGGCTACTGGTGAGAAGCTGACTTCACTACACTAGGTCATGATGGCCAAAAGTGGATGTCGCTCCTGGAAATGGATCAAGTCCGGACAAGAACCGGGGAGCCATCCTTAGCCGGTTGCGCCGATCGATGCGAAGAAGCGCTCTGGTCCTTCCAGCTCTACCAGCTTCTTTTTTTCGATCAGCCAGAACCGGTTTCCCACCGTTCGCACAAAGTTCCGGTCGTGTGAAACCAGCAGGCAGTTCGCCTGATGCTCCAGCAATTCGTCCTCCAGCGCCTCCTGTCCCTCGATATCCAGGTGATTGGTCGGCTCATCGAGCAGATAGAAGTTTGGCTGGGCAAGCCGCAGCAAGAGCATACCGAGGCGCGCCTTCTGGCCGCCGGAAAGCCGGCCGATCGGACGGCTCTGCATCGCAACGGGCACGCCTGAGCCGGCGAGCAATGCGCGCGCACGCTGATCGCCGACATCGAAGCTGCTGACGATCGTGTGCATCGGCGTATCGGTATCGGAAAGATCGGCAAGATTCTGTTCACAATAGCCGAGCGCAAGCGACTGCGAGACCTTGATGCCGGCTTGCGTGGGCACCGGGTTTTCGATCGCTTGACGCAGCATCGCCACGAACCGGGTCTTGCCAGCCCCGTTCGGCCCCAACAGCACGATCCGGTCTCCCTTGCAGATGAACTGCTTGCCGGTCTTGAACAGCAACCTTCTGTCCGGTGCCGCAACGTCGGCATCGTCCAGCGTAATCAGAACTTTGGCATGCGTTCCGCGGTTGGCCAGCTTGATCGTCCCGGCGGATCGTTCCAGGTGCGCAGGCTTTGCCGCATCTTCCAGCTTCTCGGCGCGCTGCTTCAGTTGCTTCGTCTTCTGCAACAGAAGATCGCTACCGGAATTGACGCCGATATTGTTGAGCTTTGCAGCGTGCTGGCGAAGCTGCTCGGCAGCCTTCAGGTCACGCCGGTAGCGCCGTTCATCCGATGCATCCGCCTCGCTGAGCGCGGCGCGGGCCCGCGTATAGGGCAGCGAAAATATTTGTGACCGCTCGGGCCGCAAAAATACCGTGCGGTTCGTGGTTGCGTCGAGAAAGGCGCGGTCATGGCTCGATATCATAACCGGCATATCCCGTGGCAGCGCGTTCAGCCAGGCTTCGAGCTGACAAATCCTGGCGAGGTCCAGGTGATTGGTCGGCTCGTCGAGCAACAGCACATCGGCCTCGGCCACCACGATGCGGGCAAGCATGGCAAGCCGCTGCCAGCCTCCGCTCAGTTGCTTCAGCGGCCTCTCCCGCAGCGCCTCGGGCACTTCCAGCGATTCCAGCGCAACGTCGACCCTCCAGCTTTCACTTGCCCGTCGTTCAACGGGAAGCATGTCGAGTACCGCCGCATAGAATGGCGTATCCGCGAGCGCGGACGGCACATCCTGCTCGACATAGCCGATGGTCAGCCCTCGCGATCTGGCGATCTCGCCATCGCTTGGTTCCGAGATGCCGGCAATGCAGCGGAGTAACGTCGACTTGCCGCGTCCATTGGCTGCGACGAGCCCGATGCGGTCACCGGCATTGACGGAAAGGTCCAGTCGGGAAAACAGCGGAGCGTTCAGCGTCACGCCAAGATTGCGAATATTGATAAGGGTCACGATCGTTCCCTGGTCTTGCCGGCCAAACACGACTCCGGGGCATGCAGCCATCATCGGACGTTGGTGCTGGAGCGCGGCGAGCTACTGAAATGCGGGCGCGAACGATCAGACGTTCGACGCCGCATTGCCACGGGGGCAGACCAGGAAGAGATTTATGAAAGAGTCTCTGGTCAGCCCTGCAAACTCATTTGCAAGGCGTTGACAGGGCCGTGCTGGCGGTAGTGCCGGAAAAACGTCGTCACCGCGCAGCCCTCCCTATCTCGATCAGGTATGGCGGCAAAAATAGCCGGGCCTTCGAGGGAAGGCAAGCCAAGGCCTCGTCGAAATCAATCGCGAAGGCCCGAGAGGTCGCGCATGCCGTCGCATCTTTGGGCCTTGCTGCCGCAGCGCGGCGCGATTTCGCGAAATCAGGCGCTCGCGAGCTTACGCGCGGTTTCGACGTCGTTGGCGGCGCTGCGGCCGACCAGCGCGGCGTAATGCCCGATCGGCTGGGGCTTGCCGAGGAAATAGCCCTGCACCGCGTCGCAGCCTTCGTCCGCGAGGAAGCCGAGTTGCTCCTGGGTCTCCACACCTTCGGCAACGATCGACATTTCGAGGCCGTGGCCGAGATCGATGACGGCGCGAACGATCGCCGCCGACTGTGGATTGCGACCGAGATTCATGACGAAGGCGCGGTCGATCTTGATCTTGTCGAACGGGAACGCCTGCAGATAGCTCAGCGAGGAATAACCGGAACCGAAATCGTCCATCGAGATCCGCACGCCGAGTGACTTCAGCCGCCGGAGCAGCGCGAGACCGCGGTCAAAATCCTCGATCAGCACGCCTTCGGTGATTTCAAGCTCAAGCCGATCTGGTGCCAGGCCGGTCTCGAGCAGGATCGAGTGCACCAGGCTGACCACATCGCCGTGCATGAATTGCGCCGGCGACAGGTTGACGGCGATCTGCATCGGTACAGGCCAGGAGGCGGCCTCCCGGCAGGCTTCGCGCAGGATCCAAACTCCCATTTCGACGATCAGGCCGCTTTCTTCCGCCAGCGGAATGAATTCGCCGGGCGAGACGAAGCCGCGCACCGGATGGTTCCAGCGCGCCAGCGCCTCAAAGCCGATGACCCTGCTGGCGCCGACGGTAGGACCCGCCGCGGCCTGCGGCTGGTAGTACAAGGACAATTCGCCGTTCCTGATCGCCATCGAGAGGTCCTGATGCAGCACGCGGCGGTCGCGGATCTGCTGGTCCATCTCGGGTTCGAAGATGCTGATCGAGCCGCGCGACTTCTGCTTGGCGCGAAACAACGCCGCGCCGGAATTGGCAAGCAGCGAAGCGGCATCCGAACCGTTATGCGGAAACACCGAGATGCCGGTCGTCACCCCGGTCCGCACCGACTTGCCGTCGATCACGAACTCGTCCGACAGCGTTTGCGCGAGTTTTTCGGCGAGTGCCTTGCCCGCCTCCGGCTGCTTGCCGTCGATGATCAGGCCGAACTCGTCGCCGGAGAGCCGGGCCACCACGCCGCCACGGGCGCAGGACTGGATGCGGCCGGCAACCTCGATCAGGAGTTTGTCGCCCATCGCATGGCCGAACACGTCGTTGATTTCCTTTAAGCCATCGAGGTCGACGCAGAGCACTGCGAATTCCTCGTCCGTGCCGGCGCAGGCTTCGATCATCTGGGCCAGCGCCTGCAGGAAGGCAGCGCGGTTCGGCAGATCGGTCAGGCCGTCATGATAGGCCATGTGCGCCATCCGCGATTCGGTCTGGCGGCGATCGGTGACGTCCTCGTGGGTCTTGATCAGATATTGCGGCTCGCCGGCCTCGTCGAGCACCGTCATGCGGCGGGTCAGGAACAGCCGCAGCCCGTCCTTGGTGGAAATCGGGTGCTCTTCGGTGAGCAGGCCGCGTTTCTTGATCGCGGCCTCGTCGCGCGCGATGATCAATTTGGCTTCGCGCGGATTGAAGATGTCGGCGGCGGTCAGGCCGGTGGCATCCTCGCGGCGGCGATTGAGAATGGTCTCGGCGCTGCGGTTGGCGAGCAGGTAGCGCCCGTCGCTGACGCGCTCCACGATCAGCGACACCGGGATGTTGTCGACCACCAGTTCGAGAAACTTCTTGGTGTTTTCAAGCTCGCGCGACAGCGACCGCCGATCGGTGACGTCGTCGAACAGAGTGATCAGGAATTCCGGCTCGTCGTTTTCGTTGCGGGCGACCACGCGGTTGGCGGAGAGAATGCGCCGGTCATCGCCCCGTTCGACGGTGTATTCGTTGCGATGATAGCCTTCCAGCGCCGTCAGCGCCGCGTGATCCGCGGCCTCGATGCTTTTGGCGGTTTCCAGGCGGAATATCTCGTCTGCACGCTTGCCGATGATGTGATCACGGGAGAAGCGGGAGAAGCGCTCGAACGCCCGGTTGGCGAAAATATATCGGCCGTCCTCGATGTTCTTGGCGGCGACGCAGACCGGAACGTTGTCGAGCACCGATTCCAGAAATTTGGTGGTCGATGCCAGCTTGCGCGACAGCCTGCGCTGCTCGGTACAATCCTCGTGTGTTCCGATCGTCCCGCCATTGGGCAAACGAAAGATCTTTGAAAGCACCGATCGTCCGCCCGGCAGTTCGGTGACGACGCCTTCCGGGCGGCGGGCAAGCTTGCTGAACTCTTCGACGGTGAGATTGAGCAGTCCCCGTGCGCGCCGCAGTTCGAGCAGTTCGCGGCCGGTCATCGTGCTCGAAATCTCGGCACGGCTGAGCCCGTACATTTCGAGAAAGCGGTCGTTGCAGAAGACCACGCGGTTCTGCGCGTTGGTCATCATCACGCCCTGGTTGAGCGTATTGAGCGCCGAGCTGATGAATGCGCTGCGTTGCAATTGGGCGCGCTTGGCCCCGCGCAACGCCGCCAATATCCAGATGCTGATCGCAGCCAGGAAGGAGGCGACGACAATCCCCCCGATCAGGAACTCCCAGACCAGATTGGGATCGAATTCGCCGATATAGCTCGCCGGTGCAAAGCCCGAGGAAGGCGCGGCTCCCCACGCCAATCCGCACGGCGCAGCACTGGCGAGCAGACAGACGAGGGCCTGCGCCGGAATCGAATTCTTCCGTCCTGCCTGCCGGTTTCTGTCAGCCATTACCCACCCGAGGTTTGCGGGCGGAGTGTCTGGCTTGACGGGTTTGGATCGGGTAAACGACTACCCGTACAATTCTAAAATGTGACCCAAATTACGGCAATTGGCCCGACATGATTAATGCTTCACTAACGAGACCGCGCTCGAGGCGTATTTCAAAGCAAACCAACGGGTTGTTCGAATACTGCGCCAGACGAAACGCTGATGACCGAGCGCGGCAAACGCTGATTTTCACGCCAGATTCCCAGGCCCGAAGCTGACATGGACAAGGTCGATTGCGTCGTCGTCGGAGCGGGGGTGATCGGGCTCGCGATCGCACGACGCCTGGCCCAGGCGGGCCGCGAAGTGATCGTGCTCGAGGCCGCCGAGGGCATCGGTACCGTCACCTCCTCGCGCAACAGCGAGGTGATCCATGCCGGCATCTATTATCGCGCCGGCAGCCTGATGGCGCAGATGTGCGTCAACGGCAAGCGCGCGCTTTACCGATATAGCCTCGACCACGGCATCCCCCATCGCAACTGCGGCAAGCTGATCGTGGCAACGACACCAAGCGAAACCGAAAAACTGCAATCGATCCGGGCGCATGCCGAAGCCAATGGCGTCGACGACCTGCAGTTGCTCACGGGCGAGGCGGCGCGGGCACTGGAGCCGGCACTCAACTGCGATGCGGCCCTGCTCTCACCATCCACCGGCATCATCGACAGCCACGCCTACATGCTGGCGTTGCGGGGCGATGCGGAGGAAGCCGGCGCAGCCTATGCATTTCATACGCCGCTCTTGCGCGCCCGGGCCGCTGGCGGCCGGATCGAAATCGAGGCCGGCGGCAACGCGCCGATGACACTTTCATGCGACCTGCTCGTCAACGCGGCGGGGCTGGGAGCGCCTACGGTGGCGCGCAGCATCGAAGGTCTGCCGGTCGGGATGATCCCCTGCGCTTATCTCGCCAAGGGCAATTATTTTAGCTGCAGCGCGCGGGCCCCGTTTTCACGCCTGATCTATCCGGTGCCGGAGCCCGGCGGGCTCGGCGTGCACCTGACGCTCGACATGGCGGGACAGGCACGGTTCGGCCCCGACGTCGAATGGGTCGAGAGCATCGACTATGCGGTGGATCCTGCCCGTGCCGAGCGCTTCTATCCCGCGATCCGGCGCTATTGGCCGACACTGCCGGATGGCGCGCTGATGCCGAGCTATTCCGGAATCCGGCCTAAAATCGTGCCGCCGGCCGTCGCCACGCAGGATTTTCTGATCCAGGGCCCCGCCGATCACGGCATCGCCGGACTGATCAACTTGTTCGGGATCGAATCGCCGGGACTGACGTCGTCGCTCGCGATCGCCGATCATGTCGGCACGCTGGCAGAGCTTTGACGGCGGCCTCAACGTTTCCTGCGGACGGATGAGCGCATCGGCGCCCATCCGGTCGCGTGGGGATTTCGATACTCTGCTGGACTGGTTAGTGGAGGGTTTCTTCGGCGGTATGCTTCAACCGCTCGATCTGATCCTTGACCATCAACTTGCGGCGCTTCAACTCGACAATTTGCAGATCGTCTGTGGAAAGGTGCACGAGCGCTTCGTGCAATTCATTCTCGAGAATCTTGTGTTTACGTTCAAGTTCAACAAGATGCGCCTGTAGTGCCATACGAAATCTCCTCGGTGGGTGAAACCTCAGATTCGATCCGGGCGAGGGAGTGTACACCAGCCGACGAATCTGTCGATGGTTATCCAGAATCGCGCCTCTCATATTTTCCAATTTATCTGTAACCAATCGTGAGTATGGGAACCCAGTCAGCTTGCGGACCGGCCTTGCAGAGACGATATTCACCGCCAGCCGAGGAAAATCCGTTCACAACCTCATCGCGTTATCAGCTAACGTACACCATGACCGACGATGATGAGCGCGAGCTTGAAAACGAGCTCGCCCGCCTGCAGCAGGAACATCGCGATCTCGATGCAGCGATCGACGCGCTGCATCAGTCGCCGGCGCCGGATTTGCTGCGGCTGCAGCGGTTGAAGAAGCGCAAGCTGCAATTGCGCGACCGCATCGCCTTCATCGAAGACCAGATCACGCCTGACATCATCGCCTGATCGTCAAGTGTGCCGGGTTCGGCAAATTCGGTTCGCCAAAACCGTGCGCCGTTCGGGCAGATTCTTATCCCCGACATCCACACATCTCGACGTTGCGGCGGCCTTTGCCGCGGCGGGCCTGCTGGAAAACAGGCTTCCGGTTTACGGAAGCGGCTTGACTCGAAGAGAACAAAAGAGGAACATACTTTTCTGCCGCCAGCCTCGGGAGTTCCGCCATGTCTGCCACGCCATCCCCGTCCGACAACAGCCGCTACGAGCAGGCCTGCGATCAGGCCATCGCGATGTGCGACGGCAATCTGCGCTCGACCATCAAGGCGCTGATCATGGCGAACGAGTATCTGGAAATCGAGCTGGAGGAATTGCAGGCCGCGGTCGCCGCCGGCTGCGTACCGTCGCAAGCGTTTTCAGGCGAAGCGGGTGCCGGCTCGCGTGAAGAGAACACGTCGAAACGACAACCGCACGCAAGTAGCAACGCTGCCTGAATCCGGATCGATCACACGGGAGCGATACAAATGGCCGATGTCACCTATTACGTCGCAATGCCATTCCTGCAGGACGATAGCGGCTCGCCGGTGGCGGGCGCCGCGGAAGAATGCCAGAGCCCGACGACGGCGTTGCGGCGCGCCGAGACGATGTCGCGGATGGCCGGCAGCATCGGCGCCATAGCCTTCAGCCGCAGCGGCGATCCCATGATCGGCGAGTTCGGTGATGCGAAACTGCTGCGCAAATTCGGCAATGTGCCGGACGATCTCAGCGGGCTTTAAGAATCGCCGTAGGCCCACCATCATGCTCGCCAGAGAGACGGTGGGCACGGCGCAAGCGCGCCTTTACCCACCCTACAAGATCTCCCGCCCTTTTCACGACGCCTCATGCCGCCGCAACGCCTTGCGCACATACATGGCGCTGTCGGCCGCTTCCAGCGCACGGCCGGCTTCGGAGTGGGTGTCGAGAACGGCGACGCCGGCGGAGGCGCCCGCGGTAATGCTGCGGCCATCGAACATGAAGGTGAGGCGATCGATCGCTTCCTCCAGCGCGGCCGCCTTGGCCCGGGCGTCGGTCTCGCTGAGGTTCCATAACAGCAGCGCGAACTCGTCGCCGCCAAGCCGGCCGACCACGTCGGAAGATCGCACCTGCGCGAGGAGTGTCGCGACGATGGCCTTGAGCACCTGGTCGCCTGCGGCGTGCCCGAAGGCGTCGTTGATCGGCTTCAGACGATCGACGTCGAGCAAGACCAGGGCGCCGGAGGCGCGATAGCGTTTGATGTAGGCAATCGCACGGTTGAGCTCGCGCTCGAAGCCGCGCCGGTTCGGGATGCCCAGCAGGAAGTCGGTATCGGCGGACGCCTGAAGTTCCTCGATCTGCGCCTGCGTCCTGGCCAGTTCCGCCTTCAGCCGGCGAATCGTCGCCTTGGTGCCGTTGGATGCCACGGACGGCCGGGATCCCGGTTCGGCCGACCGCCGAGGTGCGACCTTTCGCCCGGAAACCGCGCTTTTGGGGCGTTTTCCGGCCCTGGAGACGGTCGCGCTGGTTTTCTTCTTCATGGCCTTCCCTGTGCAGGTTCGCTTATGAAGGCTTGCCGGGATTCACCAAGACAGGATAGTCCATTCCTGATCCCTTGCCACGCCTTGGATGAGCCCCTGGCCGACCTTATAATCCGGCCTATGTTTCTGGATTCCCGAACAGAATTGACGAGATGACCGCACCGATCGCCATCATTATGGGTAGCCAGTCCGACTGGGAGACCTTGCGCCACGCCGCCGAGACGCTGGCGGCACTCGGGATCGATTGCGAAAAGCGCATCATCTCGGCCCACCGGACCCCGGACCGGCTGTTTGCCTTCGCCAAGGGCGCCAAGGCCCACGGCTTCAAGGTCATCATCGCCGGCGCCGGCGGCGCCGCGCATCTGCCTGGGATGGCGGCTGCGTTGACGGAACTCCCGGTGTTCGGGGTTCCCGTCGAATCCAAGGCGCTATCGGGGATCGATTCGCTGTACTCGATCGTGCAGATGCCGGCCGGCGTTCCCGTCGGCACGCTGGCGATCGGAAAGGCCGGCGCCATCAATGCGGCGCTGCTCGCGGCAAGCGTGCTCGCGCTGAATGACGCTCCGCTCGCTGCACGGCTCGCCGCCTGGCGCAAGCAGCAGACGGACGCGATCAAGGAGCGCCCGGAGGAATCGACGTGACAGCTTCAGGCACGGTGAAGCTGAAGCCGGGCGACACCATCGGAATTCTCGGCGGCGGACAATTGGGCCGGATGCTGGCCATGGCGGCAGCGCGCCTTGGCCTCAGATGCCAGGTGTTTTCGCCGGATCCGGACTCGCCCGCCTTTGACGTGGTGCTGAACGCGACCTGTGCCGAATATGCCGACGTCGAAGCGCTCGAGCTGTTCGCCAACGATGTCGACGTCATCACCTATGAATTCGAGAACGTGCCGGCCGCTACCGCGATGGTGCTGGCTGCGCGGCGCCCCGTATTGCCGGCGCAGAAGATTCTCGAAACCACGCAGGACCGGCTGATCGAAAAAAACTTCATCAAGCGGCTCGGCATCGACACCGCCGACTATGCCGACGTGTCGTCGGCGGAAACGCTGCAGAGCGCCATCGCGCGCATCGGCCTTCCCGCCGTGATCAAGACCCGCCGCTTCGGTTATGACGGCAAGGGCCAGGCGATCATTCGCGAGGGCGACGACCCCGCTCAAGTCTGGGAAGAGCTCGGCACCAAATCCGCGATCCTCGAAGCCTTCGTGCCATTCGAGCGCGAGATCTCCGTGATCGCCGCGCGATCGGCGGATGGCCATGTCGAATGCTACGACGTCACCGAAAACGAGCATCGCGATCACATCCTGAAATTCTCGCGCGTGCCGGCGGCGATATCGGATGAGCTGGCCACACAGGCGCGAGCCGTTGCCGAGAAGATCGCCCATGCGCTCGACTATGTCGGCGTGCTCGGGGTCGAGCTGTTCGTCGTTGCCGGAAACGGCGGACCGCACGTGTTGGTCAACGAGATCGCGCCGCGGGTGCATAATTCCGGGCACTGGACGCTGGACGGCGCCTCGATCTCCCAGTTCGAGCAGCACATCCGCGCGATTGCCGGCTGGCCGCTCGGCAAGCCGGTTCGTCACGGCCAGGTCACCATGACCAACCTGATCGGCGACGATATTCTCGACTGTGAGCAATGGCTGACGGTTCCCGGCGCTACGGTTCATCTCTATGGCAAGGGCACACCGCGGCCGGGCCGCAAGATGGGCCATGTCACTGAGGTGGCTCCGGCAAGCCAGAAGTAGCTCGCCCGCCAGGCACGTTTGCAGGTCAGGCTGTCTTCAGGCCTTCCACGATGCCGGCCGGCTCCTCGCTGAGCCAGCGGTAGACCGCGCCGCCGAGCGCACCGCCGATCAAGGGCGCAACCCAGAACAGCCAAAGCTGCACCAGCGCCCAGCCGCCGACGAACACCGCGGGCCCTGTGCTGCGCGCAGGATTCACCGACGTGTTGGTGACGGGAATGCTGACGAGATGGATCATCACCAGCGCCAATCCGATGGCGAGCGGCGCAAAGCCTGCAGGCGCCTTGCCGTGGGTAGCACCCATGATGATGAACAGGAACATCATGGTCATCACCACCTCGGTGATGAAGCAGGCCACCATGCCGTACTGGCCAGGCGAATGCGCGTCATAGCCGTTGGAGGCAAAGCCCTTGCCGAGATCGAAGCCGGGCGCGCCGCTTGCGATCACATAGAGCAGCGCCGCAGCAGCTACCGCGCCGATCACCTGCGCGATCACGTACGGCAAAATCTGCGTCGCCGGAAAACGCCCACCCACGGCGAGACCGACCGTGACCGCGGGATTGAGATGGCAGCCTGAGATGTGACCGATCGCATAGGCCATGGTCACGACGCTCAGGCCAAACGCCAAGGACACACCGACCAGGCCTATGCCGACTTGCGGAAAGCCGGCGGCGATGACCGCGCTGCCGCATCCCGCAAATGTGAGCCAAAATGTACCGATCGCTTCAGCCGTATATTTTTTGGTATTCATTGGGCGACTCCCGCATGTTTTGCGTTGCCGGATGCTAGGGAAGCGCCGTGAGGGGCTCGTTATTTTCGGAAATCGGGGTCATGCCGGCCGAATCTCGCCTATTTTCATGGTTTTCCGGGCCGAAAACCGCCTTCTCAGGTGGACATGAGCGGTTTTGTCTGCTACATGCCCGCGCTCAGGGTTAAGGGCCAGGCCTTTCGTCGGCTCTTCACTTCACCAGAATTCCTATCCGATCAATTGAAAGAGGATGCCGCGTGCAGGTTCTCGTCCGCGATAACAACGTCGACCAAGCCCTCAAGGCGCTGAAGAAGAAGATGCAGCGCGAGGGTATCTTCCGCGAGATGAAGCTCCGCGGCCACTACGAAAAGCCGTCCGAGAAGAAGGCCCGTGAAAAGGCCGAAGCCGTGCGCCGCGCGCGCAAGCTGGCCCGCAAGAAGCTGCAGCGCGAAGGCCTGCTGCCGATGAAGCCGAAGCCGGTGTTCGGCGCCGGTCCTGGCGGCGACCGTGGTGGCGCTGGCGGCCGTGGCCCGGGCGCAGGTCCGCGCGGACCGCGCTGAGCGCATTCTTAAGAGATTTGAATTGAAAACGCGGGCCTCGGGTCCGCGTTTTTTGTTTCTGCAGATCCGATGGAATCTGATAATCGGCGCGGGTGCGCACGGCGTGCTCGATCACTTGCTCGATCACTTGCACCTCCTTCGCCGGCCTTGCGGCCATTTTGACCGATGCATTTTACGGCCCGTCGCGCTACCTATGCCGCATTGAACGCGAGAGTATTCCGCTGCATGGCCGTTACGGATTGCAATGCCCTCCCCCGCGCTTCGCGCTTCACGACCGTCTCCATCGCGGTGCTCGCGATTGTTCTCACCGTTCCTCTCGGCGGCTGTTCGTTCGACCTGGGGTCATGGGGATCGGACAAGGAAAAGCCACAGGCCGTCGAGCAGAAGCCGACCGGCACGATCAGCGGACAAAGCGTCAACGACGCTCAGGGCAATGCTGCGCGCGGCCAGGCTCTCGCCAAATCCGGCAAGACCGAAGAAGCGCTCGCAGAATTCGAGCGCGCGCTCGCCCTCGATCCCTACAACGTGCCGGCCCTGTACGGCCGCGGGCTGATCTATCAAGCTGACAAGCAGCATGAGCAGGCGATCGCGGATTTCACGGCAGCCAACGGCCTGACGCCGCAACGGGTCGAGCCGCTGCTGGCCCGTGCAACCAGCTACCTCGCTATCGACAAGGCGAAGGAGGCCGCGTCTGATCTCGACGAAGCGGTGCAGGCCGACCCCAACAGCGCGCCGGCCTGGTCGGCTCGCGGCGTCACCTATGAGCGGCTCGGCGACAAGGCCAAGGCGTTCACGTCCTACGGCCGTGCGCTCGCGCTACGCCCCAAGGACGAAACCGCGCGAAGCGGCCTCGCGCGCACCGGCGGCTAGGCCGCCCCGGTTTCGATTGAATTGGATCTGGCTTCAGCTCTGCGTGATGCGCCTTCTTCGCCTAGCGCGGAAGCCACCCCGGATCAATCCAAGGGCAGCCACGTCTCGAAGACGCCATCAACTATTTCGGTATCACCGCGTGGAAGATCGACTTGGCGGTCGACAGCGCGTCCTCGGCAGCCGCCGTGGCGCGTTCGCGCACGGAAGGCTCCGCAACTTCGGCACGCAGATCGAGCGGGCGAGAGACCGGAATCTCGGCGGGCGGGGTTGGACGGTTCGGGTCGACGGCCTCGGCATAAGGCGGCCGCGCCCGCGACGAAGCCTGACCAAAGGGCTCGCCGGCCGGCGAGCCCGAGACCATGATCGGCGGCGGCAGCGGACGAAGCGCAGGCGCATTCACGGCGGCAGGCGCATTGGCAACCGCGGGTGCATTCGCTACCGCCGGTGCATTCGCTACCACGGGCGCACTCGCAACCGCGGGCGCACTCGCAACTCTGGGCGCCTCAGGAGTGCGGGCGGTCTCGGAGGCCCGCGGCGAGGTTTCGCGCAGGCGCTCGATCGCAGCGCGCGCCAGATCGTTGGCATCGCGGCGTTCATCCGGCGCAACCGCACTCTCGACCGGGGGGGCGGGTGCTGCCGCGGCAACCGGAGCCGTCGAGGACGATGCCACGGGCTGCACGGGCGACGGCAGTATGACCCTGATCTTTTCCTTTTCGCGCGGCGCTGCGGCATGGCGGCGCTGGTCGGCCGGATTGCCCGCGGCATCGGCCGGGCTTTCGGCCGATTTCACGTCGGACTTGGTATCGGCGGACTTGGTATCGGCGGACTTGGTATCAGCCTTCTCTCTCGAGTCAGCCTTCTTAGCGTCAGCCTTCGCTTCGGTTTTCGCGTCGGCTTTTTCCTGGGCCCTTTCAACCACCGCCGGCCGTTCGGCAGCGGTCTTGTCCATGATGGCCTTCTCGGAGATTCCCCTTGCCTTGACGCCGGCGGCCGGAAGATTGCTGACACTGGCCGTGGCCTCGCCCGACTTGGTGTCCGGCGCCGCGTTGGCTTCGGATTTGGCTTCAGCCTTGCCTTCCCCCTTGGGGTTGGCTGCCGACACCGCGGCGGCGGGTGCGTCCGTGCCGGGCTTGGTCACGATGTAGTGGTTGACGATGTACGCCCCGATGACCGTCGCGGCCACCGAAGGGAAGATGTCCACCGCAAATTTCTTCAGGTAATTCAGCATTCCGGCCACTCCCCGCGGCCCTTTAATTGCTGGAACTTTGAGGCACATTGAGGGATCAACTGCGACGGATCGGTGGCAATTCAGCAGTTCCCGTGCAGGTCGGACGATATGGGCTTGGGATCGGCTAAAATTGCCTGATCAGTCCCGGCCAGGGCGAGGCCGGAAACGGCCTGGAACCCGCGGCTAGGTGGTCACGGGCTTCAGTTCGACCTCCAGAAACACGATCTCGCTTGCCGTCTCGTTGAGCACGTCGTGCTGGACGCCGGCTTTCCGGAAATAGGATTTGCCGGCCCCGAGCTGCGCCTTGGTGCGTTCGCCGCTCGGCGCCACGATGGTCATCTCGCCCGAGGTCACCGGCACGATCACGTAATCCATCTCGTGGGTGTGATGGCCGGTGGCGCTGCCCGGCGCCAGCCGCCATTCGGTGACGCGGACTTCTGATGTGTCGACCTGAACGTCGGATTTGGCGGCAAGCATTTCATTCGTCTCCGATTACGGCACGAACACCATAAACACGAACACGGCAAACACCACCATGTGCACCAGCCCGAACAGGATGTTGGTACGGCCGGTGCCGAAGGTGAGCATGCTCAGGAAGAACGTGAGCAGTAGCAGTACCATGCCCTGACCGTTGAGGCCGAGCACGAGTTCCTTGTCGAGCACGGCGGTGGCCAGGCCGACCGCGGGAATAGTCAGCCCGATGGTCGCCAGCGACGATCCGAGCGCGAGATTGATGCTCTTCTGCAGATCGTTGTTGCGCGCGGCTGCAATAGCGGTGACCCCCTCCGGAAGCAGGATGAGGACCGCGACCAGCACGCCCGCGAACGCCGGTGGGGCGCCGATCATCGCGGTTACGACATCGACCACGAGCGAAAATTTCTTCGCCAGAAGCACCACGGCAAGCAGGGAGATAAGCAGCAGCGCGACGCTGAGCGCCAGCATCCGGTTCGACAGGGATGAGGTTTCGGTAGCAGCATCGGCGCCTCCCTTGATGAAATAGTCGCTATGCCGGATCGTCTGGGTATATAGGAACACGCCGTAGAGCATGAGCGTGACCAGGTCTACAAAGCCAAGCTGCGCCGACGAATAGATCGGCCCGGGCGCCGTCAGCGTATAATTGGGCATGATCAGCGTAATGGTCGCCAGCACGAACAGCACGCTGAGATAAAGGTTGGCGCCGGAGACCTGGAAATCCTGCTCGCGGTAGCGCAAGCCCCCGATGAAGATACACAGGCCCACGAGGCCGTTGCACACGATCATCACCACCGCAAACACCGTATCGCGCGCCAACGCGGGCTGCGGCTTTTCGCCGAGCATGATGGTGGCAATCAGCGCGACCTCGATGATGGTGACCGCAAGCGTCAGTACCAGCGTGCCGTAGGGTTCGCCGATCCGCTCGGCGATCACCTCAGCATGATGCACGGCTGCGAATACGGTGCCGAACAGGATCGCCAGCAGCACGGCCGCGAACAACAGCCCGCCAACTGACGGCGTAAAGCTGAGCTCAAGGCCGGTGGCCGCGCCGAACAGCAGCATTGCCAGCGCCGGGAATATCCAGGCCGATTTCGGCATCGGTCCGTGTGCGCTCATGCAGTCAACTCCCCAATGGGTCGTGGGACACAAGATGCGTCCACGAGGGCATCCATCACCCCCTTGCAAGGTTGATGAAATTTCGTGCGATTTCAATCGCGCCGAAATTGTCCAGATCGTTGTGACCGCCGCGGGCAAGGCGGACAAACCGTTTCGGCTCGTTCGCCAGCGCAAACAGCCGTTCACCGAACGTAACAGGTATCGTGAGATCGAGCGCGCCATGCATCACGAGCAGCGGGACCTTGACCCTCGCGATCTGCGCGTCGGAACGGAACTGATCCCGCATCAATAGACGCACCGGCGCGAACCAGTATGCCGACGCGGCGACGTCCACGATCGAGGTGTAGGCTGATTCCAGAATCAGCTTTCCGATCGGCTGTTCAGCCGCCAGCGAAACGGCAACGCCGGTACCGAGTGAGAATCCCCATGCGACGATTTTGTCCGCGCGGTATCGCGCGGCTGTGAAGGCATAGGCTGCCGCGGCGTCCTGCAGCAATCCTTCCTCGCTCGGCTGCCCGCTCGAGCCGGCATAGCCACGATAGGAAAGCGCGACGATGCCCATCCCGTCGGCGATCAGGTCGCGAAAGCGGCCGAAGAAGCCGGCGAGATAATCGCCGTTGCCGTGAAAATAGAGAATGACCGGACGGCCCGGCTTGGCCGGAACGTGCCAGACGATGACCTTCTCGCCGTCAGCCGTAGTCAGGGTGTGCTCTTCCGCTTCCGGAAAGCCGGCCGTTAGTGGCGTCGTGCGAGCGGTCGTCGGGGCAGGAAACAGCACTGCGCGTTGCGCGAAGAACAGCGCAAGCAGTCCGCAGACATAACCGGCTGAGACGATGATGAGCAGCCATTTCAAGGTGGTCATGACTCTGCGATGCTTACAGGCAACATTGCCTATCGGCCAGTGTGATCTCGCAGGTTACTACAACACGCTCGCTAGCACGACTTCACGGATCACCCGGATCGGCGGCATCCACTGATTCCCGTCATTGTAGTTACCAGCCGTAATAGCTAGCGAAAGGTCGAGTTCAGGAAACACGAATAGTCTCTGCCGCCAGTGCTAGGCCGTAAAGCAGACGGAGAACGCTCTTGGTGACGGAGCGCAGATCGTGCAGCGTATCCGGCCCGAACGTGACGCGGCCGATGGAGCGACCCCAGTTTTCGTCTTCGCCGTCGAAATAGCGCTCGAACACCAGCTTGCCGCGACGCGCGACAACAACACTGTGCAAACCCCAAATGCGCCGGTCGGCAATCAGTCCATCGAGGCGCGATTCGATATCGGGAGCAAAGCCTGTTTCAGTTGGCGGTGCCTTACGCCATTCGAATGCCACTGCCGAGAGCGGACAGATGACGGCACTGCCGACAGTCGCCGCGGCGCCGATGATCATCTGACGACGCGCGAACATGGTGCCCCGGTCCGTTACATCCCCTTGACGATGTTCTCGGTGACCTTCTTGGCGTCGCCGAGCAGCATCATGGTGTTGTCGCGATAGAACAGCGGATTGTCGATGCCGGCATAGCCTGATGCCAGCGAGCGCTTGATGAACATCACGGTGCCGGCCTTCCAGACCTGCAAGACCGGCATGCCATAGATCGGCGAGGTCTTGTCTTCCTCGGCGGCCGGGTTGGTGACGTCGTTGGCGCCGATCACGAAGGCGATGTCGGCCTGCGCGAATTCGGAGTTGATGTCCTCGAGCTCGAACACCTCGTCATAGGGCACGTTGGCTTCCGCCAGCAGCACGTTCATGTGGCCGGGCATGCGGCCGGCGACCGGGTGGATGGCGTACTTCACCTCGACGCCCTCCTTCTTCAGGAGGTCGCCCATTTCGCGCAGCGCGTGCTGGGCCTGCGCCACCGCCATGCCGTAGCCGGGCACGATGATCACCTTCTGCGCGTTCTTCATGATGAAGGCGGCGTCGTCGGCCGAGCCGAGCTTGGCGGGCTTCTGCTCACCGCCGCCCCCGCCGGCCGCGGCAGTTTCGCCGCCGAAGCCGCCGAGGATGACCGAGATGAAGGAACGGTTCATCGCGTGGCACATGATGTAGGACAGGATCGCACCCGAGGAACCGACCAGCGCGCCGGTGATGATCAGCGCGGAGTTGCCGAGCGTGAAACCGATGCCGGCGGCGGCCCAGCCGGAATAGGAGTTCAGCATCGAGATCACGACCGGCATATCGGCGCCGCCGATCGGGATGATCATGAGCACGCCAAGCACCAAGGCGATGATGGTGATCAGCCAGAAGTCGAGCGCGCTGCCGGAGCGGACCAGGCCGAAAATGAAGAACACCAGCGCCAGCGCCAGCGCGATGTTGATGATGTGCCGGCCGGGCAGGATGATCGGCGCACCGCTCATGCGTGCGGAAAGCTTCAGGAACGCGATCACGGAGCCGGTGAAGGTCAGCGCGCCGATGGCGACGCCGAGCGACATTTCGACCAGGCTGGATGCGTGAATGGCGCCGGGCTTGCCGATGTCGAAGGCCTCGGGCGCGTAGAACGCGCCGGCGGCGACCAGCACCGCGGCCATGCCGACCAGCGAGTGGAAGGCCGCGACCAGTTCCGGCATCGACGTCATCGGCACCCGCCGCGCGATCACAGCGCCGATGCTGCCGCCAATGGCGATGCCGAGCACGACCAGCAGCCAGGCCACGCCGTCAGCCGGCGGATGGCTCGCGAGCGTCGTGCCGATCGCGATCGCCATGCCGATCATGCCGAACAGATTGCCCTGGCGTGACGTAGCGGGGCTGGACAGTCCGCGCAGCGACAGGATGAAGAGCACGCCCGCCACGAGATAAAGAACTGCTGCCAGATTGGCGTTCATCTCAGGTCCCCATTGTCTTCGTCACCCGCGAGGTGCACGCCGTCATTTCACTTGGCCTTCTTCTTGTACATCGCCAGCATGCGCTGGGTGACAAGGAAGCCGCCGAAGATATTCACACAGGCAAAGATCAGCGCGATGAAGCCGAAGCCGCGTGCCCAGCCGCTGCCGCTCGAGATCATCGGCACACCGACCGCCAGCAGCGCGCCGACCACGATCACCGAGGAGATCGCGTTGGTCACCGACATCAGCGGCGTATGCAGCGCTGGCGTCACCGACCAGACCACGAAGTAGCCGACGAAGACGGCGAGGACGAAAATCGACAGCCGGAAGACGAAGGGATCGACGGCCTGCGCGATATGATCCATGGCGGCTCTCCTTATTTCGGCTGGAAGTTCGGGTGGATGACGGCGCCGTCCTTGGTCAGCATGGTGGCTTTCACCAGTTCGTCATCCCAATTGACCGCGAGCGACTTGTTGGCCTTGTCGACCATGGTCTCGATGAACGAGAACAGGTTGCGGGCATAAAGGCTGGAAGCCGACTGCGCGACGCGGCCGGCGACGTTGGTGTAGCCGACGATCTTGATGCCATCGACATCGACGACCTCACCGGCCTTGGCGCCCTCGACGTTGCCGCCGCGCTCGACGGCGAGGTCGACCAGCACCGATCCCGGCTTCATCGACTTGACCATCTCGGCGCTGACGAGCATCGGCGCCGGCCGGCCCGGGATCAGGGCCGTGGTGATGACGATGTCCTGCTTCTTGACATGCTCGGCGGTGAGTGCCGCCTGCTTGGCCTGATACTCTTTCGACATTTCCTTGGCGTAGCCGCCGGCGGTCTGCGCGTTCTTGAACTCCTCGTCCTCGACCGCGAGGAATTTGGCGCCAAGGGATTCGACCTGCTCTTTGGTGGCCGGGCGCACGTCGGTTGCGGTGACGACGGCACCAAGCCGGCGCGCGGTCGCGATCGCCTGCAGGCCGGCGACGCCGACGCCCATCACGAACACCTTCGCGGCCGGAACCGTGCCGGCCGCAGTCATCATCATCGGGAAGGCGCGGCCAAAGGATTCGGCCGCCTCGATCACCGCGCGATAGCCGGCGAGGTTCGCTTGGCTGGACAACACGTCCATCACCTGTGCGCGCGTAATGCGCGGCATCAATTCCATCGCAAACGCCGAGACACCGGCATCCGCGATCGTCTTCAGCGCCGCTTCATTGCCGTAGGGGTCCATGATCGCGATGACGAGCGCGCCGCGCTTGTACTTGGCAAGCTCGCTGGCCTCGGGCCGCTTCACCTTGATGATAATGTCGGCGTCCTTCAGCGCGTCCGCGCTGACGGTGGCGCCGACAGCGGTGAATTCGGAATCCGGCAGGCCCGACTTGATGCCCGCACCCGGCTCGATCGCGACTTCGGCGCCGATCGCCTTATATTTCTTCACGGTGTCGGGGGAAGCGGCGACTCGCGGTTCAGACGGATCGATTTCCTTGGCAACGGCAATCTTCATGAGCCCTCCCCGCTGCGCGGCAGGCGCGCGCAAGCAAACTAGCGTCTTTTTCGCTTAGCTGGATACCGGTTTCGCAACCGGCATGCGTGCAATTTCCGGCCACCGCCCGATATCGGCGGTGCGGGCAGTGAGGTGTCAGGTGAGGAAGTAGCCCATCAGGGCGACGATGATCACGACGGCGACGGTGCCGTATTTAACCAGCATGATGAAACCTTCATAGGTCTGCTCATGGGCCTCGTAGTCGTTGCCGTCAGCGGTCGTGTAGGCCACTTCGTTATGGTCTGCCATCGGTATCCCCAGTCAAAATCCGCGTTTCTCGCGTGCAATTACCGCAAAGCGTTTGGGAGGGCAACGGCCCCCTGCCTATCGGGTCATTCGGAAGGCCAATTATCCCGGATCCAGCGGGTCAGGCTTTCTTCGCTGACCTCGCCTGCAGCGAGGGAGAGGATGATGGCCGTCGCATGCGCCGGGTCGGGCGCAAAGGGTATGTCATTGCTGCGCAGGAAAACCATCATGGCGTGGAACGCGATGCGCTTGTTGCCGTCCACGAATGCATGGTTGCGGGCAAGACCGAACGCATAGGCGGCGGCGAGTGCAGCCATATCCGTCTGCCCGTCATTCCATCGGTTAGCTGACCGCAAAACCGCCAACTCGAGAAGGCCACGATGCCGAATGCCTTCTGGTCCACCGAATATCGCCAGTTGCTCGGCATGCATGTCGATGATTTCATCGACATCGAGCCGGATTGGCTCACTCATTTTGCAAGCGCTGCAAACGTATCGCGATATTCGTGCATGACCTGGCGGGCGATTTCCATGGTTCGCGCGTGCTTTGGGTTGAATGGCGAAAGCCGCAGACTGCCGTCCGGTTGCTCGACCGGATAGAACTTGTCCCCCTCCTTGAGATTAAGCCGGGCAAGAAGCTCCTTCGGCAGGATGACACCAACCGAATTGCCAATCTTCCGAATTTGAAGGGCGGTGTCCTCCAGCTTGTAGTCGCGAGAGGCCTCTTCCATGCCGCGAGGGGTTTTGTTCATAGCACCAGCTCCGTTATACGATATGTATAACAACCTCTGCCGATCCGTTCAACAAATGTTTTACGCCCAGTTCCCGCGGGACCGCCGGATCTTCAGCAGGATTTCGCTGGAGCCGGCGGTTACCGGCCTCGCTTGAAAGCGCTATCCGAGCACGAAGTCGAAACGCCCGGCGAGCCAGCCGGCGTTCTTGGCCGTGCGCACCAGCAATTCCTTGCGAAACAGGCCGTCAGTGCGGTTCAGCGCTTCGCCCGGGAAATAGAGCTGGGTGGTCAGCACGCGGCCGCCACCCGGCTGCACCTTCACGTGGATATGGCGTGTACGGCCGACATAGGCGCCGGGCACGATGCTGCGCAACCGGTAGCGCCCTTCCGCATCAGCGAACTGGTGACCGCGCAAGCGAAAACCGGAATTGTCATATCGGCCCTTGTCGTCGGCCTGCCAGAAATCCAGCAAGGCTCCGGCGATTGGTTTGCAGGCACGGGTAAGAACGAAGCCGACCAGCTCGATCGGCTGCCCGGCCATGCCTTCTTCGAGCAGTTCGATCCGCTCAGGCGATGACGGCTTGAAAAATGGCCCTTCGGTCTGCGGCAATGTTGCCGCTTCGCCATCATGGCATTCGGGCGTGGGTGCAAGCGGGGCCTGGGCCATGCTGCCATCGACCATGAGCAGCGAACCGGCTGCGAAGACGCCCGCTCCAAGTACAACGCGCCGCGTCGGGGTGTCGATCATGGGGCACTCCCCTTCTGTCGTCACCGTCATCATGTAGGGCGACGGCGGCAAAAATTGTGTCCGCGGCTCATCACAAATCCGTTTGGTGGCCGCCGGCGCCCCGGTTAGCCCATCGCTTCCAGTTCGTCGATCATGCCTGCGATGACCGACAGCCCGCCGTCCCAGAATTTGGGATCCCTGGCATCGAGCCCGAACGGCTTCAGCAGTTCGGAATAGTGCTTGGTGCCGCCGGCCGAGAGCATGGCGAGATAGCGCTCGGCAAAGCCTTCGGAGGCGTTCTCGTAGACCGCGTAGAGCGAGTTCACCAGGCAGTCGCCGAACGCATAGGCGTAAACGTAGAACGGCGAATGGATGAAGTGCGGAATGTACATCCAGAAATTCTCATAGCCCGGGCGGATATCAATGGCCGGGCCAAGGCTTTCGCCCTGCACGCTGAGCCAGATCTGGCCGATACGCTCCGCCGTCAATTCACCGTTCTTGCGTTCGGTATGAATGGCCCGCTCGAACGAATAGAATGCGATCTGCCGCACCACGGTGTTGATCATGTCCTCGACCTTGCCGGCGAGCAGCGCCTGGCGCTGTTTGGCGTTCTTGGTCTGCGACAACAGCCGCTTGAAGGTCAGCATTTCGCCGAACACGCTCGCAGTCTCCGCAAGCGTCAGCGGTGTCGGCGCCATCAGCGCACCGTTTTTCGCCGCCAGCACCTGGTGCACGCCATGGCCGAGTTCGTGCGCCAGCGTCATCACATCGCGCGGCTTGCCCTGGTAATTCATCAGCACATAGGGATGCGCGGACGGCGTGGTCGGGTGCGAGAACGCGCCCGGCGCCTTACCCGGCCGTACCGGCGCATCGATCCAGCGATCGTTGAAGAAACGCTCCGCGATCGCGGCCATTTCGGCGGAGAAGCCGCGATACGCCGTCAGCACCATTTTCTGCGCCTCGGGCCAGGCGATCGTGCCGGTCGCAGCAAACGGCAGCGGCGCATTGCGGTCCCAATGCGCGAGCTTCTTCTTTTTGAACCAGCCGGCCTTCAGATTGTAATAGCGGTGCGACAGCCGCGGATAGGCCGCGCGAACCGAGCCGACCAGAGCATCGACGACCTCGCGCTCGACACGGTTGTTCAGGTGGCGCGAATCCGCGACATCCTGGAAACCGCGCCAGCGATCGGAAATCTCCTTGTCCTTGGCGAGTGTGTTGGTGATGAGCGCAAAGGTCCGCTCATTTTCCTTGAACGTCTTCGCCAGCGCTTGGCCGGCGGCCTTGCGCTTTTCCGGCGCGCGGTCCTGCAGCAGGTTGAGCGTCGGCTCGATCGCGAGCTCCTTGCCGGCGACCTTGAAGCGCAGGCCGGAGATGGTCTGGTCGAACAGCCGATTCCAGGCGGCATAACCGCTCTGGGACTTCTCGTGAAACAACTGCTCGACGCGATCCTCGAGCTGATACGGCTTGTCCTTGCGCAGATCCTCGATCCACGGCCGGTAATGCCCGAGCTCCGGCGTCTGCATCGCGCGCTCGATGACGGCATCGTCGATGCGATTAAGTTCGAGCGCGAAGAACAGGAGATGCAGCGAGGCCGCCGTCAGCCGCTCGGAGACGTCGCCATAAAACTTGGAGATCGCGGGATCGACGCTGTCGCCGGCATGAACAAGGCCGGCATAGGAGCCGAGCCGGCCGGCGAGATCGTCGATCGCCTCGTAACGCCTGACGGCTTCGGCGAGCCAGCGGCCGCCATCGTCCTCAGCGAGGCCTTCCGCCAACTTGCCCTTGTAGTCCGTCTCAAACGCAACGCAGTCGGCATCCATCTTTTGCAGATCGCGGGCGATCTCAGACGCGGCGATACCGGAATAGAGATCGGACAGGTTCCATTCCGGCAGTTTGCCGGTTTTGGATTTAGCTGTGGTCACCTTGCTGCTGGTGGCGGGCTTGCGGGACGACTTGCCGGCTCGGGAGGTCGCAGATTTTGCGCGCATGACACTTTCAAAATTCGGAGGTGATCAGGAAATCGGCGGGAAGATTCAGGCGAAAGCCACAAGCTGCGGTACAAACTGGACGAACAACTCTTCGCCCTCAGCGAGCAGGTCTGCTTTTTCGTGGATCGTAGTGCGGATCGCACACCACAATGTGATCACCCGTACCATAAGCCAGGAGGTCGAAGGGACGGCGGCCCTTGCGTGCAGCGCAACAAGGTCCAGGTTGCGGTGCTCGAACAGAAGCCGTCCGAATCCGTCCTCCAGGATGTAACGTCCCCTGATTCGGGATACGCACAACTCACAGGCCTGATCCGGCAGCGGGCTCAGCAGATAGAACTGGGCGTCGCCGTTCTCTGTCATGCCGGCTTCCCATTCGCGTCCGGTCCCCGGCGCAGTCGCCGGCCTCAGCGCCGCCAAGATGGTGCTCAGCTCTCTTTCACTCCATTCGCCGGTGTTCTGTTTGCGCTCGAACGCCACGACGCTCATTTGCTTTCCGCTCCGAACAGCAGCCGGTGCAATTCCGGCTCGTAGTACATTAACAAATGCTTAGCGAAGGCTGTTTGTTCAATGCCTAGTTCGTTGGCCCATGCCCCCATGATTTCAATTGGAACTCGGCTGAAGCCGTTCTCGACCTGTGAGATGAAAGTGTAGTACTTCAGGCCAAGACGTACAGCGAGATCTGCCTGCGACAATTCGGCATCCGCCCTGCGCTGCTTGAGCCAATCCCCAGCCAGTTTCCGCAATTGCTTGGCGTCCGGCGCAGCCTTGCCCGCAAGACGTTCAGCGAAAACGTCTTGATGTTTTCCTCGTTTCATGATTACTAAACTATCTAGAGTGAATGCCCGGGTAGGTGATGTTCCCTACCACAATCTCAGCTCGCGAATAAGAATCCCGATGGCTTTCTTAGACCGCAGTCAGCTTGTTGAGACAAACGCCCGGCCCCCCGCGGCTCGCGGCAAGGAGTTGTTTGCCGGCATCCTGCTTGTGGCGCTGCTAGCGACTGTGGGAATCCGGAACGTGGTGCCGGTGGATGCCTTGGCACCCGCGATCGTCACCCTGCTCTTTGGCGTTGCCGCGTTGACGGCCGGCTTCGCGCTGCTCTGCCGGCGCGACCGATTCCGCATCATGTGGTTCGACCTGGCCGGAAGCCTGACCTTCATCGGCGTCGTCCTGTCCGTTCTGATCGAGCCGGACCAGATGGTCAGGCTCTTCGCCCTCTCGGATCAACCTGAGTAACGGGAAAGCATTTTTCCGCAGTCTGACTGCGTCTTTTTCTACGCACATCCAAGCCCGGGCCCCTCTGGCAGTTCAAGCGAACTGCGATGTCGGATTGGACCTTCAACGGAGTGGCCCGGATGCTGGAACTAATCTCCTCAGAACACCTGACAGCGCTTTTCCAAGTCATCATGATCGACCTGGTGCTCGCTGGTGATAACGCGATCGTCATCGGGCTTGCAGCCGCAGGCCTCCCCGAGGGCCAGCGCAAGAAGGCGATTCTGATTGGCATATTGGCGGCCACGGCGCTGCGCATCGGCTTCGCCTCCGTCACGGTGCAGCTGCTGCAGATCATCGGACTGTTGCTCGCCGGCGGCATTCTCCTGCTCTGGGTGTGCTGGAAGATGTGGCGCGAACTGCGTGCGTCGCATCATCACGAACCGAAAATCCAGAGTCTCTCAGCCGCAAGCGCGATGGATGCGTCAGCCACGGGCGGCCATCACAAGACACTCGGCCAGGCCGTATGGCAGATCACGCTCGCCGACGTGTCGATGTCACTCGACAACGTGCTCGCCGTCGCGGGCGCTGCGCGCGAGCATCCGATGATTCTGATATTCGGCTTGATGCTTTCCATCGCGCTGATGGGGCTCGCCGCCAACTTCATCGCGCGCCTCCTGGAGAAGCAGCGCTGGATCGCCTATGTCGGCCTCGCGATCATCCTCTATGTGGCCCTGGACATGTGCTATCGCGGCGCGCTGGAGGTATGGCCCCACCTCAACGTCTAGCTGCTCCTCAACTTCGCCGTTCTCAACGATTAAGGGTGCGTTAATCGGCATCGGCGAAAGTGCCCCGATTCGATACAATTCAGTAGCGTGCGGGGAGAGCCATGGCTGCCACCATTTTGATTGCCGACGACGACGCAGTGCAGCGCCGTTTGGTTGAAAACATGGTGCAGAAGTGCGGCTATGAGCCCCTCGCCGTCGATAGCGGCGATGCAGCCGTGGCATTGCTGACCGCTCCGGATGCGCAGGCGATCGACGCGGTCGTGCTCGACCTCGTCATGCCCGGCCTCGACGGGCTCGGCGTGCTGGCAAAAATGCGTGAAGCCGGCCTCAGCATCCCCGTCATCGTGCAGACCGCGCATGGCGGCATCGACAACGTGGTTTCGGCGATGCGCGCCGGCGCGCAGGATTTCGTGGTCAAGCCGGTCGGCTTGGAACGGCTGCAGGTGTCGCTGCGCAACGCGCTCAACGCCTCTGCGCTCAAGGGCGAACTGCAGCGCATCCGCCATAGCCGCGAAGGCCGGCTGACCTTTGCCGACATCATCACGCGCAGCGAAACGATGGCGGCCGTACTGCGCACCGCGCAGAAGGCGGCCACCTCAAGCATTCCGGTACTGATCGAGGGCGAGTCCGGCGTCGGCAAGGAATTGTTCGCCCGCGCCATCCACGGCTCCGGCGACCGCAAGTCCAAGCCCTTCGTTGCGGTCAATTGCGGCGCCATCCCCGACAATCTCGTTGAATCGATTCTGTTCGGTCACGAGAAGGGCGCCTTCACTGGCGCCACCGAACGCCACATGGGCAAGTTCGTGGAAGCCTCAGGCGGCACGCTGTTTCTCGACGAGGTCGGCGAGTTGCCGCTGGCGGCGCAGGTAAAGCTGCTGCGCGCGCTGCAGGAAGGCACGGTCGAGGCGGTCGGTGGCCGCAAGCCGGTGAAGGTCGACGTCCGCATCATTTCCGCGACCAACCGCAAGCTGCTTGACCTCGTGAAGAGCGGCGCATTCCGCGAGGATCTGTTCTACCGGCTTCACGTGCTGCCGCTGACGATCCCGCCGCTGCGGATGCGGCGCGAAGACATTCCGCATCTGCTGCGCCACTTCCTGGCGCGCATTGCCGCCGAGGAAAACCGCATCATCACCGGCATAAGCGGAGAGGCGGTGGCCCATCTCGCGCAGCTCGATTGGCCCGGCAACATCCGCCAGCTCGAGAATACGGTGTATCGCGCCATCGTCATGAGCGAGAGCGACCAGCTCAGCCTGTCGGATTTCCCGCAGACAGTTGGCCAGGCCGTTCCGGACGGCCAGCTCCCGCACAGCGAACCGTTGGTCGTCGCGCCGTCGACAGCGCCCGCGATGGTTTCGGGTAGCGAAATACCGATAGCCCCGCTCGCAAATGCCGGCAACCTCGTGATGCTGACGGCGACCGGCGAGGTGCGGCCGCTCGAAGACATGGAAAACGAGATCATCCGCTTTGCGATCTCGCATTATCGCGGTCAGATGTCGGAGGTCGCGCGACGGCTCAAGATCGGCCGTTCCACGCTCTACCGCAAGCTCGATGAGGCGGCGGCCAACGACTCGGCCGAAGACGGCGCGCAGGACGCGAACTGAAACGCGGACGGGCATCGGGCGATTATGGCGCCGACGTGGCAAAGATCGTGGCAAACCAACGACATAAATCATTAGGAAGCTTTTGAACCGTGGCTTGGCGGTGACAGACAAATAGCGGGGAGCGTGGCAAAAACGCGTGACCCGGGTGCAAACGGGTAGTTTGAGGTCAGTTTGTCGTGAGTTGTCCCGCATGGCGCTGGCTGCATGAAAGGGGCACATGTATCGTCTGCTTTAATCGTGGCGTGCAGGCGTACGAGAACCAGTCGAGGCCGGCGCTTTTTCCCGCGCAAGCTATGACGAGCGATACCAACGACTGTTCCATGCCGGGGCAGTTTCGCCCAAGGGGGTGTGACGATGCGTGACTGTTCGATCAATCGTGCAGGATTTGACCGCGTGCTGATGGCAGTCGCGGCAACCTTCCTCACGGTGTCCGCGACCTCAGCGCTGGCGGCCCAGTCGACGACGCCGCGCGCCAGCGCCGCCGAGCTCGCGATCGACGCAGCAGTTCCCCGTCCCGAACCCGCCAACGTCCCGCCCCCGACCATCGGCGACTTCAAGATGGACTCCACCGCCTCGGTGCCTGACCCAGCCAAGGCAACCGAAAAGCCGGCCGAGCCCAGCCCGGCCGCAAAGGCAACCGAATCCAAACCGGTCGAGATCCCAGCGCCTGCGACCAACGTCAACGACGCCGCAACCGCCGCGCCGCCGGCTGCGACAGCGCCCGCTCCCGAGCCTGCCAAGGAACCGGTGAAGGTAAGCACTGTCGCACCGGCCGACCAGCCGGTCGCCGACAGGCTGCGCGACATGCTCGGCGCCAAGTCGCTGCGCTATTTCGACCGCAAGAACGAGCGCGCCGCCGTCGAGAAGTTCTATTCGGCGCGCGACTATGCGCCGCTATGGACCCAAGCCGGCACATTGACCGCCGGCGGCAAGGGCGTGATCGCCCGCCTGAAGGACGCCGCCGCCGAAGGCCTCAATCCGGCCGACTACCCGGTGCCGGATTTTGCGGCCGCCGCTTCACCGGACCAGCTTGCAGAAGCCGAACTGAAACTGACCGCGAGCATGCTCGACTATGCGCGACAGGCCCAGAGCGGCCGGATGCACTGGTCGCAGGTCGCTTCCGACATCCTCTATCCCGAGCACCCGACCGATCCGGCGGAAGTGCTCGCCAACATCTCGGCCGCCAAGGACGCTTCCGCAGCGCTTGACGGCTACAACCCGCCGCACAAGCTCTACAAGGACCTGAAGGCCAAGCTCGCCGAGCTGCGCGGCCAGGGCGACGGACCCATGATCCACATCGCCGAAGGGCCGGCGCTGGCGTTCAGGGCCGCGACCAAGAAGCAGGGTGAAGTTGCACCGGAAGATTCGCGCGTGCCGCAACTGCGCGCCAAGCTCGGCGTCGCCGAGAACCCCGACGGTACTCACTACGACGCCAAGGTTGCCGCCGCCGTGCGCAAGTTCCAGGAAAGCGTCGATCTCAAGCCGACCGGCGTGCTCGACGATCGCACGGTCAAGGCCATCAACAGCCCGAAGCGCGACCGGCACATCGACACCGTCCTCGTCAATATGGAGCGCTTGCGCTGGCTGCCGCGCCAGCTCGGCGCGGCCTCGCTCGGCAATGCCTATGTCATTCTCAACGTCCCCGACTTCACGCTGAAGGTGATGCAGAACGGCGCGCCGGTCTGGACAACGCGTGTAGTGACTGGAAAGCCCGGAAAACATGCGACGCCGATGCTGACGGAAACGATGAAGTTCATCACCGTCAATCCGACCTGGAACGTACCGCCGTCGATCATCTACAACGAATACCTGCCGGCCCTGCAGCAGGATCCGACCGTGCTGGACCGCATGGGTCTGAAGCTCGAGCGTCGCCGAGACGGCAGCATCCACATTTCGCAGCCGCCGGGCGAGGCCAACGCGCTCGGCCGCATCCGCTTCAACTTCCCGAACAAGTTCCTGGTCTATCAGCACGACACGCCGGACAAGCATCTGTTCGCCAAGGAAGAACGCGCGTTCAGCCATGGCTGCATGCGGGTGCAGAATCCGGATCAATACGCATCGACGCTGCTCAACATCGTGATGCCGAACGAGCGCTACTCGCCGGAAAAGATCCGCAGCATGTACGGCCGCAGCGAGATGGACCTGAAATTCCCGACGCCGATCCCGGTCAACATCACCTACCAGACCGCGTTTGTGGATGACGCCGGCAAGCTGCAGATCCGCAAGGACATCTATGGCCGCGACGCCGCGATGATCGCCCTGCTCAAGAACGGCCGTAGCAGGGACCTGGAGGCCATGGTCGCCCATGCGCAGCCGAGCTATTCGCGGCCGAAGGACGGTTTGCCGGCCGGCGTCAGCTTTGCCAGCGACAACACCTACTCGTCCGGTCCGTCATTCTTTGAGCGCCTGTTCGGGGGACCGTCGACCGTCACGCCGCCGGCCCCGATTGGCCGCCGGCCCCAACAGCGGTTCACCCGGTAACCCGCGCCGAGCGAGATTTCCGAACAAAATCAGCGATCTCGCCCTGAGGGCGGGTTCGTTTACGTTAACCACTATCCATGCCGGATTCGGCCGGGCACTTTTTCGCCACAGTCCACGCGTTAGGTTAAGGCGTGCTTGGGGGCGGGATGGTAAACTTCGGTTAACCTTCCCGCTTTAAGAAAGCGTTCACCCTCTTTTGCCGGGGTCTGCAAAAGAACACTGTGAACGCTGGTCGACTGGGTGGGCTCATACGTGCTGGCTGGTTTCGCGCGCCAATTCAATCCGCTTGCTCTGCCAAAGGCCGGATATCGGATCGGCTTAACTTCGCTGTTGCTGCTCGCAGGCGCCGGCACGGTACATGACGCGACAGCGCTGAACGAAACCCGCACCCTTTCTTTCCACCACACCCATTCCGGCGAAGACCTCACCGTCACCTTCAAGCGCGACGGGCGCTATGACGAAGAGGCGCTGAAGAAGCTCAATCATTTCCTCCGCGACTGGCGCAGCCAGGACCAGACCACGATGGATCGTCAGCTCTTCGACATCCTCTGGGAAGTCTACCGCGACGTCGATGGCAGGAAGCCGATCCAGATCATCTCCGCCTACCGCTCCCCCGCCACCAACTCCATGCTCCGCCGCCGCTCCTCGGGCGTGGCGCGCTTCAGCCAGCACACGCTCGGCCACGCCATGGACTTCTACATTCCGGACGTGCCGCTCGAGCAGATCCGGGCCGCCGGGCTCCGGTTGCAGCGTGGCGGCGTCGGCTTCTATCCGACCTCAGGCTCGCCGTTCGTCCATCTCGATACCGGCAGCGTCCGTCACTGGCCGCGCATGACCCACGATCAGCTCGCCAGGATTTTCCCGGACGGACGCACGGTGCATTTGCCCTCCAATGGCGGTCCGCTGAAGGGCTATGAGCTTGCCCGCGCCGACCTCGACCGCCGCGGCAATGGCAGCGACGCCACCACTGTCAAGATGCCGAACCTGTTCGCGGCGCTGTTCAGGGGCGGCAAGTCGACCGAAGAGGATGACGAGGGCGCCAGCGCTCCGCTCAAGAACGAGAAGCCCGCACCGGCCAGCGTGGCGGCCGCGAAATCCGCCGATCCGGTGCCGACACCGCGCGCAAAGCCGGTCGGCGCGACCATTCAGCTAGCCTCGGCCGACGCACAGATCGTAGCGGCGCCTAAAGCCAAGGCTGAGGCGAAACCGGCTGCGCAGGCCTCCGCTGACAAGGCCGAGCCGAAACTGCAGACGCCGGCCGATATCATCAATTCCCGCGGCTTCTGGGACGACGTGCCGTCCGCAGCGAATCAGGCCACCCCCGCCCAGGTCGCAGCACTCCGGGCACGCCAGATGCTCGCCGCCACCACCGATCCGCAGCCGACCGCCAGCGTCACCGAAGCGTTCAACAAGGCGATGGCCTACGCGCCGGCCGCTTCTTCGCCGGTCGACCGTACGAACATCGTCGCGGCCTCCGCGGCGATCCCGCGTCCCGCCCGTCCGGCGCGCAACGCCGGTGCCGCCGCGACCGAAATCAATACCGTGGTCGCCAAGGGAGCCCAGGGCCAGGACAGCGTGGTCGCAACCTCGACCCGTCTCGCCGCCGCCCAGGGCAACAGTATCTGGATGCGGGTCGTGATGCTGGCGCCGAGTGCAAGCAGCGCGATGTCGACGACGGTGCTCGGTGATACCGAAATGACCCAGATGCGCAGCCACTTCGTCAAGCCGCGGGCCGCGATCGCCATGACCTTCTCGGAAGACCCGATGATGGGCATGACCTGCGACCGCTTCACGGGATCGGCGACCGCGCAACTGCCGACGCAGTCGTTCGTGCTGCGTACCGCCGCGCTGCGCTAGGGTTCGCTGTCGCCGCACACTCGACACGACAGTAGCCCGGATGGAGCGAAGCGAAATCCGGGATCAGTCGGGCCGTGTTGTGAGATGGCCCCGGATTGCGCTTCGCTCCATCCGGGCTACGCGAAGCGTGTGCCTCACAGCATCCCGAGCGCCTGCATATAGGTTTCCAAAATGGTTTCCTGCTCGGCGCGCTCGTTGGCGTCCTGCTTGCGCATCCGCACGATGGTACGCAGCGCCTTGACGTCAAAACCGTTGCCCTTGGCTTCGGCATAGACGTCGCGGATGTCGTCGGAGATCGTCTTCTTTTCTTCTTCCAGACGCTCGATGCGCTCGATGATGGCCTTGAGCTGGTCTTTGGCGAATCTTGTCGCGGGCTCGTCCTGGACGGCGGCGGCGGAAGTGGCCATCGGGTACTCCTGAATGGGAACTGACGGTGAAGCTGAAAGATCAAGCGCCGCACGCGTTACCGCGCGGCGCTTTTTTCAGGATTGACCCTCAAGATCGGGGGGCCCTGCGTCAAGGAAACATCGCGCTCATCCACAGCGCGCCCACAGGAGATCGGGCAGTACTATTTGAGGCCGTCATTCCGGGGCGATGCGCAGCATCGAACCCGGAATCTCGAGATTCCGGGTCTGGTCCTTCGGACCATCCCGGAATGACGGAGCAACTTGCGCTCAATGCCCGGGGTGAACTTTCTTCATCGCGGCCAACTGCTCCGGGGTGGCCGTGCCCTGATGTTTGGCCTTCCACTCCTCATAGGGCATGCCATAGACCGCCTCGCGGCTCTCATCCTTGCTGACGGCGACACCCTTGGCGTCGGCCTCCTCCTTCATCCAGTTGGAGAGGCAGTTGCGGCAGAAGCCGGCCAGATTCATCAGATCGATGTTCTGGACATCGGTACGGGTGCGCAGGTGGCTGACCAGGCGCCGGAAAACGGCGGCTTCCAGTTCTGTTCTGGTTTTGTCGTCGATCGTCATGGCCTTGGGTCCTGCGTCACGTGGTGCCGAGCATATTGATATCAGGTGGGAATTGTCACAGATTTTGCCATATCTGCGCGCAAAATTGGCAAACCTTCACAAGGAGCCCGGTTTCCCGTAGCGCGGGAAAGGCGTTCCCCTTCCGTTGACAGGCCCCGCCTGGTCACGCGAAATCGTCAATGATTTGATATAGCTTCGCTGCATGACCGCAAAAGATTCGCGCTGCCTGACCTCCCTCTCCGATCGCATGACCGCTGGCCTGGCGCCGGTGCTTGCATTGGCGGCAGCGTGTCTGTGGAGCAGTCCGGCGGCGGCCGATTTCCGGCTCTGCAACAATACTTCCAGCCGGGTCGGCATCGCGCTGGGTTACAAGGACGCCGAGGGCTGGACTACAGAAGGCTGGTGGAACGTGTCATCGCGTAGTTGCGAGACGCTGCTGCGGGGAACTCTTGTCGCACGTTACTATTACATCTATGCGCTCGACTATGACCGCGGCGGCGAATGGTCAGGGCAAGCCTTCATGTGTTCGCGCGACAAGGAATTCACCATCAAAGGAACCGAGAATTGCCTGGCGCGGGGCTACGACCGCACCGGCTTTTTCGAGGTCGACACAGGCGAACAGCGAGCGTGGACCGTGCAACTGACCGAAGCCAACGAGCAGCCCGCGCAGCGCGTGCCGGGAATTCCGGGCACAATGGGACCGGGCGGACCCGGCGGGGTACCCGGCCTGTCCAATCCGCCGGGCGGACCGGGTCTGCCGCCAGCCCCGGCGCCCAAGCAATGAGACGGCTCCGTCGTATCAAGATTCTCGCGACCCTCGGCCCGGCATCGTCAGACAGCGCGATGATCCGGAAGCTGTTCGAGGCCGGCGCGGACGTGTTCCGCATCAATATGAGCCACACCCCGCACGACAAGATGCGCGAGCTGGTCAACACCATCCGCAATGTCGAGAGTAGCTACGGCCGTCCGATCGGCATCCTGGTCGACCTGCAGGGACCGAAGCTGCGGCTCGGCGCCTTCGCCGAAGGTTCGACCCAGCTCAAGAACGGCCAGAGCTTCGTGCTCGATTCCGACAAGACGCCCGGCGACAACAACCGCGTGCAGTTGCCGCATCCGGAAATTCTCGCAGCGCTTCGGCCGGGCCATGCGCTGCTGCTCGACGATGGCAAGGTGCGCCTGATTGCCGAAGAGACTTCGAGCGAACGCGCGGTGACGCGGGTGGTGATCGGCGGCAAGATGTCGGACCGCAAGGGCGTCAGCCTGCCCGATACGGATCTGCCGGTATCGGCGATGACGCCGAAGGACCGCGCCGATCTGGAAGCGGCGCTGGTGACCGGGGTCGACTGGATCGCGCTCTCCTTCGTGCAGCGCGCCGAGGACGTCAACGAAGCCAAACGGATGATCCGCGGCCGCGCCGCTGTCATGGCCAAGATCGAGAAGCCGCAGGCGATCGACCGGCTCGCCGAAATCATCGACGCTTCCGACGCGCTGATGGTCGCGCGCGGCGACCTCGGCGTCGAGCTGCCGCTGGAGCGGGTGCCGAGCCTGCAGAAGCAAATGACGCGGATGGCGCGTCGCGCCGGCAAGCCGGTGGTGATTGCAACCCAGATGCTGGAATCGATGATCCAGGCGCCGGTGCCGACGCGCGCCGAAGTCTCCGACGTCGCAACCGCCGTCTATGAAGGTGCCGATGCCATCATGCTGTCGGCCGAATCCGCCGCCGGCAAATTTCCGGTCGAAGCGGTCTCGACCATGAACCGCATCGGCGAGGAAGTAGAGCGCGATCCGACCTACCGCTCGGTGCTGTCGGCGCAGCGGCCCGAGCCGGAGAATACGGTCGGCGACGCCATCGCGGACGCCGCGCGGCAGATTGCCGAGACGCTGGACTTGTCGGCGATCATCTGCTGGACCTCCTCGGGCTCTACCGGCATCCGCGTGGCGCGCGAGCGGCCGAAGCTGCCGGTGGTCGCGATCACGCCCAATCTTGCGACCGGCCGCAAATTGTCGGTGGTGTGGGGCGTGCATTGCGTGGTGGCCGAAGATGCCCACGACCAGGATGACATGGTCGATCGTGCCGGCTCGATCGCGTTCCGCGACGGCTTCGCCAAGGCCGGCCAGCGCGTGATCATCGTCGCCGGCGTGCCGCTCCGCATCCCCGGCACCACCAACATGGTGCGCATCGCCACTGTCGAGCCGGAGGGCGCGGCGGAGAAGTGACGGGTACCGTCATTCCGGGGCGGCGCGAAGCGACGAACCCGGAATCTCGAGATTCTCAGGTGCGCAATTGCGCACCATAGTTCGATGCTCCGCATCGCCCCGGAATGACGCTGACAGTTACTGCAACGTCGCGTCCAGCGTGATCTTCGTATTCAGCAATTTCGATACCGGGCAGCCGGCCTTGGCCTTGCCCGCCAGCTCCTCGAACGTCGCCTTTTCCGCGCCTGGGATCTTCGCATTCAACGTCAGATGAACCGAGGTGATGGCAAAGCCATCGCCCTGTTTTTCCAGCGTGACGTCAGCCTTGGTTTCCATGTGTTCGGCGGTGAGTTTGGCTTCTCCCAAAATCAACGACAGCGCCATGGTGAAGCAGGCGGCGTGCGCGGCGCCGATCAGTTCTTCCGGGTTGGAGCCGGGCTTGCCCTCGAAGCGGCTGGAAAAGCCGTACGGATAATCGTTCAGCGCGCCGCTCTTGGTCGAGATCGCGCCCTTGCCGTCCTTGATGCCGCCCTGCCATTTGGCCGATCCTGATGTCGTCGTCATCGCATGCCTCCTGATCACGGTTGATCGGTCGATAAGCCGCAGCGTGGCAAATGGTTGCGACAAAGTCGTGTCGCGAACAGGATGGAGGGTCCTACGCCCCGACCAGCGCCTTCGCCGGCAGCACCGCCTGCACTACGAGGCCGCGGGCACGGGCATCCATCACGCCGACGGCACGCAGCGCCAACAATGTGACGGTTTGCACGGCGTCGCGCAGCCTCGCGGGATCATCCAGATTCTCGGGCGCCAGTGGACCGACCAGCGATTCATGCAGCGCGCCGAGCAGCGCGGTGGCGGCGAGCGCTGTGTCCTGAGCGGGGAGATGTCCGGCGCGCACCGCGGCATCGATTCTGGCAGCAATCTCGCCGGAGATTTCGCGGCGGCTGGCGAGCCGCGACACCGAGACGTCGACATCGACGGGCTCGGCCAGAATGCCCCAGGCGAGCTTGCGCTGCGACAGCACATGCACGGCAACCGTGGTGACGGCGGCGGCCAGCGCCGAGGACGGCCCCGGAGCGGCATCCGCCGCCCGGCGGATCGCGGCCAGTTCGTCGCGCGAGACCTCGGCGATCAGTTCGGAAATCAGCTCCGCCTTGGAGGGGAAGTAACGGTAGACGGTGCCGGCCGCGACATTGGCGCGGACCGCAACGGGGGCAATCTGCACCGCCGCCATTCCGCCCTCGGCCGCAGCGTCCCTTGCGGCCGCCAGAATCGCGCTACGCCGCGCCGCCAGCCGCTTTACGACCTGATGGGTTCGCCGATACACCATCGCGCGTTCCGTCCCCGGCGCGCCCTCGAGCCCCGTGGAGCCTGCCAGAACGCGCACACCTTCAATGTCTTGAGCGATAAGCGTACTCATCGCATTGAAGAAGTGAACTACTATTCAGGCCCGATGACAAGACGGTTTTGCAAACGCGGATGAAACATCCGCAAAAGGCCCGCTGCCGGCACGATCGGAAATGACGGCCGCAACCCTGACGATCGCGTGCGACGGCGCCGCCATCATCTCGCGTGATTCACGCGCCGGCCGCGACGAGTTTCGGCACCGGCTCATGCTGCCACCACGATCCGGCGCGGCGCAGGATCAGCGCGGACACGACCAGCGTGGCGCCAAGGCCGGTCGGAATGCCGGTGAACATGTAGCAGACGATGAGGGCGACGACGGTGCCCAGCGCCGGAAGCTCGTAGGCGCGAAAACCGGTCTTCAGTCCGGCGCGGACCAGGAAGCCGATCGGGATCGCCAGCACCATCATGTCGTACATGAACAGATAGGGCGTGGTCAGCAGCGTGCCGGCGGCAAGTGCGGCGGCCTTCACGGTGTACGGCACGCGGCTTCGCCACATCAGTGCCAGCACCACGGCGACTGAAGCAGTGAGAACCCACTGGAATGCCCAGCCAAGCGGCTCGCTGCCGCCGAAGTAACGCACCATCGAGAAGATGCTTTGCAGCTTCCACCATGTCGCCTTGCCCTCGGTCAGGAAGGCTTGAGAGAATTTCGGCATCCAGTGGAAGAACGCCAGCCAGCTTTCGATGCCGAAGGCGAGCCAGGAAGCTGTGGCCAGCACGATGGCGGTAACGCCGGCGCTGATGAACACGCGCCAATGCCCGGCTGCGATCAGCACGATCGGAAACAGTAGCCCGTATTGTGGCTTGTACGTCAAAAGCCCGAGGCAGATGCCTGCCAGTACCGGCCGTATCGGGATCAAATAGAGCGTGCCGCCGATCAGTGCCGCGGTGAGGAATCCGTTCTGCCCGACCAGCGCATTGATGCACGCCATCGGAATGGCGAGCGCGAGCAGATAGCCAAAGGTGCGGCCGACGATCGCACGCATCGCGACAAGAAAGGGCAGGAAGCTGACCACAACCCAGCCGACAAAGGCGAGTTGATAGGGAAGCTGTGCCAGCAAGGAAGCGACGAACAGAAATGGCGGTGGATAGTGCCAGGCAAAATAGCCGACGAAATCCTGGCCGAGTTTTGCGACCTCGACCTGCTTCTGGATGTCCCAGTCATATGCCTGCGCTGGGAGGCCATCGAGCACCAGGCGGCCGGCAGCCCAGACGTTGATGAAATCGGTCGGGATGCCGAGACCCTTCGGATCGTAAACCCACCAGTGTGAGAAATACGCCGCCCCGCAAAGGGTCAGGTTGGCAACCGCCAGCATTAAGCAGCCCCTGACGAGCCACGCGGGAATTAAGGTTTGCTCCGGTGCGGACTTGAAGGTGGAGTGAAAGGCAGCCATGCAAGATCCTTGCTCGGGCGCCTGTCCCAAAGCGCACACCCCCAAGAAATAGGCCGGACTGAATTGAGGAAATCTTAAGTTCTTGCGCTGCAACGGCGGGAATTTCTGTCGTCCCTGCGTTCGCAGGGACCCATAGCCACCGATGCTGGTTGCTTCAGGTCGGCGTCTCCCGCCGTGCCTCATTGATGGATCACGCGGTATGGGTCCCTGCGTTTGCAGGGACGACGGATACGGGAGTAAGCCGTTCCCTACTCCCAGCTCAGCGCGCCGCCGTTCTGATACTCGATCACGCGTGTCTCGAAGAAGTTCTTCTCCTTCTTCAGGTCCATCGCCTCCGACATCCACGGAAACGGATTCTCGGTTTCGTCGAACACCCGCTGTAGCCCAAGCTGCGCGCAGCGGCGGTTGGCGATGAAGTGCATGTAGCTCTCGCACAGCGCCGCATTCAGGCCGAGAAAGCCGCGCGGCATGGTGTCCAGCCCGTAGGCCGCCTCCAGTTCAGCCGCCTCACGCACCATCGCGCGGACTTCGTCCTGAAACGCTTTGGTCCACAGATGCGGATTCTCGATCTTGATCTGGTTGATGACATCGATGCCGAAGTTCAGATGAATCGATTCATCGCGCAGGATGTACTGGTACTGCTCCGCGATGCCGACCATCTTGTTGCGGCGGCCGAGCGAGAGGATCTGGGCAAATCCGGTGTAGAACCACATGCCCTCGAAGATGACGTAGAAGGCAACGAGATCGCGCAGGAACGCCTGATCAGCCTCCGGCGTCCCGGTCCTGAAATCGGGATCGTCGAGATGCTGGGTATGTTTCAGCGCCCACGCCGCCTTGTCGGTGATCGACGGCACCTCGCGGTACATGTTGAACAGCTCGCCCTCGTCCAATCCCAAACTCTCGACGATGTACTGGAAGGTGTGGGTGTGAACAGCCTCCTCGAAGGACTGCCGCAGCAGGTACTGCCGGCACTCCGGATTGGTCAGATGGCGGTAGATTGCCAGCACGATGTTGTTGGCGACGAGACTTTCAGAGGCCGCGAAGAAGCCGAGGTTGCGCTTGATGGCGCGGCGCTCGTCCTCGGTAAGGCCGTCGCGCGATTTCCATAGCGCGATGTCGGCCTGCATCGACACTTCGGTCGGCATCCAGTGATTGTTGCAGCCGGCGAGATATTTCTCCCATGCCCATTTGTATTTTAGCGGCAGCAATTGATTGACGTCGGCGCGGCAATTGATCATCCGCTTGTCGTCGACGGATACCCTGCCGCCGCTTCGGTCGATGGTGCCGAGGCCGGTTTGATCGGCCGCTACCGCGGTTTGCGCCACCTTGGGGGGCGGCATCCGGCGCGAGGGCGCAGCGGGTTCGGACCAGTCGAGCATTGTCATTTCCTTGCTTCTTGTCTGCTTACTGGCAGGCTTCGCATTCGGGATTGTCGATGGAACACGCGACCGCGCCGGACAGGTCAGGCGCCGTGATCGCCAACGGGACGATGATCGGGGCAGCGACCGACGGCTCAGGCGCGGCCGCAACGGCGTTGAGCTTGCCGTCGGTGCCCCGCAGCGTGGACTTTTCGACATGCGTCGCGCTGCGCGAGCGTAAGTAATAGGTCGTCTTCAGACCGCGCACCCAAGCCAGGCGATAGAGCGCATCGAGCTTCTTGCCGCTGGGGTTGGCGATATAGAGGTTGAGCGACTGCGACTGATCGATCCATTTTTGCCGCCGCGAGGCCGCCTCGATCAGCCAGGCGCTATCGATCTCGAACGCGGTGGCATAAAGCGCCTTGATATCGCCTGGAATGCGATCAATCGCACCGACGCTGCCGTCGAAATATTTGAGGTCATTGACCATCACCTCGTCCCATAGCCCGCGCGCCTTGAGGTCGCGCACCAAAAACTCGTTCACCACGGTGAAGTCGCCGGACATGTTGGATTTGACATAGAGGTTCTGGTAGGCAGGCTCGATCGACTGAGCCACGCCGCAGATGTTCGAAATGGTGGCCGTCGGCGCGATCGCCATCACGTTCGAATTGCGCATGCCGGTCGACTTGACGCGCTCGCGTAAGGTGCCCCAGTCGAGCGTCACGCCGCGGTCCATCGCGAGACCCTCGCGAGCTTCGGCCAGCAGTTCGATCGAATCGATCGGCAAAATGCCCCGGCTCCACAGTGAGCCGTCGAACGACGGATAGCGTCCGCGCTCGGCGGCGAGATCGACGGAGGCTGAGATTGCATAGTAGGAAATCACCTCCATGCTGGTATCGGCGAAGGTAACCGCCGCATCGGAGGCCATCGCAATCCGCATCGCCTGCAGCGCGTCCTGAAATCCCATCAGCCCGAGGCCGACCGGGCGGTGCCGCAGGTTGGAGCGCCGCGCTTCGGGGATGGTGTAGAAGTTGATGTCGATGACGTTGTCGAGCATCCGCATCGCGGTGGTCACGCTGCGCTTCAGCCGCTCCTCATCCAGCCGCCCTTCCCGCACATGGTTGAGCAGATTGATCGAGCCAAGATTGCAGACGGCGGTTTCGTCGTCGGAGGTATTGAGCGTGATTTCGGTGCAGAGGTTCGAGGAATGGATGACGCCGGCATGGCGCTGCGGCGAGCGCAGATTGCAGGGATCCTTGAATGTGATCCAGGGATGCCCGGTCTCAAACAGCATGGTCAGCATCTTGCGCCAGAGATCGGTTGCGCGGACCTGCTTGAACACGCGGATTTCGCCGCGCGCCGCCTTGGCTTCATAGGCCGCGTAACGCTCGGCGAACGCCTGGCCGTAGAGGTCGTGCAGGTCGGGCGTTTCGTCCGGCGAAAATAGCGTCCATTCGCCGTCAGCCTCGACGCGCTGCATGAACAGGTCAGGCACCCAGTTCGCGGTGTTCATGTCATGGGTGCGGCGGCGGTCGTCGCCGGTGTTCTTGCGCAGATCGAGGAATTCCTCGATGTCGATGTGCCAGGTTTCGAGATAGGCGCAGACCGCGCCCTTGCGTTTTCCGCCCTGGTTGACGGCGATCGCGGTGTCGTTCGCAACTTTCAGGAACGGCACCACGCCCTGGCTCTCGCCATTGGTGCCCTTGATGTGGGCGCCGAGCCCGCGCACGCGGGTCCAGTCGTTGCCGAGCCCGCCGGAATACTTCGCCAGCAGAGCGTTGTCCTTGACCGACTTGAAGATGCCGTCGAGATCGTCGGCAACGGTGGTAAGGAAGCAGGACGACAGTTGCGGCCGCAGCGTGCCCGAATTGAACAGCGTCGGCGTCGAAGCCATGAAGTCGAACGAGGACAGCAGATCGTAGAATTCGATGGCGCGCGCCTCGCGGTCGATCTCGCGGATCGCCAGACCCATGGCGACGCGCATGAAGAACGCCTGCGGCAGTTCGATGCGCTTGCCGCGCTCATGCAGGAAATAGCGGTCGTACAGCGTCTGCAGCCCCAGAAACTGAAACGCCAGATCGCGCTCCGACTTCAGCGCCGCGGCAAGCTTTTTCAGGTCGAAGCGCGCCAGATCGCGATCGAGCAGTTCGGCCTTGATGCCGGTCTTGATGTAGGCGGGAAAGTATTCGCCGTAGCGTACCGCCATGTCGGCCTGCGACGCGCTGGTCGGCGCCCCCTCCACAAACGACAGCACCTCGGTGCGCAGCTTGTCGAGCAGCAGCCGCGCGCTGACATAAGCGTAGTTCGGCTCCTGCTCTACCAGCGTGCGCGCAGCCATCACCGACGCCAGCGCCAATTCGTCCTCGCCGATGCCGTCATAGAGATTGCGCTGCGTTTCGGCGAGCACGGCCGCGGCGGCCACGCCCTCGAGACCGGCGCAGGCCTCTTCGATGATCAGCGTCAGGCGCGCGCTATCGAGCGGAGCCTGCACGCCGCTCGCCAGCGTGACGCGCAGCGCGGGCTCTCCCGACAGCTTGGCGGCATTGGCCGCTTCCTGCCCGGCGCGTTGACGGGCGCGCTCCTCGCGATACAGCACATAGGCGCGCGCGACCTTGTGGTGCTCGCTGCGCATCAAGGCCAGTTCGACCTGGTCCTGCACGTCCTCGATATGAAAGGTGCGCCCCTCGCTCATCCGGCGCGACAGCGCGCCGACGACTTCCGAGGTCAGTTGCTCGACGATTTCATGGACGCGGCGGGAGGCGGCCGCAGTATGGCCCTCGACCGCGAGAAACGCCCTGGTCATCGCGACCGAGATCTTGCTGGCATCGAATTTCGAAACCGTGCCGTTACGGCGGATCACCTGCATCGGAGGCTGCGCTGTCGGCCCGGCTGATGATTCGGGACGCAGGTGGATGAATGGAGCGGTAGCGGCTTCGCGATCGAGAGAGAGTGACATCAAGAGACCCCGTGATGTTGTTGGGGGCTGGATGTCAGGGAGGACGCTGCTTCAAATGCGCGGGCGGGAAACACCGGCATGAGTTTGCAAGCGCCGCCGGGACACCCCGCCCGTGGACGTTTTTTCGGTGTCGCGGCAGGTCTCCTGGCTCGCAGGTCGCCGTTACTCCCTGTCTTCCCAATGCGATGCCGCATCAGTGACGTAAGATTCGGGAACAACTCACTGCTTACAGTTGGGGGGGCAGCGCCGGATTCTCGCGCACTTTGGCGCGACCACCGGCTTCCCTCTTAGCCACCAAATCTTGCGATCCGGCGGACCGTGACTGGCTACATGTGGTGATATTCGCTACGAGGTGTCAATGGCCCATTCGAGACATACGCACGAAATTTACATCGCTGCCCTAGCGCGAAGTCGCGTACGGAGCAAAATAGGACCGCGTCTCATCGACGTTGAGGGCGCGGCCGACCGGTGGAAACGCGCGCTGCGGACAATTCGGCCGTTCGCACACCTTGCAGCCCATGCCGATCGGCGTCGCTAGTGACGGATCAATCTTGAGGCCCTGCGAATAAACGATTCGCTCGGCATGGCGAACATCGCATCCCAGGGCGACGGCAAACGTCTTGGCGGGCGCGCCGTATCCCCCTCTGCCATGCGACACCGTTCGGGCAACCCAGAGGTAGGTTCGCTCGTCAGGCATCCGCGCTAGCTGCGTCAGGATACGCCCGGGGTTGGCGAAGGCTTCATAAACGTTCCACAGCGGACAGGTGCCACCGACCCGCGAAAAATGGAAATCAGTCGCCGATTGGCGCTTCGATATGTTTCCGGCGCGATCGACGCGGATGAAGAAGAACGGCACGCCCCGCGCATTGTGGCGCTGCAAGGTGCTCAGCCGGTGACAGATCGTTTCAAAGCCGACGCCGAATCGGTGACTGAGCAATTCGATGTCGTAACGGCACCTCTCCGCCTCATTGAGGAAAACGGCGTAAGGCAAAATCAGCGCGCCGGCGAAATAATTCGCAAGGCCGATGCGGGCAAGGCCGCGCGCTTCGTCGCTGGTGAACTTTGCCTTGTCGACGATCGAACGTATCGCCGCGTCCAGCTCCAGAATGGCGATCTGCGTCGCGAGCTGGAACGCCTGCTGTCCCGGATCAAGGCTTGGCGACAGCCGTAGCGTTCGTGTGCGGCCATCGAACAGGCGCTGCGTTCCCGAGCCCAACTCGTCGCTCGCGTCGATCACGACGGTCACGCCATGCCTGCTTTCGAGATACGACACCAGGTTTGGCGTCATCCGTCCGATTGGCAATTCCATCCGGCCAGCGATCGCTTCTGCCGCATCGTCGAGCTCGGCAATGTAGTTGTGCTGCACATAGAAGAAGTCGCGGACTTCCTCGAACGGCGTGGACGGCAGTACCGCTGCCGACGCCTGACGGTCCTCGCCGAGCCGCGCGGAAAGCGCCGCATATTGCTCGGCGGCATGGCGATATTTGCGGTTGAGATTGACCAGCGCACGCCCGACCGCGGGCATGCTCTGCGCGAGTTCGCGAAGTTCGGCGACAGCGATTGTCTCACCCAACGAAGGATCCGCCAGCGCTTCGCGCAAGTCCGAGATCAAGCGGGCTTCGTCGCCCTCGGCGAACGACTGCACATCAAGGCCGAACACCGAATTGAGCGCCAGCAGCACCGGCACGGTGAGTGGACGCTGATTGTTTTCCAGTTGGTTGAGGTAGCTCAGCGATATCCCGAGCTTGCCGGCAAGCGCTGCCTGCGTCAGGCGCTGCTCCTCGCGCAGTCTTTTCAGCCGCACGCCCATGAAGGTCTTTTTCATCGCATCACCTTCGCAAACTTTGCAAACCAACCGGCTTTTCTTCGCAAGACTATACTTTTTCAGCCATTTCGACGGTGCACGTTTGTAGATATTGCGAAGTCGGTACCGAATGACAAGTCGTCCGGAGCAGGAAAATGCATGCAGCGGCGTCGCCAAACCTTCGTCCCGACGAAACCCGGTTCATGGAGATGGTGTTTCCGGAGCAGGCCAATCACTACGGCACGCTGTTCGGCGGCCATGCCCTGAGCCTGATGGGCAAGGCAGCATTCGTCACGGCCACGCGGCGCGTGCGCCAGAGCGTCGTCATGGCGACCTCGGACAAGATCGAATTTCACGAGCCGATCCATGTCGGCGAACTCGTCGAGCTCGTTGCTCAGGTCGTACGCGTCGGCTGCAGCTCCATGACGGTCGCGGTCGACATGATCCGCGAGGACCTGATCAGCGGAAGGCGACAATCCGCCGTGCGCGGAACGTTCGAGATGGTCGCGGTGGACGAATTCGGCCGTCCGGTCCCGATCACGCAACCAGGCATGACCGATCCAATCCAGAAGGAAGCTGCATCTTGAAACAGCATAGCGTTCGTACTTTCAAATCAGCCGATCATCTCCCACGCGCGAGCCAACTGGCCTGGAAGATCGCCGAGGTGGCCGCCGACACAGTCGCGGTCGAGAGCGATGTGGTGGAAATGCTGGGCAACCGCATCATCGACAACGCCGCCGTTGCCGCAGCCTCGGTCGCTCGGCGTCCCGTTGTCAGCGCGCGAACGCAAGCCGAGGCGCATCCATTTCAGCCGGGGGCCACCGTGTTCGGATTGACGCGGTCGCAGCGGATTTCGCCGGAATGGGCCGCGTGGGCCAACGGCGTCGCCGTCCGCGAACTCGATTTCCACGACACGTTCCTGGCCGCTGACTATTCGCATCCCGGCGACAACATTCCGCCGGTGTTGGCTGTCGCCCAGCACTGCGGGCTAGCGGGTGCAGACCTCGTGCGCGGGCTGACTGCGGCCTACGAGATTCAGGTCGATCTCGTGAAGGGCATCTGCCTGCACGAGCACAAGATCGATCACATCGCCCATCTCGGCCCGTCCGCCGCCGCCGGGATCGGCGCGCTGCTCGGATTGCCTGCCGAGACGATTTATCAGGCCGTTCAGCAGGCGCTCCACGTCACCACGACGACGCGGCAATCGCGCAAGGGCGAGATATCGAGCTGGAAGGCCTATGCGCCGGCTTTCGCCGGCAAGATGGCGATCGAATCCGTCGATCGCGTGATGCGCGGCGAAGGCGCACCGTCACCCGCCTATGAGGGCGAAGACGGCTTCATCGCCTGGTTGCTCGGCGGTCCGGCTGCGGAATACGCGGTGCCCCTGCCGGAAAAGGGCGAGCCCAAGCGCGCCATCCTCGACACCTACACCAAGGAGTACTCGGCCGAATATCAGAGCCAGGCCTTGATCGACCTCGCGCGCCGGCTCGGACCGAAAATCGGCGATCTCTCGAAGATCGAAAGCATCGTCATCCACACCAGCCATCACACCCACTACGTCATCGGTACCGGCGCCAACGACCCGCAGAAGATGGACCCGAAGGCGAGCCGCGAAACGCTCGACCATTCGATCATGTACATTTTCGCGGTCGCGCTGGAAGACGGCGGCTGGCATCACGAGCGATCCTATGCCGCAGAGCGCGCGGGCCGCGACACGACGATCGCGCTGTGGCGCAAGATCTCGACCGTCGAAGATCCCGCATGGACCCGCCGCTACCACAGCCACGATCCGAAGGAAAAGGCTTTTGGCGGCCGCGTCGTCGTGAAGCTGAACGGCGGCTCCGTCTTCAGCGACGAAATTGCGCTGGCTGACGCACATCCGCTGGGCGCCCGCCCGTTCAGGCGGCCGGACTACATCCGGAAGTTCCGCAACCTGGCGGAAGGCGTGATCAGCGCGGCTGAGCAGGATCGCTTCATCGCAACGGTCGAGAGATTGGCCTCGCTCAAAGCAGGAGAGCTGACCGACCTCACCTTCACGGTCGATCCAAAATTCCTCGGCAGGGCGTCAACGCACGGCATCTTCGATTGGCGTGACGCCGCCCCGGTTGCGGTCCAGCGCGCTGCCGGCAATCGATAAGGGAGATTGAGATGACGGACATCAAGCCCGCCCCCAAAAAATCGGTTGCGCTCTCCGGCGTCATTGCCGGCGACACTGCGCTGTGCACGGTCGGCCGCACCGGAAACGACCTGCATTATCGCGGCTACGATATTCTCGATGTCGCGGAAAGCTGCGAATTCGAGGAGATCGCGTATCTTCTCGTTCACGGCAGCCTGCCCACCCTGTCCGAGCTCAGAAACTACAAGGCCAAGCTGAAGGCGCTGCGCGGGTTGCCGCTCGCAGTGTTGCAGACGCTGGAGTTGCTGCCCGCCGCCGCACATCCGATGGATGTCTTAAGAAGCGGCGTCTCCGCGCTCGGCTGCATCCTGCCGGAAGCCCATGATCACAATCAGCCCGGCGCGCGCGATATTGCCGACCGGCTGATGGCGTCGCTCGGATCGATGCTGCTCTACTGGCACCACTACGCCCACCACGGCCGCCGGATCGACGTCGAAACCGACGACGATTCGATCGGCTCGCATTTCCTGCATCTGCTCCATGGCAGGAGGCCGCCGCCGTCGCACGAGCGCGCGATGCATACCTCGCTGATCCTCTACGCGGAGCACGAGTACAACGCTTCGACGTTCACCGCGCGCTCGATCGCAGGCACCGGCTCAGACCTCTATTCCGCCATCACCGGCGCGATCGGTGCGCTGCGCGGGCCGAAGCACGGCGGCGCCAATGAGATCGCCTTCGAAGTGCAGAAGCGCTACGGCGATATGGAAGAGGCGGAAGCCGATATCCGCCGCAGGGTCGCGGCAAAGGAGGTCGTCATCGGCTTCGGTCACCCGGTCTACACCATTGCCGATCCGCGCAACAAGGTGATCAAGGAAGTCGCGCGTCGCCTCAGCATCGAAGGCGAAAGCACCCGGATGTTCGAAATCGCCGACCGGATCGAGGCTGTGATGGCCGACGCCAAGAAGATGTTCGCCAATCTCGACTGGTTCAGCGCGGTCTCCTACCACGCGATGGGGGTGCCGACCGCGATGTTCACGCCGCTGTTCGTGATTTCACGGACGTCCGGATGGGCGGCGCATGTGATGGAGCAGCGCATCAACAACAAGATCATTCGCCCGGCCGCGAACTATGTCGGCCCGGAGAACCTGAAGTTTGTGCCGCTGCACGAGCGCGGCAAAGCCTCCGTCGCCCCACGCGCCGCGTAAGGAAGCAACAATGGTATATCTCCTGGGTGCTGATCTCGCCGACAAGCCGGCCGGGGCTCGCTTCCGCGACCTCCTGGACGCGCCAGGCATTCTCCAGATGCCGGGCACGCACAACGGAATGGCCGCGTTGCAGGCCCGCGACGCCGGATTTTCCGCGCTCTATCTGTCGGGTGCGGCAATGACGGCTTCGATGGGGCTGCCGGATCTCGGCATTATCACGATCGAGGAAGTTTCCTTCTTCATCCGCCAGGTGGCGCGCGCCAGCGGCCTGCCCGTTCTGGTCGATGGCGACACTGGTTATGGCGAAGCGCTCAATGTCATGAACATGGTGCGCACCTTCGAGGATGCCGGTGCGGCGGCCGTTCACATCGAGGACCAACTTCTTCCGAAGAAGTGCGGCCATCTCAACGACAAGAAGCTGGCGGATGCGCGCGACATGGCAGCCAAGATCGCCGCCGCCGCGAAGGCGCGGCGTCATCTCTATCTGATCGCAAGAACCGACGCCGCGGCCAGCGAAGGCATGGACGGCGCGGTGGCGCGCGCCAAACTTTATCTGGAAGCGGGAGCCGACGCGATCTTTCCGGAAGCGATGGTTTCGCGCGAGATGTTCCAGGAGTTCGTCACGCGCGTTCCCGGTGTTCCATTGCTCGCGAACATGACGGAGTTCGGCAAGACGCCCTTCTTCACCGCATCGGAGTTCGAGGCCATGGGCTATCGTATGGTGATCTGGCCAGTGTCGTCGCTCCGCGTCGCCAACAAGGCCCAGCAGACTCTGTTCACCGCCCTCAAACGCGACGGCAGCACCTGCAAGATGCTCGACCAGATGCAGACGCGCGCCGAACTCTACGCAACGATGGGGCTGCACGACTACGAGGCGCTCGACGCCTCCATCGTCAAAACCGTCGTTCCCACAGGCATGCCGCAGAGGTGAATTATGTAGGTATCGCAGCTTCGATCGGAATGGCGTTCTTCGAATGAAGACGGAGAGCCTTGCGGGGGAACGACCGATCTCATGTTGACTGAGACCGCCATTGACCTTAACTGAATCCGTCGTGGTTCTTCGGGCTGGTTCGGCCCGAAGCTAAGAGGGAAGCCGGTGCGGCCGAAAAGCCAAAGCCGGAGCTGCCCCCGCAACTGTAAGCGGCGAGCCGCTGTCCAACAAAGTCACTGAGACCTTTCGGGGTTTCGGGAAGGCCGGACAGCAGCATTGACCCGCGAGCCAGGAGACCTGCCTCGACAACATACACGTCCTCGGGCGGGGTGTCCCGGTGGTGCGGTTGCGATTCCGCGCGCGCTCCGCCGCACGCGGAATCCAGGCGTGTCACTTCGGCCTTTGCCCCCAACTTTTGGGGTTAAGCCAATGTCTTCTACATCGCCATCTTCTGCATCGTCTACTTCCACAATCTCCACTTCATCGCTTCCCGTTGCCTCCCTCGGCACGCCACGTATCGGCCCGCGCCGCGAGCTGAAATTCGCGCTGGAAAGTTTCTGGTCCGGCGCGACCGACGAGAAGGCGCTGATCGAAACCGGCGCCGGGCTTCGCGCTGCCAACTGGGCGCGCCAGAAAAGGCTCGGCGTCAGCGTGATCCCGTCGAACGATTTCTCGTTCTACGACCAGATGCTCGATACATCAGTTATGGTCGGTGCGATTCCAGAGATCTATCGCTGGAACGGCGGCCCGGTCCCGCTCGCGACCTATTTCGCGATGGCCCGTGGTGCACAGGGCAAAGCGCAAGAGGCGAGCTGCGGCCATATCAATCACGGGCGCGACGCCGCGCACGGCGTGCCGGCGCTGGAAATGACGAAATGGTTCGACACCAACTACCACTACATGGTGCCCGAATTGGCAAGGGACCAGAAATTCACCCTCGCCTTGCGCAAGCCGATCGAAGAGTACGAGGAAGCCAAAGCGCTGGGCTATCAGACCCGCCCGGTGCTGGTCGGCCCGGTCACGTTTCTCAGACTCGCCAAGAGCAAGGATGCCGGTTTCAATCCGCTGTCGCTGCTCGACCGGTTGCTGCCGGTATACATCGAGGTCCTGCGCGAACTGGCCCACCGGGGCGCCGAATGGGTGCAGATCGACGAGCCATGTCTCGTGCTCGACCTCGATATCGTCGGGCAGCAGGCGCTGCATTACGCGTATACGGAAATCGCGAGCGCGGTGCCGCAGCTCAAGATCATGCTGGCAACCTATTTCGGCGGGCTGGGCGGCAACCGCGACACCGCACTGGCGCTGCCCGTCGCCGGCCTGCATCTCGACCTGGTCCGCGCGCCTGAGCAGATCGACGGCCTCGCCGACTTTCCAACGGACCGCGTGCTGTCGCTCGGCATCATCGACGGCCGTAACATCTGGCGTGCTGATTTGAGCCGGGTTCTCGACCGGATCGAGCCCGTGATCGCGAAACTCGGCAAGGACCGTGTGCAGATCGCCCCCTCCTGCTCGCTGTTGCATGTCCCGATCGACTTGGCGCTGGAAACGGGGCTCGATTCCGAAATCAAAAGTTGGCTGGCGTTTTCGGTGCAGAAACTCGAGGAACTGTCGACGCTCGGGGCGGCGCTCGCCGGTGGGCGCGGCGCCGCGGAAGCCAGCCTGCGCGCCTCGGACGATGCCGCCGCCGCGCGCAAGGCTTCGCCGCGGATTCACGATGCGAAGGTAGCGGCGCGCATTGCCGGCATCGATGACGCCATGCGTCGCCGCGCCAGCGCATTCGCCGAGCGCGCCGGCGTTCAGCACAAGCGCTTCAACCTGCCCGCGTTCCCGACCACGACCATCGGCTCGTTCCCGCAGACGGCCGAAGTCAGGAAAGCTCGCGCCGCGCACGCCAGCGGCGCGCTGACGGATGAAGTCTACAAGGTCTATCTGCAGGACCAGACTGCCCGCGCGGTGCAGTGGCAGGAAACCATCGGTCTCGACGTGCTCGTGCACGGCGAGTTCGAGCGCAACGACATGGTGCAGTATTTCGGCGAACAGCTCGCGGGCTTCGCCTTCACCACGCACGGCTGGGTGCAATCCTACGGATCGCGCTACGTCCGTCCGCCGGTGCTGTTCGGCGACGTCTCGCGCCCGAAGCCGATGACGGTCGAGTGGTGGCAATACGCCCAGTCGCTGACGAAAAAGCCGATGAAGGCGATGTTGACCGGTCCCGTCACCATCCTGAACTGGTCATTCGTCCGCGACGATATTGCGCGCAGCGAGGCCTGCCGGCAGATCGCGCTCGCGATCCGCGACGAGGTCGCCGATCTCGAGGCTGCCGGCGCCGGGATGATCCAGATCGACGAGGCGGCGCTGCGCGAGGGATTGCCGCTACGCCAATCGGAATGGAAGGCGTATCTGGACTGGGCCGTCGACGCCTTCCGTCTCTGTTCGTCCGGCGTGCGCGACGAGACGCAGATCCACACCCACATGTGCTACTCGGAGTTCAACGACATCATCGATGCGATCGGCGCAATGGACGCCGACGTGATCTCGATCGAGACCTCGCGTTCGAAAATGGAGCTGCTCGATGCGTTCAGGAACTACCGTTATCCGAACGAAATCGGCCCGGGCGTCTACGACATCCACTCGCCGCGGGTACCGGAGATCGAAGAGATGACCGCCCTGCTCAGGCTGGCGCGGATGCGGCTCACCGATGCCCAGATCTGGATCAATCCGGATTGCGGATTGAAGACGCGCAAATGGGAAGAGGTGCGACCCGCGCTCGTCAACATGGTAGCGGCGGCCCGCGAATTGCGGGCACTGTCGTAACGCCTTCCGTCGGCAGCAACGAGCCCGCGTAGGGTGGGCAAAGGCGCACTTCGCGCCGTGCCCACCATCTATCCGAAGCGATCGATCGGGGCGGCGGATTTGGTGGGCACGCTTCGCTTTGCCCACCCTACGACTATCTTTATGATCACCGTGAAAGATCGAAGGAGACCGCGATGCGCTTCTGGATTCAATGCACGAGGTTCGAGACGGGGCAACCGATCCACATCAATATCGCGCTCGTCGGCAGCATGTCACGCGACGGCGAGCGCACCGTTCTTGCCTTTGTCGGTGGCGACGGGGAGACGATCGAAGTGGTAGAGACGCCGGAGCATATCCTGGCCGTGCATCTCGGCGCTCCGGCGAAAGCATAACTCACCTCGTGGCGGCAACCCCGTCACAATTGCGAGCCAACGGGGCGCGCATTCGCGCGACCCGTTGGCTCGCAATGACGATAGCGCGCACAAAAAAACGCGGCGTTTCCGCCGCGTTTCTTGTTCGAGATGGCAATCCGCTTACGCCTGCGGTTGCGGCTCCAGACCCGGGTCCGGATCGGGGCGCGGGCGCGGCTTGCCGGCGGGCGGCACGGCGGAAGCGCGCGGCGTGCTCGGCTCCAGCACCGACTCGCGGTTGGGTTTCTTGCCCTTCAACAGGTCGATGATCTCGTCGCCGCTCAGCGTCTCGAATTCGAGCAGGCCCTTGGCCAGCATCTCGAGATCGTCGCGCTTCTCGGTGAGGATTCGCGTGGCCTCGTTGTAGCCTTCCTCGACCAGCCGCTTGATCTCCTTGTCGATCTTCTGGACGGTCGCTTCAGAGGCATTCTGCGTGCGCGACACCGACATGCCCAAAAACACCTCGTCCTGGTTTTCGCCGTAGGACACGGTGCCGAGCTCTTCCGACAGACCCCAGCGCGTCACCATCATGCGCGCCAGGCGCGTCGCCTGCTCGATGTCGGAGGCGGCGCCCGAGGTGACCTTCTCGCGGCCGAAGATCAGTTCTTCCGCGACGCGGCCGCCCATCATGATCGCCAGCCGCGACGTCATCTGCTCGAGCGACATCGACAGCTTGTCGCGCTCGGGCAGTTGCATCACCATGCCGAGCGCACGGCCGCGCGGGATGATGGTCGCCTTGTGGATCGGATCGGTCGCGACGACGTTGAGGCCGACGATGGCGTGGCCGCCCTCGTGATAGGCCGTCAGCAGTTTCTCTTCCTCGGTCATGACGAGCGACTTGCGCTCGGCGCCCATCATCACCTTGTCTTTGGCTTCCTCGAACTCGGCCTGCGTCACCATGCGCTTGTTGCGCCGGGCAGCGGTCAGCGCCGCCTCGTTGACAAGGTTCATCAGGTCAGCGCCGGAGAAGCCCGGCGTGCCGCGCGCGATGGTCTTGAGGTTGATATCCGGCGCCAGCGGCACCTTGCGAACGTGAACCTTCAGGATCTGCTCGCGGCCGACGACGTCCGGGTTAGGCACCACGACCTGGCGGTCGAAGCGGCCGGGACGCAGCAATGCGGGATCCAGCACGTCGGGACGGTTGGTCGCCGCGATCAGGATCACGCCTTCATTGGCCTCGAAGCCGTCCATCTCGACCAGCAACTGGTTGAGCGTCTGTTCGCGCTCGTCATTGCCGCCGCCGAGGCCGGCGCCGCGATGACGACCGACCGCATCGATTTCATCGATGAAGATGATGCAGGGCGCATTCTTCTTGGCCTGCTCGAACATGTCACGGACACGAGAGGCGCCGACGCCGACGAACATTTCGACGAAGTCGGAACCGGAAATGGTGAAGAAGGGCACGTTGGCTTCGCCCGCGACCGCGCGCGCGATCAGCGTCTTGCCGGTGCCGGGAGGGCCGACCAGCAGCACGCCGCGCGGAATCCGTCCGCCGAGGCGCTGGAATTTTCCGGGGTCGCGCAGGAATTCGACGATCTCCTGCAGGTCCTGCTTGGCTTCGTCGACGCCGGCTACGTCCTCGAAGGTGACGCGGCCGTGGGCCTCCGTCAGCATCTTGGCGCGCGACTTGCCAAAGCCCATCGCCTTGCCGGCGCCGCCCTGCATCTGGCGTGACAGGAAGATCCACACGCCGATCAGCGCGATGAAGGGCAGCCAGGAGACGAGCAGCGACACGAACCACGGCACGTTGTCGCCGGGCGGCTTCGCGGTGATCGAAACCTTGCCGTCATAGAGGCGCTTCACCAGCGTGGGATCGTTGGGCGCATAGGTCTGGAACGAGGATCCGTTGGTGAAGGTGCCGTGGATTTCCGGCCCCTGGATCACGACGTCGCGAACGCGGTTCTGATCGACCTCGCTCAAGAGCTGCGAAAACGAGATGTCCTGCGAGGACGTGCGCTGACCCGGATTCTGGAAAAGCGTGAACAATGCCAACAGCAGCAAAACAATGATGACCCAGAGGGCGAAGTTACGCAGATTGGCGTTCATTGATCTTCCTTCGTGGTCGCGCGGATCGCGGCCTTATGTCCTTGGCAGTAACCCTAGAGTATTCCTTGGGTAGTGAGGCGAGAATCCCCGGTCCACTACATCCAATCTAGGTGGCGCCCCGGTCAATGCCAAGGGAACCACACGGGACTATTTAACGCATCTTAACGCGATTTCCCGGTCCAAAAATGGCGCAAAAGCCGGGGCTTTTGCGGGGTGGTTAAGGCTCTCCGTCCAATACCACGGATATTGCGATATGGGGACGCTTCTCACGCACGGCTACCCCGCCGCGGCGGCGCCGGATCGACATGAATTCGCCCCCCCGCCAAGCTGATCGCAGCCCCGGCAAGCGTCTGTTTCAGCCTTGTCTGCTTCTGACCGTTCGCAATGGCCCGGTCAAGCACCGCCAGTAGCGCCTCGACCTTGCCAAGTTCCGCGGGCCCTTCGTGACCGGCCCGGTCGATCGCGCGCTTGAGCAGCCGAAGCCGGATTTCCTCGGGCAGACCGGCAAACGCCCCTGCATCAAATCCGAAGCGCGAGGCATCGTCGCGATCTCTCAAGGCGAGGTAGCGCTCGGCACCGTCGGTCAGCACTTCGATCGCGGCATTGGCCCGCGCCAGCCTCGATGCCAGCCGCGCCAGGTTCCGGCTGTCGCCGCCCTCCCCGGCCAGAGCCGGCATCAACGCGCGCAGCCGCGGCCGCGTGAAGCTCATGTCGCGATTGGTGACATCGTCGGCAAAGGCAATCTTCGCCTTGCCCAGCGTCGCAACGAGCCGGGATTTCGGGATGTCCAGCAACGGCCGCGCCAGCCACACGCCATCGCGCTCGGTCTCGCGCGCCATCGCCGCGAGACCGGCGATACCGCTGCCGCGCAGCATCCGCATCAATAGCGTCTCGGCCTGGTCGTCGCGGGTATGCGCGGTCAGGATATGCGTCGCGCCACTCGCCCGTGCGGCTTTCGCCAGCAGGCGATAGCGCGCCGCGCGCGCTGCGGCCGGCAGGCCGGTCTTCGGTTTGGGCCCGCTCCAGCGCAGCGTGCGATGGGGCAAATCGAGCGTGCGTGCGAGACGCTTGACATCGCGCGCCTCGCATGCGGCCTCCGGTCGCAAGCCGTGGTCGATGGTGACAGCGATCAATCGCGGCCCGCGCGAAAGCGCCCGGCGCCAACGCGCCGCGAGCCACATCAGGGCAAGCGAATCCGGGCCGCCGGAGACCGCGAGCACGATTGCGGGCGCGGCCTTCCAATGTGCGAACAGATCTTTCGCTTGCTGTACCGAGATCGGCGCGTGGTCGTCGTCAGGCACGTTCTCAGGCATTGGCATCGCCAGTCTATTCGAGGCCGATGGCGGCCTCGACCGGCTTCCGCTTTAGCACTTAACCCGCTTCTGCTCACGATCGACGGCGGCCTTCACGCCGGCAGATGCGCGCGGATATTTCCGCGTTACCTCGCCGAGCGCTGCGCAGGCGGCTTCCTTTTCCTTCAACGCCGCCAGCGATTGGCCGAGCCGCAGCAGGGCGTCGGGCGCCTTGCCCGACTTGTCGAACTTGGTGGTCACGCCGAGGAACGCTTCGGCGGCGTCGCGATATTGCTGGCGCTGGAAGTAGCTTTCGCCGAGCCAGTATTGCGAATCCGCGACCAAGGGATCGCTCGGATATTTCTGCGCAAAGTTCTTCATCGTCTCTTCGGCCAGCGCATAGTCCTTGCGCTGCATGTAGCCGATGCCGAGATCGAATTCGTCCTTCGACGTGGCCGAGGGCGGCAACGGGGTCAGCGCGGCGCTGGCGCCGGGCCCGGGGCCGCGGGGTGGCGGTGCGGCTGCAGCGGGCGGCGGCAAGGCGCCACCGGGATCGCGCGGGCCACGACCGAGATTGAGCGGCTCGCCCGGACCGCGCCCACCGGGCGCCCCGACTGCCGCTTCGTTCGATAGCGGCATCTGGCCACCGCCGAGCGCGCGGGGCGCGCCCGGAGCGTTGGGATTCTGGGTCGGGTCGAAGGCATCGCCGCGGCGCCGGCCGCCGGCCGCGGAGGCCCCTGGCTCCTGCACGATGGGCGCGGGTGAGGCGATCTGCGGCTGCTGGTCATAGCCGGGTTGGGCCTGCGGATAGCCCTGCTGCTGGCGCGCCCCCTGCTGCGGATAACCTTGTTGCGGATAGCCCTGCGGCCCCTGCGGCGGGCCGGGCTGAACTGGAGGCGGCGCCGCGGCCACGTTGGGCTGCTGCGCACCCGCGGGCTGGCCACCCGGCGCGGGCGGTGCAGCGCCAAGCTGACGCAGCCGATCCTCAAGCTGGCGGTTACGGTATTGCAGTTCCTCGTTCTGGCCGGTCAGTTGCCGGAGCTGGTTTTCCAGCCGTTGGATCCGCATCTCCAGATCGGCGTCATCGGACTGCGCCTGGACCTGCGGGGGGCCTTGTGGAGAACGCTCCCACGGGAACGTGATCTGTGCGGACGAGGTCTGCACAGACAAGCCCAGCATCGTGGCGACCGCCGCGGCACCGGTAGCATTGAGGAATCTGGAAGACATTTTGCCCTGACGACGAAAATCACGTGTCAAACGAAAGCAGAACACTATTGAGATAGGGAGTACGCCAGAATTGTGACTGGCATTTCCGAATCGGTTCGCTGAACTCCGGTATGGTTTAGTATCCGCTGCAAAACAAGCCGCCCGGACCGATGGGCCGTTCACAAATCGAGGGAGTTCACCGCATGCACGTGTCTGTGAACGGGGTGCGGCTGTTCTTCGATGTCGAGGGCGCGAAATTCGTCCCCGACGGCCCGGTGATGCGGGAAAAGCCGGTCCTGCTGATGCTGCATGGCGGTCCCGGCTTCGACCACTCGATCTACCGGCCGGCCTATTCCGCCCTGGCCGACATTGCCCAGGTCGTCTATCTCGACCACCGCGGCAACGGCCGCAGCGAGGACGGCCCGCGCGAGAGCTGGAATCTGGCGCAATGGGGCGACGACGTGCGCGGGTTCTGCGACGCGCTCGGCATCGTCGATCCGATCGTGCTGGGCGCCTCGTTCGGCGGCATGGTCGCGCTCAGCTACGCCACGCGCCATCCGGCGCACCCTTCCCGGCTGATCCTGATCAGCACTGCAGCCGCCGGCCACGAGTATCTGGAACGGCGCGCGGAGCTGTTCGAACGCTTCGGCGGCCCAGAAGTCGGCGCGCTGGCGCGGCGGCGCCTTCTGGAGCAGCGGGGACATCCCGATCAGGCCTCGGTTGCTGCCTGGGCGCGGCTGGCCATGCCGCATTACACGCGCGTCCCGCGCGACCCGGACATGGCGCGCCGTGCCATCAACCGGCCGGAGGTGCTGCAATGGTTCACGCGGCCCGGCGGCGAAAGCCATAGCTACAACTTCTTCCCCGCCTCGATCGCATCCAGTGCCCGACGCTGGTGCTCGGCGGCGAAGACGACCCCATTCACCCGATCGAGAGCCAGGCAGACATCGCCGCCGCCCTGCCGCCGTATCTCGTTCGGTTCGAGAGGTTTGCCGACTGCCGGCACGCCTGCATACAAGACGCACCTGAGCACACGCTGGCAGCGATCCGCCGCTTCATCATGAGCCCAAAATAAAACCGGCGCCCAAAGGCGCCGGTTTCGAAAATTCAGGAATGGCGATCCGCCTCAGGCGCCGGCGTTCAGCACCGTGACGGCGCGGCGGTTCTGCGACCAGCAGGAGATGTCGTTACATACCGCAACCGGACGCTCCTTGCCGTAGGAGATCGTGCGCATGCGGTTCGGGTCGATGCCGCGCGAGGCGAGATAGCTCCGTACCGACTGGGCGCGGCGCGCACCGAGCGCGATGTTGTACTCGCGGGTGCCGCGCTCGTCGGCATGGCCTTCGATGGTGAAGGAATAGCGGTTGTAGGTCTGCAGCCACTGCGCCTGCTTCTCGAGGGTCGCGATCGCCTGTGGGCTCAGATCGGTCTGGTCGCTCTCGAAGAACACGCGGTCGCCGACATTGACCACGAAATCCTGCTGGCTCCCCGGGCTTGCCGCGCTCGCCATCGCGCCGTCGGCACCGACGTTGTTCTTGGCGCAGGCGCCCATCGACAGCGCCACCGCGACCACAGCCGCCAGCTTCCATCCCTGGAGGATACGCATCTGATATTTCATTCCGGAGCCTCCACGCTCACGTTTTTCGACTGTTATCCGGTCTACAGGTCGATGGTTAAGCGAACGTTCCGTCAACCTTGATGGAACCTTGCCAGAGCCGATCAAATGCCGACAAACCGTGAAAAGCGACTGCGATAGTTAATGGTTTGTAAATGTGGCGCGACGGTGAAGGCAAGCACCAATCGGCCAAAAACCCCAGAGTGAGTTGGGGTTTCAACCAAAATCCGCGTAGCGCGGGGGTTCAGACGTTCGGCACAATCGAGGGCCGTTCGAAGGATCTAACGACCGCGCTCGGAAAGAATGGGCGCTCAGCCGGGCGCTCGAACAACATCCGTCGCTCAAAAGCGCTCGACCGCATAATGGGAAAACGGGTCAAGACCCGTTCCCGCACTGCTGGAAAATCGCAGGCCATCAGTGCCACTTTTTTCAATACGTTCGGAAACGAACGCGGTTCGGCAATGGTCTCCTGCAGAAAGACCCGGCGGTAAAACGCCTGATGCTCGCCACGAACTTGCGCGAGCCCGGTATCGGCGTTGAAATACTCACATGCCAGATAGGCCAGCCGCACCGTCAGATAGGGGAGTTCGGGAAACCGCTGGGCTTTTTCGGGATCTGCAACGAATCGAGCCGGGTCGATAATAACTTCGCCTCGGTCGAGGCGAGGATGAAGAACGTCGCCGAACAATTCGGTTGCATAGGACGTCCTCGATTCCTGCGTCAGGACATGGACGCGGAGAGAACTGCAGAGTTCGCCGTCAACATAGATTCCGAATGTCCAGGCGTTGGGCGCATCGTCATAACGATCGCTGACGCGCTGAGACTCTGACGGCAGGATCAATCCGCCATGCAGATAGGCTCTGTAACGCATCAAATAAAGAGCGTCCCTTTCCTCGGGAGTTTCGATGACTCGGTAGTCGACGCGATCAAATAGCCCTGCCCCCCGCACAAAGAGCGGCTTGCGCGGTTCGGCTCCAGCCTTCATCGGATGCTCCTAGCCTTCCAACAACTTCCACGAGTGAGAGAAAAGATTAACGCCTCCTTAACAAAATTGCAAAGGCTTAGCCAGGTTAAGGTTACCCCTGCGGGCCCGCAAAAACCCGGAGAAGCCGTGTCGAGAGCACGGACAAAGCGGGACTGATTAGCTTGAAGTCAGGCGATCGATCGCGAAGAAACCGCGACGATCTGGTCGTCCGGCGGGCGACGGCCGTGCGAGGCATTGAGCAACTGGCGAACCCGCACCGCGGGCACCGGCGGGCTGAACAGATAGCCCTGCGCCTCGGTTACCGCACCGTCGGCGCTGATCAATTCAAGCTGCTCGTTGGTCTCGATGCCCTCCACCGCGACGGACATTCCAAGGTCGGCCGACAGTCGCGCCACCCCGCGCAGAAGCGTCAGCGGACGATCGCTGTCGATCCCCTCCAGGAAGGAGCGGTCGATCTTCACCTTCTGCAATGGGAAGTTGTGCAGGTAGCTGAGGCTCGAATAGCCGGTGCCGAAATCGTCGAGCGAGATCCGCACGCCGAGCGAATGCAATTGCGACAGCACGTCGTGCGTCAACTGCGTGTTACGCAGCAGCGAGGATTCGGTGATCTCGATTTCGAGCCGGTTCGCCGGCAGACCGGAGACCTCGAGCGCGTAGCGGACTTCGCTCAGCACGTCGCGCTGATGGAACTGCTGTGGCGAGAAGTTGACGGCAACGCTGACGCCTTCGGGCCATTTCATGCATTCCATGCAGGCCTTGCGCAAGATCCAGCGGCCGAGATCGACGATCAGGCCCATGTCCTCGGCAATCGGAATGATATCGGTCGGCGACACCGTGCCGCGAACCGGATGATTCCAGCGCAACAGCGCCTCGCACGTCGATATCCGTCCCGACTTGAGATTGACCAGCGGCTGGAAGAAGAGTTCGAACTCCTCGTTGGCCAGCGCCTTGCGCAGGTCCAGCTCGAGGATGCGGCGGGATTCGACGACCTGCGCCATTTCCTCCCGGAAGAAGCAGAAGGTGCCGCGGCCGTCGGCCTTGGCGCGATACAGCGCCATGTCGGCGTTCTTGAGCAGCGTGTCGGCGCTGACGCCGTGCGAGGTCATGGCGATGCCGACGCTGGCGCCGATCTCGACCAGATGATTGTCGATCTTGTAACGCTCGCTCAGGCGATCGACGATGCGCCGGGCGAGGCCGGCAGCGTCGTCGGGGGAATGGATGTTCTGCTGGAATACCACGAACTCGTCACCGCCGAAGCGAGCTACGAAATCCTCGGGCCGCAGCATTTCACGCAGGCGACCAGCCACGGCGCACAGCAACTGGTCGCCGCAGGGATGACCGAGCGTGTCGTTGACCTGCTTGAACTGGTCGAGGTCGATGAACAGCAATGCCGATAGCTGTTCGGCGCCCTGCTGGGCCGACAGAAGATGTCCGATCTCGTCGCGGAAATTGACCCGGTTGGGGAGGTCGGTCAGTTCGTCGTACCGCGCCAGATGACTGATCTTGGCTTCGGAGGTGCGCCGCTCGGTAATGTCTTCCAGGAGCACGACTGCGCCGCCGCCAGCCATCGGTTGGAAGGTCCAGGATAGCGAACGGTTTCTGGTTAGGTCGGGGTCGGCGGTGACAATGTCCTTGGCCTGCGAATTCTCGATTTCGGCGAGGATCATTTGTCCACTCGCCGCCGAGATCGATCCGGCACTCACGCAGCCGGCGATGATGTCGACCGCGTTCGCGCCCCGCTGCACGAGATCTTCAGACAGATCCATCATTTCGCAGAAGCGGTGATTCATCACCGCAAGTTCTCCGTCGCCGCGGAACATGCACAGACCGTGGGGCATGTTGTTCAAGGCAGTGTCGAACTGTCCGGCGAGCGCCGCCTCGCGCTCGCGCGCCAGAAGCGCCCGCAAGAATATGCGGTGCAAATTGGCCGACATCTGCATGACAACGACAAGGAATGCGGCGGTGATAACCGACATAGCGAGGTAATAGGGCGTGCCACGCAGCGCCAGCGCGATCACGGTCGGACCGAAGGCAATTGCAGCCTGCAACTGGAATATCCATTGGCGTCCGTAGGCCCTGCCTGCACCTCCCGACACGACCCCGGTAATGACGGACAAACAAATCATGTGGGCGACGGCATCGTCGCTGCTCAGCATGGTGACGGCGCCCCATATGCCGATTGCAGCGGCTTGGATCATCGCCCCGATCTGATATCGCTTTTTCCACCGCTCAGCTTCTTCGGCCGTGAGGCTCGCTTTGCGCGCTTGGTACCGCTGCAAATCGAAAGCCCGGATCGCTCCGGCCATCAGGAGCAGTCCGACACACGCCCAGATCAGATTTTCGTCGGTCCTCAGCGCGGTCAGGCTCGCCGCGACCGCCAGGAAGAAGATGCCGACATGCACCGGACCTTGAGTGTCGAAGAGCGAATCGATCAGCGCCGCCGAAATCTTCGGCGATATCTGTCGCTGATCAGCCTCTCCGCTCTGGCTTGCGAGCTGCATATCGGGAACGCGCGTCCTGTTAGGGTGCGTAGTTCTACCCTTCTCAGATGAAGCCTTTCTGAGGGAACATCGTTACCGATAGGTTGATTTCGCTTCTCGCAGCAGAAATTTGCTCGAAAAATCAGCAGCCTAGGCAATGTTTGCCGATTAACGGCTGCGCCTCGGGCGGCCGGGTTCCATCACGACAATAACGGCGACCATGCCGGATCGGACGCAAAACCGGGCGTTGGTACCCGCAATTCGTTACGACCAGAGATATCGACCGTGTAGAGGGACGGGCCGCCGCTGCCGCCGGGATCGCGGAAGAACATGACGACCCGGCCGTTCGGCGCAAAGGTCGGCCCTTCATTATGGTAGCCGGAGGTGAGGATCCGTTCGCCCGAGCCGTCGGTCTTCATGATGCCGATCGCGAAGGCGCCACCGCCCTGCTTGGTGAAGGCGATGTAGTCGCCGCGCGGCGACCAGACCGGCGTCGAGTAGCTGCCCTCGCCGAACGAGATGCGCTGCGCCCCTCCGCCGGTGGCCGCCATCGTGTAGATCTGCGGCTTGCCGCCGCGGTCGGATTCGAAACAGATGCGGGCGCCGTCGGGCGAATAAGACGGCGAGGTGTCGATCGCCGGCGTATCGGTCAGCCGCGTCATCGATTTCGAACGCAGATCCATCACGAACAGGTTGGAGTTGCCGCCCTGCTGCAGGCTCATGATGATGCGCTGGCCGTCCGGCGAGAATCGCGGCGAGAACGACATGCCGGGAAAATTGCCGACGATCTCGCGCTGCCCGGTCTCGATGTTGAACAGATAGACGCGTGGGTCGCCCTGGCCGAATTCCATATAGGTGATTTCCTGGGTCGACGGCGAGAACCGCGGCGTCAGCACCAGATCGGAGCCCTTGGTCAGATACCGGACATTGGCGCCGTCCTGATCCATCAGCGCGAGCTGCTTGACTCGCCGCTCTTTCGACCCCGTTTCGTGGACGAACACGACGCGGCTGTCGAAATAACCCTTCTCGCCGGTCAGGCGCTCGTAGATCTGGTCGGAGATGATGTGGGCGATCCGCCGCCAGTATTCCGGCGAGGTGAAGTATTGCTGGCCGGCAAGCTGCTGGGCGGTGTTGACGTCCCAGAGGCGGAATTCGGCCTTGAGGCGGCCATCGCCCTGCCGCGTCATGCGGCCGGTCACCAGCGCCTGCGCGTTGATCTGCTTCCAGCTCTGGAATTGCGGCGCCGTGTCGATATTGGAGATTCGCTCGATGAACGCGGCCTGATCGATCGGCGCGAACAGCCCGCTGCGCTTGAGATTGTTGGTGATGACCTGCGACACGCCGACGCCGACCTCGGCGTCACCCGGGGTGCCGGCCACGAAATTCGGGATCGCGATCGGCAGCGGTGTGAACTCGCCCTCGGGAACGATGATGCGCTTGGGCGCTTGGGCGGACGCACCGCCGACGTGAGCGCCCATCAAGAGGCCGGTCGAGGCCATTCCGGCAATAACCTGCCGGCGGCTCAGGCGGAACGGCATATCAGGCAATTCATCTTTGTCAGTCATTGCTTCAAACTCATGATCGGAGCGCTCTCAGGTCGCTCGCTCCTGGAACACCGGCTCAAAACTTTTCCATTCATCGAAGAGCGCCGCCGGCAGTTTGTAAGGCTGGCATTCGATGATCGCACGCAACGCGCTCTCCTGATAGACGCGCAGATACGGCGTTGCCGGCGTTCCTATCGGAACTGGCGCGCCTTCGAGGCTGCCATCGCGCTTCAGGCGAATAGCGAAGATGGCCTCGGGCTTCTGCGACTCGAGGGCGCCATAGGGCTTTTTCCAGCAGCGCGCGACCTGCTGTTTGAACATCGAGCCCCAAGTTGCGGAATTGTCCGCAGCCGCGCCCTTCGACAGGCCGAGCGCGGCATTGGAATTCAGCGTGTCGCCGGTCGCGGCCTGACGCGACGGGTCACGCTTGTCGAGCAAGGCCGCGATCTGGTGCTGATCGAAGTGCCGTTCCACAATCCTCTGCTTCTGCGGCTCGGGCGGCTTGGCGGCCTGCACCGGCTTCGGCGGCGGCTTCTTCTCTTCCTTCTTGAGGGTTTCGCCGATCGGGTCGACCTTCGGCGGATCAGGTTTTTTCTCGACCTGCTTCGGCTCTTCCTTCGGCTTCTCGACGACCTTCGGCGGGTCGGGCTTCTTCTCGACCGGCTTCTCCTCGGCCTTCGGTTGCGGCGGTGGCGCGGTCTCGGTTACAACAGGCGCTTTCTCGGTGATCTTGCCGACGGCGTCATCGACCGGCTTGGCTTCGGCGACCTTCTCGACCAGTGGCTTCGGGTTTTCCTTCTTGCCGGTCTTCATGCCGGCCATGACCTTGGCAAGCTGATCGGGAGAGATCACATCGACCGCCACCGAATCTTCCGGCGGCATTTCGAGGGCCTTAGTCGAGACAGACACCATCGCCCACCCCAGCACGAGGACGTGCAGGGCGACCGACGCAACCAGTGTCTTGTCGACGTCCTTGATCTTCACTTGAGCTTTCCCGCTCTGCGTTCAGCCGTCGCGCACCGCATGACTCAAGACCCCTGCTCCGGCACGATGACGATATTGGCCTTGAACCCCGCCGTCCGAATATACCCCAAAAGCTTCATCATATCCGTGTAACAGACGTCCTTGTCGCCGCGCAGGTATACCACGCTCTCGGCCTCCGACCGGGTCTCCCGGATCGCCTTGATCTTGGGCAGCAGGTCGTTGGCTGAAATCAGCGTATCCCCGAGATAGAGTTCGACGTTCGAGTTGCAGGCCCCGCCGGTGCGCTTGACGGAGAGCGTCAGCGGCGGCGCATTGGCCGCGATCTGCTTGCCGCCGCCGGCGACGGGCAGATCGATATCGATCGTCGACGTCATCAGGGGCGCCGCCACCATGAAGATGATGAGCAGCACCAGCATCACGTCGACCATCGGCGTGACGTTGATCTCCGCCATCACGGCGGCGCGACGCCGGCCGCGGCGTCCACCGCCACCGCCCGCCGAACCTGCCATGTTCATCGCCATGATCTTGATCTCACGATGCGCTCGTCATTTGCCGTTCTCACGCCCGCTCGTCGATCTGGCGGGACAGGATGGCTGAAAACTCGTCGGCGAAGCCTTCCAGCCGCTGCGCCTGCCGGTTCACCTCGGACGTGAACTTATTGTAGAAAATGGTCGCCGGAATGGCGGCGATGAGGCCGATAGCGGTAGCAAACAGCGCTTCCGCAATGCCGGGCGCCACCACCGCGAGCGAAGTATTTTTCGAGGCCGCAATCGACTGGAAGCTCGACATGATGCCCCAGACGGTTCCGAACAGGCCGACGAACGGCCCGGCCGAGCCGACGGTCGCGAGCACCAGGAGCCGCCGCTCCAACCGCTCGACCTCGCGGGCGATGGAGACGTTCATCACTTTCTCGATCCGCATCTGCAGGCCGGCAAAGGAGCGCGACTGGCTCTCGAACGATCGCTTCCACTCGCGCATGGCCGCGACGAAACACGCCGCCATCGATTGCGTCGGCTTCGCCGACAGCGCGCGATAGAGTTCCTCGATCGACTGACCGGACCAGAACGCCTGCTCGAAGCGGTCCATGGCCCGCTTGGTGCGCGAATAGAGGAAAATCTTGTCGATCGCGATCGCCCAGACCCAGACCGAGCAAGCCAGCAAGCCGAGCATGACTGTCTTGACGACCCAATGGGCCTGCAGGAACAGCGCTATCAGCGACACGTCGGCGGAGACCAACGGCAGGGCTGCCGGAGTCACGTCGGCCGGATTCATGAGCGGTATCCTCTCAACGCAAGTGTCCCTATTTCCTCCGGGAGCAAATGGCTGCCGGTCCACAGCCGCGCGTCGGGCGCGGCGATTTGCGCCAGCGCGAAAGCCTCTCTTTTGTCGCGTGGGGGGCCCGCCGAAAGCCGGGCATTGCTTCCCCTGCCAACATGTCAAAACGAGGGCTGTCAGCGCGTCATTCCGTCCCTAACCAGACGCTAAGCTTGGTTAACACTAGGTTACTAAAGGGAAATGTGGCTGCCGTAAATCGAGGCAGGCCGGGCGGTTACGGATGCTCAGGTCCGGGTTCCATGCCCGGGTAGGTGGTCATGGCCGGAGGCTTCGCCCTTCATGCAGTCTCGTAGGATGGGTGGAGCGCAGCGATACCCATCGCCATGTGCACAGGCATTGATGGGTATCGCTTCGCTCCACCCACCCTACGCATAACTAAGCGATCTCGCGGCGCATTGCACCCGAGGTATGCCTAAAACTTCCCGCCCTCTCCAATCAGAGGGCGCAGGGAAGACCGGGTGCTTGCTGCACCCGCGGTCTCGCGTGCGATTTGCGCAAACAAAACTGCACACGAGCATACAGGGCAGCGGGAGCATTCCGGCCTTCCCTGCGCAATGGCTTTACGGCTTACTTCGTTGCTCCCTGGTGAACGGGTTTCTTGCCACCGTCGTCACGCAGAAACTTCCGCGCAACTTAACGCCAGCAACGCGGCGTCCGGACCACACGACTTCGCCGAACGCCGTCGGGCAGCGGAACAAATTTTGCGACGCCGGACAACCGTCCTGCTCCCACGCTCGCCTTGTCGCTCGGACGGGCGTGATCTAAACATGACGCTAACAATAATAAGCGTGCGGGCCTGATCCGCATTCAAGGGAGAAGACCATGAAGGCATTCATGATGGCCGCGGCGGTTGTTGCCGGCATCGCTGCCAATGCGGCGAACGCCGCGCCGCTGCCCGAGGCAAAGCCGGATGACGTTGGATTTTCGCAGCAAGGACTGGCCCGCCTGGACGATTTTTTCGCCCGCGAGATCGCCGCGAAACGTGTGCCCGGCGCCGTGGTTGCGATAGCTCGCGATGGAAAGCTGGTTCAGTACAAGGCCTACGGCCAGCTCGATCCGACCAAAGGCACGCCGATGCTGCTGGATGCCGTGTTCGCGCTTGCCTCCATGACCAAGCCGATGGCCGCCGTCGCGGGCCTGACACTTATGGAACAGGGCCGCCTGGCGCTTCAGGCAAAGCTTGCCGATTACTATCCCGCGTTCGCCGAGATGAAGGTCGGCGTCCCGCAGGCGGATGGTTCGCTGAAGCTCGACGCGCAGGTTTCACCGATCTACATCCACGATCTTTATCGACACACATCCGGCCTGATGTACGGAGGACGCCCGGACAGCTCGAGCCCAGTAGCGCGTCAGTACCCGGAAGGGACGGCGCCGGCGATCGAAGGCGATACGCAGGCGTTCATCGATCGCATCACGAAGCTGCCGCTGGCGCACCAACCGGCGACGGCTTTCGAGTACGGTTTCTCGATCGATGTGCTCGGCGCGCGCTCGTCTTGCGCGGCCATTTCCCAATGACCCGCTGACGGGCAAACCGCAGGCGATCAAACTTCTCGATACACCAACGAAGTTCGACTGCGGTGGCGCCTGCGCGTTTGCAACCGTGGGCGACTACGTACGCTTTGGGCAAATGCTGCTCAATGGCGGCGAACTCGACGGTCAGCGCGTTCTCGGGCCCAAGACCGTGCATCACATGATCTCCAACCACCTTGGACCGGAGATCAAGAACAACGTAGCCAACGTGGAGCCGCATCGCGGTGGCTTTAGCTTCGGCCTTGGAGTGGCCGTGCGTACGAACGAGGGTCTGTCCTCGGTTCCGGGCAATCCCGGCGAGTTCACCTGGAATGGCGCCTATGGCACGCAGTTCTTCTGCGACCCGAAGGAGCGCCTTGTCGTCGTCGTAGGAACGGCGGCGCCCGGCGAACTTCGGAAGTACTATCGTGAGCAGGTCCAGGACATCGTCTACGGCGCGATGGTGCGGTAACTTTTCTCGCAGACTTTGGCGTGCACGGCCCCGGCGTCAGGCTGGGACCTCTGTCCCCCGCTTTGCGCCGAGCGCCTCTACTTTGTTGCCTCGTCGGTTATGTCGCTCAACGTCTTTGCGAACGCCGAATAATTGGGTGGCGCTTCCAGTCCATGCCGTGGGTAAATTGTCTTATACAGATAGTCGGCTGAATTATAGGACAGCCATACCTTGCCTTGATCATCCTTCCAAATCAGAGCCTTCGGAGGATTGTCGATCGCCAGCAATGGCGTCTTTGCCATTACCGGCGTGCCGAGTTTGGGATTTCCAAATATGACCACTGTACGAGGCCGCATATCGATGCCGAACTTCTTTCCCGCGGCAGCGTGGTCGATTTCGGTGAACACAATCAAGCCGGCGCCTTCCCTTGATTTCACGGCCGCCTCAAAGCGCGAGATCGTTTCCTTCACCGAAAAATTGCTGGGTTTGGTGATGATGCCGTCGTTCGCGCAAGCCGGCGCCGCGATGACTAGTGCCAAGAAAGCCAACATGAACTTCATCGGAACTTCTCCCTAGCTGGATTTCAAAGTCCTCAAGCAAGCAACTGGCAATTCGTCCGAGGGGCCCTGCAAGTATGAGCCTCTAAAAGCTATGAGCCTCTAAAAGCGCGTGGTCAGATTAGTCAGCCATTCCGGCGAAACGTCGACCAGGAAGGTTTCAAGCGCCTTGTCCGCTCCGGAAATGATGAGGATGCCGATGACAAGGAGCAGAAGGCCGAGCATGGATTTCATTCCGCCGCCCGCGGCCAACAATCGGCCCCGCCAGCGCGCCATCGTTTCCCGGGAAAGCCATCCCAATCCCACCAATGGGAGCGCCGCGCCGACACCGAATGCAAGCATTGTCAGCGCTACCTGACCAAGGTCCTTGCCTTGGGCGGCAAGCAAAGACGCGGTTCCAAGTGTCGGCCCGACGCATGGGCTCCATACGGCTCCCAGGAGCGCGCCGATCCAAAACTGTCCGGCAATGCCGTTGGTGCGGCTCGTCGCCAATCTGCTGTCGGCCCAGTTTCCGATCGGGCCCGCCGCCACCGCGATTTGCGCCTGTAACCGCGGCACAACAAGCACGACGCCGACGAGCATCATCAACGTCGCCGCAAGGTAGCGAAGTCGGTCCGCGTCCAATCCTATCGAGTGGCCGATCGTCGCCACAAATAATCCAATGCCGACAAACGAAAGGGACAGCCCGGCAGCCAGTGCCAAAGGCCCCTGACGATGGTTCGACGCCGCGCTGCCCAGGACGATCGGAAGTAGAGGGAGCACGCAAGGCGAAAGGATCGAAAGGATTCCTGCGAGGAATGCCAACAACATAGTGCCGATCGTCATCGCGGGTTTCCCATCTCTAAATTGCCTTTGCTGGCGCGCTCAAACTTTCCGCAGCTACTACCTCCATATCGACGAAGAGGTCAGATCGCTTTCCCGACCATCGCAAATATCGCGTCCCGCTTGGTATCGCCGACCGAGCGCGCCGCTTCCTTTTCGCCCTTGAAGGCAATCAGGGTCGACTGCGTGCGGACGCCGAAGCGATTGAGCAGATCTTTCTGGCTGTCGAAATCGATTACGAAATAGACGAGATCCCTAAACTTGGGATCGGCCCTTAGATCGCTCAGGATCGGCTCCTGCGCCTTGCAGGTCGGACACCACGGGGCGTGGACCGCAATCAGAATTGGCTTGCCGGCCTTCTGGGCTGCGGCGAACGCCTTGGCATCGAACGCAGCGGCGTTTTCCGCAACCGCCGGCGAAGCGGCGAGAATTCCGGCAACGAGCGTGGCACCCAGAATGGAACGGCGGGTCAGCATGATTTTCTCCTTGTTGATCTGAATGTAGTTCGTTTCGGAGGCCGCAAACGTTACGCGCCCGCGCCAGCAGCGGCATGGACTGCGCAGGGTTCCCGACTGGAAGTTCGAGTTGGCCGCGGCAAAGGTTACGGGTCTCTGCGGAAAATTCTTTTCTGTCGTCGCCGAGGGGGCGGGCCTATCGAACAGGGCATCGGTCAGGAGAACGCAGTCAGGATGCCGGGTTGCAGTAAGGAAAGTTCCCATACCACGATACTCCCTGGCTGACGGTGGTTCGCACGCCTGCGCCGATCCCGGCAGGCTTCACAGGGGCAATGGTCGATGCTTATGGCGCGAGCCCAAGATGGTACCGGGCGACCGGTACAAAACAAACCGCCCACCTGCTTTCGCAGATGGGCGGCTGTATCGCCATCAGGCGTCATGGGGGCATCACGCCTGAGGCTGAATGCCTGTCCCGAGGTCGAACCTCAGCCCTGCTGCGGCTGGTCGTTCGGCGGGGTGGGACGCTGCTTGTGCTGCGCCATGAACTGGTCGAACTCTTCCTTGTCCTTGGCGTGACGCAGGCGTTCGAGGAAATTCTTGAACTCGACCTGCTCTTCCTCGAGCCGGCGCAGGGTTTCCATGCGGTACTCGTCGAAGGCGCGGTTGCCGCTCGAAGGCGGGCCGAAGCCGAAACCGCCAAAGCCGCGGCCTTCCATGCGATTCCGCATCCGGTCCATCTTGTACTGCATCCGCTCCATCTTGTTCTGCCAGCGGTCTCCGTTGCTCCAGCAACCCATTTTTCTGCTCCCTAGTGTGAAAAAGAGGAGGGCAAGGCCGATCGGCCACCAGATGATGAAGCCGAGGATGGTCACCACGATCCAGCCGGGGTGCCAGGGGCTCTCAAGCATATGCGGGCGATAGTTCTCTTCCCTCGGGCCGCGCCATCGATTGACATCTGCGGTGTAGGCCATTTCCCTCTCCATGACGGCGATCACGCCGTTGTGAATGTAAATAACATTTACATACCTAAACCAATCCGCGTTTTTGTCAAGCGGGCGTCTCGCCGCGCCTTCGAAATTATTTTCGGTTCCCCCAAGGGCCAGACGGCGCATCGCCGGCGGGCGGCACCGGCGGCGGGCCTGGCGGTTTTGGCTCAGGCCGGCGGTCGGTCGGGAAGCCGAGGCCGCGCAGGTAAATCAGCACTTCGGCTTCCAGCAGTTCTTCCGGCGACATCGGCAGTTTGCGTCGTGCCGCATCGCCGCGGCCGAACAGCGAGGCCACGCCGTGCGACATCGACCAGATATGCAGCGCCATCATCATCGCCGGCGGCCGCGGCATGCCGGGCGGCGCCAACGCCGCAAGTCGCTCGGCAGCTGCGCGAATGATCGCGAAAGCGCGCTCGCTGGCCGCCATTAGTGTAGGGTTTAGATCGACCGGAATGCCGGATTCGAACATCGCCGAATAGAACGCGGGCTCGTTGCGCGCGAAGGCAAGGTAAGCCTTCCCCACCCGTTCGAACGCCGTAACCGTGTCCGGGCGGCCGTCGTCCCAGGCCTGCGTCAGCAGCGCTTCGAACTGTTCGAAGCCGCGTTGGGCGATCGAGGACAGCAGTTCGTCGCGGTCGCGGAAATGCCGGTAGGGCGCAGCGGGGCTGACACCGGCCATCCGCGCGGCGTCGGCAAAGGTGAAACCGGCCGCACCTTTTTCGGCGATCAGGCCAAGCGCCGCTTGCAGCAGCGCCTCTTTCAGATTGCCGTGGTGGTAGCCGCGCTCGCTGCGGCCTTGGTCCTTTCGCCAGCTCATGTGAAAGGCTTTTACATGAGCCGGGTGCAAAGGTCACTTATTTTGAGTGTTCAGGAAGGTTAACGGTTGGTCACTCCGCTCCCTCTCCCGTCCTTCACGGGGAGAGGGCTGGGGTGAGGGGCTGCTTCCGCGGGCTTATCTCTATCGACTGACCTATAGCCCTCACCGGATCGCATCGCTCTCACGACCATCTCATCTGCAGAGAGAGGCCCCTCACCCCGACCCTCTCCCCGTGAAGGACGGTGAGAGGGAGCAGAGCGAGAGCGGGGCGAGGTTCAAGTGCCTCACCTTGCCTTGTGCGCATTTCCCTTCTGCAACTCGTCGAAGCCTTTGGCTGCCTGCTGCACCTCCTCCGAGAAATCTTCGATCTCCTGCACCTGGCGGATTTCGATGATCTCGTTCTCGGAGGCCGGGCACTTCTTCGCCCAGGCGATCGCCTCTTCGCGCGACTTCACGTCGATCATCCAGTAGCCGCCGAGTACTTCCTTGGCCTCGGTGAAGGGGCCGTCTGTGACAACGGGCTTGCCGGTGGCGAAGGAGACCCGCGCGCCCATCGACGGCGGATGCAGCCCGTCGAGCGCGATCAGCACGCCGGCCTCCTTGAGCGCCTCGTTGTACTTCATCATCGCCTTGACCCGTTCAGGGTCGAGCTGGACGTCCGGCGGCGCGGTCTCATAGCCCAGGGGGATCATCAGCATCATGAATCGCATGGTGGGTGTCCTTGTTTCGATGTCATTCCGGGGCGATGCGAAGCATCGAACCCGGAATCTCGAGATTCCCCGATGCGCAATTGCGCATCTGAGGTCTGGTCCTTCGGACCATCCCGGAATGACGGGGAGTTATTTCTTCGCGGTCTGCGCGCGCAGCCGCTCTTCCTGTTCGCGCAGTTCGGGGGTGAGTGCTTCGCCAAAATCCTCTGTCGTGAACACCTGACGGATTTCGATCTCGTCGCCATCGAGGAACGGCGCGCGCTTCATCCACTCGATCGCTTCATCGAGCGATTTGGTGTTGATCAGCCAGAAACCCGCGACGAGATCGCTGCTCAGAGCGAACGGACCGCGGCTGACGCTGCCCTGCCCGCTGCCATACCTGATCCGCGCGCCCTTCGAGGTCGGGTGCAGGCCTTCGCCCGCCTCCATCACGCCGGCCTTGACCAGCTCCTCGTTGAACTTGCCCATCGCGGTCAGCAGTTCCGTGCTTGGCATGACGCCGGCTTCCGTATCCTTGCTGGCCTTCACAATCACCATGAACCGCATCGCCATTCTCCGTTTTGATCTACTTGGGCCGGCAGCTGTCGCGCCGGCCTTCGTCAACAAGACGAGCGGGTTTTTACGCCGCCGACATGTCAGTGGAAATTATTTTAGATCTAATTTGACCGCCGGCCATCAATCGTCGATCGCCTGATAGGCGCAGGTCCAGAAATCGGTCATCACCCGCGGCGGTTGCGGCGATTCCATCATCCGCTGCGTCAACAGGATCCCGGTAAGACTTTCCCGCGGGTCGGAATACCACGAGGTTCCATAGCCGCCGAACCAGCCGAAACGGCCCGGTACGCTGCAGAGATCGTCACGCCCGGTGCACACCGAGAGCCCGAAGCCCCAACTTTTAACGTCGCCGAAGAACAGCTCGGAGCCCTGCTTCTGCGCGGGCGTGAGGTGACCGGCCGTCATCAGTTCGATCGACGGCCGCGACAGGATGCGCTCTTTTCCCAACCGCCCGCCGTTCAACATCATCTGCGCAAAAGCGTTGAAATCATCGGCGGTCGAAACCAGTCCGGCGCTGCCGTTCTCGAACACCGGCGGCTTTGCCCATTTACCGGTGGCGGGATCGTCGAACACCTTCAACTCGCTGGTTGCGGGGTCTCGCGCATACGCGGTCGCGAATCGCGCGCGGTTAGCTTCGCCCACGTAAAAGCCGGTATCTTTCATGCCGAGCGGCGCGAAGATGCGATCCTCGAGGAATTTCGCAAGCGTCGTGCCCGCGGCGCGCGCGATCAGCACGGAGAGGATGTCGGTGCCACTGTTGTAGAGCCAGCGTTCGCCCGGTTGATAGATCAGCGGCAGCGTGCCGTAGCGCCGCATCAATTCATCTGGAGGAAACGACGGAAATACCGGTCCCGGCGCAAAACCTGCCTCCGCAATCGCCTTCTGGATCGGATAGCGATCCGGAAACACCATCAGCATGCCGAGGCCGAGACGGAAGGTCAGGAGATCGCGCAGCGTGATCGCGCGGCGCGCGGGCACGGTGTCGTCGAGCGGCGCGTCGACGGCGCGCAACACCTTGCGGTCGGCCAGTTCCGGCAGAAAGGGGTCGACAGGGTCATCGAGCCGCAATCTGCATTCCTCGACCAGGATCATCGCGGCAACCGCCGTGACCGGCTTGGTCATGGAGGCAATGCGGAAGATGGTGTCGCGCTGCATCGGCGCGCCGCCGATCGTCATTCTGCCGATGGCATCGACGTGAATCTCGCCGCGGCGGCTTACCAGCGTCACCATGCCCGGGATATCGCCGCTGGCGACATGGCCGGCCATGACGTTGTGCATGCGCTCAAGACGCGGCAGCGAGAGAGCGTCGCTCATTCTTCGTTCCTTTCAGATATATCATCTGACGCAGGACGAACCGGCCGGCGCCAAACCGACACTCCGGTCAGGCCGGCGGCTGTTTGACGAATACGCCGTTCTGGTAGGCCGCGCCGAAATAGACGTCGATGCGCTTTACCTTGTCGCCATCGAAGACGAGGAACTCGGTGTTCCGAAACGTCTTGCCGTCTTTGGCCACGCAACGGTAGGTGACGAAGGCTTCGTCGCCTTCGACGAAAATTCGCTCCAGCTCATGCCGTTCGATCCAGTCGCTGCCATTCCAGCAGCGTTCGAAATAGGCCGGCTTGTCGATGTTATCGTCATAGGGGCTGGTGAAGCGGAAATCATCGCTGAACGCATTCTCGACGAAGGTGCGATCGTTGGCCAGATATGCTGCAAAGATGGCGCGGATCGTATCCGCCTTGCTTGCATGAGCCATTCAACACTCCTCGTCAGGATTCCCTGGGCACCATCTGGAAATAGGGCTCGGCCTCCTTCAGCACGCGCGCGAATGAGGAGCGCGCCTTCAACCGATCGAGATAGGCCGCGAGATTCCTGTGCACGCCGCCGAACGGCTCGGCCATGTTGCCGTAGAACAGCGACGGCGCCGCGGCGCAATCGGCAAGGGTAAAGTCGTCGCCGATCGCCCAGCCGCCGCTGGCCATCTGCTGATCGATCATGGCGTAGGACGTCCGCAGTTGCGCTTTCGCCTCTTCTACGCCGTGCGGATCCTTCTTGTCTTCGGGCCGCAGCCGGTCAAGCATGATCTTCTGCATCGGCAGGTGCACATAGAGGTCGTAGAAGCGGTCGCGGAGCCGCGTCTGCAAGGCGCGGCCGGAATCATCGGGAATGAACCGCGTCCGGCCGCCGTAGTTCCGGTCGAGATATTCGATGATGATGCTGGACTCCGGCACGGTCTCGTTCCGCGCCGCGTCGCGCAGCACCGGAAATTTTCCAATTCCCCACAGCTTCACCAGCGCGGCGCGCTCGGCCGGATTGCCGAGATCGACCAGATTCGGCGTGAACGGGATGTCGTTCTCGTAGAGCGCAATCAGCGCCTTCCAGCAGAACGAGGCCAGCGGGTGGAAATGCAGCGTAAGCGACATGGAAATCTCCAGTACTGACGGGCCTTGCCGGCAAGACGACCAGCGTGCGGGCACGCCGACATTTGCCGCAGATTATCGTGCCGCTGCCGGCACGTAGCGCAGGATCACGATGCCGGTCGACAATGGCCGGCTGTCGATCAGCTTCAGCTTGACCTTTTCGCCCGGCTTGAACAGCGGCGTTCCGCCGCCGAGAATGATCGGGTTCACCGCGATGCGGAATTCGTCGATCAGTCCGTGCGGGATCAGGCTCGCGGCGAGATCAGCGCTGCCGAACAGGAAGAGATCCTTGGCGCTGTCGCGTTTCAGCCTGGCGACGGTCTCGGGCACGTCAGCGCTGAACATCTGCGTGTTGTTCCAATCGGATTTTTTCACCGTGCGCGAGAAGACGTATTTCGGCGCGGCATTCATGAAATCAGCGACTTCTCCGGTCGCGCTCGGCCAGTGATTTGCCATCAGTTCGTAGGTGACACGGCCGAACAGCAATCCGCCGGCAGCATTCAACTGCTCGATCGACAATTGCTCCAGTTCTTCGCCCCAGACGTCGGAATGCCAGGAAATGTCGCGGTTCGGGCCTTCGACGAAACCATCCAGCGTCATCAGGTTCCACATGATCAATCTGGCCATCGTGCCTCTCCTCAAACTGCTTGCGATTTGCAACTGGTTGTATCCTGAGGCAACTGGTGCAATATTGCAAGCAGTTTTTTTGAGGGCGCCTTCACCCGCCCGTATGGAACCGAACATGACCGACATCAGCCGCTCCGGCTGCCCGATCAATCTCTCGCTGGAAGTGCTCGGCGATAAATGGAGCCTGCTCATCATCCGCGACATGATGTTCGGCAACCGGCGGCACTTTCGCGAGCTGTTGACCAAATCGGAGGAAGGCATTTCCTCCAACATTCTCGCCGACCGGCTGAAGACCCTGCTCGACGAGGGGATCATCACCCGCGAGGACGATCCCACGCACAAGCAGAAGGGAATCTATTCGCTGACTGAACAGGGCATCGAGTTGCTCCCGGTTCTCGCGCAGATGGCGTCCTGGGGTTACAAGTATCTTCCCATCAGCGAGGAGCTCGGTATCCGCGCGCAGCTGCTCAGCGAGGGCGGCCCGAAACTATGGGCGGATTTCATGGACGAGTTGCGCGAGACTCACCTCGGCACGAAGCGACGCAAGCGAACGGGACCGTCCGTCGGCGAGCGATTGCAGGCGGCATATGAGAGCATCGTGAAGCGGAAGTAAGCCGAATACGATTCATCGCGGCGGTGGGCGATGCGCTCGCACAGCGCGTACCGCACACGAAGACATCCTTAAGATCGGCGTTATGTTGCGAAGATATCCGTCATCTTACGGAGAACAGCGTTAACGCATTCTTTCTTCTTCACGTCAAATGTCGAACGCTAGCAGCGAGGCTGGATGGCGTTGGTCGGCGGCCTCATCATGTTACCGCCATTTGGATGAGGTCTTCGTGTTCCAGTTTCTCAAGGGCTCCTCGACAGAGAAGGCGCTTGCCGACGCCATCAGCCGCTCGCAGGCCGTGATCGAATTCGGCACGGATGGGACCATCCTCACCGCCAACGACAATTTCCTCAAAGCCCTCGGCTACACGCTCGGCGAAATCCGGGGCAAGCATCACAGCATGTTCGTCGATCCGTCGGAGCGCGACAGCGCGTCGTATCGTGAGTTCTGGGCGGCGCTCAGGCGCGGCGAGTACCAGGCCGCCGAATACAAGCGGATCGGCAAGGGCGGCCGAGAAGTCTGGATCCAGGCGACCTACAACCCCGTTTTGGATGCCGGCGGCAAGCCGGTCAAGGTGGTGAAATTCGCGACCGATATCACCGCGCGCAAGATCAAGAGCATGGAGGATGCCAGCCAGATCGCCGCGATCAGCCGTGCGCAGGCGGTCATCGCGTTCGAGATGGACGGTACTATCGTCTCCGCCAATGAAAACTTCCTGAAGGCGCTCGGCTACACGCTTGCCGAAATCAAGGGTAAGCATCACGGCATGTTCGTCGAACAGGCGATGCGCGACAGCGCGGCCTACCGCGAGTTCTGGGCGCGCCTCAACCGCGGCGAACACCAGTCGGCCGAGTACAAGCGGATCGGCAAAGGCGGCAGGGAGGTCTGGATCCTCGCATCCTACAACCCGGTGTTCGACGACAAGGGCAAGCCGTTCCGCGTGGTGAAGTTCGCCACCGACGTCACCAGCCAGAAGCTTGCGACCGCCGACCTCGCCGGCCAGATCGCGGCCATCAGCAAGGCGCAGGCCGTGATCGAATTCAACATGGACGGCACCATCATCGGCGCCAACCAGAACTTCCTCAACGCGCTCGGTTACGCGCTGGACGAGATCCGCGGCCGGCACCACAGCATGTTCGTCGATCCGTCCGAGCGCGACAGCGCAGCCTACCGCGAATTCTGGGCAGCGCTCAACCGCGGCGAATATCAGGCCGCCGAGTACAAGCGGCTCGGCAAGGGGGCTAAGGAAGTCTGGATCCAGGCGTCCTACAATCCGATCCTCGATCTCAACGGCAAGCCGTTCAAGGTCGTCAAATACGCCACCGACACCACCGCGCAGGTGCTGGTGCGCCTGGGCAACGAGCGCGTGCGCGGCATGATGGAATCGGTGGCCTCGGGCGCGGAGGAATTGAACGCCTCGGTTCGGGAAATCTCTGAAGCCATGACCAAGTCGCGCGAAACGGCATCGACCGCGGTCGGGCGGGTCGAGGCGGCCGACGCCCAGGCCAAGCGCCTGAACGAAGCAGCGCAGGCCATGAGCGGCATCGTGGAACTGATCGGCAACATCACCGGCCAGATCAACCTTTTGGCGCTGAATGCGACGATCGAATCGGCGCGCGCCGGCGAGGCGGGCCGCGGCTTCGCCGTGGTGGCGTCCGAAGTCAAGAACCTCGCCACCCAGGCCAAGCAGGCGACCGACAAGATCGGGCAGGAGATCGGAAATCTCAACAACATCTCCGGCGACGTCGTGGGTGCGCTCGACAGCATCAAGCAGGCGATCCAGGGCGTCAGCGAGTATGTCACGGCCACCGCAGCCGCGGTCGAGGAGCAGAGCACCGTCACCGGCGAGATGTCCTCCAGCATGCAGCGCGCCGCCGCGGAAGCGAAGGCGATCGCGCAGCGCTAGCGGTTCTATCGGCCCTCGGATGGATCCGATACGGGATGACTGCCCGTATCGGATTTCGCATGCAGCCCTGCTGACTACCGCATCATTGTCGCCGGGACATCGGACAGGGCTTGGGTTATAGGAGCGGGAAATCTCATCTCTCGCAAACGGACCCGCCCATGCCCTCCTTCCCGCAAAAAGCTGCTCTCGTCACCGGCGCCGCGCGCGGCATCGGGCTTGCGACGGCGAAACGCTTTCTCGCCGAGGGCTGGCAGGTGGCGATGCTCGACATCGAGGGCGAATTGCTGCGCGACGCAGTCGCGGGCCTCGCGAAGCCCGACAACACGCTGGCGCTGCATTGCGACGTCTCCGATGCCGAGGCGGTGGCGAACGCGATGGCGACGATGAACCGGCGCTTCGGCCGGCTCGACGCGCTGGTCAACAATGCCGGCATCGCGGTGTTCGCGCCGCTGCTCGACACCTCGGATGACGACTGGAGCCGCATCCTGCAGGTCAACCTCACCGGGCCGTTCATATGCACCAAGGCGGCGGCGCCGCTGATGCGCGAACATGGCGGCGGCGCGATCGTCAACATCACCTCGATCTCGGCGGTGCGCGCCTCCACGCTGCGCTCGGCTTACGGCACCAGCAAAGCGGGCTTAGCGCATCTCACAAAACAGCTCGCGGTCGAACTGGCCTCGCTCGGCATTCGCGTCAACGCCGTGGCGCCCGGCCCGGTCGAGACCGCGATGGCGAAGCAGGTCCACACGCCGGAAATCCGCGCCGATTATCACGACGCCATTCCGCTGAATCGTTACGGCCTCGAGGAGGAACTGGCGGAAGCGATCTTCTTCCTGTGCAGCGACCGTTCGAGCTACATCACCGGGCAGATTCTCGCCGTCGACGGCGGCTTCGACGCCGCCGGCATCGGCCTGCCGACGCTGCGCGGCGCGCGGCGGAACGGGTAAAATCCCTCGTCCTCCCCCTCCCCGCCCTTGCGGGCCTCTTGCGGGGGGAGGGTTATGGCAACTTTCACGGAGGCCGGCGTCTCCGGCGCGGAATTGACGAAACCTTGCCACATATCTCAGCGTAACTGGGCCGGAGGGCAGTGCTGACGAAGGAGTCGCGCATGCGAATGGCGGTCATCAAGGTAGTCGTTGCCGTAGCCGCGCTGTTCGCGGCAATCGTACCGGTCCGGGCCGAGATTCGTATTCTCGCCAGCCCCGGCGGACAGGTCGGACCGTTTCTCGAGCTGTTCGATCGGGTGCGCCAATCCGGCGAGCGGGTGGTGATCGACGGGCCATGCCTGTCGGCCTGCACGCTGGTGCTGATGACGATACCGGAGGAGCGGATCTGCGTAACCCGCCGCGCGGTGCTGGGATTTCATGCCGCGCGCTCGATCGACGGCCGCGGCCGGATCTACGCCGAACCGGAAGCCTCGCGCGCGGTGCAGGCAGCCTATCCGGAGGCGGTGCGGGACTGGATCAGCCGCCGCGGCGGACTGACCGCGCGGCTTCTGCTGTTGCGCGGACGCGAACTCGCCGCGATCTATCCGCGGTGCAGGTAAAATTTGGTAGGGTGGGCAAAGGCGCTCTTCGCGCCGTGCCCACCATCTTTTCGCGAGGCATTAGTGGTGGGCACGCTTCGCTTTGCCCACCCTACTCGCATCACATGTCTTCCTTCGGGCAGTTCACCATCCAGGGAATGCCGAACTTGTCGACGCACATGCCGAACCCGTTGGAGAAGAAGGGTTTGCCGAACGGCATCCGGATCGTGCCGCCTTCGGCGAGCGCGTTGAACCGGCGCTCGGCCTCGGCGGGATCCTCGACCTGCAGCGAGACGGCAAAGCCCTGCGGCTGTTTGTAATCGCCGGGCATGGCGTCCGCCGCCATCAACACCTCGCCATCGACCATGATGCTCGCGTGCATGAGCTTCTTCTTCCAGTCGGGCGGGGTCGGCATCTCGGGCGGCGCGCCCTCATAGGGAAACGTCGCACCGATCTGGGCGCCGAGCGCCCTCTCGTAAAATTTCAGCGCTTCCTCGCAATTGCCGTTGTAGAACAGATAGGGATTGACCTGCATCGCAGCCTCCTTGGGGTTATCCAATCAGTGTCTATCGCGTTCCCCGGATGCTGCGCAGCGCGTTAGCGGCGCGCTGCTGTTCCGGGGTCCATCGATGGGTCCCGGCTCTGCGGTGCATCGTGAAGAACGCTGCACCGCGTCCGGGACACGATAGAGTGGTCGCACTCATTTCTCGGTGATCTTCTTCAGGTTGGCTAGACCAGCTTCGAAATCCCGACCGATCATGCGATCCAGGTTCATGAACACCTGGATCAGCCTGGACATGAAGTTTGCCGGACCATGCATCACCCATGTGACATCGGTGCCATCGCCCTGCGGCAGCATTGTGAACTCGGCGGTGTTGTGCCCTTCGAACGGCTTGAAGAAATCGAGCTTGATGACGATTTTCGACGGCGGCACGGCCTCGAGAATTTCCATGCGGCCGGAACCGACATTCTTGTCGCCGTCCCAGGCATAGGTAGCACCCTTGCCGCTCGCCGCACCGCCATAGGTACGCTTCATCGCCGGATCTTTCTGCTCGTAAGGTGACCAGGTCAGCCACTGATGAAAGTCTGAGATCAGCGGGAAGATCCGTTCCGGCGCCGCCTTGATGCTGACCGAGCGCTGCACACGCAGGGTATTCGACTTGGTCGCGGCGAGTACAAAGACCGCGGCGATGGCAATCGCCAATATGACGGCCATAATGACAATGACTTCGAACATGACCGGCTCCGTGGGAATGAACGTTGAAGTACATCAGCGGCGGAACGGAAACAGGCTGCGTAGGTTCCGGTCGCGCAGCCACAACCCGCCCCATACCATCAGGCCGAGATAAAGCCCAAACAGCGTATGCGTGAACAGGGGACTATCGATCCGGACATGCGAAGCGATCGCGCCGCCGAGATAGCCCGTGAGCAAGATCGCCCCGAGGATCGAGGTCGGCGGGATGGCGTAGAGCACCGTGCAAATGATGGTGATGGCGCCAAGGCCGCGCATCAGTGCATCACTCGAACCATAGCCCATTCTGTCCATGGTTTCGGTGACGACCGGCCACGGCACCAGCTTGATGGCGCCGTCGATCATCAGGAACACGATGACGAGGCCGGAGAGGATGCGGCCTGTCCAGCGCGCGGGCTTTGAGGCCGGAAGAGTCTCGGCGATGACAGTCATGATCTTGTCCCTCGTCTTGAATGGCTGTTCGATTTCAAGACGAACGAGGGGAGAGGAATCCGACAGGGCAGCGAATTATTTTCGAGTCGTGATGGCGGGGTTCTTCCCTTCTCCCCTTGTGGGAGAAGGTGGATCGAATGAGCGTCCGCTCATTCGAGACGGATGAGGGGTCTGTCTCCGCGGAGAGAACCCCCCTCATCCGCCCTCGCTTCGCGAGGGCACCTTCTCCCACAAGGGGAGAAGGAAGGAAGCAAGGGTGAGAAGAAAGCGCGCTACTTCCCCGCCTTTTTGCCGCGGGGCTGGCTGTCGCGCTGCAGGCGGTCGAGATGCATGCGGATGTGGGCGGCTTCGGCCGAGGTGTTCGCCAGCGCGATGGCGCGGTCGAAAGCCGTGCGGGCCTCGTCGTTGCGGCCGAGTTGCATCAGGAAGGCGCCGCGCACGCCGAAGAAATGAAAATAGTTCGACAGCCGCGGCGCCAACGGCTCGATCATGTCGAGCCCGGCCTGCGGCCCTTTTACCTTGGACGCTGCAACTGCACGGTTCAGCGTCACCACCGGCGACGGCTGCATGATCTCGAGCGCGCCATAGAGCAGATCGATCTGGGTCCAGTCGGTATCTTCGGGCTTTTCGGCACGGGCATGCAGCGCCGCGATCGCGGCCTGCACCTGGTAGGGCCCACTGCGGCGATGACGCATCGCCTTGTCGATCAGCGCCAGCCCCTCGGCGATGAGAGCCTTGTTCCACTTCGAACGGTCCTGATCGTCGAGCAGGATCACCGCGCCATCGTCGTCGAACCGCGCCGCAGAGCGCGCATGCTGCAGCAACAGCAGCGCGGTCAGCCCCATGATCTCTGGCTCGCTCTGGAACAGCCGCAGCAACAGCCGCGCCAGGCGAATGGCCTCCTCGCACAAGGGCGCTCGAATCTCGGCTGTATCGCCGCTCGCCGAATAGCCCTCGTTGAAGATCAGGTAGATCATCGCGGCGACCGAGGCGAGGCGTTCAGAGCGCTCCACCGCATCAGGCGCTTCGAACGGCACATTGGCATCGGCGACCCGTGCCTTCGCCCGCGTGATGCGTTGCTCCATCGCGGCTTCCGAGACCAGGAAGGCGCGCGCGATCTGCTTGACCGATAGCCCTGAGACGATGCGCAAGGCGAGCGCGATCTGCTGCGTCGCCGGCAGATCCGGATGGCAGCAGATGAACAAGAGCCGCAGAATGTCGTCGCGGTAGCGCGAACCGTCGAGCCGCTCGGCAAGCTGTTCCTCGGCGTCGTCGAGATCGGAGATCGCCTCGTCCTCAGGCAACGCCTCCTGCTTCTTGCTCCGCCTGATATCGTCGATCGCAACGTTGCGCCCGACCATGATCAGCCACGCCGCGGGATCGCGCGGCGGGCCGTTCTGCGGCCAGCTCTTCAGCGCGCGGAGGCAGGCGTTTTGAAAGGCTTCCTCGGCGGTGTCGAGATTGCGGAAATAGCGCAATAGCGCGCCGACCGCCTGGGGGCGAGCCGAGGTCAGCGCGGCATCGATCCAGGCGGTGTCGGTCACGGCTGCACACTCCCCGGCACAAACTGGCCGACGGGGCGGATCTCATAAGCGCCGCCGGGATTGGCCGCACCGAGATCGCGGGCGACGTCGAGCGCCTCGTCCAGGTTCTTGCAGTCGACGAGATAGAAGCCGAGCAACTGCTCCTTGGTTTCGGCAAAGGGCCCGTCCAGCACCAGCGGCGGGTCGTCCTTGCGCAGCGTGGTCGCTGCCGTCGTCGGCAAGAGCCGCGCGACCGGACCGAGCCGGCCCTGCTTGGTCAGTTTATCCTGCACGACGGCAAGTTTCTTCATGACCGCGGCGTCCTGTTCCTTGGTCCAGGAACCGACGGTGTCTTCGTCGTGATAGCAAAGGATGGCGTAAAGCATGAGGGCTGACATCTCCGTTGTCATGATGACGAACGATTATGCCCGCTGCCGACAGGTGCGTCGAAGAAATTTTGGATTGTTCCGTCGCCGGTCAGGGACCGATGATCGGAGGCGGTGGCGGATTGAGGTGCCGGTAGGTGTGGACGACCGCCTTGGAACAAAGGCTGCACACGGCGACGGCCAGAAAGATGATCTTCATCTTTCTTCGCATGTGAAGGTCTCCCTTGTTGGACCAAAGGAGGCTAGAGAAACGGTTCGATCGGCAATGTGAGGCGGGTCACGCCAAGTGGCCTACGAAAGGAATGGCAATGAACAAGGGGGCGCTCGCGCTGCTGGTGCATGGCGGAACAGAAAACTGGTCGCCGCAACGCTGGAAGGCCCGGTTCGACGAGGTCTGCCCTGACCGATCCGTGCTGCTGTTGCCGGATGCGTCGTCCGATCCGGCGGAGGTGCATTACGCCGCGGTGTGGAAGCCGCATCCGGGTGAACTTGCCGCCTTTCCTAACCTGCGTGTGATCTTCAACCTGGGCGCCGGCGTCGACGCGTTGATGGCGGACCGCTCATTGCCCGACGTGCCGCTGGTGCGCGTGGCCGTCACCGACCTCACCGCCCGGATGACGGAATATGTCGTGCTGCATGTGCTGATGCACCACCGGCAGGAGCCCTACTTGCGGGAATCCCAGCGTGAAAAGCGCTGGGCGCCGAAATCGCAATGGGCGGCGGGCGCTGTTACGGTCGGCATCATGGGGCTGGGCACGCTCGGCGCTGACGCGGCCGACGCGCTCAGGCGTCTGGGCTTTCGCGTCGTGGGCTGGAGCCGCAGCCCCAAGCAAATCGAGGGCGTCACATGCTTTCACGGCAAGTTGCAGCTCGATGCTTTTCTGGGTCGCATCAACATCCTGGTCTGCCTCCTCCCGCTTACCCTGAACACGCGACAGATTCTGAATCGGGGGCTGTTTGAGAAACTGAATCGCACGAGCCCGCTTGGCGCGCCGGTCGTGATCAATGCCGGCCGCGGCGGCCTGCAGAACGAGGCCGACATCCTGCAATGCCTCGACGACGGCACGCTCGGCGGCGCCTCGCTCGACGTCTACGCCACCGAACCGCTGCCCGTGGACAGCCCGTTCTGGACCCATCCAAAAGTGGTGCTGACCCCGCACAACGCCGCCGACACCGATCCCGACGAGATATCCAAATATGTCGCCGAGCAGATCAGACGTTTCGAGGCCGGCGGCGCGCTAGAAAATGTAGTGGATCGCAACCGGGGGTATTGATGATTTGGTCGTCCCTGCCTAGTGCGCAATTGCGCACGGGCGCAGGGACCCATACGCCGCGGCTTCTCGTTTGTCGCTGGGGCTAGTTGCCTTCTTAACACAACGCCCTGTGGTTATAGATCCCTGCGTTCGCAGGGACGACGTTGGAATTTGCTGCCCTCATCCCTTCACGAGCATTGCCCCAGGTTGCACGGCCGGCGCCATTCACCCAAAATTAGCAACGTTTCGGTATTGCTGCTGGATGGCCAGCACAGCAAGAAACGCCTTCTCCCGACGCTTCAATCTGGGACTCAGGACCCGGATCACCGCCGCCCTTGCGCTCGCCTCGGCGGGGACCGCGGTCTTCGTCGTCATCGGCGCGATGTGGATCATCTCAGGGATCGTCGATCGCGCCGACGAGCGCGAATTGCGCAGCCACTACGACGCGCTGCAGTCGAGGCTGGGCCAGGAGGCGCGCCGGGCGGCCGCGATGAGCGCCGTTGTCGCAACCATACCCGCGGTTCAAGAGGCGATGGCGCGCGACGACCGCGATGCCCTGATGGGACTGTTCGGTGCCGGATTCGCTGCGCTGAAATCCGACTACGGCGTCGACCAGTTCCAGTTTCATACGCCGCCGGCAATATCGTATCTCCGCGTCCATCAACCCAAGAAATTCGGCGACGACCTCTCAAGCTTCCGCAAGACGGTGGTCGCAGCCAATCAGCAGCGCAAGCCGATCGTTGGCCTGGAAGGCGGCGTCGCCGGGCTCGGCATCCGCGGCGTCGTTCCCGTCGCACATGCCGGCAAGCATCTGGGTTCCGTGGAGTTCGGCCTGACCTTCGGCCAGCCGTTCTTCGACGAATTCAAGCGCACCCGCGGCGTCGATGTCGCGTTTCATCTTTCGGCTAGCAGCGACTTCAAATTGTTCGGCGGAACGCTGGACGGCCGCAGCTTCTTCGATCCGGCCGACTATGGCCGTGCCCGCGACGGCGGCTTCGCTATCCGCCAGGGCAAGCTCGGCAGCACGCCGGTTGCCGCCTTGCTCGGTCCGATCAAGGATTTTTCCGGCAACTCCATCGGCGCCGTCGAAATCGTGATGGACAACAGCGAGTATGTCACATCGCTCGATCGCGCGCGTCAGTTCGCCATCGGCATGGCGCTGTTCGGAGTAGCCATCGCGGCCGCCGCCGGATTGCTGATTGCCCGCGGCATTTCACGCCCGATTCTTTCGATTACGGCGGTGATGCGCGATCTCGCGCGTGGCAAGCTGGAGTTCGAGTTGCCCGTGCATCAGCGGCAGGACGAAGTCGGCGAAATGGCGCGGGCCGTCGCGGTGTTCAAGGATAATGCCGTCCGCATGCAACGGATGCAGGCAGATCAGGCGGAAACGAAGGCTCTGTCCGAAGCGGAAAAACGCCGGGCGTTCGCGGCGCTGGCCGACAGTTTCGAGGCCAGCGTGCGCGGCGTGGTCGAGCGCGTGTCCGCGGCTGCGACCGAAATGCAGGCGACGGCACAGTCGATGTCCTCCATCGTCGAGCAATCGCGGCAGCAGACGCTGACGGTTTCGACGGCTTCCGAGCAGGCATCCGACAACGTCCAGACCGTTGCCGCGGCCGCCGAGGAATTGTCGTCGTCGATGGACGAAATCGGCCGCCGGCTGACGCATGCCTCCACCGTCGTCGGCAAGGCCGCGAACGACGGCCAGCAGTCGAACAACCGCGTCCAGAGCCTCGCCGCCGCAGCCCAGAAAATTGGCGAGGTGGTGTCGCTGATCAACCAGATCGCCAGCCAGACCAACCTGCTCGCGCTGAATGCGACCATCGAGGCCGCGCGTGCCGGCGAATCCGGCCGCGGCTTTGCCGTCGTCGCCAGCGAAGTGAAGACGCTGGCGACGCAGACCGCCAAGGCGACCGAGGAGATCCGGGCCCAGATCGCGGCAGTGCAGAGCGAAACCGCCGCGGCCGTCGACGGCATCCAGTCGATCTGCACGACGATCCAGGAGGTCGACGAAATTTCCGCGGCGATTGCCGCAGCCGTCGGCCAGCAGGGCTCGGCGACGCAGGAAATCGCGCGCAACGTGCAGCAGGCCGCGGCCCGCACCGGCGAGGTCTCGCGCAACATTTCCGGCGTGACGACGGGCATCCGCGCTACCGGCGACGCCGCGCAGGAAGTGCTCTCATCGGCGGGCGAACTGGCGGAGCAATCGAGCAAGCTTCGCAGCGAGGTCGACCGCTTCCTCGCCCACATCAGGGCGGCCTGAGGCGGGCATTCCTTAACTGGGAATGCCGCCGATCGGAGGCCGGGTATTAATGATCTGGTCGTCTCTGCCGGTGGTGCATGGCGGCTGGAGCGCAGCCTCATTCAGGTTTGATGTTGCCAGCAGTGACAACGTGGCGCCATTTCTCGATCGAAGCATCGATATGGGCAACGTATTGCTGCGGTGTGGAACCGATCGGTTCGTAGCCGATCTCGTCGAGGCGCCGACGCAGGTCGTCGGACTTTAGTGCCGCCTGTGCCACCGTGCCGAGTTGAGTGACGATGGCTTCCGGCAGATTGGCAGGTGCAATGATTCCAAAGTCGGGCGCTGCGTCTACCTTCTGCAGACCGGCCTCCGCCATGCTGGGCACGTCGGGCAGTTGCGGGATCCGTCCCGTCGTGCTTCCCAACGCCCGCAACTTGCCGTCGCGAACATGCTCGAGAACGGCGGGGATCGTGCTGAAAGTGAAATCGACCTTCCCGCCGAGCAGATCGATAATGGATGGCCCGCCGCCGCGATAAGGTACCGGGACAACGTCGATGCCGGTCTCCTGCCGGAATTGTTCGCAGCCGAGATGAACAGCCGTGCCGAGGCCCGCGGTCGCCATGCTCAGCGTGCCCGGCTTCGACTTCGCGAGCGCGATCAGCTCCTTTACGTTGCTGACTGGAAGAGATTCCGAAACGACCAGCACCAAAGAGGTGCGGGCCAGCAGGGATACCGGCGTGAAATTCTTTTTCGTGTCGTACGGCAGTTTGTTCCCGAATAGGCTGGGATTGATCGTGAACGCGCTGTCGACGACGCCGATCGTGTAGCCGTCGGGCGCGGCAGTCGCAATCGCCTGGGTACCGATGATGCTCGCACCGCCTCCCCGGTTGTCGATAAAGAGTGATTGGCCGAGCTTCTCGCCCATCACACCGGCGACGAGGCGTGCGACGATGTCCGATGCGCCGCCGGCGGCGTAAGGGACGACGACACGGATGGGGCGCTGCGGATATTGTTGCGCCTGTGCACGTCGTCCAGCGAGCGATGTGGCCGCGACGGACGTCAAGCCGGCCAAAAGAGAGCGTCGATCTATACGGATCATGATTTTCGTGTCCCGGTTTCTGATCAGTCGTCAGGCGCGATATTGATCGATGAGGTCCATATCCGGATCGCCGCCGAGACCCGGCCCATCGGGAATATCGATGAAACCGTCCGCAATCGGAGCGGTGCTGCCGCAGGGATCGAAGGCAAGATCGCAATAAAATCTTTCCAGGGCGCTCGCTTGCTTCTTGGCTGCCAGCACCTGGATCGTCGCGAGATAGCCCGGGCCGAAGAATGGCGAGTGGGGGACGCAAGTTGCTCCGGCCGCCTCCGACTCGGTGCAGATCCGCCAAAGCGGCGTGAGGCCGCCGATCTTGATCACGCTGGGTTGAACATAGTCGACGCAATCATCTGCGAGCATTTTTTTGAAATCGAGAGCATTGCTGGCGTTCTCTCCGATGGCGGTCGCAACGCCAGTCGAATGCCTTAGCGCGGCAAGCGACGCGAAATCCTCCGGCGGCCAGATCGGTTCTTCGATCCACAGAAGATCGGATGGCGCCATTTCGTTAACAGCATCGACTGCATCCGCGGGAAGCCACGCACAATTGGTATCGACCATCAACGGCACGTTGGGGCCCGCCACGTCGCGGGCCGCTGCGACCGCTTCGGCCGTGCGCTCGTGCAATTTGATCTGTTGAAAACCGTCACCGAGTGCGCGGTCGAGGATGCGTCGGACCCGTTCCAGGTCGCCATTGTACTGCAGCAGGGACGCATAAACCTCGATGCGATCGCGCCTGCGACCGCCAAGCAAAGTCGAAACCGGCACTCCGGCAAGTTTGCCTCGGATGTCCCATAGAGCGATGTCGAGACCGCTGATGGCGTGAATGGTGGCGCCCGCGCGACCCAGATTGTGCAGAGTTCGCTCAATCCGCGCCGGCAACTCCACATCGTCGACTTTCTGGCCAATCGCCAGTGGAGCGACCCATTGGTCGATCGCCGGAACGACCGCCGACCAAAAGCCGCCATAGGCTTCGCCCCAGCCCACCGTGCCACGATCGGTCGTGACCCGTACCAGAACGGTATCGAGCGTGGTGCGTGGCTGGCCCGCGAAGGCCGGTGAAGGCCCCCAATGGTCAAATGGAATTCGCAGCGCGAATGCCGTGATTGCCGCGATTCTTGGTGCGCTCATGGAAAGCAACCTTCGACGATCCGGCTTGCCCTTTGATGACCTGAGGCCGGCAAATACCGCCTGTTTGGCCGCCCGAAGCCATTGTCGCCGCAACAGGTATGTGTTCAAAATACCAAAAGCTGCACTAATCATGTCCTGGGATTATGATGTTGAGCGTTCGGGAGTTGGAGGTCTTTCGCCGCGTTATGGAGTTGGGCACCGTTACCGCGGCCGCCGAGGCACTTCATATTTCCCAACCGGCCGTCAGCCGGACCCTCCAGCAGGCGGAACGACGGCTCGGATTCTCGCTATTTTTGCGCCGGAAGAAGCGATTGCTGGCAACGCCGGAGGCCCAGTCGTTGTTTTCGGAGACAGTCAGGGCGTTCGCCGCCTTCGATGTCGTCCAGAAGCGCGCTGCCGACCTCGGAGCAGGGCGTGCGGGCGGGCTCAATATCGCGGCGATTTCGGCCTTCGCAAATGCGTTGCTTCCGAAGGCCGTTGCAACATTCTGCAAATCGCGGCCTGATGTCGTTATCACGCTTCAGTCGATGAGCGCCCTGCAAGTCGCTACGCACGTCGCCAATCACCAAGCAGATCTGGGGTTCGTCATCGATTCCATCGCGGCGCCGGGCGTGTCTGTGAGCGATCTCTGGGCCACCGACTTCGGATGCGTCATGCCGCGCACGCATCCGTTGGCGTCGAAGCTTCATGTAGTGCCCGCTGATCTCGAGCATGAAAGGTTGATATGTCTGAGCAGGCAGCTCCCTTTGGGGATCCTCGCAATACGCGTTTTTGCAGATGCAGACGTCCCGTTGTCGACTGCAATCGAGGTATCACAGTCCACAGTCGCATGCGCGCTGGTGCGAGCCGGTGCAGGTCTGGCGTTATTGGATGGGCTCGGAACGATGGGGATGCCGGCAGCAGATCTGGTCATGCGGCCGTTCCATCCTTCCGTCAAGGTAATGTGCAGGATCGTGCGACCGCGCCACCTGCTGCAGTCTCGGTTGACCCGCGATTTTATCGACAATCTGAGTGACGTCATAAAAGCGCAGGATAGTTGCGCCGACAGCGTCACGATATCCCGGGCCGTCAGCGAGAAGAATTCGTAAGGTTGGCGCTTCCCAGCCTGGGCACAACGCTCGAGGACAAGATCCCATCATCCCGTCCAGCGTGATCTCGCCGCTTGCGAGACTAGTGCGCAATTGCGCACCAGTCGGGGACGAAATTGAAGTTTGCCAGCATCACCCCTTCGCCGGCAGATCGTGCGAAAAACTCCAGGAATGGCCGAACGGGTCCATGATGCGGGCGTAGCGCGCCCCCCAGAACGAATCCCACGGCTCCAGCGTGACGGTCGCGCCGGCGTCCCTGGCGCGTTTCACCGCCGCGTCGCAGTTTTCGACTTCGAGATGCACGGTCACCGACGTGCCCTTGATCTGGTCCGGCGGAAACACCGCGTCCACGCCATGGGAACCACGGTGCTCGGGAAAGTCGTCCATAACGAAAATCCGCGCGCCGTTGACCTGAATTTCCGAATGCATCAGCCGCTTGCCGTCCTCGGCCGGCATCCGGACAGTTTCGGTCGCGCCGAGCGCCTTCTTGTAGAATTCGAGGGCTGCGTTGGCGTCGCGGACGACGAGATGAGGGGTGACGATCTGGATGGGGTCGGCCATGTCTTTAGCTCCTGATTTCGGACAACGTCATGAGGACGGGCGAGGAAGCCGGAAACCGACAGCGATCAGAAAAGAAAGATCGTCCCGAAAAAGATCGTGTCCCGGCCTTGAGCCGGGACCCAGAGCCACCGGACATGATCGCGATGGAACGGGACTGCCACTTCGCTAAAGAGAAATCGCGGGGGCATGGATCCCGGCTCAAGGCCGGGACACGAAAGGGAAGCAATGGGACTAGGCCCTGAGCATCACATCGAGCGCTCCGTTCACGATCGCGTCCAGCTCCTTGCGCGGCATCCCGGCGCGGGCGCGGATGGCGATGGTGTGGATGGTGGCGGAGGCGAGTTGGGCCAGCACGACCGGATCGGCGTTTTCGGATAGCTCGCCCTTCTCCTTGGCGAGCCGGAAGCACGCCGCAAAAGCTTTGTCGAGTTCTGTAAAGCCTTCCAGCACCATGGCGCGGATATCGGGATCGTGCACGGCCTCGGAGGCTGCGGTCATCACCGTGAAGCAGCCGCGCGGGCCGGATTCGCCGGACAGATAGATGTCGAGCGCCACCGCATAGATCCGTTCGAGCCGCCGGCGGATCGGAAGCTCGTCCCGAAAAATGCCCCCCATCGCAACCCGCGCGTCTTCGCGATAGCGCCGGTAGCTCTTGATGAACAGCTCGCGCTTGTCGCCGAACGCCCCATAGAGGCTCGGCCGGTTCATGCCGGTGGCGGCGGAGAGATCGTCCAGCGACGTCGCGGCGAAGCCATCCTTGCGAAACAGGTCGAGCGCCTTGCCCAGCGCCACGTCCGGCTGATAGGCGCGCGGCCGGCCCCGCCGCTTGGGCGGCACCGGAGCGTCGATCTTCGTAACCGGCGGCTTCTTACTTTTTTGTACCATTTCGCAAAAAATTCCTTGACCGACTTTATATTATGCGAGACGGTATAAAAATCAACCGCCCATCGCCTTTGCGCCGGCGCGGTCGATCAACCGCCAAGGAGGCTAACCATGGATCTCTATTTCTCGCCGCTCGCCTGCTCGCTGGCGACCCGGATCGCGCTGTATGAAGCCGGCGTTGAGGCCAACTATTTCGAGGTCGATCCCAAGACCAAGGTGGTGCAGAAGGACGGCTCGGATTTTCGCGCTGTCAACCCGCTCGGGCTGGTGCCGACGCTGCGCACCGACGACGGGACGGTGCTGACCGAGAACGCGGCGATCCTGCAATATGTCGCCGACCGCTTTCCAAATGCCGGCATCTCGGCCGTATCGGGCGAGGAGCGCAGCCGCCTGCATCAATGGCTCTGCTTCATCGGCACCGAACTGCACAAGGCGCTGTTCGTGCCGCTGCTCGACAAGACGGCGCCGCAGGACGCGAAGACCTATGCGCTAAACAAGAACCTGTCGCGGCTCGACTATCTCGAGAACTACCTGAAGGGCCGCGAATTCCTGCTCGATCACTTCAGCGTGGCCGATGCCTATCTCATCACCATTATCAACTGGACGATGGCAACGCCGCCGATCGAGTTGGCGAAATGGCCGAACGTGAAGGCCTATTACGAGCGGCTGCGCGCCCGCCCCAGCATCGCGAAGGCGGCCGCCGAGGAGTTCGAATTGTACAAGGCCGAACTCGCGCGGCATAAGGCGGCGGCGTAACGAAGACTCGTGTCCCGGACGCGGTGCAGCACCCCCTGGGTGATGCACCGCAGAGCCCGGACCTATTTCGTCGCAAGCAGGTGAGGTGGACCCCGGCATAGCAGCGCACCGCTGCGCGCTGCGCAGCATCCGGGGAACGCAACAGCAGCCGTAAGCCCTATGGCGCCAGCAGCCTCTTCGCCAGCTCCGTCAACGCCCGGCGAAATACCCCGCTGTCATTGCGCGCCCGCGCCAGCACCAGCGCGCCCTGGATGGTGAGTAACGCATCTTCCGCGCGGCGCTGCGCCTGGCTTCTGTTCAATCCGGATCGCCGCAAAAGCTGGGCCAGCGCGACCTGCCAGCGCGCAAAATAATCATCTACGCTTGCAGCGAACGTGTCGCGCGCCGCCCCGAGCGCCACCATGCCGACCAGGCAGACGCGATCGCCCGAACGAAAATACTGGTCGACGCCCGCGATCATCGCAGCGATCGCACGCGCGGGATCATCGGCATCGCGCAACGGCGCATAGATGTTGAGTTCGAACCAGGCGTCGATGTCGGCCAGCACCTCCGTGGCCATCTGCTCCTTGCCACCGGGAAACAGATGATACAGGCTGCCCTTGCCGAGCCCGGTGGCCTCCGTGATCAGCGACAGCGACGCGCCTTCATAGCCATGCGCGCGAAACACCTCGCCGAGCGCCCGCAACACTTCCCTGCGTTCGACGCCCTTCTTCAACATCGCGTCACAGCGGGTTCTCGCTGAGCCCCGCAACATCGGCCGGACGCGGCCCCGGCGCCGGCCAGTGGAAACGGCGCTCGCTCTCCTTGATGGCGATATCGTTGATGCTGGCCTCGCGCCGCCGCATCAGGCCATGTTCGTCGAACTCCCACTGCTCGTTGCCGTAGGAGCGGTGCCACTGCCCGGAATCATCGTGCCATTCATACTGGAAGCGCACGGCGATGCGGTTCTGATCGAACGCCCAGAGATCCTTGATCAGGCGATAGTCGTGCTCCTTCGCCCATTTGCGGGTGAGGAATTCGACGATCGCCTCGCGGCCCTCAAGGAATTCGGAGCGGTTACGCCAGCGACTATCCTCGGTATAGGCGAGCGACACCCGCACTGGATCGCGCGAATTCCAGGCGTCTTCCGCCATGCGCGCCTTCTGGGCGGCGGTTTCGCGGGTGAAGGGCGGCAGCGGCGGACGCGACATGAGATTTCTCCGGGTTGACGACCCGGCGAGATTGTACCGATCGGTACAGATAGTCAATCCGCAAAATTAGTCCGGGGCCAGATCGGCCTTCATCAACTGCCGCAGCGATTTCGGGATCGGTTTCGCCCGCCCCTCGCTGATGAAGGCGACGCGTACCGCCGCCTTGACCAGCACCTCGTCCCCTCGCCGCACCTCCTGCGCCAGCGTAATCGAGGCGCCCTTCACCGCGACCGGCCACGTCACGACGTCAAGCACGTCGTCCATCCGCGCCGGCCGCAGAAAATCGAGCTCCATCGAGCGCACCACGAAGGCAAAGCCCGGCGTCTCCTCTTGCGCCTGCTCGAATAGCGCATGCTGCGAGGCGCCCATCAGCCGCAGATGATTGGTGCGCCCGCGCTCCATGAAGCGGAGATAGTTGGCGTGATAGACGATGCCGGAAAAATCGGTGTCTTCGTAGTAGACACGGACCTGCATGTGATGGCGGCCGTCGCGGATCTCGCCGTCGAGGGAGAAGGTCATTTTGACTCAACATTTGCGCGTGCGCGCGCCTGGTAGAGGAACTCCTCCAAATCCCATGGGACGACACGACCTGCTTCCACGTCAGCCATCCCTTCGTCGATAGCTGCCTTGAGCTCGCAGAATCTCTCAGTGTTTTCGACGGCTGAATCCATCCGGAAATATTAACATCTCTGACAGTGAGATGCACAAGCCACGTGCGATCATGTTGACAAATGTCCGGCTAAGCCACCGCCGGCCGCGCCGCCCCCAGCGTCACCAGCACGATTTCGGGCGGCACCCCGAGACGGAACGGCATGATGCTGCAGCCGAGGCCGCCGGAGACGACGACGTCGCAGTTCATGCGGATGTGGCCGTAGGCGAGCTGCTGCCCGGACGGCGAAATCGGCGACCAGCCCAGCATCCGCACCTGGCCGCCATGGGTATGGCCGGAGAGCTGCAACGCGACGCGCGAGGGCACGCGTTTGGCAACGTCGGGCTCATGCGCCATCAAAACCACCGGCGCGTCGTCGGTGATTTTCGCCAGCGTCGCGCCGAGATCGTCGACGCCGATCCGCTTGAGCGGCCTGAAGCGGCGCGCCGGTATGTAGGCGAGCTGGTCGCCGAGGCCGGCCAGCCAGAACGAATGGCCGTTCTTGCTGAGTTTCCTGGCGTCGTTTTCGTAAACCGGAATGCCGACATTCTCCAGCGCGCGGCCGGCGGACGGCAATCCCTGCCCTTCCCGCTGCACAGTCTTGTCTTCCCACCAGTCGTGATTGCCGAGCACCGCATGCACGCCGAGCGGCGCCTTCAATCCGGCCAGCGCTCCCGCCCATTCGGCATCGGGAATGAAGCGCGTCACCTTGCGATGTCCGGCCACGTAGTCGCCGAGCATGACGACGATGTCAGGCTTCAGCGCATTGGTGCGGTCGACGATCTCACCGATATGATCGAGCGACATCCAGGGATCGCAGGCGTGGAGGTCGGCGATGGCGGCGATCCTGAGCTTGAGACCTGCCGGCCATTGCGGCGGCGAGATATTGTACCGCACGACGCGAAGCCGGACGACCGGCGCGCTGAAACCGTAAGCGGTGGTCGAGGCGCCCAGCGCGCCCAATCCACCCATGGACTTCAAGAAATGACGACGTGTTAACATGTGATCCAATCGTGATGCAGCGCCAACATGGTGGCGGATTGGGCCCGAATTGGGGTACGTTTGTGCAGAACGTTAGCAGACCTCCAGCAGCTTCTCACCAGCGATTCTGCCGTACCAGCGCGTCCAGGCGCGTCTTCAGCTCATCCGGCGCGCCGGCTATCTTGCCCTTAGTGCACCGCTGGAAGGATCGGGTTCGAACGCTCAGTCGTCGCTATCGCCATTGCCGAACAGACCGAACTGGGCGGGATCGCGCGCGGGTTCGGCGAGGCCGAGATGGCGGAAGGCGTGCGAGGTCAGCAACCGGCCGCGCGGGGTACGCTGGAGGTAGCCGCACTGGATCAGGAACGGCTCGATGATGTCCTCGATGGCATCGCGCGGTTCCGACAGCGCCGCCGCCATGGTCTCGACGCCGACCGGCCCGCCGCCGTAGTTCAGCGCAATCGTCGTGAGATAGCGCCGGTCCATGGCATCGAGGCCGGCGGCATCGACTTCCAGAGCGCTCAGCGCGTGGTCGGCGATGGCGCGGTCGACGGAACTGGCGTCGGCTGCGGATGCGAAGTCGCGCACGCGCCGCAGCAATCGTCCGGCGATACGCGGCGTGCCGCGGGCGCGGCGCGCGATCTCGTTGGCGCCATCCGGCGTCATGCCGATGTTGAGCACGCGAGCGCCGCGGCTGACGATCTTCTCCAGCTCTTCCTCGGTGTAGAAGTTCAGCCGGATCGGAATGCCAAAGCGGTCACGCAGCGGATTGGTCAACAACCCTGCGCGCGTCGTGGCACCGACGAGGGTGAATTTCGCTAGATCGATCTTCACCGAACGCGCCGCCGGCCCCTCGCCGATGATGAGGTCGAGCTGAAAGTCCTCCATCGCGGGATACAGCACTTCCTCGACCGCAGGGCTGAGCCGATGGATTTCGTCGATGAACAGCACGTCGCGCTCTTCGAGATTGGTCAGAAGTGCGGCGAGATCGCCGGCCTTGGCGATGACGGGACCGGACGTGGCGCGAAAGCCGACGCCGAGCTCGCGCGCCACGATCTGCGCCAGCGTGGTCTTGCCGAGGCCGGGAGGCCCGACGAACAGCACGTGATCCAGCGCCTCGCCCCGCTTGCGCGCCGCCTCGATGAAGATCGACAGATTTTTTCTTGCCTGCGCCTGGCCGACGAACTCGGACAGCAGTTGCGGGCGCAGCGCGGTGTCGCCGACATCGTCGGAACGGCGCTCGGGGGTGACGATGCGGGAGGGCGGATTCACCCGTTGCCCCTCCGGTACTTGTTGGGCAAGAGTTCGCCTATGGTGACGACCTTCGGCTCGCGGCCATTGTCGGGAACGATGACCCGCGCCTTTGCATCGTAATCGTGGATCAGCTCGCGACAGATGCCGCAGGGCGAGACCACCGCGATCTTGCCAGGCTCATCGGGCTTGGGGTGACGCACGGCGACGATGGTTTCGATGCCGTGGTCGCCGCTTTCGGTGATGGCGCGGCCGATGGCGATCGCTTCGGCGCAGACCGCGATCCGGCCGATATAGGCGTCGATATTCACGCCAGTGACGATACGGCCATCGCGGGTCCGCATGGCGGCACCGACCTCCTGCCACTTGTTGCGATAGCGCTGGCTGATGGCTTCGGTCGCGACGGCGATCAGCTCCTCGTCCTTGTTGCTCAGCATGATGGAGAATGCGTTCCTTCGTCAGTCAGTGGCCAGCCGATGGCAGTCTATTTCGACAATTCCTTCAAGCCCAGCCGAATGAGCTGTGCGGTCTCCGCCTTTTCGCCCGCACTGCGGGAGGCGGCAGCAATCGCGGCGGCGGCCTGCGGCTGGCCGTAGCCGAGATTGACCAGCGCGGAGATCGCGTCCGTAACCGGTCGCGGCGCGCGGTGATCGTCGACCGCGCCGGCAAGGTGCACCACGGACGGATCGACATTGGCGAAGGCAGGCGCCTTGTCCTTCAATTCGCTGACGATGCGCTCGGCGACCTTGGGCCCGACACCCGGCGTGCGCGACACCGCGGCCTTGTCGCGCAGTGCGATGGCGTTCGCAAGTTCGGCCGGTGGCAGCGTCGAGAGCACGGCGAGCGCGACCTTGGCGCCGACACCCTGCACGGTCTGCAGCAGGCGGAACCATTCGCGCTCGGTATCGGTGCGGAAGCCAAACAGCTTGATCTGGTCCTCACGTACATATGTCTCGATCGACAGCACCGCGGCCTCGCCAGGTGACGGCAGCGCCTGCAGCGTACGCGAGGAGCAGTGCACCTGATAGCCGACACCGCCGACGTCGAGGATCACGTAGTCCTCGCCGTAGGAATCGATCAGGCCTTTGAGCTTGCCGATCATAGGCTCGCCACTTTCAACCGCAGCGCGGCGCCCTGGCGGTGATGGGCGTGGGTAATCGCGATCGCCAGCGCGTCGGCGGCGTCGGGGGATTTGGGCTCGGCTTTCGGCAGCAATATTTTCAGCATGACTGCGATCTGGTTCTTGTCGGCGTGACCGGCGCCGACCACGGTCTTCTTGACCTGGTTGGGCGCGTATTCCGCAACGGCGATGCCGAACATCGCGGGCGCGAGCATGGCGACGCCGCGGGCCTGGCCGAGCTTCAGCGTCGCGACGCCGTCCTTGTTGACAAAAGTCTGTTCGACCGCGGCCTCCGCCGGCCTGAAATCGCCGAGGACTGTGGCAAGCCCTTCGTGGATTGCCAGCAGGCGGCTGGCCAGCGGCAGACCGTCCGGCGGCTCCACCGAGCCGCAGCCGATGAAGACGAGCCGGTTGCCCTCGGTCTCGATCACGCCCCAGCCGGTGCGGCGCAGGCCAGGGTCGATGCCGATGATCCGGACGGGGTGGCGAATCGGTGGGGATGTCATGGCGTAGTGATAACGCCAGAGCCGAATGAACGAAACATAAAGAGAACGGAAATCCCCCGGGGATGCGCGCCCCGGACGCAGCGCGGCACGAAGTGACGCGCTGCAGAGCCGGGGCCCATCTATAGGCTCGGTGTTTAGTGGCATGGGTCCCGGCTCTGCGGAGCAGCGTTACACGCTGCACCGCGTCCGGGACACGAAGTCGCCCCTACCCGCCCATCTTGGCGACCAGCGCGTCGGAAATCTCGAAATTGGCGTAGACGTTCTGGACGTCGTCGTGCTCGTTCAAGAGGTCCATCAGCTTCAACAGCTTCTCGCCGGTCTCGTCGTCGACCGCGACCGTGTTCTGCGGCTTCCAGGTCAGCGCCGCCTTGCGGGCTTCGCCGAACTTCGCTTCCAACGCCTTCGCGACCTCGCGAAAGGTCTCCTGCGAGGCGTAGATCTCGTGGCCGCTCTCGCTGGACACCACGTCGTCGGCGCCGGCTTCGATCGCGGCTTCCAGCATCGCGTCGTCGGAGGCTGTGCCGGCGTCGTACTCGATGATGCCGGTGCGGTCGAACATGAAGGCGACCGAACCGGTTTCGCCGAGATTGCCGCCTGATTTGGTGAAGTAGGAACGGATGTCGGAGGCGGCGCGGTTGCGGTTATCCGTCAGCGCCTCGACGATGATGGCGACGCCGCCGGGGCCGTAGCCCTCGTAGCGGATCTCGTCATAGCTCTCGCTCTCACCGCCGATCGCCTTCTTGATGGCGCGCTCGATATTGTCCTTCGGCATGTTTTCCTGGCGCGCCGCGATCACGGCCGCGCGCAGCCGGGGGTTCATCGCCGGGTCCGGCGTTCCAAGCTTGGCGGCGACCGTGATTTCGCGCGCCAGCTTGCTGAACAGCTTGGACTTCTGGGCATCCTGCCGGCCCTTGCGGTGCATGATGTTCTTGAATTGGGAATGGCCGGCCATGCGGGGTCTCTTGGATTCGTCCAGGGGATGTGGGTGAAGCGCGGCCTTATAGGCCGATAATCGGCCGAAATCAAAGATTTGCAGCCCCCTCGGGTATATCAGTACTGCCGCGCGCCGAAATATCAGGCAGTTGTTAACCACGACTTCACGCTCGGATGAGAGGATTTCGCACCGATCCTCAACTTTCAAGAGACGTCATGGCCTTCGGTTTGTTCAAAAAGCAGGTGCCGGAACCGGCCTTGCCTGCCGTCCAGCCCAAGGTTCAGACGGCCGTTCAGGCGGCCCCTGCCGCGGTGGAAACGGTCTCCGGCGACGGCGATTCGGCGAAGGCCATTCTCGAACTGCTGGAGCTCGAACTCGGCGCGATGATCCGCCAGCTCGAACGGGCGGCCAATTCGGTCGCCGGCGGCGCCGAGGCAACGGCCGCGACGCTTTCCACCATCCGCCAGCGCACCGACGCCCTGACGAGCCGCACCAGCGCCGCACAGGGCACCGCGACGACCTTCTCGCAGGCCGCCGACAAGTTCACCCAATCGGCGCAAGGGATCGGCTCCCAGGTGCGCGACGCCGGCAAGCTCGCCGACCAGGCCAGCGACGCCGCCCGCGAAGCCAGCGCCAATGTCGACCGCCTGCGGGAATCCTCAGCTGCGATCGGCAACGTCGTCAATCTGATCGCCCAGATCGCGCGGCAGACCACCCTACTGGCGCTCAATTCCACCATCGAGGCCGCGCGCGCCGGTGAAGCCGGGCGCGGCTTTGCCGTGGTCGCCACCGAGGTGAAGGCGCTCGCGGTGCAGACCCAGAACGCAACAGAGGAAATCACCAGGAAGATCGAGGCGCTGCAGCGTGACGCCGCGGGCTCGGTCGACGCCGTGCACCGCATCTCGCAGGCGATCGAGGCGATCCGGCCCGTGTTCGACAACGTCAACGGCGCGGTCGCCGAGCAGAACGCGACAACGGGCGAAATGGCCGACAATGCGGCTTCCGCTTCCAGCTTCATCGCATCGGTCGGCGACAGCGCTACCGAAATCGACAGCGCGACCAAGGAAGCCGAAGCCCATGGCGAAAGCGTCGCCAACGCCGGGCGGGCCGTCACCTCCTTTGCGCAGAAGCTCAAAGCCCGCTGCGCCGTGCTGCTGCGGCAGGGAGAAAAGGAAGGCGCACGCGAGGATCGCAGCAAACAGCAGAAGCTGCCCTGCAGCCTCAAGGTCGAAATCCAGACGCCGCGCGGCGTGATATCTGCACCGGTCTACGAAATTTCGATGGATAGCATCCTGGTCAGCGGGGCTGACGCTGAAAGACTGGCGCAGGGCCAGAGTTTTGATGCGACGCTGCAGGACGTCGGCGCATGCCGGATTCGTATCGGCGAGCGGTCAAAGGCCGGAACACAGGCGCGCTTCGAACGGCCCAGCACGGCGCTGACCGAGAAGATCGAAGACAAGATGTGGTCGATCCAGGACGACAACACCGAGGCAGTCACCCGCGCGATGGAAGCCGGCGCTGCGCTGAAGAAGATTTTCGAGAACGCCGTCGACAGCGGCGCCATCTCGATCGAGGATATGTTCGACACTAACTATGTCGAGATACCAGGCAGCAACCCGGTGCAGTACCGCACCAGGATCCTGGACTGGGCCGATCGCGCTTTGCCGCCGTTCCAGGAAGCGTTCCTGGCCAGGGACAAGCGAATGGCGTTCTGCGCCATGATCGACACCAACGGCTACCTGCCGGTGCACAACAAGATCTATTCGCACCCGCAGCGGCCGGGCGACGTCACCTGGAACACCGCCAACAGCCGCAACCGCCGCATCTTCAACGATCCGGCCGGGCTTGCCGCCGGGCGCAACCAGCGCGCCTACCTGATCCAGAGCTACGCCCGCGACATGGGCAACGGCAACACCGTGATGATGCGCGAGATCGACGTGCCGATCCGCGTCAAAGGCCGCCATTGGGGCGCCTTCCGCACGGCCTACAGGCTGTAGCCACACTCGCCTGACGGACACGTATCGGCGTTCAGTCGCGCGCGACGGCGCCGAAGGCTGCGCTGAAAGTGCGCCGTGAAGCGGATGCGCATATCGCGCCTTCGCTTTGAACCTTCCTTGTTCGAACTGGTTGATAGGCAGGCTTGGAACCGCGGCTGACGAGGCCCATCAGCGCCCTACGTCGGCAGGCTCGATCGTGTCCCGAGCACCAGCTCAGGCAGGCGGAGATCAACATGGCGCGATCTGGCACAGCAAAGCTGACAACGCGGACTGCCTCGGTGCCGGAGAAAATTCCGATCCGGCTAACCGTCAACGGCAGTCAGATGGAACTCAGGGTCGCGCCGTGGACGACGCTACTGGATGCGCTGCGCGACCATCTCGACCTGACCGGCACCAAGAAGGGCTGTGACCACGGGCAATGCGGCGCGTGCACCGTGCTCGTCGACGGCCGGCGGATCAACTCCTGCCTGACACTGGCCGTGATGAAGGAAGGCGCCGAAATAATCACGATCGAGGGCCTTGCGCGCAACGGTGAGCTGCATCCGCTGCAGCAGGCGTTCATCGATCAGGATGCGTTCCAGTGCGGCTACTGCACGTCGGGACAGATCTGCTCGGCCGCCGGGCTGCTCGCCGAGGGCAAGGCAAGAACGCCCAACGAGATCCGCGAACTGATGAGCGGCAACATCTGCCGCTGCGGCGCCTATCCGAACATCGTGGCGGCGATCCTGCAGGCGATGGAGCGATCATGACCCCATTTCAATACGCGCGCGCCAACGACGTCGCCGATGCCATCAAGCAGATCGCCACAGATCCTTCCGCGAAGTTCATTGCGGGCGGCACCAACCTGATCGACCTGATCAAATACGATGTCGAGGAGCCCACTCGGCTGATCGATATTTCGCACCTCCCGCTCAGGAGCATCGAGCAAACCTCAACCGGCGGCGTTCTGATCGGAGCAATGGTGCCGAATACCGACCTCGCCTACCATCCGATAATCGAACAACGCTATCCGCTGCTGGCACGCGCGATCATGTCCGGCGCGTCGCAGCAATTGCGCAACATGGCCTCGACCGGCGGCAACCTCCTGCAGCGGACGCGCTGCTTCTATTTCTACGACACGGCGACACCGTGCAACAAACGCGAGCCGGGCAGCGGCTGCTCGGCGATCGACGGTATCAACCGCATCAATGCGGTCCTCGGAACCAGCCAAGCCTGCATCGCCACGCATCCTTCCGACATGTGCGTCGCGCTCGCAGCGCTCGAAGCCACGGTGCATGTCGCAGGGCCCGCCGGGGCGCGCACCATCGCGTTTGCGGATTTCCATCGGCTGCCCGGCAACACGCCGCAGCGCGACACCAACCTCGAACCCGATGAGATCATCACGGCCATCGAGCTTCCGCCGAAGGGTTTTAGCGCGAACTATTCCTACCTGAAGATCCGCGATCGCCTGTCCTATGCGTTCGCACTGGTATCGGTGGCGGCGGCGCTTGAACTTGATGGCGACACGATCAAGGAAGCTCGCCTGGCGCTCGGCGGCGTTGCGCACAAACCATGGCGCAGTTCCGCGGCCGAAGCGGCCCTGCTCGGACAGCGCGCCGAGGCGACCGCATTTGCACGAGCCGCGGATTGGCTGCTGCACGGCGCCAAAGGCTACGGACACAACGACTTCAAGATCGGCCTGGCGCGGCGCGCCATCGTGCGGACGCTCGGTCAGGCTGCGCGGGGCACACCGCAGTCGTTGTCCGACAAGAAAATACGGTGAGCGCCATGGCATCCTATATCGGATCAGCGACATCCCGCGTCGACGGCAGGCCCAAGGTCACCGGCGAAGCCAGATATGCCGGCGAGTTCAACGTCCCCGGCCTGGTCCATGGCTATGTCATCGAGTCGACGATACCGAAGGGGCGGATCGTGCGCATCGACACCAGCGGGGCATTGGGCGTTGATGGCGTGATCGACGTGCTCACGCATCAGAGCCGGCCGCCAATGGCCGACAAGGATAACGCCTACAAGGACGAAGTCGCGCCGGAGGAGGGCTCGCCCTATCGCCCGCTCTACGACGACAGGATCCTTTTCACCGGACAGCCGGTCGCTCTGGTGCTGGCGGAAGATTGGGAAACCGCGCGCGTCGCCGCCTCAATGGTGAAAGTCGAGTACCAGAAGGAGCCGCACGTCACCGACTTGCACGCAGAGCGCAGCAGGGCGTTTGCCATCGACGCGCCGGAGAAGCCGCGCGGCGATGCCGCAAAAGCGTTTGCGTCCGCCGCTGTGCGCCACGCGGCCGAATATTTCATTCCGACCGAGCATCACAATCCGATGGAATTGTTTGCCTCGACCGCGATCTGGGAAGACGGCCGGCTCACGGTCTACGACAAGACGCAAGGCGTGCAGAACGTGCAAAAATATCTTTGCGGCGTGTTCAAGATGAAGCCGGACGAGGTGCGCGTGATGTCGCCCTATATGGGCGGCGGCTTCGGGGCCGGCCTGCGCCCGCAATACCAGGTCGTGCTGGCGGTGCTCGGAGCAAGCGCGCTGAAGCGCCCGGTGCGCGTCATGCTGACGAGAGCGCAGATGTATGCGCTCGGCTACCGGCCGGCGAGCATCGAACGGCTTGCGCTCGGCGCGAGCAGCGGCGGCACGCTCGAATCCGTGCAACATGAAGCCATCGCCGTGACTTCGCAGTTCGAGGAATTCGCGCGCAACGATACCGGATGGGGCAACCTGCTTTACAGAAGTCCCAACGCGAAATTCGAGCACAGGCTCGTGAAGCTCGACCTGCCGACATCCTGCGACATGCGGGCGCCGGGCGCTGCGACCGGTGTCTATGCGCTGGAATGTGCGATGGATGAACTCGCCATCGCGCTCAAGACCGATCCGGTGCAGCTACGGTTGCAGTGCTACTCCGAGCGCCACCAAGGGGAGGATGTACCCTATACCAGCAAGCAACTGCGCGAATGCTACCGACAGGGTGCGGCGGAGTTCGGTTGGGACCGGCGTAATGCCGAGCCCCGCTCGATGCGCGAGGGCAGCGAACTGGTCGGCTGGGGCATGGCGTCAGGCGTATGGGAAGCGCTGCAAATGCCGGCCACGGTCCGTATCGTGCTGACGGCAAACGGCCATGCGGAAGTGGCGACCGCGGCCTCCGATATCGGCACCGGAACATATACGATCATGGCGCAGGTTGCGGCCGACATGCTCGGCCTGCCCATCGACAGTATCAGCGTCAAGCTTGGCGATTCGACGTTGCCGCAATGTCCGCTGGAGGGTGGCTCGTGGATCGCGTCCTCGGTATGCAACGCCATCGCGAATACCGCCCGCGCGGTTCGCGGCGACTTGCTGGAGCTTGCCAAGGAAATGAAGGATTCGCCGCTGGCAGGCGTCGGCGTGGACGATGTCGCGCTGATCGACGGCAAGATCGCCAGCAAGCGGGATGCGACCCGCGCTGTGCCGATCGCGAGCGCCATGCAATCAGGCAATGCCGAGCGCATCACGCGCGAGGAAGCCAACAAGGTCGACGAAGACAAGTCTCACGCGCGCAATGTCCACTCAGCGATCTTCGCAGAGGTCAAGGTCGACGAAGAGCTGGGTGTGATCCGCGTGACCCGCGTGGTCAATGCCGTCGCGGCCGGCCGCATCCTCAATCCCAAGACCGCCCACAGCCAGGTCATGGGCGGCGTGGTCTGGGGCATCGGCATGGCGCTGCACGAGGAAACGCTGTTCGACCATCATTTCGGCCGCGTCATGAACGCCAACATTGCCGAATACCACGTGCCTGTTAATGCCGACATACACGACATCAAGGTCATCTTCGTCGAGGAGCCCGACGAGATCGTCAATCCGCTCGGCATCAAGGGCCTTGGCGAGATCGGCATTGTCGGCGTGGCCGCGGCGATCGCCAACGCGGTCTATCACGCCACGGGAAAGCGCGTGCGCGACCTGCCGATCACGCTGGACAAGGTCATTCAGTTTGAATGAGGGACTTCCTCAGGCCCAAAAGCCCGGCAGAGTAGGCTCCAGCCTTCCACCGATCCGCACCGGCGCGACGCGCAGCGCGAGGCCGGTCGCATCGTCGGTCTCCACCGCAACGCCGCTGAGTGTCGCAACGCCCGACGCCGGTTCGAAGCGGCCCGAGGGAATGCCCGTCGTGAAGCGCCGCAGCGGCTCCTCCTTCTGCATGCCGATGATCGAGTCATAATCGCCGGTCATGCCGGCATCGGTCATGTAGGCGGTGCCGCCGGAAAGAATCTGATGATCGGCGGTGGGCACATGGGTATGAGTGCCGACGACGAGGCTGGCACGGCCGTCGCAGAAGAAGCCGATGCCCTGCTTTTCGCTCGTTGCCTCGCCGTGGAAATCGACCACGATCGCGTCTGCCGCCTCGCCGAGCGGACAGGCCTCGAGTTCGCGGTTGAGAATCTGGAACGGATCGTCGAACGGCGTCATGAAGACGCGGCCGATGGCATTGACCACGAGCGCGCGCTTGCCGTTCTTGGTATCGACCAGCGCAGCTCCCCGGCCCGGCGTGCCCTCCGGATAATTCGCAGGGCGGATCAGCTTCGGGGCGCGCTCGATGAATACCAGCGCCTCGCGCTGATCCCAGGCGTGATTGCCAAGCGTGATGGCATCCGCGCCGGCGTCTAGAAGTTCCTGATAGATCGTCTCGGTGATGCCGAAGCCGCCCGCGGAATTCTCACCATTGACGACGACGAGGTCGAGAGCCCAGTCGCGGACCATGCCGGGCAGATATTCCGCGATCGCGGTGCGCCCTGCCCGGCCGACCACGTCACCCACGAATAGAATACGCAAAGTTTCAGCTCCGGAAATCGAACACTTTCTTTTCCGTTAGCACATAATCCAGCGCCACGTCGTGCGGCAGCGCAGGAACCGCTTTTATTTCCTGCACGGACAAGGCGGTGCCAACTGCCGTGATAGCCTTCGCCTTGCGCAGATGGGCGAGCGTGAAGTCGTAATGTCCGGCGCCATAGCCGATGCGATGGCCCTGGCGGTCGAACGCCGCCAGCGGAATCAACATGACATCGGGAATGAGTTCTTCTGCCGCCGGCGACGGCTCGAGAATGCCGAGCGGCCCGAGCATCAGCCGGTCGTCGGGCGACCACGCACGAAACGCCAGCGATTTTCCGCGCGACAGAACCGCGGGTAGCGCCAGCTTGGCGCCCTGCTCCGCGAGCTTGCGCATCAATGGCGCAGGATCGATCTCGCTGCGGATCGGCGAATAGCCGGAGACGACCATGCCAGGCCCAATCGCGAACGGCACACCACGCTTTGCCATGGCCTGCGCCGCGGCCGCGCGTTGCTCGTCGCTCAACGCATCGCGCTTCGCCAGCGCGGCGGTGCGGAGGTCGGCTTTCGACAGGTTTGCGGTCATGCGATTTTCTCGGTGTCATCACCCGCGAAAGCGGGTGATCCAGTATTCCAGAGACGTTCGGGAATCAAACTGCGGAGCCGCGGCGTACTGGATACCCCGCATTCGCGGGGTATGACGGAACGTGCGGGGTAGATAAAATCGCACAAAACAACAAACAAAAGTGCGAAGCCGCGAACGCCGTTGAAGCACTCGATCCCGGAGTTCCCTACGAAAGTAGGTGGGCACCATATGTCCGGATCCACGGACCCGGCCAGGGACAGTTCCCTAAAGGATCGATAAGGCCCCGGGGATATATGGCTCCTGACGCACGACGCAGCTTCGCGGAACACAATGTAAGGGTTACGGGTGGAATTCGCCAGCGGTTATCAACTTGTGCTCGCCCTTAGATTGCGCTTTTCTTCACCCTCCCCTGGAGGGGGAGGGTCGTTCGCACTCGGCGATGCGCAGCAGCGCCGAGTGCAAACGGGGTGGGGTGATCTATCCGCGAGCGAGATCGACATGGTTACAACGGCAATCCGCCGCGCAGCAGCGAAGAAGCTGCGGGCGAATACCACGCCGCACGAGCGCATCCTTTGGCGCGCGCTAAAAGAACTACCGGTAGAAGGCACACATTTCCGGCGACAGGCGCCGATCGGTCCCTATGTCGTGGACTTCTTCTGTCCAGCAAAGCGTCTCATCATTGAACTCGATGGCGGTCATCACAATGACGATGCGATCGCCAAGCGCGATAGCGACCGGCAAGCCTGGTTGGAACAGGAAGGATACCGTGTTGTCCGCTTCTGGAATTCGGATGTTACTGGTGATCTCAGTGCGGTGATGGAGAAGATTTACGTGGAGGTGTACGGGTCGCGTGACGCAGAGGCGATGCCACTGAAACACCTCCGACGACGATAGACTGTCACCCCGCCCCGCCGCTGCGCGGCGACCCTCCCCCTCCAGGGGAGGGTAAAGAACGAGCGGCAACAGCCGGGCTTCACCCGATCGCGACGCCGCTGCCGATGGTGCGGTTGATGACTTGCGTGGTCTTCTCGATGCGGTCGGCGGCGGCGTTGAGTGCATTGGCGACCGCCACCTGGGTGGCCTTGGCGCGGTCGGCAGCGGCGACCCGCACGTTGCGCAAGGTTTCGAGTTCGCCCTCCAGCGCGCGGATGCGCGCGTTGGCATCCAGCAGTTCGTCGCACACCGTCAAAGCGGCCATCACGGTGAGGCGCGCGTCGCCGATCTCGCCGAACTTGCCGCGCAACTCTCCAACCCGCGATTCCAGGCTTTCGGCGAGCTTCAGGAGCCGCACTTCCTGCCCCTCCTCGCAGGCCATGCGGTACTGCCGGCCGTTGATGGTGACGTTGATGTGGCTCATTCACTCTCTCCGGCATCGAGTACCGCACGGATGGTGCCGATCGCGACATCCAGTTTTTCGGCGATCTCGCGGTTGGTGCGCTCCAGCCGCCGCGTCTTCACCAGCGAGCCGTCGAGTTCGTCGGCGAGCCGTGAGCGATCGGCGCCGAGCGCCTGGATCCGGCTCGCCAGTTCGTTCTCGTCGCGGTCGGCGTCGCGCCGCCGCTCGGCCGCGGCCTCGAGGGCATCGAGCGCCATCATCAGGCGCCGAGTGGCGGCGTCGATGTCGGCATAGACCGGCTCGGCATTGCCGGCCCCGTTGGTGTGACGATCGCTCATGGGAGGCAGCGCGCACCTTCGCGTAGGCCCGCCGCACGGCAGCAAAATCCGCGGTTCGGCAAGCGGTTAGAGCACGAAATTTACGTGGCAAGCGAGCCGAGTGCAACGCCGACGCGAAGCTATGCACTGCTAAGCAACTTTTCGGACCGGAAGGGCGTTTCCCCGCCTTGGACTCACGGGGATTGTGGTGCTATCCAGCCCCAACTTTCCCTTATGCCACCCCCGTATTGCGGCCTCGCCCGGTACGTACCTACAACCAAGCACCTCATTTCAGGCGGATTTTCATCATGACGCAGGTCGATCATACCCGTATGGCCAATGCGATTCGCGGGCTTGCCATGGATGCCGTCGAAAAGGCGAAATCCGGCCATCCCGGCTTGCCGATGGGCGTCGCCGACATTGCGACCGTGCTGTTCACGCAGTTCCTCAAATTCGACGCCAGTGCTCCGAACTGGCCGGACCGCGACCGCTTCGTGCTCTCGGCCGGACACGGCTCGATGCTGCTCTATGCCTTGCTGTACCTGACCGGCAACAAGGACATGACGCTCGAACAGATCAAGTATTTCCGGCAGCTCGGCTCCAAGACGCCGGGGCACCCGGAAAACTTCGAGACCAGCGGCGTCGAGACCACGACCGGCCCGCTCGGCCAGGGCATCGCCACCTCGGTCGGCATGGCGCTGGCGGAAAAGATGCTGGCGGCCGAGTTCGGCAAGAAGGTGGTCGCGCACCATACTTACGTGGTCGCCTCCGACGGCGACCTGATGGAGGGCGTGTCGCAGGAAGCGATCGCGATGGCCGGGCACTGGAAGCTCAACAAGCTGATCGTGCTGTATGACGACAACGGTATCTCGATCGACGGCCCGACCTCGCTCGCCGATTCGGTCGATCAGGTGAAGCGATTCAAGTCCGCCGGATGGGCGGCAGAGCTGATCGACGGCCACGATCCGAAGGCGATCGCAGCGGCGATCACCCGCGCGCAAAAATCCAACAAGCCATCGCTGATCGCCTGCAAGACCACCATCGGCTACGGCGCGCCGACGCGGGCCGGCACGGCGAAGGCCCATGGCGAGGCGCTCGGCGCCGACGAGCTCAAGGGCGCCAAGGAAAAGCTCGGCATCTCGCTCGAAGCCTTTTCAGTGCCCGATGACGTGCTTAAGGCATGGCGCGCGGCCGGCAGCCGCGGCGCTGCCGCGCGCGAGGAATGGGAAGGCCGCTTCGCCGAACTCGGCAGCCGCAAGCGCGCCGAGTTCGAACGGCGCATGCGGCACGAGCGGCCGGCGTCGCTTTCGAAGGCGCTGCGGGCTCACAAGAAGGCGCTACTGGAAACGCCGCAGAACGTCGCCACGCGGAAATCATCGGAGTCCGCGATCGAGGCAATCGCAGCCGCGATGCCGATGGAATTCCTCGCCGGCTCCGCCGACCTCACCGGCTCCAACAACAACAAGGCAAAGTCGGCCGTGGCGTTTTCCGCCAAGACGCCGAAGGGCCGCTTCATCCATTTCGGCATCCGCGAGCACGGCATGGCCGCGGCGATGAACGGCATTTTCCTGCATGGCGGCTTCGCGCCGAACGGCGCGACCTTCCTGGTGTTCACCGATTACGCCCGCCCGGCGATGCGGCTCGCCGCACTGATGGGCACGGGCGTCGTCTACGTGATGACCCATGATTCGATCGGGCTCGGCGAGGACGGACCGACGCATCAGCCGGTGGAGCACCTCGCCGCGCTGCGTGCGATTCCCAATATGCGCTTGTTCCGCCCCTGCGACGCCGTCGAGGTCGCGGAATGCTGGGAACTGGCGCTCAACCGGATCGACGGCCCGACGGTTCTGGCGCTGACCCGCCAGAACCTGCCGCAACTGCGCACCAACGCGCCGAACGATAACCCCTGCGCCCACGGCGCCTATGAGCTGGTCGCCGCCCAGGGCGACGCCAAAGTGTCGCTGTTCGCCTCGGGCTCCGAGGTCGAGGTCGCGGTGGCCGCCCAGAAGCAGCTGACTGAGCGCGGCATCGCGTCGCGGGTGGTCTCGGTGCCCTCGCTCGAACTGCTGCTGGCGCAGCCGGCGGACCGGCAGAAGGCCATTATCGGCAACGCCCCGGTCAAGGTCGCGATCGAGGCCGCGGTGCGCTGGGGCTGGGACGCGGTGATCGGCCAGGATGGTGAATTCGTGGGCATGCACGGTTTCGGCGCAAGCGCACCCGCCAAGGACCTTTTCAAGCACTTCGGAATTACCGCCGAGGCTGCGGTTAACGCTGCCCTGAAGCGCTTGGGCTGAAGGTTGAGATTACTGGGAAAAAGGACTACCTAGACCCCCATCTTGACCGTTCCCGCCCGGCCGAACCGGGCGTTCCGCCGTCAGCACCTCCGTGGAACGTCTCCGCGGGGCCGGCACCGGCTATTAGAGGAGAGATCAGCATGGCAGTCCGCGTCGCGATCAACGGATTTGGCCGCATTGGCCGCAACGTGTTGCGGGCGATTGCGGAATCTGGCCGCACGGATATCGAGGTGGTCGGCATCAACGATCTCGGCCCGGTCGAGACGAACGCCCACCTGCTGCGTTTCGATTCCGTGCATGGCCGCTTCCCCGGCACGGTGACCGTCGACGGCGACTCGCTCAGTCTCGGCAATGGCAAGATCAAGGTCTCCGCCGAGCGTGACCCATCCAAGCTGCCGTGGAAGGCGCTCGGCGTCGACATCGCGCTGGAATGCACCGGCATCTTCACCGCCAAGGACAAGGCCTCTGCGCATCTGACTGCCGGCGCCAAGCGCGTGCTGGTCTCGGCTCCCGCCGACAGCGCCGACGCCACCATCGTCTTCGGCGTCAACCACGACACGCTGACCAAGGATCACCTGGTCGTCTCCAACGGCTCCTGCACCACCAACTGCCTGGCGCCGGTCGCCAAGGTGCTGAACGACACGGTCGGCATCGAGACCGGCTTCATGACCACGATCCACGCCTATACCGGCGACCAGCCCACCCTCGACACCCTGCACAAGGATCTCTATCGCGGCCGCGCGGCGGCGATGTCGATGATCCCGACCTCGACAGGTGCTGCGAAAGCCATCGGCCTGGTGCTGCCGGAACTGAAGGGCAAGCTCGACGGCGTCGCGATCCGCGTGCCGACCCCGAACGTCTCGGTGGTCGATCTCAAGATCGTCGCCAAGCGCGCCACCGACACCAAGGAAATCAACGCGGCGATGAAGCGCGCCTCCGAGCAGCAGCTCAAGGGCATCCTTGGCTACACCACCGCGCCGAACGTCTCGATCGACTTCAACCACGACCCCCACTCGTCCACGTTCCACGAGGATCAGACCAAGGTGTTGAACGGCACGCTGGTGCGGGTGATGTCCTGGTACGACAATGAATGGGGTTTCTCCAACCGCATGGCCGACACGGCCGTGGCGATGGGGAAGCTGCTGTAAGTCTCGTGTCCCGGACGCGGCGCGGCACGAAGTGACGCGACGCAGAGCCGGGACCCATCCAGTGCAGGTCCCGGTTCAGCACAGCGGCACTTCGCGCCGCCGTGCGCCCGGGACAAGAGAGCGCCAATGTCGAAATCATTCCGCACCCTCGATGACATCGACGTGAAGGGCAAGCGCGTGCTGCTGCGCGTCGATCTTAACGTCCCCATGGAAAACGGCCGCGTCACCGACGCGACGCGACTCGAGCGCGTCGTGCCGACCATCACCGAAATTTCCGACAAGGGCGGCAAGGTCATCCTGCTCGCCCATTTCGGCCGGCCGAAGGGACGCGACGTCAAGGATTCGCTCAAACCCGTCGCGGCGGCGCTGGGACAGGTCATCAAGAAGCCAGTCGCCTTTGCTGACGACTGCATCGGCGAGGCCGCGGCCAAGGCCGTGGCTGCGATGAAGGACGGCGATATCCTCTGCCTGGAGAACACCCGCTTCCACAAAGAGGAAGAAAAGAATGATCCGACGTTCGTAGCCGAACTGGCAAAGCTCGGCGACATCTGGGTCAACGACGCGTTCTCGGCCGCGCACCGCGCCCACGCTTCCACCGAAGGCCTCGGCCACAAGCTGCCCGCCTATGCCGGCCGCACCATGCAGGCCGAACTCAACGCGCTTGAGAAGGCGCTGGAAGCACCGACCAAGCCGGTCATCGCTATCATCGGCGGTGCCAAGGTTTCCACCAAGATCGACCTGCTCGAAAACCTCGTCACCAAGGTCGATGCGCTGGTGATCGGCGGCGGCATGGCCAACACGTTCCTGCACGCACAGGGCGTCGGCGTCGGCAAGTCGCTGGCGGAGAAGGACCTCGCCGCCACCGCGCTGCGAATCCTTGAGAAGGCTACTGCCGCGAACTGCGCCATCATCCTCCCCGTCGATGCCGTGGTCGCCTATCACTTTGCGGCCAACTCGCCTTCGCACGCCTATGGCCTCGACGCCATTCCGGCCGACGGCATGATCCTCGACGTCGGCCCGCAATCGATCGCGCGGATTCATTCCGCGATCGACGATGCCGCGACGCTGGTCTGGAACGGCCCGCTCGGCGCGTTCGAAATGACGCCGTTCGACCGCGGCACGGTCGTTGCGGCCAAGCACGCGGCGGCGCGCACCAAGGCGAAGAAACTGGTCTCTGTCGCCGGCGGCGGCGATACCGTCGCGGCGCTGAACCAGGCCGGCGTAGCCAACGAGTTTTCCTATGTTTCGACGGCGGGCGGCGCGTTTCTTGAGTGGATGGAAGGCAAACCGCTACCCGGCGTCGAAGTTCTGAAATCACGCTAATCAAGACCAGTCGGGCGCCAGGGGCGCTGCAAATACAGGGAGAATTTGAATGGCTCGCATTACCTTGCGTCAACTGCTCGATCATGCGGCAGAGCACGATTACGGGGTGCCGGCGTTCAACATCAACAACATGGAGCAGGCGCTGGCCATCATGGAGGCCGCCTCCTCGGTCGACGCGCCCGTCATCATCCAGGCCTCGCGCGGCGCGCGCTCCTACGCCAATGACGTGATGCTCAAGCACATGATGGACGCCGTCACGGAAATCTATCCGCAGATCCCGGTCTGCGTGCATCTCGATCACGGCAACGAACCCGCAACCTGCATGACCGCGATCCAGGCCGGCTTCACCTCCGTCATGATGGACGGTTCGCTGAAAGCCGACGGCAAGACCCCCGGCGATTGGGACTACAATGTCGGCGTGACGAAGACGGTTACCGACATGGCTCATCTCGGCGGCATCTCGGTGGAAGGCGAGCTTGGCGTGCTCGGTTCGCTGGAAACCGGCATGGGCGACAAGGAAGACGGCCACGGCGCGGAAGGCAAGCTCTCGCACGACCAGTTGCTCACCAATCCCGACGAAGCCGTGAAGTTCGTCAAGGAGACCAAGGTCGACGCGCTGGCGATCGCGATGGGCACCTCGCACGGCGCCTACAAGTTCACCCGCAAGCCGGACGGCGACATCCTCGCCATGAACGTGATCGAGGAGATCCATCGCAAGCTGCCGAACACGCATCTGGTGATGCATGGCTCGTCCTCGGTGCCGCAGGATCTGCAGGAGATCATCAACGCCAATGGCGGCAAGATGAAGCCGACCTGGGGCGTGCCGGTTTCCGAAATCCAGCGCGGCATCAAGAACGGCGTGCGCAAGATCAACATCGACACCGACAACCGCATGGCGATGACCGGGCAGATCCGCAAGGTCTTCAAGGACAATCCGGAAGAGTTCGATCCGCGCAAATACTTAAAGCCGGCGATGGAAGCCATGGCCAAGCTGTGCAAGCAGCGGCTGCAGGAATTCAATACCGCAGGCCAGGCCAGCAAGATCAAGAAGGTGCTGACGACGGCCGAAATGGCCAAGCGCTACACCAAGGGTGAATTGGACCCGCGGGTTGCCTGAACCGGCACCCGCGCCTCGCAATCACCCCCGGTGCGACGAACGTTTTCTAGGCAATTGCCCGAGAACCGCCTATTTTGGTGCGCAAGGGCATGATGTTTTCCGGAGAACGTTCCCATGAATCTTGCTGATCTCAACAAGGTTGCCCTCGCCATGGTCACCCCGGGCAAGGGCATTCTCGCCGCCGACGAATCCTCGGGCACCATCAAGAAGCGTTTCGACGCCATCAAGGTCGAATCGACCGAGGAGAACCGCCGCGACTATCGCGAGATGCTGTTCCGCTCCACCGAGGCGATGAGCAAGTACGTCTCGGGCGTCATTCTTTACGACGAGACCATCTGGCAGAACGCAAAAGATGGCACGCCGCTGATCAGGCTGATCGAGCAGTCCGGCGCGATCCCCGGCATCAAGGTCGATGAAGGGACGCAAGCGCTGCCGCAATGTCCGGGCGAACTGGTCACCGTCGGTCTCGACAAGCTCGCCGAGCGCCTGAAGAAATATTACGAGCGCGGTGCGCGCTTCGCCAAATGGCGTGCCGTGATCGATATCGGCAGCGGTATTCCCACACAGACGGCGATCCACGTCAACGCGCATGCGCTGGCGCGCTACGCCGCGCTGTGCCAGGCGGCGCAGATCGTGCCGATCGTCGAACCGGAAGTGCTGATGGACGGCGATCACGATATCGACCGCTGCTATGACGTGACCCAGCATGTGCTGAACAAGACGTTCCAGGAATTGCTGATACAGCGCGTCGAGCTCGAAGGCATGGTGCTGAAGCCCAACATGGCCATCTCGGGCAAGAAGTGCGTGAGACAGGCTTCCGTGGAAGAAGTCGCGGAGAAGACCGTGCGGCTGCTGAAGGCGTGCGTTCCCGCAGCCGTGCCCGGCATCGCCTTCCTCTCCGGCGGGCAATCCGATGAGGAGGCGACCGCGCATCTGAACGCCATGAACCGGATCGGCGGCCTGCCCTGGCGGCTGACATTCTCCTATGGCCGGGCGCTGCAGGCGGCGCCGCAGAAGGCCTGGTCGGGTAAGGCCGAGAACCTCGCCGCAGGCCAGCGCGCCTTCACGCACCGCGCGCGGATGAACGCGCTGGCAAGCAAGGGCGAGTGGGAAACCGGCCTGGAAAAGAAGGTCGCCTAGACTTGGCCAATAAACCTGCTCCGCCGCGCCCGGCGCCGCGGCTCTATCTCGCGACGCCTGAGGTGGACGATCCGTCGCAGCTCGCGACCCATCTTCCGGAGCTACTGGCAGCGGCCGACGTCGCCGCGGTGCTGCTGCGGCTGAAGCAGACTGATCAGCGCACCATGATCGCGCGCGTGAAAACGCTTGCGCCCGCGATCCAGAATGCCGGCGCGGCGCTCCTGCTCGACGGCCATGTCGAACTGGTGGCGCGCGCAGGCGCCGATGGCGCGCATCTGAACGGCCTTGCCGCGCTGGAAGATGCCTTGCCGTCGCTGAAGCCGGACCGCATTGCCGGCGTCGGCGGCCTTGCCACGCGGCACGATTCGATGGCCGCGGGCGAAGCGGGCGCCGACTACGTGCTGTTCGGCGAGCTGGATGCCAAGGGCCAGCGGCCCTCGACCGAGGCGATCGCCGAGCGCCTGCAATGGTGGGACGAACTGTTCGAGCCGCCTTGCATCGGCTTTGCCGCCTCGCGCGAGGAGGCGTCCGAATTCGCCGCCGCCGGCGCAGATTTTGTGCTGGTTGGCGATTTCATCTGGACCGACCCGCGCGGCGCAAAGGCGGCGCTGATCGATGCCGGGCAGGCGATCGCGCAAGCGCACGACGCAGCGTTCGGAAAGGCCAAGTCCGGCCCTGACAAGTCTAGCCCTGATAAGATCGGCCCTGATAAGACCGGGCACGGATAACGCCGGATATGAAACTCCTGCGTCCCATATCGCTGCTTGCGGGCCTGCTGATGACGGTAGCCGGCGCCTCCGCGCAGGTCTCGCTGACGCCGCCTGCCGCGCAACCGCCCGCAAACCCTCCGGCTGCGAAAAAGGAGGCGCCCAAACCAAAGGCTCCGCCCGCAGCGAAAAAGCCCGCCGCGACACCGGCGCCGACAGCAGCGCCCAAACCGGCAGCAACGCCCACGCCGGCGCCCTCCCCCTCGCCGACGGCCGCCTTCGAGGATCCGAACGCCGATCTCGTCTACGGCGCCTATCAGCGCGGCCTCTACAAGACCGCGCTCGATCTCGCGACCACGCGCGCGCAATATAACGGCGACCCCAAGGCGATGACGATGCTGGGCGAGCTCTACGCCAACGGGCTCGGCATCAAGCGCGACTATGCGAAGGCCGCCGATTGGTACCAGCGCGCCGCCGATGCCGGCGACCGCGAGGCCATGTTCGCGCTCGCCATGATGCGGCTGTCCGGCCGCGGTGGCCCCACCAATCGCGAGCAGGCCGTCAAGCTGCTGGCCTCCGCGGCCAAGCTCGGTAGCCCCAAGGCGGCGTACAATCTGGCGCTGCTCTATCTGGACGGCAACACGCTGCCGCAGGACCTCAAGCGCGCCGCCGAACTGCTGCGCACTGCGGCGGATGCCGGCAACCCGGAGGCGCAATACGCGCTCGCCACCTTCTACAAGGAAGGCACCGGCGTGCCGAAGGACATCGACAAGGCGGTGCGGCTGTTGCAGGCGGCCACGCTCGCCGACAATGTCGACGCCGAGGTCGAGTACGCGATCGCGCTGTTCAACGGCACCGGCACGCCGAGGAACCAGGCTGCGGCGGTCGCGCTGTTGCGCAAGGCCGCGCGGCAGAACTCGCCGATCGCGCAGAACCGCCTCGCCCGCGTGCTCGTGAGCGGCCTGGGGGTGCAGATGGACAAGATCGAAGGCCTGAAGTGGCACCTTGTCGCCAAGACCGCCGGCAAGGGCGATCCCGAGCTGGATGAAGGGCTCTCGGAGCTCAGCCCCGAGGATCGCGCCAAGGTTGAGGCGGCGGCGCGGAAATGGACCGGTACCGCCGACAAATCACGCCTTGACGGCGGCATATCAGCAGGGCACCCAGTCCCTAAACCCTGACGGCATTGCGCCGTTCCCTCTCACTATAAGCGCTCGCATCATGCTGTATTCAGCCCTTATCAACGTCATGGTGAAAGCTGCGCGCCGCGCCGGCCGCAGCCTCAAACGCGACCTCGGCGAGATCGAGCATCTGCAGGTATCGTTGAAGGGGCCGGCGAACTTCGTCACCAAGGCCGACAAGCGCGCCGAGGAAATGCTGTACGAGGATCTCGCCAAGGCACGGCCCGGCTACGGCTTCATCGGCGAGGAAGGTGGAACGCGCGAGGGCGCCGACAAGACCCACACCTGGATCGTCGATCCGCTCGACGGCACCACCAACTTCCTGCACGGCATCCCGCAATTCGCGATCTCGATCGGCCTGCGGCGCGAAGACACCGTCATTGCCGGCGTGATCTACAATCCCGCCAATGACGAGCTCTACATCGCCGAACGCGGCAAGGGCGCCTTCCTCAACGACCAGCGGCTGCGCGTCGCCGGGCGCCGCCAGCTCAACGAATGCGTGGTCGCCTGCGGCCTGCCGCATATCGGCCGCGGCGACCACCAACTGGCACTGAACGAAATGGCCGCGCTGCAGAACAAGGTCGCCGGGTTCCGCCGCTTCGGCGCCGCCTCGCTCGACCTCGCATTCGTTGCTGCCGGCCGCCTCGACGGCTACTGGGAACGCAATCTCTCGCCCTGGGACATCGCCGCAGGGCAGATCATGGTGCGCGAAGCCGGCGGGACGGTGAGCGGCATCGAGGGCAAGGATGATGCGCTGAAGACCGGGCACGTAATCTGCGGCAATGAGTTCGTGCACGGGGAGCTGGTGAAGATACTGGGGCCGCTGGGAAAATAGGGCGACGGTTCCAAGCCACGCGCCGTCGCTTCATCCGCGATCGGGTGATGCAGCCTTCCGGAGGCGGCGGAAGCACACCGAGGAGCCGCGGCTCTCCCAGCCAAAAATATTGAAAACAACCCCATGCACAGTAGCCGGCACTCGCCGGGTGCCGAAGTAGACATTTGACACGTCGGGCAAATCAGCGAGACAAGACCATCATCCACCGAACGAAGCGATTGTAACAAGTCGTGCGGGGACCATAGGTCGCGGGCCGGTCGCGCCATGACGCACCTGAACGCAGGACCCGAACGATGCCATCGAGCACGCGGCGGTCATCTACCCGCCGAACGCCGCGCGGCTTGTTCGGCAACATCGGCTTAGTGGCGGTCCACTCATGTTCGCTGAATTCGCAGCGCATGATTCGAGGCTCCGATTTCGAAGCTTGAATGACGTCCAGGGTAGCTAGCATCCGTGGCTAGAGTCAGCCGCGCGGCTGGAGCCGCGATATGTTCTCGAGCAACCGCTGACTGGTCAGCACAACAAAGTAATAACCGAATTGCGGATTCTGAAAATAAATTTCGAGCAGCTTTTCATAGGTTATGGTCATCACCTGCCCATCTTCAATGCATTCGACGGTCGCGGTTCGCCGTTGATTTGGAGTAAGGAAACCAAGTTCGCCCACGAGACGTCCCGGCGGAATCTCGACGTTGATTTCCTTCACCAAAAACTTTCCCGTGACCGTCAGGAACATTTCGGTAGCGACATCATCCTTCTTGCATAATTTATCGCCGCGGCGATATTTGCGCTCGGTCATGTAAGGTTTGAGCCATTCCAATGAGGTGTCGCCCTCCGTCGCGATACGTGCCCTTTTGATCAGGTTGAGCATCTGACGGAGGCGGATTGCATTGATCGGCAACAACAACAGATAGAGTAAGAAAGCCCCGACATTTCCCGAGAGCGCGCCATAGGCGACGAAGAACATACAGCCGACCATGTTCGCGACGCGCAGCGGCACTATTGTATGCATCAGCAAGGTAGCGACAAGAAAGATGGCGCCAACCAGGGCGAACAGATTAGCAAGCGTGATGTTGGCCAGCACAATTTCCAGCAGCCGGTTGAATAGTGCGTCGTAGGTGATGTTGTTCGGATCGAGGCCCATCTGAACCAGAATCTTTGCGATCCTGAGATTGTCCGCCGCTGTATCAAGTATGCGGTCTAGTATCGTCGAAAGATCTGCAAGGCTGGACTCCATCGGATCATCCTCCGCGCACAGCCGTCGCCAGCGGTCTTGGTGCAATCGACGGATTTTACCTCGGGCGGTGATTTCGGCAATTGCCCGCTCCTAGTTGGTTTTACCGTCGTATCTGCCGCTGAGCTGACGAGAGGTAACGCCGGCTCATAGGCGGCTTTCGCAAGTGGGGAGCAATCAATAGTGTCGCAAAAAGTCGGGATGTCCAAGTCTGGCTTTGGCACATAGCGTCGTTTCGCTGCTATGCAGTAGCCGGCTATCGGGGCATAGCGGACTCTGGCGCGGCGTCAGCCCGGCAAATTCAAGAGTCCATGGACTGGATGCATCGGCCGCCGCCTGCGCCAAGGCTTCTCGACGGCCCGAGGCCGCAAGTCCCGGCGAAGCCCTGGCGTCGCGGGTCACGGAGCAAGACAACGTCTATCACTTCACCGGCGCCGGCGGGCCGACCATTTCGGCTCCCGCGGCCTCCTCCAGCTTCTCCCGATCCCCCGCCAGCACGCGCTGCACTGAGACGAAGAACACCGGCACCATCAACAGCGCCAGAATCACCACCGCGATTTTATCGTATCCCTGCGAAGTCGTCGGGGGCCCAAAAGGCGGAATCTGCTCGCTATCGATATCTTAGGAGTCTGGAACGAAACCGCACGTAGGGCATCGGTGCGTTTCAATTCGGTCGCGACACGAAAGCCGCGATCGAGAAATATCTGTCGAGCACAACGAGCGGACGCCGGGGTTAACAATGTGCTTGGCGAGGGCACGAGTCCAAAACTTCGCTCGCTCCGTGCACGCTTCCTATGCGCTCGATCGGAAGTCCAGGAAGTCGGCTCTTGCTCATTTCCTTGGACTGATCAAATCCGCGGCGGCGGGCAGCTTACCAGCCTGATCGGTTTACGCTTCGCCAAATAGATCGACTTGCCATTTCACAAGCCGCTCATGATCATTTTCCCGACCGCCCACTCGCTCGCGAAGTAGCCGCTGTATTTGGGCAAGCTATCGGGCATGTCCAGCACACGGCGGTGATAAAATATATCCATCCGAACCGGCGGCAGCCCGGCCTCGGGCCCGAAATTGCTGGCCGGGATGAACATCACCTTGAACGGCCCGACGCCCGCAACCTCCACAACGGGCTTGTCGCAAGTCCGGCAAACCCCGCGATTGAAGTTCGGCGGCGGACGGTGTTTCCTGAATGAGATATTGCCGGCGTTTTTCAGCACGACATCCTTGGCGCGAACGGCGACCACATCCGCGAACGGTTTGCCGTTGAACGCCTGGCAGATCAGGCAGTGGCACCGGAACCTGGCTTTCGGCGACGTATGCACCTCGAACGAGCAGGCGCCGCATTCGCATGAGCCGCTTAGCGGCAACGATGTGTCGGTGGTCATGTGCTGAAACTCCTGAGCTTGATTTGATGACGGCGTACTGGTCACCGGAGCATCATGTTGAGGATGATATCGATCGGCTGTCTGAAGGGCGCGCGCAGAAGGTTGGAGAGGTTCCAACGGCCCTGCTCATAGATCCCTTTGGCATGGCTGAGAGTACGGAAGCCTTCGATGCCATGGTATGCGCCCATGCCGCTGGGACCGACACCGCCGAAAGGCAGGTCATCCTGGGCGATGTGCATGATCGTCCCGTTGATAGTGACGTTGCCGGAGGTCGTTCGGCTCAGCACCATGCCTCGGTCTTCATCATCGGCACCGAAATAGTAGAGCGCGAGCGGCCGGGGCCGGGCGTTCACGTAGGCGATCGCATCGCCAATATCGCGGTAGGGAAAGATCGGCAGGACCGGACCGAAGATCTCCTCGTGTGCGATGCGCATGTCGTCTGTGACGCCGAGGACGACGGTCGGCGCCAGCGTGTTGGGGCGCAGAGACGCCTCACCGGGCCGGTTGCCGACCTCGATGATCCGCGCTCCTTTGGAGCGGGCATCGTCGATCAGGCTCTGAAGCCGGGCATGGTGCCGCTCGTTTATGATTGAGGTGTAGTGTTCACTCGTCGGACCGTCCGCATAGAAGGACGCCACTTTTCGGTCATACGCCCCGACGAACGAGTCGACATCGTCTTCGTGGACGAGTGCGTAGTCCGGGGCGATGCAGGTCTGGCCTGCGCTGAGCAGCTTTCCGTAGGCAATTGACGCCGCCGCTTGGTCGAGGGCGTGGCCCTTGGCAACGATGCTAGGCGACTTGCCCCCGAGTTCGAGCGTAACCGGAACGAGGTTGTCGCTTGCAGCCTTCATCACCGACCGCCCTACTGCAGTGCTCCCGGTGAAGACCAAGTGGTCGAACGGCAAGGCCGAGAAAGCCGCCCCTACGGCCGCATCGCCGGTCACGATCGCGAACTGGTCCTCGGGGAACATCTCGCCCAGCATCTTCGCGAGTATTGAATTCGTGACGGGCGTGAACTCCGAGGGCTTCAGCATAACTCGGTTTCCGGCTGCGATGGCCGTGACAACCGGCATCAGCGCGAGGTTCACCGGATAGTTCCACGGCGACATGACGCCGACGACACCAAGTGGTTGATATTCGACGCGGGCCTTGCCGGCCTGCATGTGTAGCGCAACGTGTCGGCGGGTTGGCGCCATGAATTTGTGAAGGTTGCGGATCAGATATTTTGTGCCCTCGGCGACCCCTCCAACCTCCATGATCGCCGTCTCATACCTCGAGCGATGCCCGAAATCGGCATTGATGGCGTCTTCGATCGCCTTGCGATGCTCGATGATCGCGGCTCGGAACTTGGTCAGATCGGCGCGTCGCTGCGCCAGCGAAGGCGCTCCCTCACGCAGGAAGGCAGCACGTTGGCTGGCGAGGAGGCCGCCAAGCCGATCAGCGTCGGTGATTTTTGCGATGGCACTCATGGCCCACTCCGATGTAGACAGGAGAAACTTACGCCCTTGACATAGGCGCTCAAGTAGCCACTGTCAACAATGTATCCATAAGAAACTTTGAGGCACCATGCAGGACGCACCGAACCGCCCCTATCACCACGGTGATCTCCGTCGTGCGGTTATAGAGACGGCGTTGGATATGCTTCGGGAGGAGAAGGGCTGGCAGTTCACGCTGCGGGAGGTCGCCCGCCGGGCTGGCGTAAGCCACGCGGCCCCCTACAAGCACTTCCCTGATAAGGCCGCGCTGCTTGCAGAACTCGCCATGATTGGCTTCGACCGGCTGCGCGACACCCTATCGGCAGCGAAGTCTGAAGCGCCCAACTCTTTGCGCGACGAAATCACTACGATAGCTCGTGCCTACGTCACGTTTGGAACGGACAACCCGGCTCTCTACCGCCTGATGTATAGCGCGGAGGACGGGCAAGCGGTGGGAATACATCTCAATGAGCGGGCGCTGGCGGTGTTCGATGTTCTCCTCGAAATCCTCCGGCGCGGCCAGGCCGCGGGGAGCATTCGCAAGCGGCCGATAGAAGGTCAGGCGGCAGCCGGCTGGGGGCTCGTCCACGGCATGACCATGCTTGCGATCGATGGGCTCTTGGTGCCCGAGAAGGTGGGATCGGCCCCCTTGGATGCCGCCTTAAGCGCGCTGGTGGAAGGGCTGGGGAGCCCAGCAACATGACACTAAATTAATGCTCTGAATTTACTTCGGAGGCATAGCCGACATGGCCGGACTTGCCGCTGGGTCGCCCGTGTAGCGATTGACCCCATAGCGGCTGTCGTCCGGCCCACCGGAGCGGGCAACGCGTGCCAGATTTGTTCGTATTCGTTAAGTACTGCGTTCGACGTGCTGCGCCAGTTTCTCGAGGGTCTGATAACCGAATTCGACCGCGCCGAATCCGATCCCCGCGTCGCGCTGAGCCTTCGTCGGATGCAACTGCCGCAAAGTGATGACGGTCTTGCCGTCGCTCTGCTCATCGAACGTGATGGTAGTGCGGAATATGCCAGGATCGTTGTCTTTGTCGGCGCCATGATCGAACTCGATCAGGTGCGGCCTCTCGATGCGCCGGAATTGCATCCGATTCGTATATCGCTTGCCGTCGGGAGCGATCATATCGAACCGCCATTCGCCGTTGACGCGAATATCCATTGACTTTGTCTCGACCCTAAAACCGGCCGGACCAAACCATTGGGGGAGATGGCGCGGATCAACCCAGGCGGAGAAAACCAACTCTCGTGGCGCGTTGATCACGCGCGAGAGGACGATCTCTCGATCGAGCGCCCAAGTGGACAGGGGCGTTTCATTTTGACTTGCGTTTGCGGGCATTGGACTTCTTCTCCTTCTTCAGTTTCTCAACGTACATTTCCAGTCGATCCAGTCGTTGCTCCCAGATCTCCCTTTGGGCCGCCAACCAAACCTCGACGGTTGCGAGAGCTTCCGTCCGCAATGAGCACATCCTGACGCGACCGGTCTTCTCGGACGCAACGAGGCCGCTGCTCTCCAGAATGCGGATGTGTTTCATCAGGCTCGGCAGCGCCATTTCGAACGGCTTCGCCAGTTCTCCGACGGATGCCTCGCCATCACACAGTCGCATGACGATCGCACGACGGGTCGCGTCGGACAGGGCCCCGAAAACGTGGTCGAGTTGCATTGATTGGTTAGCCATAAAGCTAACTATAGTGGAGACACAAACGTGTGTCAATAAAAGTTAGCCATACGGATAACTAATAGGTAGTGAGCACAGCGTCGTCGATCGAGTTCGCCAACTTATGAAGAGAGAGTGCGTCGCTGCGAAAGTGTCAGTCCACTTTTGCGAGGTGCCAACCGGCGCGGAGAGCGTCTACTTATCGGGGTAGACCGGAAGTGGTCGGCCTAAATTTTTGGGTCGCTGATTTCACGACATATTGGTCGACTTCTCTCCCGTAAAGGCGCACCGTTCCTGTGACGCTTGAACTGAAGCGTCCCAACGTTTGCGTAAACTTATCTAAACCACACTCAAGGCGGCCTAACATGCGCGCCCCAGACGCCGTCGTAACGTTTATTGTAGTCCTCGCAATCGGCCTTGCCGCTGGCTTTCTGTACGACCGGCTTGTGGGGCCGTCATGGCTTGCTCGTCAGTTCTCCGGATCAACCCGCGGCATCGTCACAAGCGCATTGGTGGGTACGGCTGGCGCGTTGATTGGCTATCACATCGCGGTGCTTCTCGCGCTCGGCGGCGGGATAGTGACGTCGGCAATTGCAGCAGCGCTCGGAGCGACTGTGGTGCTGTTCGCTTGGCGGATGACGAAATAGTAAAAATATTTCTGCTCGTGGTACTTTCGAGACATGCCGACCGACGCGGAACGCCCTCGATATCGGCGCCGATGCGCTGCGTGAGCGGCACCGCCGTTTCGAGCGTGGATTGCATGGCCGGGGTGTTTTGGGTTGGTACCAAAATCGTCTTCGTCGTCAGCCCCGCTCGTTGCAAATGAACGAAAGTCCCACGCAGCCAAGACGGCACTGACTTTCGACAGGCTAAAATCTTCGAGGCAAGACCGCCAAGACTTCGGCCTAAGGTTCCGTCGGCGTTGCTTGTGACCCCAGCCGAGGTGATCGAATAAACGGGAGTGATGTCGCTTATTGGCCGGCTCGAGAGCGCCGCGCTGCAGCATTTCGCTCCCGCAAACCGACCGTCCCCTCGCGCCTTTTGATGATCAGGGCTATTCTTTCTCTCCGATCGTGGTTTCGGCGAAGCGCGTGAATGGCAAGAAATGAGCCGCACAGCTTTCGTTTGGTGATCAAATGGCGCACAGCGGCCAAAAGGGCTTCGGCATGACCAAGCACGGCCGATCAGGGCACGCGACCCGATCGCCGCGTTTCCGCTTCCTGCAGAAGCTCGAAGCACAAAAGAACGATCGCAGGGACCGCTCTCGGATCAAGGACCCGAAACGGTCCGTCGAAGAGCTATTCCATCCCCGGAAGCCAACACAAACCTGACGAACTAGCAAAGTCCGGGTCTGTGTCGGTTGCTGGAGGAAAAACGGACTACGTTTGCGCTGCTAGAGACTTCCGAGTCTGACCCCATTGCAGACGCGCGCGGCCTATTGCTGCGATCTGCGTTCAAGCAACCGGTCGCGGACCTCCTCCGACACAAAGCGCTCCGCCCGCTGCCATGCCTCGTCATTGTCACCGCGGAACTGGAAGTACTTTCTGAACACGACGCGCTGGGCTGTTGTATCGATGGCAACAATCCGCACAACTTGCACCAGCGTGCTTAGCTTGTGAACGATGCCAATAATCAGGATCTGCGTGCCGGCCTGTGACGCCGCGCGCAGCCGATCGCGCAACGCCGGTCCGTCGGTCGGACAATCTAGCGCGCAGGAGGAGGGCACGAGCTCAAAACGCCGGTCTGCCGTGACGTCGTCCCGCAGCGCGGTCATGAAAGCCCGCAATCGCTTTTCATGTACGACCGTCTGATCGGCGGGCTCGTTCGACGTGTCGATATAATTGAAATCGTCGACGGAGACGGCCAAGGCGTGGCTGGCAGTCCCGGCGGATGCATCTGAGATGAGGCTGGATCCCAGGAACAGACCGGTGAACAGGCCGGCTGTGGCGAGAGCGTGCAACAGGGAGTCGTGGCGCATGGCGAGGGCTCGATTGCGGTGCGACTATAACCCCTTCCAAGCATCAATTGCTGCATTCCCTGCGGCTATCCGGCACCGTCGTTCAGACCAAGTCGCGCCAAATGTCCAAAGCGGATTTGACCAGAACATTAGAGGTCGCCAGCGGAAAGTCAGCTTACAAGTTAGTCATTCAAGGCTGATTGAAGTGCTCGCATTGCAAGCGCCGAAAAAAGGCGCAGTTTGCTGCAACGCATGAGTCCGCTTATGGACGTCGGAGAACTCGCCCTCGAATGTGGCGGCGAGCGAAATTCCGCTGACGAATTTCGCCGCGGCTGAAGTGTTGAACTCCGACGCCACGGAGTACTGGATGCCCGCCTTCGCGGACATGACGACCGAGGTTGCGGATACGGGCGGCGCACGGTTTTACGGCTTCAGCGCTTCCGGCGCCGCCTGCGGCTCATCCACCACCGCCTCCTCCACCTTCTCCCGGTCCCCCGCCAGCACGCGCTGCACTGAGACGAAGAACACCGGTACCATCAACAGCGCCAGAACCACCACCGCGATCATGCCGCCCATCACGCTGGTGCCGAGCGCCTGCTGGCTGGCGCCGCCGGCGCCCGTAGCAATGGCCATCGGCAGCACGCCGCAGACGAAGGCGAGGCCGGTCATCAGGATCGGGCGGAAGCGCAGCGAGCAGGCTTCCACCGTCGCCTCGACCAGCGGCTTGCCCTGCGCGCGCAGATCCTTGGCGAACTCGATGATGAGGATGGCGTCCTTTGCCGCCAGGCCAATAATGGTGATCAGACCGACGGTGAAATAGACGTCGTTGGGCAGCCCCCGCATCGTGGCCGCAATCACCGCGCCGCAGATGCCGAGCGGCACCGTCAGCAGCACGGCGAGCGGAATGGTCCAGCTCTCATAGAGGGCGGCGAGCAGCAGGAACACCACCAGCACCGAGAGACCGAGCAGGAACGGCGCCTGCGAGCCCGACAGCTTTTCCTGCAGCGACTGGCCGGTCCATTCGTAGCCGAAGCCGCGCGGCAGCTTGTCGGCGAGCCGCTCCATCTCCGCGATGGCGTCGCCGGAGGTGAAGCCGGGCCTCGCCTCGCCCGAGATGCGCACGGCGGGATAGTAGTTGAAGCCGGCGATCTGGGTCGGCCCCCTCGACCACTGAACCGTGGCGAAGGCGGAGAACGGCACCAATTGCCCGCGGCTGTTCTTGACGTTGTAATTGAGGATGTCGTCCGCGTTCATGCGGCTGGCGCGGTCGGCCTGCACGATCACGCGCTGCATCCGCCCGCGGTTCGGGAAGTCGTTGATGTAGTTCGAGCCGAGATTGGTCGAGATGGTCTGGTTGATGTCCTCGAAGGTGACGCCGAATGCGCCGGCCTTCTCGCGGTCGATCACCAGATTGACCTGCGGCGCCGGCGGCAGGCCCTCGACATAGACCTTCTGCAGCACACGGCTGGCATTGGCTTCGGCGATCAGGCGATCGGACGCAGCGACCAGCGCCGGATAGCCCTTCTGCCCGCGGTCCTGCAGGCGGAACGAGAAGCCCGAGGAATTGCCGAGATTGTCGATCGGCGGCGGCTGCAGCGCTGAAATCCTGGCGTCGCGGATCGAAGACAGCTCGCGGTTGATGTCGGCGACGATCGCCGCAGCGGAATCCTTTTTGCCCCGCTCCGACCAGTCCTTCAGCGTGATGAAGGCCTGCGCGGTGTTCATGCCCTGGCCGAGGAAGCTGAAGCCGGTCAGGAACGTGACGTCCTCGACGCCGGCGCGCTCGCGGAGATATTTTTCGACCTGCTCGACCGCCGCCTCGGTGCGGGCATAGGAGGAATCGGACGGCGTCTGCACGTCGGTGGTGATAAAGCCCTGGTCGTCGACCGGCAGGAAGCCGCCGGGCAGCCGGACGAAGGCCCAGCCGAGGCCGATGAACAGCACCGCGTAGATTGCCATCAGTCGGCCGGTGCGCTTCAGCGATCCCTTGACGGTGTGCGTGTAGCCGCTGCGGCCGCTATCGAGCACACGGTTGAACCAGCCGAACACGCCCTTCTTCGCATGACCATGGCCGGCTTCGACCGGCTTCAGCAGCGTCGCGCACAGCGCCGGCGTCAGCGAGAGCGCCAGCAACGCGGAGAAAGCGATCGCGGAAACCATGGTGACCGAGAACTGCCGGTAGATGATGCCGACCGATCCCGGGAAGAACGCCATCGGCACGAACACCGCCATCAGCACCAGCGTGATGCCGATGATGGCGCTGGTGATCTGCGACATCGCCTTGCGGGTCGCCTCCTTCGGCGGCAGGCCCTCCTCCGCCATGATGCGCTCGACGTTTTCGACCACGACGATGGCGTCGTCGACGAGAATGCCGACCGCCAGCACCATGCCGAACATCGTCAGCATGTTGATCGAATAGCCGGCCGCCATCAGCATCGCGCAGGTACCGAGCAGCGCCACCGGCACCACGATGGTCGGGATGATGGTGTAGCGGATGTTCTGCAGGAACAGGAACATCACGATGAAGACCAGCACCACCGCCTCGACCAGCGTCATCAGCACCTTGTTGATCGAGGCCTTGACGACGGGAGTGATGTTGTAGGGAATTTCGTAGCCGATATTGGCCGGGAAGAACTTTGACAGTTCCTTCATCTTGGCTTCGACGGCGCTGGCGGTGGCGAGCGCGTTGCCGGTCGGCGACAGCAGCACCGAAAGACCCGCGGTCGGCTTGCCGTTGAGCCGCGTGTTGAACTGGTAGCTCAAGCCGCCGATCTCGATACGGGCGACGTCGCGCAGCCGCACGGTCGATCCGTCCGCGTTGGCGCGCAGCGTAATCGCGCCGAACTCGTCCGGCGAGGCGAGCTGACCCTTGACCAGCACGAGCGCGGAAATCTTCTGCTCCGGCGTGCTCGGCTCGGCGCCGACGCTGCCGGAGGCGACCTGCGCGTTCTGCGCCGTGATCGCCTTGTTGACGTCGTCGGCGGTGAGGCCGTAGCCGACGAGTTTTGCGGGATCGACCCAGATCCGCAGCGAACGTTCGGTGGAATAGAGCGTGGCGCGGCCGACGCCGGGAATGCGCCTGATTTCGCCGAGCACGTTGCGGATCATGAAATCGCCGAGGCCGATTTCGTCGAGCGAACCGTCGGTCGAGTTCAGCGTGATGATCTGCAGCACGGCCGAGGAAGCTTCCTCGACCAGGATGCCTTGCTGGATCACCGCGCGCGGCAGCCGCGCCTCGACGCGCTTGAGGCGGTTCTGCACCTCGACCGATGCCGCGCCGGTTTCGGTGCCGGGCACGAAGTTGGCGATGATTTCGACCTGCCCCAGGGAGTCGCTGGTGGATTCGAAATTGAGGATGCCGGAGGCGCCGTTGAGCTCCTCCTCGATCAGTCGCGTGACGCTGTTGTAGAGGTTCTCGGGCGATGCGCCGGGATAGCTGGTCGAGATCGAGATCGAGGGCGGCGCGATGATCGGATATTGCGCGACCGCCAGGAGCGGAATCGAAATCGCGCCGACCAGGCAGATGAAAAGCGCGACCACCCAGGCGAAGATCGGCCTGTCGATGAAGAAACTAGGCATCTCCCGATCTCAGCGGGATGCTTGGGTCGCCGGTGGTCCCGGTATTGTACCAACCGAGGCATCCGCGTCGATCCACGCCTTCGCCTTGACCTTGTCGCCCGGCACGAATTTCTGGAATCCGTCGACGATGACGCGGTCGCCTTCCTTCAGGCCCTCGCTCACCAGCCACAAGCCGTCCTGCACCGCGCCGGTACGGACCGGCTGCGTCGCCACGCGGCCGTCGTCCTTGACCACGAAGACTTCGCTGCCGCCGCCGGCATCGCGCTGAATCGCCTGCTGCGGCACGGCGATGGCGTCGGAATCGATACCCTGCTCGATCAGGACGCGGACATACATGCCCGGCAACAGTTCGCGATTCGGATTCGGAAACTGTCCGCGCAGCGTGACCTGTCCGGTGTAAGCATCCACCTTGGCTTCGGAAAACAGCAGTTTGCCGGGAATCGGATAGAGCGTCCCGTCGTCGAGCACGAGGCGGACCTTGGCCGCGTCGGGAGCGATCCGATCGAGATCGCCATTGTCAAAGGCACGGCGCAGCTTGTTCATTTCCGACACCGATTGGGTGAAGTCGGCGTAGATCGGGTCAAGTTGCTGGATCGTGGCGAGACTGGTGGTCTCGTTCTGCACCACCAGCGCGCCTTCGCTCACCAGCGCGGCGCCGATGACGCCGCTGATCGGCGCACGGATCGTTGCATAATCAAGGTTCAGCCTGGCGCGCGCGACTTCGGCCTGGCGGCTGCCGACCTCGGCTTCCGCCTGACGCTGGGCCGCGATGGCTTTTTCGTTCTCCGCCTCCGGCGCCGCGCGCTGGCTGGTCAGCGTCGCGATGCGCCGCGCGTGCTGTGCGGCTAGATCGAGCGCAGCCTCTGCCTTGTCCAATGCGGCTTCGCTCGCCTGCAGTTCCACCTCGAACGGCTTGGGGTCGATCCGGTACAGGGGATCGCTGGCTTTGACCTCGGTGCCCTGCTGGAACAGGCGTTCGACGACGATGCCTGAGACCCGTGCACGAACCTCCGAAACCCGGGTGGGCGCGATCCGGCCGGGCAATTCCCGAACGATGGCGCGGGACTGCGAGCGCACGGTGAAGGTGCCTACTTCAGCTTCAGGCGGTTTTGCCGCGGCGGTCGCGGCAATCGGTTCATTGCAGCCAGCCAAAAGCGGCGCCATCGCAGTCAACATCAAAACGATGCATGCCGATTGCGTTCGAAGTCCGGACATTGAAAGCATTGCCCCAGTTCAAAGTTGAAGCGCGAATTGAGCATTCGCGACGTTGTCGTAGGAGATCGTGGGAACTCACGGTTGATGGCATATAGGATAGGGAACGCCTGCTGCGACGCAATACGGTGTCGCGGCGGCCCAATGTCACACAATGCTATCGCGCTGAATTAGCGTCCATTTTTCCGGACTCACTCTATTGTGAGCCGGTTCCATTGAGGCGTTTGCGGGTAGCCCGGATGGAGCGAAGCGCAATCCGGGTCGGGTGCATGTGGTGATTCATCCTCGATGCCCCGGGTTTCGCTACGCTTCACCCGGGCTACGGCTCTCCAGCTCAGCGGCCGCCTTCATCCGGTAATGGCTAACGCCCCACTCGCTGCCATTGGCGTAACCGAACAGGCCTGCGGTGGCGAGAAGGAACCAGCGCCAGCGCCGCATCCACAACGCGGTCTCGCCGCCGTAAACCTTGCGGAGCACGCCTTCGATTTCGTCGCGATGCGTATCGAAATTGTTGAGCCAGTCCTCGGCCGTGCGCTGATAATGCGTGCCGCTCCAGCGCCATTCCTTTTCGACCTCGAGCAGATCGGCATATTGCCGGATCAGATGGTGGCTTGGCATCACGCCGCCGGTGAAGAAATGTTGGGCGATCCAGTCCTGCCCATTGCCGCGATCGAACAGATAGGCGCCGGAGCGATGGGTGAAGATGTGCAGGAAGAAGCGGCCGTCGGGTTCCAGCCATGTGCGCAGATGCGTCATCAGTTCGCGCCAGTTCACCATGCGCTCGAACATCTCGATGGAGACGATGCGGTCGAACCGCGCCTCCGGCGCGAACCGGTTGATGTCCGATGTGATGACGCGCAGATTGGCCAAGCCGCGCTTTCCGGCTTCGCCCTCGATATATACGCGCTGCGCATTCGAGTTGGAAATCGCCGTGACTTGCGAATGCGGGAATTGCCGCGCCATCCACAGCGACAGCGAACCCCAGCCGCAGCCGAGCTCGAGGATCGATTGTCCGCCGACGAGATCGGCGTGCTCGACGGTCTGGCGCAGCGCTTCCTCCTCGGCCTCCTGCAGGGTCGAGGACGCCTCCCGGTAGAAGCAACAGGAATATTTTCTGTTAGGACCGAGCAAGCGGGCAAAGAACTCGGCCGGTACCTCGTAGTGCTGGACGGCGGCCTCGTCGGAATACTCGGCGATGGCGCGCGCCGCCATTTCGTCGGCGAGCCAGGCATCGCTTTCCGCATTCCCGGTGGCGAGCCTGGTGGCGGTGCGTGAGCAGAGCTGGTGGATTGCGGCCCGGATAATGGCGTCGGGCAGCGGCACGCGCTCGGCGGTGGCCATGATCGTGGAGACGAAGCTCATGTGACCACTCCCTCTTTAAGCACGATGCTTTGCGAAACCGGGTCCCCACTCTGCGCTGACCCGATCCCGGGGGTCGGGATCATGCCGGCGGCGGCTGCGGGAAGAACGGGCTGGTGCGCAACCGGCGGTCGCGATAGCACCATTGCCGGGCATTGGGCGGGGCGCCTCCGTCCGGCCGCAAGGCGGAAAGCGACGCAGCATTTGCCGCCAGCACCTCGAGATGTAAGACCGTCATGAAAAATCCCGGTTGGACATCGAAGCGTTCCAAAATACGCTGATGTCAAAGCCGGGTTTCGGGAAGAGGTTCCACCATCCTCTGCCCGAAATCGCGGCTTCCCAGCTTTTTTCTCCGGTCCGCTGTGCCATATTGGCCTCCAGCGCGGCCTTTCGTAACGGATGACACCCCGCAAATGCCCTCAGGCCACTCCTCCCGCTCCGAAATGGAGATCGAACTGAGCAAACTGTCCTCGCCCCGCATTTTCCTGGTACGGATGCTGGTGTTCCTGGTGCTGTGCGCGCTGGTCATGGTCGTGCTCTACAAGCAGATCATCGTCGCGTTCTTTGCCAATCCCGGCCTCAACGCGCTGATCGGCGGGGTGCTCCTGATCGGCATCATCCTGTCGTTCCGGCAGGTGGTTCGGCTCTATCCGGAAGTGGCCTGGGTCAACAATTTCCGTATCGCCGATCCCGGGCTGGCGATCGAACGTCGCCCGACCTTGCTGGCGCCGATGGCGGCGATCCTCGGCGGCGAGCGCTCGGGGCGGATGACGATCTCGCAGCAGACCATGCGGCACCTCCTGGATTCGATCGCGACGCGGCTGGATGAGGCCCGCGATATTTCCCGCTACATGACGGGCTTGCTCGTCTTTCTCGGCCTGCTCGGCACCTTCTGGGGCCTGATCGAAACCGTCGGCTCCGTCGGCAAGGTGATCGACGGTTTGAAGGTCGGCGGCGATGCCGGCTCGCTGTTCGACACCCTGAAAGAGGGGCTGGCCGCGCCGCTCGGCGGCATGGGCATTTCGTTCTCGTCCTCGCTGTTCGGCCTCGCCGGCTCCCTGATCCTGGGTTTCCTCGACCTGCAGTCGAGCCAGGCGCAGAACCGCTTCTATACCGACCTCGAGGACTGGCTCGCCTCCACGGTGCGCGAATATGGCGACGGCTCCGGCGTCAGTGGCGAACTGCAGCATGCGATGGATCGCATACGCACCGTGGTGGAAGAGAGCGGCGGCAGCCGCAACACCACCGCGGCAATGGCCAATCTCGCCGAGGCGATCCAGGGCCTGGTCGCGCATATGCGCACCGAGCAGCAGATGATCCGCGAATGGGCCGACGGTCAGGGCGAGCAAAATCGCGAGATCAAGAAGCTCCTGGAGCGGATCGCCAAGCAGCCCGAGAAGAGCTGAACAAGAGCGCGCGCCCCGACGCAGTGCAGCACGAAGTGCTGCGCTGCAGAGCCGGGGCCCATCGAAGATAGGTCCCGGCTCTGCGGAGCAGCGTTAGCACGCTGCACCGCGTCCGGGACACGAGAAGCGGAGAATTTCCAATGGCTCTCGCCCGTGCCCGCCGCAACGAATCCGGTTTCAACTACTGGCCGGGTTTCGTCGATGCGCTGTCGACGCTGGTGCTGTCGATCGTGTTCCTGCTGTCGGTATTTCTGGTGGTGCAGTTCTTCCTGTCGCAGGAAGTCACCGGCAAGGACAAGGCGCTCGAGCAGCTCAACGCCAAGATCGCGCAGCTCAACGACCTGCTGTCGCTGGAAAAGCTCGGCAAGATCACGCTCGACGATCAGCTCGGGCAATTGCGTGCCGGTCTTGCCGCCGCGGAAAGCGAACGCGACCGCATCAAGGGGCTTTACGAGGGGCTGGCCGGCGCCGGCGGCGACGCCCAGGGCCGCGCCAACGAGCTCAACAAGGCCCTTGAATCGGAAAAGACGGTTTCCTCCCGCGCGCTCGCCCAGATCGAGGTGCTGAACCAGCAGATCAGCGCGCTGCGCCGCCAACTCGCGGCGCTCGAGGAAGCGCTGGAAGCCTCCGAAAAGCGTGACAAGGAATCGCAAGGGAGGATCGCCGATCTCGGCCAGCGCCTGAACGTCGCGCTGGCGCAGCGCGTGCAGGAATTGTCGCGCTACCGTTCGGAATTCTTCGGCCGCCTGCGCGCCATTCTGGGCAACCGCCCCGATATCCGGATCGTCGGCGACCGCTTCGTGTTCCAGTCGGAAGTGTTCTTCGATACCGGCCAGGCGCTGTTGCTCCCCGAGGGCCGCGCCGAACTCGACAAGCTCGCCGCCGCGCTGATCGATCTCGACAAGCAGATTCCGGCCGAAATCGGCTGGGTGCTGCGGGTCGACGGCCACACCGACATGCGGCCGATCAACTCGCCGCTGTTCAAGTCGAACTGGGAATTGTCGTCGGCGCGCGCCATCTCGGTGGTGCAATATCTGGTCTCGCTCGGCGTACCCGCACAGCGGCTGGTCGCCGCCGGCTTTGCCGAATTCCAGCCGCTCGATGGCGCCCCGACCGAGGAAGCCTACAAGCGCAACCGCCGCATCGAGCTGAAGCTGACGGAACGGTAGTGGTGATTGTTTCAAAAAAGTCGTCATTGCCGGGCTTGACCCGGCAATCCATCAAAATGAGATTCTCACGAAGTGGATGGATGCCCGGGTCAAGCCCGGGCATGACAGTCCCATCTGTATGAGCACCGCCTTCCACCTCCGTCCCTACCGCGCCGAGGACGAGGACGCAGCGATCGAGCTGTGGCGGCTGACGTGGCAGCAGGCCTACCCTTCAATCGATTTCACCGCGCGCGTACCGTGGTGGCGCGAGCGCTGGCGCAACGAACTGGTGGCGAACGCGCAGATCATCGTCGCCGAAGAGGCGGATAGGCTGATCGGTTTCGTGACTATCGACGGGAACGGCTATCTCGATCAGCTCGTCGTCAGCCCGGATCACTGGGGCTCGGCAATTGCCACGGCACTGGTCGATGAAGCCAAGCGCCTGTCACCCGCTGGCGTCACGCTGCTGGTCAACAAGGACAATGCCCGCGCCATCCGCTTCTACGAACGCAACGGCTTTGCGCATGCCGGCGAGGACGTGAACCCGACGTCGGGCAAGCCGGTGCTGAAATTGGTGTGGAAGCCCTGATAGCGGTCCCGTCATTGCGAGGAGCGTAAGCGACGAAGCAATCCATCTCTCCTCTGCGGCGCTATGGATTGCTTCGCTTCGCTCGCAATGACGAAGTGGCGCGCGTTCGTGCCAATCTTACACGCCCTCGAACTGCAGCCGCGCCAGCCGCGCGTACAGCCCGTTCGCCGCGACCAGCTCCGCATGCGTGCCCTGTTCGACGATCCTGCCCTGGTCCATCACCATGATGCGGTCGCAGGACAGCACCGTGGCGAGGCGATGCGCGATCACCAGCGTGGTGCGGCGGCGCATCAACTCTTCCAGCGCGGTCTGCACCAGCGTCTCGCTTTCCGCATCGAGCGCGGAGGTCGCCTCGTCGAGCAGCAACAACGGCGCATCGCGGAGGATGGCGCGTGCGATCGCGATGCGCTGGCGCTGGCCGCCTGACAGCGTCACGCCGCGTTCGCCGAGCTGCGCCTCGAATCCGTCGGGCAGCCGGCGCAGGAATTCGCTGGCATGGGCGAGATCGGCGGCGCGCTCGACTTCGGCATCGCTCGCATCCGGCCGGCCGAAGCGGATGTTTTCGCGCGCGGAGGCAGCGAACACCACCGAGTCCTGCGGCACCAGCGCGATGCGCGCGCGGACATCGACCGGATCCGCCGACTTGATCGGCACGCCATCGAGCGAGATCGTGCCGCGCGCGGGGTCGTAGAAGCGCAGCAGGAGATGAAACAGCGTGCTCTTGCCCGCCCCTGACGGTCCGACGATCGCGACCTTCTCGCCGGCCTTGACCGAGAGCGAAACATTGTCGATCGCGAGCACATCCGGCCGCATCGGATAGGCGAAGCTAACATTCTCGAAACCGACGTCGCCGCGCGCCGGCTGCGGCAGCGCGACCGGCTGCGGCGGCGCCGTGATCTGCGATCTGACACGCAGGATCTCGAACAGGCGCTCGGCGGCGCCGGACGCGGCCGAGACTTCGCCCCAGACCTCGCTGAGCTGACCGAGACCGGTTGCCGCGAAGGCCGCATACAGCACGAACTGGCCGAGCCGGCCCGGCGTGATCTGCCCGGTCAGCACGTCGTGCGAGCCGACCCAGAGGATCGCGACAACGCTGGAGAACACGATGAAGATGATGATCAGCGTTAGCACCGCGCGCGCCCGCGTCGAGTTGCGCGCCGCCTCATAGGCCTGCTCGACCTCGCCGCCGAAGCGCGCCGTCGCCATCCGCTCGCTGGTATAGGCCTGCACCGTCCTGATCGCGCCGACCAGCTCGGAGGCATAGGCGCTGGCATCCGCCAGCGTATCCTGGGCGTTGCGCGACAGCCGCCGCACCCAGCGCCCGAACGCGACAAGCGGAATCACGATCAACGGGATCGCCAGCAGCACGAAGCCCGACAGTTTCGGGCTCGTGATCACCATCATGGTGGTGGCGCCGATGAACAGCATCATGTTGCGCAGCGCGATCGACACCGAGGCGCCGACGGCCGACTTGATCTGCGTGGTATCGGCGGTCAGCCGCGACACCAGTTCACCCGAACGCGCGGAATCGAAGAAGGCGGGCGACAGCGAGACCAGATGCGCGAACACGTCGCGCCTGAGATCGGCGACGATGCGCTCGCCGATCGTCATGACGAGATAGTAGCGGGACGCGCTTGCTGCGGCGAGCACCGCGACGATCGCGATCATGACGCTGAAATAGCTGTTGATCAGAACGATGCCTTCGGGGCTGAAGCCGAAATCGATCATGCGCCTCACTGCAATCGGCACGACCAGCGTGGTGATCGCAGCCACCGTCAGCGAGACGAAGGCGAGCAGCGCGCGTCCGCGGTAGCGGGCGACGTATGGCACCAACGCCAGGAGCGGCCGCAGCCTGGCGCCGGTTTTGGCCGGCGACTGCGTCAACTGGCGCTCGATGAAGGCCTCTTCCTCGAGCAGGGCGTCGCGCGGCGGCGTGCCGCGAGAGGCTTCAATCTGTTCCACTGCGCTCATGAAATCCGACCCGTTTTTCCGCCCCCAGATAGGCCCCCGCGGCCCCCTCTGGCAAATCCGGGAGATTCCCAATCAGGGCTTATACGTAGCTTGTTTTGACGGGCGGCTTACGTTATAGAGCCGCCAAATCCCGTATCCCCTGACTTTTGAGACGGGCGCCGGCGCGCCGAAGGATATGCCATGAAAGCCGAAATTCATCCAAATTATCATATGATTACGGTCGTGATGACCGACGGGACCGAATACCAGACCCGCTCCACCTGGGGCAAGGAAGGCGACAAGCTGAACCTCGATATCGACCCCAAGTCGCATCCGGCCTGGACTGGCGGCTCGCAGCAGCTCCTCGACCGCGGCGGCCGTGTGTCGCGCTTCCAGAAGAAGTTTTCGGGCTTCCTCAAGAAGGACTGAGGGGTTTCGGACCCCTCCTGTACTGCCCAGACATGCAAAAACGCCCCGGTTTGCCGGGGCGTTTTTTGTTGCGTGCTTTCGCTGCCGTCATTCCGGGATGGTCCGAAGGACCAGACCCGGAATCTCGAGATTCCGGGTTCGATGCTCACGCATCGCCCCGGAATGACGATTGTTCGATTTACTGCTCGAACGCCGCTTTCAGGCGGTTGAGCTGCGGCACCAGCGGGTTGCCGATCGGCGCCCGTTCCGCTGATGGCGCGTGGATCGTGGTGTCGAGCCGGCGGACCCGCGCCTGCAGGCTCATCGAGCGCGCAATCAGATCCTGCAGTGGCAGCGGCAGCTTTGCGATCATCTCCTCGGACCCTGGATCGGCGGCGGTGAGCTTGACCTTGGTCTTTTCCCGGTTGGCCTGGCTCAGCGTCATCTCGCCTTCCTTGACCGCGCGATGCAGCAGCAGCCAGGACGCGAGCTGCATCAGGCGGGTGGTGAGGCGCATGCTTTCGGTTGCGTAAGTGAGGCTGACAGAACGTTCGAGCGCCTTGGCATCGGTGCGGCCGTCGCCGTCGAGATAGGCAGCGGTTTCCTCGACCAGATCCATACCTTCGCGAAACAGGACTCCGAACGCTGCGGAATTGGTGAGCCGCTCGCTGAACTGAACGAGCGCGGATTCGCTTTGCGAACGGTCCGCCATGGTTAACGCCCTCACGCCACTATTTGCCCCACCGGCTGTGAACCACCGGCTTATGATGAACAAATCATTGCTCGGGCGAGGTCGAGAGTCCAGCGGCAACCGGATTTATGGTTTCCAGCTCGTGGGGGCACAAAATAGCCGTGCTGCGCACAAAAAAGAGCCGCCGTTTCCGGCGGCTTTTGAAGTTGATAACAGGGAGGCGTCAAACAGAGTGGACAGGAGCCACTCGGTGTCCAAACGAGGACGATGACAGTCATAATCGAGAAAGCTTAATTGTTCGTAAATGAGCGATTTTCTTTAGGGATTATTTGCCATGTCGGTCATTGGCCGAGTTTGAGATTGACTCGGCCGCTCGTCGTCCCTGCGAGCGCAGGGACCCATAACCGCCGGCGGTGATGATTGAGGAAAGTCGGCCAGCGGCCTGCCACAAGATGGGCCGCGGCGTATGGGTCCCTGCGCCCGTGCGCAATTGCGCACTAGGCAGGGACGACGTGCTGAGAGATCGCGTTCGAAGATCTTACGTCTTGAAGAAGCTGTTCGCTGCATCCTTTGACGCGCGCTTCTTGGTGACGGCCTGTTGCAAACGTTCGATTTCCGAATTCATCAGCGCGATGCGCTCGGTCAATTCCTCGACCGACAGCAGCGACAGGTCCTGGCCGATCTCATGAGTGATCTTCTTCCGCGGCTTGTCGTCATCCTCGATCGCCATGCGCTTCCTCCTTCCGGGCCATTCTCGCGGGCGCGGCGGCCCTGAAGCGGTTGCCAGCCGGAGCCGGGCTGGCTAATCAGGGGCCGCCTATTTTCAGCGTTTCGCAAGGACAAATCATGGAAAAGCTGCCCGCGCAAATGACCGTCGTCGGCATCAGCAAGCCCGGCGGCCCGGAAGTGCTGTTGCCCGAAACCCGCGCAGTGCCGACACCCGGTCCGGGCGAAATCCTGGTCAAGGTGATGGCCGCGGGCGTCAACCGCCCCGACGTCGCGCAACGCTCCGGCGCCTACCCGCCGCCGCCCGGCGCCAGCGACCTTCCCGGCCTTGAAATCGCAGGCGAAGTGGTTGCCCTCGGCGAAGGCGCCACCAAGCACAAGCTCGGCGACAAGGTGATGTCGCTGGTGGCGGGCGGCGGCTACGCCCAATATTGCATTGCGCAAGACGCGCAGGCGATGGCGGTGCCGCCGTCGCTCTCGATCCAGGAAGCCGGCGCGCTTCCGGAAACATTGATGACCGTCTGGCACAATGTATTCGAGCGCGGCGCGCTGAAGCCGGGCGAAACCTTGCTGATCCACGGCGGCTCGTCCGGCATCGGCACGATGGCGATCCAGCTCGCCAAGGCATTCGGCTCCAAGGTGATCGTGACAGTCGGCTCGCAGGACAAGATCGACGCCTGCCTGAAACTCGGGGCCGACCGCGCGATCAACTACAAGACCGAAGATTTCGTGGCCGTGGTCAAGGCGGAGACCAACAATGTCGGCGCGAACCTGATCCTCGACATGGTGGCCGGCGACTATGTCGATCGCAACTATGATGCCGCCGCGGTCGACGGCCGTATCGTGCAGATCGCCACCCTCAACGGACCCAAGGTCAACGTCAACATTGCCAAGGTGATGGTGAAGCGGCTGACCCATACAGGCTCCACGCTGCGCCCCCGTACTAATGCGGATAAGGCGGCGATGGTGGCCGCGATCGAGGCCAAGGTCATGCCACTATTGCGCGAGGGACGCGTAAAACCGCTGATGGACAGCTCATTCCCGCTGGAAAAGGCCGCCGACGCGCACCGGCGGATGGAGACCAGCGCACATATTGGCAAAATTGTGTTGGCGGTTTAACCGATCGCGAGTGGAGCGAAGGCGGAAACCCTTTGATTCGCTTCGCTTTCATGTCATTTATCGCGGATAACGCCGGGCCATTCGCAGGTCCGAGAGGGTCGTTGTTCGCGGAGTACTGACATTGCGTCTGATCAGGCGCCTTGCGCTGGTTGCGCTGGGCCTCATGATTATTGCGGTCGCGCCGGCGGCGCACGCCATTGACGCGGTCAGCGTCCGCAGTGACGCGCCTGCCATCGATTTGACCGCAGTGCTCGATCATCAGCGCAGCGAAACCGATCGTATCCAGGTTTCGACAGCGCCGGGAACCGACGGCATCGTCCGCCGCATCGAGGTGCGCGCCCGCGAAGGCGGACAGAACTGGGTGGTGTTCGCGCTTGCCAACAATACCGACGACCAGCTCGATCGTCTGATCGTCGCGCCGCACTATCGGATCGTGTCATCGGGCCTGTTGTGGCCCGACCTCGGCCTGTCGCGCATCGCAACCATCACGCCGTCGACCGGCGATCGTCCCGAGCGCCAGGAAAGCGCGACCGCCGACATCTTCCGCATTACGCTCGACCCCGGCGCCGTCATCACCTTCGTGGCGGAACTGCGAACCGACAAGCTGCCGCAGCTCTATCTCTGGGAACCCGACGCCTACAAGGACAAGGTCAACTCGTTCACGCTCTACCAGGGCATCGTGATCGGCATCTCCGGCCTCCTGGCGCTGGTGCTGACGATCCTGTTCGTGGTGAAGGGCAGCATCATGTTCCCTGCCGCCGCCGCGCTGGCCTGGGCGGTGCTGGTCTATATCGGCGTCGATTTCGGCTTCTGGGGCAAGGTGCTCGACATGTCGAACAACGCCGAGCGCGTCTGGCGCGCGGCGGGCGAGGCGATTCTCGCGGCGACGCTGCTGGTGTTCCTGTTCGCCTACCTCAATCTCAGCCGCTGGCATGTGCGCTATTCCCACATCACCGTCGGCTGGCTGGCTTTCCTCGGTTCGCTGGTGGCGCTGGCGCTGTTCGATCCCGCAGTCGCCTCCGGCATTGCGCGCATCTCGCTGGTGCTGATCGCCTTCGCCGGCTTTGCGCTGATCGTCTATCTCTCGACGCATGGTTTCGACCGCGCGGTGCTCTTGATCCCGACCTGGTTCCTGCTTGTGGTCTGGGTGATCGCGGCCGGCATGACGGTGGCAGGCTCTGTCACCAACGACATCGTAGGCCCCGCCCTGCTCGGCGGCCTCGTGCTGATCGTGATGCTGATCGGATTTACGGTCATGCAGCACGCGTTCGCCGGCGGCGGCGCGACCACCGGCATTGTCTCCGACATCGAGCGCCGTGCGCTGGCGCTGACGGGCTCCGGCGACCTGATCTGGGACTGGGACGTTTCCGCCGACAAGGTATTCACCAGCCCGGAGACCGAAAGCCTGCTCGGGCTGAAGCGCGGCACGCTGGAAGGTCCCGCCGCCAAATGGCTGGAGGTGCTGCATCCGCTCGACCAGGATCGCTTCCGAGCTGCGCTCGACAGCGTGCTCGACCAGCGCCGCGGCCGGCTGGTGCAGGATTTCCGCCTGCGTACCCCCGACGGCCACTTCATGTGGTTCGCGCTGAAGGCGCGCCCGGTGGTCGGCTCCGACGGCGAGGTATCCCGCGTGGTCGGCACGCTGACCGACGTCACCGACATCAAGAACGCCGAGGAGCGCATGCTCCACGACTCCGTGCATGACAACCTTACCGGCCTGCCGAATCGCAGGCTGTTCATCGACCGCCTCGGTGCCGTCGCCAATTTCACCAAGGCCATGCCGAACCTGCGGCCGACGCTGATGGTGATCGACCTCGACCGCTTCAAGCAGGTCAACGATTCCGTCGGCATCGCGGTCGGCGATTCCATCCTGCTGACGCTGGCGCGGCGGCTGACGCGCATCCTGAAACCGCAGGACACGCTGGCGCGGCTGGCCGGCGACCAGTTCGGCCTGATCCTGATGTCGGAGCAGGACCCGGCGCGCATCACCGCCTTTGCGGAAACCATCCGCAAGACCATCCGCGCGCCGATCGCCTTCAACGACCGCGAGATCTTCCTGACCGCTTCCATCGGGCTCGCGCTGTCGGATCCGCAGGCGCAATTGTCTGACGAGATCATCAAGGACGCCGAGCTTGCGATGTATCATTCCAAGCGCATCGGCGGCGACCGCATCGACGTCTACAAGCCGGCGATGCGCGCGCGCAAGACCGACCGCCTGACGCTGGAAAGCGAACTGCGCCGCGCCATCGAGCGGCAGGAAATCACCATTCTGTACCAGCCGATCGTGCGGCTGGAAGACCGCTCGATTGCCGGCTTCGAGGCTCTGGCGCGCTGGGACCATCCCAAGCTCGGCCGGATGTCGCCCTCCGAGTTCATCTCCGTTGCCGAAGAGATCGGCCTGATCGTCGATCTCGGCATGTTCGTGCTGGATCAGACCGCGCGGCAGCTTTCGGTGTGGCAGCGCGCGATGCGCTCGCGCGAGCCGATCTTCGCCTCCGTCAACGTCTCCTCGCGGCAATTGCTGCGGCACGACCTGATCCACGACATCCGCACCGTGCTGTCGCGCTCGTCGGTCGCGCGCGGCACGCTGAAACTGGAGCTGACGGAATCGCTCATCATGGAGAATCCCGAGCATGCCGCGCAGATGCTGACGCGCATTCGCGAGCTCGGCACCGGGCTGTCACTGGATGATTTCGGCACCGGCCATTCCTCGCTGGCCTATCTGCAGCGTTTTCCGTTCGACACCATCAAGATCGACCAGTCCTTCGTGCGCACCACCAGCCGCGGCACGCGCCCGGTGATCCTGAAGTCGATCATCGCGCTCGCGCACGACCTCGGCATGGACGTGGTGGCGGAAGGCGCGGAGACGGATTCGGATGCGGTCGAGCTCTATCAACTCGGCTGCGAATACGCCCAAGGCTTCGCCTTCGGTGAGCCGATGGATGCGGATGCCGCGATGCGGCTATTGACCGAAGAACGGCTGGAAGCGGCGAGCTAATTTCGCATAGACAACTCACATGCCTCGCCATGCAGTTCCAAGCGCCGTCATTGCGATTGAAGCGAAGCAATCCAGAATTCCACGAAGATAACAGCCAGGATTGCGCCGTCGCTCCTCGTCGCTCATGAGGCTCAACTCACCTTGCGTAGAGCAAAATCAGGCTGGTCGCTTCGAGCGACCTCATGATCGAAATCTTCCTCAAGTCATCTCAAGCACGTTGTACGCCGCTATGGGACGACGCAATCCCTTGAGCGTCAGTTCACCCACGGGCTCCGTAGTCGCCCTGTCGTCGAGCACCTCATGCACTTTGCTATCGACCAAAATCTGACCATCGCGCGCCTCCGCGCAAAGACGAGCCGCGAGGTTTACCACGGTCCCGATCGCACTGTACTCAGAGCGGCCCTCGAAACCGATAGCGCCGAGCGTCGCATATCCATATGCAATGCCGACTCCAAAGCCGAGCTCGTGTCTTTCGCGCCGCCACTTTTTCGATAATTCCGATAGGTGGCTTCGCATTGCAAGCGCCATTTGAACAGCTCGCTCGCACGGATCTGGACAAGGGATCGGATCGCCGAAAATCACCATGATTCCGTCGCCCAGAAATCTCTCCAACGTGCCTTCAAACTCGTGGACGAGGGAGCCCAAGGTTGCATGATACTCCCGCATCACCGCCATCACCTCCTCGGGCTCGGCGATTTCTGCGAAGGCGGTGAAACCTCGCAGGTCACCGAAGAATATTGTCACTCGCCTGCGGTGGCTCGCCAAAGGCTCATAGGTCGAGGAAGAAAGAATCAATTCCGCTATCTGCGGCGAAAGAAAACGCTTTAAACGGCTAACCCGTTCAATCTGCACAACTTGGTCCGCAACGCGTTGCTCAAGCATTCTATTCCATACAGCGAGCTCGACCGCCTGGGCTTCAACTCGATCATGCAATTCCTTGAAGCGGAGCATAGAGCGCACACGCGCAACGAGGGCTGCATGGTCGATCGGCTTGGTCAGATATTCGTCGGCGCCCGCGTTAAGTCCCGTGACGACATCCTTTGAGTCAGTTCGCGCCGTCACCATAATGATTGGAACAAATCCAAGCGTAGTGTCGACCTTCAGTCGCCGGCAGACCTCAAAGCCATCGATTTTCGGCATCATGACGTCGAGGAGGACAACATCCGGCGCGACTTCACGCACGACTGCGAGCGCCCTCTCGCCGTTTTCAGCCTCCACTGTCTCATAACCCTCGGCACCGAGGCGCGCGGTAAGAAGGCAGCGATTCGTTTCGTTGTCGTCCACAATCAAGATTCGGGGTGGGACATGCATTTCTGCTCCACGTAAGCACGCGCTGGAATCCTATGTCAGGTATCGATTGATCGTCTCTAATAGCTTTCGTGCGCTGTAGGGCTTTGCGACGTAGGCATCGCAGCCTGCCGCGCGTGCCTTTTCTTCGTCGCCGCTAAGCGCATAGGAGGTGACGACGATAATTGGAATATGGCGGAGATCTGATTGTGCTTTTATGCGCCGTGTCGCCTCGTATCCGTCAAGAACAGGCAGTTGGATATCCATCAGGATCAGGTCGGGGCCTTGGGTTCGCGCAGCCATGACCGCTGCTTCGCCGTCGTGCGCCTCGATCATTTCGTAACCGACGCTTGCGAGCAAATCGCGCAGAATCTGCCGATTGTCCTCCTGATCTTCGACCACCAATACGCGCTTGCTCATATCTGCTTCGCCTGTTCCTCAAGCCGGGCCGGCACCAGAAAAGAAAATCTCGCGCCACGACCAAGGCGGGATTCTATCCAGATTCTTCCACCATGCATCTCCACAATGCGCTTCACGATGGCGAGGCCCAATCCAGTGCCTCCCTTCGTCTTGGTGATCGAGTTGTCCACCTGCTGGAATTCCTGGAAGATTTTTGTTTGATCGGTTTCGTCGATGCCCGGTCCTGTATCCTGGACGGAAAATTTGTACGAATCCTCTTTCGCCTCCACTTCGATCCAAACCTCTCCAGCATCGGTGAATTTGATCGCGTTGCCAACAAGATTGAACAGGGCCTGGGCGAGCCTGCGTTCGTCTCCTCGCGCCGGCGGCAGACCAGGGGGAACGGCAACTCTCAAGCCCAAATGCTTTTCGGCGGCGAGGGATTCAACGGATATATAAACGCCGCTAACCAGTTCCTCTACAGAATAGTCGGTCAGAGAAAGTCGAAGCTGTCCGGCTTCGATCTTGGAGAGATCAAGGACATCGTTGATGAGCTCGAGGAGATGTTTGCCGTTCCGTTGGATGCGTGCGAGGGCCGATCGCATTTTTTCCGGAGGATCGCCGTAGATGCCGTCCAGCAGGAGCTCCGAAAAGCCGAGTATCGCGTTCAGTGGCGTTCGCAATTCGTGACTCATGTTTGCGAGGAACTGCGATTTGTGACGGCTGGCCTCCGCAAGGCTTTCGTAGAGCTGCTGGAGCTCTTCGCAGGTCGAATTGACGTGCGCCGCAAGTTCTCCAAGTTCGTCCCGGTTGGGAACCTCGATGCGCTCGGCGAAATTGCCGGCCGCTATTCGGTTCAGGCCGTCGTGGATAATGCGGACTGGGTCGATCACAGATCGGGAGATTGCATGTCCCAAGACCAGCGTAAGCACGAAGCTTGCGAGCGCGACAGCGGCGACGAGTATCTGAGATTTGACATAGGTTTGCCGGCTGGCATCCAGCCCGGCGACCATGTCCGCTTCAGCACGATTGACCAATTGATTGGTCAGTCGTTCGAGTTTGTCCGCGAGCGGCCCGAGCTCCGAGAGCTCGCTCTGTTTGGCCTCAGCCGTGCGACCGTGACGAATGAGGTCGACGAGGTGTGAAACTACAGCAATGAGACGCGCATATTCTTCGCGCACCTGGTCGAGCAGCGCAACCTCGTCTTTTGCGACGAACGAGACGCGGTCAAGGTCGTACCCAAACTGGTTGATCTGCCGCAGCGCACCTGCCAATGTCGTTTCGTTTGGAAAGGCGAGAGCTGTGGATACGCCATAAAGCTGTCGAAGCGTACCGTGCTGCATCTGCCGATATGCCTCGATCTTTTGCTGCAGGCCAACGACCTGATTCGCCCGCTGGTCGGCTTCGCGCAGCGAAAGGAGGCCGATTACCCCAACCGAGACCAAGAGCATCTCGATGACGAAGAAGGCCATCAGCAATTTCGTGCGCAGCGAGGGCCGCAATTCGAAACCGAGACCGTTCTTCACCGACGGGCCGTCTCCGCTTGCTCGCGGCGTTGCAGCGAGCGGGCGCTGACCAAGAAACGACGTCGGATCAGCTTCCAAGTTCACGTCGAACCTCGTTGAGGAACCGCCAGTCGGCTGCATCCGCGATAATTTTCGCAGGGTTCGATTTCAGCATCCTCGCTTCGCGCAGACGGAGCGCATAAAAACGGATTGTGTCTTCGGGATCGTAGGCGCGCCAGCGGTTGTACGGCACGTCCGCAAGGGTCTGAACCGCATAGTCGTGGCGAGGCGTGAACCCCCTATCTACCATACGCTGTGCAACGAGGGCCGGCTCGCTTACGCATAAATCCGTGGCCCGTAGCATGGCGCGAACCACACGCTTGGTGGCGATGGGGTTCTTTCGGACGAACTCGCGAGTCGCCGCCAACATGCAGCAAAAATACTGCGACCATGGGCGATCCAGGGCGCTGTTGACGATGACGTGACCAATGTTCTGCGCACGCAAACGCTGTGGTTCTGGAGGAAATCCGAGGAAGGCGTCGATCTTGCCCGCGGCGAACAACTCGATCGGTTTGACCGACGCACTTGTCACCCACTCAATATCCTTGGCGGGATCGAGTCCGACAAGCGTCGCCATCGCGCTGATGAAAACGTGCGGACTACTTCCAACCCCCTGCTGGCCGACGGTTCGCCCCTTCAGATCGGCGACGCTTCGTATGTCCTCCCTGGCAAACAGCTCGAAGCAGCCGACATGAATCCCGGCCAAAACAGTAATGCTCGCGCCCCTATCGATCTCGAGAAGAAGTGGACCGGAGAAATGCAGAGTGAAGTCGATGTCGCCCCTCGCGATAGCTTTGGTTTGCTGCACGCCGGCGTCAGATTCAACGTAAACGACGTTGGTAAAGCCCTCGGCGTTCAAGAGATCGCTCACCACGTACTGCGGAGCGATGCAGATGCTCGGGTTCTTCGCAAGGCGGATTGTAGTGGTCTCTGGCGGCGGATTGGGCTCTTCGGCCTTGAGCTGGGCCGCTACACTCCAAAACAGGGCAGTGGATGCGGCGCAGGTCCCAGCAAACAGCAATTCGCGACGGTTCGTATGCATCGGAACCTCCTCGAAATCACCTTAGAGAAACGGTGGCACTTCCGGAGCCGAACGTCGGGCCGACGTGTTTTGCGTGGACCCTAAGTCCAATTATCGCGCACAATCGCTCGCGAAAATAAAACAAGCCTATTCCTCAGTTCGGGAACGTGACAGTGGGTAGTGCGCATTTATCCGGCGAGATTTCGGCAATGTCGCTGACGTATTTTTCTAGGATCGACGATTGATACATTCAGATAAATGCTCTCCGCCGCGCTTAGGCCGGTCGCGGCTTTTCTGTGAGGCGATGGGCCAATTGCCTTCGCTACAACAACAACACCTGTGGCTACGCCTTCCCTGCGCGCGGCGTGCCGCGTCTTACCACCAGCCCGGTTGCATCGGACGATAGTACTGGCCGCCGCGGCGGCGCGTGTTGCCGGTTTGGGCGGCCGGATCGCGCGGGAAATTGAAGAAGCCGAAGCCATCGCCGCCCTGGAAGTCGTCGCTCGCAACGCGGACATCGACCGACGGCCGGCGCGTCACGAAGCCGCCCTGCGGCTCGGTGCTCAGCACCGCGACGAACTCGGTGCGATAGTTGGTCTCGCTGCTCAGCGGCTCGTCCGAGACGACGATCGAGGATCGCGGCAATGCGGTCGGCGCGATGCGATTGAGCACCTCCTGCGGGATGGTGATGCGGTCCAGCGCGGCCTTGGCGTTGTCGCCGTTGTCGATCGTGACCGCGGTCCAGCGCAGGCTCGCCCCGTTGCGCGCCACCGCCGTGAACACATGCGTGCCGATCGGGCTTTCGGGATTGCGGATCGTGACCGGAACCTCAAGCGTCGCATCGAACACGATGCCGCCGCCGTCAGGTGCCGGCTTGTGCGTGGGGCGGCGCACGTAAAGCTTCTGCGTTGCGCGGCTGATGTAGATCGAGACCGGCTCGAGCGCGAGCTTCGCCTCGCTCGCCGCTTTGGCGGTGTCGGCCTTCCTGGTCTCGGCCGCCTTGGCGGCGTCCCTTGCGGCGGCGGCGCCTGGCGACTGCGCGTCATTCCTGGCGGTGTTGATCTGGTTCGCCAGTTCCGCGGCCTTGGCGGCGGCCTTTTGCTTGAGGTCCTCGGCCCGCGCCTTGGCCTCGTCGGTCTTGGCGGCGGCGAGCGCCTTGTCGGCGTAGGCGAGCCCGGCGTCGGCGCGGGTCTTCAGCCCCTCCAGCTTGCGAAGCGACACCTTGAGCGCCGCCGCCTCGCGCGCCGCTGCCGCGGCGGCTTTCTTCGCCTCCCCGGCAGCCCAGGCGGCCTCCGCGGCCTCGCGGGCGAGCGACTCGGCGCGCGTCGGTGCAGCCGCAATGGCCTCCGGGCTCGGCACGAATAGCGCCGGGTGGGAGAACCCGACCGGCTCGGCGTCATCAGGCGAGACGATTACCCGCATCCCGATCCGCGTCATGTCGAACAACTTCTCGGCAAAGCCAAAGGGCATCCGCACGCAGCCGTGCGAGGCCGCATATCCGGGCAGCGGCCCGCCGTGCAGCGCGATGCCGTTCCAGGTGATGCGCTGCATGTTCGGCATCTCGGCATCGTCATAGAGGGTCGAGCGGTGTTCCTTGTTCTTCTCGAGGATAGCGAACACACCGGCGGGCGTCTCGCGTCCCGTGGTGCCGGTCGATACCGGCGCGCGCAGGATCCAGCCGTCGGCGTCGTAGATAGTGACCTGCTGGGTCTTGATCGACACGATCGCCATGATCGGCTCGCCTGCATCGCGCGGCGCCGTCGCCTCGGTGGGCGCCTTGGGGCGCGCCTGTCTCGCCGTGGCGCCGGCGGTCAGCGCCGTCAGTGCGGCCATCACCGCGAGCGTCACAATGGCGGGGGGACCGCAACGCCGCATCGCCACGGTGGATCGTGCCGTCGTAACTCGATTCACCATGCCACGCCCCGGTTGAAATGCCTGTCCGCGCTTGCGTCGATCAAGGATCAGATCGCGCCTTTTGGATTAAATAACGGCCGCCGCCATCCACGCCGCCAATTCGTTCCCGGAACTATCGGCATGTCCGTTGGGCAATTCTTTCATATACGACAGCCCACGTAGCAGGAAGGGTGGCTCGCGGCTGAAATTGGCACTTTTTGGAGTGCAGCATGCAGCGAGACGACGTCTGCTCTGGAGGCAGACTAACTCAGGCAACCGGCACCATCACCCGCTAATCCCTGGCTCGCAGTATGCTGATCCGCGTTTCATCGACGAAGCTCTTGATGTCCTGATCGGGCCGGCGGAACAGGTTGCGCTCGACAACCAGCGAACGGCCGCTGATCGTCTTGGTGCAGCGCTCCTTGAGGTAGATGCCTCCCACTGGCTGGTCTCCTGCACCCGGCTGGCCCTCGGTGCACGCCCAGCCGTCCGGGCCGTAGCGCGATTTGGCCTGCAGCCCCAGGAGAAACGCCTTCTTCCGGATATAGAGACGCGCCTTCGGATCGGTCTCGATCTGCAAACCGGCAACGTGCCCGGTATCGTCGATCAGCAAGGTCAGGATCGCCGGATGACCCGCCACCATGGTGCCGTCCCGGCTGGTCGACGGATCGTAACCAAATCGAATCGCCCGTATCCCACTCGCGGCGGCAGGACAGTCGCGCCAATCCTTCCAGCCAGCCAATGAGCGCTTCGGATCCCCCGCGCAGTAGAAGTCGACGTAACCGGACTCCGACAACTCGGCCGCGGCCATTCCGACGCGAATGTCACGCAGGTCGTTGCCGCTGAATTCTTCCGCCCGTGCCGGAGAGCTCGCAAGCGCGACCGCCTGCCAGGTAAGCAGGCCCGCAGCAAAAACGCCCGGCAGCTTCAGTCTGCGCATCACTGGCCCTTCCCCGTGCTGACGGTCGCATCTCCCGGCTTCTGCGCCTGCGTCTTGTAGACGTCGCATACCCGCGACGTGTTTGAGAAGAAGGCGACGCATTCCGCGTAAGTCGGTTCGCCGGCCCCCTTGATGTGGGCGATCACGTAGTCGGCGACGGCTTCGATGTCCTTCGGCCGCAGAAATGTTCCGCCCTCGGGCGGCATCTGTGCCCCCGCGTCCTGGCGGTTCATGCCGTGGCATTTCACCTCATCGTACGCGCCGCGCATGAAGAACGGCATTCCCGTGCCCGGCCGCCCGCAGCCGACGGCTTCAATGATCTGATCCCGCGTCAGCTCGGTCTTGCGCAGCGACAGCGCATCACCGCCGTAGCCGCCGCCGCCATTGCCGTGCCATTTGTGGCAGCCAGCACAATTGGCCCTGCTGAACACTGCCTTGCCGGCATTGGTCGGATCCGAAGCCGGCGCTTGCGCCGACTGACCGTAAGCAGGGCCTGGCATCGAAAAATTCAGGGTGACGACGCTCGCGAGCAGCACGCCTGCCGCCGGGAATCTGTTGACGATCATCATTGCGTCTCTTGTCGAAGAAGCAGGAGGGCCCGCGGTTGGCGGACCCTCCGTTTTTGGGATGTCAGAGTGCGAATACGTAGAGCATCGATCCCGGCTGTATCTTCTTCAGCTCGGGCGTCGAATCGATGAACCACTTGTCCCAGGCGCCGCCCAGGCCGACCAGAATGGCGATGTACTGCTTGCCATCGACCGTAAAGGTCATCGGCGGTGCGTTGACGCCGCCGCCCGTGTTGAACTCCCAGAGCTTCTGCAATGACTTGGCGTCAAGGGCATGCACTTCGCCGGATGGCTGACCGGTGAAGACGAGGTCGGGAGTCGCAAGCATGCCGCCCAGATTGGGGAACGGTGTTTCCATTTTGGTGGCGATCTTGCCGGTAGTCACATCGATCGCAGTCACGCTGCCGGTGATCCTGAACGGCTGGCTCGGGCCGCCGCCGGTCCAGAACTCCCGCGGTTTCAGTTTGTCCGGCGTCATCACCTCAACCTTGATGCGATTGCAGCTCTCGATCACCGGGATGTACCAGAGCTTCAGATCCGGATTGTAGGCCGTCGGCGGCCAGTTCTTGCCGCCCATGTTGCCGGGGCAGATGTCGGTTTCCATGTTGGTGCGGCTTGGCGTCACCGACGCGATATAGGTCTGCACGGCCTTGTTCGGGTCATACTCGATCGGCTTGCCGCTCTCCGGGTCGAGCCCTTTGGTCCATGTGACTTTCTTGACGAACGGCAGGCCCCAGACGAACTTGCCGTTGGTGCGGTCGATCGCATAGGCGAAGCCGTTGCGGTCTGCTTCGAGCGCGAGCTTCCGCGGACCACTTGGCCCGGGGACATCGACCAGTACGTTTTCCGCCACGCTGTCATAGTCGTAGGGATCGTTCGGCGTGTGCTGATAGTGCCACTTGATCTTGCCGGTCGTGGCGTCAAGAGCCAGCGAGCTGTCGGTGTAAAGGTTATCGCCCGGCCGATAGGCGTTATCCCAGTCCGGTCCCGGATTGCCGATGCCCCAGATGATGGTGTCGGTTGCGGGATCGTAGGTGCCGGTTACCCAGGTCGAACCGCCGCCGGCGGCAGCCGCGTTGTTGCTGTCCTTCCAGGTTTCGCTGCCGGGCTCGCCCTTGCCCGGGATTGTGTGGGTGCGCCAGACCTCCTTCTGGGTCGTGAGGTCGGTGGCGGCAAGCCAGCCACGGATGCCGTACTCCGCGCCGGCCACTCCGGTGATCGCCATGTTCTTGACGATCAACGGCGCGCCGGTGATCACCTCGCCCTTGTCCGGATCGGCGACAGTCCGCTGCCAGGCGACCTGGCCGGTTTCCTTGTTGGTCGCGATCAGCCGGCCATCAAGCGTGTGGGAAATGACGAGATCACCCCACAGTGCGACGCCGCGGTTGTCGACGCCGCAACATGCCACAGCACCAGCCCAGTCACGGTCCGTCTTGGGATCCATCTTCCAGACCAGCACGCCCCGGCCGCCATGCGCATCGATCTTGTAGACCGAACCCCATCCATCGGTGACGTAGAGAAAGCCGTTCTCGGCGATCGGCGTGCCTTCCAGCCCGCCATGGCTCCAGATGCCGCCGCCCTCGATGCCGCCGAGGTGCATGGTCCAGGCGACCTTCAGGTTCTTCACGTTATCGCGGTTGATCTCCTTCAGAGTGGAGAACCGGTGCGCCGAGTAATTCTGATGATGATGAAGCCAGTTGCCCGGCTCCTTGTCGACGTTGAGCAGCCGTTCCTGATTGACCTGGTCCGCGGCGGAGACAGGCAGTGCGCCCACCACGCTTGCGGCAGCAACCGCCACGGCAAGCCGACAGGCTCGCGTTAACATTTTTGTGTGACCGGAAAATCGTTCCATGAGTAGTGCCCTCCTTGTTTGCAAGTTCTTGTGGCAGATCATGTTGGATTGAACGTCCGGCACATCCGGGCGTTTCGCTGACGGGCCCCATTCAGCGGCTTTGGCAGTCCGCTGTCGCGATCAAGGCGTTCGTGAAACCTGCACCTCCGTTTCTTTGGTTCCGGCTTGTTGGAAAACGACGGCGCATGTGAACGTCTCGCCGTCGACAAGCTTCTGCCGCGTCTGCAGCAGCATCACGTGATATCCGTCCCGCTTGAGCTCGATCGTCTTGCTCTCCGGGATCGGAATGGACTTGATCTCACGCATGGCAGGCGCGCCTTCGCCACGATCGACCGTGTGCTTTGCGGCGAAATTCGCGAACGGACAGCGGACGCGCAGTATCGCGTCGGCTTCGGCCGCATCGTTCCTGATCGTCATCAGCAGCGGGAGGTCGATACCAATCTGGTCGGACGCGGGCACCCGGGCGCTCGTCACCTGCAGTGCGTCGCCTGCAGCAGCGAAACCGGGCGCCAGCCCAATTCCACCAACAAGTCCGGCAAGCAGTCCGAGCGCTAGAAGCCGAGTTCTGCCGGACAGCGCAGCCCACCCTGCCCGATCAAGAGCACCATCAAGATTTGATGCTGTTATGGCGGTCATCGGCTATCGCCGCGGCTATCAGAGATTTACAGGCGTGGGACGCCCAAACGACCATGTCGTCCGACTCATCGGCGCCATCCTCCCACGATTGATTTTCTTCTTGTCTTTTTAGTTGCGCCCAATTTGAGGCGACGGTAGGGCCGGTGTCTGGAAAATGAGTCCGACAGGAGGTTCGCCCGGTATATTCCATACCAATCGACATCCTGCACGGACACGCGGTGCTGCATGCGCGGTGATGACGGGTGAGCGGCGCGCGCTCACCGCCTCACCGGCATCTTCTTGAACTTCACGCTTTTCCCATCCGCCTGCCGCGTGGCGATGTAGCCGGCTTCCAGGCAGGCCTCGCGCTGCGGCATCTTCTCCTGCGGGCTGCGCAGGGTTTCCCACCATGACGCGCGCTGCGCGGCGCGCGGCAGCGCGGCGTCGATGATCTCCTCGATCTGTTCGAAGCTCAGCACGAATTCGGCGCGCTTCTGCGCCCTCAGATAGTTCCGTAACGGTTCGTAAACGTTCACGCGTGTCCTCAATGCTGATCTGCACAAAACCGTCGACGCCGGCAACCAAGCGTTAACTCTTTATCATATCGCCGTCGCCGCTTAAGGCCGCAACAATTTATCCGGGAGCATACCGGAAGGCCTGGAGCGGATGATGCTGTTCGGACGGCAAAGCGACGTGGCCGGAAAGGGCTGGTTCAGCAAGGACCGCCGGCCCTGGCGGCTGTCTGCGAAGCTGTTGATCGCGTCGTCGATCGCGACCGTAATCGGCTTCTCGACGATTTGCGTCAGCGTCATGCTCGACATGCGCCGCGGCGAGGAAGAGCTCGCACGCCAGACGCTGGAAAATCTCGCTGCCGGCATCGATGCCGACATCAGCCGGAATATCGAGCTTTACGATCTGTCGCTGCGCGCCGTCGCCAGCAATCTGGTGATGCCGGAGATCAAGGGCGTCAGCAAGGAGATCCAGCACCTGATCCTGTTCGACCATGCCGCCACCGCCAGGCATTTCGGCGTGATCCAGGTGTTCGACGCGCAGGGCCACCTGACTCACGACGCGGCAAGCCTCGATCCGGCGCCGGAGGATCGCAGCGACGAGGAGTATTTCCAGGTCCACCGCGCCAATCCCGATATCGGCCTTTACATGAGCCGCCCGATGCTGCGTCGCAGCGCCTATTCGATCGTGCTCAGCCGGCGCATCAACGATACCGATGGCGGCTTTCTCGGCGTCGTGGTCGGCTCGATCCGCTTCAGCTATTTCCATGATCTGTTCGGCCGGCTTAACCTCGATCCCGCCGATACGATCACGGTGCTGCGCCGCGACCGAACGGTCATCATGCGCAAACCGTTCGACCTCGACATCATCGGCAAGAATCTGGCCGAGCGGCCGAAGTGGAATCCGGCAAACCTGAGGGAAGGAGGATCTTATGCCGGCGTCGGTCCGGTGGATCCCACCCCGCGGCTCTACGTTCGCGCCGGCACCACAAGTCTGTTTTTTGTCGTGGTCGGAAAGCCGCTGGCGAGCATCCTCCATCTCTGGCAAAGGGAAGTCGTCCGGATCGGCGCGATCATGATCGTGCTGATCCTGTTCGTGATCGGCACCACGCTGTTTCTCGCGCGCGAGATCGGCCGCCGCGCGGAAGCCGAGGACAAGCTGGAGGAGCTGGCAACGACCGATGCGCTCACCGGCCTGAAGAACCGGCGCAAATTCGATATCGAGATCGATGCGGAATGGCGGCGGGCGGCGCGCAACAGGACGCCGGTCGCGATCCTGATGATCGATGCCGATCATTTCAAGTCCTATAACGACACGTTTGGACATCAGGCCGGCGACCAGGTGCTGGTCGGCATTGCGATCTGCATTTCGGACGCGGTGCGGCGGGCCGGCGACTGCGCGGCGCGCTATGGCGGCGAGGAATTCGCGGTACTGTTGCCGGGCCTCTCGGCGGTGGAAGCGTTCACGGTCGCCGAAACCATCCGCTCGAAGGTCGAGCAATGGGCGGAAGACCCCAATGTCACGACGGTCAGCGTCGGCGTGGCGAGCATGACGCCCACGGCGGCAATCGAGTGGCCCTTTCTCATCGAAGCGGCCGACAAGGCGCTCTACGCGGCCAAGGCCAACGGCCGCAATCAGTCGGTGGTCGCCGCGATCCCGCAGCTGGCGCTGGTGGCTTAAGGCTGACAAAACGTCATTCCGGGGCGGCTGCATCGCAGCCGAACCCGGAATCCCGAGGTCGTTGGAAAAGAATCGATGCGGCTCGAGATTCTCAGGTGCGCAAGTGCGCACCATAGTTCGCGCTACGCGCGCCCGGGAATGACGAGAGCAGCGCGTCGCGCTGCTCTCCTCACTCCTCCAGATACTTCTTCATCTCCGCGCGCAGGCCGTCGCGCAGATCGGGGCGCGCCATGCCGTAGGCGATGTTGGCGCGCAGGAAGCCGGATTTCGAACCGCAATCGTGCCGCTCGCCCGCGAACTCGACACCGTAGAACTTTTGCGTCTTCGCGAGGGTTTTCATCGCATCGGTGAGCTGGATCTCGTTGCCGGCGCCGCGCTCCTGGGTCTCGAGAATCTTGAAGATTTCCGGCTGCAGGATGTAACGCCCGGTGATGGAGAGGTTTGACGGCGCGGTACCCTTCGGCGGTTTCTCCACCATGCCGTCGACCTCGAACATGTTTTTGGCGAGCCGCTTGCCGACACCGCAGATGCCGTATTGATGGGTGAGATCGTCAGGCACGGCTTCCACCGCGAGCAGGTTGGACTTGCCGCCGAGTTTTGCCGCGGCCTCGACCATCTGCTTCAGGCAACCCGGGCTATTCAGCACCAGTTCGTCCGGCAGCACCACCGCGAACGGCTCGTCGCCGACGATGTCGCGCGCACACCAGACCGCGTGTCCAAGACCGAGCGGTGCCTGCTGCCGGGTGAAACTCATGGCGCCGGCTTCGGGCTGGTCGCGCGCCAGGATGTCCTGCTCGGCCTTTTTGCCGCGCACAGCCAGCGTGGTGTCGAGCTCGAACATCCGGTCGAAATGATCCTCGATCACGCCCTTGTTCCGCCCGGTGACGAAAACAAAATGCTCGATCCCGGCCTCCCTGGCCTCGTCGACCACATACTGGATCAGCGGCTTGTCGACGATCGTCAGCATTTCCTTCGGCATCGCCTTGGTGGCGGGCAGGACGCGGGTGCCGAGGCCGGCGACCGGGAAGACGGCTTTACGGATTTTCATGGGATATCGAGAGCCTTAGAAATGAGGAAAGTGCTTTGATTGCACGTTGATAGCCGGTTTGCACCCCTGAACAAAGGCGGATGTATGGTGGCGTTTCGCCTCCCCTTGCGCGCGCCGGGCGCGACAACAAAATCCCCTCTGTTAAGCTATTGGAAACCGTGGCAGGGCCTTCTGGCACGGATTGGTTGCGACGGACGGAAACGGCATGGGTGTGATGGAACGAGCGATGAACAATCGAGCCGCCGCGATCATAATCGCGGCCGCGCTATTGTGTTCCAGCGGCCAGTCTCAAGCCCAATCCCCCGGCAACGGGGTTTCGAACTTTTTCGGCAACATCTTCTCAGGCCCGAAATCCGGTCCGACAGCGCAGGCCGCACCTAATCCGGAAGGAGGCCCACCGCCGTGGAGCGGTGAGGACGGCGCCTCCGGCCATCCCCTGATGACTGCGGCCGCGATCCGGCAAGCCGCGGCGAATTTTCAAAATTGTGTCGCCTCGATGTGGCCGGATGCCGCACGGCGCAACATCACCCAGCAAAATTTCGAGCGCTTCACCGCAGGCCTAGAGCCTGATTTGCGCATCATGGACCTGATGGATTCGCAGCCCGAATTCACCAAGGCGATCTGGGACTATCTCGACATCCTCGTGAACGACAACCGCCTCGCCAAGGGGCGCGAGATCCTTGCAACGTATAAGCCGCAGTTCGACGCGGCGGAGAAAGCCTCCGGCGTCGATCGCTACGCGATCGCATCGATCTGGGGAATCGAATCCAATTACTCGACGCAGATGGGCGACCGCAACGTGGTGAATTCGACGGCGACGCTGGCCTGCATCGGCCGTCGCCAGGCGTATTTCAAGGACGAATTCCTCACCGCGCTGGAAATTCTCAACCGCGGCGATCTGCGCCCCGAACAGATGCGCGGCTCCTGGGCCGGCGCGTTCGGGCCGACGCAGTTCATGCCGACCGCCTTCAAGCGCTACGCCGTCGATGCCGACGGCGACGGCCGCCGCGACGTCGTCGACAACGCCGCCGACCTGATCGCCTCCACCGCCAACAACCTCAAGAAGGACGGTTGGCAGACCGGCCGGAGCTGGGGCTATGAGGTGGTGCTGCCGGAGGGTTTTAATTTCATGCTGGCGGACAAGTCCAAGGCGATGACAATAGCGCAATGGCAGAGCCAGGGACTGAAGCGGGCCGACGGCAAGCCGTTCCCGGATTCGACTGAAAAAGCTTACCTGCTGGCACCGGCCGGCACCCAGGGACCCGGCTTCCTGATGCTGCAGAATTTCCGGGTGATCATGAAATACAACCCGGCGGAGGCCTACGCGCTGGCAATCGGCCATTTTGCCGACCGCCTGCGCGGCGGACCCGCCTTCGTGCAACCCTGGCCGCGCCAGGAACGGGTGCTGTCGCGGGCGGAGCGGCTGGAACTGCAGCAACTCCTGGCCCAGCGCGGCTTCTACCGCGGCACGCCGGACGGCCAGTTCGGTGGCCAGACGCGCGAGGCGCTGCGCAATTTCCAGGCCTCGATCGGGGCGCCGGCGGACGGATTTGCGTCTTCCGACGTCCTGGAGCGGCTGCGGGGTCGCTAAATCCTGCTTTCGACCCCGAAAGTAACCCTGACAACCACGATTTTGCAGGAGCCTTGACGGTCAGCCCGGAACCCCGGTTTATGAATACAAAATCTGCCCGCTTGCGGCCCGATTTCGCTGCTATGTTTGAACGCTTCATGACCCATTTGCGACCGAGCCGGATGCAAAAGCCAAAGTCCTTTTTGCGCGTGTTCACCGAGACCGGCCCCCTGGTGGCGCTGGCGGTTGCGATCGCGCTTCTGATCGGGATTGCCGGTCCGGCCTCCGCGCAGTTTTTCAATTTCGGCGGCTTCGGCGGTCCGCCGCAGCGGCAAGCGCCACAACGTGGCGGCGGCTGGTTCGGCGGCGATTTCTTTGGGCCGTCCCAGCAAACGCCCCAGCAGGCGCCGCGCCAGGATTTTTCCCGCGCGCCGGCGCCCGCCAAGCGCGACACGGTGCCGGAACGTAACGTGCTGGTGCTGGGCGATGCCATGGCGGACTGGCTCGGCTATGGCCTGGAAGACGCCTATGCCGAGCAGCCCGACATGGGCGTGATCCGCAAGCACAAGACCGTCTCCGGCCTGATCAAGTATCAGCCGCGCGGTGAGCCCGCTGATTGGGCCGCCGCCGCCAAGGGCATCCTCGCTACCGAAAAGCCGGACGCCATCGTCGTCATGCTCGGCCTCCACGACCGCCAGGCGATTCGTGAGGCGATCAGCGAAAAGAAGGCCGACAAGAAGGAAGACAACAAGAAGGACGCGCGCGGCAAGCCGGATGCCAAGCCGGCGGACGCAAAGCCGAAGCCGGACGGCTCGACTGACACGGCAAAACGCGACGACAAGCCGGCCGACGCCGAATTGTCGCCCGACGACGCCGCCGACAACGACACGCAGACGCTGGAAAAGAGCGCACGCGCGGGCGGCGGGCTCTACGATTTCCGCGACGAGCGCTGGGTCGAGCTCTACGCCAAGAAGATCGAAGAACTGATTGGGGTGCTGAAATCCAAGGGCGTGCCGGTGTTGTGGGTCGGCCTGCCTGCGATCCGCGGGCAACGCGGAACGTCCGACATGCTGTTCCTCGATGCACTGTATCGCGACGGCGCCGGCAAAGCCGGCATCACCTATGTCGACGTCTGGGACGGCTTTGTCGATGAAGCCGGCCGCTTCCTGCAGAAAGGTCCCGATTTCGAAGGCCAGATCCGCCAGTTGCGCACGGCCGATGGCGTCTTCTTCACCAAGCCCGGCGCCCGCAAGCTCGCGCATTATGTGGAGCGCGAGGTGACGCGCCTGCTTGCCGCGCGTTCCGGGCCGATCGCCGTGCCGATCGAGCCGGCAGCGCCCGAAGCCAATGTCGCGCCCGGCCAGCCGGCGCCGCGTCCGCTGGCCGGGCCGGTCTTGCCGCTGGTGGCCTCTTCGGTCGGTACCGATCAGTTGCTCGGTGGTCCCGGCTCGCGACCGGCGGCCGTCGATGGGCTCGCTGCGCGCACATTGGTCAAGGGTGAAGCGCTGGCGCCACCAGCCGGCCGCGCCGACGATTACGCCTGGCCGCGCCGGGAAATCGGCCGCGAGCAGGCCAAGGGCGATACGCCGGTCGCAGCCGTCGCGCCGGGCGGAACGGCAGCGCCCGGACAGAAGCAGCTTTTGCTTCCGCCGCCGCAGCAAACGTTACAGCAGCAGAAGAGGCCGCCGATGCAGCCGATGCAGATCCGGCCGCCGCAAAACAACGGGCCGTCGCTGCGTGACTTCTTCGGCGGCTTCGGCGCGGCACCGCGGCCGCCCGCCCCGCCCGCGGCTGCACCGCCGCGTGGACCGTTTGCGCCGCCAGGCGCGCCGCGCCCGCCAGGTAATGTCGGACGATCGGCCGAAGTCCCGCCGGGCAATTTCACACGATGATTTTTGACCGCTCACGGTGAGAAGCTAGTCTCGCGCATCTTTCAGACGATGCAGCGCATCGCCGGGCGAACCAATGAGGACTGCCCTCATCCGTAATAGCGCCACCGTGGCGGCGGGCGGCGCGGCGGGCGCGTCAACAACAGCGCCAGCGCAAATCCAATTCCGGCTGCAACCAGCAGCGCGCCGAGCGGATTTTCCTGCACGGTTTTCGCCACCGCCTGCTGGCCGCTGCGAACAGTATTGCCGCTGCTTTCATAAGCATCCTTGGCGTAGCTGACAGCGGCATCGGTGGCGTCGCGGGCCATGTGGCCGACGGTGCTTTCGACCTTACCCGCAAAATCCTTGGCCGATTCGGCAATCCGATCCTTGTCCATCGCGGTTGCTCCTTTTTTCTGCTTTTCTTGGGAGCTAACCGGCGAGCCCCGTTCGGGTTCCTGCCGCTCGAAATGCCGCAATTCCCTCAATTCAAGGGACTTGGCTCACAGGATAAGCCCGCCATCGACCACGATGGTCTGGCCGATAATGTAGGACGAAAGCGGCGAGGCCAGGAACAGCGCCGCGCCGGCCATGTCGGCGGGCGTGCCGAGCCGCTTCAACGGTATCCGCTCGAGTGCGCCTTCGAGCCGTTTCGGATTTGATGTCGTCGCTTTGGTCATCTTGGTGTCGACCAGGCCGGGCGCGATGCCGTTGACGCGGATGCCGTTGCCGGCCCACGCCTCGCCGAGCGTGCGCGTCAGCCCGACCGCGCCGGTCTTCGAGGCATTATAGGCCGGATTACCCATGGTGGAATGATAGGCGGCGGTCGAACTGACGATGATCAGCGAACCCTTGCTGGCGCTCAGCATCGCCTGAAATTTGGTGGCGCACGCCATCAGGCTCATCAGGTTGACTTCCACGACCTTGCGAAAGCCATCCATTTCGAATTCGCCGCGGCGGTAGATCACCGCGCCTTGCGCCAGCACCAGCACGTCGAGTTTTTCGAACGGCGGTTGCAGTGCCTCGATCGCCTGCGCGTTGCTGACGTCGAGCCGGAAATAGTCGAGCCCTTCGAGATGCGATCCTTCGTCGGGCGAATAGTCGGCGGCGCTGGCGCGGGTGCCGCAAACGGCGACATGCGCGCCCCTGGCGCGGAAGGCCTGCGCGATGCCGTTACCGATGCCACTGGAGCCGCCGACCACCAGCACCTGCTTGCCGTTGAAATCCAGTTCGTTCATTCCTGCGATCCCTCTTGTTGTTTCTGGTTCAAGCCTTCGTCGAGGAATTTGACCATCAGAACCTCGTCGTAATATCGGCCGTCGTGCTTGAGCGCTCGCTTTTCATAGCCGTACGCGACAAAGCCCATCGCTTCGTAAAGCCGGCGCGCCGCTTCATTCTCGGTCACCACGCTCAACTGGACCACCTCCACGCGCCCGCGCGCATGGTCGAGAACGGCCGCGACAAGTATTTTCCCAAGCCCGGATTTTCGCGCAGCGCTTCGAACATACATGGTCCAAAGCAATCCCTTATGCGCGTGCTTCGTACCTTCCTGTGCGGCAAATCCGGCTATTCCCGCGAGCGTACCATCAAGGAATCCGCCGAAGATAGCCGCGCGGGAAATGGCCGCTTCGAACCACGATAGCGGCTGCGCGTTTTCTCTCTCAAACGTGCTGCCGAAAGCCTCGGGATTTCTCTGCAGCGCTTCGAGCCGTATCTCTCGATACAAGGCAGCGTCAGCAGGCTCCAGACGACGAATCCGCAGGCCGCTAATGTTGGTCACGGTTACACCTCGCTCGGCTTCGTTTGACCTGTCTGCGGATCGGTGCCAGCCTTGTCAATCCTGCAACGCGACAGCATTCCCGCCGGGATCCCGTCATGTCAGATTTCAAAGAGCTCAGCCGTTCGGTCAAAGGCCTGACCGTTCTCGTCACCGGCGCCGCCAGCGGCATGGGCCGCGCCACTGCGCTGGTGTTCGCGGCCGAGGGCGCCAATGTCGCGGTTACCGATCTGGATGCCAGGGCTAGCCAAGCGGTTGCCGGCGAGATCGCAGCGAATGGCGGTTCGGCAAAAGCGTGGACTCTCGACGTCGCCAATCCTGACGACATCATCACGGTCGTCAACGACGTCGCCGCACATTTCGGTTCCCTCGATATCGTCATCAATAACGCCGGCATCTCTGTACGCGTGGCGATCGACGACGGCGGCTATGAAGCCGCCTGGGACAAGGCGCTGGCCGTGATGCTGACTGCGCATCCGCGCATCATCCGGGCTGCGCTGCCGCATTTGCGCCGGTCGAAGAGCCCGCGCATCGTCAATATCGCATCGACCGAGGCGCTCGGCGCGACCGCGTTGCACAGCCCCTATTCGGCAGCGAAAGCCGGCGTCATCGGTTTGACGCGTTCGCTCGCCGTCGAACTCGGCCGCGAGGGCATCACCGTGAACTGCATCTGCCCCGGCCCGATCCGCACCGCGATCACCGAGCGGATTTCCGAAGAGCACAAGACGATCTACGCCAAGCGTCGCACTGCACTGGGCCGCTACGGCGATCCCGAAGAGGTGGCGCACATGACGCTGAGCCTGTGCCTGCCGGCGGCCTCCTTCCTGACCGGCGCGGTGATCCCCGTCGACGGCGGTCTGATGGCGCGAAACGCGTAGCGGGCATGCGTCCGCAGCGTTGACTTGGACACGTCACGCAGTAATTTTTCTCTCAAACAGAGCGGGACGAACCGCCCGCCGCATACTGGAGAGACGCCATGACGGTCATGATCCGGCAGCTTCATCCGCATTTTTTCGGCGAGGTTTCGGGCGTTGATTTGCGAAAGCCCCTGACGCCGCAGGAAGCGGCCGACATCGAGGCCGGCATGGACAAATATGCCGTGCTGCTGTTCCGCAACCAGGACATCACGGACGAACAGCAACTGGCCTTTGCGTTGAATTTCGGCGAGCGCGAGAAGGCGCGGGGCGGCACCATCACCAAGAAGGAAGACTACCGGCTGACCACGGGGCTGAACGACGTCTCCAATCTCGGCAAAGACGGCAAACCGCTGCCGCGCGACAGCCGCACCCATCTGTTCAATCTCGGAAACTGCCTGTGGCATTCCGACAGCTCGTTCCGCCCGATCCCGGCAAAATTTTCGCTGCTGTCGGCGCGGGTGGTGAACCCGAAGGGTGGCAACACCGAATTCGCCGACATGCGCGCGGCCTATGACGCGCTCGACGACGAGACCAAGGCCGAGATCGAGGACCTGATCTGCGAGCATTCGCTGATGTATTCGCGCGGCTCGCTCGGCTTCCTGGATTATACCGACGAAGAGAAAGAGATGTTCAAGCCGGTGCTGCAGCGGCTGGTGCGGACCCATCCGGTGCATCGCCGCAAGTCGCTGTACCTCTCATCGCATGCGGGCGCCATCAAAGGCATGAGCATGCCCGAGGCGCGGCTGTTGCTGCGCGACCTCACCGAGCACGCCACGCAGCCGGAATTCGTCTACGTCCATAAATGGACTGTGCATGACCTCGTGATGTGGGACAACCGCCAGACCATGCACCGCGTGCGGCGTTATGACCAGTCGCAACCCCGCGACATGCGCCGCGCCACGGTTGCCGGCACGGAGCCGACGGTGCAGCAGCAGGCGGCGGAGTAGGTTGCCACAGAACCATCGTCGTCCCTGCGAACGCAGGGACCCATAACCACCGTTGTTGATTGTCTGAAATGATAGCTGTCCCGTCATTTCACGGATAGGCTGCGGCGTATGGGTCCCTGCGTGCGCAGGGACGACACCGTGGATGGGACAACGTTCCTGGAAACACCTACGCGTGCCCGGCCTCGTTCGACAGCATGCCGGGATCGATGCCGATCTTGCGCAGCGCGCGCTGGTATTTGTCGTCGACGTCGTCGCCGAAGATCAGGTCCGGGTCGGCGTCGCAATGCAGCCAGCCATTGTGCTGGATTTCGTCTTCCAACTGGCCCGGCGCCCAGCCGGCATAGCCCAGCGCCAGGATCGCGTGCTTCGGTCCGGTACCCTTGGCGATCGCCTTGAGGATGTCGACAGTCGCGGTCAGGCAGATGTCGTCGTCGATGTTCAGCGTCGCGTCCTGGATGAAGAAGTCGCTCGAATGCAGCACGAAGCCGCGGCCGGTATCGACCGGGCCACCCTTGAGCACCTGCATGGACTCGGCGTTTTCCGGCAGCTTGATCTGGTCGGCCTTCTCGATGATGTCGAGCTGCACCAGCAATCCCGGAAAGTCGATGCTGCCGGCCGGACGGTTGACGATGATGCCCATCGCCCCTTCCGAGGAGTGCGCGCACATATAGATGACGGAGCGCTCGAAGCGCGGATCGCCCATGACCGGCATGGCAATCAGCAGCCGGCCATCCATGTAACCGCCGCCGGACGAATTATCGCCAAAGCCGGCGGCTTTGCGGCGAACGGACTTCGGTGTCTTGCCTTCAGGGCTCATCCGCAAAGGCCTCTCTTGCTGGCTCATATCCTGATATCGGGTTCGGTTTCTGTCAATCAAGCTTCCGGCGTCATTCGGCGGCCGATCACACGCAATTCAATGGTTTGCTTGGAAACTTGGCTGTAAAGACGTTCCATGATTGCGATAGTTCCCCTGCGCGCCGCGCTCGGCGTCGCCGCCTTATGTGTAGCGTGTGCGACGTCGGAAGTTCGCGCCGAGGATGCGTCGCCGTGGCAACGCGACGCCCATTCCGCGGTCCGGTTGCTGGCGGGATCACGCAGCGGCACGGTGCTGCTCGGCGGCGTAGCCATCCAGTTGCAGCCGGGGTGGAAGACTTATTGGCGAACGCCCGGCGATTCCGGCGTCCCGCCACGCTTCGATTTCTCCAAGTCGGATAATGTCGAGGCCGTGACCGTGCTGTGGCCGGCACCGAAGAAATTTGACGATGGCGCGGGCGGCACCGCGCTGGGATATAAGCACCAAGTCGTGCTGCCGTTGCGGATCGTCGCCAAAAATGCCGACAAGCCGGTGACGTTGCGCGCCCACATCAATTACGCCGTCTGCGACAAGATCTGCATTCCCGTCGAAGCCGATGCCGAGCTCGCTTTTGCCAGTGTGGCCAGCACCGAGGACGGCAACTTGTCCGATGCGCTCAATGCGGTGCCGAAGCCCGCCAATGTGGGTGACCCCAATCCGCTGACGATCCGCGACGTCAAGCGCGAGGGAAAGAACGTGCTGGTCGACGTGACCGCGCCTGAGGCCAGGGAGGTCAACCTGTTCGCCGAGGGGCCGACGCCCGACTGGGCGCTGCCGGTTCCCAAGCTCGTGGAGCAAGGCCCGCCCGGCGTCAAACGCTTTGCCTTCGAACTCGACGGCCTGCCGCCCGGCGCCAGTCCCGAAGGCGCCGCACTGAAACTGACCCTGGTCGGCGGTGACCGGGCCTACGAGTTCAACGTCAGTTTGAATTGACGCGACCTGCCGCTCCTGCGGACGTGCTCAGCCGCGCCACGATGCCGCAAGGTGTTTCCACCGGTGCAGCGACGCTTCCAGTCAGAGGAGAGCCGGCGCTTGGCAGCTCTCCTCTTCAGCAACGTGTGTCCTCCTAGCTCTTCTGGCCGCTCATTTGCTGGGCGCGCATATAGCTCTTGCAGGCGCTACGCATGTCGCCCTTTGACATGGCGGTATTCGCCGCGCCCATCTCTTTCATCATCGCAAATTTGCCGGGGCTATCAGGCATAGCGTTACCGGACGCGACGAGCTTGGCCATGTTTTCGCTTGTGCAACCCGTCTTCTGGGCAGCAGCCTTCTGGGCAGAAGCCGGGCTGACGGCCAGCGCGGTGGTGATCGCTACAGCAGTGACAAGCAGTAGTTTCATATCTTTCCTCCCCGGCCGCACCATGCGGCCAGGGGCTAAAAGTTGGAAAAGCTCCGAAAAGTTCCAGCGCGCTGGGTTGCGTGGGCCTGCTTGGGTTCGCGGAAGCACCACTTACTGCGCGTCACATGCCGTGATGGAGCTATCTCGCCCCTGAAACGTGACGTTACGTCGCGGCCCGAAGGCGCCTGATGCGCCGCCCGGGAACTGCGCGTCGCTAGCCCGCGATCCAACCGAATCTTAACGAATGGTTGATACATCCGACGATCGCCGCCGCCTCGCGGCGCGTTTCGGGGATGCACCCTTGTGGCCGTGATGGATACGCAATCCGCAACCGCCGCGCCCGCCGGCGTGATCGCGCGCCTGCGCGCGCTGCTTGGCGGCTCCAATGAAGCCTCCGTCACGAGGCGGCTGGCCGGCACGATCTTCATCATCCGCGTCTTCAGCGCCGCGCTCGCCTACTTCTCGCAGATCCTGCTGGCGCGCTGGATGGGCGGCTCGGATTACGGCGTCTATGTTTATGTCTGGACCTGGGTGCTGCTGCTCGGCAGCATGATGGATTTCGGTATCTCGGCGTCGGCGCAGAAGATCATTCCGGAGTATCGAACGCGCGGCGAACATGCCCTGCTGCGCGGCTTTCTCTCCGGCAGCCGCTGGATCACCTTCGCCGTCTCCTCCATCGTTTCGCTGCTGCTGGCGGGCGTGGTGAGGGGGTTGTCGCCGTGGATCGACGCCAACGCGATCGTTCCCCTATATATCGGCTGCCTGACGTTGCCGGCGTTTGTCGTCGCCAACACCCAGGACGGCATCGCCCGCTCGCATGACTGGATGCAGCTCGGCTTGATGCCGCAATTCATTGTGAGGCAGTCGCTGATCATCGGCCTCACCGCCGGCGCCTTCGTGCTCGGCTTCAATCTCGGCGCCACCGCCGCGATGTGGGCGAGCGCCGCGGCGGTATGGACCGCGATGATCGGCCAGATGGTCGTGCTGAACCGCAGGCTCAGCGGCCATATCGAGCCCGGTCCGAAGGCCTATGATTTCCGCGGCTGGCTCGCGGTCTCACTTCCGATCCTGATGGTCGAAGGATTTTACCTGCTGTTGTCCTATACCGACGTGCTGGTGCTGCAGCAGTTCCGCTCGTCGGAAGAAGTCGGCGTCTATTTCGCTGTCATAAAGACGTTGGCGCTGGTCTCATTCATTCACTACGCGATGGCGGCGACGACGGCGCATCGCTTTGCCGAGTATCACGCGCAGGGCGACAAGCCGCGGCTGTCGGCCTATGTGGCGCACGCGATCCAGTGGACGTTCTGGCCGTCGCTCGCCGCGACCGTCCTGCTGCTGGCGCTCGGCAAGCCGCTGTTGTGGCTGTTCGGACCGCAATTCGTGGTCGGCTACGACATCATGTTCATTGCCGCTATTGGGCTCGTGGTGCGATCCGCGATCGGCCCGGTCGAGCGGCTCTTGAACATGCTCGGCCACCAGCACATCTGCGCGCTGGCCTATGCACTCGCCTTCGTCATGAACCTCGTGCTGTGCGTGATGCTGGTGCCGCGCTTTGGCGGCCATGGCGCGGCGGCCGCGACCTCGATCTCGCTGGCGTTCGAGACGGTGCTGCTGTTCTGGATCGTGCGCCGGCGGCTCGGGCTGCATGTGCTGGCGTTCGGTAAGCGCTGATCCGGAAGATCAATGAGACGGCAAGTGCCACGCCCGCGCTGATCTGTTGGCCCTGAATTAGTTAGCAATCGGCTTTTTCCGTTTCCCCGGTTCAGCCTACGCCTTGCATCTGCCTCATTTGAAGCCGCAGGACGCAGCTATCGTCGATTGCTGGCATAATGGGGAAAATATCCAACGAAGTCCCCTGTTCGCATGAAACATTCTTATTTCCTTCGATCCTTTGCGAGAGATGGAACGGCTGTACCGACGTTGATATATAGTTGAGCACTGGAACCGAGATCTGATCCTGGAAATGATTGATCCACTGTACGTTGCATCGGGATTCGGCGTCGGCGTGCTGGTCGGAATGACGGGTGTCGGTGGCGGCTCCCTGATGACGCCGTTGCTGATCCTGCTGTTCGGCATTCATCCAGCGACCGCCGTCGGCACTGATCTGCTATACGCTGCGGCTACCAAGGCCGGCGGCAGCGTGGTGCATGGCTGGGCCCGCAGCATTCACTGGCCGGCCGTAATGCGCCTCGCCAGCGGTAGCATCCCGGCGAGCATAGTGACGCTGCTCGTGCTGTGGCAGCTCGACCTCAACGGGGCATCCGCGCGCAGCCTGATCAATCTGGTGCTGTGCTTTGCGCTCATCCTCACCGCGACATCGTTGATCTTCCGCAAGGCGATAATGGATCGATACCGCCGGCGTATGGAACGGCTCGATGCCTCGACGACCGGCAGCGCGACCGTGATGGTCGGCGTAGCGCTGGGCGTGCTGGTCTCGATCTCGTCGGTGGGTGCCGGCGCAGTTGGGGTAACCGCGCTGCTGCTGCTTTATCCGCGCCTGCCGATGGCAAGCATCGTCGGCTCCGACATCGCGCACGCGGTGCCGCTGACGCTGGTGGCGGGCATCGGCCACTGGGCGCTGGGTTCCGTTGATTGGGCGCTCATGGGTGTGCTGCTGATAGGCTCATTGCCTGGCATCGTTATCGGCAGTTATTGTGCGGTTCGGGTGCCGGAGACCGTGTTGAGGCTGGTGCTGGCCTCGGTTCTGGTTCTGGTCGCCGGCAAGCTTGTCGTCAACGAGCTGCATTTCTCGACGGAGAGCGTCGCAGCCGTTACCGGGAGCACCGCCCGTTAGAGCGTGCTCCTGGCATGCATCTTCCCTACGCCGCGGTCCAACCGCCGTCGATCGACAGATTGGCGCCGGTGATCTGGGCGGCATCGTCGCTGCACAGGAACAGCGCAAGCGCTGCGACCTGCTCCGAGGTCACGAATTCCTTGGTCGGCTGCGCCTCCAGCAGCACATCGTTGATGACCTGCTCCTTGGTCATGTTGCGCGCCTTCATGGTGTCGGGAATCTGCTTCTCGACCAACGGCGTCCAGACATAGCCCGGGCTGATGCAGTTGCAGGTGATCTTGAAAGTCGCAAGCTCCAGCGCCACCGTCTTGGTGAGACCCGCGATGCCGTGTTTGGCCGAGACATAGGCCGACTTGAACGGCGAAGCGACCAGCGAGTGAGCGGAAGCCGTGTTGATGATGCGGCCCCAGCCGCGCTTCTTCATGCCGGGCACCGCGGCGCGGATGCTGTAAAACGCCGACGACAGGTTGATGCCGATGATGGCTTCCCACTTCTCGGGCGGGAATTCCTCGATCGGCGATACGAACTGGATGCCGGCATTGTTGACGAGGATATCGACCGCGCCAAAAGTCTTCTCGCCAAGCGCTATCATTTCGGCGATCTCGGCGGGCTTGGTCATGTCGGCGGGCGAATGCACGGCCCGGACCTTGAAATCGGTCTCGATGCCGGAGCGCTCGCGCTCTATATCGGCCGGCACGCCCATGCCGTTGAGCACAACATTGGCGCCGGCGGCGGCGAAAGCGCGCGCGTAAGCCAATCCGATGCCGCTGGTCGAGCCGGTCACGACAGCGGTCTTGCCTTTTAACGTACCCATTCCATTCACTCCTGCTTGGCTCCGGGGGACTTCGGAATATCCCCCGTCATATCGTAGGCCATCATGGTCTCGTCTGATTGCGGACGCTCCAGCACATCCTTGTGACGCATCGAAAGATGAACGTCACGGACGCCAGCGTTCCAGTGCTCGACCATGGCGACATGCGAAAAGTCGTAATCCTTGGACGAGGTTTCGTAGTTCTTGCTCTTGTAGATCAGGTGCACGACGGTGACAGTGTTTTCCCTCGCCGCGTTGCAAAGGACTTCCACCGATGGATCGCTCTTGAGGTGATCGGGCAGCTTTCCAAGCAGCTCGCGCAGCGCTTTCCGCGCGTTGTGTATCTGCTTGTTCTTGTCGGTAGTCATGCGAGTGCGACTGGAATAACGGATGTCCTTTTCTCGCTCGGCGGCTTCGAGCAGCGATGTCGGCACTTCGCCGCGCGCGCTGAACAGGTCGACCTGAAAGATCAGAAGATCGCGGTTGTTTTCCCCAGCCAGCACATAGTCGAGCGGCGTGTTGGAGGCGATGCCGCCGTCCCAATAGTGCTCGCCTTCGATGACGATGGATGGAAAGCCCGGCGGCAGCGCGCCGGAGGCCATGATGTGCTCCGGCCCGATCTTCTTGCCGAGTTTTCTGAACTCGAAATTGTCGAAATATCTGAGATTGCCCGAGGCCACGCCGACTGCGCCCACGCTGAGCCGCATTTTCAGATCGTTGATGCGATCGAAGTCGACCAGCCGTTCCAGCGTCTTCTTCAAGGGCGCGGTGTCGTAATAGCTCTGCGACTGCGGGCTGCCCGGCGGCCACAACGGCGCCGGGGGAATCCGCGGCGTGAAAAAGCCGGGCACGCCAAAGGTAGCGATCAGGGCGGCGCTGGTTTCGTTGAACAGCGAGCGCGCCCGATCGCCCGATGCGACCGGATTCCACGGCACCGGAGATGACACCATCTCCCAGAATTCCTTGAGGCGATCGACGCGCGTTTCAGGGCCGTTGCCGGCAATGATCGCGGCGTTGACGGCGCCAATCGAAATGCCTGCGACCCATTCCGGTTCGAAGCCCGAGCGGCACAGCGCCTGAAAGGCACCCGCCTGATAGGAGCCGAGCGCACCGCCACCTTGCAGCACCAGTACGCGCTGCGCCATGGCGGGTGTCGTGGCTGGCGCAGAGTCGGAAAGATCCATCGTGACCGTCGGCGAGTAGACAATGACAGCGGCACCGTGGCGGCAGTTCGCGACGGCGTCAATCAGCGAGATCGGAAGCAAGGATCACGCCGAGTTTATCGCCTCGTGAGGCGCGACGCCCGTGTTCCGGACCTGCTTCAGGTTGATGCAAGGATGAGCGTCCAGAACACCTTGTATTTGGTGCCTGGAGCATAAGTCGCCGCGATGCCCAATTTTGTGACACCGTTTTTGAGCATATTCGCCTTGTGGGGCGGCGAATCGCGCCAGCCGGAGAAGGCCTCCGCCAGGGTGTGGTATCCAGCCGAGACATTTTCGACCGCGAGCGTCGCTGGATAGCCGGAAGCGCCGAGCCGCTTCTCCAGCGGGCCCTTCACATTGTGGTCCATCTTGTTGCGTGCCGCCATCGCCCGGGACTGCTGCTCGGCGAGCTTGATCAGCTCGGGATCGACCACCACGGCGCCGAGGCCGTTGTTCTGGCGGTATTGCGAGATCATGATCGCCGCAGCGGCCGGATCGAGCGTGGCGCCGGGTTGCGCCATGTCGAGATACATGGCCGGCTGATCCGGGATTTTGACGTCTGCCGAGCAGCCGGCAAGCAGCAAGAGCCCGATAATCGCGGTAGTCGCCCGTTTCACTGATAGAATCCCCCAAAGAATCCCCGAAGGCTGGACGGCCGTTGTTGCATACCAACCGTGGCTGAATGGTGAACGGGGTGTCATTCCGGGGCGATGCGCAGCATCGAACCCGGAATGACAGCAACATTTGGCGCGGGTAGCCCGGATGAAGCGAAGCGCAATCCGGGAACGGTCCGTCCGCGTGGCAAGCAGCCCCGGATTACGCTGCGCTCCATCCGGGCTACTGGGCTACGAAATCAATCCTGGGCAGCAAAGATTCGGTAGCGGCGGGGCTGCAGACCGATGATCTCGCCGGCCTGGAGTTCCCGGTCCCGCGGGGCGTCGATCTCAATCACGGTCTTGCCCTCACCGCCCGACAGCGCGATCTCCGCCCGCTGGATCGGACCGAACGAGCGGACATGGCGCACCGCGCCCTCCAGCGAGCCGGTTCCGGCCGGCCCAATCTGCATGTCGTGGCGGCGGACGAACAGCTTTGAGGCGCCGGGGGCCGCGCCATCGGCGGTGATATTGAGCGGCTGGCCGCCGAGCCGCACCGAGCCGCCGGCAACCTCCACCGGCAGCACGATGGATTCGCCGATGAAGCCGTGGACGAAGGCGGTGGCGGGATTGTCATAGACATCGCCGGGCGTGCCGATCTGCTCGATACGGCCCTTGTCCATCACAACGACGCGGTTGGCGACTTCGAGCGCCTCTTCCTGGTCGTGGGTGACGAAGATCGAGGTGACGTGGATTTCCGAATGCAGCGAGCGCAGCCATTGCCGCAGCTCTTTGCGCACCTTGGCATCGAGCGCGCCAAAAGGCTCGTCGAGCAGCAGGATGCGCGGCTCGATCGCAAGCGCGCGCGCCAGCGCAATGCGTTGCCGCTGGCCGCCGGACAACTGGCTCGGATAGCGGTTGGCCAGCCAGTCGAGCTGCACCAAGTCGAGCAATTCCTTGACGCGGGCGCGGATCGTGGCTTCGTCCTTGCGCACGGCGCGCGGCTGCACGCGCAGGCCAAAGGCGACATTCTCGAACACCGTCATGTGGCGGAACAGCGCGTAGTGCTGAAACACGAATCCGACATGGCGCTCGCTCGCGCCGTGGCCGAGCGCGTCCTCGCCATCGATCGTGACCTCGCCGGCATCCGGCCAGTCGAGCCCGGCAATGATGCGGAGCAGCGTCGTCTTGCCCGAACCGGACGGGCCGAGCAGCGCCAGCAATTCGCCCTTGCCGACTTTCAGATCGACATTGTCGAGCGCGGCAAACGAGCCGAATTTCTTGACGATGTTTTTGACTTCAATTGTCACTCAGATCGTCCTTCTGGGGTTTGTCCTTCGTCCAGACGCTGTTCGAGAACGGTCTTCACGACCAGCGTGATCAGGGCCAGCATCGCCAGGAGCGAGGCAATCGCAAACGACGCCACGAATTGATACTCATTATAGAGGATTTCGACCAGCAGTGGCATGGTGTTGGTCTCGCCGCGGATATGGCCAGAGACGACCGACACCGCGCCGAACTCGCCCATGGCGCGCGCGTTGCACAGCAGTACGCCATACAACAGGCCCCATTTGATATTGGGCAGAGTGACGCGGAAGAAGGTCTGCAGGCCTGACGCTCCGAGCGAGATCGCGGCCTCTTCCTCCTGCGTGCCCTGCTCCTGCATCAGCGGAATGAGCGAGCGGGCGACGAAGGGAAACGTCACGAAGATCGTTGCCAGTGCGATGCCCGGCACGGCGAACAGGATGTGGATGTCGTGCGCCTGCAGCCATGTGCCCCAATAGCCCTGCGCGCCGAACAGGAGCACGAAGACGAGGCCCGAGATGACCGGACTGACCGAGAACGGCAGGTCGATCAGCGTGATCAGAAAGGTCTTGCCGGAAAAATCGAACTTTGCGATCGCCCAGGCTGCGATCACGCCGAACACCAGATTGAGGCTGACCGAGATCGCCGCCACCAGCAAAGTAAGCTTGATCGCCGACAGGGCCTCCGGCTCGGCAAGCGCCGCGAAATAGGCGTTGATGCCCTTGGAAAAGGCCGATGCGAACACCACCACCAGCGGCAGCACGACGAAAATCGTGAGAAAGGACAGCGCGAGCGCAATGATGATGAACCGGATCGGCCCGGGCTCGCTTCGCAGATCCCTGGAGGCAGCAGCCTGGCGGGCGCGGTCGCTGACTTTGCGGGCAGATGGTGGGGAAACGGCGAGATCCGCCGTAGAGGCGTAAGCCTGCAGCCGGGCCGCCGGAGTCACAAAGCTCGTTTGCGTCGACATCGACCGGCCCTCAGTGCGCGGGAATGCGGGTTTGCGCCCAGCGTTGCAGGCGGTTGACGGCGAAGATGATCACGAACGAAGCCAGCAGCATGACAACGGCGATCGCCGTCGCATCGGCATAGCGAAATTCGGACAACCGGATCACGATCAGGAGCGGCGCGATTTCCGACACGTTCGGCAGATTGCCGGCGATGAAGATCACCGAACCGTATTCACCGACCGCGCGGGCAAACGCCAGCGCAAAGCCGGTCAATAGCGCCGGAATCAGGCTTGGCATGATCACCCGGAACACGGTGTGCCAGCGGTTGGCGCCAAGACTCGCGGCCGCTTCCTCGATTTCGGGATCGAGATCGATCAGCACGGGCTGCACCGTGCGCACCACGAAGGGGATGCCGATGAAAACCATCGCAATGAAAATGCCGATCGGCGTGAACGCAACCTTGATGCCGAGCTCAGCCAGCGGCGCCCCCAGCCAGCCCTTCTGCGCGAACAACTGCGTCAGCGCCACGCCGGCAACCGCAGTCGGCAGCGCAAAGGGAATGTCGACGATGGCGTCGAACAGCCGCCGGCCGGGAAAGCGATACCGCACCAGCGCCCAAACGATGATCGTGCCCATCACCAAATTGACGCAGGCCGCCGCAAAGGAAAGGCCAAACGAAATCTTCAGCGCATTCAGGGTGCGGCGGCTGGTGAGAATTTCCCAGAACTGTATTGGCGAGAGCTCGAGCGTCTTGAGAAAGAGACCGGCGAGCGGAATGAGGATAATAACGGAAAGCCATGTCAGGGTCAGTCCCATGGTGAGACCGAACCCTGGCAGGCTGCTTCGCCGCGCGACCGCTGTGCTCACAAATCCCCCTTCGCTACGGCTGGCCGTTGGCCAGATCAATTCTTGTAAATCTGGTCGAAAATGCCGCCTTCGCCGAAGTGATCTTTCTGCGCCTTGGTCCAACCACCGAAAACGTCGTCGATCGTGAAAAGTTCGACCTTCGCGAAGGATTTTTCGTATTCCCTCGCGATTTCCGAATCACGCGGACGGTAGGAATTGCGTGCGGCAATTTCCTGACCCTCCTTGGTATACCAATGCTTCAGATAGGCATCGGCTACGGCGCGGGTGCCTTTTTTGTCAGCAACCTTGTCGACGACAGCCACCGGCGGCTCGGCGAGAATCGACAGCGGCGGAGCCACAATCTCGAACTTGTCCTTGCCGAACTCGCGCTGCGCCAGGAACGCCTCGTTCTCCCACGCCAGCAGCACGTCGCCCACCCCGCGCTCGACAAACGTCACCGTCGAGCCGCGCGCGCCGGTGTCGAGCACCGGGACGTTCTTGAAGAGATCGGCGACGAACTTCTTCGCCTTGTCGGCGGAGCCGAATTTCTTTTCAGCAAAGCCCCACGCCGCCAGGTAGTTCCAGCGCGCGCCGCCCGAGGTCTTCGGGTTCGGCGTAATCACCTGCACGCCGGGCTTGATCAGATCGTCCCAATCCTTGATCGCCTTGGGGTTACCCTTGCGCACCAGGAACACGATCGTCGAGGTGTAAGGCGAGGCATTGAGCGACAAACGTTTCTGCCATTCGGGAGCCACCAGGCCCTTGGCGGCGATAGCGTCGATGTCATAGGCCAGCGCCAACGTGACGACATCCGCCTGCAGGCCGTCGATCACGGCACGCGCCTGCGAGCCCGAGCCGCCATGCGACTGCTTGATCTCGACGCTCTTGCCGGTCTCCTTGCTGTAGGCCGCCACAAACGCCTTGTTGAAGTCGGCATAGAGCTCACGCGTCGGGTCGTAGGACACGTTGAGCAGGGTGTAATCGGCAGCGAAGGCCGAGCTTGCCCAGAGCAACCCAGCAACGAGCGGCAGAATGCGACGGATCATCGTTGATCTCCATTCGGCTTGATGAAGCATACCATCAAGGCACGGAGGCATAAGTCGCGACGAAAGGTCGCTTAGTCAACGAAACCGCATTTTATTGTTTGCGGTTCCGCAGCCTCGTTGTCCTATGAAGGCCGAATTCTAGGAAGTTTTCATCGTGTGGATGCCGCATTCCGTCTTGGCTCTGCCGCGCCAGCGGCCAGCGCGAGCCTCCTCGTCCGGCGAGGTCCGGCTGGAACACGGCATGCACCCGACCGACAGGTAGCCCGAGGCGACCAGCGGATGCGGCGGCAATTTGGCAAGCTTGTAGATCGCCTCGATCTCTTCGCGCGACACGTTGGCGAAGGGATTGAATTTCAGCTTCGCGCCGTCTTCCTCGACGACGGGAATCCCGGCGCGCGCGCCGCCTTGAAAACGCTTGCGCCCGTTGATCCAGGCCGAGAACGGCTTCAGCGCCCGCGCCAGCGGCTCCACCTTGCGGATACGGCAACAGGCGTCGGGATCGGAAAACCACAACTCGCGATCGGGATCCTGGCGTGAAAGCGCTTCTTCCAGCGGCTTGATCGAGCGGACGTCGCGAAGCCCGAGTGTCGCGATCAGCGTGTCGCGATAGGCGAGCGTCTCCTCGAACAACCATCCGGTATCGAGGAAGATCACGGGAATCGCAGGATCGACGTCCGCCATTACCTTGAGCAGCGCCGCCGATTCCGTACCGAACGACGACACCAGCGCAAGCTGTTCGCGGCCGACGGTCCGGAGCGCCGTTTCAATGACATGCGCCGGCGACGCGTCGCGCAAGGCATGGTCGAGCGTCTGCGCCGAATGCAAGATCGCCGCATCCGCGCTGAGGGCGTTCCGTAAGATCATGGTCACTGGCCGGCACTCTCCGAATGACGCAACTGCATCCGCCGATTGAGCGCGGTGAGGCGGCCGTCGCCGGTCGGCTGGTAAAACACCGAATAGCGTTTCATGGTCTCGGCGAAGGCGTCGGCATCGGCGTCCTTCTTCACCTCGAAGGCGTCGAAGCCGGCGCGCGACATGAATACGAACTGGTCGCGCAGCACCTGGCCGGTGGCGCGCAGCTCGCCGTCATAGCCATGCCGTTCGCGCAACAGGCGCGCCTGGCTGTAGGCGCGGCCGTCGCGGAAGGTCGGAAACACCAGCGCGACAGCGGCAAGGCGTTCAAGATAAGGCACGAGATCGTCGACGGCGCGATTGTTCGGCCAGACCACGCCGGTCTTGCCCGGACGGCGCGACAAGATGTCGGGATCGGCGAGAAAGCGTTCCGCCGAAATCAGGATGTCGCCGTCGCCAGGCAGTTCCGCGCCGTCGGCGACATGGACGAACAGATCGGTGGTGATTCTTCCGTTCTTAACGAGTGGCATAGACCCGCTCCTTGAAAGGCTCGACGCCCAGACGCTTCACCGTATCGACGAACAGCTCCTCGGGACGGTCGCGCAGCGCCAAATAGGCTTCGACAATGTCTTCGATCACGTCGGCAACTTCCGCATAGGGAACGGCCGGACCGATCAGCGCGCCCATCTGCGCGTTCTCGTCGGCACGGCCGCCGATCGTGATCTGGTAGAATTCCTCGCCGTTCTTCTCGACGCCGAGAATACCGATATGGCCGACATGGTGATGCCCGCAGGCATTGATGCAGCCGGAGATGTTGATGTGCAGACGGCCGATCATTTCGGCGGTGTCGTGATTGGCGAAGCGTCGGGTCAATTCCTGCGCGATCGGAATCGAGCGCGCATTGGCCAGCGAGCAGTAATCCAGCCCCGGGCAGGCGATGATGTCGGTGACCAGGTTGACATTCGGCGTGGCGAGCCCGATGCGGTCGAGCGCCTTCCACAACTGCGGCAAGTCGCGCTTGGCGACATGCGGCAGCGCCAGGTTCTGCTCATGGCCGACGCGGATTTCGCCGAACGAATACCTGTCGGCGAGATCGGCGACCGCATCCATCTGGTCGGCAGTAGCGTCGCCGGGCGGACCGCCCACCGGCTTCAGCGACAGCGTTACGATCGAATAGCCCTGAACCTTGTGCGGGGCCACCGAGTTCTTGCGCCAGCGCTCGAACAGCGGATCATGCGCGGCCTGCTTCAGCTCGTCCGGCATGTGCGGCAGCTTTTCGTAAGGAGGATAGGAGAAGCGCGAGCGCACTTCCTCGACGACGGAATGATCGAGCGTCAGGGCGCCGTGGCCCATCTGCTTCCATTCCTCCTCGACTTCGCGGGCGAACTTCTCGATGCCGAGCTCATGGACCAGGATCTTGATGCGCGCCTTGTAGATGTTGTCGCGGCGGCCGTACTGGTTGTAGACGCGCAGGATCGCCTCGACATAGCTCAGGATATCGCGGCCGGCTACGTACGGCTTGATGGTCTTGGCGATGAACGGCGTGCGGCCCAAGCCGCCGCCGACCAGCACCTCGAAGCCGGTCTCGCCGTCTGCGTTCTTGTGCAGGCGCAGGCCAATGTCGTGGACCTTGATCGCGGCACGATCATGCTCGGACGCGGTGATCGCGATCTTGAACTTGCGCGGCAGAAACGAGAATTCCGGATGCAGCGTGGTGTGCTGGCGCAGGATCTCCGACCAGATGCGGGGATCCTCGACCTCGCCGGGCGCGACGCCGGCCCACTGGTCCGAGGTGACGTTGCGCATGTTGTTGCCGGACGTCTGCATCGCGTGGATGCCGACCTCGGCGAGTTCGGCGAGCGCATCCGGCAGTTCGGAAAGCTTGATCCAGTTGAACTGGATGTTCTGGCGCGTGGTGAAATGGCCGTAGCCGCGGTCGTAGCGCCGCGCCACATGGGCGAGCCGCCGCAACTGCTTCGACGACAGCGTGCCGTAGGGAATGGCGACGCGAAACATGTAGGCGTGCAGTTGCAGATAGACGCCGTTCTGCAGTCGCAGCATCTTGAATTCGTCCTCGGTAAGCTCGCCGGAGAGGCGGCGCTTCACCTGATCGCGAAATTCAGACACGCGTTCGTTGATCAGCGTGCGATCGAGCTCGTCATATGCGTACATGATGGATCAGCCTCAGGCCGGAAGAAGGTCGATGGTGAGGCCCTTCGAGCGAATGCGTTCGCGAAGGTTGCCGGGCTTGATCTCCCCGCCGTCCTTGAGCTCGACCGGCGCGATATAGGCGCCGACCGCGCCGACGTCGTCGGCATTGGCTTCGGCCAGCAGCGCCCGCGCCTCATCGGAGGTGCGGACGATCGCGGCGTCCGACAGGCTCGCCGACCAGCCTTGCTTGGCGGTGCGATAGATCACGACGCCATCCGACGTACGGTTGGCGGTAACCATCGACGGGCCCGTGATCTTGATTTTTTGTTGAAGCGGAGAGGTCATTCAGCAGCATCCAGCAGTTTGGAGATGACTTGATTGAGGTTGGACTGGCGCCACGGCGCGGAATGCGCGACGACGTCGCCGATGATGAGGATGGCGGGACCGCCATCGATTTTCTCGACCAGCGCGGGAAGGTTTTCGAGCGTACCGACCACGGCCTGGGCGTCCGGCCGCGTCACCCGCGCGAACACACCGACGGGCGTTTGCGGCAACCGGCCCGCGGCCAAGAGCCCTGCGCGCACCGACGGTGCAGCCGTCATGCCCATATAGACCACGATGGTCATCTTCCTGTCGGTCAGCACCGACCAGTCGACGTTCTCGGCGTCCTTTGCCTTGTGCGCGGTCAGGAAAGTGATGCGCAGCGCTTCATGCCGATAGGTCAGCGGTGCCTCGAATTGCGCGGCGGCGCCGAGCCCTGCGGTAATGCCGGGCACCGCCGAACAGGCGACGCCGGCTGCGTGCAACACTTCGATCTCCTCGCCGCCGCGGCCGAAGATGAAGGGATCGCCCCCCTTCAGCCGCACCGCGCGCTGTCCGGCCTTGGCAGCCTCGATCATCAGCTTGTTGATTGCATCCTGGCCGATGCCGGGCTTGCCGACGCGGCGGCCGACCGGAATGCGCGAAGCGTCGCGGCGCACGCGATCGAGAATTTCCGGCGAGACCAGTTCGTCGTAGAACACGACGTCGGCATCCTGCAGCGCGCGCAGCGCCTTGATGGTGAGCAGATCCGGGTCGCCCGGCCCGGCGCCGACCAGCGTCACCCTGCCCTCGGCCTTGCCATCCTTGCCCGCGCCGGCGAAGGCGGAGGGATCGGCGATTTCGTTCAGCGCTTTTTCGGCCTCGCTCTTGCGCCCGGCGAGGACCAACGCGCCGATCGGGCCGTCGATCACGCGCTCCCAGAAACGGCGGCGCAACGGGAATTCGGGAATGCGCGCATGCATCGATTTACGAAAGCCGCCGATGAAGGCGGCGAGATCGCCGATGCGTGCCGGCAGCACCGCTTCGATGTGCTCGCGTACGCGGCGCGCCACCACCGGCGACGCGCCGCCGGTGCCGACGGCAACGACGACGTCGCCGCGATCGACGATCGCGGGAAAGATGAAAGTGGAATGCGCGAGGTCATCCATCACATTGACGGGCAGGCCGACCGCTTTCGCGCGCGCCGACATCGCAACCCCGATGTCACCGGCGCCGGCGCAGAGCACCGCGATGACGCCCGAGAGATCGGCCGTGAGCGGATCGCCGGTTGCGCATTCGATCCTGGCGGCAGCAGCCGCATCGAGCCCCGAAACGTCATGACCGCCATCGGTCGCAAACCAGCGAATGTTTGCGCCGGCCGATGCCAGCAGGCGCAGCTTCGCGCGCACGAGATCACCGGCTCCGACGAGCAGCACCACGCCGCTTTGCAGATCGAGAAACACGGGCAGGAATCGCATGCGAAACTCGCTTCCCCCACTTCGGGGTTGACTGGAATTATTTTCTATATATGTCTCATTCGACGGCCGCAAAGAGAAAATTATTTCTTCTCTATTGCGTCGCAACTATAGAATTTTCGCCCCTCAAGGCCAAGGCCCAAGAGATGCATCTTCTCAACTCCGACTCTGCCAAAGACCGGTTGCGTGGCGCCGACCTCAAAAGCGGCTCCGCCGTCCCACAAATTTTTGCCGACGGACGGCTGCCGCCACCCTCGATGGATCATCTCGACGAGCTCGAGGCGCAGAGCATCTACATTCTGCGCGAAGCGTTCGCACGGTTGAAAAAACTCGCGCTGCTGTGGTCGCTGGGCAAGGATTCCAACGTGATGATCTGGCTGGCGCGCAAGGCCTTCTTCGGCCGCGTGCCGTTTCCGGCATTGCATGTCGATACCGGCAAGAAGTTTCCGGAGATGTACACGTTCCGCGATCGCTTCGGCAAGGAGTGGGATCTCGATCTCAAGATTGAGCCCTGCCCGCCGATCGACGCGGTTGATCCGACCTTGCCGCCGGCCGCGCGCTCTGCCGCCCGCAAGACCGAGGGACTGAAGTGGGCGCTGACCAAATATGGCTTTGACGGATTGATCGCCGGCATTCGCCGCGATGAAGAGGCGACGCGCGCCAAGGAGCGGGTGTTCTCGCCGCGCGGCCTCGAAGGCGGCTGGGACGTGCGCGATCAGCCGCCGGAGTTCTGGGACCAGTTCAATGCTTCGCCGCCTCCCGGCGCGCATCTGCGCATCCATCCGATCCTGCATTGGACCGAGGCTGACATCTGGGCCTACACCAAGCGCGAAAACATTCCGATCATCCCGCTTTATCTCTCGAAGGACGGCAAGCGCTATCGCTCGCTGGGCGACCAGGACATCACCAATCCAGTGGCTTCGACCGCCTCGAGCATCGATGAGATCCTGACCGAACTCGACGGCACCAAAGTGCCGGAGCGCGCCGGCCGCGCGCTGGATCACGAGACCGAAGACGCCTTCGAGCGGCTGCGCGTCGCCGGCTATCTCTGACGGACATTTGGTGTGAGCGCTCTGATGAACATGATCCTCCCCACGGCCGTCTCGGCCACCCCCAACGGCACCACGCGCCCGCAGGTCCGCATCGTCATCGTCGGCCATGTCGATCACGGCAAATCCACTTTGGTCGGACGCCTGCTGCACGAGACCGGCAGCCTGCCCGAAGGCAAGCTGGAGATGCTGAAAGCGGTCAGCGCGCGGCGCGGCATGCCGTTCGAATGGTCGTTCCTGCTCGATGCGCTGCAGACCGAGCGCGACCAGGGCATCACCATCGACACCACGCAAATCCGCTTTCGCACGCGCTCGCGCGACGTCGTGCTGATCGACGCGCCCGGCCATGCCGAATTCCTGCGCAACATGATCACCGGCGCCTCCCAGGCCGATGGTGCGGTGCTGATCATCGACGCGCTGGAAGGCGTGCGCGACCAGACCCGGCGCCACGGCTATCTGCTGCATCTGCTCGGCATCAAGCAGGTCGCCATCGTCGTCAACAAGATGGACCGCGTCGATTTCAGCGCCGATCGCTTCAAGGAGATCAGCGACGAGATTTCGGCGCATCTGACCGACCTCGGCGTGACGCCCTCGGCCGTGGTTCCGATTTCAGCGCGCGACGGCGACGGCGTTGCCGAACACACGGCGCGCATCGCCTGGTACCGGGGACCGACCGTGGTCGAGGCGCTCGATGCGCTCGAACCGGCCCGGCCGCTGGAGCAGCTCGCGCTGCGGCTGCCGGTACAGGCGATCTACAAGTTCGACGACCGCCGCATCGTTGCGGGCCGCATCGAGTCCGGACATTTGAGCGCAGGCGACGAAATCGTCATCATGCCCGCCGGCAAGATCGCGAAGATCAAGACCGTCGAGAGCTGGCCGGTGACGCCGCTCAAGGGCAGCCACGGCGCCGGCCGCTCGGTCGGCATCACCCTCGACCGTGAACTGTTCATCGAACGTGGCGATGTCATTGCGCACGCCGGCGCGACCCCGCGCGACACGCGGCGGATTCGCGCGCGGATCTTCTGGCTGCACGACAAGCCGCTGTCGAAAGGCGACCAGATCCTGATCCGCCTCGGCACGCGCGAAAGCCGCGCCAGCGTGGTCGCGATCGAAAAGGCGGTCGATCCCGGCGAGCTCTCCAACGAAGAGACCAAGGCGATCGCGCGCAATCATGTCGGCGAAATCGATATCTCGCTGGCGCAGCCGATCGCGGCCGACCCCTATCAGGACAATCCGCGCACCGGGCGGCTGGTGATCGAGGTCAACGGCCGCATCGCCGGCGGCGGCCTCGTGCTGTCGGTCGACGCCGGGCAGCGCGCCGTTCCGATCGACATCGTGCCGGTCGAATCTGCATTGCGTCCCGAAGAACGCTCGGCGCGCTATCGCCACAACGGCGCGGTGGTCTGGCTGACCGGCCTTCCGGGCTCCGGAAAATCCACGCTCGCGCGCGCGCTTGAGCGCCGGCTGTTCTCGCGCGGCGGCTCGCCGATCCTGCTCGACGGCGACACGCTGCGCGCGGGTCTCAACGGCGATCTCGGCTTCTCGGCGCAGGACCGCACTGAAAATATCCGCAGGCTGGCGGAAGTCGCGACCCATCTGGCGCGCAACGGGCACATCGCCGTCGTCGCCGCGGTCTCGCCGTCGGCGGATGATCGCGCCGCGGCACGCCGCATCGCCGACAATTCTTTCCGCGAGATCTATGTCGCGACGCCGGCCGAAGTCTGTGAGAGCCGCGACCCCAAGGGCCACTACGCCAAGGCGCGCGCCGGCACGCTGCAGGCGTTCACCGGTATCGGCAATGACTATCAGCCGCCGGCCCGCGCTGAGCTGAGCATCGACACCTCGGCCAAGACGGTTTCGGATGCGACCGACGAGATCGAGCGGATGCTGGCCGAGACCGGCATCCTGTTCGACGAACTGGTGGATCTGGCGGCCAATATCTAGGCCTTTTGGGGCCTTCTCATCGACCCGGCTTTAGGGCAAAAAGGGCGGCCAACGCCGCCCCTTTGGCGCGTTTTTTGCTGCTTTTCGCCTGAAAGCAGCGTGTAAGCGCCATTTCTTTTGAGAAAGCCCATCATGAATCGTGTCGATGCCCACGGACTGAAGATCGCCCCTGTCCTGTTCGATTTCATCGCCAAGGAGGCGACCCCGAAGACCGGGATTTCCCCCGACGCGTTCTGGGCCGGTGTCGCTGCCATCATCAAGAAGCTGGGGCCGAAAAACCGCGAGCTGCTCGCCTTTCGCGACGCACTGCAGGCCAAGATCGACGGCTGGCATCGCGCCAACAAAGGCAAGCCGTTCGACATGAACGCCTACACGGTCTTCCTCAAGGAGATCGGTTATCTCCTCCCCGAGCCGGCGACGCAGACGGTCGAGACGTCAAATGTCGACGAGGAAATCGGCAAGATCTGCGGACCACAGCTCGTCGTTCCCCTCACCAATGCCCGCTACGCGCTGAACGCGGCGAATGCGCGCTGGGGCAGCCTGTATGATGCCTTCTACGGCACCGACGCGATCCCGCATGATCCCGGCGAGAGCGGCAAGGGTTACAACAAGGCGCGCGGCGACAAGGTGATCGCAAAGGCAAAAGCCTTCCTCGATGCCGCCGTGCCGCTGGCGACCGGCAGCCACACCGACGTGACGTCCTATAGCATCATCGCCGGCCAGCTCGCGGTGAAGCTCAAGAGCGGCAACGCTACCGCGCTGAAATCAGCGGCGCAGTTCGCGGGCTTCCAGGGCGACGCCGCCCAGCCTTCCGCAATCCTGCTCGTCAACAACGGCATGCATATCGAGGTCAAGATCGACCGCAACCATGCGATCGGCAAGGACGATCCGGCAGGCGTTGCCGACATGATCCTGGAATCGGCGGTCTCGACCATTCTCGACATGGAAGACTCGGTCGCCGCCGTCGACGCCGAAGACAAGGTGCTGATCTATCGCAACACGCTCGGCCTGATGAACGGCACGCTTTCGGCCGATTTCGAGAAGGGCGGCAAGACGGTTCAACGATCTCTCAACCCTGACCGCGTCTACAAGACGCCCGACGGCAAGGAGCTGACGCTGCACGGTCGCAGCCTGCTGCTGATGCGCAATGTCGGCCATCACATGTTCACCGACGCCGTGCTCGATGAAAAGGGCGAGGAGATTCCGGAGGGCCTGCTCGACGCGGCCGTCGCTGGCCTGCTCGCAATCCACGACCTCAAGGGCAATTCCAAAACGAAGAACAGCCGCACCGGCTCGGTCTACATCGTCAAGCCGAAGATGCACGGCCCCGACGAAGTCGCGCTGACCTGCGAACTGTTCGGCGAAGTCGAGAAGCTGTTGTCGCTGCCCGAGAACACCATGAAGGTCGGCATCATGGACGAGGAGCGCCGCACCACGGTCAACCTGAAGGCCTGCATCCAGAACGCCTCGAAGCGCATCTGCTTCATCAATACCGGCTTCCTCGACCGCACCGGCGACGAGATTCACACCTCGATGGAAGCGGGTCCGATGATCCGCAAGAACGACATGAAGGCGCAGCCCTGGATCAAGGCCTACGAAGACTGGAATGTTGACATGGGTCTGATCGATGGCCTGCCCGGCCACGCCCAGATCGGCAAGGGCATGTGGGCGGCCCCTGACAAGATGGCCGACATGCTGACCCAGAAGCTCGGCCATCCGCAGGCCGGCGCGACCACGGCATGGGTGCCCTCGCCGACCGCGGCCACGCTGCACGCGCTGCATTATCACCAGGTCAACGTGATCGCGCGCCAGCAGGAGCTCGCCAAGGGCGGACAGCGCGCCAAGCTTTCCGACATCCTCACCATCCCGGTGTCGCAGTCGAACTGGGCGCCCGACGACGTCAAGCAGGAGATCGACAACAACTGCCAGGGCATCCTCGGCTATGTCGTGCGCTGGATCGACCAGGGCGTCGGCTGCTCCAAGGTGCCCGACATCCATGACGTCGGGCTGATGGAAGATCGCGCCACTTTGCGCATCTCCAGCCAGCATCTGGCGAACTGGCTGGCGCATGGCGTCGTCACCAAGGATCAGGTGATGGAATCGCTGAAGCGCATGGCGGTCGTGGTCGATAAGCAGAACGCCGGCGATCCGCTCTACAAGCCGATGGCGCCCGCTTTCGACGGTGTCGCCTTCGAGGCCGCCTGCGACCTCATCTTCAAGGGCCGCGAGCAGCCGAACGGCTACACCGAATACATCCTCACCGCGCGCCGCCGCGAGGCGAAGGCCGCGGGCTGAGTCATGTCATGATGCCGCGGTTCCGATAGGAACGTCCGGCGCGGATTGCCGTTGATCGTCATCTCAATTGCTGGAGGAGATGACGATGGACTGGAACAGGGTCGAAGGAAACTGGAAACAGTTCAAGGGCTCCGCGAAGGAGAAGTGGGGCAAGCTCACCGACGACGATCTCAACGTCATCGAGGGCCGCCGCGAACAACTCGAAGGCAAGCTGCAGCAGCGCTACGGCTTTGCCAAGGACCAGATACGCAAGGACGTGGACGACTGGTTCAAGAGCTTGAAGTAGGGTCGCGCTTCCCGAACATCAAAAGCCCCGGCATCGGCCGGGGCTTTTCGTTTGGGTCGTGGCCCTAGACCGTGATGTATCTCAACAGCGAGATCACGCCCAGAATGATCACGACGACGCGAGCGATCTGCTTGGCGCGGCCGTCGAGCGGCAGGAGGTTGATGAGATAGAGAACGAGGATAACGACCAGGAACGTGATGAGAATACTGACAAGCATGTGGTCCCCCTCCGGCGCTCGCCGAAAATGCGCTGTTAGTGGTTTGTTAACGTGAAACGGCGCCGCGGGTTCCAAACGGGGAACTACAAATCTCGTGGGCAAAATCGCAAGCGTTTCAATGCCCCGTAGTACTACCCGGTTGAAAACTGCCTAAGTTTTTACCGTTGTCCCTCCAAATGGCCGGGCACCTGGGGGGCATCATGTTGAACCGTCTGACCGTATCCGCGCTGCTGAAGACCGTCATCCTCGTCACCTCTTTCTGCGTGGTGGTTGGATTTTCGCTCAACGCCTGGGATTCCTGGGGCCGCCTGCAGTCGGCGAGTCGCATCGCAGTGATCGCAGATGCCTCCGCGAACATGTTCAAGGCGATGCACAATCTGCGCACCGACCGCTCCACGACCAACCGGCTGCTCAATTCCGATGCGCCGATGGAAGCCGATATCGAGAAATATCTGCGCAACATCCGCGACACCGAAATGCCCGCAATGGCCAACGCGCTCGGCCTGCTCAGCGGACTGGAATTCGCGCAGCAGCAGACGCTGGTGCCCGAGTTCGACCGTCTGCTCAAGTCGATGACCTCGCTGCAAAAGGAATTCTGGGAAGCGATGGGCAAGCCGAAGGCCTCGCGCCGCCCGACGCTGGCCAAAGAGTATATGGACACGACGACGACGATGCTGGGTACGCTCGACAAGCTTTCCGGGTCGGTTGCCGCCGCCATCAATCACCAGGACGCGACCATCGACCAGTTGCTGGCGATCAAGCAGATCGCCTGGCTGTTGCGTAATACCGCGGGCGAAGCGTCGCTGATCGTCGCGATCGGGCTCAACAGCGGCAAGATCACGCCGGAGGCGAAGCTCGCCTATACGAAATATGCCGGCGGCATCGACGCCGCATGGAGCGCGCTGGAGTTGACGGCCGCGGGGATGCAGTTGCCCCCGGCGATTTCCGCCGCCATGGCCGCGACCAAGACCGGCTATTTCGAGCCGTCATATCTCGCCCTGCGCGATCGGCTGTTGACGCAGATCGCGGCCGGCGAGAAGGCGGAGTTGACCCCGAACCAATGGACTCCGATCACGGTCGGACGTCTCGCTACCGCCGTCGGCGTGGCGGAAGCCGCCCTCGACGCCGCCAGGGACCAAGCCGCGCTGCTGCGCTCCACCGCCCGGAACTCGCTGGCGATGCAGCTCGTATTGCTGGCCGGCGCGCTGGCGCTCGCGTTCGGCGCCATGGCGATCGTCACCCGCCGCGCCATCAGGCCGTTGCACACCATGCGCGACGCCATGCTGAAGGTCGCGGCCGGCGACCTTCACGTCGATACCGGCTACGCCGCGCGTCACGACGAGATCGGCGCGCTCGCCGGCGCGCTGGAGACTTTCAAGCAGCAGGCCGCCGACAAGGCCCGCATCGAGGCGCAGGAGCGCGAGCGCAACGCCGGCGCCACGGCGCGGCAGCAGGCGATCGAGAGCTATGTCGGCGAGTTCGAGAGCATGGTGCACCAGACGCTCAACCGGCTCGGCGATGCTTCCGGCCAGATGCGGACCACCTCGGCCGGGCTGTCGACGATTTCGCGCCAGACCAACGAGCGCGTACAGGTCGCCGAGAAGGCTTCCGGCGAGGCCTCGATGAGCGTCGAGACCGTGGCTGCGGCTTCCGAACAGCTCAGCGCTTCGATCAACGACATCAGTCAACAGGCGGCGCATGCGGCTGATATCGCCAGCCGCGCGGTCGGCCAGGCGCGCAACACCGACGGCACCGTCCAGGGGCTCGCCCAATCGGCCGGGCGTATCGGCGAAGTCGTCGGCCTGATCAACACCATTGCCGCCCAGACCAACCTGCTTGCGCTCAACGCGACGATCGAAGCCGCGCGCGCCGGCGAGGCCGGCCGCGGCTTCGCGGTGGTCGCCTCCGAAGTCAAATCGCTGGCGAGCCAGACGGCGAAGGCGACGGAGGAAATCTCCGAGCAGATCTCGGACATCCAGCGGGTCGCTGGCGAGGCGATCGACGCCATCAAGGGCATCGGCAGCATCATCGGCGAGGTCAACGAGGTCGCGACCACGATTGCCGCCGCCGTGCAGCAGCAGGGTGCCGCCACCCAGGAGATCACGCGCTCGACGCAATTCGCGGCGCAGGGCACCAAAAACGTGTCCGACAACATCACCGGCGTGAAAGCCGATGCGGACGCGGCAGCAGCCGCCGCCGAAGATGTGAAGCAGGCTTCCCAGACGCTGGAAACGCAGAGCCAGCAACTTGGCAATCAGGTCACCGCGTTCCTCGGCAAGATCCGCGCGGCTTAATCTTCAACCTCGCCCCGCTTGCGGGGAGAGGTCGGCGCGTAGCGCCGGGTGAGGGGGTACAGGTCTCACTACTCTCACAACTCGTGGAGAGAGCCCCTTACCCCCGCCCCTCTCCCCGCAAGAGCGGGGCGAGGGAGAAGGGGCAATCCCTTTACCGCCGCGCATCACTCAATCCCTATTACTCCCTCGCCACCACCGGCACACGCCCATACTTGGCGCGGACCTTCTCGGATGCAGGCGAGAAATTCAGTTCCGCGCCGCGCCTGTCGCCGCTGCGGCCCGCGACCAAGAGACCGTTCTCGCCGGCGACGATGTCGCCTTTGCGTAGCGTCGGATCCTCCTCGATCTTGACCGGCGCAAGCCCGACCTGGTCCTTGCCGTTGCAGGTGCAGCCAGCCACGAGTTCGTTGCGATAGCGGAAGGCGTTCGGCAATTCCGAGTAGGACTTGCCGTTGTCGGCGGCGGCGTTGTCGATGCTGCTGCCGTAGAACAAGTTGGTCTCGCTCGCAGGACACAGTTTGTTGCAGGAGGCCGCCCGGCTCGCATTATCAGATGCAGGCACCGGGAAATAACGTCCGTCGCAGGTCCGCACGCAATACGCCTGGCTGCCGCCTCCGCCGTAGCGGCCACGCCCCTCACCTCGCGGCGCGTAAATCTGGCCGTCGTCATTGCCGAACGGCATCTGGATATAGGGCTGATGGCGCGGGCGGCCGAAGCCGCCGAACAGTTGCGAGAAAAAGTCCTGGGCCTGCGCGGCCGGCGCCAGCACCGCGGCGCACATCAGCGCGGCCGCCCCCCATGCCGTGAGTTTTCCCGATCGCATCAAGCTTCTCCTGTCACGCAAGGCGACGCATCCATTCAGTTCACTTGCGGCGCAAGGTTCATCGCCTGGCGGCCCGCGGGTATGGTCGCGACCGGGCGCGGATGCACGCCAACCGGACGAGCTGTGATGCCGGTCCTGGTATCCCCGCCTCGCGCCATGACCGGCGCGCGCTTCGGCAGCACCACGACCTTGGTGCCGACATCGACCCGGCTGAACAGATCGGTGACATCCTCATTGGTCAGGCGGATGCAGCCCGACGAAACGAATTTTCCGATCGTCGAGGGATCGTTGGTGCCGTGAATGCGGTACTGGCTGGTGCCGAGATACATCGCCCGCGCGCCGAGCGGATTGCCGGGACCGCCGGCCATGAAGCGCGGCAAATAGGGCTGGCGCGCGATCATCTGGCTAGGTGGATGCCAGTCCGGCCATTCCGCCTTGCGGCTGATGGTCTGCACCCCGGACCAGGTAAAGCTTTCGCGGCCGACGCCGACGCCGTACCTGACGGCACGACCCTGTCCGAGCACGTAGTAGAGCGTGGTGTTGCCGGTATCGATGATGATGGTGCCCGGCGCCTCCGTCGTGCCAAAGGCGACGACGGCGCGGCGAAGCCGTTCGGGCGTTGCCCCCTCGTCGGACCCGATCACCTCATCCGCGGGATACCCATTCGGCTGGCTCGAAGCGTAGCCGATCGTCTGCGCGTTCGCAGCGCTCGATATCGCTGACGGCGTCAGCAAGACAGCGCTGACGAGGGCGAACGCGCTTGCCACGCGCGACGAAAGCCGGCGATCGGAGGACTGTGTCATGGGCCTGCCCCGCTGGATGTGTGCATCCTTGGATGCTCTGCACCAACAAACGCGGCTGCGGGCCGGCGGTTCCGTGCGGCCGACGCCGCGCCACAGCGCGCCTAATGCGACACCGCTCACGCCGGCGCGATTGGAACCCGCGCGTTTGCGTCACGTTATGATCGCAGTCCGGTTTGCGACGTCGCCTTTGCCGTGTCATCGCCGCTTCGGGCGAGGGAAAGCCATTGTGAGCGTCACTCCCACCAAGCCTTCGCCCACCAAACCTTCGCCCGCCACGCCCTTGGCCGTCAAATCCCCACCGACAAAGCCGTTGCCCCGTGAACGCCAGTTCCCCCACGAGCAGGAAGGCACGCCGGTCCCTGACAGCAAGATCGAATTGCCGCCGGTCATCCGCCGCACGGAAGTGGTGGCCATCTGCCTCGTTGGTCTGCTGATCATCAGCATCATCGCCGTCCTCTATCTTGCCAAGGCGTTCTTTCTGCCGATCACGATGGCCTTCATCGTCGGCACCATGCTCTCGCCCGCCGCCAATTTCCTGGAGCGCTATCGTATCCCGCGCCCGGTCGCAGCCGTACTGATCGTGGCGGTCGTGAGCGCCGCCTCGGCCTTCATGGTCAGCCTGATCGCATCGCCCGCGGTCGAATGGAGCGGCAAGCTTCCTGAGCTGGGGTCGCTGCTGAGGGAGAAGCTGCACGTGTTCGACCGGCCGCTCGCACTCTGGCAGGAGTTGCAGAGCACGCTCGGCGGCCCCGACACGCTCACGACATTGCATCTGCCGAGGATCGACTGGGTGCAGCCGACCCTGGAGTTCCTGTCGCCGACCTTTGCCGAATTCCTGCTGTTCATTGCGACGCTGATCCTGTTCATCGCGAGCTGGCGGGACCTGCGCCGGGCCTTGATCATGAATTTCGGCGAGCGAGCGTGGCGGTTGCGGGCGCTGCGGATCCTCAACGAGATCGAGGACCGTCTCGGCGGCTACTTGCTGGTAGTGACCATGATCAATGCCGGAGTCGGCATCGCGACCGGCCTGATCTGCGCGGTTACGGGCATGCCCAATCCGGCCAGTCTCGGCGCGCTGGCCGCGATCCTGAATTTCATCCCGATCATCGGCCCGGTGGCGATGTTTGCCGTCCTGGTCGTGGTCGGCCTCGTCTCGTTCCCGACCTTGAGCGCCGGGCTGCTGGCCCCGGCCATGTTTGCGGTGATGACCTTCCTGGAGGGCCACTTCCTGACGCCGACGATCGTCGGGCGCCGGCTGGCGCTGAACGCGCTCGCCGTGTTCTTGGCGCTTGCGTTCTGGACCTGGCTGTGGGGGCCGATGGGCGCGTTTCTGTCGTCGCCGCTTCTGATCGTCGCGCTGATCGTGAAGGAGCATCTAATGCCGTCGGATTCGCCGCAACTGCCGGAGGACTAGACCCGGCATCAGACCTGGGAACTTCCTATCCGACGGGGCGTTTGTTCCGCGAATGAACTCAGTACCCGGGAGCTTTCGATGTCTGACGCCGCAATGAAGAATCTGACGGACAAAGCGACCTACGAGCGTCTGCAGAAGGACGTGACCGCTGTGAAAAACGATATCGCAGCCCTGACCGAGCAGATCACCGACGCGCTGAGCAGTTTTGCCGGCACCGCCGGCAAGCAGGCGCGGCATGGCTACAGGCAGGCGCGCGCCAATGCAGAACAGGTGGTCGACGACGTGTCGGAGCGAGGCAGCGCGATGATGGACGCAGCCCAGGATGCCGCCTCTTCGATCGAGGAGACGCTGGAAGACGCCATCACGCAGCGTCCACTGGCAACCGTCGCCGTGGCGCTGGGGATCGGCTTTTTGATCGGTGTGACGTGGCGTAGGTAGGTTTGGCGACGGATCTCGCTTGCGCTGGACAGCCATGCCTTGCATCGCCTCTTGCATTCCCGTGGCGACGGAGCGCTGCGGCGTGTTTCGTTGACGCGGTTTTCAGATCGAGGCGTGGCCATGTTTCAGCGAATGATCGACGATTTCAAGGAATCGACCGGCACCGCGTTGCGGCTGACTTCGCTGGCGGCAGCGGCGGCGATGGCATTGCTGGTCACGGCCGCCTTTCTGTGCGCAGCGGCCTTCGTGTTCGTGCTGGAGCGGTACGGTCCCGTGCAGGCTTGCCTCACCGGTGCCGCCATCTTCTTCGTGGTCGCGCTAATCGCGGCCGGCTGGTACATGGTGCGCAAGAAGCAGATCGAGGCGCGCGCCAAACAGGCGGCGAAGGCGAAATCCACCGCGCAGGCCGTGTTGTCCGATCCGGTGCTGGTCGCGACCGGCATCCAGGTGATCCGCGCCATCGGCGTCAGGAAGCTGATTCCGATTCTCGCAATCGGCGGACTGGCGCTGGGATTTCTCGCCAGCCGCGCCAACAGCAGCAGCAGCAGCGAAGCGCCGGCGGAGTAGGACGAAGTCAATCCACTCGTCGTCCCTGCGAACGCAGGGACCCATAACCACCGTCGCCAATTGTTGAAGGAAAGTCGTCGACCATCGCAGCAAGACAACACACGCCGCGGCGTATGGGTCCCGGATCGCGCTCGCTACGCTCGCTTGTCCGGGACGACGGAGATGGGAGTAGCCAGCGTGCTCGATGATAGATGGTGGGGCACGTCGCTAACGCGCCTTTTCCCACGCTACGGATCCAGGCGCGATCAGGTCACGCAACGGCCGGGCTGAAGCAGTTTTGCGACTTCGGTCAACACGCTGACCGGCGGTTCGCAGGCGATCGCCGTCTTCGATTGGGTAGGCTTGGCAGGCGACGGCGCCGGCGGTGCCGGGCGGTTCCGTGCCTCCTCCTTGACGACGGGAACTCGAACGACCACCGACGTATCGTCGAGGCCGACGCTCTTGATGGTAATCGTCTCGGTCTGGCCTGGCGCGGTTCTGAGCTCCGCGCGGTCGGCCTTGGCGGCGCGGTTGATGTCCGCTGCAGGCGCAGTCGAGGCGAGTTGTCGAAGGCTGGCGAGATCATGACCCGATGCGAACTGGACGGCGCCGAATGTCGCGGAGATGGCGAGAGCGGCTAAAAATGCTTTGAAAATCTGTGACATGACGGTTTATCCCTCGCCCCATGGCGATCACGGACACAACCGAACCGAGCCGCCGGGGGTCCGGCGCTTCTCAATCACTTAACCGTGTATGAAAAAAATTTGGAGGCTGCGGGAACGAATCCGGGGGGCTTGGAGTCATCCCGGCAGCCGGTTATTCCCCCTGCCCCATTGACCGGCGACGTAGGGTGCGACCGTGGTGATGCCGGTCGCACCCTGCTTTTTTTGACTAAGCCACTTCTTCAAGATGCCAGCTTCTTCAAGGCGCGTTCCAGCAGATCGAGCCGGTCCTGGCCCCAGAAGATCTCGCCCGAAGGCAACACGTAGCTCGGCGCACCGAAGACGCCCGCCGTCAGCGCCTCCTGCGTAAATCTGTCATGCAGCTCATCGAGTTCGGTGTCCGAAGGACCGCCCGCACGCAGTTCCGCAGCGTCGAGACCGGCGCGCTCCGCGGCTGATGAAATCGTTGCGGGATCGGCGAGCGTTTCCTCTCGTTCCCACACCGCGCGCCCAAGCTCCAGCGACAGCCGGTGGGCATTCTTGCCTTGCAGCTTGGCCGCAATCACCAGACGGGTCGCCATGGAATCGTCGCAGGGAAAATACTCCGGCTCAAGATTGATGGGAATGCCGCGCACCTCGCGCCAGCGCTTCAACTCCATCATCCGGTAGGCGCGCCGCTGCGGCGAGCGCTTCGGCAGCGGCAGCCCGCCGGTCTGCTCGAAGATCGGCCCGAACTTGCAGGGCTTGACGTTGACGGTCGCGTTATTTCGCTCGGCGATCTCCGCGAACAGCGCGCTGCCGAGGTAAGTAAACGGCGAGGTGAGTGACATGTAATAGTCGATGGTGACGGGCACGCTTTCAACTCGAGGCATTGGTGACTTTGTGATCCAGATGGCCGGTCTTGTAGTCGCGGCGGAGCTGGCTCAGCGATGTTTCGTTGAGGTTGGCCAGGATATCGCTCAGCTTCTCGGTTGCCGGATAGCCGGCGGCAAAGCTTTGCCCGTAGATCTTGCGCAATGTGCCGATCAGGACGGCTCCGTGCTTCTGACCGATTTCGCCATCCTGGTTGTGGTGGCGGTTGTCGAGACCTGGCTTGCTCATGCCGCTCTCCCTTGGACCCAAGGTCGAACATCCTCCCACTGGGGCAAAATGGCAATCGTGCACCGCAACCGGGAATTAGAGCGGGTTAATCGCAAAAGCCCGTTATGGGCCATCAAACAGGCAGCCGTGCATAGCACCTAACGGATATTGAACGCCTTGGTGACCCACGGAGGTAAAGCAGACAATCACGGCCACGAGCGCCAATGTCTGGCCGTGGGACACCGAAACGGACATTCGGATCAAGCGACCTGTAACGCTGACCTGCGAGGTTCTGGTAAGTAGCGGTGGTCAGCGCACTGTTCCTGTGGTCGTCTCACGTCCGGTGGCCGGCGGTGGGGTCTGGTCTCGTACCGTTGATCCCGGTGTTCCGCTTGGTCCGGGATTGCTGGGAACATGCGTAGTGCTCTCCCATGCAAGGGCGGCAATCGCAAGAATGATTGCTGCAGCGACAACGACCAAAGTTCGAACGCTCATTGAGCCTTTCCGGTATTGACTATCCCGCATGCGACCCTCCGAGTGATGGTTCCGTTGCGTGCTCACGGCAGGATGTTAGATAAGTCCTGCGGCGATCATGTGGTGGCGGTACGGCTGCGCGTCCAGAAGAAGGTTCAAGCGTGTTGTATCTAGACCTCGGGATCGCAACTTCGCCTGAGGCATTGATGAGCGGCGCTCGGGTCGAAGGAGGTCAGGCGGTCGCCGGCGAGGTGCCCAACTACGCTTCCGGCAGCACTATGGTGCAATGACCATCGGTTGAAACCTCTTCCATGAGGAGGATGGCACGCCTGCGGATCAACCGATCATTCAGAAATCACTCCGCGAGGCCATTTCCATTGATCGTCCCGCGCGCGGCGAATTGAGGCGATTGCTGGCGCAAGCCCGGCCGCTCCACTGGATCGCGGCCGATGGTTGGCTTCAATTCGGCAAGATCGATGAAGGCGTCGGCCTGACGTCGCAACTCGTCAGCCACCATCGGCGGCTGGCTGGTCAGGGTGGAAACGACGGTAGTGTGCACGCCGCGGCGCTGCACCGCTTCCAGCAGCGAGCGGAACTCGCCATCGCCCGAGAACAGAAACATGCGGTCGATATGGCCGGCGAGCTCCATCGCGTGGACGGCAAGCTCGACATTCATGCTGCCCTTGACCTTGCGACGGCCGCCGGCATCGACGAACTCCTTGGTGGGCTTGGTGACGACGGTGTAGCCGTTGTAGTCGAGCCAATCGATCAGCGGCCGGATCGATGTGTATTCCTGATCCTCGATGATGGTCGTGTAATAGAACGCCCGCAACAGCGTGCCACGGCTCTGGAATTCCTTGAGCAGGCGCCTGTAATCGATGTCGAAGCCGAGCGCCTTGGCGGTGGCGTAGAGATTGGCGCCGTCGATAAAGAGCGCGATCCTGTCAGACGGTAACATCAGGCACGAACCTCCCGTTCAAGCTGTGCAAGGCCCGCGAGAGCATCCGCTTCAGGCTTTGCCTGCAGGCGGGCAGATACCGATGCTGGCCGAAGTGACGAGGCAGGAGGCGCCGGCGACCGGAGCGGGAGGAGACATCGATGCGCCGGCAATTCGATCAAGTCCATCCTGCCTCGACGCGCCAACGTTAATATCCGCGCACGCCATGCTCAATTGTACTGAAGTAATTGGCCGGCATCGAAATGGATGCACCGGTTATACAAAGGTTTGTGAGCCGGCTCGCGGTGACGGCCATGTGATTGCGGTCACGCTGTCGCGACGCATCGATCGTCCGATCTACCGGGTCTTTTCAGGGTGCTTCCAGTGGAGACCCCTGAGAACGGCCATATGGGCCTCCAGGAAGGCAAGATAGTTTCGATGGAAAACGAGAAGACCGAGATCGAATAGTTCGAGCGCGGCTTCCCGGCCAGGCTCGCCCGGCACCGACCCCACGCCCCCGTCGATAACCAGGGGCCGGAAGCTGCGGCTATTCTGCGGCCGCTTTGCTCGCAGCGGGATGCCGTTCGAACTGTGGATCAATTGCAGGTTCGGCTTTGACATATCAATAGCTCCGCTGCTTGACGGCTAACCAGCGAGCGTAATCGCTGATATGGCCCGGGCCATTGAACGGAGGTTGATGCGCACATTACATTCGGTTGAAGGCAACATACCCAAGTTTAGGATCGACCGCCTTTGCCGGGAATAACAAGCCTGCCGCAGCAACCTGGCGATGTCGGGCGAGGCCGTTGCTCACCAGGGCGCGTTCCGCAATGCCCAGCGCTGCGCTTGCCGCGCGACTATCGGCCGATGCAAACGCTGCGATATCGCGGCGCACAATACCCTCCGAACCTGCTAAGATGCTGTCCGTTGAAAGGGCCGCGTTGTCGCCGCCGATCATCGACAACGCAGCACGGTCCCTGATGGCCGGATGTGTGCCGCCATGCGCAACCAGACACTGAAATCCTGGCCCTCGGCCGAGCTGTCGCTGCTCGGCGGCATGGCGCTGGCTTCGCTGGCCGCAGCCTGCATCTGGCTGGTGCTCGGCCCCGCGCCTGATGTCGCCGACCATTTGACTGCCATCGCGCTGCTGATCGCCTTGTTTTTCGCCGCGCTGGTCGTGCTTCACCTGGTAAGGAAAACCCGCCGGCAAATGGAAGCCGCGCTCGAGAGCCGCATTGGGGCCGAACGGCGGGCGACAGATGCGCTCCGCCAGAGCGAGGCGCAGTGGAAGGAAGTCTTCGAGCATAACCCCGTCATGTACTTCATGGTCGACGCGGAAGGCACCGTGCTGTCGGTAAACACCTTTGGCGCCGCGCAGCTCGGCTACCCCGTCAGCGAATTGCGTGGGCAATCGGTGCTGCAGGTTTTCTTTGCGGAAGACCGGGACCTGGTCCGGAAAAGCGTTGAGGTTTGCCTGAGAGATATCGGCAAGACGCATAGTTGGGAGATCCGAAAGGTTCGCAAGGACGGTTCTGCGATTTGGGTTCGTGAAAACGCCAAGGCCGTGCGGCGGCTGGATGGCCGGTTGATCGTCCTGATTGCATGCGAGGACATCACCGCGCGCAAACGGGCAGAAGAGAAGCTGCATGAAGCGCAGGCGGAACTTGCACATGTTGCGCGCGTGACGGCGCTGGGGGAGCTGGCCGCCTCGATCGCGCATGAGGTGAACCAGCCGCTGACCGCCGTCGTCGCCAACGCCGCGGCCTGCCAGCGCTGGCTCGACCGCGATCCTCCCAACCTGGAGGAAGTGCGCCGCACGGTGCAGTCCATCGTCAAGGATGGCAACCGGGCGGGCGAAGTGATCCAGCACGTCCGTGCGCTGGTCAACAAGACAGCCGATGAGAAAGCGCCGCTCGACATCAATGAAGTCGTCCACGAGGTGATCACCCTGCTGCATTACGAACTGGCCAGCCGCCGGATATCGGTTCAGACGAAGCTCGCCCCTGCCCTGGGCCTGGTGCTCGGCGACCGCGTCCAGTTGCGGCAGGTCATCCTTAATCTCGTCATCAACGGCATGGAAGCGATGCAACCGGTCACGGACCGGCCGCGCGAGTTGGTGATCTGGACGCACCGGGACGAGGCCGACCAAATTCTGGTCGAGGTACGCGATTGCGGAACAGGATTCGCCGCCGGGAATGCGGACCGGCTGTTCGAGGCATTCTTCACCACCAAACCAAGCGGCATGGGCATGGGCCTGTCGATCTGCCGATCGATCGTCGAATCCCACGGCGGGCGGCTATCGGCCTCCAGCCATGCCGGGACCGGCGCCACGTTCCAGCTCATCTTGCCGCGACATCAGGAGGGCAACACGCCGTGACCGACCGTTCGACACCGCCTCGCAACGTTGCCGGCGCAGAGGAGCCAGTCGTCTACGTGGTCGACGATGACGCCTCGGTGCGAGAGGCGCTCGGGAATCTTCTCCGCTCGGTGGGCTTGCGGGTCCAAATGTTCGGCTCGGCGCCCGAGTTTCTGCAGAGCAAGCTTGCCGACGTCGCCAGTTGCCTGGTCCTCGACATCAGACTGCCTCGAGTGAGCGGCCTCGACTTTCAGGCGGACCTTGCCGACGCGGGAATCCATATCCCGATCATCTTCATGACGGGTCATGGCGATATTCCGATGACGGTCAGGGCGATGAAAGCCGGCGCCGTCGACTTTCTGACCAAGCCGTTTCGCGATCAGGACATGCTGGACGCCGTGACGGCGGCCATTGAACGCGATCGAAAGAGCCGCCATGAAGCAAAGATCCTGTCGGACCTGAAAGCGCGCTTCGCGACGCTGAGCGCCCGGGAGCAGGAGGTAATGGCGCTGGTCACGGCCGGCCTCATGAACAAACAGGTCGCGGCCGAGATCGGAATTGCCGAAATCACGGTGAAGATACACCGTGGGCACATCATGCGAAAAATGGGGGCGAAATCGCTCGCAGAGCTGGTGAAGATGGCCCAGGCGCTTGGAGTAAAGCGCACGGCGCCGCAGCCGTGAACTGGCGGATATTTGGCAATCCGCGTGCGTCTGCAAACCTAAGTATGATTTTCCACTTCCGGTCTGCGGTGCACTCTGCCGTTGAGCGGCATGCCATTGGCGCTCCAGGAAGGACCACTTTGTCCAGCCCATCCGTTTCAATCATCGACGACGACAGCTCCGTTCGCGTCGCCACGGACAATCTCGTAAGGTCGCTTGGGTATTCCGTTCATACGTTCGCGTCGGCCGAGGAATTCCTGGCGTCGCCTCATTTGAACGAAACCTCCTGCGTGATCGCGGACGTTCAGATGCCGACGATGAGCGGCCTCGATCTGCAGGCCAGCATGCTTGCCCAGGGATACCGCGTGCCGTTTATTTTCATCACGGCTTTCGCCGTCGATGACGCACGCGCGCGGGCGCTGAAGGCGGGAGCAATCTGTTTCCTGGCCAAGCCCTTCGCCGGAGAAGCCTTGATCGACTGCCTCGAAATAGCCCTGCAGGGGAAATGACCTGATCTGGCTGGTACACGGCGCGACGGCTCATACGCAGGGATGAGTGAACCAAACATCTGGACAAGTTGAACCTGAAGGCGGACGCGACGACACTGGGGCATCGTCGCCTCCGGTATTTTTCGAAGGTGAGATAACGCAGCTCACCATGATCAGTGAATGGCAATTCCTCGGAAGGAGGCCGCCATGCGTACAGACCCACGTTGTTCTGAATGCGATTGTGAAGATCCAAGGATCATATCTTTACGAAGTCCTGCGCGAGAACGTTACTGCGGACGCTCCTGTCTCGCCGAAGGTCAGGAACAGTTCACTCGCTGGGTACGGCGAACCAATGCAGAGGCCGCGTCATGACAAACTGTTGCGGGAATCCGGATTGCAAGCGCCCGTTCGGGCTGGTCCGCTTCAGCCTGTACTTCGAGCAATTTTGCTCGACCAGGTGCCGCGAGGTCTACAAGCGTCAGCGGGAGCGCAACAAGGCCTATTGGAGATGGCTCTACAAATGTCCTGAGCCGTCGCCGAGCAAAGATAACCCAGCGATGCTGCTCGAACTGCGGGGGGTCGATATTTGTCGATAGAGTGCGTGGGCATCAAGGAGCTGTCATGACAACGGCAACTGCGATGATCGTCGGAGCTTTGCTGGCGTGGGCGCCCTCGCTTCTTGTGTTCGCCTGGATCGTGCGGGACATTCGAAACACCCGCGGCAAATAGCCCGGTTGGCCTGAACTCGATCCGGACCGTCGATTGTCTGACGAGGTTCCGCAGCAGCCTCAAGCGGGGTTACGCCCCGCCGCCCGCATTTCATCACTCGGCTTCACATCCTGCGAGCGGCTGTAAATCGCAAGCGCAACAATCAGCACCAGCGTCAGCGTGCCGAACAGCGCACGGTAAGCGTCCTCGGTGCGGGCGCCGTTCGCGAGCGGCTCGAAAGCGCCAACGATGACACCCGACAGCGTCTGCATGCAGGCGACGCCGAGCATGACTGATGTGTTCATGGTCGAGATGCCGCGCCCGATCAGCCGGTCGGGGAAGATGCTGCGGCCGTGCGTCATCACCATGGTGCTGGAGGCCGAGAAGAAGCCCATGGCAATGATGATGGCGACCGGCAGCCAGACCGGCGGGTGAGAAAACAGCGCCAGGATCGCGAGCAGAAAAATGATCACCGCCGTGCCGCCGATCGCTATACCCTTGCGGGTGTCGAGCCGGCGGTCGAGCGGGCCGAAGGCAAGCATGCCGGCCTGGTAGGCGATCACGGCGAACAACAGGACGTTGCCGGCCGCGATCGGGCTTAGGCCATGCACCTCGCGCAGGAACGGACCGCCCCACAGGCCCTGCACGGTGAAGGTGCAGGCATAGTTGCAGAAATTCAGCGCGAGGATCGGCTTCAGGCGCGGGTTGCACAGCACCTCCACCAGCCCCTTGAGCATCTCGGTGGGCGGCTCCACCTGGCGGCTCAGGAAGGGATGGCCGGGCGGCGCGTCGCGCACCACCAGCCAGATCGCGACGGTGGCGAGCGCCGTGAAGACGACGACGGCGCCGAACACCAGGCGCCAGCCGACCGCCTGCGACGCGAAGGCGAGCGGCGTGGTGGCGGCGAGATTACCGAGCAGGCCGATGGACAACACCATGGCTGTAAGTGTCGAGAAGCGGTCCGGCGGAAACCAGCGCGAGATCACCACCATGCTGCCGATCAGCATCACGCCGCAGCCGGCGCCCATCAGCACCCGGCCGGTCAAGAGCACCGGCCAGCTCGGCGCCAGCGTAAACAGGGTGCCGCCGAAGCTGGCGACGATGAGCATGCCGACCACGGTGTAGCGCGGCCCGAACCGATCGAAGAAGAAGCCGCAGGGAATCTGCATCGCCGCGAAGCCGAAGAAGAACGCGCCGGTCAGTGCCCCCAGCGCTTCCGGCCCAATGGCCAGATCGCGCATCAGGTCGAGACCGATGGTGACATTGGAAGCGCGGAAAAAATGGCTGGCGACATAGGCGGTGGCCAATGTCGCAACGATGATCAGGCCCCGGCGGTGGGGGAAAGGCCGCTCGGCAGACCGCATCGGTAAAGGGACGTTTCCGTTTCTTTTCTTGTGGCTGCGGCGAGCCTATGCGGGCGTGGGCCGCAGTTCAACAAGCAATCCGCCGACCGCCTTCTGCAAAGCCAGCGTGACGCCGAAGGTCAACACCATTCGCAGCAAAAAAATCCGGCGCGCAGGTGGGGCACGCCGGATCAGTCCGACCAGCTTTGAAATCGAAGCTGGTGGCCCGAGCCAGGGGGAGAGATGCCTGGCCGCGAACTAAGTATCGCCCATCCCAAGACGTCGTCCTAAGACGTCGTCTCCGTGACGCACGGATGATAACTCCGACTTGGCGAACCCAAGGTGAACTGGTTCACAGGGCACGCGCATAAAAAAATCTGGCACGCAGTCGGGAGCGCTCCGGAACTCTACGCTACGACGCTTCGATCAGCCCGTGGCGCGGTGGTCCAATTGACGCGGGCGGTTCTTCAGCGTCGCAGAAGACGCTTCAACCCTGTCCATGCAGGCGCAAGGGCAAACCCGGCGATCGGAATTGATGCGGCGCCAACCAACAGCCCGATGGCACCCGAGATGGCCGCCACGACGATCCATTCAAGGACACCGGCCGCAGGCCGGAAGGCGTGAGCCGCGGCCTCCTCGATGGCCTTGACGGCTGAGCCTATGGCCGGAGGCCCGTAGACTTCGAGGCCATGCAGTATGATGCCGCCGCCAACCCAGATCATGGCGGCTGTGCCGACCACGCTGAGGAATTTCAAAAGCACGGGCATGCCACGAACAATGCCGCGGCCGACCGCCCGGCCGGTCGCCGAGGCGCGGTCGCTCCGTGCCAGCGCTACACCGACATCGTCGGCCTTCACGATCAGCGCCACCACGCCATACACGGCGGCGGTGATTCCGATTGCCACGACCGCCAGCACGAGCGCCTGCGTCAGGATGTTGCCCGCGGGGATGGCCGCCAGCGTAATCGCCATGATCTCGGCCGAGAGGATGAAGTCGGTCTTGATCGCGCTGGCGATCTTTTCATCCTCGACCGACTGCGCGTTCAATGCGACCGTGCCGAGCTGGGCTTCGTGCTGGTGCGCCTGATGGGGCATAACCGCTTCCAGCACTTTCTCCACCCCTTCATAACAGAGGTAGGCGCCGCCCAGCATCAGCAGCGGCGTGATCGTCCAGGGAAGGAAGTAGCTGAGCACCAGCGCCGCAGGGAGCAGGACCAGGAGCTTGTTACGCAGCGATCCTGCCGCAATCCGGCCTACAATCGGCAGCTCGCGCGCCGGCGTAAATCCGATGACGTAGCCCGGAGTGACGGCGGTGTCATCGATGACGACACCCGCCGCCTTTGCGCCCGCTTTGGCGGCCTGGCTCGCCACATCGTCGAGAGAAGCTGCGGCCACCTTGGCAATCGCCGCGATATCGTCGAGAAGGCCGATCAGCCCGACACTCATCGATCCCTACTCCACATCATCAAGAGGTTCGTCGCCAGGACCGTAGCAGGGTGCCCCAACAAAAATCCGGTGCGCACTGGGGCGCACCGGATGATTCCAACTCTACGCTAGAACGCTTCGATCAGCCAGTGGCCGCCCGCGGCGCGCGATTGCGCGAGTTGCGCTGGAAGAACAGTGCCTGGCTGGCGACCGCGGAGACCATCGCGGGCTGGAACGGTTTCGAGATCAGGAACGCCGGCTCGGGGCGTTCACCGGTCAGGAAGCGCTCGGGATAGGCGGTGATGAACACCACGGGCACCTCGAACACGCGCAGCAATTCGTTGACCGCATCCAGGCCCGACGAGCCGTCGGCGAGCTGGATGTCGGCGAGGATCAGGCCGGGCTTCTTGTTCTTCGCCAGCGCGACCGCATCGGCGTGGGTGCGGGCGACGCCGATCACGTTGTGGCCGAGGTTCTTCACCAGGCTCTCGAGATCCATCGCGATGAAGGTTTCGTCCTCGATGATCAGGACATCGGTGGCGATTTCCGCCGCCATCTCGCGGCCTGCGGCATCCGTCAACTGGCGGGTCTCGGCGATGTCGGTGTTGAGAATGAACGCCACCTCCTCCTCGGAGAAGCCTTCGAGCGACAGCAGCAGGAAGGCCTGCCGCGGCAGCGGCGTGATGTTGGACAGCCTTCGCTCCGGCGGCAGCGCCAACGTCGCGACATCAGGGTTGTCGTTGAGCGAGACCGAGTTCCAGATCTGGGTGAAGAGCTTGAACAGCCCGGCGCGCGGGCCATACCGCTCGTCGAGCAACGAGGAATCCTGCAGCAGGGCCTCCAGCATGGCGGCCACGTAGGCATCGCCCGAGGCCTGGTTTCCGGTCAGCGCACGGGCATAGCGCCGCAACAGCGGCAGATGTTCAGCAACGAGCTGTGATCGGGACATCCCCATTCCATCCTTATCTTGGGCCGTATCCATGGCCGTACACTTAGGGTCTCAGCCCGGCGGACGTAACCTTAAGCGCCGCGTCGGGGCGTCAAATTTAGTTTCGGCGGGGGGACCCCGGTTCCCCTGTCACCCCGATTACTCGCGGGGGACAAAAAAGTTCCAGAAAAAGTTCCCAGATTTCGGAACCTTCCGCAGATATTCGCATTAGCCTTTGACCTATAACGCGGCGGCCTAGGCCCAATTTCGAGGTAACCTCTTGAAACCACAGAGACTTAACTCTCGGGGAAGCGTGGATCAGACCATGAAGGAAGTAAAAAAGCAGGGCGGGCTAAACGCCGAGATTCAATCTAGGATCGGCCATCAGCTCCGCGCCATGTACGACGACGTGGTCCGACAAGGCGTGCCGGACCGCTTTGCCGAGTTGATCCGGAAGCTCGATGGGCCGGAGGCGGCAGCGGCCCAAATCGACGACACTGCAAAAAATGACGGGAGGGACTAATGCCTCTCACAGACTCTCTTCGCGACGACATTTTGGCGTCGGTACCTAGCCTACGCGCGTTCGCGATCTCGCTCTCAGGCAATGGCGACCGTGCGGACGACCTGGTTCAGGAAACGTTGCTGCGCGCCATTGCCAACATCGACTCGTTCCAGCCCGGCTCGAACCTGCCGGCCTGGTTGTTCACCATCCTGCGCAACCTGTTTCGCTCCGACTACAGGAAGCGGCGGCGCGAGGTAGAGGACGCCGAGGGTAATTACGCGAAAACCCTGAAGACCCAGCCGGCGCAGAATGCGCATCTGGAGTTCGAGGAATTTCGCAACGCGCTCGACAAGCTGCCGCAAGACCAGCGTGAAGCGTTGATCCTGGTCGGTGCCTCCGGCTTTTCCTACGAGGACGCCGCCGCCATCTGCGGCTGCGCGGTCGGCACCATCAAGAGCCGCGTCAACCGCGCGCGCTCGAAACTGTCAGCGCTGCTCTATGTCGATGGCGCCGAGGATTTCGGACCCGACGAGACCGTGCGCGCCGTGATCGGCGGCAATGGCGGGTGATGACGCTACCGAAATGACATGGAAAAGGCGGCCCGCGTGGCCGCCTTTTTGTGGTGGTTTCGTAGCCCGGATGAAGCGCAGCGAAATCCGGGATCAACTGCGACGCCCCGGATTTCGCTGCGCTCCATCCGGGCTACAAGGCTCCTCCATCGTCCCTCGATGCGGGCTAACGCGTGGATACATGGTTTGAACGGGCCACATGGTTCGAGACGCGCGGCTGCGCCGCGCTCCTCACCATGAGGGGATAGAGCACCTCATCCTGAGGAGCATCGCGAAGCGATGCGTCTCGAAGGATGTAGCCACCGTCCCTACTTTACCGGCCGCACGGGTGCGGAAATCTGCTCGGTGCGGTCGCGCTCGGTCATGTCGACGACGGTGACCATCGGCGCGGTGAGTTCGTAGACGTAGCTCACCTCGGTGAAGTAGCGCTTCGCGGTGCCGCCCATCGCTTCCGGCGCGACGCGGTCGAGCAGGATGAGACCGAAATCCGAGTCTTCCCGCCGCGTCGCCGCGCTGGTGTTGAACTCCTCCCAGCGGAAATGAAAAATCTCGTCCGGCGCCTCGCCGGTGACTTCCCAGTTGGCAACGATGTGCGGGTGCTTGCCGACCAGCGACAGCCCCTCGTCGGAATGCGAGGCCAGTTCGAAGAACAATAGCGACAGCGACTGCGCGGCGCGCGCGCTGACGGCGATGTCCGGGCCGTTGACCACGATGCGGTCGGCATGCGGAATGGCGCGCGACTCGAACAGCCCCCTCAGCTTGACACCTTGCCACTGGCTTTCGCTGAGCAGCGTCACCACGTTCGACATCGCGTGGATGCGGCCGATCAGCAGTTCGCGCGACACATCCATGTCCGAGCCGTGGCGCAGCGTGCGTGTCACGATCGACTGGATCACGGCCAGGATGTTCTTGACCCGGTGGTTGAGCTCGTCGATGACGGCGGTCAATCGCCGCTCGAAACCGATCCGGACCTGGATCTCGCGGCTGAGCCGCAGATTGTTGTACGCGACATATCCGAACAGGCCGCAGACGATGCCGGTGAGCGCCAAGCCAATGGCCGCCACGATGATCGCCGTCTGCTGCGCGCGCTGTGCGGCGTTGCTCTTGGCATAGTAGCCGAGCGACCAGTCGCGGCTGCCGAACGTCACCGTCCGCACCACCGACGGCAACGGATCGCCCTGCTTCACCGGCCGCAGGCTGATGACGCCCTGGTCGTTGGCGACATATTCGTCGCTGGCGTCATCAGGGTCCTTCAGCACCACCGCAAACAGCGAGCGGTCGTCATTGGTCAGCATCAACGGCGCCAACTCGTAGGAGAAGGTGACGAAGCCCACGGGATCCGCCGTGCCATCCTTCAGAATGGCGGAGGCAAGCACGATGCCGATCGGCCCGTCCCGCCGCTGCAGTGGAATCGGGTCCGACGCTACCGGCTTGCCGGAGGCCGCCGCCTGCGTCAGCATCGGCCCGATCACCGAATGGCGGTCGTAGGCGCGACCGGGAAAGCCCAGCGTATCCGCGCTGCGCGGCTCCTGGTCCATCAGGACGTCGAGCGGCCTGTCGATGGTCTTGATGTCGAGCGGCCGGTCGTCGAAATCGCGGATCGTCGGGTTGGTGAAGCCGGCGCTCTTCAGCTCCGCCTGCGCCGCGACCAGATCGCTCGGCTTGAGACGCGCGATCCAGGACGCGATCACGAAATCGGTCTTGAAGGCATAGATCGCCGACCGCAGCGGCTGCAGCATGTTGGCCTTCACCACCGAAGGTGTACGAAATAATCCGGATGCAACGCGCGCGAGCAATTCACGCTCGGTCAACCGGTCCTGCACCAGGCTGGCGTGAACGTCGATGGCGCGGGACAGCGCAATGCCGTCAAGCGCCAGTTCCTGCTCGTGGACGCGATAGGCTGCGAGACCGGAGAGCAAAACTCCGATCAGCGCAATGAAGCCGATAATGAAGCCCAGCCGAACCACTCGCTTACTCAGGAATGACGTGTTGGCGAAGACGTATTGAAAGCATCTCTGGGTCTGCCGGGGCAGAAGCACATGGCAATAGCGCGAAAGCCAACCGCGGCGAATATGACGGAGCGATCATCAGCACGCAACTGACAGGTTGGCAGCGGGCAACAACACGGCCGCCGTTAACGCTGATTTGGCGGGGCCAGAAGTTAATAATCTGACGGCGCCGATTTGGTTCCGGCGAGAACGGACAATTCACCGGCACCGGCGGCGGGACCGAATGTTAACATTAACGCGCGGCTCACCCCGGCCGCTGGCCGGACCGCTTGTCCGGCCGCCTGCGCGGCCCGCCTGGCTGGGCCGTTCATCCTGGCCCTACCCGGCCTTGGCCGGGCGCAGGCCGCCCTTGGCCTCGATGAAGCCGATGATGCGATCGAGCCCCTCGCTCTTCTTCAGGTTGGTCATCACGAATGGCCGCTCGCCCCGCATCCGCTTCGCGTCGGTCTCCATCTTCGCCAACGACGCGCCGACATAGGGCGCGAGGTCGATCTTGTTGATCACCAGCAGATCCGACCTGACGATACCAGGCCCGCCCTTGGAGGGGATCTTGTCGCCGGCGGCGACGTCGATCACGTAAATCGTGAGATCGGCCAGTTCGGGTGAGAATGTCGCGGCAAGATTGTCGCCGCCGGATTCGATCAGCACCAGATCGAGATCGGGAAATTTCGCGCGCATGTCGGCGACCGCCGCAAGATTCATCGAGGCGTCCTCGCGGATCGCGGTGTGCGGACAGCCGCCGGTCTCGACGCCGGCGATGCGGTCCGGCGTCAGCGAGCCCGAACGCACCAGGAACTCCGCATCCCATTTGGTGTAGATGTCGTTGGTGATCGCGGCTATGTCGTAGCGCTCGCGCATCGACTTGCACAGCAGGTCCATCAGTGCGGTCTTGCCGGAGCCGACAGGACCGCCGACGCCGATGCGGAGCGGGCCGTGAGAGGTTGCCATGTTATGCACTCTTTCCGTTCCGTCGTCCCTGCGAACGCAGGGACCCATAGCCACTGAACTCAATTGTTGTAGCAAGCTGGAGCTCCAACCCGGCATAGCCACGAACATTTGTGGTTATGGGTCCCTGCGTTCGCAGGGACGACGGGAGAGTGTGCTGCATCATGACCGGAACAACCGCGTGTACTGGGTCTCGTGGCGCAGGCTGGCGAGATCGGCGCGGAAGGTGGCGCTGCCGAGATCATCGAGCGAAGCTGTGAGCGCGCGCCTGGCGGTGGCGGCGACATCGGCTTCGAGCCTGGCGAGAATGCGCTGGCTGTCGGTTTGTCCGAGCGGCACGAGGCGAGCGCCGGCGGAAATCCAGTTCGACACCACGGCATGCAGGAAGGCATGCATCGCCGGCGCCAGCGGTACGGCATGGGCGGCGCTGACGACGCCGACTGCAACGGGATAGACCGTGCCGCCGCCGCACGCGGCGACCATGTCGTCGAGGCCGTCGCGGGCCCAGGCTGAGCGTGCGATTTCGATGAAGGCGCGGCCCTGCGTCGCCGTCTCTAGCTGTCGCTCGCGCGAGGGCACGAACGCGGCCGCGAGTTCCGCAATCTGGCGTAAGGCGGCGTCGTTTTGCGCGGCGGCCGCGCGATACGCCTGCGCCAGGAACACGGCGTCGCAGAAGCCTGAGCCCTCGGCGAGCATCGCGGCCAGCCAGTCGCGCAGCGATACGGCGTCCGTGATGTCGCCTGCCTCCACCGCCCATTCGATGCCGCTGGAATAGGAAAATGCGCCGACCGGAAAGGACGGCGACAGCCAGGTCATCAACCTGTACAGCGCCGCCGCCTCATCCGCATTCATTCCGCTGCTCGCATCGGCCTGCGCGGGCTCACTTGTGGTCATGAGCATGGGAGTGATCGTGGTGGTGATGGTCGTGGTCGCAATGCTCGTCGTGGTGATGGTGGTCGTGATCACCGTGATGGTGATGATCATCGTGATGATGGTGGCCGTGATCGTGTGCAGCATGATCATGCGCCGCCTGCGCATACGCGCCGCCCTCGGGATCGAACGGCGCCTCGATCTCGATGACGCGCGCGCCTAATCCCCTCACCATGGCCTCGATGACGTGGTCGCGGCGGATGCGCAGGCCCTTCGGCATGATCTGGGTCGGCAGATGACGGTTGCCGAGATGCCAGGCGATGCGGACGAGATGCAGCGGGTCGGCGCCCCTGATCTCGATCAAGGGCTCGGCGGCTGCGACCACCTCGATCAGCCTGCCGTCTTCCAACACCAGTGCGTCGCCGCCGCGCAGCGCCACCGCGTTCTCGAGGTCGAGCAGGAATTCCAGCCCGCGCGTGCCGGTCATCGCCATCCGCCGCCGGTGCCGGTCGTCGAAATCGAGCACGACGGTATCGGCCGCCGATTGCGTCCAGCGATGCTGGCCCAGGACTGTTGTCGCGCGGATCATGTGAGGACGCCCGGAGCAAGTTTTAACATCGTGGCCTCGTGGTTCGATCGGCGATGCAAGCCTCGTCCGAGGACGCGCGGCGGTGCCGCGCTCCTTACCATGAGGGTCTTAGACCTCATCCTGAGGAGCGCGCTCTTGCGCGCGTCTCGAAGGATGAAGCCACCCAATGCGCCACGACGCATATTCACTAAAACTTCTCCACCTTGCCGTCGCTGATGATCTCGATCACCGTCGGCGCCGTCTTCATCTGCGAAGAATACTCCCGCCACACCTTCATATGGGGCGCACGGCCATGCGCGTTGAGGTCGTCGCGGGTCTCCCAGCGCTCCACCACCACATACAGATTGGGATCGTTCACGCTGACATGGCCGTCATAGGAGATGCAGCCCTTCTCCTTGAGCGTTTCAGCGGCACAGGCCTTGTGCCCCTTGATGAAGTCGTCCTTGTTTTCCGGCTTCATCGGCGTGGTGGCGATGACGTAGATCATGAGTTTATCCCTTGTTTTTCTTGATTAGCGGACGTCGACCTTTTCGGGCGTGATCACTTCGATCTTCGGCGGCGCCGTCATGCACTTCACGGCGACGCGGCCAAACGTCTTCATGTGCTCGGCGCCACGATGCGGCACCAGCGCTTCGGCGTTCTCCCACTGCTCGACGAACACCATCTTGGAGGGATCGGTGACGCTTTCATGCAGGTCATAGGCGATGTTGCCCGGCTCTTTCCGGGTTTCCTTGATGCAGGCGGTGGCAGCGGCAATGAATTCGGCGCGCGTTTCGGGCTTCACGGTCAGCGTGGCAACGACGTAGATCACTAGATCCTCCCGGACTTTTGTTTTGGCTTGAGTTCCGGGACGGACCTTAACTCAGAAGCGCGATCGGACGCAAAACCGGAATCCACTTTTGCTGATCGCGCTTTAGAACATGAAATACCTCTGCGCCATGGGCAGGACCTCGGCCGGCGCGCATGTCAGAAGCTCGCCATCTGCGCGCACCTCATAGGTCTCGGCATCGACCTCGATCTTGGGGGTGGCGCCGTTATGGATCATGCTCTTCTTGGAGATGCCGCCGCGGGTGTTTTTGACGGGATAAAGCTCCTTTTCTATGCCGAGCTTGCGCGCCAGCCCGCCCGTGATGGCGGCCTTGGACGTGAACACCACCGAGGACGCGGTCAGCGACTTGCCATAGGCGGCAAACATTGGCCGGTAATGCACCGGCTGCGGCGTCGGAATCGAGGCGTTGGGATCGCCCATCGGCGCCGCCACGATCGAGCCGCCCTTGATGATGCAGTCGGGTTTCACGCCGAAGAAGGCCGGCGACCACAGCACGAGATCGGCGAGCTTGCCTTTCTCCACCGAGCCGATCAGCTTCGAGACGCCGTGCGCGATCGCGGGGTTGATGGTGTATTTCGAAATGTAGCGCTTGACGCGGAAATTGTCGTTGTCGTTGCCCTTGTCCTCCGGCAGCGCGCCGCGCTGTTTCTTCATCTTGTCGGCAGTCTGCCAGGTGCGGATGATGACTTCGCCGAGCCGGCCCATCGCCTGCGAGTCCGACGACATCATCGAGAGCGCGCCGAGATCGTGCAAAATGTCTTCCGCGGCGATGGTTTCTTTCCGGATGCGGCTCTCGGCAAAGGCGAGATCTTCGGCGATCGAGGGATCCAGATGGTGGCACACCATCAGCATGTCCAGATGCTCGTCGATGGTGTTGCGGGTGAACGGGCGCGTCGGGTTGGTCGAGGACGGCAGCACGTTCTTTAAGCCAGCGATCTTGATGATGTCAGGCGCATGTCCGCCGCCGGCGCCTTCGGTGTGGAAGGCGTGGATGGTGCGGCCCTTGAAGGCCTTGACGGTGTCCTCGACGAAGCCGGATTCGTTGAGCGTATCCGAATGCAGCATCACCTGGATGTCGTAATCGTCGGCCACGCTAAGGCAGTTGTCGATCGCGGCCGGCGTGGTGCCCCAATCCTCGTGCAATTTTAGCGCGCAGGCGCCGCCCTTGATCATCTCGACCAGCGCGGCGGGCCGCGCCGCATTGCCCTTGCCCGAAATGCCGAGATTGACCGGGAAGGCATCGAACGACTGGATCATCCGCGCCATGTGCCAGGGGCCCGGCGTGCAGGTGGTCGCAAAGGTGCCGTGCGAGGGCCCGGTGCCGCCGCCGAGCATCGAGGTGACGCCGCTCATCAGCGCGTGCTCGATCTGCTGCGGGCAGATGAAATGGATGTGGCTGTCGAAGCCGCCGGCGGTGAGGATCTTGCCCTCCCCCGCGATCACGTCGGTGCCGGGCCCGATCACGATGGTGACGCCGGGCTGGATGTCGGGATTGCCGGCCTTGCCGACCGCCGCGATCATGCCTTCCTTGATCGCGACGTCCGCTTTGACGATACCCCAGTGATCGACGATCAGCGCATTGGTGATGACGGTATCGGCCGCGCCCTGGCGGTTGGTGACCTGCGACTGCCCCATGCCGTCGCGGATCACCTTGCCGCCGCCGAACTTCACCTCCTCGCCGTAGGTGGTGAAATCCTTTTCGACCTCGATGATGAGATCGGTGTCGGCGAGCCGCACCTTGTCGCCTGTGGTCGGCCCGAACATGTCGGCATAGACGCTACGTTTGATTTTTACGGACATGTCAGCCCCCTATTTCCCTGCGCTCAGAACGCAGTCTTAGCCGCACTTACGGCTTCATCGAATTCGGCATCGAGTTTTGCATTGACGCCACGGCATCCGGCGACGACTTTTTCGGCAAATATCGTATAGGCCGCGAGATCGTTGCGTTCGTCCTGACTCGGATCGGGCACGATGCGCGCGCGGAGATTGCTGATCTTGTCGGCAATCTTAATCAGCTTTGCGTCCGGCGACTTTCCGGGCGCCTCTACGATCTGCAGTTGATGACGAGCGCTCTTGGGCAACCTCATATCGTCGGTCACTTCTGCTACCAGACTGGCAACGCGCTCACTGAATTTTTGCGCAAGCTCTTCCTGCGTGGTGGCCGTATCCTCGATCGTATCATGAAGCCAACCAGCCGCGACTAGTTCAGCGTCACGACCTCCGGTGACTGTCGCAAGCAAATTTGCTACCTCGGCAAGGTGATTGACGTACGGCTCGTTGCCACGCCCCTTGCGCGCCATACCCGTGTGGCGGCGCGAGGCGAACTCGGCGGCTTCGGAGACGAGGCATATCGGGGGCATCCACATGTCACAGCCTTCTCTAGCGGTCGGCGACCTTCTGGCCAAAAGGCTAGAGATCACAGCTTGCCCTGTACGTCGCCGCGGAAGCCGTAGACCGTGCGTTTGCCGGCGAGGGCGACCAGTTGCACGTCGCGGGTCTGGCCGGGCTCGAAGCGCACCGCAGTGCCGGCGGCGATGTCGAGGCGCATGCCGCGGGATTTCTTGCGATCGAATTTCAGCGCGGGGTTGGTTTCGAAGAAATGGTAGTGCGAGCCGACCTGGATTGGGCGGTCACCGGTATTGGCGACCGTGAGCGTCACGGTCTTGCGGCCGGCATTGAGTTCGATCTCGCCGTCCTTGATGAAGAGTTCGCCGGGGATCATCTTCGTTACCTCACACACTTGCTGCGTCATGGCCGGGCTTGTCCCGGCCATGACGATAGATCCACGCACATCATCGTATCGGCTCATGCACGGTGACGAGTTTTGTCCCATCGGGAAATGTTGCTTCCACCTGGATGTCGTGGATCATCTCCGCGATCCCATCCATGCACTGCGCGCGGCTGATGACCTGCGCGCCTGATTGCATCAGCTCCGCAACGGTGCGGCCGTCGCGGGCACCCTCGACGATGAAATCGGAGATGATGGCGACGGCTTCAGGATGGTTGAGCTTGACGCCGCGCTCGAGCCTGCGGCGCGCCACCATGGCCGCCATCGAGATCAAGAGCTTGTCCTTTTCGCGGGGAGACAGATTCATGCGAGCACTCTGGTGATTGAAGACCTAATTTAGCCAAAACCTTTATTAGTTAAGCCAAAGCCTTGGCAACGCCACGCCGCTGGCGCGGCCGAGCACAGCCATCATATCGGCGCGGAGCCGGACGGCATCTTGGGCACAGAAGCGGGCCATTGCAAATCCATTCCAGCAGGAGATGCCGACCTCGCCGCCGAAGGTCTCCGATGCCTCGCGGATCCGCTCTACCAGCGCCGCGTCGCCGGGCACGATCAGCGCGGTGCCGATCGCGACGCCGCCGTTGGCGATCGCCCGCCGCGCCAGTTTTGCGCCGATATCGCCATCGAGCCGGACGGTCTCCGCGAACACCAGCCGGCCGCCGCGGCGCACGCGCCAGCGGTCGATGAACTCGCCGTGCCGCATCGTTTCGCCCATCGCGGCGCGGCCGAACACCACGATTTCGCAGAGCAGAAGTGAGGCGTCTTCGGCCAGGTCGATATCAATGCGGCGCGAAATGCGCGCGCGGTCGAACAGGATGGTCTCCTGCGGCAGCCAGGCGAGATGCGCGCCGCGCTCTGCCTTCAGGGCGATGCTGAGCTCTGCCGCAGCACCGGGCGCGCGATAGATCTTTTCGGCCGCCGCCGTCGTCAGCGTCAGCCGGGCCCCCTCGCCTGCCGTGATGTCGATATCGAAACGGTCGCCGCCGGCGATGCCGCCGGCCGTGTTGACGAATACGCCGGACAGGCCCTCTTGCTCAGGAGAAGGAAAGCGCACGCGCAGCGAGCCGGATTCATGCAGGTCCCCGCGGCGGGTGACGCCATCTTGCAGATGCACGCCAAACCTCACCGCGCCCTGAGCGCGGTTGGCCGCAAATGTCGCAGCGTTGGCGCGCGTGCTATCGGTCCGCATCCGTCCCCCAAAAACGCGTTATGGCGCAACGCTCGAAGCGCGACGTTACAGCGCCATCTGGCGGCTGATCTCGGCAGGATCGAGGTTGGCGCGGTCACAGGCATATTTCACCGCGCCACGGTCCATGACTGCGAAATTGTCGCCGAGCTCGCAGGCAAAGTCGAGATATTGTTCGACCAGCACGATCGCGATGTTGCCGAGACTGCGCAGATACGAGATGGCGCGGCCGATGTCCTTGATGATCGAGGGCTGGATGCCTTCAGTCGGCTCGTCCAATAGCAACAGCTTTGGACGCATCACCAAAGCGCGACCGATCGCCAATTGTTGTTGTTGCCCGCCGGAGAGGTCGCCACCACGCCGTCCGAGCATCGTATTCAGCACCGGAAACAGCGAGAATACATCGTCGGGGATATAGCGGTCCTCGCGCTTCAGCGGCCCGAAGCCGGTCTTGAGATTTTCTTCCACCGTCAGCAGCGGAAAAATCTCGCGGCCCTGCGGCACGAAACCGATGCCGCGCCGGGCGCGCTCGTAGGGCTTCAGGCCGGTGATATCGTTGCCGTCGAGCGTGATCGACCCGCCCGCGATCGGATACTGGCCGACCATGGCGCGGAGCAGCGAGGTTTTGCCGACGCCGTTGCGGCCGAGCACGCACGTCACCTTGCCAGGCTCGGCGGACAGCGAGACGCCGCGCAAAGCCTGGGCTGCGCCGTAGTAGAGGCTGATATTGTCGACCTTCAGCATTTCGCACTTCGCTCCGGCCGAGAGGTTGCGTCATACCCCGCGAAGGCGGGGTATCCAGTACGTCGAGCCTCTGCGGTACAGCTCACCGTCTCGGAGTACTGGATCGTCCGCGTTCGCGGACGATGACAGCGTTCACGAGGAACCGTCAGCATATTCCTCACCTTCCCAAATACACTTCGATCACCCGCTCGTTCGACGAGACCTGATCGATGGTCCCCTCCGCCAGCACCGTGCCTTCATGCAGGCAGGTCACCTTGACGCCGAGTTCGCGCACGAAGGTCATGTCGTGCTCGACGACCATGACCGTCTTCTCCTTGTTGATTTCCTTGAGCAGCTCCGCGGTCTGGTGCGTCTCGACGTCGGTCATGCCGGCGACCGGCTCGTCGACCAAAAGCAGTTTTGGATCCTGCGCCAGCAGCATGCCGATTTCGAGCCACTGCTTTTGGCCGTGCGACAGGCTTCCGGCGAGCCGGCTGCGGGCATCCGTGAGCCGAATGGTTTCCAGCACGCGGTCGATCCGCTCGGCCTCGGCCTTGTTGCCACGCCAGAACAGCGTGCCCTTCACGCTGTGATCGACGTTCAGCGCCAGCAGCAAATTGTCCTCGATGGTCTGGCTCTCGAACACCGTCGGCTTCTGGAATTTGCGGCCGATGCCGAGTTCGGCGATGCGGGTTTCGTCAAGCCGCGTCAGGTCGGTGATGCCGTCGAACAGCACCGTGCCTTCGTCCGGCTTGGTCTTGCCGGTGATGATGTCCATCATCGTGGTCTTGCCGGCGCCGTTCGGGCCGATGACGGCGCGCATCTCGCCGGGCTCGAGCGTCAGCGACAGATTGTTGATGGCGTGAAAGCCGTCGAATGAGACATGCACGCCGTCGAGATAGAGCAGCGCGGAAGTGGTCCTTCCCTCCATGACACTCATGCGCTCACTCCGCCGGGTTCGGTTCGCCGACGCCGTCTTCACGCGCAGCGCTTTCGGCATTGGCCTTTTCCGTTGCTTTCCGGGACTCCCGCCATGCGGAGAAGGTGCCGACGATGCCCTTCGGCAGCAGCAGCGTCACCAGGATGAACAGCGCGCCCAGCATGAACAGCCAGTACGGCGCCAGCGGGCCCGACGTAAAGAAGGTCTTGGCATAGTTGACGACGACGGCGCCGAGCGCCGCGCCCACCAGCGTGCCGCGGCCGCCGACCGCGACCCAGATCACCGCCTCGATCGAATTGCCCGGCGCGAATTCGCTCGGGTTGATGATGCCGACCTGCGGCACGTAGAGCGCACCGGCGACGCCGGCCATGCAGGCCGACAGCGTGAACACGAACAGCTTGTAGGACTCGACGCGGTAGCCGAGGAAGCGCGTGCGGGATTCGGCATCGCGGATCGCGATCAAGACCTTGCCGAGCTTTGAGGTCACGACCGCCCGGCAGATCAGGAAAGTCAGGATCAGCGTCAGGCAACTTAATGCAAACAACGCCGCGCGGGTGCCGTCGGCCTGCACGTTGAAGCCAAGAATGTCCTTGAAGTCGGTCAGGCCGTTATTGCCGCCGAAGCCGAAATCGTTGCGGAAGAATGCGAGCAGCAACGCATAGGTCATCGCCTGCGTGATGATCGAGAGATAGACGCCGGTGACACGCGAGCGGAACGCCAGCCAGCCGAAGCAGAACGCGAGCAGCCCCGGGACCAGCAGAACCATCAGCGCCGCGAACCAGAACATGTCGAACCCGTACCAGTACCACGGCAGGCTTGGATAGTTCAGGAATACCATGAAATCGGGCAGGATCGGATTGCCGTAGACGCCGCGGCTGCCGATCTGGCGCATCAGGTACATGCCCATCGCGTAGCCGCCGAGCGCGAAGAACGCGCCATGGCCGAGCGAGAGAATGCCGCAATAGCCCCAGATCAGGTCGATCGAAAGCGCGAGAATGGCGTAGCAGGCGTATTTGCCGAACAGCGCGACCAGATAGGTCGGCACCTGCAGCGTCGAGCCCGCCGGCAGCAGCAGGTTGGAGAGCGGGATCAGCACGCCGAGGCCCGCGACCACCAGGATGAAGATGGATGCGCTACGGTCCAGCGAACGCGTCAGGACATGCGGCGTCATGCTTCCACCGCCCGGCCCTTGAGCGCGAACAGGCCGCGCGGCCGTTTCTGGATGAACAGGATGATCAGCACCAGAATGGCGATCTTGCCGAGCACGGCGCCGGCTACCGGCTCCAGGAACTTGTTGGCGATACCGAGCGTGAAGGCGCCGACCAGCGTGCCCCAGAGATTGCCGACGCCGCCGAACACGACGACCATGAAGGAATCGATGATGTAACTCTGGCCGAGGTTGGGGCTGACATTGTCGATCTGCGACAGCGCCACGCCGGCGATCCCGGCGATGCCCGAGCCGAGGCCGAAGGTCAGCGCGTCAACGCGCGAAGTCGCGATGCCCATCGAGGCCGCCATGCGGCGATTCTGCGTCACCGCGCGCATCTCGAGCCCAAGGGCCGTATAGCGCAGCATGGCGAGCAGGATGACGAACACGGCGAGCGTGAAGCAGAGGATCCAGAGCCGGTTATAGGTGATGGTGATCTGCCCGACTTCAAACGCGCCGCTCATCCAGGAGGGATTGCCGACTTCGCGGTTGGTGGGACCGAACATCGTGCGCACGGCCTGCTGCAGCACCAGCGACAGGCCCCAGGTCGCGAGCAGCGTTTCCAGCGGGCGGCCATAGAGGAAACGGATGATGCCGCGCTCGATCAAGACGCCGATCGCGCCGGCCACCAGAAACGCCAGCGGCACCGCGATCAGCAGCGAGTAATCGAACAGGCCGGGATAGCGGGTGCGGATCACCTCCTGCACCACGAAGGTGGTGTAGGCCCCGAGCATCACCATCTCGCCATGGGCCATGTTGATGACGCCCATGACGCCGAAGGTGATGGCCAGCCCAATCGCCGCGAGCAGCAGCACCGAGCCGAGCGACAGGCCGTACCAGGCATTCTGCACCATCGACCACGTTGCAAGATTGCTCTGGATCGAGGCGATCGCACTGGTCACGGCGCGCGCGACATTGGGCGGCAGTTCGTTGCCCAATCCGGTCAACAACGCCATCGCTTCCTGGTCGCCCTTGGCCTTGACGATGGCGACGGCTTCGAGCTTCTCGACCTCAGTCGCATCGGCCTTGTAGAGCAGGATGGCGGCGCGGGCTTCGGTGAAGGCGGCCTTGACCGCCTTGTTGGTTTCCTTCGCAAGCGCGCCGTCGATCACGGGGAGCGCGCTCTCCTCATGGCTCTTGAAGACCGACTGCGCGGCCGCGATGCGTTTGGCGGGATCGGGCGACAGCAGCGTCAGGCTGCCAACGGCTGCCTCCACGGCGCGGCGCAGGCGGTTGTTGAGGCGGACTGCAGCCGCACTATCGGGCAGCTTGTCGACGGCGGCACCGGTAGCGGCATCGATGATCTTGCCGTCGCTCCCCGTCACGAAAACCTTCTTGGTGTCAGGATCGGCCGATAGCCTTCCTTCCTGCAGCGCGCTGATGATGGGAAACGCCAGCGGATTGCCCGAAGCCGCAACCGCGCCGATCGCTTCGTCAGTGTCGGAAAAGTCGTCATTGGCGAATTTGGCGACCGCGTCCTCGAACGGACCCGCCAGCGCCGGCACGGCGAAGGCTGTCGTCAAAAGGATTGCGAGCAAAACCGCGCGAAGACGGTCGAGGAAATTGGCAGACACAATACAACCCCGGCAGGAGTAGTGGGGAGAAGGCGGCGGCATCGCCGCCTTCTCCGGTCTCTTGGAAGTACCTGGATAGTTTTCTTGGAAGTCTTCTTGTTTCAAGTCACGCGGTGATCAGGAGCGGTGATCAGGAGCCCTGACCGCCGCACTTGTTGGTCTTGGTGTTGTAGTTACCGCACTTCTTGCCGACCCAGTCGCCGATCAGGTCCTTGGAGCCTTCGAGCTCCTTCGACCATGCATCGCCGGCCACCAGGCCCGGGGTCTTCCACACCACGTCGAACTGGCCGTTGGCTTTGATTTCGCCAATGAACACCGGCTTGGTGATGTGATGGTTCGGCAGCATCTTGGAGGTGCCGCCGGTCAGGTTCTTGGCTTCGATGCCGGGCAGCGCGTCGATTACCTTGTCCGGATCGGTCGACTTCACCTTCTCGACCGCCTTGACCCACATTTCGAAGCCGATGACGTGCGCTTCCATCGGATCGTTGGTCACGCGCTTCGGATTCTTGGTGTAGGCCTGCCAGGCCTTGATGAACTTTTCGTTGGCCGGGTCCTTGATCGACTGGAAGTAGTTCCAGGCGGCGAGATGGCCGAGCAGCGGCTTGGTGTCGATGCCGGCGAGCTCTTCTTCACCGACCGAGAACGCGACAACTGGAATGTCGGTCGCCTTGATGCCCTGGTTGCCGAGCTCCTTGTAGAACGGAACGTTGGCGTCGCCGTTGATGGTGGAGACCACGGCCGTCTTCTTGCCGGCCGAGCCGAACTTCTTGATGTCGGCCACGATCGTCTGCCAATCACTATGACCGAACGGCGTGTAGTTGATCATGATGTCTTCCTGCTTGACGCCCTTCGACTTCAAGTAGGCTTCGAGGATCTTGTTGGTGGTGCGCGGATAGACGTAGTCGGTGCCGGCCAGCACCCAGCGCTTCACCTTCTCGTCCTTCATCAGGTAGTCGACGGCGGGGATCGCCTGCTGGTTCGGCGCCGCACCGGTGTAGAACACGTTGCGCTCGCTCTCCTCACCCTCGTACTGCACGGGGTAGAACAGGATCGAGTTCAGCTCCTTGAACACCGGGAGCACGGACTTGCGCGACACCGAGGTCCAGCAGCCGAACACGACCGAGACCTTGTCCTTGGTGATCAGCTCGCGCGCCTTTTCCGCAAACAGCGGCCAGTTCGAAGCGGGGTCGACGACGACAGCCTCAAGCTTCTTGCCGAGCACGCCGCCCTTTTTGTTCTGCTCATCGATCAGGAAGAGGACGGTGTCCTTCAGCGTGGTTTCGCTGATGGCCATGGTGCCGGAAAGCGAGTGCAGGACGCCGACCTTGATAGTCTCCTGCGCCTTGGCGTTGGAGAACGCAGCCAAGCCCAAAACCAGGCCGGCGGTGGCCGCCAGCCAGCGACGGCGGCTCACCGTCGCTATATCGTGAGTCAATTGAGTAAGCATGAGGTGTCATCTCCCTGACGCAGACGTTGAACGCTGCGAAACGGCCCCACGGCCGCCTGCATTAACGGAATCGCAAGAACCATGCCACGGTTTGGGAAGAGAGTAAGCCCATCTAATCGCTTGGGAATCCCGCGCGCGCGGAAATCGGCGGCGCCAGACCTGCCTATTTTTTGAACTGCGAAAATGTATGCTTTGGCGGCAAACTATCTAATTTTTGAGCAAATGTCGCAATTTGGCTAAATTTCTTGCACGATTTTTGATCGTTTTGGCTTCTAGCGGGCGTCGTTGTGCGGTCTGGCGAGCCTGTTTCCTTAACCGCGCAGACAACGTGCGCGGAATTCAGCTTGAAAGCGCAGCGCGGGTGCTCCATATGATGCGCGTGACCTAGAGAATCATCAGGTCCTTGCGAGCCGCGTGTTCTGATCCCGTTTTGCGGTTTCTGGCTTGCCCCCTTCAGCTAGCAAAACCGACGCCCCAAACACGCGGGTGTCTCAGACACACTCGCGCGCTCCTGGCAGACATCGCCGGGCGCCTGCCTTTTTTTTTTAATGGAAAGAACCACCTTTTGACCTCCTTTCAGGATTTCGGCCTTGCCGATCCCATCTCGCGTGCGCTCAAGGAAGAAAATTACCACACGCCCACGCCTATCCAGGCCCAGACCATCCCGATCGCATTGACCGGCCGTGACGTCGTCGGCATCGCCCAGACCGGCACCGGCAAGACCGCAGCCTTTGCGCTGCCGATCCTGCACCGCATTCTGGAGAACCGCATCCGGCCGCAGCCGAAGAGCTGCCGCGTGCTGGTGCTCTCGCCCACCCGCGAATTGTCGGGCCAGATCCTCGACAGCTTCAACGCCTATGGCCGCCACATCCGCCTGAGCTCGGCGCTGGCGATCGGCGGCGTGCCGATGGGCCGTCAGGTCCGCTCGGTCATGCAGGGCGTCGAAGTGATGGTAGCGACCCCCGGCCGTCTGCTCGATCTCGTCCAGAGCAACGGGCTGAAGCTCGGCCAGGTCGAGTTCCTCGTGCTCGACGAAGCCGACCGCATGCTCGACATGGGCTTCATCAACGACATCCGCAAAGTCGTCGCCAAGCTGCCGATCAAGCGTCAGACGCTGTTCTTCTCGGCCACCATGCCGAAGGACATCGCGGAACTCGCCGAATCCATGCTGCGCGACCCCGCCCGCGTGGCGGTGACGCCGGTGGCAGCAACCGCCGACCGGATCACCCAGCGCATCATCCAGGTCGATTTCTCGGCCAAACCGGCCGTGCTGGCGCAGCTTCTGAAGCAGGAACCGGTCGACCGCGCGCTGGTGTTTACTCGCACCAAGCATGGCGCGGACAAGGTGGTGAAGGTACTGGCCAAAGCCGGCATCAACGCCAACGCCATCCACGGCAACAAGTCGCAGAACCATCGCGAGCGCGTGCTGGCGGCGTTCCGCACCGGCGAGATCCGCACCCTGGTTGCCACCGACATTGCCGCCCGCGGCATCGACGTCGACGGCATCAGCCATGTCGTGAACTACGACCTGCCCAACGTGCCGGAAACCTACGTCCACCGCATCGGCCGCACCGCCCGCGCCGGTGCCGAGGGCATCGCGATCTCGCTGATCGCGGGCGCGGAGGAAATGGGCTATCTGCGCGACATCGAGCGGTTGATTCGCATTGCACTGCCGCGGGAAGACCGCCGCACGCCGGGCAGCCGGGACGCCGCGCCGGCAGCCTCGCAGCAGCCCGCCCAGCACCGGGGCGGACGGTCGGCGCCGCGCGCCCACACGGTCCGTTCCAATGACGGCGTACAGGCTTCAAAAGGCCCTCGCCGACGCCGCCGCGGTGGTGGTAATAATGCGCCGCCGCAGCCGAACCGGCACGAACAGCCGCGCCCGGCGCAGCAGGCCGGCAAGAGCCAAGGCGGGAAAAGTGAGGGTATGCAGGGCGTCGCCTTCTTGCATCGCGAGAGCCGTCCGAATACTCAACCCAACCGTACCCACCGACCGCAGCGCTAAGCCTCGATCGACCTGGAGACCATCATGGCTAAAGAAGAGCTGATCCAGTTCGAAGGACTGGTGACCGAAATCCTCCCCGACGCGCGCTACCGCGTGCAGCTTGACGCCGGACACGAGATTGTTGCCTACACCGCCGGCAAGATGAAGAAGAACCGGATCAAGACGCTGGCAGGCGATCGGGTCACGATCGAAATGTCGCCCTATGATCTGGAGAAGGGACGCCTGATCTTCCGTCACAAGGACGAGCGTCCCAGTACCGGAGCCCCGCGTAGTGGGCCGCCGCGCGGCGGCCAGTTCCGCCGCCGGTAACGCGCCCGCAAACGCCTCCCAAAATCGTGCCCGATACGCCATATCGTGCGCGAGCGAGGGCGGCTGGCCGGCCGAATCAAAAAATCGTGCACGTCAGGATTGTTTTGAACCCTACTATCGAATAATATTGGGCATCGATTTTCGGCCGGACGACATTAGCTATCCACCGGTACAGCCGGTTTAGACGCTGACGACCCTTCCAAAAATTCGATCTCACCAGCCCGTCGCGAGGCGGACTACGACTTGTATATCTGAGAAGGGACTACCCCCGTGAGCATGGGAACCGTGAAGTGGTTTAACGCAACCAAGGGCTATGGCTTCATCCAGCCGGATGACGGCGGCAATGACGTGTTCGTGCACATCAGCGCTGTCGAGCGTGCCGGCCTCGGAACGTTGCGTGAAGGCCAGAAGATCTCCTACGAAATCGTGGCAGATCGCCGCTCTGGCAAATCTTCGGCCGACAATCTGCGCGCCGCCGGATAAGGGATTTCCTCCGGCCTCGGCCGAGAAATCCCGTTCGAAATATAAAAAGGCCGCGCTGATGCGCGGCCTTTTTTATTTGGTCGATGCGAGCGATCTGGCGATCGACGGAGAAAGCGCAGGCGTGGCGGCTTCACGAAGCCAGCCCAAGCCTTCACAGACCCAAAGTAGTAAAGAGATCGTAACCGACGACTCCTGAAATCGATCACATCCGAGATCAGCCTGTTTTTCGGCAATCAAATTAAGGGGCACTTAGGGGGGCTGCGGCTACGATCACGCACTTTGGATAGCCAGGGGGGCGTTCTCGTGCCATTCCGTCTTCAGCAGTATGTTGCCCGTTTCTGCCGCGATCGACGCGGCAACGTCGCCATCATTTTTACGATCGCGGCGATCCCCCTGATATCGGCCATTGGCTGTGCGGTGGATTACTCGATGGCGACCAGGATGAAGGCAAAACTGCAATCCGCGGCAGACGCCGCGGGCATCGCCGCGCTTTCACAGAAGTCGCCGGGCTTTCTCGCGGCTTCGGTCATGACAGGCAACGGCTCGGTCACCGCCGGCGTTACCGATGCCAACAATGTCTTTGACGCCAACATGAGCGGGATCACCGGCTACCAAAATCTGGTTCGCACCAGCACCGTTACGAAGACCGGAATCAAGCTGGATGCCAAAGTCGAGTTCACTGCCGATGTACCGGTAACCTTCATGAAAGTGGTCGGGTTTCAGAAGCTGACGGTAACGGGCTTTTCCAGCTCGGCCGCCTCGCTGCCGCCGTATCTCGATTTTTATCTGACGCTGGACGTCTCGGGGTCGATGGGCCTGGCGTCGACGCAGGCCGAGCAGACGCGGCTTGCCCAAGTCAACCCGGATAACTATCGCCAATATCCCACCGGCTGCGCCTTCGCCTGCCATTTTGCGCCGCAGAACAGCGCCTGCACCAATAGCGGGACCCAGGGATACCCAACGAACAACTACTGCTTGGGCTATAAAATCTCGCGCGTGAGCCAAAGCGGATACACAAGTCTCCTCATGACAAACAACACTTATCCCAAACAGCAGCAACTGCCGACCGGCATCGCTTCAGGCCTGCCGAACTCGCTGTATGCCCCCAAGAACCCCGGGCCGAAGTCAGACCTGACTGGGGGGGGCCTGACCGCGGTTTCAAACTGCCCGACCGCTGGCACCGACGACTGCATCCAGTTGCGCCTCGACGCGGTCGGCTACGCCTTGACCGAGTTGTTCAAAACTGCGAACGCCGAGAAGAAGGTTCCCGACCAGTTCAAGATCGGTCTCTACCCGTTCATTCGGTATCTCTACGCTTATTTTCCGCTGACCAAAGACATCAACGGCCTTCCCACCACCCCCGGCACCATCAACTACGCGGCCGCAAACCTTGCCACGCTGCTTGACACAAATGTGAATGCAAACCTTGGCTCCGGCGGCACGCATATCAGTGCCGCGCTTACTTCGGTCAATAGCCTCATCTCCGGCGGCAGCGGCCAGGTCGGCGACGGTAGCACGCCGACCACCCCGCAGCCTTTCGTCTTCCTCGTCACCGACGGCGCACAAAACAACCAGGTGAAAGGCGTTCCCAACGGCTCCTGGTCGGGCAGCAACCACGCCACCACGATTGATCTCCAGAACACCCTGACGACCGTTCCCTCCTGCCAAGCCCTCAAGGGCCGCGGCATCAAAGTTTCCGTGCTTTATATTCCCTATGAAAAGATCGATCCCGTGAATACGAGCTTTGCCGGCAACGAAGGCACCTATGCCAACAACAACATTCAGTACATTCCGGCCAGCCTGCGGAAATGCGCGTCGTCGTCTGATTTCTTCCGCACCGCGAACACGCCCCAAGAAATCAAGGATGCGCTGGACGCCATGTTCAAGCACGCGCTGCGGACCGCGCATATCACGCACTGACCTGGCAGAAGGGGCCGGCCATCAGCTCCTTAATGGGGCTGTTCGGCCGGCGAGGCCCGTCTTCAAAATCGGCCACGACGGCGGATGGCCTTGGTCCCATGCGGCCAGCGTTTTTTCTAGCGTTCTATCCCAGACGGCAAGGCGCCCGGAACGACCACGAGGAGATTGAGGTTTGTCCGTTCGGCGGCCAGGCAAACGATAGATGCAGAAATTCTGCATTGCTGGCGCGCACTTTAGATCCTGATCCGATCAGTCGGATGAGGATCCGATGTCTTTCTTTGAGTATGACCTCCGGGCAAACGCTCCCGAGGGAAAACGGGCTTCCCCACTTTCCTGGATCATGTACCAGCCGTTGAAGTCCCACGGTGGCGTGGGCAAAGGCGCCGCGTGTCGGTCAGTGGAGGGCTGGACGCATCCGCACTGAATTGCAACGCTGCCGCACGGGGCTGCTTTCGAATGCACGGATCAGCTCCCCTTGCCGAAGCCTGAACCAATTTAGCCTCACAAAACAGCGCCGATCCTCCTCCAAGAGAAGGTCACGGTGAACAGTGCAAGTTGCGACGGTTGTCCGAGACTACTGCCGTCACACCGGCGGCGGACATTCTTTGGGAAGGCTACCCGAGGGCGTCGGATATATAACGCAAAGCACCAGGCGCGGACGCGTGAACGCGGCATCCTTCACGGTGAGGCCAGTCTTCGCCAGCATATAACCGACGGCCGGCGTATATTTGTAGCTGACCTCGCTCCAGATCACGTATGTCCCCTTGGCCGCGGTGAGAGTTGACGGTAGCGGCACAACGTCACCCGGGTTATGAGGCGCCGTCGGCGCGATATCGACGTTGCCTGATGCATCGATCGTCAGCCCCTTGCTCCACTGAACCCGAGCAACGCCCGTCGTTTGATCGACGTAAACCTCCGTAATCGAGGATATCAACGGCGATGGCGGGTAAGGTGTCATGGTCGCCTTTGCCGCTTCACCAAAATTCTTGAGATCGACATCCGCCACACTCTTCATCTGAGACGTCAGATCGGAAAGCGTTCGCGCTGCAAGGATGGTCTTGCGATACGCAGAAATGGCCGCCGAAAGCTCGACCACTCCGAAGAACATCACCAGCATGATCGGAAAAATCATGGCAAACTCGACCGCCGCAAGACCGCTGCGATCATCCAACAAGCCGCGCACGCGAAGCGACATCTTCTGCATCGGGGACACCATCATCGCATCAGGGCTCTACATGAAAAGCGGCGGTCGCAGCGAGCAGCCGCTTGCTGCCGCTGAGATTTGCGAAGTTGAAGCCGAGTCCGGTGACGAACAGCGGCCATTGATAAAAGGCGCGAACGACGATGGTATTGGGAGAGCCCGATGGCGGCAGAGAATATGAGAAAGTTCCGCTCAGGCTTCCATTGACGATCGGATCGGTAATCGTGATCTTGGTGCCCGGGGTAAAGACCTTCACATCCACGGTAATGCTGGCCGGATTGCCGTAGCAGTTGAACAACACCTTGATGCGATTGCAGAGGTCCGTCTTGAACGCGGTTTCGTCCATGCCGCTGTCCTGGGCCTGACGCGTCATCATCAGCCGCGCGCTTTCCGCCGTTCCCTGTTCCAGAATCTGGCCTGCAAAAAACACAATCGCCGCCTCGACAATCGCAAACAGCACGGCGAAGAACAACGGCGCAACCAGCGCGAACTCGACGGCGGCCGAGCCCCGTCGGTTGCGGCGAAATCGGCGTAATACATTTCTAACAGAGACTGTTGCAGCAGCGGGTGACGACATCGAAAATCCCCAGACGGCAGCGATTATCCGCCTGCAAGAGCTACCTGAAAGTGATTGTGGAAGTGTTTCGTCGAATCGAGGCAGAGCGGCCCGGCCCGCTAACCGGACGTTAACTCTCTTCGAAACGGCCCTGTGCGGGCCGAGATCGATTCGCGGACAGGATAATGTGCCTGATACGCCGACTGCGGTTTCGGTTCTGATTCAATTAGAACCGAAGAGCTCAGTTCGCCGATTTGGTCCCGGCGCTGGCGGCTTGACCGCTGAGAGTACCGGCCTGGTCGATCGCCGATTTGAAGTAGGTCTCGCCGTCGCCCAGGGTAACCCGGCGCTGGCAGATCGGCATGCAGCTATAGGATTCGCGCTCGACGCCGCGGTAGACGGTGACGAGCTGATCGGTCGGGCCTTCGACCTGGATCTGGCGGTCGACCAGCACCTCGCCGTTGCGGTCCATGGCGATGAAATTGGTCGCACCGTAGCCCTTGCCGGTGACAACGACGATGCCGCCGCTCTGCAGGGTCACGTCCGCGATCAGCGGGTTTCCGACCACGATGGTGGAGACCTTGGCAGGAAGCTTCACGAGCTTTGCCTGATCGACATAGACGGCGATACGGTCGGGATCGGGCGAAGCCAGGCAGACGGCCGGCCACAGCAGGAATCCTGCGGCGAGGGAACGCAATCCAAAACGCGCGCGTGCGCGAATACGCTGAACCTTGAACGACATACTCTACCCCGGGGCATCAACAAGCCGGCAAAGGCGATACGCAGCGGAACCGGCGCCCGACACGGGTGAATCTGACGACAATTCATGAACAAAGGGCAAATAGGCCCCGAAATGGCGTAAGAAATCCGCGACCCGTCTACTTGCGGAACGGATAGGCCAGTTGTCCGATGATTTCGCGGGGAAACGAGGGCTGGTCGTCTATGCCATAATGGTCCGGCAGCGCGCCTTCCGGCATCCGGAAGGTCCCGAACAGGACGTCCCAGAGCGGAAAGGTGCCCGCGAAATTCGTATCGCCGCCCTCCTCGCGGGATGTGTGGTGCCAGCGGTGAAACACCGGTGTCGCCACGACGTATTTGAACGGGCCGAGCGTCCAGTTGAGGTTGGCGTGAACGAAGGCCGAGTGGAAGATGTTGAACGGCCCGAGCCAGAGCATCACGCCCGGCGAAATGCCAGCCATCAGCAGCACGACATCGATCCCGATGGTACCTAACAGCAGGTTGACGGGGTGAAAGCGCGCCGCCGAGATCCAGTCCACATCTTCCGACGAATGGTGGATGGCGTGGTATTTCCAGAACCCGCCGCGATGGAACATGCGGTGCAGCCAGTACATCATGAAATCGGCTGCGACCAGGAACAGGATTGCCTGCAGCCACAATGGCAGCCTCGACAGCGGGCCATGGCCGTTGTCGTAAAAGGCGATCAGTTCGTCGGCGTCGCGAATTCCAAACACCAGGGCGGCGCCTAGCACCAATAGCCCGACGCGAAACACGCGTGCGAACAGCGGCACCAGGAACCAGTAGCAGACGTCGGTGACGAGTTCGCGCTTGCGCCACCACGGCTTGCCGGGATTGCAGGCCCAGAAATGCGCCAGCACCGAGAACACGAGCGCCAGCGCGATCGTGACCGGCGCCACCTTGGCCAAGGTCTGGCCGAGCATTTCGACGATTTCGGTCGGCAGGTTCATTTCGACCCGGCGTACCAGAAGCTCGGCCTCGCCGCCAGTTCGCACGTCCATCGAGGGCTTCAGGAGACCGCCACGACGGCTTTCGGCGCACGATCTACCGACGCCAGTGCGTGACCCAGCCGATTGAAGCGACGCTCGATCCGGGGCTCGATCAGATGATAACTGAATGCCAGCGACGCGGCGGAGACCAGCACGAACAGCGGCAGCGAGCCCATCGGGAAGAGCGTGAATATGGCGGACATCACGGCGAAATGAGCGAGATAGATGGCGTAAGAGTGCCTTCCCAACACCGTCATCCACGACAGCGAGACGTTCGAGATCAAGACACCGAAGGCGAGTGCAGCCAGCAGCGCGACTTCGGGAGACATTAGCGAAGCGCCGACCAGAAACAGCGCGCCGAATGTCGGCCTGTTCTTCAACTCGATATAGTCGTACAGCAGGATGCCGAAGCCGAAGCAGATCGCCTGGCGCGGCAGCCAGCTCGTGACGACGTCTTCAGCCAGATGCGCTTGGCTGGCGGGCAGCGACGCCGCCAGCCGCGGAATCAGGTAGGGCTCAACGACAAATTGCCCGATGACGCTCACAAGCGCGATCAACGCGTAGCACAGCATGGCGCCGTTACGCCGGCGGAACAGATAGACCAGAAGCGGAAACAGCAGATAGAACTGCATCTCCACCGCAATGCTCCAGCCGCCCGGAACGACCGAATTGTAGGCGGTGACACTGCTCCAATGCAGGAAGAAGAACGTCAGCAGCACATCGCTTATGCCGACGCCGTCAGGCGCAAAATTTGTAATGCCGCGGCCTCGTGTCACCAGCATATAAAAAACAATGGCGAGCCAGAACAGCGGCGCGATCCTGAAGACGCGCCGGATATAAAACGAGCGGGCCGCGGCAAGATCGATCCTATCGCCAAACGTCAGCATCATCGTATAGCCGCTGACGATGAAAAAGAGCTGGACGCCGAGCCTGCCATACTCATTGGCAACCCAGCTCAGGCCGGGAACGACGTCTCTGGACTCTCCCTGGCAGTGCACCAGGACGACGAGCAGGATGGCCACACCACGCAAAAGATCCAGCGATTGGTTGCGCTGTGTCATGGCCTGCCGACGGTACGAACGTGCAGCACGGCGTTCTCGTCGGCGTAGGCGCGCTGCCAGCCGCCGATATGGTCGAGCAGGCCGACCGCAGGCGTAGACGGCGTCAGCAGCACGGCGTCGATGTCCCATTTCTTGAGAATGTCGAGAAGCTGGTTGACGTCCTTGAGCTGCATGGCGCGGTAGTAGGCCACGTCGAAGGCTTCGCCATAGAGCTCGGCGCGCCCGTCGACGAATACGGGGATCTGTTGCCAGATCAGATAGCCGCCGAAGGGAAGATCGTTGAGGACCCGCTTGGGACTATGCGCCTTCAGCGCATCAACGGCCATAGCGGGCGAATGGTTTTCGGGCGGTGCAAAAGTGGTGTTGGCCGCAAGCAGCCATGTCCAGCCGCCGAGCAGGACCATCACCGCCGCCATCACGGGCATCGGGGCCCCGGAGCGGGCGAGCCAGGCCGGTCGCAGCGCGAACTGAGACGCCACCGGCGCGAGCACCACGATCGGCAGCAGCAGTGCGAAGATCTCGACATTCCTGACATGCGACAGCGCCATGTGCAGCAGGCCCAGCACCAGCGCGATCCGCGGCGGCGTGAGCTTGACGCCGCCATAAAGCGCGCCGCCGATCAGCGTGAGAATCGCCATCTCGAACGCGCCGAATTTACTGAAGTCCGCCGGCATCCATTCATAGATCAGGTGCAAGAGTTCTCCGAGATCGAGGATCTTGCGTGCAGCGAGGATCGATCCCCACCCGTAAGGCGTGGCGCAGCAGGCTACCAGCGCGCCGATGCCGAACGCCGCCCAGCCCAGCACCACCGACTTTCGCTGTGCGCGATCGGCATTCCACAGCGCATCGAGCGCGAACGCGCCGACCAGCACCAGGCCAAACACGAATCCGCCATGCAGGTTCGCCCACAACGCCATCAACGGCAGCAGCCATGGCGACGGCGCCTGGCCGCGCTCGCTCGCCGACAGCAGCCCGTTCGCCCACGCAAGCATGATCGGCAGCACCAGCACATGCGGGCGCGCCAGAAAATGCCCCGTCGAAAGCGCCAGCGCCGCCGCCGCGATGGCGACCGCATAGGCCGCGGGAATACGACGGCTGAGAATATGGGTGAACAAGGCGAAGGTCGCGGCGATGCAGCTAGCTGCGAGAGTCACCGGCCCCGTCCAGCCCGCCAGATTGTAGCTCGTCGCATACAAAACCTGCGCCAGCCAGGACGACGATGTCCACGGCTCGCCCGTCTTGGTGAAGGAATAGATGTCGACACGCGGCATCGCGTGGTGATCGAGAATCCACTGGCCCACGGCGATCTGCCAGTAGGTATCGGAATCGTTCAGAAGCGCCCGTCCGCCAATCAGCAGCAGCACGTAGACGCCAATTCCGACCCAGAGCCATGCCGGGACGTCGGCAAGGCTGAAGGCTTTCTCCCGCTGGATCGCTCCGGCTTCAGTGCTCATGCGAAATTACCGGCCGGACTATTGACGGAATGGATAGGCCAGTTGCCCGGCGATCTCGTTGGGGATCTCCTGATCGTCCACACCGTAATTGTCGGGCAGCCGGTTCTCCGGCATGCGGAACGTTCCGAACAGGATGTCCCAGAGCGGGAAGGTGCCCGCGAAATTGGTATTGCCGCCCTCCTCAACCGATGTGTGATGCCAGCGATGGAAGACCGGCGTGGCAAGCACATATTTGAAGGGGCCGAGCGTCCAGTTCAGGTTGGCGTGAACGAAGGCGGAGTGGAAGGTGGTGAACGGCCCAACCCATAGCATGATGTTGGGAGAAATGCCCGCGATCAGCAGGATGACGTCGACCAGGATCGTTCCGATGAACAGGTTGACGGGGTGGAAACGCGCCGCGGAGATCCACTCGAGATCTTCAGAGGAATGATGGATGGCATGGTATTTCCAGAACCCGCCGCCGTGAAACATGCGGTGCAGCCAGTACAGCATGAAGTCTGATGCAACGAGGAATAACAGCGCCTGCACCCAGAGCGGAAGCTGCGCCAGCGGCCCATGACCATTGTCGTAGAATGCGATCAGTTCGTCGGCCTCATGAATGTTGAAGAGGACGGCGGCGCCGAGCACCAGCAGCCCGATGCGGAAGATGCGCGCAAATACCGGCACGAAGAACCAGTAGCAGATGTCGGTGATGAGTTCGCGCTTGCGCCACCAGGGTTTGCCCGGATTGCAGGCCCAGAAATGCGAGAGCACCGTGAACACGAGCGCGAGCGCGATCGTGACCGGAACGACCTTCGCCATCGTCTGGCCTACGACCTCGATGACTTCCATTGGCAAGCTGGACATGACGGCCTCGTTCGATCGGAGACGTCAGGGGTATCTGCTCGCGCTTAAGGAGCCGTGAATCAAAGGAGCCGACCGACACATAGCGCGACGACGAGCGATCCTTCGCAGTCCGTTTGCATTTAGTCGAACGCCTTAATGCGGTGTTTACTGTGCTCAAGAACAGCAAGTTCCAAGCATTTTTGCGCGGTCGCATTAACTGCGCCGAAATTGTCGCACCCTAGGGTGACGCCATGGTCGCGGTGCTGAGAACGCCGGCAAGACCAAACTTAAGTTCGACCAGCCACGTGTGTACACAGGAGTTATCATCTATGAAGAATCTCGTTTCGCGTTTCGTGAAGGATGAGTCCGGCGCCACCGCCATCGAATACGGCCTGATCGCCGCCGGCATCTCGATCGCGATCATCACCGTCGTCAACGGCCTCGGCACCTCGCTGTCGACCAAATTCAACGAGGTCTCGTCGTCGCTGAAGTAAGCGACGGTTGCGAGCTAGCTTTAAAGGCCCCGGCTTGCCGGGGCCTTTATCGTTTTTTTTCAAAGCATGCAGGAACCAACTAGCCGCCATAGGATATGGTTCGAACGTGCAATTTCCGGCGTTTCCCGATTGTTCACTTCTCATGACTAGGCTCGGCCAGGGCCTCGAGCCCGGTCAACCGCAGCCCCGCGTGAATTCATGATCCTCGATACCGCCCGCCTACTGCTGTTTCCGGCCCTGATGGCGTTTGCAGCCGCGAGCGACCTGTTCACGATGACGATTTCGAACCGGGTATCGCTGGCGCTGATCGCCGGGTTTGTGGCGCTCGCGGTGCTGGGCGGCATGGGCCTGCACGACATCCTCATGCATTTCGGCGCCGGCGCAGCCGTCCTGGTGGTGGCCTTTGCCTGCTTCGCGATGGGATGGGTTGGCGGCGGCGACGCCAAGGTCGCGGCCAGCGTGGCGCTCTGGTTCGGTTTCGACCATCTCCTCAATTATCTAGTCTATGCCTCGCTGCTCGGCGGGGCGCTGACGATCCTGCTGATTCAATTCCGGCAATGGCCGCTGCCCTACCCGCTTGCGGGACAAGCCTGGCTGAACCGGCTGCACGACAAGCAGAGCGGGATTCCCTACGGCATCGCGCTCGCCCTCGGCGCGCTGATCGTCTATCCGGAGACCCAATGGATCAAGGCGATCGACCTCGCGCACCTCGCCATGCGCTGATCCAACGCCGCTAACTTTCCGTTAAGGCAATTTACACACGCCTCATTAACCATGCTTTGACGAATAGCTGGTCAACTCCCATCACGGCGACGGAAGCGTCGCAGCGTAATGTGGAAAGTGAAGCGTATGAATAAGCCACGCATTGTGGTCATGGCCATCGCTCTCGGCGCCGGCGGCATTGCCGCATATCTCGCCAGCGGGGCCGGCGACAAGCCTGCGCCGGCCCAGCCGGTCGCGCAGCTGCAGACCGTTGATATTCTCGTCGCCAAATCGGATATCGGCCTTGGCCAGTCGGTCAAGCCGGACGATCTGCAATGGCAGACCTGGCCGGCCGCGACCGCCAGCAACTTCATCAGCCGCGCCAGCAAGGCCGACGCCATCAACGAGATCACAGGCTCCATCGCGCGCGCGCCATTCATCGCGGGCGAACCGATTCGCGAACAGAAGCTGGTGAAGGCCGACGGCTCCGGCTTCATGGCGGCGATCCTGCCCGCCGGCTACCGGGCCATTGCCACCGAAATTTCCCCGGAAACCGGCGCCGGCGGCTTCATCCTGCCGAACGACCGCGTCGACGTGATTCTTACCAAGCGCGACAAGAATCCGGCAGCCTCGGATGTCCCGGTTTCGGAGATCATCCTCAGCAATGTCCGCGTTCTCGCAATCGACCAGGCGCCAAAAGAAAAAGAAGGCGCCAACGCGCTGGTCGGCAGGACCGTCACCCTCGAACTGAAGCCCGAGCAGGCCGAAATGCTGGCGCGATCGCGCCAGAGCGGCACGCTGACGCTGGCGCTGCGCAGCATCGCCGACATCAAGACGGTCGAGAACCCGGACGAACAGCAACTCAACAAGCGCGGCGAAAACCTCAACGTCATTCGTTACGGCGTTGCCAGCCAGCAGACGATGCAGAAGTGACCGAAAGGACGCACGATATGAAGTGCAGGGAAGTTCAGCCGATGATGCGAACGTTCATCGTCCGCGCCCTGTCGTTTTCGGCCGTGGCTGCACTCACGCTCAATCCGGCGCTGACGCCGGTGGTGGCGAGCGACTATCGCGCTGCTGCGCCGGTCGCTGCCGACGGGCAGATGAACGCGCGGTTCGTTTCGCTCGGGATCGGCAAATCGATCGTGATCGACCTGCCGCGGGAAATCAAGGACGTGCTGGTCGCCGATCCGAAGATCGCCAACGCCGTCGTCCGCTCGACCCAGCGCGCCTATATCATCGGCGCCGCGGTCGGCCAGACCAACATCATCTTCTTCGATTCGACCGGCACTCAGATCGCGGCCTATGACATCGCCGTCAAGCGCGACCTCAACGGCGTGCGCGCCGCGCTGAAACAGTCGATGCCGAATTCGGAGATCCTGATCGATGGCGTCGGTGACGGGGTGATATTGACCGGCACCGCGGCGAGCCCGATCGAAGCGCAGCAGGCCGCCGATATTGCTGCCCGCCTCGTGGGCGGCACTGAAAAGGTCGTCAATTCGATCGCTGTCCGTGGCCGCGACCAGGTAATGCTGAAAGTCACGGTCGCCGAAGTCGCCCGCAGCATCATCAAGCAGTTGGGTATCGATCTCACTGCCAACATGAACTACGGCACTGCGGTTGTGAATTTCAACAACTCCAACCCGTTCACCGCTCTCGGCCGTCCCGCGGTCGCGGCCAACGCGCTACAGACATCGTTTGGAAGCATGCCTTCGGTCACGGCTACGCTCCGCGCGATGGAGAGCGCCGGCGTCGTGCGCACCTTGGCTGAACCCAATCTGACCGCGATCTCCGGCGAATCCGCGACCTTCATTGCCGGCGGCGAGTTTCCCGTTCCCGCAGGCTATTCCTGCGATCCGCTCACGCGCGTCTGTCAGACCCAGATCTCGTTCAAGAAATTCGGTATTTCGCTCAACTTCACTCCGGTCGTGCTGGCCGAAGGCCGGATCAGCCTTCGCGTCATGACGGAAGTGTCGGAACTGTCGAACGACAACTCGATCACGCTGACGCAGTCTCTCAGCAATAACTCGACGAACTCGCTGACCATCCCCTCGGTCAAGACCCGCCGCGCCGAAACCACCCTGGAAATTCCCTCGGGCGGCGCGATGGCGATGGCGGGCCTGATTGCGGACCAGACCAAGCAGGCCGTCAACGGCCTCCCCGGTCTGTCGCAATTGCCGGTTCTCGGCACGCTGTTCCGCAGCCGCGATTACGTCAACAACCAGACCGAACTGATGGTTCTGGTCACGCCCTATGTGGTGCGTGCAGTAGCGCAGAAGGATCTGTCGCGTCCCGATGACGGCTTTGCCAGCGCATCCGACCCGCAGGCCGATCTGCTCGGCAGCATCAATCGCATCTACGGCGTTCCGGGCCGGGTCGAGAAGGCACGGAATTATCGCGGCACCTACGGCTTTATCACGGACTGAGGCGGGACGATGACACCCAGGATGAAATCCATAAGACTCGCCGATCTCAGGCGCGCCCTCCGGCTAACGGGAGCGCTGATCGGTCTTTCCGTGGCGCTTGGCGCCTGCAAGCACACCACCGAGGTCGTGACGACGGCGGGCGTGCCTGACGACGTTCGCCAGCGTCATCCGATCGCGGTCCAGGAAGCCGACCGCTCGATCGTCGTTTTCGTCGGCCGCGGCCGCGGCGGCCTTTCCGCCTCGCAACGCGCCGACGTGATGGGCCTGGCTCAATCCTGGCTTCGCGAAGGCACCGGCGCGATCAGCGTCGACGTGCCCGTCAATACTCCGAACGCACGGGCGGCCGAGGATTCATTGCGCGAGATCCAGGCGACCTTCTCGGCCGCCGGCGTGCCGCCGCGCGCGGTCAATGTCCGGCAGTATCGCCCCGAGGACCCCAGGCACATGGCCGCGATCCGCCTCAACTATCCGAAGATCTCGGCGGTGGCCGGCCCATGCGGGCTGTGGCCGGAGGACATCGGACCGTCGATCCACAACAAGGGCTATTTCGACAACAAACAGTATTACAATTTCGGCTGCTCCAACCAGCGCAATCTGGCGGCGATGGTCGACAATCCGTCTGATCTCGTGCAGCCGCGTTCCGAAACCCCAGCCTATACGCCTCGCCGTAGCGTTGCCTTCGAGAAATATCGCAAGGGCTTGTCCACGGCGACCGTCTACCCCGACAGCGACAAGGCCAAACTCAGCGATACCGGCAAATGATCACTTACGAGCGACAGAATACAGACCAGCAGCCGCATATCACGGCGCCGTCTACCGAGGATCACATCGCGCCGGCGCCGCGGGTGTCGGTACAGGCGTTCTGCGAGACGGTGGAAACCGCGGCTGCCGTGCAGGCGGCGGGCGAAGACCGCCGCCTCGGCAAGGCTCATCTCAAGATCCAGATGGGCGGCATGGCCGCTGCCATCGAGGCCTACCGCTCGGCCCCGACCCCGAACGTCATCATCCTGGAGACCGAAGGCCGCAACGACATTCTCAACGGCCTCGACCAGCTTGCCACCGTTTGCGACGCCGGGACCCGCGTGATCGTGATCGGCCGCATCAACGATGTCATGCTCTATCGCGAACTGGTCCGCCGCGGCGTCAGCGACTACGTCATCGCTCCGGTCAGCGCCATCGACGTCGTGCGCTCGGTCTGTAACCTGTTTTCGTCGCCGGAAGCCAAGGCCGTTGGCCGCATCATCGCCATCGTCGGCGCCAAGGGCGGCGTCGGCGCATCCACCGTCGCGCACAACGTCGCCTGGGCGATCGCACGCGATCTGGCGCTGGACTCCGTGGTCGCCGACCTCGACCTCGCTTTCGGCACCGCCGGCCTCGACTACAACCAGGACCCGCCGCAGGGCATTGCGGACGCGGTGTTCTCGCCCGATCGGGTCGATACCGCGTTCCTCGACCGCCTGCTGTCGAAATGCACCGACCACCTCAGTCTGCTGGCCGCGCCGGCTACGCTGGACCGGGTCTACGATTTCGGCGCCGAGGCGTTCGATTCGATCTTCGATACGCTTCGCACCACGATGCCCTGCATCGTGCTCGACGTTCCCCATCAATGGTCGGGATGGACCAAGCGTGCCCTGATTGCAGCCGACGATATTCTGATCGTCGCGGCGCCCGATCTGGCGAATCTGCGCAACACGAAGAACATCTTCGATCTCCTGAAGGCATCGCGGCCAAACGATCGCGTTCCGCTTTATTGCCTGAACCAGGTCGGTGTCCCGAAACGGCCGGAGATCCCCGCCAGCGAGTTCGCCAAGGCAATCGAAAGCCAGCCGATCGCTACCATCCCGTTCGAGCCGCAGATGTTCGGATCGGCCGCGAACAATGGCCAGATGATCGCGGAAATCTCCGCCACACATCGCACCACCGAAATGTTCCTGCAGATTGCGCAGCGGCTCACCGGCCGCGGCGAGACCAAGAAGCCCAAGAGTTCGTTGTTGTCACCTCTGATCGAGAAGTTGCGGGCCAAGAAATAGGTCACCCGCATGGAGTGCCATCGTGTTCGGTAAGCGTAGTGGAAATGATAGTGATACGCGGGTATTGAAGCCCGCCATTCAGGCGCCGGAGCCGGCTTCAGCGCCGGCCGTTGCGCGCGAGATGGCCGCGCCGGCCGTCGCTTCGCCTCCAATCGCTCCGATGAAGGCGCCACCGCCCGCCCCTGCCATGGAGGCGCGGCGGTCCGACAATTACTACCAGGTCAAGGCGACCATCTTCGGTGCCCTGATCGAGGCGATCGACCTCGCCCAGCTTGCCAAGCTGGACGGCGAGTCGGCGCGCGAAGAAATCCGCGACATCGTCAACGAAATCATCGCGATCAAGAACATCGTGATGTCGATTGCCGAGCAGGAAGAGCTGCTCGACGACATCTGCAACGACGTGCTCGGCTACGGCCCGCTGGAGCCGCTGTTGTCGCGCGACGACATCGCCGACATCATGGTCAACGGCGCCGGCACGGTGTTCATCGAAGTCGCCGGCAAGATCCAGAAGACCGGCATCCGTTTCCGCGATAACCAGCAGCTTCTCAACATCTGCCAGCGCATCGTCAGCCAGGTCGGCCGCCGCGTCGACGAATCCTCGCCGATCTGCGACGCCCGCCTCGCCGACGGCTCACGCGTCAACGCCATCGTTCCGCCGCTGGCGATCGACGGGCCTGCCCTCACCATTCGTAAGTTCAAGAAGGACAAGTTGACGCTCGACCAACTGGTCAAGTTCGGCGCGATCTCGCCGGAAGGCGCGACGATCCTGCAGATCATCGGCCGTGTCCGCTGCAACGTGCTGATCTCGGGCGGCACCGGCTCCGGCAAGACCACGCTGTTGAACTGCCTGACCCAGTTCATCGAACACGACGAGCGCGTCATCACCTGCGAAGACGCCGCCGAACTTCAGCTCCAGCAGCCTCACGTGGTGCGGCTCGAAACCCGCCCGCCCAACATCGAAGGCGAAGGCCAGATCACGATGCGCGAGCTGGTCCGCAACTGCCTGCGTATGCGTCCCGAGCGCATCATCGTCGGCGAAGTCCGCGGACCAGAAGCGTTCGACCTGCTGCAGGCCATGAACACCGGCCACGACGGCTCGATGGGAACGCTGCACGCCAACAATCCCCGCGAAGCCCTGTCGCGCTGCGAATCGATGATCACGATGGGCGGCTTCTCGCTGCCCTCGCGGACCATCCGCGAAATGATCTGCGCCTCGATCGACGTCATCGTGCAGGCCGCGCGCCTTCGCGACGGTTCACGCCGCATCACCCACATCACCGAGGTGATGGGCATGGAAGGCGATACCATCATTACCCAGGACGTATTCCTGTACGACATGATCGGCGAGGACGCGAACGGCAAGATCATCGGGCGGCACCGCTCGACCGGGATCGGACGTCCGCGGTTCTGGGAACGGGCGCGATACTTCGGCGAAGAGAAGCGGCTTGCAGCCGCGCTCGATGCCGCCGAAGTCATCGAGAAGGTTTGAGGAATGCGATGAGCATGCAGATACTTGCACTGGCCTTTCTCGCCGCTACTGCCATCGGCGGCCTGGCATGGGTATTCATCTATCCGTCGCTGTCGGGCGAGCGGAAGGCCGAATCCCGCCGCGCCTCGATCGCACGGACCGACGCCCCGGCGCGCCAGGTCGAAAAAACCCAGCGTTCGCGCCGCGAGCAGGTCGAAGGATCGCTGAAGGAACTCGACGCCCGCCGCAAGAAGGACAAGTCCGTGCCCCTTTCAGCCCGCCTTGCGCAGGCCGGTTTGGGATCGTGGACGCCTCAGAAATTCTGGATCATGTCAGCCGTTTCCGGCGCGGTTGGATTCGTGCTCGCCTTTGTGATCGGCGGCCACCTGCTGGGCGCCGCCGTGATGGCTTTCGCCACCGGCCTCGGCCTGCCGCGCTGGGCCCTGAACTATCTCAAGAAACGCCGCGAGAAGGCCTTTCTGAAGGCGCTCCCCGATGCCGTCGACGTCATCGTGCGCGGCATCAAGGCAGGTCTACCGCTGTTCGAATCCATCAAGGTGGTCGCCGCCGACTCGCCGGAGCCGCTCAAGAGCGAGTTCAGCGCCATCATCGAAACCCAGACCATCGGAATGCCGCTCGGCGAGGCCTGCGCGCGACTGTATGACCGGATGCCGTTGCCGGAGGCGAACTTCTTCGGCATCGTAGTCGCGATCCAGCAGAAGTCCGGCGGTAACCTGTCGGAAGCGCTCGGCAACCTCTCCAAGGTGCTGCGCGACCGCAAGAAGATGGCGGAAAAGATCCAGGCGATGTCGACGGAAGCCAAGGCCTCCGCAGCCATCATCGGCTCGCTGCCGCCGGCCGTGATGCTGATGGTCTATATCTCGACGCCCGACTACATCTCGCTGCTTTGGACCCATCACATCGGCCAGTTCATGCTGGTGTGCTGCCTCGCCTGGATGACGATCGGTATCCTGGTGATGAAAAAAATGATCAATTTCGACTTCTGACGGTGCGGCTATGATTGAGTTTCTGATCGCCAAGATGCACGACGCGCGGTTCATGACCATGCTGCTTGCCGCCGTCGCGGCGAGCGCGACCGCCTATACGCTGATCATGCCGCTGTTTGCCGGCGAAGGTCTTTCCAAACGCATGAAGGCGGTCGCCAGCGAGCGCGAACGGCTCCGCCAGCGCGAGCGCGAGCGCCTCAACAAATCGGAGAAGGTATCGCTGCGGCAAACCCCGAAGCAGCTCGTCTCCAAAGTGGTGGAAGACTTCAACCTGACCAAATGGCTGGCGCAGGAAGCTGCGCGCGACAAGCTAGTCATGGCCGGCTATCGCGGCCACGCGCCCTATGTCACGTTCCTGTTCGCCCGCGCAGTGACGCCGATCGTGCTGTTTGTCGGCGCGGCCCTCTACGTGTTCGTGATCACGCAGATGGATAAGTCGTTGACGATCAAGCTCGGCATTTGCATTGCGGCCGCCTATCTCGGACTGCAGGCACCGATGCTGTTCCTGAAGAACGCCATCAGCAAGCGCCAGCTCTCGATCAAGCGCGCCTTTCCCGACGCGCTCGACCTCCTGCTGATCTGCATCGAGTCCGGCATGTCGGTGGAAGTCGCCTTCCGCAAGGTCTCCACCGAGATCACGGGGCAATCGATCGCTCTGTCGGAGGAATTCGCGCTGACCACGGCGGAATTGTCCTACCTGCAGGACCGCAAGGTGGCCTACGAGAACCTCGCCAAGCGTACCGGCCTCGAGGGCGTGAAATCGGTCTGCCTGGCGCTGATGCAGTCGGAACGCTACGGCACCCCGCTCGGCCAGAGCCTGCGCGTGATGGCGCAGGAAAACCGCGACATGCGGATGACCGAGGCCGAGAAGAAGGCGGCCGCGCTGCCGCCGAAGCTGACCGTACCGATGATCCTGTTCTTCCTGCCGTGCCTGTTCATCGTCATTCTCGGACCGACCTACATCAAGGTCCAGATGATTCAATAATGCGATCGGCGCAGCCGCTGCTGCGCCGTTCGACGTCAACCTTGCCACGGCACACGCGGCGCCGGATTGACCTTAGACAGCCTTGAATATCGGGAAGTCCGCTTCGCTGGCGATGACGGCTCGCGGCCGGCCTATAGCGCTTTCGAGCGAAGTGGATACCCGGTTCGCGTGAAGAAAACGCGTCAAAACGAGAATCTAGAGCTTCCGTTCTGGTTCAACCAGAACCGAAGCTCTAGTCCGGCCGGTTGAGCGCTGCGACCGGGACGGCCGCCTTGTTGCCCGGAGGACGCGAATTGTCCTTATCCTTGCGGCTTAGCATTTCCCGCAAGTAGGCCACGTTGGCGGCCGCCTCGTCGGCCGGCAGGTCGCCCTTGGCGATGGTCTCCGCTTCCGCGAAGCGGCCCTGCAGACCGGCCACGAGCGCCAGGTTCTGCCGCACCCTTGCGTCGGCGCGGGGATTGGAATAGGCGCGCCGAAGCGTTTCCTCAGCTTGCGGCAGCTCCCGCGTCAGCATGTAGGAGAGACCGAGATTGGACAGCACCGACGGCTCTTCCGGCATGATCTTCAGCGCGCTCGCGTAATAGCGGCGGGCCTCGTCGTGCTTGCCCATCTTGTCAAGCGTGGTGCCCTGCGCCGAAAGAATGCGCCAGTCGGGATTGGCCGGCGAATGGGCGCGGCTCAGCACGTCGAAGGCGGCCTGCGAATTGCCATTGTCGGCGAGCGCGCGGCCGTAAGCGGCTAGCAGCGCCTTGTTGCCCGGATGGGCGATGGTGGCCTGTTCGAGCACGGCGGCGGCCTGCGCCCGCTGGCCGGTGGCGCGGAGCGCTTGGCCATAAGCCAGTGCTGCCTCGGCATCCTTGGGGTTGGCACGATATCGCTCGCCATAGACCTCGGCCGCTCGGCGCGGATCTTCGGGAACGGCTTGCGCCTTTGATGACGATGAGGTCAACGATCCCGTGATGTCGGACATGGTCTGGCAGCCGCCAAGGCCTGCGGCCAAAACCGCCGTAACGGCCGCGGTGGTCAGGAACCGGGCAAAAGACCCGGTGGGGTTGGACTGTCGACACATGGCACTTCAACTCACGGAGATTGCGGACGAATGGAGCCGAACGAGCCAGCAATAGACTGTTAACCCTAACGGCCCGTTAATTGGCCGTGCTATGCCAGTTGCACCATCCCTGTCCCCGTCCCCTTCACGAGACAAGCATGCAATCGCCGTTCGAGACCGCGCCTACCGCCCCCGCTATTCCGATTACCTTCGCCACCAAGACGACCTGGAGCGAGATCGCCAGGGACCTTCCCGAGCAGGCCCGGCAGTTTGCGCTCGCCAATGATTTCACCGCCAAGCCCGGCAAATGCCTGGCCCTGCCCGCGCCCGACGGCCAGATTGCGCAGGTCGTGTTCGGGCTTGAGGACGAGAGCAGCAAATCCCGCGACCTGTTCCGGCCCGGCGCGCTGCCCGGCCTGCTGCCGCCGGGCGTCTATCGCTTTGCCAACGCGCCGCATGATGCGCGGCTCGCGACGCTGGCCTTTGCGCTGGGGAGCTATCGCTTCAGCCGCTACCGCAAGGCGGAAAAGCCCGAGGTCCGGCTGGTGCCGCCTGAGGGCGTCGATGTCGGCGATATCGCGCGGATGGCGGAAGCCGCCGCGCTGGCGCGCGACCTGATCAATACACCGTCGAACGACATGGGGCCGGAGCAACTGGCGGACGCCGCGCAGGCACTGGCGACGCGCTTCGACGCCGAGTTCAGTTGCATCGTCGGCGACGAGCTCGTGAAGCAGAATTTTCCGCTAATCCACGCGGTCGGCATGGCCTCGACGCGCGCCCCGCGCCTGATCGACCTGAGCTGGGGCGATCCTTCGCACCCCAAGGTGACACTGGTCGGCAAGGGCGTCTGCTTCGACACCGGCGGCCTCGACATAAAACCGTCCAGCGGCATGCTGATCATGAAAAAAGACATGGGCGGCGCCGCCAACGTGCTGGCGCTGGCGCAGATGGTGATGGATGCGAGGCTGAAGGTCCGGCTCCGCGTCCTGATTCCCGCGGTCGAGAACGCCGTGGCCGGCAATGCCTTCCGGCCGCTCGACATCTTCAAGTCGCGCAAGGGGCCGACCGTCGAGATCGGCAACACCGACGCCGAGGGACGGCTGGTGCTGGCGGATGCCTTGGCGCTGGCGGACGAGGAGAAGCCGGATCTGCTGATTGACCTCGGCACCCTGACGGGTGCGGCACGGGTGGCGCTCGGGCCGGATTTACCGCCCTTTTACACCCATGATGAGACGCTCGCCGAAAACGTCGCAGCTCATGCAAAACGCGAGAACGATCCATTGTGGCGAATGCCGCTGTGGCCGCCTTACGATTCCTGGCTGGATTCGAAGGTCGCCGACATCAACAACGCGCCGTCGGGCGGCTTTGCCGGCTCGATCACCTGCGCGCTGTTCCTGCAGCGCTTCGTCACGGACGCCAAGAGCTGGCTGCATGTCGATATCTACGGCTGGACGCCTTCCGCAAAACCGGCGCGTCCCGAAGGCGGCGAATGCCAGGCCGCCCGCGCGATCTATAAACTGTTGAGCGAACGCTATGGATGATCCGCGCCTGACGCCGGCACGACCGGACGTCGCCGCCAAATATCTCGAAGGCAAGGTGAAGGCCGCACGCTTCGTCACCGGCGAAGAATTTTGCGTGGCCGAGGCCATCGCGCCGCTGCGCGCGGCGCCGGCCTCCGATGCCGCGCTGCTGACGCAGGCGCTGAAAGGCGAGCGCGTCACGATCTACGACCGCAACAGCGAAGGCTTTGCCTGGGGGCAACTGAGTGGCGACGGCTATGTCGGCTGGATTCCGGATGCCGCGCTGACAAGGCCTGCGGCCGCGCCGACACACAAGATCACGGCGTTGCGGACGTTCGCGTTTCCCGGGCCGTCGATCAAACTGCCGCCGGTCGAGATACTGCCGATGGGCGCAATGGTGACGGTCGCGCGCGAAGACGGCGTGTTCGCCGTGACCAGCGACGGCCTCTATCTGCCGCGCAACCATGTCGGTGGCCTCGACATGATGGACAAAGATTTCGTCGCGGTCGCCGAGCGCTTTGCCGGCACCCCCTATCTCTGGGGCGGCAAGAGCTCACTCGGCATCGATTGCTCGGGTCTCGTCCAGGTATCGCTGAACGCCGTCGGCACCGGATGCCCGCGCGACAGCGACATGCAGCAGGACGGCCTAGGCGGTGCATTGAATCCTGCCGAGATGCAGAAGCTGCAGCGCGGCGATTTGATCTTCTGGAAGGGCCATGTCGCGATCGTGCGCGACGCTGACAGCATCATCCACGCCAATGCGCATCATATGGCGACGGTGGTGGAGAACACGCGCGAAGCGATCGCGCGGATCAAGGCGGCCGGCAGCGAGGTGACGGCGATCAAGCGGCTGTAGCTATAGGCCTCTATTGTCATCACCCGCGAAAGCGGGTGATCCAGTACTCCGAGACGGTAGTGATCGAGCCGAGACGCCGCGGCGTACTGGATCCCCGCCTTCGCGGGGATGACAGTTGGCGTTGCGTTGTTATCTCTGCGTCATTGCGAGGAGCGGAGCGACGAAGCAATCCATCTATCCCCGAGCCGAGACGTGGATTGCTTCGCTGCGCTCGCAATGACGGGGAGAAGCCGCTGCATACCGGATGCCCCGCCCCAGTGCGCAATTGCGCACAAGGTGGGGCATGACAGGTTATAGCTCCGGCACGGCCTCGATCCGGAACGCCGCCGCGAACAGCGCGCGGGTGTAGTCGCTCTTCGGATTCTTGAACAGCTCAGCGGCCGGCCCCTCTTCCACCACCTTGCCGTGCCGCATCACGATCAGATGGCTCGCCAGCGAGGCCACCACGCGCAGATCGTGCGAGATGAACATGTAGGTCAGGTCGCGCTTGCGCTGCAGTTCGCGCAACAGATCGACCATCTGGGCCTGGAACAGCATGTCGAGCGCGCTGGTCGGCTCGTCCAGCACGACGAAGTTCGGCTCCAGCACCGCCGCGCGCGCGATCGAGATACGCTGGCGCTGGCCGCCGGAGAATTCATGCGGATAGCGGAAGCGCGTCGCCGGATCGAGGCCGACGTCCTGGAGCGCCTTGACGACACGCGCCTCGCGTTCTTCGTATGACAGCGACTTCTGATGCACGCTCAAGCCTTCGGCGACGATATCGCCGACCGACATGCGCGGGCTCAGCGCGCCGAACGGGTCCTGAAACACGATCTGCATGTCGCGGCGGAACGGCAGCATGGCCTTGAAACGCAGGCCCTGAATGTTGTTGCCGAGGAACACGATCGGCCCATCCGAGGAAATCAGCCGGAGGAGCGCCAGCCCCAGCGTGGTCTTGCCCGAGCCGGATTCGCCGACGACGCCGAGCGTCTCGCCCTTGCGCACCGCGATGCTGACGCCATCCACCGCCTTGATATGGCCGACGGTCGAGCGCAACAGCCCGCGCTTGATCGGAAACCAGACCTTGAGGTTGTCGGCCGACATCACCACCGGCTCGTTGGGCCGCGGCGGCGCCGGATCGGGCTTGGGCTCGGCCGCCAGCAACGCGCGCGTGTAGGCGTGCTTCGGCGCTGTAAAGACCTCTTCGACCGGCCCCTGCTCGACGATCTTGCCCGAATTCATCACGCAGACGACGTCGGCGATGCGGCGGACGATGCCGAGATCATGGGTGATGAACAGCATGCTCATGCCGAGCCGGGACCTGATCTCGGCGAGCAGCGCCAGGATCTGGGCCTGCACCGTGACGTCGAGTGCGGTGGTCGGCTCGTCCGCGATCAAGAGGTCCGGCTCGTTGGCCAGCGCCATCGCGATCATGACGCGCTGGCGCTGGCCGCCGGACAATTGATGGGGATAGCTCTTCAGCCGGGTTTCGGGATCGGGAATGCCGACCTGGGTCAAGAGTTCCAGCGTACGCGCCCGCGCCATTTGCCCGCCGATGCCGCTGTGCAGGGAAAGAATCTCACCGATCTGCGCCTCGATCGTGTGCAGCGGATTGAGCGAGGTCATCGGCTCCTGAAAGATGATCGAGATGTCGTTGCCGCGGATCTCGCGCATCTCGCGTTCCGAGGCATTGAGCAGCTCGCGGCCCTTGAAATGGATGGTGCCGGAGGGATGCGACGCGGTCGGATAGGGCAGCAATCTTAGCACCGACAGCGCGCTGACCGATTTGCCGGAACCGGACTCGCCGACCAGAGCCACGCACTCGCCGCGCTTGATCGAGAACGAGACGCGGTCGACCGCAATCGTGGCGCCGCTCGGCTGGTGAAACGCCACCGAGAGATCGCGCACATCGAGCAAGGGCTGGTTGACGACGTCCATGCGCCCCCCTTACCGGAACGTCTTGCGCGGGTCGAAGGCGTCGCGCACGCCCTCGCCGATGAAGATCAAAAGCGACAGCATGATCGCGACCGAGAAGAAGCCGGTGAAGCCGAGCCACGGCGCCTGCACGTTGGACTTGCCCTGTGACAGCAGCTCGCCGAGCGATGGCGAGCCCGGCGGCAGGCCGAAGCCGAGGAAGTCGAGCGCGGTCAGCGTCATCACCGAGGACGACACGATGAACGGCAGGAAGGTCATGGTCGCCACCATCGCGTTCGGCAGCAGATGCCGGAACATGATCACACCATTGGAGACGCCGAGCGCGCGCGCCGCCTGGATGTATTCGAAATTGCGCCCACGCAAGAATTCCGCGCGAACCAGGCCGACCAGCGAGGTCCAGGAGAACAGCAGGAGAATGCCGAGCAGCACGAAGAAGCCGGGCACCAGCACCGATGACAGGATCAGCAGCAGATAGAGCGAGGGAATCGCGCTCCAGATTTCGATGATGCGCTGGAAGATCAGATCGGTCCAGCCGCCGAAATAGCCTTGCACGCCGCCGGCGATGACGCCGATGATCGAGGACAGGATAGTCAGCGTCAGGCCAAACAGCACCGAGATGCGAAAACCGTAGATCAGTCGCGCCACCACGTCGCGGCCCTGGTCGTCGGTGCCGAGCCAGTTGTATTCAAGGTCGCTGCAGCTCTTCAGGCCCTTCTTCTCCACCACGGGCTTGCACTGCTCTTCCGTCAGCATCCATGTCGGCTTCGACGGTGCCGGCGTCGGCAAATCGAGATTGTGGGTGGAGTAGGAATAGCGGATCAAGGGCCAGATGATGGTGCCGCCCTTTTCGGCGATCAGCTTTTGCAAATAGGGATCGCGGTAGTCGGCCGCGGTTTCGAAATCGCCGCCGAAAGTGGTCTCGGAATAGCTGACGAAAGCCGGCCAATACAGCTTTCCGTCATACTTGATAAGGAACGGCCGATCGTTGGCGATCAGTTCGGCAAACAGCGAGATCACAAACAGCGCAAGGAATATCCAGAGCGACCAGTAACCGCGGCGGTTCGCCTTGAAGTTCTGCCAGCGCCGGCGGTTCAGCGGCGATGGCGCGAACGCGTGCTGCGTGGCCGGGACGACCTCGCCAAGCGGCGACCGCGCGGTGGTTTCGACCGGTTGTGGAGCGAGCAGCGCCATCAGACTTCCCTCGCCTCAAAATCGATCCGGGGATCGATCCACATGTAGGTGAGGTCGGAGATCAGACCCACCACAAGACCCACGAGGGAGAAGATGAACAGCGTGCCGAACACGACCGGATAGTCGCGGTTGAGCACGCTTTCGAATCCGAGCAACCCGAGCCCGTCGAGCGAGAAGATGGTCTCGATCAGCAGCGAGCCGGAGAAGAAGGCGCCAATGAACGCTCCGGGAAAGCCTGCGACCACGATCAGCATGGCGTTGCGGAAGATATGGCCGTAAAGCACCTGCCGCTCGCTGCAGCCCTTTGCGCGCGCGGTCATCACATACTGCTTGCGGATCTCGTCAAGGAACGAGTTCTTGGTCAGCAGCGTCATGGTGGCAAAGGCACCAAGACCCATCGCGATCAAAGGCAGGGTGAGGTGCCAGAGGTAGTCGATGATCTTCCAATACCAAGGGAATTGCGACCAGCCGTCCGAGGTCAATCCGCGCAGTGGGAACCAGTTGAAGAACGAGCCGCCGGCAAACAGGATGATCAGCAGGATCGCGAACAGGAAGCCGGGAATCGCAAAGCCGACGATGATGGCCGCCGATGTCCACGTATCGAATCGCGTTCCGTCGTCGACCGCCTTGCGGATACCAAGCGGAATCGAAATCAGATAAGTCAGCAGCGTCAGCCAGAGCCCGAGCGATATCGAGACCGGCAGCTTCTCCTTGATGAGCTGCAACACTGTGGTGTCGCGAAAATAGCTCTTGCCGAAATCGAAGCGGGCGAAATTCCACACCATCAGCGCAAAGCGCTCATGCGCCGGCTTGTCGAAGCCGAACTGCTTTTCCAGGTTCTTGATGAAATCAGGATCGAGCCCCTGCGCACCGCGGTATTTCGAATTGACGGCGTCGGCGGAGGCGCCGGCCTGTGGCGTACGGCCGGCAAAGTCGCCGGTGGAAGAGCCTGAGATGCGCGAGGAGCCGCCGGTATCGGCGCCGGACAGCTGCGCGATCACGCGCTCGACCGGCCCGCCCGGCGCGAACTGCACCACCACGAAGGAGATGAAGAGGATGCCGAGCAAGGTCGGAAACATCAGCAGAATGCGGCGGGCGATATAGGCAGTCATTATTGCTTCGCCTGCTCGAGTTTGCCCGCCTTGGCGCCGTCATACCACCAGATAACGCGCTCGCCGGAGCCCGATGCATCGATCTGATAACGCGGCAGGTTCTTCGGGCGGTCGAAGATGTCCCAATAGGCCAGCCGATGCGTCTTGTTGTACCACTGTGGCACCCAGTAACGCCCGGCGCGGAAAACGCGGTCGAAGGCATGGCAGGCAACCGTCAGCTCGGCGCGGGTATCCGCCGCAATGATCTTTTCGATCAGCGCGTCGATGGCGGGATTCTCGATACCGGCCAGGTTGTAGGAGCCCTTGGTCTTCGCGGCGTGCGATGAGAAGAAGGCACGCATTGCGTCGCCCGGCGTCGTCGACATCGAGAAGCGCGTGATAGTCATGTCGAAATCGAAATCTTCCACCCTCGCGCGGTACTGCACGGCATCGACCATGCGCGGGCTCGCCTCGATTCCGAGCGTGCCCAGGTTCTTGATGTAGGGCGCGTGATGTGGATTCAGCGAGGGCTCATCGTACAGGAATTCGATGCGGAACACTTCGCCGCTCGGCGTCATCCGCTTGCCGTCCTTGATGACGAAACCGGCCTCGTTAAGCAATTGCTGCGCCTTGCGCAGCATATTGCGATCCTGCCCCGAGCCATCCGAAACCGGCGGCACGTAGGGCTGGCCGAACACTTCCGCGGGCACCTGAGCGCGGAACGGCTCGAGCAGCTTCAGCTCCTCCGGCGAGGGCGGCCCTTTCGCCATCATGTCGGAATTCTGGAACGGCGAATGCGTCCGCGCATAGGCATCGTACATGATGGTCTTGTTGGTCCACTCGAAATCGAAAGCGTTGATCAACGCCTCGCGCACGCGGGGATCCTTGAACTTGTCGCGGCGGGTGTTGATGAACCAGCCCTGCGCGCCCGACGGCCTTTCGTCCGGCACCTGCTCGCGCTTGACGCGGCCGTCCTGGATCGCGGGGAAGTCGTAGCGCGTCGCCCAGATGCGCGCGGTGAACTCTTCGCGGAACAGATAATTCTTGCCGGTAAAGCCTTCGAAGGCGACGTCGCGGTCGCGATAGAATTCGTAGCGGACCACATCGTAATTGTAATAACCGCGGCAGACCGGGAGATCCGCACCCCACCAGTCCTTGACGCGTTCGTATTCGATGTAGCGGTTGACCTCGAACTTGCCGACCTTGTAGGGCCCCGAGCCCAACGGCGTGTCCAGCGTCGATTCATCGAAGGGCCGCGTCTCGTAATATTTCTTCGAGAAGATCGGCAGCCCCGCGACGTAGAGCGGCACGTCGCGCGCGCGCTTCTCGGCGAAGGTGACGATCACGGTCGCATCGTCGAGCGCCTCGGCGCCCTTGACGTCACGCATCTGCACCTGGATCAGCGGATGGCCCTTGGCCTTCAGCGTGTTGATGGACCAGGCGACGTCATGCGCCGTGATCCTCGAGCCGTCATGAAACTTGGCCTCGGGGCGAAGCGTAAAGCGGTAGATCAGCTTGTCCGGCGAAATTCGCACCGACTTTGCGACGAGCCCGTACATCGCGTCCGGCTCGTCGCCGGCCCGCACCATCAGCGCTGAGAAGGTCAGGTCCATGCCCTGCGCGCCCTCGCCCTTGAGAATGTAGGCGTTGAGCGAATTGAACGTATGGTAGGACTGATTGTAGGAGCGCGTCGAAGGAATGGTTGAAAACACACCGCCCTTGGGCGCTGCGACATTCACATAGTCGAAATTCTTGAAGTCGGCGGGATACTTCAAGTCGCCGAAGGCCGAGATGCCGTGCACCTCGGCGCCATTCTCTTCGGCCGCACGCGCCGGCCCGAGCGTCAGAACGCCCAGCGCGCCGACACCGAGACCGAGCACATGCCGGCGAGAGAATTGCGCCATGCGCAAGATATCCTTCAAGACCGTTTTCCGATCTTTGCCGCTTTGTCGGGGTCGTACCACCATAGCGACGGGAAGCCCGACAGGCCGTATTTGGGCAATTCGGACGGCCTGCCGAAGCGATCCCAGCGCGCGGTACGAACCTTGGGATAATTCCACTGCGGCACGACATAGTGATTCCACAACAGCACGCGGTCGAGCGCTCTGGTCGCGGCAACAAGGTCATCCCGGCCCTTGGCATAGATCAGCCGCTCGATCAGTTTGTCGATCGCCGGATTCTTGATGCCGATGACATTGCGCGAACCCGCCATGTCCGCCGCCTGCGAACCCCAATATTCGCGCTGTTCATTTCCGGGCGACAACGATTCCGCCCACGACGAGACGACCACGTCGAAATCCCAGCTGCGAAGCCGGTTTTCATACTGTGTCGGATCGATTGTGCGCACGCTGACGACGATGCCAAGCCGCTCCAGCGACGGCTTGAAGAACAGCATTACCCGTTCGAAGGTCGGGTCGGCACCGAGCAATTCGAGCGTAAATTGTGCTCCCGTCTTGCTATCGACCAGCTTGCGCTCGCGCACCTCGTACCCAGCTTCCTTCAGCAAGCGCAGCGCTTCGCGTAGATTTTCGCGAACTGCTTCGGGACTACCGCCGACCGGATTGGTATAGGGCTTCGTGAAAACCTCGGGCGGCACTTCCGCGCGGACAGCTTCAAGTATCTCCAATTCCCTGCCTTGCGGCAGGCCGCTTGAAGCCAGTTCAGTGCCATCGAAATAGCTGCTGATGCGCTTGTACTGACCGAAGAAGATCTGCTTGTTCATTTCCTCGAAGTCGAACGCAAAATTCAGCGCACGACGCACGCGCGGATCCTTGAACTGGTCACGCCGGATATTCAGCGCGAACGCCTGCATGATCCCGGAACTGCGGTTCGGAAACTCCTCAAGCAGCACGCGCTTGTCATTGACGGCCGGGAAGTCGTAGGCCGTGGCCCAGTTCTTGGCGCTGTTTTCGGTGCGCCAATCGACCTGGTCGCCTTTGAACGCCTCGAGTGCGACCGTCGAGTCCCGGAAATATTCCAGGCGCAGCTCGTCGAAATTATTGCGTCCGACATTCGTGCTGGAATCGCGGCCCCAATGGTCCTTCACACGCTCCAGCGTCAGCGTCCTACCCGGGACAAACTCCTTGATGCGATAGGGGCCCGAACCCAGCGGCCTCTCCAGCGTCGTCGCGGAAATGTCGCGCTTGCGGCCCTCGCTGTCGGCGCCCTCCCACCAATGCTTCGGCAAGATCGTGAGTTGGCCGACGATCAGCGGGAGTTCGCGATTGCCGGGCGCGTCGAAGCTGAATTTTATGTCGAGATCACCGACCTTTTCAGCTTTCACCACGTGGCGATAGTAGGCCGAGTACTGCGGATGATGTTGCTTGAACGCATTGAGCGAGAAGATCACGTCGTCAGGCGTGACGGGTTTTCCGTCATGCCATTTCGCCTCTCGCCGGAGGCGGTAGGTCACCCAGGAGAAATCCTCGGGGTGGCTGACGGCTTCGGCCAGTTCGCCGTACTCGGTCGAGACCTCGTCCTGCGATGACGTCATGAGAGATTCGTAGATCAACTGAACGCCGGCTGCGAGCGAGCCTTTGACGCCGGCAACCACAAGGTTGAAGTTGTCAAAGGTACCGATCTGGATCTGACGTACGGTGCCGCCCTTCGGGGCTTCCGGATTGACGTAGTCGAAGCGCTTGAAGTCGGCCGGGTATTTGATTTCGCCGAACAGCGACAGCGCATGCCGAAAGGCTGGTTCGCCCGATGCGGATTGGGCGTGGGCCGCTTCAATCGCGGAAACGTTCGCAGTGAGCCCGAGCGCCGGGGCCAACGTGGCCGCGGCACCGCTTTGTAGAAGATGTCGTCGGGTAATCGCCAAATGCAGAATTCCTGTTGCTGACGCCAGTATCCGTGCTTTCGAAGTCCGCGATCCGCGCCGGCCCGGTGACACGGACTACGCAAACGACGAGGCCCCGAGCTAGTGAGGACCCAATATAAGGCAAGGGTTCGACGAATTACGTTGCTTTTTCCTCATGATAGCAGCTTGGGAACCCCGCCGCTGCGGCGAAAAGTCCCGGTAACAACTCCGGCAACGGCAATGCGATCCCACATACGCAAACGGCCAGGCAATGCCTGGCCGTCATGTGATCGCGAAGCCCATGCCGGACTGTCGAAATTTTACTTCGCCGCGGTGGGCAGCGGCGCCGGGCTGTCCGAAAGGCTGCGCAGATAAGCGATCACGTCGGCGCGCTCGCTGTCTTTCGGGATGCCGGCGAAGCCCATCGCGGTGCCGGGAACGAAGCCCTTGGGACTGGCGAGAAACTTGTTGAGGTCGTCATAGGTCCAGGTGCCGCCCTTGGCCTTCAAAGCAGCCGAGAAGTTGAAGCCGCCGCGACCCTGGCCCTTCGGCTCGTTCAGGACGCCGAACAGGTTCGGGCCGACGCGGTTGGGGCCGCCTTTCTCGAACGTATGGCAGGCGGCGCATTTCTTTGCGGCCGCGGTGCCCTTCTCGACGGAGGCAGTCTGCAGCAGCTTCTCGATCGGCTCGGACGGCGCCGCGGCTTCCTTGGCTCCACCAGCCTTGGTGTCTTCCTTCACGGCGATCTCGAAGCCCGGCTTTTCCGGTTTCACGGGTGCGAAAATCGCCTGGGCGGCAAAGCTCGTCACCAGGAGAACGAGGCAGGTACCGAGGATGGCACCGAGAATCTTGTTGAGTTCGAAGGAGTCCATAGTTGGATCAGGCTCCAGGCCGGAAGATCGACTGAAGGCCGGCAAAACGGCCGCGGGTGCGCGTCAGGAATCAGGCTTTCGCGCCGCACCCTCAGCAGCGCCTGAGATATCGGTTTGCCCGGGCTCTGGCAACCCGTATAAACGCGCCGACTTTCCGCCAATCCCCATCATTTCAGGCCCGTTTTTGTTGGCCCCCAGACCTCGTCCCCGATGACCGAAAACCGCGTCCTGGTGCTGATTCCTGCCCGCATGGCGGCGACCCGCCTGCCCGGCAAGCCGCTACTGGATATCGGCGGCTTGCCGATGATCGTCCACGTGCTGCGGCGGGCCGAGGAGGCCAGGATCGGCCGGGTGGCGGTCGCCACCGACACGCTCGAGATCGCGGCCGCCGTGAAGGCCGCGGGCGGCGAGGTAGTGATGACCCGTGCCGATCATCCCTCCGGCTCCGACCGGATCCATGAGGCCATGCGGACGATCGATCCCGGCGGCCAGGCCGAGATTGTGGTCAACCTGCAGGGCGATTTCCCCACGATCACGCCGGACACCATCCGCGCCGCGCTGCCGCCGCTCGACGACCCCACCGTCGACATCGCGACGCTGGCCTCGCAGATCCATACCGAGGAAGAGGATCAGGCCCCCAGCGTGGTGAAGGCGGTCGGCTCGCCGATCGGCCCAAACCGGCTCCGTGCGCTCTATTTCACCCGCGCCACGGCGCCCCATGGCGATGGCCCCCGCTACCACCACATCGGCCTCTACGCCTACCGCCGCGCCGCGCTGGAACGGTTCGTGACGCTGCCCCCGTCTGCGCTGGAGCAGCAGGAGAAGCTCGAGCAGCTCCGCGCGCTGGAGGCCGGGATGCGGATCGACATCGCCATCGTCGACAGCGTCCCCCGCGGCGTCGACACCCCAGCCGACCTCGAAACCGCCCGCCGCATACTGGCAAAAGCCTGAGCCGCTGCTAAAAGGCCCCGCATGACCAAGAAGCTCAAAATCGCATTCCAGGGCGAGCGTGGCGCCAATTCCCATATCGCCATCGTCGAGGCCTATCCCGACGCCGAGCCGATGCCGTGCGCGACCTTCGAGGACGCGCTGTCCGCAATCTCCTCGGGCGAGGCCGATCTCGGCATGATCCCGATCGAGAATTCGGTCGCGGGGCGGGTTGCCGATATCCACCATTTGCTGCCGGCGTCCGGCCTGTTCATCGTCGGCGAATGGTTTTTGCCGATCCGCCATCAACTGATGGCGCCGCGCGGCGCAAAACTCGCCGACATCAGGACGGTGGAGAGTCATGTCCACGCCCTCGGCCAGTGCCGGCGTATCATCCGCAAGCTCGGCATCAAGCCGATCGTCGCGGCCGACACCGCCGGCAGCGCGCGCGACGTTTCCGAACGCAAGGACAAGAGCGTTGCCGCCATCGCTTCGCGGCTGGCCGCAGACATCTACGGTCTCGACATCCTCGCCGAAGACGTCGAGGACGAGGCCCACAACACCACACGCTTCGTGGTGCTGGCGCGCGAGGCCGATTGGGCCAAGCAGGGATCGGGGCCGCTGGTCACCACTTTTGTCTTCCGGGTGCGCAACCTGCCCGCCGCGCTCTACAAGGCGCTCGGCGGCTTTGCCACCAACGGCGTCAACATGACCAAGCTGGAAAGCTACATGGTCGACGGCAATTTCTTCGCGACGCAGTTTTATGCCGACGTCGACGGCCATCCCGAGGACAAGGGCCTCGCCTTCGCGCTGGAAGAACTAAAGTTCTTCTCGCGCGAATTCCGCATCGTCGGCGTCTATCCCGGCCATCCGTTCCGCGCGACGTTCAGCGAAAAGCAGGATTAAGGGACGCGCACGCATCTGTTCGCGCCTCTCGGCGCGACTGCTGCCGTGGGCGCGGAGAGCGCAGATTCGTGACGTGCAACAGCCGGACGCTTACCAGCGAGCGGCGAGTTGCGCGGCGTTAGCGGTGCAGCGGATACGGATATTATGAAAGCGGTACTCGCGGCGTTATCAGCCGGCGTACGCCCCCTCTCCGATCACCACCGGCCGTTACCAGCCCCACCCTGGAC
>NZ_JAACFS010000049.1 GCF_029051645.1 Bradyrhizobium sp. CSA112
GTCCTGCACGCTCGGCGGCAGAAGCTGGACCTCGTCGATCTTCCAGGGGCGAAATTCCTTGCTCATGGCCACGCAAGGAATCAGACTCGCACCCTCTTGACCAGTCACTACTCAGACAGGCTCCTAGCGGATATAGAACGCCACCGGCGCGCTGAACGGCATCGAGGATTGCTTCACGTCCGCGGGGAATGCGGGAAACTGGGCGCGGCACACCATCGCCAGCGTCTCGGCATCCAGCGCCGAATGGCCCGACGAGCCGCCGAGGCCGACGGAAAGCACCGCGCCGCTTCGGCTGAGCGTGAAGCTGACGCGGGCGGTGCCCTGCTGGCCTGCGGCCTTGGCGGCGGGCGGGTATTGCTTGAAGCGTTGCAGATGCGCGGCGACCATCTGTCGGTAGGAAGCAAGGGCGGTCGCCGATGCGCCGGCGTTGGCGGCGGACACGGCCGGCGCCTGGCGCTCGGCCTTGGGCGAGGCCGTTGTTCGCGGCGCAAGCGGCGCGTCGGAAGGCTTCTTCGCGTCGCGGCGAACCACTTTCGGTTTTACCGGCGACGGCTTTTTCTCAGGCTCGGCCTTGACGGCCTCCGGCTTCGGCGGGGTCGGCTCGGTCTTCTGCTCCGGCGGGGCTACGACATCAGGCTTCTCCCGCGGCGGTGTCGGCGCAATCTGTTCCTGCACGGCTTCCGCAGCCGCGGGCTCCGGCGGCGAAGCATCGGCCTGCTGCATGACGGGTCCCGGCGCGAGATTCATTTGCGTCGGTTGCGGCACGGAGGAAACCGGCGCCATGTCGACCATGATCGCCGGCAGGGAAACGCCGGGCACCGGCCGCTGGGTGTACCAGTTCAACGCCAACGCGATCAGCGCGGCATGCGCAGCCGCGATCGCAAAGGCCGACGCGCCCCAGCGCCGGACGGCGGCCTCATCGGAAACCTCGTGCAGCGCAAACGCGTTCATGGCGGTCAGCTTCGCCCGTCGAGACCGACCAGCGCGATCTTGAGATAGCCGGCATTCCGCAGCAGGTTCATCACCTCCATCAGGTCGCCATAGCTGACGGCCTTGTCGGCGCGGAGATAGATGCGCTCGTCCTTCTTCCCGTTCGTGGCGCTGTCGAGCGTTGAGGTCAGCGTGTCGCGCGCGATCACGTCCTCGCCGACCGCGACTGAAAGATCGGCTTCACGGTGACGAATACCGGCTTGTCCGGGCGCGGCTGTGGCTCGACTGCGCTCGCCGGGAGATCGACGCCGAGATCGACGGTAGCAAGCGGGGCTGCGACCATGAAGATGATCAGGAGCACCAGCATCACATCGATGAACGGCGTGACGTTGATCTCGTGAGCCTCGACAAGATCGTCGCCGTCGCGCGTCCGTCCGCCGATTGCCTGACCGAGCTTTGCGCCCATCGCTTTACACTCCGTCGTTTACTCGGCGGCGCGCGCGAGGCGGAACGAGCCGCGGTCGCCCTCCCGGCTGATCAGCAGCAGCACCATCGCCGAGGCGTCGCCGAGCAGCGCGCGATGGGCCGCGATGGTGCGGGTGAGATGGTTGTAGATCACGACCGCCGGGATCGCCGCGACGAGACCGAGCGCCGTCGCGAGCAACGCCTCGGCGATACCGGGCGCGACGACCGCGAGATTGGTGGTGTGGGCCTCGGAAATGCCGATGAACGAATTCATGATGCCCCAGACCGTTCCGAACAGGCCGACGAACGGCGCGGTGGCGCCGATGGTCGCGAGCACGCCGGTGCCGCGCGCGATCTGCTGCGACATCGCGGCCTCGACCCGCCCCAGCCGCAGCGCAACCCGCTCCTTGAGGCCGTCGTCAAAATGACCGCCGGAGAGAGAGAGGCCTCGCGCGCGGCGGACTGGATGATCTGCGCCACCGCATCGATGCCGCCGCGGCTTTCCTGCTCGGCCTTGGCCAGCACCGTATCGGTTTCCAGCATGCTCAGCCGCCGCCTGGCAGTCGCCGTCTTGCGGCGGACTTCAACGGTCTTGGCAAGCCAGATCGTCCACGTCACCAGCGAGGCGAAGGCTAAGCCCACCATGACCGCCTGCACCACGATGTCGGCATTCACGAACATGTTCCAGGGCGACAGGTTGCGCGGCAGCAGCGCAACGTCGGTAGCGGCCAGCGCCGTACCCGGCAAGGCGGCCATGGCGGCCGCGCCACTGCAACGGATCATAACGTCCAGCATTTTTCGCTGCATGATCGTCTCCCGGGCTGACATACGGATCGGCTACGCCGCGCAGGCGGGCGCGATCCTTTCGGCCAACGTGTGAAAGCGTTGCAACTGGTCGGCCCGCAGCGCGCGCGTCTCATCACGGCCGACGAACACCTTGAACATGATGCCGCCGTCGACATTGATGAAGGCGATGAAGGCCGACGATTTGCCCATGAAGGGCCGCTTGATAAAGGCAATCGCCGCGCAGCGCTCGTGCCGAAGATGGCCGTGCAGCCCCTTCGGCTGCATCAGGTTGAAATAGCCGCGGCCGACCTCGCCCGCCGGCACGCCGCCGGTGAATTCGAAGATCGCATCGTCGGTATGCACGATCAGCGTCACCTCGCCCCATTGCGCGACATCGTTCATCGCTGCAGCGAATTCAGCGCCGGGACCGAAACGCACCATCGTGTCGGGCAGCGCCTCAAGCACGGCGCGCGGCGTGACCTTGCGCTCCCGCGCCACGTCCTCGATCACCGCGCCCGGATTATCCGCCATATGCGCCTTGAGTTCGGCAAGCTGCGCGCTCAACATGGCAACCTCCCCGTCAGGCGGCGGCGCTGGATTTGCGCTCGCTCAGGATCACCTCAAAGCCTTCGAACTTGGGATGACCGAGGTAGAGGCTTTCGCCGGTCTTGTTGTCGGCGCGGGCGTGCGCGCGGCGAAACTCTTCCGATTTGGTCCAGGCTTCGAATGCGGCCTTGTCGACCCAGGCCGTATGCGAGGAATACAGCGTGTGGTCCTCGGCGACGGGGCCCTTGAGCAGGTGAAACTCGACGAAGCCGGCCATGCTGCTGAGATAGGATTCGCGCGTGCGCCAGACCGTCTCGAAGGCCGCTTCAGAGCCAATCTTCACCTGGAACCGGTTCATTGCGATAAACATTTCAAAATCTCCTTGCTGGGGTGCTGGGGTGTGCCTGGCGTACCGTTTGAGTGGGTTGGAAACATGGATGCACCGAAGCCGCGCTGGAGCATCAGCGCGGCCCGGTACGGTTAGAGGGGATGGTCTGGCGCTGCGTGTCGCCTCGCCCTCCCGACCGATCACGACCGGCGCGAGATCAGCCTTCCGCTTCTCGGCGAGCTTGCGGCCCGCGCCCATCAGCTTCCAGGAGATTGGATGCACCTGCCCGCGCTCCTGTTCGATGACGACCCAGACATGCTTGTCAGCGAATGCCCAGGCAGCGCCTTCTTGGCGGCGCGCCGTTGCGCAGGCAACGCGGGAGCTCTTATCACATCGCTCATCGCCAAGACCCTTCAGATCAGGCATCGCGGGCTAGCGCCGCAAGGTCGGTTTCAAGCTTGGGCTGGTGGTTGAAGATGGCGTCGATCAATGCTTGCGCCGGCTGCTCGGCGGCCTCTACCAGCACCGCCTTCTCAGCACGCGCGGACGGCGCGAAGACACGCTTGACGACGGTCGGCGAGCCCTTGAGACCGCATTTGGAGATGTCCTCGACACCGGCCTCCTGCGCACTCCATTTCACGATCGGCGCCCGGGCGGCACGCAATGCATCGGCCATGGCGCCGCGGCGAATCTGGTTGGTTGCCTCCAGCATGGTGATGAGACACGGCAGCCTGGTGCGAAGGACCTGGACGCCACCTTCGGAGCGCCGTTCCGTTTCAATTGTGCGTGCGGTGAGATCCAGGGCCCTGATCTTTGCGACGTAGGTAAGCTGCAGCACACCGAGCCGCTTCGCGACGCCGGGCCCAACCTGCGCGGTGTCGCCGTCGATGGTCTGCTTACCGGTGAAGATGAGGTCCGGCGGGCCATATTCCTTGCCGATTTTGCGGATGGCGGTCGCCAGCGCGTAAGTCGTTGCCAACGTATCGGCGCCCGCAAAGCAGCGGTCGGTGAGCAGTACGGCGCGATCGGCGCCAAAGGTCAGCGCTCTGCGTAATGAGTCCTCGGCTGATGACGGCCCCATTGTAAGGACGGTGATCTCGCCGCCGAACTTATCGCGCAGCTCCAACGCGGCCTCGAGCGCGAAGAGGTCGTATGGATTAATGATGGTCGGCACGCCCTGACGCATGATCGTGTTGGTCACGGGGTGCACGCGGATCTGCGCGGAGTCGGGAACCTGCTTGATGCAGACGACGTTGTGCATGTGCTTCTCCAGACGTTGCAACGGCTGGCGAAGAGAACAGCAAGTGTCGTACCATTGCGCGAATTTCAAAATCGGGCAGCAATACAATGGCCTTTGAGAAGCGTCATGTCTCTGTAGCCTGACGTTCGCCGGCGGAATTGCGACATTCGTCGTGACTACGACAGCCCGGTTCGCGCGGCGTGATTTGTCGTTGATCTGGATCAAGGAGAGCGGCTCAAAACGGGATGCGCTTTGCTCGAGTCGATCCATACGGGATCCCGAGTCTCCGCAGCGGCCGCTGCGCTCACGAGAGAGCGTAAGCCCTGAGCCGACTTGCACTGGACGATGCTTCGCATCGCCAGGGGCAAGACCAGCGCCGCAATAAGCTTGCGGCGCCTGCGACCGCTTGGCACACGGCGGTCCCTTCGCGCGCAGGCCCGCATCGCGCAGCGGTCGCTGCATATGACGCCGGGCAAATTGAACGAGGTCGAACACCCGATGGTCTCGCTGACTATATCCGGCGTGAGCTAATGGTCGATGGCGACACGGCCAACGAATTCGCGATGACAGCGCCGCGTTCGCACGACCGTTTCGGGCATGGGACCGCCGGTGGTCGCGCGGGCTGATCTCGAGGATGACAAAATCGGGCCGACGCGGGGGTCGCATCCGATCGTGATCGGGTCCAAGTCCGCGCCAAACCAACCAAGCCTCTATGTCTGTTTCTCCAGCTATTCGCCCCAACGGCGATGGTCACGGCCCCGACATACCCCAAGTCCGACACTCCTTTTCACAAGCGCTTGATCTCGATGCCATATTTCCTCAGGGCGTAGCCAATCTGGCGCGGCGTAAGTCCAAGCAGGCGCGCCGCCTTTGCCTGCACCCAGCCGGATCTTTCCATGGCCGCGATGACACGCTCGCGATCTGTCATCTTAGCACCACCTACGAGGGCTGCGCCGACTGGCGCTAGCGGAGCCAGCTCGCTGCCGAAAGGCGGGAGCGATGTAGCAGCCTCGGCCGGCGATGTGGCCGGCTTGGCGGGCACTGGTACGATCGGCCGCGGCTGCAGCGCTATCTCGTCCGATCCGCTCTTCCACAGCATCGCGGAAAGGCACTGGCCGTGGCAGCAGGCAAAGTCGTCTCTCACGATCGATGGCCCCGGTGCCAGAGTCGCGGTCCGCTGCACGCAATTCTCAAGCTCGCGGACGTTTCCCGGAAAACCGCAGTTCATCAGTACTTCAATCGCACTCGTATCGAAGGTGAGCGTACGGCCGTTCTCGCTGTTGAAATTCCTGAGAAACTTGGTGGCGAGGAGCGGGATATCACCGCGCCTTTCGCGCAACGGCGGCAGCAGCAAGGGAACCACGTTGATGCGATAATAGAGGTCGGCGCGGAACTCGTTCCTTGCCACCGCCTCTTCCAGGTTCTTATTCGTCGCGGCAATCACGCGAACATCGACCTTAATGGTCTGGTTGCCGCCGACGCGCTCGAATTCCTGCTCCTGCAGCACGCGCAGTAGCTTTGCCTGGAACGAGGCCGAGATCTCGCCGATCTCGTCCAGAAATAGCGTCCCCTTGTCGGCGAGCTCGAAGCGACCCTTGCGCGTACTGAACGCGCCGGTAAAGGCACCCTTCTCATGACCGAACAATTCGGATTCCAGTACCGTCTCAGTCAGCGCCGCGCAATTGAGTTTTATGAAGGGCCGCTTGGCGCGCGCCGACTGCTCGTGAATGGCCTTGGCGACCAGCTCCTTTCCGGTACCGGACTCGCCGCGCAACAGCATCGTGCTGTTTGATTTGGCTACGACCGCGATCTTCTCGAGCAGCTTGCGCAACGCCGGGCTGTCGCCAATAATCCCCTCGACATGAACCTTCTTGCGCTCCCGCGCAGGCTGCTTGAGCTCGGACAATTCTTTTTGCAGCCGGTCCTTCTCCCCCATCAATCGCTCGCGGTCACACGCGAACAGGCGATGCAGCTTCACTGTCTGCCCCACTAGGTTGGCAATCATTGTGAGCAGCCGCACGTCGTAATCGAGCCGAACGCTCGACGCGTTGTCCAGGATGCGGTCGATCGTCAGCGTGCCCACGACATTCGCATCGATGCGAATGGGAACGCCGACGAACGACACTCGCATGTCGTCGGAGGCCCCGAGCACCTCCTTGTCCGCAGCACTAAAGGCCGGATGCACTGCTACGTTTTCGGCGACGAGCGGCTTGTCCGACGCCACGATCTCGTCGATTGCCTTCTGCGGCAGGCGCATCCGGTAGCGCTCGTCGCTGCCTTCGCTCCAGCCGGCGCCCACGGTAATGTCCGGCACGCCATCATCGTGGAACAGAGAGACGATGCCGTGCCGCATCTGCACAAACGATTGCAGAAGATCGACGACGTTGGCCAGCGTGACTTCCAGCCGGCAGGGGGCGGTGAGTACTTTCGATATTTCGAAGATCCCGATAATCGCACTCTCGTACAACGGCACATCACAGACCGCGTCGTCCGTCTCGGAGTTTGAGTTAGGCCTTTCGCGTACGGAAGGGATATGCAGCATGACGACGTCTCCGTTGTTATGACCATCCTCCCTGTCCTCCTGTTCGGATTTGCGAATATTGTGTTGCATGTCATCCTCGATCTCGCCGCCATTTTAGGATGACGCAAAAGATAACTTCTTATTATGGCACGATGGTACAACTTACAGCGCGTTGAGCGCGGCATGACGGTAAACTTACAGTGCTTTGACTAGCTTACTATTCTCTGCTCTTCCGCACTTGTCGCTTCCATTCCGTGGGAACACGAATTCCATTGATGTAGATCAAATCAGCTGCGATTTGTTTGTTGCCGGTGCAGTCTATCACAGGTGTTGGCCACCATTGATCGGCACCTCGGTGCCTGTGACATAACTTGCCGCATCCGAGCAAAGGAAGAAGATGACCTTCGCGACTTCTTCGGGTGTGCCAACTCGGCGCAGCGGAATATTTGGTACAAGGCGCGCTTCCGTGTTCGGCGACAAAATGTCTGTCTTGATCTCGCCGGGGGCGATCGCATTCACGCGAATGCCATGCGGTGCATAGTCGTGCGCCATCTCGCGCGTGAGACATGCGAGCGCAGCTTTTGATGTCGCATAGGCAGAGCTGGCAAACGGGTGCACCCGCGAGCCTGCGATTGAGGTCACGTTGACAATTGATCCGGTCGCTGCTTTCAGCTCGTCAAACAGGCCTTGCGCGAGCAGGATCGGCGCCACCAGATTGAGGTGGAATACCCTCATCCAGGTCTCGACTGACGTCGTCAACGCCGTCAGTCGTGCGCCATTCGGCGTCTTCGGTGAAATGCCGGCATTGTTGATCAATGCGTGCAATGGCGCGCCCGCGAGGCGCTCCTTGACCTCGGCGATGGCGCGCCAGCATCCGATGATTGCTGAGGTCGACCTGGACATGGTTGTCGGCCCCTGACTCCCACGGGCAGCGCCCGCCATCGAACGGTCGGCGCGCGCAAGAAATGATGCGCCAGCCCGCTTCCGAAAACAGCTTTCCGGTGGCGTGACCAATGCCGCGCGACGCGCCGGTTAGCACCAACGTCTTCTGTTCTCCCTGCTGGATGCGGCCTCTATCGGTGTGAAACGGACAGCCCACGTCGGTCGCGGACGGTGGACCGGCGACCGCTTCGTCATTTCTCAGATCGAGACTCAAACGCGCCTCCCATTCCCTTGCCCTCGACCGTGAACGCGGTGCAGGATTTGGGCCAGTGCGATGCAGAGGAACGCTCGCACGTTTTTGCGGCCCAATGTCGCGTTCGCAACAGATTGTCGGGTTCCACACATCATGCGCGTTTGCTTTCGGACAGTAGCAAACGCTGGTGCACAAGCCGCTTTTCGAGTCTCGCATAACGTGCGCGCCACCCCCATTTGGCTCCGCTCTTGCTCCATGGCCCTAATGCGCGCTGGTTTATCGAAAAATATTTTCAATGCGGTCGGGCAAGGTCCGTCAGCTAAATTGCTGCGCATATCAGAACCGCCGGCGAATTCGCTTAGTTCGCTCTCACACCCTTCGATGCGCTGGAATGAGGTATTGCTGTTGAGCAATCCGCCCCTCCTCTACCGGCCACGTCATTCCAATTCATCATTTCGTGATCGAACTGGGTCTCACGACAGGTGGTAGCAAGCTCTCCCCTGCAGGCGTTTCTCGGCGGCCTATCGCCATCGCAGTCTTCTTGAGCGTGGCGATGGCTCACGGTCGGCTAGCTCGGCTTGCTGCTGCGGCGGCGGAGCTGCCAGGCAGGCACAGTTTCTCATCTCGATCGCGCAATCGACCGCGGCGACGGCCGAAACAGCGATTGACAGCCTTCGCATGAACGGCCGCTTCACAGCTCGAGGCCGCGATCCGCGAGCACCTTGTGCATTACCGCGCTCTTGATCTCGCGGGCGATCTCGTTGCGGATCTCGGCTCCGAGCACCCGCTCGGCATCGGCATCGTCTGTCAAGCCATTCTCGGCGAGCCGTCTATTCAGGCGGCTGTCGAACTCCTCTCCCATCGCATCGATGAGCCGCTCCTGCATCACTGCATGGTCACCGGGGGCGATGCGTCTCACCACGCTCTCCCAAGGTTGCCAGCGCCTTGCCAGATAGTCCCCGAATCCCGTCGCCTCCTGGTCCCGCACCGATGTCGCGGCCATGGCAACGTCGTCTTCTGTCACGTGAGAGATGTTCAAGAAGCGCATGTCTGGGGCGACGTGCCGCAGCTCCAGGGGGTCGCGCAGCTGGGTCTGGTAGGCAAGATAGACCTCGATGTCGTCGATGTCGGCGTCCGGGTCGGCACGGCGGAGCGAGTTGACCGTCTCGCGCGCGATCCCGTCCAGCGCCTCCAAGCGGAACATCACACGGCCGTGTTGGAGCAATTCGTCGAGCCGCCCGTCATAGGCTCCGTCCTCGACATCAGCGTTCAGGCGTGCGGTCTGCATGCCGTTCCAGGCCAAAGTGATGCGATCCTCGCAGCTGTCGCTCGCTCCTAAAGCCTGCTCGAAATAGTGCTCGCGCAATCGCGGCCTGGCCGCCGCTTGCCGCAGATCCTCGGCCACCGCCTGCCGGAACGCCTCGTTGCCATAGTTCACCGTGCCACGGAGCCTGTCGAGGAAGCGTGCGTAGTCCTGGGCACCTGGCTCTTCGGCGAAGCGCTGCCAGGCGGCCACCGTGCCAGTATCGCCCTCGAGCCAGTGCGCGACAACCTCGTGCAGAGGCCGCGGCTCGACTTCCACCGCTTCCTCGGCCATAGACAAAAAGATCTGCGGGCCGGCATAGTCCCCGGCATGCATGGCTGTCGCCAGGTTGGTCAGTACCCCCTCGGGCAGCGGATTATTATCCAGATCAACGCTGGACTCACGGCCCAGCTGCGTCAGCAGGGTCTCTGGCACGCTGGTCAGCTGGTTGTTGCTGGCGCCGAGCCATAGGAGCTCGGCGGGGACCATCTCGGGCAGGCTCGTCAGCTGGTTGTGGGTAACGCTGAGCCATTCGAGCTCGGCCGGGAGGGGCTCGGGCAGATTGGTCAGCTGATTGTAGTCGACGTTCAGGCGCTGGAGCCCGGCTGGAAGGTCGGGCAGACTGGTCAGCTGATTGTTGTCGACGTTCAGGCGCCGGAGCCCGGGCGGCAGGTCTGCGGGCAGGCTGGTCAGCCCGTTGCTGCTGGCGTAGAGCCGCCGGAGCCCGGCTGGAAGGTCGGGCAAGCTGGTCAGCCGATTGTTGCTGGCGTACAGCCGCTGGAGATCGGCTGGAAGGTCGGGCAGGCTGGTCAGCTGATTGTTGTCGACGTTCAGGCGCCGGAGCTCGGGCGGGAGGGGAGCGGACAAGGCGGTCAGGGACAGGGACGACAGATCCAGCGGCTCATCGACATCGCCTGCATCCCGCCAAGCCCTCGTTCGACTTACTGCCTCTTGCCGATCCTCGTCTTCGCCCTGCCCCTCTTCGGCAGCCCGGCCCACCAGGACCTGGTCCTGCGACGAGGCGGGGTCGGCGGCGGACGCCTCCGCCTCCCACAAGGCTTCGACCCACTGCGCCGCGGCCGGGGACCCTGGTTCGGAGGTTTCGGATTCGGAAGTCTCGGAAGGAGTGCCAGCGCCAAGCTGGGCCCGTTCTGCATTCATCGATGCCATCTCTTCGGTAGCCAAGTGAAGGAAATGCGCCGGAGCGGTGCTTCTCGAAGTCGGTAGCTCTCACCATGGATGGTGATCACCGACCGACGAAGCAGGCGATCACGGAGCGCGGTTAACACGCTGCGCCATTCGCCCACAGGGCAGTTGCAGCAAGACTAGTACGTCCGGACGGAATCTACGGTTAACGAAAGGGTTTAGGGTCGTTTCGTTAAAGCAATACATCCCCTTCTCCTCTGCAGCAGATCAAGCGGACCTCTCAGTCCAGATAGACAGTATCTCAATGCTATAAGACTTAGCTGTCCATAAACTGACGAGTCTCGGAAGACTCATAATGCGTCGATGGAAGCCCATCGACGTCTCTCGAAGCTGCAGCGTCAGTGGGGTCCACTGAAGAAAAACTGGCGACGGTCTGGCGTTCGGGACGCCTTTCGCGTAAAATCCTCGCACGCTCGTCGTCTTGGCTACAGCCTGCTCCGCAGACAGCTCGTCTTCAGTGGCGCCAATTTCCAGCTCTTCGAAGATCAGCGCGCCAACTGGGTCGATCAGCCGCGATGATCGCTCCGATCGATGGCCGTAGATCTGGCGCTGGAGCTTGGCGATCCTAAGCTTCTGCTGGGCGATCAGAGCTTCGTCTTCCGAGGCTTTTGCACGGGCAAACGCGAGCGGCGCCCAATACCTTCACCAGCATTCGAATATGACCTCAAAGCTAGACTTAAAGTTCACATCCTCAGAAAGACGACCGAACTTCACAAAGCGGCCGCCACCGAAGGGATACATCGAGCGCGACGAGCAGATCTAGAAGATCGAGGCCCTGAACGCATGATCCGGACTTATCCAGCGTTGATGCATTCCATAAACAATCGATTTTACCAAGTGGAAGAAACGGATAGCAAGAAGTCAACTGGAGGAATTGAATTCAGGCATCCAAAAGGGAATGTCAGATATTTTGTGTAAGAGGCCTCTGTGAAGGGTAAATTTCAGTCGTTTCTTGCATCAGCCGGACATTGTCATCGATCCCATGGTGGCTAACAGTGGTCGGGCAGCAAGCTCTGTCAAGGCCGCAGCCGCCGCAGGCGGGGGCCGCAGGCCCGCCTTTACAGAGCTTGCTGATCGGCCAAACTCGGGCCGCCGGATAAGACGGCTGATCGACATTTTGGTCATCGCGTTGATCCCGGAAAGCGCGAGCCGAACTGAATGGCGAACTGGCCCATGGCGGCAGTCCACTCGACGCCTCGCCGCCACCTCAATCCGGCGTTCTTGATGGCGAGATAAAGCAGCTTCAACGCCGCGTCGTCGTTTGGAAAGCTGCCGCGGGTCTTGATGATCTTGCGCAAGCTGCGGTGCAGCGCCTCGACCGCGTTGGTGGTGTAGATCATCTTGCGGACGCCAGGAGCAAACGCGAAGAACGGCACGACCTGTTCCCAGGCGCGGCGCCAGGCCTGGCCGATCGCCGGATAGCGCTTGCCCCATTCGTCCTCGAACTCCTCGAGCCGGACCAGCGCCATGTCGGCATTCTCGGCCCGGTAGATGGCCTTGATGGCAGGCAGGATCGCCTTGCGATCCTTCCAGGCGACAAACGCCAGGCTGTTGCGGATCAGGTGCACGATGCAGGTCTGCACCACCGTCTGCGGATAGACCGAGGCGATCGCCTCGGGAAAGCCCTTGAGCCCATCGACCACCGCAATCAGGATATCGTTGACGCCACGCGTCTTGGCACGGTGGATCACCGTCACCCAGCGGGGGCATCACTGATTCAGGACGCAACATCCGATTTTTCGGGCCGAATCGATCGTACTATCGTCAGTCCCGCTTTTGCTGATGCGGCTTACGGCCAATATTTGGCAGCAGCGGGCAAGCGTACTTTCGTAGACAAGACGCCGCGTTATTGGATGGTCCTCGATTTTTTGGATTCTCTCTATCCAGAAGCGCCACACATCCTTCTATTGCGTAATCCCTACGCTGTTGCCGCTTCACTGAAATCGACATGGGGCATCCCGCTCGTGCCAGAAAGCTGGCGGCCCGCCAGCCTATCTGATCTCTCCAATCTAGTGCTCAGTCTGCCTCCCGACATCGCATCTTCTCTCGCCGATCTCGTTCTGGGCCTACCTGCGCTCGCCGCGCACCGCAGTCGGCGGCAGACGCAGGTGGTGCGGTACGAACTTTTGGTGGCGGGCCCCGACGAGGAAATCCGGCGCGTGATCGCTGGCCTCGGCTACGATCCAACGGGCATTACATCGGCGACGATGGAGCAGCCGGAATATCTTCGGTCCAGTCGCTTCGGGGATCGAAAAATCCACGAGAGAAAGGCAGTCGATGACCGCTCAGTCTACACTTGGCAAACTGAACTGCGCATTCAAGAGATGCAAGCAATAACGGATGCAATCGGCTCGCCGAGCTTTTGATTGACCTCGGTTATGAGCAGGAACTTCGGCACGTTCAGCAAGCCGGGATCGTGGATAGAGGTCGGGCCGTAACCGAACAATATCGTCAGGTATTTCAAACCTGGTGGGATTTGCGCCGCGCGTAGCGAGGAGCTCGTGCGGCATCTGGCGGAAACGGGTGCGCCAAACAGCATTGTCTGGCAAGCTGAAGAGAACTCCCCCTCGGCTTTCGACCCCTCCATGGTTCGGAACGGCAACATCTAGCCGAGCCCAACATGGAGGAGAATTTGCGCCTGGCGAATTCGATAGCGGCTCAGTTGGAACAGGCGCTCACGCTGTCGGAGACCGATCGAGCTGCTGGATTGAATGCCATTCGTGATAGCGATGCGGCCATCGAGACGTTGCGGGCGGCAAACGTACGGCTTTATCCGCTGGGAAGATCAGCGGGCGGAAGGCATATTCAGCTACGAGCGGTTTGGAGCAGCGCGTTCCCCTTGCGGGCGATCCGCGAACTGATTGACGCAGCGCTGAAGGACGTGTCGCGAGACTTCCGGAGCCTTTAAGCCGGGAAGCCGTTGGTCGATCCCGCCTGAGCGGCTCTTTGCGGGCTCTGCTGCTGGAAGCGTTCTACACGGTGCGATCTGAGCGGCAGTTGATCGAGCAGCTCGACCACAATCTTTTGTTCCGCTAATTTGTCGGACTGTCGATCGATGGTTCGGTATGGGATGCCACCGTGTTCTACAAGAACCGTGATCGGCTGCTCGATCGCGATAGTGCGACGACGTTCTTTGTCGCAGTTTCTGAACCTTACGAAAAACGACATCCGACAGGACGAACGGCGATGCTGCGCAAATGCGAAGCGCGCGCCGATATGATCGACGAGGGTGCGGGTTGCAAGTTTCATAAAGCCAGGAGATGTTCGGAGGATTCATCAATCAAGATCAAACGACTCGGATCGTTTAAATCGAACTCAATAACGCGTGGCGCGAAGAGGCGGGCATAGCGGGTGAAGGCGCTAGTCGGCGGAAAGCGAATCACAGTATCGCATCGCCCGAGGAGATACATCTCGATGAGGGCGGAGATCCCGCCGTCGACTCCCAGTGCTGCACCATGTAATGGCCCGGCCTGATCCGCCTGGAAGCGTTTTGGGATCGTGAAAAGATCGGGAAACACACCCGACAGCTTGTCAAGTACCTGCGCGCTGTCCGTACACAACAATACCCTCACAGGTCCTGGATGTGGTAACGCTTTGGCCGTATCAATGGCAGTGCATACCTGCCGCAAGGCGAGCTCCGCATCGGCCCAGTAGGGCGTGTGACCCATTATATCTTCGCCGTTGCCGTGCCGAACATGAACCCCGATTATATTGCGCCCTTCAAAGTGCTCTTGATATAGGGCGTCAATCCGAGCTTGAATTTCGGGCCTTGGTTTGATGCTCCGGAATATTTGTCGTTCGGCATCCTGATCGCAACGCCACATCAAACAAGCATCACACACCACGGTGTTGGCTTCACTATCTTGTTCGGCTTGGAAAAGCTCACTCAGCTCATCACGTTCTCGGAAAATCTGTTCATCTGGGCGGTAAACGCAGTCGATCGATGGCTTATTCCACCATGACGGGAAGAAAGGACCCGGGAATGAGAGCTGGTTGATCTCGTCATCGCAGATGACCCGTACGCCCGCGATGTCTTGAATTGGCTCGAAGAACACCGGAAAGGCGTTCGTGAAGGGTTGATTGAGGTAACAGGAGCCACGCCAATCAATGGCTAGAGTCCGCCCCGTCCGCTGCGCATAGCGCCAGGCTGACGCCAGGGACCACAGGCAATCACCGAAACCAGTACGTCGTCGAGAAACAATGAACCGGCCGTTCATCGAGCCGCCAACAAACATTTGTGTTTCCTCGTTAAGGGAATACCGCCTGGATAAGGACGCTACGGAAACTCTACGTATGGCCTCGCCCGATGCTGTCGTCAGCGATCGTGATGTTAGCCAACTTGGCTGGTAGAACTTCATATGCCGCTACCATGGAGGAGCCGCGCGAAAATGTTGCCGTCGAGATGCCTGATTTCAGTCGTATCCGCCTTGTTGCAACAGCTCCTCGAAGCCCTTTCTGGCATGGACCATGTCGAATAGAATTTCTGCTGCTGGGGCGCTTGCCGTCCTGAGCTGCCGCTATGGCGCAGCGCCCAAGACTACAAGCATGAGCCCAGCTACCGGGTATGCCGCCCTCAGGGGCCCAGCTGCCCCCGCATTTGGAGACATGCACACGGCCATATTCGTGGTGCTGTTATGCTTTCTCCAGCATTTGATCGCAGTCTTGATGCGCGCGAGCAGCATGTGAAGGATGCAGCCGAAGGCGACGGAGCTCCCATAATCCCCGCAGTTCCTTCACGACAGCTTCACGCCTAGCCCGATCGAAAGTAATTGTATCCAGGAGATCCCCGAGCACGGCTTCGCCCTCGATCTGCATCAGTAGATCGAACGCATCCTGTGAAATACGCACACTGTCACCGCTGGAGTGCGCCGTACGGATTTCGCACACCGTCTCCTGGCGATCTCGCGCTGTGTAAGCGCGAACCCGATAGAGGCGCGCATAAGGCGGCAATGAAACCGCAAGCGCAGTCCAATCCTCCAACGTTGCCGCCCTCTTCTTGACGAGGAACGGTCCGACCACAAGTCCATCCAGCTCTGTCGTCAGAAATGTGGTAATCGCGTCTGCAACCGAATCCACGATCGGCTCGGCATTGTTGTTAAAGGACGTATTGAGCAGAACTGGGATGCCAGTCCGCTTCTTGAACGAATTAATAACCTCCCAGTAGGCGGGATTTGTCTTGCGCGATACTGTTTGCAGTCGCGCAGTGCCGTCGACGTGCGTTATGGCGCCGAGCGCGCTTCGCTTGGAGTCGCGCACGCGAACTACAAAGTTCATGAAGGGAAATTCGCGCGTACCGTCGGGGAGGTCGAAAAATGCGCTCGCATCCTCGTCCAGCACTGATGGCGCGAACGGTCGATAGCCTTCGCGCTTTTTGACCATCGCGTTGATCCGGTCCTTGTTTGCGGCAGGCCGAGGATCGGCAAGAATGCTGCGATTGCCAAGCGCACGTGGCCCGAACTCCGAACGACCCTGCACCCAGCCGATCACGGCGCCGTTAGCCATCCAGTCGGCTGCGCTACCTGCCACGTCGTTACTGCGTTCGACGTCAAGGTGTCCACCCCATGCATCCAGTTCCTGCTGCACGGCGCTCTCGCTCCCGAGATCAGGACCCCAATAGACCTCCTGCAGCCGCTCACGTGGCGCGGGCCGGCCCAGCTCGTTAGAGATCATTAGTGCAGCGCCTAATGCGCAGCCAGCGTCATGCGCCGCGGGTTGCACGAAGATGTGTTCGAAAAGCCCCGAATACAGCAGCTTACCGTTCATGGTGCAGTTGTGGGCTACCCCTCCAGCCAGGCACAACCGCTTCATACCGGTAGCCTCGCGATGATGCCGGAGAATGTGAAACACGATCCGCTCCAAGGCTTCCTGCAATGAAGCACTCACATCTCGATGCTGCTGCGTGAATGGCATTCCCTTTCTTCGGACCTGGATGCTCCGGCGCAGCGTCGGACCGATTCGGTCGAGGTAGACGCGGTAGCCACCGTTGTCTAACAGTTCGTAGAACTGCTCGAAGAGCTCGCGATGGGGAGCCGGATCCCCGTAGGGGGCAAGCCCCATAACTTTGTATTCATCGAATAAGCCGTAGCCGAGATACCGGATCGTCTCGAGATAAAATAGCCCTAGGGAATTATTCTCCGGGAAGGTCGCGAGTTGGGTAACCTCGGTTCCAGACCCCACAGCTAAGAGACCGGAGAGAAAATCACCACCGCCATCGATCGCGAGGATTAGACTTTGCTCGAAGCCAGACATCGCAAAAGCGCTTACGGCGTGCGCCTGATGGTGACTTACGAAAGAGACACGCGACGGATCGACCTCGGTACCAAACTCCTGCGCTAGTAAGCCACGCATCAACAGTTTGGCATCCAAAGGAATGGAGAGGTCCGGCTGAGACCCGAACAGGCCTTCGAGCATAGCATTGCAATAGGCCTCGGTCGCGTAGAACGCGATACGATCGATATCGCTGAGCTGGATCCCTGCGGCTGCAAGGCAGTATTGTATCGAACGGCTTGGGAATTTGTTGGAGTGCTTAATCCGATTGAGGCGCTCCTCTTCAACGGCCGCTATCACGCGTCCGTCCCGGACGAGCACCGCAGCGCCATCGTGTAGAAATGTGTTCGAAAGCTCACGTGTATCTTCATAGACTTTGTCTAGTCCACCGCTCACTCCTAGACAGAACATCTCATTCTCCATTTATCGTGACACGAAGCCCAATTGACTGCCGAATTCGCGGTACTGCATCGCGTCTCTTCATCGCTTCTGCGGAATGTCGGGTTAACGCATCAGGCGCCGGCGAAACAGCGCGATCGAGAGGAAGAACGGCAGCACCGCGTACATGCACAGTGCACCGATATGCAGGCCGATGCCGCCGGCCGGGAGCCCAAGCATCACTGGGCGGATGAGGTCGACCGAATGTGCCAGCGGCAATAAACCTGCCACGCGCTGAAATGCGCTGGGCATCTGGCTCACCGGAAAGACTGCGCCGCACAGGAACACCATGGGTGTGACGACGAGCGTCTGGTAAAACACGAAATAATCGTAGCTGGGCGCAAGGGATACGACGACCATCGCTAGGCTCGCGAAGACGAAGCCAGTGATTGCGATTGCTGGTATCGAATAGAGGATGGATGCCCACGCAGCGTAGCCCAGGGTCGCGGCAACCACTGCAATTGCCGTTCCGGCCAGAACGGCTTTGGTGGCTGCCCAAGCCAATTCACCGAGAACGATGTCGCCGAGCGTGAGCTGTGTGCACAGGATTGCTTCCCAAGTGCGCTGAGCACGCATGCGGGCGAACGCCGCATACATTGTTTCGAAGGTGGCGGCGGTCATGGCGCTAGTCGCGACCATCCCACCAGCCAGAAACGCGATGTATGAAGTGCCATCAATGAGTCCCACAATTATTCCAAGGCCAAAGCCGAGGCCAAACAGATTAGTCATGGGATCGGCGAGATTCCCGAGAACCGATGCAAGCGCGACTTTCCTCCACGCCAGAAAGTTGCGACGCCATACAGCGACCCAGTTGTACGCGTTGGCGGGCATGACGGCAGCGTAACCTTCACGCATCGTTCATCTCTCCATTTCCCGCCCGGTCAGCCGCAAAAAGACATCCTCGAGATTCGCAGGACGCTGCAGAAGGCGTAGACCTGCGCGCCCGCGCAGCTGCACGAGTACCTGCTCTGGATCTGGCGCATAGCAAAAAAGCGTCTCGCCGCTCACTTCGATATGCCGCGCATACGGCCTGATCAGAGAAGATAGCTCGTGCGGATTGCCGCCATAGATCTCGATCACTTGGCAACCGATCTGCTCATCGATCAACGCGCGAGGCTCGCCTTCTGCGATCTTGCGTCCTGCCTCAAGCACGCACAGCCGATCGCACAACCGCTCGGCCTCTTCCATGAAGTGGGTGGTCAAGAGAATCGTCTTGCCGCGCGCCAGCAGCAATCGCAGGCGTTCCCAGATTAGGTGGCGCGCGTGCGGATCTAGACCGGTGGTCGGCTCGTCCATCACCAGCAGATGTGGGTCGTTGATCAGCGCACGCGCCAGCGTCAGCCGCCGCTTCATGCCGCCGGATAGTTCGGCGACGCGAGCATCGGCCTTGCTCTCCAGGCGAGCGAACTCGAGCAGTTCTGGCACAACTGCTTCGACCTCGCGTGCGCTCATGTTGAAGTAGCGCCCAAATACCAGCAGGTTCTCGCGGACGGTGAATTCCAGTTCGAGATTGTCGAACTGCGGCACCACGCCGATGCGCGCGCGTGCCAGGCGGGCACGCGCCGGTACGGGCTCGCCGAGCACGGTCATCTTGCCGGTGTCCGGCGCTACCATGCCGAGAACCATACGCGCAATCGTGCTTTTTCCCGCCCCGTTTGGTCCGAGGAGGCCAAAGCACTCTCCCGACGCGACAGCAAAGGACAGCCCATCGACGACGATTTTGTCGCCATACGACTTCCTTACGCAGGTAAGGTCGATTGCTACGGTGGACATATGTTCATCTTAGACTGAAAGAAGGCGTTCGGCCGGCGATCGCTCACTTACGACCGTTTTGGTCCACAGCAGGCCATCGCACCATATGTGTTCAACGCGTCCCCACTGGCAGGCTGCTGCGGCATCCGGAAAAAACCCACGTCCATGGTGGTTGGCACTCGTATTGCAAAGCAGCGGAATGCCCGTGAGTTCTTCATATTCGACGAGGAGCTCCGCGATTTTGTGCGGAGAGGTTCTGGGAACGGTCTGCAATCGCGCAGATCCGTCGAGATGTATAATAGCGGGGACTTTGTTCCACCATTCTGCCCGTGTCTGGTGATCGAAAAGCATGTAAGGATCCGGCGTCCCGGGGCTGAAAATTTCCGGCGCACGATCCTCCAGGCAAATCGGCGCGACTGGCCGAAAGAGTTCGCGGAGCTTAATGTCGTTGAGATGATCCTTCATTGCCGGCGAAGTCGCGGCTGCCAGAATGCTTCTGCCACCCAATGCTCGTGGTCCAAGCTCCGCGCGACCGGCGAGGAAAATTACGGGCTTGTTGCTCGAGAGGATGGTCGCAAGTTCACGCATACTACATGGCACAGCGTTCCATTCGGACGACACATCGCTGCGTATCAGGGCCGGGCCACTGTAGACCGACCATTGCAGCGGCACGAAGCCCTTGTCCGCCGCCATGGCGGAGCAAGCGGCACCGATTGCCGAGCCGCTGTCATTCGGAAAGGGCGGCACCCACACATCATCGAACAGGCCGGTCGCACGTAGTGCACTGTTCCATTTGATATTGAGACCGCAGCCACCGGCTATGCACAAATTGCGTGGTCCCGGAGAACACGAATGCCGCTCCAAAGCAATGGCCATTTGGCGTATAAGGAGACGCTCGAGGAAACAATGAAACGATGCAAGTACATCTTCGGGCAGCTTGTCCTTCAATCGGAGCGCGCTCGCGTCGAAGAAGTCGTGCATAGCCTCAAGTGAGGCCTCCTCGCTATTGACCTCCGCACGGTGACGACGAGCATGCTCCATGTCGGCCGCAAAGCGCTCCTCGTAGAGCTCCTGAAACACCGCCACGATGTCTTCATTAACAGACCCGAGCGCGATATAGGCCATCAGCTTGCCGGCAACACCTAGATCCCAGCTGGTACGGCTCGCCTGCCTATAAGGTCCGAAGTGATGGCCCGCGACAGCGTAAGCATGGCCTATGATCGGAAACAGGCATTCGATGAACCGCGCGCCGCGGGGTTCTACGTAGTAGAGACGTGGAAAGATGCAGCCGTCCCATACCAGGCAGAAGGCGGGTTGTCCGGCTTTGGCAAAAGGGCTCGTGCAGTAGGCGGAGGCCACATGGCCTGTGACGTGCGGATAGCTTTTATAAGGAAAGACCCTGCCGTCGAGCATCAGGTTAAAGCCGTCGCGCGAAGTGAGAAGGCCGCGGACATTCCGTTCAACATACGGCGCCCCTTTGAGAGTGATAGGTGTCACCCCGCTGAGGACCTGGAATTGCGACTCGACCTCCCCGTCCCAGCCGTCGATGACGAACTGATCAACATCCTGCGGATCCAGACCATGCTCCGCCAAAGCGACAACAACTGCGTCAAGATTGTCGATGGGTTGATACCGCGGATTGTTGCCCCGTTTCTCCTGCTCGACGCAAAAGACCAGCCGTCCATCCTCCACAAGAGCGATCGCCCCGTCATGCGTCAGCTTGATGCCGCAGATGCGCATAGTATCTCCATCTCAAGGTCGGCAATTGGATTTAATCGAAACTCGAACCGGATTCCGAAAGTAGACGAGCAAGCAGTCTTCGTTAGCCGACTCACCCTGGCACTGTACGCACTCGACCTCGATCAACGTTTCATTGAGCATGGTAATGACCGCCTCGGCACCAGCAGGGTGCCCCCAACGAGTGCAGGCGGCATCACGCGCCGATCCAAAGACCAGATGCCCACCTGGCGCAAGCATCTGCACCAGATTGCGGATGGCCGCGCGGATCTCAGTTATGTCTTCGAGGTAATAGAGAACTTCCGCCACGACGATCAGATCGAACAGCTCTGGGGTCGAGAACTGTTGAATGTCGGAAGCTATCCACGTGATGTGCGACCACCTCTTCGTCCGTTGGCACGCTCGACCGATCGCTCGCGGCATAACATCGACCACTGTGAGCCGTTTGCAGTGGGGTGCCAGCTTTTCTGTGAATGCGCCGGCTGCGCACCCGACTTCGAGAGCATGTGTAATAACCCCTTGTGAAAGCGACAGCCGGAGCATTTGCGTGTGACGCTCCCGCTCGAACGGATTGCCGTCGAGCCGCCACGGATCGTCGGTCGCCAATTCGAGATCTAACGATTGATATTTCATTTTCTCGCTCACGACTTGTGCACCTACCCGTTCAAAGTCACTCGCCGCTGCAAATACTGTTCGACGTTACGAACCTCGAAGAACGGCGGGAAAGATCCTTCCTGCGATTTGACCCAGCAATGGCCGAACCTCCTTCAGCGTTTGGTCCGGCGAGCGGGTTTGGGATGACGACCTGTCTTTCACTCTCGTTTGGTAATTTTGCAGACTCGCGTGACAGCCAATCGCTGTTGCTCAATGTACACAATGCATAGGCTTTCACGGGCAGTAAGAGAAAGATGTTGATGAGTGTGTGCAGAGAAAAGCCGAGAAATCGAAGTTCGCGAGCACGAAATGCTGCGACGCTGCAGCGAACCACGGTCATTGATGCGATAATCAGTCCTGTCCACCACGGTACTGTGGCTGTGAGTGCGAGCTGCGCGAGCGCCGCTATCGATGACAGGGCGAGAAGTAGCGGGCCGAGATTCTGTCCGACTACATCTAGCGTGAGATAGCGATCAAGTTCGGGCAACAGGCGCAGCGCAAGGAAGGTGTCACGGAAAGTGCTCCGCGCCCAACGCAGTTGTTGGCGCAAATATGGCCCTAGCCTATCCGGAACCACTGTTGCCGCGACGGCGTCGGGAACGTACTCCGTTTGAAAACCTGCTTTCAACATGAGGATCGTGAGGTGGCGATCCTCACCGAAGTCGCTTGGCTTTCCCCGAAAAAACTGCGTCTCGTACTGATCTAGCAGCAAAAGGAGCGCGGAACGGCGGTACATGGCACATGGGCCGCAGCAGCACATAACGGCGCCGAAGCGGGCCTGTGCCGCGCGCTCCTCGTTGCAAGCCAACCAGTACTCCATGTCGATCAGCCGGGTTAACCAGGTGTCGTTTCGGTTGCTCGCCGTCAACTGACCCATGGCCGCCCCGATCGCTGGATCCTGCATCTTTCGTGCAAGTTTCGTGACTACATCGGCGGCGAGTATCGTGTCCGAATCGACGTTGAGCACCAAATCTCCAGACGACCCGCGTATCGCGGCGATCTGCGCCTTCCGTTTTCCGACGTTCTTGCCCAGCAGAATAAAGCTGAACCTCGGGTCGTCAGCGTAGGCGTCGTGAACGGGTGCTACAGCGTCGAGATTTCCGGAACCGTCGTCAACTACATAGACCTGCAGTTTCCCGGCATAGTCTTGGCTTGCAATGGATCTCAGACACGCCGATAGCGTGCGCGGGTCCTCGTTGAAGCAGGGGACCATGACATCCACGCTCGGCAAAGCGCCGGAGACGGCCACGTCGTCCGAGGCCGATGATACGTTTGTCGGCAGAGCATAAAGCACCTGCGCGCTTCGATAGAAGGTCGAGAGCAGCGCATACAATGAGATAGCGACTGTGCTGGTCGTGGCAAGAAGATTCATTGGTGTGTCTATTTGTTCAGTGAGGTTGAGGAAGCGAGCGGATTGAGAACCCGCGGCCATGCAATGCTGGAATCAGGCGCGAAAGTGCCAAGACGGTCTGGTCGCGCACACGAGCATGAGTGGCCCGTCCCAACTCCTCGGGAGGACATCCATCGTGTAAGAGCACGATTGCACCCGGGCGGACAGAGGCCAGCACAGCGTCGACAATCGCGTTAACACCGGGACGAGACCAGTCTCGCGGATCTACCGACCAGTGCAGGGCGGCCAATCCAGCCCTCGCCGACGTAGTGAGCACCTCTTCGCTCCACATACCATAAGGTGCCCGCATATGCCGCAGAGCGGCCTGGGGGCAGGCCATTTTGATGACCCTGCTCGCGGTTAGTATTTCATACTGCACTTCCGTGAGTTTGCATCTGGACAGGTCCGGATGCGTCATCGTGTGGTTTGCGACCTCGTGCCCTTCTGCGATCATTCGTCGGATTAGTTTCGGCTGGTCCGCCGCGTACGCGCCGATGACGAAGAACGTTGCGGGCACTCGGTGTTCCGCGAGCACATCCAGGACATCCGGCGTGCAGAGTGGATCGGGACCGTCGTCAAACGTCAGATAGACGCCGCGACTTTCCGTGCGGTCAGCGTACTCGCTGCGCGCTTCGCATAAGCGGTCGAGGTATGTCACAGCTCTGGCCCGTTCCGATCAATCACCGTACCAGTCGGCCACTCGCTGATCGGCCGTCCAATCGGCAGAACCAGGACAAGCACGTCCTCAACGCGCGTGGGCGATAACTTCAGATACACATCCGGAAGGGTGGACCGCACGCTAACCCCAGAGATAATGGTCGCCAGTCCGCGGCGGGCCAGCAACCTTGTAAGGTGTTCCTTCAGCGCATGCCGAACCGTACCGAAACCGAATGGAACGCCAAGCTTCTGCAGTACTGGATACATCACGCGCATTGAGTGGGTGATTCCGAGTCCTTCAAGATCCGGACGTACCCCGTACAATCCTAGCTCGGCCACTAGTAGATCGACGTCTCCGACCTTGATGAAGCGGCGTAGCGCGCCGATATGAGCCGCTACGCCGCGTGCGTCGTAGCCGATTGCACGGAGCTCAGGTCTCGCGCCGGCCCAACTTCGATGGCCTTCGAATGGTTTGGCATTGAATGCCCCGGTGGGACCATAGGTCTTTCGGAAGAAGTCGGAGAGTTCGATATGGTCGGCGAGGCGCATTTCATTTTCCCAGGCCACTCTCCACCGCACCGGAGAGCGCATGGAGATATCTGCCGTAGAGCTTGATACGACAATATTCATGATTGTCTCCCATGCACCGTCTGGCATTTGACGATGGACTTGGTGCACGCGAGCAGTTCACTATCGATGAATGGCTCCACCGGGGAATGGAAAACGCTGGTCTGGCATAGCTCGAGCCCGGCCACTCCGGGCCACTGAACATCCGCTATCAAGCAGGACGTGCTGAGAGGACGGCTGGATTTCAACAACTCATCTGCGCACTGGAAAGGGTCGGGATTGTCGCCTGTCAAACAGAGTACGCCTGTCAGCGCTTCACGGACCGATGCATCGTTATCCACGACGGAGATTACGTCGAGCGCATGTGCCATTCGCACCAGATCTAACTCCTGCATTTTCCGCACGATTTGACTGCTATGGACACGGGATACATTTGGCCGGGTCGCAAAGGCATTTGGCGCCTGCAATCGGCAGCTCCTGATTGGTTGCGACGTTAGAGCGAAGTGGAGGGCTGGATCAATTCTACAGAGGTAAACGCCCAATATAGAAATGCTTCGAGAAGCTATACGAACGTTTACCGGTAGTGAGCGCCGACGCGACCTGCGGCACGCCTGTCGCGTCAAGACACTGCGATGCAGTTTGTACAACCCGTTGACAAATCTGGCTCCAATGGGCATGCGCTTCGATCGGCGCTCGGGGTGCAGCTGAGACTTTTTTCGCGGAGCCAGGGCAAAGACTGGTAAGCATTCCTGATATGCCTGAATTTTTTGTTTGTCCCGACCGACGGCTTTGCTATCCGCCATTCGGCATAATTGGTAAAATCGATTGTTTTTATTGAACTCATCCAAAGGATGGATAACTCCACGCTATGCGCTTCAAAGGCCTTGATCTAAATCTTCTCGTCGCGCTCGATGCTCTGATGACCGAGCGTAATCTCACCGCGGCGGCACGCAGCATCAACCTGAGCCAGCCGGCCATGAGTGCGGCCGTCGCCCGGCTACGCGCCTATTTCCGCGATGAACTATTTACGATGAGGGGCCGGGAGCTTGTCCCAACACCGCGAGCGGAACGGCTCGCCGCGCCGATTCGCGAGACTCTGGTGCACATTCAGCTCTCCATTATTTCCCACGACACGTTCAACCCAGCCAAATCGGATCGCCGCTTCAGGATTCTCCTTTCCGATTTCATGACAGTCATTTTTTTTCGAAAGATCGTCGACCGTGTCGCGCGGGAAGCTCCCGCCATCCGGTTCGAATTTCTGCCATTTGTCGATGAGCCCGAAGAGCTTCTGCGGCGCGGCGAGGTCGACTTTCTTGTCATGCCGGAATTGTTCATGTCGAGCGCGCATCCTAAAGCGACACTGTTCGAGGAGACACTCGTGTGCGTAGGCTGCCGCACGAACAAGCAGCTGTCACGGCAGCTCTCGTTCGACAAATACATATCAATGGGACATGTTGCAGCGAAGTTCGGGCAGGCGCTGAGGCCCAATATTGAGGAATGGTTCTTGCTTGAGCACGGTCTTAAGAGGCGCATCGAGGTCGTTGTGCAGGGCTTTACCATGATCCCGCCGATGCTATCGGAGACTGAGCGTATAGCGACGATGCCCTCAAGGTTGGCCCAGCATTTTGCAAAGACAATGCCGCTGCTGATCGTCGAAACTCCACTTCCACTTCCCGCATTCACCGAGGCCATCCAATGGCCCGCCCTCCACAATACTGATCCGGCAAGCATTTGGATGCGGCGGATAATATTGCAGGAGGCATCCCGCATGGCTTCTCCGCGCGAGACCCCCAGAAATCGCAGGCGCTGCTAGGTTTTTACTCAAGGCGTCTTAACACCTGCTCTCGACATCAATCCAGATGCTTCAGGATGTGGTCGCTCGGGCCGATGTCGTTGTGCCGCAATGTCTCAGAGGCCCGCACTGCAAGAGGCACGTACGCCATATTCTACATGCAGAAGAACCCCTGCAACTCGATGTCAGCCGCAGCACGCCCGAATGGCGCACTTGATTTGCCGCTTGATCAAGTAGCGATTTGATCTTGCTTCTCGCGCCCGCCACCTGGCAGGCCCGCCGCAAGATGTTCTTGGAACTAGGCAGAGAGCGCAGCGGAATGGCTTTCCGCGATTGCGGCGGGTTGCATTTGGCACCGGTGTCGGCGACGCGGCTCAGATAATGCGAGAGATGCATTTTGTCGGATGAAATGAGTTCAGCTACACAAATGAAATTGCTTGAATCGCACACCGCGTCAGGTTGTAGGCTTACAAACGACGACCAACGCTAAGCCACGCGGGGGCGTCGATAGCGCATCTGCGGCGCTATTGGCGTAATGGTGCGCAACTGCGCCCTACTCTCAACGGTTCATAGTGATCGATGTGGTGCTGCGAGCGATTGCTGAGCGCACCAAAGGCCCTACTTCAAGACCGCGGGCGACTTCCACGCCCGCTCGCATGCTCCGTTGCGCAACCAACATGCTTGCGACCGAGTACGAGAGCCTTCTGTGCGATCGCGCGGTATCCCAAAACGAGCCTAGCTCGGGCGGGGGCGACTGGGACCTTCATAGAAGTAACCGTTGTTGCTCAATGTTTACAACGCAAAGGCTTTCAACGGGAGAAGATATGCCTTTTAAGGGCCTTGATCTAAATCTTCTTGTTGCGCTCGATGCTCTGATGACCGAGCGTAACCTCACCGCGGCGGCACGCAGCATCAAGCTGAGCCAGCCAGCCATGAGCGCCGCCGTCGCACGGCTACGCGCCTATTTCCGCGACGAACTATTTACGATGAGAGGCCGGGAACTTGTCCCAACACCGCGTGCCGAAGGGCTCGCCGCCCCTATTCGCAAGGCTCTGCTGCACATCCAGCTCTCCATTATATCCCAGGATGTGTTCAACCCTGCCAAATCGGATCGCCGCTTCCGGATCCTCCTGTCCGATTTCATGACAATCGTATTTTTTCGAAAGGTCGTGGATCGTGTCGCACGGGAAGCTCCCGCCGTCAGTTTCGAATTGCTGCCACTCGCCGATGCGACCGATGAGCTTCTCCGGCGCGGTGAAGTCGATTTTCTTATCTTGCCGGAATTGTTCATGTCGAGTGCACACCCTAAGGCGGCATTGTTCGAGGAGAGCCTCGTATGCGTCGGATGCCGCACGAACAAGCAGCTACCAGCGCAGCTTACATTCGAGAGATACATGTCCATGGGACACGTTGCGGTCAAGTTTGGGCTTACGCGAAAGCCCTCCATTGAAGAATGGTTCTTACTCAAGCATGGCCTCAAGAGACGCATCGAGGTCGTCGTGCAGAGCTTTAACATGATCCCGCCGGTACTATTGGACACTGGCCGCATAGGTATGATGCCCTCAAGGCTGGTTAAGCATTTCGAAAACACGATGCCCCTGCAGATCGTCGAACTTACGCGGTCACTTCCCGCGTTTACCGAGGCCGTCCAATGGCCCGCTTTTCACAATAGTGATCCGGCAAGCATCTGGATGCGGCAGATATTGTTAGAAGAGGCGTCCTGCATGAGTCCTCGGCCTGAGACCACGAAAGATCCAGGCGCCCCTAAATTCAGTTAAAGCGTCTTCTCATCCCCTCTTCGCATCAATCCGGTTACCCCCAATCCTTCGTGAGAACCGACCCTCATTCATCGTAAGCGCGGATTCGCAAAAGCGTCCTACGTCCGTTATATCTGCACCCATATTTCAGCTGTCTCTCGCGAGTCTAATATTAGGCTCCTCTCGGCTTGACGCCATTCTCGCTCGAGCTCGTTAGCGACAATTTGCGGCGTTGAAAATTAGTGGCCCGTTGCAAATGGCTATCGAACCTGCCACACAGCAACGGTCTCAAGCCAGCGGTTGGGCTCGCTCGAGAGGATAGCAATCCAGTCGACAGCAGAGGCGGAGCGCGACATGCAACGACTTACGCGATCAACGACATTTCCTACACATCGTCGGCGGCAGTTCTGGCATGAAGTCAGCTCCGATATCTTCTTCTCGCTCGACCTTCGTCTCTTCGGAGCTCATGACTTTCAAAGGGCGCCTGGCCCCTCGGACCGACCCCTATCGACCTCAAGCAGCGCATCATCTGCAAATCGAAGTGGTTGCAGAACTGATCTGCGAAGGCAAGCACGCGCTCCTGGCAACCCAAATTGCGCAACGAACTCGCAAGCGCGCTGATAACAGCAAAACTCGACATTTGCCTGGAGGGCGGGACTAGCGAATCGGCCCAGATGCGCTCAGCGCACTGGCATCGACTAATTTGGAAGGCATTGCCCGTCTACGTGTCTGTCATTTTGTATACCAGGCGCGGGCGAGCGAGCATGTCGGACAGACCAATCACTTACCGCTTCGCGCCAAGTCTCATCTACCGTGGTCCGATCCGTTGTGAACGGGATCAAAGAGCGGCCACCACTTTGCGATAGATATTGAGGCAGCGGGACTTAAGCTGAGAAAATGCTGTGACTATCGTTGTTGGATCAGCATTGGCTGCCGATCGTTGCTCGTATCGGCTCGGCGCTTTCTTGCAGCCATGGCTCAGAATAGCGGCGCACCGAATGTGAGAATCCTCTTCTTCGCCCCGCCAGTTCGGCTGCACATAGGCACTGCGGTGCTCGCAGTTCCGAGAAAAGTTAGTCGATATCGCCTGCGCGGCCTTGAGACGAAGCAAAGCGCGACTGTGTTGCGCAACAGCATCACTTCAACGTATACCGCACCTTCGTCGCTGTACGCCGGCGGTCTGTCTTCTTTTGGCCAAACGTCTTAGCCACGTGCGGCCGCCTTAGCGTTAATCACGGAGCCGAATGTTGCAGCAATACAGTGGTGTCTACGATCCGGAAGACCTCTCGGTCTTGGGAAGGCTTTTTGATGAAGCAGTCGCGGCGTTACCGGCTTCGATGCGAACTCCTGAAAATCGAACGGCAATCGCCACGCTTGTTCTGGAACGTGCAGCAGCCGGCGAGGCCCACTTGGCGTCCCTGATGAACTTGATGGGCGCCATTGCTTCTGCCGCTTGATCAGGCGGCTCTCTGAGGACAGCAACCTTGCTGGCGCCAGAAGAGCCGCCTAGCTGGCGCCTGAAACGAAGCCATTTTCAGGTAGACCGTTGAAATAGCTTGAATCTCACGCGACGTCAGGTTGTAGGCTTGAAATTAGAGAACCATGACAAAACCTACACCACGAAGGCGTCGATGGCGCATTGGCGAGCTTGCAGAGGCGACCGGGGTAACGGTACGCACTCTGCATCATTATGAGCACACCGGCTTATTAAGTGCGTCGGAGCGCACCGACGGCGGTCACCGCATGTACGACCACGAAGGCCTCAAACGGGTACATCAAATCCGAGCGCTACGTGAGCTTGACTTCTCGCTTCACGAGATCCGTAGAGCGATAGAGGGCAGAACCTCGCTTACTGACCTATTGCGCAATCATTTGGGGAGAATTGAACTTCAAGTCGCGCGTGCAACCCTGTTGCGAAATCGTTTGCGCAACATGACGACGGATAGTGAATTGCACGTCAGTGTTGATGAGCTAGCTGCCACTCTGGATGCAATGTCGCGGGTTGAGGAAGAACGCCCTCAGCCGCTCCCATGCACATGCGTCATGGACTCAGGTCGAGAGGAGCGGTGGCGGAAGATCCTCGACGAGCTGCGCGATTGTGTGGATCGGGGCGAGCATCCCTGCAGCGAACGGGCAAATGCTGTGGCGCTTAAAGCGCGCTTGCTGATCACAGAGATCGCAGGAGCTGATTCGACCGTTTCAATGATACTGAAAGTTCTTGCGCGATTGAGCGCGCCACGCAGTATGGCTGGCTGGGATCCCTGCCTAATGCAATATCTCGACCTCGCACTTGCCGCCTTGAACGGATGAACTGCGCTGAACCTGCCGCGTATAATGCGTGCACCCCTGCTGTGTTCTCCATCTAGATGAGAATGATATGAGTTTTTTAGCGCCCAGGAACGCGCCGGTTGTGGTTTGCGTCAGATGGTTGAGGACTCGTGGCGCTCTTCTCTAACTTTTGCAGCGTCGCTCCTTCATCGAGACATGACTTTGGACACATTTATGAGACGAGCCCCCCGAAGGGCTTGAATCGTACGTGGCGTCAGATTGTACGATCTACTGTAGGTGGCCACGCTCCCTGGCAACCTAGGGACAACTCCGCCTAGCCGGGAGGATCGCATGGCCTGCAGTACGTTCAGAGTTTCTGGGCGAGAGCTTCGGCATTCGGGACGCAGTGGATGATCATGGTGGCCTTGCAAGTGCTTGATCAGAGCGAGCCGTGCCGGTCGGGGTGATCGCGGGTGTGCTGGATGCTGACGCAGCGTTCGTTACGACGTAGTCGAGCTTCTCGCAAGGAGAGGCTTTGTCCGACAAACCGAACAAGACGGATTTATCTATCTCTCACTCACGGATAAGGATCGCAAACTTCGCGGATCTCGCTCGCTGCAAACCCAATTCGAATCGACATCATGTCGTTGGCACGTCGGTTGCTGCTCCAAAGGTTAAGTTAAGGATTACGAATGTCTCAAGCTGTTAGGCTCACGCCCCACGAGACGGTCAGAAGGCTCGAGCACTTCCGCAAGGAGCGGATTGTCAAAGTGCTCTATACGCCGGATGGGGTGCCGCCGCCGGCATACTTGCAGCTAAAACAGGACGACCAACTAGAGATCAGGGCGGGATGTATTCACGTCGCCGTTGCCGGACAGGAACGGGAGCTCGGTCCGAGTTCGGTATGTGACGTCTCAGGCGCTGGTCCTCACAAAGTATGGAATACAGGCGACGAACCCGCAGACTCCATATACGTAACGCCGCCGCGGGGATGGACATGCGAACCGTTTGCTGTGTTCGATCGATTGCAGCGTCAGGAGCGCGTCGGACGTGATGGAATGCCGAGATTGCCAGCGTTCGGCGTGTATCTCACTGCTTATCGCCACATCTTTCCTATAGCGGGATCGCAATGGTTGTTTCGCTCTGCCACGGCAGGTTCGGAGGCATCGGCCAGCCGCGGCTTACGCGCTGCCTTGAGGCATCCAAAGCTGGCGTTATCTCATAACCAAGCGATGCCCTCGCATGGGCAGGAACGGCAAGCTGTTAGCAAACTCAAGCGAACATCCGGAGCTCTAAGTGCCAATTTCTCGAATTACTGCAGCTGCAAGTGCAGCATTCCTCTCTTGTGCTTTGGCTTCGACCGCGCCAGCTGCCGACGTTAATATCGCCGTGGTCGGCCCGATGACCGGAAGCACTGCTGCGCTTGGCGTACAGATGCGCGACGGTGCTACTGCGGCTGTCGATGCGTTAAATGCTTCGGGCCTACTTCCCGGTATCAAGGTCATATTGAGCGTCGCCGATGACGCGTGCGATCCCAAGCAGGCCGTCGCAGTTGCCAATCGGCTGACGATGGATCAAGTCAAGTTGGTCGTTGGCCACTTTTGTTCGTCTTCCTCTATCCCCGCTTCCGACGTTTACGCCGAAGCGGCACTTATTCAGATTTCACCTGGCTCAACGAATCCTCAGCTAACAGAGCGTGGTCTCAAGACGGTGTTTCGGATCTGCGGCCGCGACGACCAACAAGGACTCGTGGCGGCCGAATACATCTTGCGACATTATCCGAACAAGAAGATTGCCGTCCTTGACGACAAGAGTACCGCCGGCAAGGGCATTGCCGACGTCGTTGAGTCACGCCTTCAGGAAGCGGGCGAAAAGGTCATTCGGCAAAGCTATGTGGCCGGCGAAAAGGACTACACGGCCCTGGTCTCAAGAATGAAAAGAGACGGAATCCAGATCGCCTATATCGGCGGCTATTACAACGAGATCGGCTTGATTGTGCGTCAAGCCGCAGAAGCAGGCGCAGGTCTCACTATCATGGCGAACGATCCGTTGATGACCAGCGACTTTTCGGCGATCGCGGGCGAAGCAGCAAACGGCACACTGTTCACCTTCATGCCCGACTCCACCAAGAATGCTCAAGCGGCGGACGCCGTAGCTAGGCTCAAGTCTTCCAACATGTCAGCGGGAGGCTACACGCTCTACGCCTATGCCGCCGTCCAGGCATGGGCGGACGCGGTAAAGCGGGCCGGTACCTTCGACGGTCCGCGAGTAGCAGCTGCGCTTCGTTCGCAGCCAACCCAAACAGTAATCGGGCCGGTCCGGTTCGATACCAAAGGAGACAATGCAGCTCCCGGCTTCGTCGTATACCGGTGGCATAACAACATTGTCGAGACCGTCGAGTAGAACTCATCGTTGTGACCGCACACGAGCCTAGATATTCAGCGAAGTAATGGAAATGATGAAACGTAATTCCGGACATGACGTGCTACTCGGGTCGGTTCTCGCGCTCGCGGTACTCGCGTCGTTTCTCGCGCTCGCAGTACTGCTCGTGGAGCTATCCTATGACGCCGATGCGCCAACGGAAGAGTTTATGCCCAACGGCACAGCTCGGCCGATGTCGCTGCGTTACTTTTGCTTAGCTCTTTGCCGAACTTCCACTGTGCGATCTGAGACCGACTCGTTCCGGACCAATATTTGGTACCTGGACCAACGCAGCGTGATATTGCTGCCAACTCAGGGCAATGCCAATCCGTGACCGAGGCGGCTGATTGCTGCACTTTGGATGCCGGCCGTCCTCGCTGTCCCAACAAACACTCGAACTCTGTCCTCAGGCCGTCTACCGGACTGACTGACCGGCATGCTGACAACTGCAAGCGCCCTCGGTGGTTCAACGGGAGAAACCTATGTCCGATGCCAAATTGCAAAATGTGCTCTCTTCTCTTTCGCAGGCAGCGAAACAGTTAGATGCTCTGCCGTCCGACCGGCCTGCGCCGGCCGCTAATTACGTCAAACTAAACACGAATGAGAACCCATTTCCGTTGCCAACAATCGTATGGCAAAGTGCAATTGCGGCGCTTGAGCGGCAGTATCTGTATCCAGAAGATGACAACATTAGCCTGAGGGAAGCAGCCGCTAATATCTACGGCGTCGCGATCGATCATGTGATTGCCGGCAATGGATCATCTGAGCTTCTCGGGCTCATCTACAGAGCATTTCTTGCCCCGGGGCGACAGCGGCGCAATGCTGTCGCCAGGTTTTTCATTCAATCACAAACTTGTTATGTTGCAGGGTGCTCAACTGCTTGAAATCAGATGTAACGAACCTCAGTCGTTGCCGATAGAGCAATTGCTCTTTGGGCCAGCAAAAGATGCCAAGTTCATTCTGTTGGCGAATCCGAACAATCCGACCGGAACGTTCATCCCTATCGCCGATATCGAACGCCTCCTGGCACAATCGGACCGCCTCGTCGTGTTGGACGAAGCGTATGTCGATTCTGCGCCTGATAATGGCCTGCGGCCCCTCAGCCGTTATCCGGATCTTCTGCTCTTAAGAACACTTTCGAAAAGCTATGCCGCCGCTGGCGTTCGCGTCGGCTTCGGGTTCGGCCACCCGCAGCTTATTGGACGGCTTCGTAACATCCAGAACGTCTTCAGCATGAATGTAATCGGGCACGCGGTCGGCATCAGCATTCTTGCGCATCGCGCCGTCTATGAAGAGAACCATAGGCACATCAGGCATGAAAGACAGCGGGTTGCGACCGCATTGTCGCAACTTGGATTTTCTCTAACGCCCTCCCACGCAAACTTCTTGCTAGCGCGTGTGCCTGCGGGACACGACGGTAGATGGTGGCAGGCCGCTTTGGAAAGGCAAAGAATACTTGTTGCCTTCCTTTCCAATAACGTTCTTGAAAATTGCATCCGCGTGAGCATCGGGACAAAAACGCAAATGGATGCGTTTCTGGGAGCCGTCAGTGACATTTCTGACAGCTTAAAGCTAGGAAGATCGCCAGTTCTAACGTTCGGCATCTTCGATCACTTAGACGAGGACGGCCGCGACATCGCCCGACAATACGCAGATCGCCTCGTCCTGGCAGAGGCGTACGACCGACTCGGCTTCTTTGCATATCACGTGGCAGAACACCACTGTACGCCGCATGGGAGAGGTCCATCGCCAAATTTGTTCTTGTCGAGCGTCGCACAGCGCACACGGCAACTTCGTATCGGGCCATTGGTGATGCTGCTTAACCTCTATCATCTCCTGCGTGCGTTTGAAGAGATCTGTATGCTCGATCACTTGAGCGGTGGCCGGCTTGAGGTGGGTATCGGACGCGGCTCTCTTCCGCTTGAATTGGGCTACTACGGCATCAGTGCTGACGCGGCGCCAAGCCGTTATGAAGAAGCAAGCGAAGCCCTTATCAGCGCTATGAAAGGCGGCATGCTATCCTATCAAGGCCAACATTTTGAGCTAAACAGCGTTCCGTTGACGGTAAAAACTTATCAGCGTCCAAGGCCGCCGACATGGATTGCCACAAATCGACCCGAGTCCGCAGCTTGGGCAGCTGCCAATGGCGCAAATCTCGCGTGCGTAGGCCCCTCCTCTGCTGTACGCAAAGTAACTGATGCCTTCCGCGCTCATCGAGAGCCCAACGGCGAGGCTCACGATCAAATGCCATTTCTTGGATTGCTTCGCATGGTCGTGATTGCGCGTTCGGAGATAGATGCCTATTCGCTCGCGGCATCTGCTTACGCACAATGGCTCGAGAGCTTTAAGTTCCTTTACGAGCTCAATGCCATCCCTACACCACCACACCTTCCGCTGACCTTCGATGCGGCAATCGAGAGCGAATTGTGCGTCGTCGGAACGTCAGCTTCTGTGCGACAAGTTCTCCTAAATCAGCTGGAAGAGTCAGGTGCGAATTACCTTCTTTGTCAACTCGCATTTGGCAATCTGCCATTAGATGCTTCCCTGTGCACCGCAACCGCAATCCAATCCGAAATCATGGCTGGACTTGGCCCACAATGATTTGCCCGTCCGGCTTTAGACATCAAACGTTGTGGCAGCGCTCCTAGACCCTTCCCGTATAGTCGGCGGGCAGCATGCGCTCACGATCAGCAGCTCCTGTTTGCTCACCACGACGTCCATGGGTCGACGAGGTGCGCTGTTGCCGCGATCCGGCAGCTCACGCTTTTCTAATCACACCTACGGAGGACTGACTAATGACGAAAGACCGATTCGCCATGGGCTTTGCCCTTGCATTGATTCTGATGGCGAGCTTTCCTGGAGCCGCCGGCGCGGAGGAGCCTGCGTACGCGGGCCTGAACGGGGGCGCGCCGATCAACACCGGCGACGTGTTGTCAGGCGAGCTCTACGCGATTCGCATACGCGATGCCAAGCACGGCAAAAAGGTCGCCTACCATATCATCTCCGCGCCGCGCCGGCTACCCGAGCCGCACGCGCTGTGCAAGCTAGAGACCGGACCGGTAATGTTTCAGCTGCTCACAACTGGCGAAGCGCACGCCAGTCAGCTGAAGCCACTAGTCGGCAAGAGGATCTCGGTGAAGGTCGATGAAATCGCCTGTGCCGACGCTGAGCAGATGAGCGAGGCGGTGATCAAGAAGTGGAGTCTGGTGAAACAGCGTTGACTTGTTAGAGCCTGCGCTGACGATGTTCCAGCATATCGCGCAACCAGTTGCGGAATTCGCCCCACTGCCGTGGAAGGCAACTAGCTGCAGGGCAAGGATTTGGATCTATAGAACGAAGCTTAGGCCATGATGAAGCATTTTTCGTTGAAGACCCATATAGGCAATCACAAGCTGCGTCCGAAACGCAGATGCTGAACTACGGCTACGACCCGCAATTATCGCAAGGAGCGGCTAAACCGCCGGTCTTTCTGACCTCGACCTTCGTTTTCCGGACTGCCGAGAAGACGGGATGGACTTTCGATTTCGTCTCAGATCGGCGCGAGCCTCCCGAGGGAATGGGACGCAGGCCTAGTTTATTCGCGGTTCAATCACCCCAACAGCGAAATTGTCGAGGACGGGATTTCCATCTACGAGCGCATAGAGAATTGCGCACCATCCGGCATGGCGGTGATTGCGACGACGATCCTCGCGTTCGGCAAGCCCTGGCGACGTGATTCTGCACTCTCAACCCACTCTACGGTGCACCGGAAGCGTTGCTTGTGAAGACGCTTGCGGGCTTTTCGATTCGGTGCCGTCGGCTTTGCCGACGGCCTCGACGAGACCGGAGTCAGGCTGGCGGCGGGGGACGCGATACACAAAGGTAGGGTTCCAATGATTTTCATCGAAACTCTGGCAACCCCAACCGATGGGCCGGTCGATATTGCGATGGTCCGCCGCGTCGCAGAGATGACCGACCGCGCCCAGGGGCACACGCCAATCGTCGCGTGCGATAACACATTGCTAGGGCCAGTGTTCCTGCGCCCGATCGAACATGGTGCGGATTTCACTTTGTATTCACTGACCAATATGTCGCGGTCATTCAGACCTGATCGCTGGCGCTGCGCTCGGGTCAAGAGCCCTCATGAAGGACGTCAAAGCGCCGCGAGGCGCCACCCGCACCCAACTGGACCCGCATTCCTGCTGGATGATCAGCCGCTCGCTCGAAACACTGAGCCTTCGCATGGAAAAGCCGATAGAAATGCGCATCTCGTAGCGCAATACCTGCGCGACTACGAAAAAGTGGCCTCGCTCACCACGAGGCAGACGAGCCGCGGGCCGGCTATTCGCGAAGCAATGCACTGGCACAGGTTCCACATTTTCGTTCGATACTGTCGACGGAAAAGCCGCCGCATACAAATTTCGGAACGCGCTGAAACTCTTCAAGCTGGCAGTGAGCCTGGGCGGTACCGAGTCGCTTGCCAGCCCGCAAGCAGGGCGCACTCAGGTGTTACGACTCACATCCGGGAAAAATCGGCGTCCTCGACTCCACCATCCGGCTATCGATCGGCATCGAACATCCGTCGGACCTAATTGCATATATCGCGCACGCGTTGACCGAGGCATAGCTGCAGGCGTGCGGCTGCTGGGACCGCCCCGCCAGGCGCCCATAAATGCTGTCCCGCGGGGCTTGTTGCCAACTCGACACCTCGGTCCGGTAATCACTTTGACGACGTGCTTGTGACCTCCGAGCAACCCTGAGCTGCGCTGCGCAGAATGCGTGATGGGCAAGCTGCCAGCGCGACTGCTCTTTTCGTCCACAGAGGTCTGATTGCCATATCGATGCCATTAACCGGGCTATCAGGAGCATAGATGCAGCAGCAGCATCGCTAAAGGAGAACCGTAAGTGCGCGTTAGTCCGTATTTTGAGGATCAAGGCTCGCGCGCTGCAACTGCTAACTAGCTTTCGGCCCACCACATTCCCTCGAATCAAAGGGGAACTCCGACATTCCGTGCGCAGCGCACTCAGCCAAGCACGCGACGAGATGTACAAGCGCGAGAGACCCCGCATCATGGGGTCGCGAGCGGAACGCGCTGCTGCGTATCGGCGCACTCACTTCAACATCGGCAACTTCGCGCGAGCAGAGCGGGAAATTCGCAAGCTCATGTGGACGCGGCTGCACCACTGACAGTGGCGCCTTTATTTTACCCAGCGCTCGGTATCGGCAACTCTTACATATATTGCAGCGTTTTGGCATAAGATCAAATCGCGCGCGAGCCTCGCGCCACCGCATCGTCTGAATGTTTTAGACGCGACACTCTTCGGCTGCATTTGCATCTCAACCAGGGACTCGAAACCTAAATGGACGTTACAAATAGCGGCGTTTCGTCGAGAGACTCTGCGGGCATCGCAAGAGACAGCAAATCCGAGCTTAATAAAGCTCGTCACCGACCGCTACTTCAAACGCGAGCGGAATGGACGCTACCTGCTCGGCGAATCTGTTTCCGACCTGTTAAAGCGCGTCAAGGCGCAGAAGCGCGAAGAAGAGACGAGCCCCGCCTCACAGGATCTGCTCATCGCCCGATCCGAAGAGCGCTTAATGTCGGCGCCGACAAGCCACTAGATTAAGCAACACTGCGCAATCCTCAAGGAGATCTGCGGCGTGCTCAAGTAGACATCTTGCGATCCCATCGATAATTGCAACCGGATCCGGCGTTACGTCGAAGCGCGCCGCGATGATGTTCGAGCGCTGAACAAACGTTCACACGATCCCGTTCGGCTCGCCGAAGAACGCAGGAATGCCAATCCAACCACTACTGACGACGAGAAGGAGGATCAACGTGTCTGAGCAGCGAATGATCACGGCAGGCGATTCGATCGCGAGGATCGATCGTGTCTTTCAGAACTTTCGGAAAATGATCGATACTGACAATTCGATTTCCCCTTGCGTTCGAGGCGCGATGCACGCATTGCTCGATGAGGATCTTCTTTTGGCGAGAGCGAGAATTCTCGACTATATCGCGAAGCATGAGGCGCACCGGCGATGAGTATCCCTGCGGACGTTTCAGGTGCTGAGGCCCTTGCCCTCGCCGAGGAGCGGTTCGCGTACGCTTGCGCGGTAATTGACGCTAATCCCGACGTGCTGCTCGAGATTCGCGACCTGTCGCTGGAGTTCAGGATGCGGATCATCCCGCAAGCGGGGACGTCATGACGCGGTCCCCGCAGCACCAGCACTCGCCCAAGATCGAGGGCATCGCGCGAAAGCTCGAGATCGTGGTGGCGGAGCTAGCTTCGCTTTCGAATGCTGCTCGCAGCGAGCGGCATTAAGGCGCCGCCACCTCTCGATGAGGATTATAGCAGTATTCAGCGGGTCGCGGAGATCCGTCACGTTAGCCCCGAGGGGTGCTCTCTCGCATTTCGCCGGGGCAAGCTACGTGCCGAGAAGCGCGGTGGCCGCTGACACGGTTGCGCGGTATAGCCGTACATCAACCGACAATAGGCAAATCATGGACAAGGTTTCACAAATCGAGGCGGAGCTTCGACAGATGGCAGCAGTGTATGCCCGTAAATGCATTGCGCTTGCCAAGCTGCAGGAGGCGTACTGTAGCAAACTCAACGAGTGCTCGAGGCCGAGCTGGCGCGCGACCGACACAGCACCGCTGGGACCCGCGAACGAGATGATCATCACCGACGCCTGTGCTGCGATCGACCAGGGTTTCCGAAAGGATTGTAGAGACCCGATGAATGGGCACATTGACCATCCCGGCGTGTCTAGCGGGACCACGGCCGAGGTGAGAGAGTTGCGTCTCGGTCTGTTGTAGGTTGTTGCCATCGTTCAGGTACTTCACGACTTATCGAGTTGTCGTTGCCCTGCCAACATCAGCGACGGTCGCCAGCCACTCTGAATTCAAGCAAAGTGCGCTTGCGACTTCACGACAATAAGGGCTCCTCGGTTAGCGGCCTCTTTCATTTACGTTACCGAGCCCGCTCATTAGCGAAAGCAGACGCCCATCTCCTTCGGAATTCGGAAACTTGCCCGCCCTTCGAGCGAGCGTCCCGGTAGGCATTTCGATAGTTGGGCCTTCGGCGGACCGCCTCCCAGGCGAAATCCGCCACCTCCCCTGACTTGATGGCGTGCTGATACGCGCCCGGCAGCCAGTCGAACTCGGACATTGCTCTGATCCCCTGCCGTAAGGCGATTGCGAAATGTCTATGAAGCCTTTGGTTGTTGGGGAAGCCACCAATTGTGCATTGCGTGATGCGTACAGGCGATCACGTTGTCAGTGGGAGAAATCCATTCTCAATTGCGAATTCTAATCGACAAATTCTTGCTATTTGGTCGCGCCGCCGCGCGCAGCAAATCGCGGTAACCGTGATCAGCCATCCATTTTGCTCGCGCCAAGTGACTATCAAACGCATTGCGAGCGCACGCCGGCTCGCGATCTGGATCAATATACAAGACCATCCGAGCCACCTCTTTCCAGTCGGCGCCATCGGTCTCGGCATCGAGAAGCCGCCAATACGTCACGAGATGCTGTTCATCGTAGCCCGTGAGCACCGGATCATCCGGAGCTGAATCGGCGACATCAGGATCGAGTGGCGGGGTCTCATGGGTGTTACCAACAACTCCGTTGCTCGAATTTCGTCCCCTGGTGTGTGGACTTCTCCACACAACCGCCATAAAGCGATCAAGTCCAGCATAAAAATTCCTCAGAAGGACTAGTCATGAGACTAGTCGCGATCCGCTCGCATCACTGGGCTAATCGCTTTGTCCGCGTATTATACCACCTAGCGCAATATACGCGATTGCTTCCTATCCTGCAGATGGACATTCGCAAGGTCTTTGGAGCAGATGGTCGATTTCGCTTGGCCCTAGGCCGGCTAGCGCCGCGCTTGGCTGATTGTGCCTTCTTCGTGGAGATCGGGGTACGCTTCGGCCCGCTGAACTGGTTGTTCATCACCGTGCCCGGTGCATGAATATGCGGCTCCCACCGCCGCCACTCCGATCCCCGACTGAGCATTCGCCTGCCCCTCTATGCGCCCGCGCGGTTGGCCCGCGCGGCGATATCGGCGCAGCGCTCCATCAGACTCTCGAAGGGTTCGGCATCTTCCAAGAGCAACCCGTCCTCGACCATGCGGCCATAGTCTTCCTGCAGCACCTTGGAGGCATCGCCGCCCGGCACGATCTGCAAACCGCCGTTTACGGCCGCCACGTAATCGATCGGACTGCGGTCGGCGGCCTTCTCGGCGAAGAACATGCCCTTGTGGCGCGCGACAGCGTTCGCCAACTCCCGATCCGCGAAAGCCGCATCCGCAAGACCGGCCTCATCCAGCCGCACGACATCGTGCCAGTGTCGTGCGAAGCGATCGCCGCGGAGCCGCTCCTGCAGACAGAAGACGTGGATCGCCGTCGCCTTTTCCCAGAAGGTTCGCTCGGCATGCATCACGCGGGGCCGGGCCATTGGGAAGACCACGCCTTCGACCAGGCCCGATGCGTCGCAGGTAATGTCCCGCAGGCTTGCCGGCTCGCCCGTCGATCGCGCGCCGAATTCGAGCATCACGCTTGGCGCCACGTAGCCGGAGCCTGCGGCAATCGCCTCATAGTCGATGAACAGCTTCTCGCGCTCGACGCGGATCGTGGCAGGCAACGCCTCCGCGGCCAGCGCGTCCGCGATGACCGGCTGTGCGGTCCCCGCCACCCACTCCGGCAAACGCTTGCGCACCTCACTCGACCAGCGCTTCTCCTCGCTGCGCGTTTTCGGCAACGCCTCGCCGTTGTCGCCCACCAGATCCGGCGCAATTGCCCGGATGTCGTAGGTCAGGTCGACGTCCTCGGAAAAACGCCGGATGACTCCATAGGCCTTCGACAGCGATGTGCCGCCCTTGAACACCAGATGCTCGCCGAGCGCCGATCCGTAGAGCGTGGCGAGCGCCCAGACGACCCACACATCCTTCTCGAGAAGGTGCGCTGGTCGTCCCGACTGGTCGGCCGCGACGCTCAGCGCCTCGTGGCGATCGGCCACCGGGAGGTGGAGAAAGGCGTCAGCCATGCGCCGCCTTTCCCACACTGCGCGCCAGCCAGGTCGGAAGCTGCGGCGCTGCCGCGACCAGTTCGCTGAAGGTGGACGGCGGGAGCTTCCGCTTCAGTGTTTTCAATGCGGCTTCTGCCTTCTCCGGCCCGAGCCAGGCCAGCGCCCGCACTGCCTCGCCAGCCGGCTTATAGGCCAGGGCGAGTTGCCAGCGCGGAGCATGACGAAGTTCAACGACCTGCTTGCCGAGATTCATCGTTCGGCTGCGGCCGGAGGTCAGATAGACCGACCGAACCGGCACCTGGGTCGTCAGGCCGAGGGTGTTGGCCGCCGCCGCCCCGCTCGGGACGATGACTTCGCCGCGCTGGTTGGCGAGCGCCTCGACCGCCTGCTGGACTGATGGAGCCCTCGTACCGAATCGGCTCGTGATGGGACGGAGATAAACGCCCCGACCGGCCCGGATCAGGTGGCCCCGCTCGGTCAGCCGCGACAAGGCCTGATCCACCGCGGCGCGATTACCGAGGTGAAGCAAGCTCTTAGCCGCCAAGGGCGTGCCTTCCGGCAGTCCTTTGGCATGCGCAAGAATCTGTTCGGTTAACCGTTGCATGGCCATCTCCTGTCAGAAATATACGCAGTTTTCTGACATTTTTCAAGCCCAAGGTATCCCCTCGGACCCGTCCGTTCCTCCTAGATCAAGGGCGCGCCCTTATCGAGCAGACCGTCGAGGAAGTCCTCCCGCGAGCCGATCGGTCCCGCGAGGGTCGCAAGGATCAGCGCCTCAACGACCTGGCGGGCCAATGACCGCGCCATCACCCGCTCTTTCGTCGAAATGGCCGTCATGGCGCGCCCATGCAGGAATGCGCTCCGCACGTTGAAGAGTTGCTCATACTGGTCAGCGAAGCGTCGATCGCCCAGCAGGCCGGCCACCCGTCCCCGCATTCTATTTGTGGAGCGCGCATCCCTTTGTGGCGGTCACCCTTGCATTCGGCCGCAATGACATGGTCTCCGACAGCCGCGACGACATCACCGAACCCGGACTTCGGGTTGATGGTGATCGTCTGGTCCGCCGGATTGCGATAGACCCCGCCATAGCCTAGCTAGTCTTACTGAGTCAGAGTGTCGCGGTCTTTGTCGACAGGAATCATATATTTGAGAAGACTCACTTTTCAGCATGGGGAGGCTGAGATGGGTCTCACAAGATCGGGAGACGTAGCGTCGCGGTTTT
>NZ_JAACFS010000050.1 GCF_029051645.1 Bradyrhizobium sp. CSA112
CTAAGGAAAGAAGGAGATCACCATGCCACGAGCGCTCCGTTATGTTGCCGCCGGCGCGGAAATAGCGCTCAGAAATGCGGGTTGTGACGGCATTCGGCACATAACGATGTCCGGCACATAACTGCGATTTTGTTACCGGTAACAAAATCGAGCACGACATAGCCGACGGCGCCGCCAAAATATCGAAAAGCCCCTTCGTGGAGCTGTGCCCAGATCTGCTGGCTCGACTTGCAGACCACCCGCCGGAAGCTACGCCGCGAGTAGCGCAGGGTCATCACGAACAGGCGCGGCCGGCGGTAACGACCGCTCTTCGGATCACGGGTCAGCGCGCCTTCGCCATAATCGACTTGGGCTTCCTCGCCGGGGGCAAACTCGAGACGGTCAAACTGTTTGGGATCGATGTGGCGCAAGGCGCGCACGAAACGCTTGACGCTCTCGTAGCTGGCAGTGAAGCCGAGCTGATCAACCAGATCCTGGTAGATCGCCTGCGCATTGCGCTTCAGACGGACCTGCTGCTCGATCCATTCCCGATGCGGTTCACAGGCTGAGCGGGCGAAATCAAACGTCTTGGCGGCCACCTTCATGCCGATAGCCGGCGGTCGCGGAGCTGGGGGAGTTTGGCCATCCGCGGCCTCGGAGCCGGCGGTCACCCCGGGGGAATTTGCCTCCGCCGCTCGCCGGGACACGAAAATCGCCTGGTAGCGCCGGATCGTCTTGCGGTCGATCCCCGTCAGCCGCTGGATCTCTCGTTGGCTCGTCTGGCGCTCAAGTAACGTAAATACGGTGCTTTGCAGATGCGGCTTCAAGACGTTCAACTCCCGGTCCCCTCTTCCCTAAAGGGGGCGAAAATAAACGTCCTGCTACGCGCTTTGCGGCCGATCAGCCGCCCAGCCAGGCGGAATCAGGTGGGGGAGTTTGAGGTGACCTCACCCGGGGGATTTTGACCGACCGTCGGGGGACTCGTTCGCGCTGGGCTCGAACAGCGCGCCGAGGGCAAGCGGTCAGATTTCATTTTTGTTGAGTTCAACGCTTGGCTTTATCAAGGATACGACGACGCGCGCGCGGCATTGATGGAAGTTATCGCGACAGCGCTCGCAAAAGAAGCCGAACAGCGCAGGACCGGGCTCGAAAAAGCCAAAGAGCTGCTGCAACGCGTGAATTGGTTTCGCGCCGTGAAACTTGGCGCAGGATCGGCCTTCGCGTTCGCTCCGCCTACCGCGGACAGGAATACTTAATGAAGCCATCGAACTCGGGAAAAAATTGCGACCGGAAATGCTGGCGCTGACGACATCGCTAAGGCCGAAGGCACAGTAACCGATGCCGCCAGCAAGGCATCGGGCCTGATCAAGCCACGCACCGAGTCCTCGCCGCCTAAAGAAACTCATGCGATCCGCAAATCGTGCGAGGAAACCCTCGAAGTAATGGGCACGAAGCTTATTGTGCTGATTGATGATTTGGACCGCTGCCTTCCGCAAACGACGATATCAACGTTGGAGGCCGTTCGCCTTTTCTTGTTCCTGGAAAACACGGCGTTTGTCATTGCCGGCCGATGACTCTGTCATACGTCACGCTGTCCGCCGTCACTTCGATGGGATCGTCGATGAAGGCTTGGTGACAAGTTACTTCGATAAGCTCATCCAAGTTCCTATTCGCGTTCCGCCCCTGGGGACACAGGAAGTAAGGGCGTATTTGATGTTGCTGTTGTAGAGAACAGCACAGGTGGCCCCTTTGCTCAGACCGATGGGGTTCCCTTGCTGCCGTGGCAGGTAAACGACGCCGAACGCAGAATAGCCGAAATCTGGGGAGCGCCTCTGGAAGAAGTCCAGCATGTACTTCACAACAATTCGTATGCTGGGCGGATTCAAGCGGTCGTCGCAACACCGACTATGTTTACTCATGGCAGCAACTCGTCAAGCGCTTCTGCCGGCGTTTGCCAGCCCAGAGTCTTTCTTGGTCGAGCATTGAGGGCCGCTGCCACGGCGGCGATTTCGTCAACGCTGTGGATGCTCAGATCTGTGCCTTTCGGGAAGTACTGACGTAACAGCCCATTGGTGTTCTCGTTTGTGCCACGCTGCCATGGGCTTTGCGGGTCGCAGAAGTAGACTTGGCCACCCGCATCGATCTTGAGACGATCATGCTGAGCCATTTCGGCTCCCTGATCCCAAGTCAGCGAACGACGCAGTTCTTGGGGCAAGGTGATGATGGTGCGCGTAATCGCGTCCCGCACGGCTTCGGCCCCGTGTCCCGCGAGCGCAGGGCCGTTCTTCGTGCGCGGAGCTTCGCCATGCCCCGCGAGCCGGGGAAGATGCAATAGCATCGTGAAACGCGTCGTGCGTTCGACCAGCGTGCCGATCGCCGAGCTGCCAAGACCGAGGATGAGATCTCCCTCCCAATGTCCCGGTACTGTTCGATCGGCTGCTTCGGCGGGCGTTGGCTGATCATGATCTCCGGCGAGACAAAGCCTTTCCCTCGCCTGCGCACGCGCGCCCTGGGCACCCGTAACACGCGTCCTGTTCTCAAGCAGGCCGTCAGTTCGCGGCGCAGTACTCCCCGGCCCTGAACGAAGAGGGACTGATAGATGGCTTCGTGACTGATACGCATCGTCTTGTCGTCCGGGAAGTCGATCGGCAGGCGTCGGGCAATCTGCTCCGGGCTCCAAGCCCTGGCCCATCGTCGATCCTTTCGCGGGCCATGCCGGCGACCCTTCCACGGAACCGCGGGACCAGGAACGGGAGCGCCGCTCGGGGCCACGACGGCGCTGGCAAGTCTCTCCTCCACATAAGTGTGCAAGGTTGTGTTGAGCGCAAGCTTGGTTGGGTTAGGCCAACGGGCGGATCGATCCGCATGCCACTGGGCAGTCGTCGCCCGATACTCCAACCCGCCGCTGCGGGTGGCTGCATTGCGCCGCAGTTCTCGCGAGATTGTCGAGGCGGATCGACCGAGACGACGCCCAATCTCCCGGATCGAATGGCCCTGCACCTTGAGAAGCGCAATCTCTTCGCGCTCCACCAATGACAAGTATCGCCCGGAGAACGCCTTTGCTGAGGACTTGAACATCGCTGTGGCATGCCGCCCGCCTTTCGAAACCATCTGGTTCCTACAGGCTGTGACACCCCGGCTTCCAGCGCAGCATCTTCGCTGCTTTGCCCTGCGGCAATAGCTCGCCAGAAACTTCTCTGTTCATCCCGTCCAGCCACAGGCGGTCGTCCTGGCGATGGTAATGGCGCTCGTCCAGACCGTGCCGATCGCCGCTTTCGAATGCTCATCGCAACCTCCAACTCCAGAGTGTTGCGACGACCGCTTGAATCCACCTTGAACACCGCGATCGGAATGGTGGATCAGGCCGGCGCCAGGCCGCTGCGCCGAGATGGCCATCCGCAACGCCGTGAGTGGCAGTTCGGCACGCAAATGATCTTCCATTGCCCAGCCGACGATCCTGCGGCTGTAGAGATCCATGACGGCGGCCAGATAGAGCCAGCCCTGACCGGTCTCAATGTAAGTGATATCGGCGAGCCAGATCCGGTTCGGCGCGGCGGCGGTGAAGTTCCGATCGAGCAGGTTTGGGGCGATCGGGAAGTCGTGGCGACTGTCGGTGGTCCGCACCCGACGCGGCTGCGCCATGATAGCCCGAACGCCGTGACGGCGCATCAGCCGCTCGATGCGGCCGCGGCTCACCCCACGGCCCTGAGCCTTCAGCTCGATATGGATACGCGGGCTGCCATAGCGTCCACGGGTTTCGTGATGGACCCGCTTGATGTCGTCGACGAGTTCGCGGTTGGCGGCAGATCGCCGGCTCTCCGGGCGCGAGCGCCAAGCATAATAGCCGGCCGGCGAGACGGCGAGCACGTCGCACAGGATCGTCACCGGATAGTCGGCGCGGCGATCTTCGATGAAGCGGAATCTCATTTCGGTCCCCCAGCAAAGATCGCGATCGACTTCCTAAGAAACAGCCGGATTGGTGTCCCCCGAAATGGCCTGCAACACGAAGCCCAGCGATTTGGCCCGGCGCTGAAGGTTGGCAAGGACACGGCTGCGATATTGTTCTTCATAATAGTCGGCCCCCGGATCCTTGTAGCTCATGCCATGCCGGGTGCGTTGTAGAACAGAACCGCAATCTTGCGGGCGGTCGCCGTCACGGCCTTCGACTTGCCCGCGCGCGAGGCTAGCCGCCGATAGAATGCTCCGAGCGCCGTATCGCTCCGCCCGACGGTTGTGGCTGCCAACCGCAACAGTGCGGCTGCCCGGCTAGACGATCTCCGTGTGCGCGAGGACAACACCTTGCCGCCAGAGATTTTGTTGCCTGGTGCAAGGCACAGCCAGGAAGTGAAGTGCTTTGCGCTCGGCCATGCCTGCAGATCTGTGCCGCACTCACCGATGAGCTTCAATGCCAGCGATGGGCCCAACCCATGAATCTCAGTCAGATCGATGCCGAGCACACCGTACAGCGCGGTCCTGACATCGAAGGTAGGCGTGTTGACCTGCTTGGTCTTGATGCGTGGCTTAGATAGCTTTCCGGCCGGTCTTTCGCCTCTATTGTTTAGGGCCGCGATCAGGACCTCGAGCTTGCGGTCGCAGTCGAGCATCTTCGCCTGGTAGACGTCGTAGAGTTCCAGCGATTGGGTCAGCGCGAAGACATGTTCGTGCCGGTCGTTGCCCACAAGTGCCGCCCGGATCGTCTCGATGGATGAATGGTATCGCACGTCCCGATAGGTTGCCAAGACGTCAGGATTCCGCTCGCCTGAACAATGGCTCGGATAATCCGCATGCCGGTCGCGCCCGTGATATCGGAGACCACATGATGGAGTTGCAGATTCATCTCCATCAGGGCCTTCTGCATATGCTGGATATGGGCCGCGGCATATTCCACCAGCCGCTCCCGTTGGCGCAGATACGCGCGCAGAGTTGCAATCTCGGCATCAGGTCGGAAGCTGCCACGTAACAGGCCATAGGAATGAAGCTCGCGTAACCACGCGGCATCGCTGACATCGGTCTTGCGCCCGGGCACGTTCTTGGCGTACCGCGCATTGACCAAAATCACATCAAACCCGCGCTGCTCCAGGATCTCGTAGACGGGGATCCAATAGACCCCAGTGGATTCCATTGCGACGCTCTTCACGCCGCAGGCTTTGAACCAGTCCGCCAGATCATGCAGGTCTCGCGTAAATGTGCCGAAAGAGCGCACTGGCACGTCGGTGGAAGCGGGATTAACCGCAGCCATGTGCATCTTTGATCCGATGTCGATCGCGGCGGCCCCAACGTTGACGGGCTTTAGTTCCGGTCGGTCGCCGATCGTCCTCTTGGGCATGGCAATCCTCCAATCAATGATGAGCAGGAGGGTCTGGGCCATGCCAATCGTCATCTTCCTAATCGGGATCGCCGCCAGGGCGACGTCACCACTCTCAAGTTCGCATACATCCATGGACCATGTTTTTTAACGGGGTTTGTGCCTCCAATAATCGAACGGCCGCTACCCTCCCAGCCGCAGAGGATAGCACAAGGCTGTTTCTAGGCCGCACAGGCGCGCCACGGTGCTGGACAGTTTTTTAAAATGTCGCGCTCCATGCGCAGCCGCTCGTTCTCTCGCTGCAAACGGGCGATCTCCGCCGCGTGGTCCGCCGACGGCAGCGGCGCCTGCGTTGTGGGGCGCCACGCCGCAGCCGTCGGCTCTCGCCCAGCCCCACGCAATTCCACCCAGCGCCTCAACACGGAATCGCGCAGGCCAAGTTCCTTGGCCACCAATCCGATCGAACGACCGCTCGAAGCCACCAGATCGACCGCTTGCCGCTTATAATCGTCAGTAAACGAACGACGTTGACGTCCTTCCATCCAACACCTCTCCTGGCTCTTCGAGCCTACTACAGGTGTCCATCACTTCGGAGGAGGTTCAGCCTGTCGCAGGGTGCGGTTACAGATCAGCTTCGATCACGGCAAGCGCGACTATTAGCATCGCGGCTTTCCGTTTAATCGGGTTCACGCTAACGGCCGCGCATGGTCATTATCCATCACGGCCACTTCGGGCTCGCCTTCGCGGCGTCGTCAGGCTCCGATTCATCGGGAAGGATCGGTTGTTCACCGAAAGGACGGTTGATGATGTTCAGCGCATCATTCGCGGCGTAGACGCGATTGCGCGAGTAGCCCGTCCGTTCGGCGAGAATGCCAGCCTCCTCCAACTGTGCGATAGCCTGGTGCGCTTGCGGCGGGCTGATCTCGAGGAGTTCTCCGAGCCGTTTGGCGGTTAGGACCGGGTAATGGGGAAGCTCGTCGAGCGCGCGCGCGGCCGCCGATCCCTTTCGGAATTTGCGACGGCTCCTCCACAGTTCTGACAGTTCGGACAGAGCCGAGCGCGTTTTCATGAGCTCTTCGACGGTGCCGGTCACGGCCTCTGCCATAAAGATTATGATAGGCTGCCAGTCGAGGCGCTGCTGCGCATCCTTCAAGGAAGCGTAGTACGCGCCCTTCTTCGCCTCAATGTATGGAGATAGATAAAGGGGGACGTGCTTCTCGGCAGCCATCATCAGTGGAAGAAGAAGACGACCGACGCGGCCGTTGCCATCGCGGAACGGGTGGACCGCCTCGAAATGGGCATGCGCGATGGCCATTCGCGTAATAAAACCCTGGGTCATCTGCTGCATTCCCTCGTTGCGGAGGTAGTCGACTGTCTGAGCGAGGCAAGCCGGCACCTCATCGGGTGGCGGCGGATTTAGGCTTGAATAGGCGATGTTGCCGCCCCCTCCGATCCACACCACGCGCGTGCGGAGTTCGCCCGGAACGTCCTGGTACTCGGGATCATCTTTCATGACGGCGCGATGGAGACTCTTCAGGAGATCGATCGTGAAGACGCCATATCCGTCCTTCGCCGCCAATGGGATGAAATCGTCGAGAGCCACAGCGTAGTTGCGGACCTGGCGCGCGGCATCCTTTGCGTCGTCGCCGCCGGTCTCCTCGACCGAAAGGAGTTCATCGAGCGTACTTTGGGTGCCCTCGATCGAGGACGAACTGACCGCCTCCCGTCGGGTCAGGATTCGGCTGACAATGTAAGGGTCCTTCATCTGAGTCGCGATTGCGTCTATTTTCCCGAGCGCGCCCTGGGCATTGTCCAAGGCCTTCATCGCTTGGATAACTGAGACCCCGTGCTCCGGGGGAGGTGGTGGGACGATACCGTAATGCGCCTCATACGGGTGCGGGAGCCGTTTCAGGGTCTCCCGGATTGTGTGGCTGAGATCGCTGCGCTTCATGGCAAAGCCTAGTTTGGAGCCTGCTTTGGTATTTATAATTAGGGTTTCTTATAAAAACCATAACAAAATCTGCTTTTTGGGCGCTCCCCTTAGGGTTCCCCGAGATCTTGGGGAACCGGAAAACAAGCGAGCTGGTCGTCTCAGCCAGTGGTTTCAGCTCTGCCGTGCCATCCTAAATGCGGACAAGCCGCTTTCAGCGTAGCGAAGGGAACTGAGACCTCCGGCTCCGCGATCAATCATCCGACTTCATCATCTGAGCGGCAGGCCGGCAGGCCGACATCGCGGGCGCACGGCTACCCTTCGCGGCAGGGAAGTGAGTCGAAGCGCCGGCGCACGTCGCAGGAAGAAGAGGAGCTGAAAGCTCATCGGCGACAATCGACGGGCCTGGCCGCCGGGTCATAGGTTCAAATCCTATCCCCGCAACCACCGATGCTTACGATTGCAAATAGAGTCCCAGCCTCCGAAGGGAAGCCGGGGGTTCTTCTTGCCCGCCGCAAACCGCAGGATCGCAGCGAGGTCGCCGCGTAGCGCAATCGCGAGTTCTTCCGTCTCGAGCACGAGTGTCACCTGATTGACCAACGTCCGGAAAACCTCCGCAGCTTCGGCCTCGATGTCTGCAGCGCGGTGCCTGCCGTATTCGGGCGACCGGTTCAGCTTCCGGCAAGCGCAGGATTTTAGCGCTTGCTCAAAAAACCGCCTCTGTGCAAGACAATTGGTCCCTGTACGCGCAATAAGGGGAACCGCGCTGTGACAGTCTCTCTTGACGGCGAAATTCGAGACGGACGGCACTACATGCAGGTGCGTGTCTACTTTGAAGATACCGATGCCGGCCAGATTGTCTATCACGCGAATTTTCTGCGTTTCATGGAGCGCGGCAGAACGAATTACTTGCGCCTGCTCGGCACCAATCAGCAAGCGCTGCTCGAGGAAACGCGGAACGACGCCCCGGGCTTCCGCCTTCGTTGTCCGTTCGATGACGATCGACTTTCTAAAACCGGCAGTCTTGGACGACCTCCTTGACATTGTCACGGTCCCGCAAGAGGTGAGAGGCGCGTCGATTGGCTTGCTGCAGGAGTGCAGGCGCGGGAACGATCTGGTCTCGGCGCGCGTACGGGTCGCGTTTATCTCGGGCGGAAAAGCGCAGCACATCCCGAAGGCTCTGAGGCTCGCTATGGAAGAGCTCAGGTAAACCTGCGTTTCGTTCACGCTTTAACGCTCCCGCGACCCAATGAAATCAATGCGTTGGCGTTCTGTTGCGACATCGTCAAGTCAGAGTTCGCCGTTCACTTTAGATTCGGGAGCTTCGCGCTGTCGGCAGAATTTACAGCGGCGGCCCCAGAGCGCTCGTCGAAAATTCGCTCTCGATACCCAGGGAGGCAAGTGCAATCGCGTGAACGCTCCATCCCTATAAGTGCGATAACGCCTTCCACTCTTTCTAATGGAATTCGCATGCGCCCGTCGCGAAGAGCGAGATACATCGCTTCGATGACAGGTTGGTCGCCGAGGACCGCGATGGCCGTTGGATGACGTAAGATGTCTAACGACCAGCCTGGATTTCGCGTTTTCAATAGCGCGCTGGCGCGGCTTCGTCCGCGCCGTTCATCGATAACCGGCAGGAAAAATCTTGCTGCCGCGATGGCGATCGTTGCAGCTTCGCCGTCGTCAAGGGAGGGCGAGGTAGACGTGAGTTCATGAAAAATCTCGTACTCGGCGTCGGTCATAGTGGCGAGCGTTACGATTCCACGCGTCACGAGATCAAACAGAAAGCGGTGCTCGCCGTTCTGCCGGCTCGTCTCGTGCTCCAGCTCTCCAGCCACGATCTCGGACACGACGACATCATTGGGAATGGACGCGAGGATGCGCTCGCCATATTTGCAAGCGTGAAGGTTGATCAGAACACTTGTGTCGAGAATCAGCGGATCCGCGATATCAATCAGGGAGCTTGTGCAACTCATCCGTGTCTCTTTCCTCAAGCTCGATCTGGTCGATAACGCCGCGAAGCTCCACTCGGCCCACCTTCAGCAGCTCCGCCAATTGTCCTTCCGACATGAGCTCGCGCTTCCAGGCGGCATGCGCCATCAGGCTCAGGCGGTGGGAGATGGGTCGGTCCGCGTCGCTCTTTGCGGGATCGCGGCGATCGGCCATTTCGCCGAGGACCTCTCGGACATTGTCATCGGTGATGCCGCCGTTGTTTTCGAACCATGCCCAAGTGCCTTTCTTGGCAAGGCCCAATTCCTCGAGCCGCAGCCCGCAGGCTTGGCGCGAGATATTATATTGCTGGGCGAGGAGAATGATCAGGCGCCGGGTCGTTTTGCCGTTGATCTCCTTCAGTTGGCGGAAGCTTTCCGAGAAGCTCTCGGCTGGCGTCAGGAATGCACGGCCAAAGACGTTGGCATAGCGTTCATCGCGTGAGAGGAACTTCTCATCGTCTTCGAGCACTTCGGGAATCCGACGGGTACCATAGAAGTGGCCGACCTCATGCGCCGCGGACTGGATGCGCCGCGGCAATGGGTGGTTGGCGTTTAGAAGTATGCAGGCGCCGACACTTTCATCGTAGGTGAAGAGGCCAGCAACCTTTGAACTGGATGAGAGACGACGCTGATACAATCGGATGCCAAGACCCAGTTCGATGACCGAGAAGATGTCGGCGATCGGCCCCGGACCGAGACCCAGCCAGTCGCGCAATTCCTTGGCATGCTTTTCTGCGAGGGCCGCAACGTCGCCCTCGTTTATACCGTGTTCCGGGGGGTAATTTCGACGTCGCTGGATGCCGAGGATATTCTCCATTTCAACGTCCGCTTTAATCAGGTCGTTGAATAGCTGAACGGCTTCAGTGGTGTGCGCGTCCTCCGTCTCCCGCAACTTGCGGAACCGAGGCATCAGATCGGTATGCACTGCCTCGCGGCGGAGGAGGGCGTTGACCGATACGCCGTAGTGGCGCGCGAGCGTCTGGATTTCCTGGATGCGCACACGGCGCACGCCCTTCTCGATGGATACAAGGGTGGGGCGGGACATGCCGATGACCTGGGCCGCGTCATCCTGGCGGACGTCTGCGTTCTCCCGTGCTATCCGCAGGCGGCGTCCTATTTCCTGTGCGCTCAGCTCATTCAGATCAGCCATTGCGCCCTCCATCCATCCAGCTTTTCAAAAAGCTTTGATCTCCTTGCGCGGACAAAAATGCCCGCCATTCCTCGGCATGAGTTACCAACATCGTCCTCAGTTTCTTCAGAGTGTCTTCGTAGTTTTCCGCTATCGCAGCTGAGATTTGCGAGGCGTGAACGCGAATGTTCTCGTCAGGCAAGCCGCTCATGTCCGCGAGATGCTGCAGGTGACGCGCACCGACGCTTCCGTATTCGACCATGATGTCCCGATCAGCCTTTTGGGGTATGACCGACAAGGCATCGGCCGCGTCAGAAGCGGCAAGGTCGGACACGATATACGTACTAGGCGCCTCGTTAACGCCAGCGGCATGCAGGCTGAGGCGTCTCAGCAAGCAAGCCGCGCACAGGCCACACTGCTTCCTACCGCCTACATTGACGACCCGGCGCGTTTGCCAACAGGAATGGGTACTCGTCAGATGCTGTTCGGACTTTCCGATCATGTCCAGAAACGCGCGCAACGTCTGACCTTTCGTCGACCAGAGGCGTGGCTGCTCAAACCGCACTCGGTAGCCCAGCACTGCCTTGATGAAGCGCTCCATCTTCCGAAAGAACGTCGGATGGTTGCGATAGTCGGCGTAGATGTTGTGCAGCGGGAGAAGTACCGGCCCAAGCGCGCCCTGGCCGCTCTCCGGAACAATGACGCGCGTCACGTTTGAGAGCTGTGCAGCAATCGCCGTCACCGCCGCAAACTGAAATCCCCGCGAGCGGAAGCTGCTTTCGTTCCCGCGATATCCCTTCACCTTGAAGGGAATCTGCGTGAAATAACTATCCCCGTTTTTGCGCCGCTGGCGATTCCCCGCGACCCGGATACACAGTGCCTCAGCCTCGCTCCCGCTCAGAGCGGAGACAGCACGCGAATCCAAACCATCGCTGTAAGCGACGGCGAAGGTCTTGGCCTTGCCGAAGTCCAACGGCATCTGCCGCGTGCCGATCGGCGAGAGGTTCTTTGCCTGGACAAAGGTCAATCGCCATGCGTCGCCGGTCAGGTGGTTCAAGACGCCGTGCAGGGCCTTCAGAACCTCCGGCTTCTGCCAGGCCTTAAGGTCGATGACTGGGATCGCCACATCGAAGGTTCGGCGCCAGCCCAACGGACGCTTCCAACGCCGGTCAGCGAACTCGATGGCGGCGCAGAGAACAAGCATATCGTAGTGCAGCGGCTCGAAGCCCTTTACGTCAAAGCTATCCAGAACCGCCGGATTAAAGTAAATGTGACGGCCGACCTCCGCGATCACAGCACCCTTCGGGAGGGTGCGGCGGCTGCGCTTCTGTCCCTTCTCGATAACGATCAAGCGCTTTTCTTGCATCGGTGAGTATTTCGGATTGGCGCTCACTCTTCGGGCCCCTCATCTACGCCGGCTTTCTTCTCAACCGCCTGCCTGAACGCGCGCTTGTTGCCGGTGGCCAAGGCGTCGCAGAGTTCGCTGGGCTTGATGGCAGCGAACGTCTCGCGGTTCCGCTCGATTCCCTTCTGGTAATCTTCGCGGCTCATGTCGCCGAGCTCGCGGGCACGAATGCATTCTTCGTCGAGCCGGTTTTTGATGGTGCCGATCCATTCTTTTGTCGTGCTGTCGAGCGCCTGATCGAGCGCCTTCTCGGGAGGGAGTTGATCCCGGAGATTCGCAATCAGATGTCTTTGCAGGGTATCCGCCAGTGGCGACGTTGGATGAGTCTCGAAAATCGTTTCGACCGCCGTGACCGGGTCTAAGTCCATTTGGGGGCGGTCGGCATGAGCTTTGAGTTCATCGAAAAGGGGACTGAACGTCTTCATGTCCACGTCACCGATCATGCTGTGGCACGCCTGCGTCGTTCGCTCCTCACGGCTCGTGGCGTCGCTGACCAGGTCTTGGCCATAACGCTTCCAGCTGCTGGGCAACTCCGCATTTCTGAATGGTCCATCGCTCATGGCGCCTCCCATGTCGGCAAAATAGTAACAAAATCTGACAATGTCAATATATAGTGTAAATTATCTGACATTGGAGATCCGTCTAAGGAAACCGCTTAATTCGTCTGATGCGGTCCTTTCGCGGGGCGGTTTGTTCTAGAAGTGCGCCGGAAGGGGTAATTTTTAGCCCATACGACGCGTTTTCGCCATCAAGGTAATTTTTAGCCCATACGACGCGTTTTCGCCATCAAAGGGACGGCCGATCGGCCCCTTTTCTCAGGAAGATTTGTTGACAAATTTGCGTCAGACTGGCTATTTATTACCCGCCTTGGCGCAGAATTGAAGACTTATGCAACCCCGCCAGCACAAAACGGCCAGCTTCCTGTCGGCTCATCCGGTCTTCACCCGGGCTGAGTTCGCGGCGGCCTTCGGCCATCCGGCGAGCGCGGCCAATGTCACCAGCCTGCTTAGGCATCACCTGCGCGCTGGCAACATTAAGCGGGTCAGTCGCGAGGTGTTTGCCGCAGTGCCGGCCCACATGGCGGCGGAGCGGATGGTGATCGACCGCTTCGCCGCGGCGAGCAAGCTGCGTCCCGATGGGGTCCTGGGATTTCACTCAGCCCTTGAGCTGCACGGCATAGCCTATTCCGAGTTCAACGAGGTTCAGCTTATCAGCGCCGGACGGACCGAGCGCGTGGACCTGCCATTTGGTGCTTGCCGCTTCGTCACGCCGGCGAAGGCGTTGGCGGCGACAGGCAAGGCCAACTACCTGACCGCGACTATGGACCGGCAGGGAGTGACGGTCCGTGTGACGGCGGTCGAACGCACGGTCGTCGATGTCCTACATCGGCCAGAACTCGCGGGCGGCGGCGAGGAAGTTCTGAAGTCGCTGGATCTGGTGCGCTATCTCGATCCGGCGAAGGTCGCCGACTATGTCGAGCTGCTGGATAATCGGTCGCTCGCCTCGGTTTCCGGCTGGTGGCTCGAGAAGCGGCGCGCCGCGCTCGGCGTCTCCGACGATGTCCTGGCGCGCCTGCGAACACGGCTTCCACGATCAAAGCATTATGCGCTGGGTGCGGAACCCGGTCATGCGGTGCTCGTCGAGCCATGGCGCGTGCTTCTCCCAGCGCAGGCGGTCGACGCCGCCTTTGAAGGCGTTTGATGGTCGCGTCGCGAGAAACGCTTCAGGACATCGCGGCCGAGCGGCAGCTCCAGCCCGCGACGCTGGAGCGTGTGATCCGGCTGATCGACATTCTCGATGCCTTCGGCGCCGACACGCTGATCGGGCCGCGCGTCGCCTTGAAGGGCGGCACGGCACTCAACGTCTTTCATTCCGATCTGGACCGCCTCTCTGTCGATATCGACGTCAACTATGTCGGCGCGGTCGACAAGGAACAGATGGACGCCGACCGCCCGGGATTGGAAGACCGGATCGAGCGCTTGATGGAATCGAAAGGGTACGTCGCGCGGCGTGAGCCGTCCGAGCACGCTGGCGGCAAATGGATTTATCGCTACGCCTCTGCGCTGGGCGGCGCGGGGACCATCGAGATCGATATCAATTATCTCTACCGCGGCCCGCTCTACGGCGTGGATCGCATGCCATCGGTGGCAATCGGATCCTACCAGGCCACGAATGTTCCGGTCCTCGATATCCACGAGATCGTCGCCGGCAAGATGGTCGCGCTGATCACGCGGCGCACCGCGCGCGATCTGTTCGACGCCCACCGGATCATCGCCATGCCGTCTCTCGACTGGGCGAAGATCAAGGCGGCCACCTTGATGATCGGTGCGAGCGCCAAGAGCTTCGACTGGCGCACAGCCTCGCCCGAGGAGATCGGATGCGAGGTCGGCGACATTACCGGCAAGCTGACCATGTGCCTGCACGATCGGTATTTCGACGGCTTTGGCGGCCCAGCAGCTTGGATCGAGAGCGTCACGACCGAATGCCGGGAGAAGCTCGCGCCGCTGTTTAAGTTCACAGCGGGGGAGGGCGCATTTTTGGATGCCGTGCTGGACCGGGGTGAGATCGCCGCGTCTTCTCTGGAGGTGCCAGCAAACGTGCGCGCCTCGATAGAAGCCAGTCCGGCCCTGCGGTGGAAAGCGCAGAATGTCAAAGCTTGGAAATCTGGCGACAAGTTGCTGGCGCCACGTACAAGACGAGCAGCGCGGCCACGTGGAGAGACTAGGAGCCTGTCTGAGTAGTGACTGGTCAAGAGGGTGCGAGTCTGATTCCTTGCGTGGCCATGAGCAAGGAATTTCGCCCCTGGAAGATTGACGAGGTCCAGCTTCTGCCGCCGAGCGTGCAGGACTATGTGCCGCAGGACCACATTTCGCGGTTGATCGTGTCGCTGGTCAAGGAAAGCCTTGATCTATCGGCGATCCTAGGCCGCTACCGGAGCGGGCTGGGTCAGCCGCCGTTTGATCCGCGGATGATGACGGCGCTGCTTCTACACGGCTATGCGAGCGGCATCTACTCGTCGCGGCGGATCGCCAGGGCGACGGTGGAGCGGGCGGATTTCATGATGATCGTGGCCGGCGACCCGGCGGACTTCCGCACGATCTCGGAGTTCCGGCGGCGGCATCTTAAGGCGCTGGCCGACCTGTTCGTGCAGGTGTTGAAGCTGTCCGGCGTGACGGCGGGCGAGGCTGAGACGCTTGTTGCCGGCTTCACTGCGAACTGCCCGATCTACAACACGCTGAAACGTGGCGGGCCCGTCGAGATCTCCTGGACTGTGAGCTGACCGATGCCTGACAAGAAACTGCACCTTGCCGCCTTTGTCTCTGCAGGTCCGGTCTCCGGCAGCCCTGCTGGCTGGCGGCATCCGGAAGCGGACGGCGACCTGCTGTCCGCCGCCTACTACCAGAATATCGGCCGGCTGCTGGAGGAAGGGCGTTTCGATCTTCTGTTCATTGCCGACATTCTCGCGATCCCGGACACGCTGGGCGGCAGCCTCAACAGCCAGCTTCGCTACGGCGCGCTGGGTGCATTACGGCTCGATCCGCTGGTGGTGCTCTCGATCATCGCGGGCGCGACCAAGCATCTCGGTCTTGGCGCGACCCTTTCGACAACCTACGCCCAGCCCTATGTCCTGGCGCGCGCGCTCGCGACGCTCGATCATCTCAGCGGCGGTCGCGCCGCCTGGAACATCGTCACCTCGTTTCAGGAGGCGGAGGCGCGCAATTTCGGCCTGACCGAGCAGCTCTCGCGCGAGGGGCGCTACGAGCGCGCCGACGAATTTCTGGAGGTCGTGACCAAGCTGTGGAATTCGTGGGAGGATGGTGCGCCGGTCCGGGATCGCCAGACGCCGCTGTTCGCCGACCCTGCGCGGGTGCACCGGATCGATCATTCCGGCAAATGGTTCAATGTGCGCGGCCCGCTCAATGTCAGCCGGCTCCGCAAGGACGTCCGGTCTTCATCCAAGCTGGCGCTTCGGATCGTGGCCGCGATTTCGCTGCGCGATGGGCCGAGATCATCTTCGTGACGCCGGGCCTGATCGATGTCGCTGTCGAATTCCGCAACGACTTGCACGCCCGCGCGGTCCGTTTCGGTCGCGACCCTGATACAGTCAAGGTGTTGCCCGGCATCGTCCCGGTCATTGGCGACACGGAGAAGCAGGCCAAGGCGCTACACGACCAGCTCCACGAATTGTCGCATCCGGAGTCCGATCTCTCGACTTTGTCCTATCATCTCGGCGTTGATCTCTCGCGCTTCCCGCAGGACGAGGTCCTGCCTGAGAATCTCGACGTTCCCGGCGTCGAAGGGCACTACCGTGAGGTCGCCGAGCTGACGCGGCGCTCAGGCTTGAGCCTTGCTGAGCTAGGACAGCGCTACGGCGCGGGGAGAACCACCAGCGGCTTCGCCGGCACGCCCAGCACGGTGGCTGATCGCATGCAGGAGTGGTTCGAGGCGGGTGCTTGCGACGGCTTCATGTTGCAGGTCCCATATCTGCCAGGCGGCTTGGAGGAGCTGGTCCCCGGCCTCGTGCCGGAGCTGCAACATCGAGGGCTGTTCCGCACTGAGTACGACGGCTCGACCTTGCGCGATTCGCTCGGCTTGCCCCGGCCAGCGGGCTGAGGTCGCCCATGCCCACCCGACGCTATGCTCTTTAGCTTCAGCCACTCCCACGATACGCAGCTCATGAGGTATCGTGATCGTGCGATAAATCTCCATTTACGGCCTGAAAAAACACGGCATGCGACCAGCAAGTCATTGAAAATGCTCAGTGCGCAGATAACTCTCAATCAGTGGCCTGGTCAGCGTCCACTCAGGCAACAAGCGCAGGATCTCTTGTTCAATCAATCGCAATAATCGGGTGTTGCGCCTCCCCGCAACCAAGCTTCAAGCCCTTGAAAACGTATCGTTTTCGAGGGCTTTTTGTTGTTCGAGTTTTGATCCCAAATTTCGTTCATGGAAGCGCCGTGGAAGCGGCAGAAGGAAAGTCGCAGCGTAAGATCGACGGGGTTGCGCGCGACGAAATGACTAAATTGTGATCGGAGGCCCACTGGGAGCGCCGCCATCCAAGGTTTTGCTGCGCCGACTTTGCCCACTCCACAGCTGGACTACGATTTGGGGGCGGTTAGAGTCTCTTCGGGCGCCAAATTGCCACCATTCAGAATAAGTCCGCGAACCCAATCATTATGTGGCCCTGAGATCCTCCAACAATGAAGCGGCTAACGCTTCTTCAGCAATGGAGAGCCGATGTTGCTGCATGGCCGTCATTAACCTTTCGTCCCATAACGCGGGCGCAGCCTTTCCCGTGAGAGCCTGTCCAAGACATGAGGTCTGTTCGACGGCGGACTCGTAGTCGCTCGCCCCAAAACGCCAGGGTTGGGCGCCGTGCTCGCGCATGACGTGGTTGCCGATCCGCACTCCCGGCCAATCGAAATCGCCATGATAGAAAAGCTGCGCCCGCGCTTTAGCCAGCTGCGACAGCAGGCATCGCTGTGCTGCGGCGGGCATGCCGTCAGTGCAGACTAGCGGCGCGCAATCGGAGCCCCAGTGATCCGCGGCGATTGCGACCAGGTTGGGATTCTCACAGACATAGACCTTGCGATCCGCCACGTCCCACGACGGTGGAGACCGCAACAGCGACCGCAGCGAAGCGTAAACAGGCTCTCCCTGCGACTGACTGTAATTTCCTGCATCGCGCATGGGCAGGTTCAGGAACAGCACCGGGCGAGCCAATTCATTGACCAGCACGCCGGCCTTGGCCCACACGTCGCGGTCGCGCTCCGCACCACCGCCCGGCTCCAGCTCGCCGTCTCCCGTTGGCTCGCTATCGACGTCATCATTGTTGTAATCGGTTCGAGCGATTACCTGACGCCAGACCGTCAGTGCCAGGGTTGCCGTGGGCTGTCCGATGTCGAGCGCGTGGGCGTCGCCCAGCACGTCGGCGGCCAATTGCGAACGTGTGATGCCGCTCGCGGGCAGGCGTTGCAATACCGCTTCGACACGGCGACAGAGTTGGAGCGCCGCCGGTGGGCTCTGTCGTGCAAGGCGCTTGAGAAGCCCGATGCCGGCCGGAGCCTGCAGCAGTCCGATCAGTTCGCGGTGAGTGCAGCCGCCCAGCACATCCGACCACATTGTTTGCAGCGCAAGGCGCGTCGTGGCGAGATTCGAAATCGGGCCATCGAGTTTTTCAAGTGCGTCCCGCAGCGAAGCGGCGATGCCGGCATTCTGGAAAGCGGTGTCGACGAGGCGAACGTCGACTTGTAAGGAATTGGTGTAACGGAGCGGACGACCAAGCAGCGAAGCCAATGCAGCATGCTCCTCCGCGGTGAGCTTGCCGATGCGAAAGTTTTCAACCGTGGAGCCGAGCGATGCCCGTTCGAAACGCTGACGCAGGCGCTTGCGAAGCAAGGCGTAACGATCGCCGCCAAGTAGGCGTTGCAGGCGTGGGTCGGTCGAGGAAATCATGTCGGCGCAAATCTGCGATCTGGATCGTCTTGGCGTGTCTTGGCGCGACCGTCCCAGCTCCAACGCGACACGAACACCGCGTCGATGCCTTCACGCCGCTGCAACTGGCAAATGGCGACGCCGGGCAGTTCGGCATAGCAGGCCCATTCACGCTCGCTGGTGATGACGAAGTCGAGATCGAACTCGCGGATCAGCCCCATGCAATGGGCGCGCGCGGTATCATCGATGCCGGCGAACGCTTCATCGAGCAACATCAGGCGCGGCGACAGCGCGTAGCTGCCCTGACTGTAGAAACTGGCGACCGCGGCGAACAGCGGCACGGTGAGGCCGAGCGCGCGCTCTCCGCTGGAGGCCGGACCGGAGAGTTTGCGCCAGTGCCCGTCCTGCCAGCGCTCGACGCGAAAGCGGTGCCAACGGCGATAGTCCAGCGCGCGGGCGAGTTGCTCGATCAGGCTGCCGCCCACATCCTTTCCGGCGCCCGAATCGGCCCGCTCGCGCTCGGCGGCGATGCGCTGCTGCAACATCGCGCCGACCACTCTCCGGTCGTCAGAGGACCAAAGGTCTGCGCTGGTATTGAGCAGGCGTTTGCGCGCTGCTTCGAGGCCGACCGGAGCGCCTTCTTCTTCCGCCAGGGGCTGCCACAGCAGACGATAGCGTACCCCGGTGGAGGTCGGGCGATGGTGCAATTCTTTGTTGATCGCATCGCGCTGAGTTTCGGCCGCTTGCAGCAGGCGCTGCACTTCGGAAGCGATTTCGGCCTGCAGATGGTTCTCCAGCACAGCGCGCTCGTTCGCCGTCAGCAGTTCACTGCGCTGGGCGATCTCTTCGGCGAGGCGCGCGGCAAGGCGATCCGGCGGTTCTGGTCGGTTCTGGTAGATGACGCGGACGATAAGCCCCCAATCGCTCTGTTCTGCGTGCGCCTGGTGGCCGAGTGCGCTGAGGGCGCGTTGTAGCTCCGTCAGGTCTTCGCCGATCTGCCGTTGCAGGCGTGTCCAGGCGTCGTCGTCGTCCTTGAGTTCGAATAAGGCTTGTTCCGCGCGGCGAGCCAGAGTAAGCGCGGGGTCGATCGTCCACGGGCCGCCCAGGTCAGGCAGGTTGGCTTGCGGTAGCGCAGCCGCGAGCAGGCCGGTGGCTGCGAAGTGTTGGAACTTCGCGATTGCTTCGGCGCGCGCGTTGCTGCGTTGTCCGAACAGAGTGCTCGCAGTCGCCGCCTGTTCGTGCGCGACCGCGCGCGCCTCGCCGGATTTGCTCAGGACGTCGCGCGCGATCGTTAGTGCGGAATTGCTGGCCTTGACGGCGGTGCTGGCATCGGCCAGCCGCCGTTGCAGTTCCTCGACCCTGGCGCCGACGGATCCGCGTAACACCTCGAACCGGACGGCGGCTTCTTCCGCCTCAATGCGGGCAGCCGCAAATTGTTCATCCTGCTTCTTCAGATCGTCGCGGGTTTCGTTCTCGCGGTTGCGTTGCCGCTGCAGCTCGGGAAGCGCCAGACGTACCTCGTGAACAGCCTGGGCGAGGCGGAGTTGGGCATCGTGATAGTGGTTCAACGCCATCTCGACCGCCGGTAGCTCGGCTGATAATGCAGGAAGGCGCAGATCGGTGGCATCGGCGGCGAGTCGTTGCCGCACCGTCTGCAGCGCTTGTGCGGCCTCCAGGTATTGAAGATCAGCCTCGCTCAATTGCTGGCGGGCGGTCTGAGCCTCGCGCGCACTGGCGGCCGCCGCAAGATGGGCGTTGCGCAACTCCTCTTCGGAGGGAGCCAGACGCCATTCATCGGCGGCTCGATCCTGATCGCGCGTGAGTTGCGCGTCCATCGCCTGGACCGCAATGAGCTCATCGGCGATTAGTGTCAGGCGGCCGACTACGTCGGCCAGTCGCTGCTTGCGGGCTGCGGCGCGGGCCGCATGGCCGATATAGACTGCCGCGGGTTTGGCCCAGGCGCCGACCAGCGCGGCGAGCCGAAAGCGACCGTCGGGGGCGACCCAGGCTTCGATGTCCGCGGGATCGTCATCGGTACAGGCGATGCCGGACAGCAGGCGTTCGACGAGTGCGGCCGGTACCGCGATATCGGTGGGCGTGTCAGCGTGCAGCCAACCAGCGAGCGAGAGCGCGTGCGGCTGTCGCTGCAGCACCTGGGTGTCGTGCAACAGCTCTACTCCGTCGCCGGCCTGCAGGTGGCCATCGGGCGAGACCCATGCGTCGAGCAGGCCGGCGGCTTCAAGCGCGGCCTCGAGGCCGGCGCGCTGAGCAGCCGTGACCTCTTCGCGAAAATCCACCAATTGCCAGAGCGGCGCACCCTCGCGCGCCTCTCTGGCATCGGCGCCGCGCGTATGCGGGTTGGGCGGCGTCGCATCGACCCCGGCTTCGAGACGGTTGCGTTCGTCTTCGAGGGTGTTGAGCTCCGTCTCCAGCGTCTGGCGTTGGCCGTCGAGCGCCACGCGACGCTGCGCCAGACGCAGGCTGGCGTGCTGCTGCTCCGTTTGCAGGCAATGTCGCGCCGGATTGTCGCCATCCAGCCCAACAACCCAGTCGGCGAGGGCCGTGAGCGCTGCGCGGCCGTCGTCGGAGCTGACCCGCAGTTGCTTCAGGCTGGCGAAGTAGCGCTCCCAGGCCTGAATCAGGTTGTGGCCCTCGTGATCGACCTCCGTATCGGCTTGCTCGCGTCGTTTTGCCGTGGCCTCTACCGTGCCCTGTCTTTCATCGCGCGTGTTCTGGCGTTGTGTATGCAGGGCTTCGGCCTCCGTCACCTCAGTATGGCGTCGCCGCAACAATGCGATCTGTTCGCGTCGATCAACGATCAAGGTGCGAAGGTCGGCGCATGCATTGTCGAAGGCTTGTGGCGTCAATGCGACCAGATCGGCGGCGGCGAGCGTTGCGAGCGGGCTACCGGCGTGCAGGCCGACGATACCTGCGGCCTCGGCATGCGTCGCGTTGTTCTGACGTAGCTTCGTCATCACACGTTCGGCTTGCGTCATGCGCTGGACGCCGTGCCCGGTCTCCTCAGTGCTGCGCTTTAATCGCCGTCGCACCTCGTCGACCGCCGCGGTGGCGACTTGCAACGCACGCTGCCGAGCCAGAGCGTCCCGCTCGGCGGATTCGAGACGGTTCGCGTCCTGCATGGTCGGGTCGGCACGCAGGATATCAAGCCGAGCCTGCTCGCGCTTGAGCGCAAGTTCCGCGTCGTCGTGAATTATCCGGGCGAGCGCTTCCGCGGTCTCGGCCCTCTCGAGCCGCGCCTGCGCGTCGCCGCGCGCCCGGCTTGCACTGTCGAACTCGGTCTGGGCCTGGCGCAGCGCGCGGGCCTGCCGCCGGCTCTGGGTGCCAGCGTAGATCCGGTAGCGCTGGTCGAAGCGCTCGACGGCTCTTGCCAGCGCCTGGTATTCCTCGAGTTGGCGGCGATCCTCCTCCAACTGGCCCAGAGCCTCGGCGACGTCCCCAAGCAGTTCGGGTGCGAGCGGTGGCAACGCCTCGGTCAGTGCGTCCGAGAGCGCGGTTTCGTCAGGCTTTTTCGACAGTTGCGGCTGACGCAACTGAATCAGCGTATCCATCAAGGCGTCGTAGCGCCTGGTGCCGAGGTGGAACAATCGCTCATCGACCGCGCGCCGGTAGCTGACGGCGGTATCGAACACCTGGCCGCGGCCGTGCAGCGCGTCTCGCAGGCGTTCCCGAGTCAGGACCACGCGCTGATCACTCGTCAGCCAGATATCCTGATTGATGCGCGGAGCGCCAATAGAATCCTCCAACACGAAGAACCAGCTGTCCACCTGGGGACGCGCAGCGACCGCCGCAAGCCCGGCGCCGAGTGTGAGGTAATGCGGCGTGCCGTCATCGGCGAGGCGGCCGAATTCGATCCAGGCGTAGCCGATGCGCCGGTCATAGCTACCCATCAACAGGTTCCAGGACATCTTCTTGCCGCTGTCGCCGTCGGGTTCGATGCGCGAGGACTTGAGCTGTGCATCGAGCAGGAAGGGCAGCGTCAGCGACAGCACCTTGGATTTGCCGGTGCCGTTGTTGCCCCGCAGCAGCAGATGACCGTCGCGGAACCAGAACTCCTCGCTGTCGTAGTGAAACAGCTCCACCAGTCCAAGCCGCAAAGGCTGCCAGCGTTGCCGCGTCGGGATTGGCAGCGCGGGTCTCTCGGAGAGAGCAGCAAATGAAGCCGGCCGGTCGTTCATGTCGGACCGACCAGGGCATCGGCAGCCGCGGTCTGTACGCCGCGTGTTTCACGAAAGTTGCGGACCTCGGCCTCACCGAGCGCAAACCGGGCGAGCGCCGGGCGCGGATAGACCGTCTCGGCATCTCGCACAATCAGTTGAAGCTTTTCCAGCCGATCAAGGGCGATCTCCGCAAGCTCGCGTTCGGCGCCGGGTTCACGCGCAGATTTGCGCCAATATTTGCCATAGCGGGGCTTGCTCTCGCGCAGGTAATCGACGACGTCTTGTTCCCTGATCATACCAGAGAATGGTTGGGTCGCGCCGGCGGCATCCGTCTGCCGCTGCCTGTAAACGGTGGCCAGGAACTCCGCGACCAACAGCGTGACATGGGCGTCGGTGCCTTCTGCGGGCATCGCCACATCTGTCAGCGAGCCAGCCTCGTCGACCAGCGCCAGACCTTCGGCGCGTTGCTCCGCGACCAGCCCGGTTGCGTCAGACAGGCGGGCCGCCATGGCGCCACGCTGGTTGACAAAATAGGCCCGAGACTCGGCGTCCAGTGTGTCGGTATAGACTACCGGATCGTCGAGCAGCCGGCGTGCCAGTTGGCGGCGCAGAACGGTGCGTCGGCCCTCATCGCTGTCAGCCACATGCTCGTCGGCCAAGGCATGCAGTCGCTGGTCGAGTGTGACCGGCGCGTCTTCCGGCCGGAAAGTCGACGGCCCGCGCACGGCGGCCAGCATGCCGGCGAGCGCGCGGCGCTGCACGTCGTAGAGGGCATCTGCCTGATCGCCCCCGGTATGGACAAAGGCGTCTTCGTCCCCGGCGACACGCTGCAGCACGCCCAAGTCGAGCAAGGTGCGGCATACCGCCACCAGTTCACGCCGCTCGTGGGGAGCGCCGAGCGTGAAGATGAAGCCGGAAGCCACCAGCGTCGGCTCGGCGGCGAATTGCAGCAGCCGCTCACCCAGCAGTCGCAACGTGATCTGCGGGTCAGCGCGTTCGAGCACCGCGCAAGCCAGGCACAACAGCACGTAACGGCGGCGATCATAAAACGGCAAACCGCGCATCGTGCTGGCGAGGTCGGCCGGTCGCTTATAAAGTCGAGCACCCTCTTGTTCGACGTGCAGCGCCCAGCCGGTTTCTCGCCCAAACCAGTCGCGCAGTGCGTCGGCCTGACGCCGGATCGCCGGAAAATCGTCGTGGTCCGGACTCATCAGCGGCGTCATCAGCAAGGCGCGCACGGCACTGCGAAATTCCTCGTTCTGGAACCGACGCTGTTGCTGGCCGATGCTGCGGCTGTCTCTACCAACGCTGGCGGCCATCGGCTGTCTCATGTCGGCGTGATCGTGATTAAATGGTCGCGCCCGGCAAATACGCCGCGCGGCGTATTGATCACCGCGCGGCTATCGACTGCGAGTGGCGTGAGGTTGATATGCAATAATCCGTCGCCGGTTCGCCGTTCCGCGCTGGTGTTCGGACCGGCCTGTTCGGTCAGCACCTCACCGAGCAATCCCAGGAACAGACCGAAGGCATGAATGTCCAGCTCGGCGAGATCTGAAAGGCGTGTGGGCTGACCGGTGGCGAGGTGCTTGCGCGCCGCCTCGACCTGCAGCGACTCCTCGGCGAGTTCGCGCGCCAGATGTGCGCGGGCCTCACCGCGATCACGCACCCGGGGCATCACGCCGCGCGGCGCGGCCTCACCGTATTCGCGTAGCCGCGGGTGAATCGTCAGTGGTGGCGCGTCGGCCCAGCGTGTCGAGGCCGGCAGATCGGCGTCGGCGTTGGGATTCAGCGAGAAATGTCGTGCCGGGTTGAGCGCGAAGGCTGCGCGCGCCAACCGGTGCGCCTCGCCATCGTTGCTGCAGGCAGAAAACCAGCAGGCGAGCATGCGGAAATCCGCGGAACGGTCGCTGCGCCCGCTGCGGCGCTCGTTGAGCGCGGCGATCGCTCCTAGCAATTGCGGAATTGCCGACCGTGCCCTCGCCCGCAACAGTTCGGCTTGTGAGGGTTCGTGGCCGGTACGGAAGAACCAGCCGCGCAGACCTCTCCAGCGTTCGCGCCAGGCATTCAAGTGAAGGGTCCGCGCGTCGGCCCGATCCTCCGCATCGCCGGGGGCTGCATCGCGTGCATCGCGCGTGGCGACCTGCTGTAGCAATGCGTCAATGCTCGGTTCCAGAGCGAGGATATGTCTGGCGATGGTGTCGGAGCGGCGCACCAGATCGCCCATGAACCGCTCCAAATAGTCGATTAGCTGGCGCTTGTAATTCGCTACCGCAATCGCCTCGGCCTGTTGCAACTCAATGCTGCGTGCGACGCCGGCCATGAAAGCCTGCGCATTTTCAGCAAGGCCCTCGAAAACGCGCACCAAATCCCGCAGTGTTTCGTGGATCTTCGCGACGTCGGCTTCCGCCTCGTCCGCCAGCGTTTGAAGCGCCTGCAACCGGTTTGCGATGTCTTCAAGCGCCACCGTTTGCAGTTCGGCGCGCCGTTGCAGTGTTTGCACGAAAAGCGCCAGCGCCGCTTCGACAGCCTCCCCGCCCTGCGAGAGACGATACAGGAAGCGTGCACGGTAGAAATCGCTGAGGCTGGAAACCCGCGCCGTGTCAGGATGCGATTCAAGATTGCCCCAGGCGGCAAGCTGGGCGAGCGCGGTGTTGACGTCCTCAATTCGCGGTGGTGCATCTAACCATCGGGCTTCGCTCAGTACTTCGTCAGGTCTTAATTGCAGACGGTATTGCCGTTTGGCTGCTGCAAAGACGTCCATGATGCGGCGGTAAAATTCAGATTTCTCGGCACTCACATGCCTGAAAAGCTCGGCTGAATCGCTGACGGCTCGCATCGGGCTTCTTCCCAAAGGTCTTCCACTGGAGTTGCCGGTTCGCGCGAACACGATAGTGCATTTGTCTGTTCGCTGCAGCCAAATTGGGTTCTATCCACGGTTCGTGGATCGGGCGCGGGCTAGCTTCCCTGCATGCGGCTGAATCGCGCTTACTGTTGGGGTAGATGGTCAGCCTTTCATCTGAGGTGATCCGTAAATTATATAGTAATTTCAATTACATATGAATTCGTAGTTTTAGTCTGAGTGGCGTGCCATTCTTCAATGACCGAGCGAACGCCTCTCCGGATTTGTCTCTTTTTCGTCTCCGCATTGCGGAGCTCCATGCTTCAGCCCACCTGTTAGTCCTATCCTCTTTCGAGGGACGGTTGCCGATGAGCCAGGAATCCAAGACGGCTGGCGCGCAATACGCTAGTTACCTGCGACTGCTGCCGCAAAGCGTCGTTGAAGCCAACAATCGGCGCGCGCAGGCACACGCGCAGAGCGGCCGACGCCTTCGCTAAATTGTTCGCAGAGGGCACGTGCCCGGTCTGCAAGAACGCAATCACCTGGTATACGAAAGACGCGCCCTGGCTGCTGAGGCCGGAAGGGTTTGAGAAGGACGATTTCCCGAGAATAGCGGAGCGCTACGCGGCCGAGCGCATCAGCTATTTGGATGCGGCTCATTTCGCCCCAAATTCTGAACATCGCTTTCAAGGTTGAATTCATGTCGTACTTGCGGGCGACTTGGACGCAATTCATCAGATCAAGTTCAAGCTCGCCGTAATCAAGCAAAAGGCGACCTATGACGGCCATCTCGTTTGGAAATGTGCTGTGGATCGGAAACATTATCGTCTGCGCCCCTTAAGACCAGCTGATAGCTAGCCTAACGATTCATGGAATGGCCATGACCGTAGCCGTCTAGCGCCGCTGAAAGCGAATGTCCAAGTTCCAATGATCTCGGAGTGGTGTTTTTTCGGTCGCGCTACGTCTTTGGCAGATCATCACCAGCAATGCTCCGGCGTAGGTTCTCGTCATAGCGCCAAGGCTCGTTTGAGATCGTCGTGTTCGAAGGCGCTGGCCATGCGGTTGATCTCAGCCGATCTGGCGCCGACTGCTTTGGCGCTATCACGCCAGGTCGTCGTCACCGCCGCGACTTCTTTAATAGTTGCGCGGGCTTGCACGAGCGTGAGGCCGAAAAACTCCGAAGCGGCTTCCAGCAAGTCGAGTGAACAGGTGCCTTCGTCGAGGTCGATATTTGTTGTTAGCACGCGTGCTTTGAGATCCGTCGGCACCGGGTTGAGGTCGTAGGCGGGAGAGAGCGTCCAGCCCGCCTTACCGAGCCAGAGGAAGCCGTGGTTGCGCAGGTGATCGTCGACATTGGAGATGAGCATGTTGAAGACGACGCGCCGATAGAGTGCATGGGCGTCGGTCTTTCCTTGCGCGCCATGTTGCGCAAGGGCGTCGACTATCTCCGGATAGCTGCCCCGCTCGCCGTCTTTGGCGCCCATCATCGCCATGGCCGACAAGAATGGGATGCGGGTCGCGCCGGTGCGGTCGAAGCGACGCGACAGCATGACCGGTTTGCCGGCCACTTCGATTAATTCATGGTGCGGAGTAGCGATGCCGGCCTGACCAGCCAGCCGCAGCGCGATCTCCTCCCAGGTCTCCATGCTATAGTCGTCGGTCTCCTTCGGGAATTTGGCGATGGAGAGGTTGCCATGCTGATCAACGACGGATGCTTTCGGCCGTGCTCCGCCGAGAGAGGAGCCGGGTGCGAAGATAAGCTGGCGATCCTCGTCCGTTTCCTCGTCCCGGAGAATCCGCTCGGTAATCTGCAGGAGCCGTCCGAGTTCGATCAGGGCAGGGACGGCGGCGCGGATCGGCGCCTGGAAAGTCTCTTGCCCTGCCCAGCGGAATAGTAGCGCGCCGAGACGGGTTTCATCGGCGACGCCAAGCAGGTAATCGCTCTCCGCCAGGGTGCGAACTGCGCGGCCCTCGCGTTCAGCTAGGCGGCGTTCGGAGCGTTGCATCAGACGTCGGCCCAAGTGTCGGGTGCGGAGTCGCCGATGGAGCCGAAGATGGCTTGGCCGGGTGGTGGCGCGAAGCCGCCGCGCGTCAGCTTGAGGGCCGGCTCGATAGAGAAGCGATCAGGATCTTCGAGCCACTCGGGCGCATACTCGAAGACGACTGTTTCGTTACCTCGAACGCGGTTGCTTCTGGCCAAACCGACGCGCCGCGTGCGGCCGTCCAGCTCGATGTGGACTTCGAAATCAGCCATTGTCGGCTCGGGCGGTTCGCTTGAGGTGGATATGTTTGGGTAGCTCTGCGCTGGCCAGCGCCTGTCCGACTGGGTCGTTGCTGATGTCGGCGACCTGGCTCAGACGCTCGAGCAGGCCGAGCGCCTGGAGGACGCCGGCATAAATCCCGACGCTTACATTGGTGTCCCCGGCTTCAACTTTCTGGAGCGTTGAGCGGGAAGTGAATGCGCGCTCGGCCACGACCGCCATCGGCAGCCGTCGTCGCCGGCGGGCATCGTGAATGTCCGTGCCGAGCTTGCGCAGGGCCCGCCGCACAGCGGCAGGAGGATTATGTGGAGTAGGCATTTGTCACCTTCGTACTACAGATTGGCAAAATATGTAGCACGAAGATTACATTTTTACTAGTCGGCTGGAAGGATCGACAGCCCTTGAAAATCCACGAATGTAAGATTGTCTTACCATATGTCGGATCAAGGAGGCTTCCATGGACCCTGCTACCCTTAAGGAAAAGCTAATCGCTGTTCTCAGCCAGATTCAAGCTGACAGCGGCTTGGAGTGCCCAGCGCTGAGTGGCGCGATCAAACCGGTTGAGACCTTGCCCAAGTTCGACAGCAAGGTCTGGCCCGTCGCGACCACGATCCTCGCCATAGAGATCGGCGCGACGATCCCGAACGACGTCAATATCTTCGTCGACGAGACCACCAAGCTTCCGCGCTCCATCGACGAGACGGCGATCTTCGTCTGTGACCTGCTCAAGAAGCAAAGCGAGAAGGAAGCGGCCGCGGCATGACCGAGCTCGATCCCGCGAAGCGGGCCCAGATCGCTGATCGACTGAAAGAGGCGCGCAAGCTGCCCGGCTTGTCACAAGGCCATGTCGCCAAGATAATCGGCCTGCACCGTCCTTCCATCACCGAGATCGAAGCAGGCAACCGCCGTGTCTCAGCCGACGAACTCGTCCGACTTGCAGAGATCTATGACGTCAGCGTCGCCTGGCTGCTCGGCGAAGCGCCCGAGACGCTCGACGCTCAAGATCCGCGGCTTGAGCTTGCCGCACGCGAACTCTCCAAACTCAAGCCAGATGATCTGGAACGTTTGCTTAGGCTGTTAGCGGCGATGCGCAACGATTCCACCGCGAGCGGGGACGATCGCTGATGAGTGTGTTCGTCTCCACCACCGTCGTATCTTCCTCCCGCCCCGTGGCGCCGCCGCATCGGGGCCCAGCAGGTCGTGATTGAGCTCGCAGATCGCTTCGATCGCTTCTTTCAGCTTCTGATAGTTGTCCAGCCAACGGCGCACTTCAGCAACGCGTTCACGGCGCACGCTGAACTGGCGAACGCGTCCGCCGCCATAGCTCACCGTCAGCACGTACACTTGGTGCCCTTCGCCGCGCGCACATTTCGGGCAGCCGCTCTTGTGACGAACCGTGCGCTCCAGCAGCGAACCACGCAGCAGTTCGCCGGTGACCGGCAGCTTGCCGACAAGCCTCTCGCGGGTTTGAAGAGCTCGATCTCGAATCATTCATAAGAATGAATCAATCTCACCCACACAAGTCAACGCTGATTCCGTCCGATCTTGCAGTTTTCGCCCCACCAAGCGATTCTGGCTGCCTCAAAAGGCCGCCGAATTTTGCGCCGGAAAGTAGCTAGCGCGGCCAAAGCGGAGGACCGTCCGCTGATTGACGTCGTGCGCAGCATGGAGGATGCAAAAGTGACCACGCTGGCCGAGCTCGGGCCGAGCGTGGTACAGCAGGTAGTGCGACAAGGGCGAGGGCAGCGCGTCGTCTCGGATGAGTCCTCAGAATAGCGCCTCCGAGGCCATCGATGAACGACGCAGGCCCTATCTCCGACCTGGGAGGCACCGGTCCGGAGCTACCGATAGATTTCGGTTTTGGACTATCAAGGAGTAAGAACTTTGCTTAACCTGCTTGGGTTGAACAATTTATAGTGGTAACGGGTCGGGGGACACCGTAATGATTTTTAGAGGTGCCGATGCGCGCAAGCGGATTGCGGCGGACTCCGTTGACGCCGTCAAGCGGGGACACGGCGTATCCTGTACCGTTGGTCCACGTCACCGCTCAGGAGGCAAGATAGATCGATCCCGTCGCCGCGCATTCTGACAGCGATGTTGTGCACTGGCTGAGTATGCAGTCGCCAAGCGCAGATTGGTCCGGTAGACGCTGAACCAGCGTTAAAGTATCTGTAGCGAAAACTTGTAATCTTCTCGTCATAGTTGTATCTTTAAAATGCGATTTTGGATTCGAGGGGCTCGTCCATGAAGATGATCGCGCTTGTTGCTTTGTGGATTCTTGGCTTGTCGGCTTCCTCCCTCGCGCAAGACATCAATTGCGGTGCAAAAGGGCCTGATCCGAAGCCGAGTGAGATCAAGCTCATTTCGTGGAATATCGCCGAATTAGCGACGGCAGTGAGGGTCTATGATCGTCTCCTCCGCTCGGAAGATGAATTCAAGGACTTGCGGCTCTATCGTGAATGCAGCGACGGCCACGTCTACGCCATGCAGGAGATCGCGAGCCTTCGCGCGCTCGCGCGCGTTTTCCCACCATCCCAGTACATTCTCTGCATTTCCGGGCAGACCGTTGCGGACCAGCGTGGCCTGGCGCCCGATTATCCTTTCAACCAGCTTTCGGATATCAAGCCGCAGTGCGTAACCGACCCGACCTCAGCCGTGAGTACTCTGCCGGGCGAACTCACCAATCCTGCCAGGCAGTATGTTGCTTTAGCAATCAAGCGATCTTCTGGCGTTTCACTCGGAGATACGAGGGACGTCGTGGATCTTGGGCCAAAAGACCCGGCAACTGACCACCAGACCCGGTGGGGGCTCGACATTACCTTGAACAAAAATGGCGCTCTTTTGCGGCTACTCGTCGTGCACATGAAGTCTCGCTGCAACGAAGATCCCATCGAAGAACCTTCAGATAACGACCACTGTCCAGCGCTCTTTCGTCAGCTGCAACCGCTTAAATCCTGGATCAGGGCAGCGCATCAGGGCGGTGGGCCGGTTATCGTTGCCGGAGACTTCAATCGCAGGTTCGACCGCGAAAGCCCTGAGATAAAGACGACTGATATGTGGGATGTGATGTCTGGCGCGTCCACGTCGAGCCCTGACGATGACGTGAAACTTACCCATATCCCTAAGAACAAGGAGTTCAAGTGCTGGCCTACCGAGCCCGCCAGCCAACGCTTTTCGATAGATTTCTTTGTCTTGAATGAGAAGGCCGCTGCCCTTGCGGACGCGGGATCATACTGGAAATGGCGATACGGCAAAGACATTGAAGAGGAAACGCCGCGTTCCCGTTGGCCCAGTGATCATTGCCAGATTCAACTGAACCTTAAGTTTCCATGATTGACGCGAAGTGCCGTTTGAAGCCGAGCCACGGGCCGGTTTGTGTTGTTTCTAAAGATCTAATTTTACGGGGAACGTATGCAGATTGATACTGAAGTAGTCGCCACGACGACCGCGCGAGTCGACTCGAAGCGCGGTGAACTCAAGGCACCTGCGGCAAAGCCTGATCTTCCGAAGGATCGGGCGGATCGCGTTACTCGGTACATCAATGAAAACCGGACGCCCGATGACGTCGCCGCCCTTGAGCGCGCGATGGGAACGAATGACCTACTGAGCCTACACTACTTCTGGGCAGGCATTCGTGCGGCCCGTTCTGTTGGTTGCATCAAAATACCACCGTCGCCGGGTGATCGCGGAGGGTCTGCTACTGGCTTCATGATCGCCCCCACACTCCTGCTAACGAATTGGCATGTTTTTAAGATGCCGGAAGTAGCAGGCCGCTCGCGTGTCCAGTTCGCATACGAGTCGGACCCCCTTGGAAATGACCGAATCCCCACCTGGTTTTCCTTCGCTCCTGACAAGTTCTTCTTCAGCAACAAGGATCTCGATTATTGCGTCGTGGCGGTCGACCCTCTTTCCAAGCAAGGGACGGAAGAGCTGGCGAGTTTCGGATGGCTTCGCCTGAATCCTCAACTCGGCAAGGCGGACTACGGCCAGTTTCTTTCCATCGTTCAGCATCCCGGAGGCCAGAGCAAGCAGATAGCCATTCGTGAAAATAAACTATTGCCCTTCGATGACACTGAAGACTTTCTCACCTACCAGAGCGATACCTTCCGAGGCTCGTCAGGCTCGCCAGTGTTCAACGATCTTTGGGATGTCGTTGCCCTACACCACTCGGGAAAGCCGCTGAAAGATAGCCAAGGTCGCTACATCGGCCACGACGGCCAGCCCATTACCGACCATAAGCCGCTGGAGCACGAGATCAAATGGATAGCAAACGAAGGCGTCAGGACCAGCCGGCTCGTAGCTGACATCAGGAAACAGGCTGCTCGTCATGATCTCCTGCCGGTGCTTGAGGCGGCTATCCAAGGAACGATCAAGCCAACTGCAGCCGAACTCGAAATCGACGTGGAGCCGTCAGCACGGCCTACTTTCGCTCCGCAGCTCATTCCAGCAAGCCTGCCGAGTGAGGGATTCTCACTCGTCTTGCCACTAAACGTCTCGCTCAAGGTTGAAAGCCTTTCGAATCCTCCTTCTATCCGCTCGTTGATCCCGGAAGTAAAGCCATTGGCTGCTCCGGCCATTGTCGCAAGTGCTGAGCCTGACGAGTTGTTGCTGGAGAAGCTTAACTTCGACACCGACTATAGCGATCGACAAGGCTACGACGAAAACTTCCTCGGCCGCGACCGTATTGCGGAATTCCCGACCATAGAGAGCGAAGACCCGAAGCTGATTGCTCCCTTGCGGGGCCGCGCCGGCAAGGTCCTCCACTACCATCACTATTCGTGCATGATGCATGCACAACGGAGAATGCCGGTCCTTTCGGCCTGCAATACCGATTACAGCAAAGGCCAGAGGAAGATTAAGGGCCGCGAAACCTTTGGAAAGGACGAGTGGATAACCGATAGCCGCATGGACGAAAAGTACCAGCTGCCGAAAGGCTTCTATGATCGGTGGAAGAGACTCGATTTTGGCCATCTCGTGAGGCGAGATGATAACTGTTGGGGTGCGTCAAAGACAGAGATTGAGTACGCGAATTCAGACACGTTTCACCTGACGAACTGCACGCCCCAGCACGAAGCATTTAATCGCGATAAGTTTGGTTTCCACGGCTTGTGGGGGCGGCTCGAAAATCACATTAGCAGGCAAGCATCCTCCGATAGGACGCTGGCACGCCTGTCGATCTTTGCTGGTCCAATTTTCACGGTGCGGGATCTGAAACTTGAAGACGAGGAGGCAGGCAACGTTTATGTGCCGCTATCCTATTGGAAGGTAGTCGTTGCACCGACCAGGAGCGGCAGCATCAGGGCGTTCGGCTTCGTCACATCGCAAAAGCAGGAGCTAGCTGACGATTCACCTTTTGAGGAATTCTCGCCAGAAGGCTTCGAAGACGAGCAAGCGACATTGGCGGAAATCGAAAGACGCACTGTTGTCCGGTTTAGTGCGACGTTGAAAGCGGCCGACGTCATGAATGACCGGCCCGTGCAGGAGGAGGAACTTATGCCCCTCTCCTCATTCGAAGATGTCTGGATGGGGAAGAAATAACTGCGGGAACGGAGGCTCATGCTCGATGGCCGCGGTGCTTGGAATGACAGACGTGTGATCGAGTGGCATGCCCCGTTGCTTGAGCTATCGCAAAGATCAGGGCAGGGAGTTCGCGAACCATGCGTGTACGACGCTGGTCTTTTGGGTGCTGGCAGGACCTTCTGCGAACGAAGCTGGTCAATCTTCGTTCTACTGGTGGGCCGGTGAAAGCGAACCCCGCTGGCCTGCAAGTTTTGGTCTTCTTTGATGGCGCGAAGAAAGGCGCACCGCCACAAGCCGAGATCGCCCGATCATGAATGGGACCTAAAATGTCGAGCTATAGCTAGCGAAGCGCAAGGGCGGAACCGCGAGGGACCGTCTGAAGGAAGCGTGGAGCAAAGTCGCGACCCGACGAACAGAAATCGGATACGAGGCAGCACTGGTCGGACGAGCGGGCAGGCATTCGCGAAGTCCATCTCCATCAATGGCCAGAGTTGTAAATCCGGCGGGTGTGCGATGAAGGCTGTCGGACTTACCCCGAGAGATCTGCATCGTGTTCTTCGGGACTGAGGACGCCGCAAGGTGTTCTGACCACGATGCAGAAGTCAGCAGAGGGCGTATTAGGCCGGCTCGCCGGCTGAAGGCCGAACGGTCCCCGATGAGGGGTTGAAGGAAAGGGCAAGTAGATCGGACGTCTCATGACCGGATCGCGACCGCCATACCAACTTGAGTTGGACTTGCCGATGCCCGCGCGGGGTGAAGCCCAGCGTCGGGACGCGCAAGAGGTCGAAACGATCGTGGCGACGGCCGAACCCAAAAGCCCGGCATCCACAGAACATCTTATGGAGGCGATCTGTGACCCAGACAATATAGAAGCTGCGTTGGATGCGGTGGTGCGCAACGAGGGAGCGCCCGGCATCGATGGTATCACCGTCAAACAACTGCCGGACATTCTCAAAGCGCGCTGGCCGAAGATCGAAGATCAACTACTGCAGGGGCGCTACCAGCCGCAACCGGTGCGTCGGGTGAGAATCCCGAAGCCGGACGGCGGGATCCAGCAGGCGATGCATCAGGTGCTGATGCCGCTGTTCGATCCAGACTTTTCCAAAGCCTCGTACGGCTTCCGTCCGGGGCGCAGCGCGCACGATGCGGTGCTTGCCACGCGAACGCATGTGGTCGGAGGCCGACGCTTCGTCGTCGACCTCGACCTGGAGAAGTTCTTGGACACCGCTTCATAATGCCCTCTGGTTCATGAGGTTTGATCGAAGAGTTCGGATTGCCGGGTTATCACCTTGATCCGGATTCCCTTTTTCCTGCCATTCGTGACGTGCACGACTTCGAGCTCGCCGCGCTTGACACGCTGCAACACGGTTTGGCGCGAGGCCCGGCTGAGCCGCGCTGAAAACTGGCGCCGCACCCGACTGCAACGGCTGCTCACTGATCTTTCCGACGACCCGGACCGGCGCAAGGCGATACGCGCCGCGCGACTGTATCTGGAGGTGACGCCCGGCAAAAACTAAAGCCGCCGCGGCGGGTTGAGAAAACGGCGCGGCGGCTCTGGGCTGGATACGCTGCCCGGCTAGATTGTCGCCGAGATCAGTGAAGTAACCATTAGCTCTTAGGTGGCTTGAGCCAGTCGGGCTTGCCCTTACGCTGCGCGTCGTAGGTCGATGTGGCCTTGGCAATCTCGCCGGCCCGCTTCGCCACAGTTTTGCTGATCTTAAGGTCCGATTTGTTATCCTGTTCCAGCGCAGCCGTCACATCGGTGGGTGGTGGTTGTGTTTCCTTAGTCATGGTGCGATCTCCTTCGCGTCTGTAGCCTAGCGCAGCGCGGCACTGGCCTTGGTGCGTTCGACTAACTCACCCAAGAGCGCTATCCCTGCGAACACGATCTCGTCGAGCGGATGGTTCGTGCAGTAATTTGTGATCCACTGCTGCCGGGCTGGAAACGTCAGGGATATCGATACCGAGCTCGGCGTGCTCCAAGGACCACCCCGAAAGCATGCCCGCAATCCACGCCTCATCGGCGAGTGGTCTGACCTCGTTATTCTTTTGGTGGTCGAGCCATACACCGCAGGACCAACGACACTACCAGTACTCGACGCGTCGCGGATGGTGAGCGAGAGCGCGGCGAGTGCCACGCAAGCCATCGTCAGTTTTCTCATGGTGCACCTCACAAGGCGCGTCGTCCAGGATAACTTATCGACCCATTCGGCCGGCGTGTATCAGACGTTCCGGCACGCCGAAGCCAGGCGGATCTTGCGACGGCTCGAGTTCCACTACACCCCCAAGTACGCAAGCTGGCTCAACATGGTGGAGATCGAGATCGGCGTCCTGCGGGGCCAGTGCCTGGATCGCAGGATCGACGACCCCAAGAGACTGCGCCGCGAAATCGCCGCCTGGGAACGCAAGCGAAATGCCGCCGGCTCACGCATCAAATGGTTGTTCACAACAGGCAAGGCCCGCGCCAAAATGGGCCGCGCCTATCCCGCTACTTCCAAAGAGTCATAATCACTGTGCAGAGCCACTAGATCAACATCGCGGCGCGACGGGCAGCGGCTGCATTCGATCTCAAGCGAACTGTAAGCCCCATTGATCGCCTGATCGACGGTTGGGCTGGGATCGACGGGGCCGCCGTCTGACCACATGCGCTCGTTCCAGCTTTGACAAGCGAGGTTGTCGGCCTCCCGGATCAGCGCCTCGCCGGCCCCGCGCTTCTCCGCCGACCGCTCGGCGAAGATCACGGTCATGGCCCGGGCCTTGCGCAACTCCTTCGCCAGCGCCTTTTCGGTCGCCTCCGGAGATTGGCGGGTAATGGTATTTCGGGGCCATGGCCGGCATCAGAGCGTACCGGACAGTCGCGCGCAATCGCCCAATCGGAGCAACTATGGCTCCAAGGCAAATGCGGCGAGCACAGCTGCGAAGGCCGGAAGGACCGCCCAGCTATTTTCGACACCCCACCGGAACAAGATGCTATGCTAATGCGTTACGCGAGCACTTTCACCGGGAGAGTGCTGCTTTGCTATCTGCGGAATTCTATTTGAAACAGGCTGAGATCGCCTCGCGAATGGCGCTCACGGAACCTGATCCAGAAAAAGTGCGGGCGATACACCATCTGGCTCTTGAGCTTTTCGATAAGGCTGAAAGGGCGAAGTCGGGAGAACCCCCTCCGACACCTTCCAACTCCCGAGAGCAACGACCGCGACCGGAGCGAGCGGCTAGCCCGCTACATATCCGGAGCGTTGATGCCATTGGCCCGCGTGGCCTTCGCATACGACATGACGCCGGACGCGATGGTGTCGCAGATGGCGATCAACGTATCGGGGGAATTCTTGGCTGCCGGCATGCCGTTTTCCTGCTTGAAAGTTGAACCGATATTTCGCCGGCAGCGTCTCGGCACCGAGCGCGCGATCAGCCTTGCGGATCAAACCATCAAGGTAATGGTTGTGAGCCGCGTGTCCGAGTTCAGATAGCTCGCAAGCTGAAACGGTGCAGGAAAGCCATGAAGCTTGGTCGGCGTCGGCTTGAACTCGACTGGAGGCGACGTGCTCCTCCCTGAGTTCGGCAGTGAGGTGGTGGCCAGCTACCCATTTCGGCAGTCGGTGACGCCACGACTGATACCGGTTTTGTTTGGGCTGTCTTTTTCCATGAATTCAGGCTGCCCCGGTTTGCCTCGGTCGAGCAAACCGATCTCTTGCTTCACCGAGAGGATATTCTCCCCGCCCCCTTGCGAGAGAGCCAGCATCGAGCGTGATGCCTATCGCACGATGTTCTCACTCGATGATGAGACCCTCAAAAATGGCGGCGAGAGCATTCTGACCAGCAAGGGTGATCTCGGGCAATTGCTCTTTTGGCGATCGTCGCCATTGACCGTCCGTGTTGTTGTGTTGAGCTGTGTCTGGTTCAAGACGTCGATGTCCCAAGCCCGACAGTAAGACGGCAGCATTCCGCCAGCGCAGCGAGAGGCGCGTTGTTTCTTCAGGAAACGCTCGCAGAACGTCATTGGCACGTCGGTTGCTTGAGATGCGGGGGTGATCCGTTACAACCACGATTGCAGCCCTTGTCTAAGAGAGTTCAGATGAAACTTGCTCGATTGATCCAAATCAGTGCCATGCTGAAGCTGATGCTGATGCTGCTGCGCCCATCACGTGCGTGGCCGTCGCGGGGCCTCTCATCTCCTGATGGCGCTTCGGTCTCCCGGCGAGGACAGGATTGCTCTGCACCCGGAATTGGACGGAACGACGCCAATCAAGAGGTGCTGCGCACCATGTTCGAGGTGATGTGCCGCGAGCCGTTCCAACAGATTGGTCTGGCGGACGTCCGCCTCCAGCTGAAGCGCGGCGATCTGACACCAGCAGCAGCGGAAGCGCAGGCAATGTTTTCGGAGCTGACAGGCGGCGTTCGCTCGTAGATAGGTAATTAGCCGGTGCAGGACGGTTGGGAACTTCGAGAAGCAATGAGGCAACGAGAAGAGCTCAAAGCCAAGCTCTTCCGCGCTCAATCGGATGTGGCCAGGCGTAAGGCTGAGTTGGCGGACCTCGAGCAGAGGATTCTGAAGAACCTTGACGCTAGGACAGGGCTGATCTGCTGGTAGCAGGGTTTGCCTGTCGCTCGCGCGATGAGGTCGCTTTGGCCTGATTGTCGGATTGTGTGATCGAAAGTGGGTGCTATGCAGAAAACGATCGATAGCAAGCTCGGAGTGGGTGCGACTTCCGATGACATCCGGACAACCGCGAGTCCGGTGTCGCAATTTCGCGGGATCGATCATATTGCGATTGCTGTGCTCGATCTTGAGGCCTCAATTCAATTCTTTCGGGACGTGCTAGGTTTTGAGTTGAAGCGCCGTTTTCACATCAAGGGTCGAGCGACGGGCATGCTATCTGCTGAGTTCGAGAGCAGGGGCATCAGGTTTGTTTTGTGTCAGGGTACTGAGCCGGCTTCTCAGGTCTCAGAGCTCGTGCGGCGTCACGGCGTTGGAGTTGCTCATATCGCTCTTGAGGTCGACGACGTGGATGCTGCTGTAGAGACCCTAAAGTCTCGTGGTCTGGGATTTGACACGAATGTGATACGTGGCCCTGGACTGACACAGGCCTTCTCGAGCCGCTCCATTGAGACGGGGCTTAGCTTCGAAATCATTCGCCGAGATGGAGAGAGTGGTTTCCTTGAATCGAACGTCCAGCAGCTTTTTGACCAGCTTGAACAGTCCGGCAAGTATTGAGCGAAGAGGCGTACGCCCTTAGACCTCCAGTCGTGCTCGTGTTCCGACGTAGGCGTGATCTCCATAGCTCCGTCCTCCTCCAAGGCTCCATGATGGATTTCCGGTTGCAAAGTTCGGCAATGAATTTCCTGAACGAGGTCTCGAGTCGGTTTCCCTCAGCTGTCTCGCTTGCGTCTGGTAGGCCGAGTGACCGGTTTTTCGATAGACTCAACCCCCATGCGCTGTTGAATGCATTCGGTGTGTATCAAAGGTATTGGGCTGGCGATCGTGGCCAAGTATGGTCTCAGTTGTTGCAGTATGGTCGAACAGCGGGAATCATCAACGAGCTTGTTGCGCAACAGGTGCGATCCGATGAGGGGCTCCCCGTTAAGGCGGATCGCGTCCTGATCACCTCAGGATGCCAGGAAGCGCTCGCTCTCTGCGTGCCGGCGCTGTGTCCCGAATCTTCGGATGTGCTCCTGGTCTGCAATCCCACCTATATTGGAGCAATTGGTGCAGCTAATGCTGCGAGGGTGCCTATTGCAGCGTTGTCCAATTCAGCGTCTTGCGTTGCAGACGCGATCGAGTCCGCCGTTGTGCAATTGGGCCGAAATGGTCGAAGAGCTCGGGCAACATATCTTATTCCCGATTTTGATAATCCGACAGGACGCGTCCTCGATGTGGTCGCACGACGGGAGATCCTCGAAGTGTGCGCCAAACATCGGATCGTCGTTTTGGAGGACAATCCATATGGGCCATTTCGGTATGAAGGAGATGCGGTGCCTCCGATGGCCGTTTTGGATGAGGTCGGAAGTGTTATCTACCTGTCAACATTCTCCAAGACGCTAAGCCCAGCTCTTCGCGTCGGAGCAGCAATACTGCCCGATACCATCTTTGGAGACGCAGGTGCTTGCCGGACACTTTGGGAAGATCTGGTTCAGCGCAAGAGCTTCGGTACCGTGAATACGAGCCAAATTAGCCAAGCGATTGTGGCGGGGCTCTTGATCGAACAGCGGACAAGCTTACGTGGCTGGATCCGGCCGGCGCTGGATTGGTATCGTGCAAATCGCGACCTTATGTTGTGTCAGCTGGACGATGTGTTTTCGCCTTTGTCGGACCAGGTTCGATGGAATCGTCCTGCCGGCGGCTTCTTTCTGACTCTCGATCTTCCTTTCAGATTTGACGCGAACACCGCGGACGAGTGCGCAACGCATTACAATGTCATTGTTATGCCGATGAGCTTCTTCGCACTGGATAACTCTCAAGACTGCCGGATCCGATTGGCGTTCAGCTCGGTTACTCCCGAGCAAATCTCAACTGCTGTGAGAGGTTTAGGTCATTATGTGGCGCGGCGCGTCGGGCGGGAATTGCCCAGGCTACGCGACGGCTTGGCTGGAGCGTGAAGATGGCCCATCGGTCTCCTCCGGTGCACGCCGGCGCGCGTCTCTCGGTGGCCACACGCTCGGCGCGTCACACACGTGGAGGTTTTGTCATGGACGTGGGGTACGAACATCACGACATATGTGTGTTGGCCTCATCGAGTTGCGAACTCGGCGATTGGGGTGGGCAACGACCTGCAGCCTCACCAATTGGTTCTACCGTCTTTGTTGGTGGTGGTACGCTAGCTATTAGGTGTGCAGAGTTAGCAATGGAGATGGGCTACGTCATCGGCGCGGCCCTGTGTGCCGACGCCATCTTCCGCGATTGGGCCGCTCGCGCCAATGTCTTGTGCCTAGCGAGCGTTGAAGAGCTTGCCACATTGCTCAGTACCGAACCGGTGGAGTGGATATTTTCTGTTGCCAATCCGTTCATATTGCCGGCGGATGTGTTTGGGCGAGTGCGTCGAGGTGCTTTCAATTACCACGACGGTCCCTTACCACGGTATGCGGGAACTCATGCGACGTCTTGGGCGCTGCTGGCCCAAGAGTCCGAATATGCCATCACGTGGCATCGCATAGATGATGGTGTTCATACGGGTGACCTGGTGGTTCAACGCCAAGTCCTGATTGGACCTACCGACACCGCGTTAAGCCTGAACCTCAAATGTTATGAAGCCGCAGTCGAGGGATTCCGCGAGCTTTTAACTGGGTTAACGAACGAAAGGCTTGCCGCCCGTCCGCAGGCGCTAGCGGACAGAAGCTATTTTCCGAGGCGCCGACGCCCAGATGCTGCGGGCTGTCTGCGATGGGATAGATCCGCGCAAGATCTCTCAGCGATGACGCGCGCCTTAGACTTTGGGCCGCATCATTCCAATCCTTTATGTCTGTCCAAGGCTCTTGTGGGCGATGACGTTGTCGCAGTCAGGTGCTTGGAGGCGTCGTCTGGCCGCTCGGGCTTTTCGCCGGGTTCCCTGGTTGAAATCCACCCCAGCCACTGGCGTGTGGCGACGGGAACAGAGGATGTTGATGTTTGGTTTGACAGCCCGGATGGTGAGGCTCTGGATGCGCGGGCACTCGCGAGGCAGTCCGATCTGGATCTAGGGCATCGCCTCCCGATTTTAAGCGATGACGAGGCTCGGGACATAACTGTTGCCCATGAAATGCTGGCGCCTCGGGAGAGTTTTTGGCGGCAGCGGCTTGAGCAGTTCAAAATATTGCAGCTTCCGTTTCTGTCGGCTTCAGAAGCTGCGACTCCACCCATATGGCAGTCGAGTTCGTGGCTCATTCCAAGTGCTTTGGCTAGGCTGTCGCCATTTGATCGCACGGAACACCTAATAACTGCTTGGCTGACCTATCTCGCTCGCGTCACTGGCGAATCACAGCTCCAATTGGGATGGACGCCCGCACAGAATGGATCGCGGGCCCGGTTGAAGGCGGCGGAGGTGATTGTCGCTTCTGTCGTGCCGATGGAAATTACCATTGATCTTGGTCATGATTTTGCAGAGGTGCGCAGGGTGGTGGCCGCCGAATGCGCCGAACTGAGCGAGCACGATAGCTTTGCGCGGGATGTGATCGCGCGCGCTCCGAGCTTGCGGGGTAGGGAGGCGCTACGATCGCGGCGACCCTGGCCGATTGGCGTTACGGTTACGACAAATAGCTCTTCTGCCGCTGGTGATCTGGCTTCGAGCCCGCGTTCTGAGACAACCCTATCCGGCGATTTGCTAACGTTTGAGGTTTGCGCTCTGGATGGGAGCTTCCGATGGCACTTTGATGCTAGTCGCTTGGCGCCCAAGCAGATCGACCGCATGACGCAGCATTTGCAAAATTTGTTGTGTGCTGTGATGGCCGATGCGCGGCAAGCGGTCGCGCGGATTGAGCTGCTGTCGTCCGCTGAGCGTACGTATCTCCTGGAGGAGTTGAACCGGACGGCGGCCCCCTATCCGGCGGAGCAGTGCATCCATCAGCTGTTCGAGGCGCAGGTGCGTCAAGCGCCGGACGCGGTGGCGGTGGTCGATGCGGACGCGCGCTTAAGCTATGGCGAGCTCAATGCACGGGCGAACCGGCTCGCGCATCATCTGATCGGGCTCGGGGTGAGGCCCGGGGATAGTGTTGCGACAATGCTGGA
>NZ_JAACFS010000051.1 GCF_029051645.1 Bradyrhizobium sp. CSA112
CGTTCAACATCTTGGCACCTCAATGGAATCGAAGTGCCAGACACAGAATCACAGTGACTCTTCGCCCGGGAAGGCCAAATCAACGGGCGAGTCATTCCGTCGCAGCCACGATGTGTGCATCAGCTAGTGCGTTCGCAGGGACGACCGCGACAGCTAGCGCTTCTTGCGCAGGCGCACGACCATGTCGACGCGGGCGATCTCGTAGCCTTCCGGCACGTCCGGCATCTTCGACAGCACCAAGTGCGGATCGGGAATGTCGACCAGCTCGTGGTTGTTCTCGAGATAGAAGTGGTGGTGTGCGGTGACGTTGGTGTCGAAATAGGTCTTGGTGCCGTCGACCGAGACCTGACGCAGCAGGCCGGCATCGGTGAGCTGATTGAGCGTGTTGTAGACGGTCGCCAGCGATACCGGAACCTTGGCCAGCGTCGCTTCCTCGTACAGCATTTCCGCGGTCAGATGGCGGGCGCCCTTGCCGAACAGGAGCCAGCCCAGTGCCATGCGCTGGCGGGTGGGCCGGAGACCGGCGGCCTGCAGCATTTCGTTGACGTCGTGCCAGGGACAGCCGGTCAACGCCGGCTGATGTCCGGCGGCGCGGGCGGCCGGATCGATACCGTCGTCGTTCGGGGTCGGGGCTTGGTCGTTCATGTCCACTTCGGGCACCACGCGCTAACTTGGGCAATATTCTTGCCCAATATAAAAGGAAATCAGGTAGATGCAAGTTTTTCGCAACTAGAACCCGCCCAAGGTTAAGGGGGAACGAGCGCACCAACGCGGCGTTTTAGCCCGTTCCAGTGCTTTGCCGGGCATTGATGCCTATGTTACAGAGCGCGCGGACCACATATGCGATTTCGGCAGAGGCTAATGCCGATAGCACCCTAAGTAGCGCCGAATTGCGGGAAGCAGACGTTCTCCCGTAGGGAAACGGGTCCGGTTCGCTCAGAAAGCGCTCCATCGGGACATCTAATGAGAGGCTGGATACGATGCTGGATCGGCGCGGCGGTTATGAATACGAGGATTTGCTGGCCTGCGGCCGAGGCGAGATGTTCGGCCCGGGCAATGCCCAATTGCCGCTGCCGCCGATGCTGATGTTCGACCGCATCACCGAAATTAGCGAGAATGGGGGTGAATTCGGCAAGGGCCTGATCCGCGCCGAACTCGATGTGAAGCCGGACCTGTGGTTCTTTGGCTGCCATTTCAAGAACGATCCGGTCATGCCCGGATGTCTCGGCCTCGACGCGATGTGGCAGATGGTCGGCTTCTACCTGGGCTGGATCGGCGGCGAAGGACGCGGCCGGGCACTGGGATTGGGCGAACTGAAGTTCTCCGGCCAGGTGCTGCCGAACGCTCGCAAGGTTGTGTACAACATCGACATGAAACGCGTGATGCGCTCAAAGCTGGTGCTTGGCGTTGCCGACGGCTGGCTTTCCATGGATGGCGAGATTATCTATCGCGCCAAGGACCTGAAGGTCGGGTTGTTCAAGCAGGGCACCGCGCCCACCTGAGCGGCGCCGATCATGCAATCAAATATCTTCACTGACGAACGGAAACGGTAGGGCGAGGCGATCATGAAGCGGGTTGTCATAACGGGGATGGGCATTGTCTCGTCCATCGGAAACAACACCCAGGAAGTGCTTGCGAGCCTTCACGACGCAAAATCCGGGATCAAGCGCGCCGACAAGTACGCCGAGCTGGGCTTCCGCTCGCAGGTGCAGGGCGCGCCGACCATCAATCCGGCCGACGTCATCGACCGCCGCGCGATGCGCTTCCTCGGCGAGGGCGCAGCATGGAATCACATCGCGATGGAGCAGGCGATCCAGGATTCCGGACTGACGCCCACGGAAGTCTCCGACGTCCGCACCGGCATCATTATGGGCTCCGGCGGGCCGTCCGCGCGCACCATCGTGGAAGCGGCCGACATCACCCGGAGCAAGGGGCCCAAACGGGTTGGGCCATTCGCGGTGCCGAAGGCGATGTCGTCAACGGCGTCGGCCACGCTCGCGACCTGGTTCAAGATCAAGGGTGTGAACTATTCGATCTCGTCGGCCTGCGCGACCTCGAACCATTGCATTGGCAACGCCTATGAGACGATCCAGATCGGCAAGCAGGACGTGATCTTCGCCGGCGGCTGTGAGGAGCTCGACTGGTCGCTGTCGGTGCTGTTCGACGCGATGGGCGCGATGTCCTCGAAATACAACGACACGCCCGCCACGGCCTCGCGCCCCTACGACGTCAACCGCGACGGCTTCGTCATTGCCGGCGGCGCCGGCGTGGTGGTGCTGGAAGAACTCGAGCACGCCAAGGCGCGCGGCGCGCGCATCTACGCCGAAGTGGTTGGCTATGGCGCCACGTCAGACGGTTATGACATGGTCGCGCCGTCGGGCGAGGGCGCCGAGCGCTGCATGCGCATGGCGCTCGAAACCGTGAAGACACCGATCGATTACATCAATCCGCATGCGACCTCGACGCCGGCCGGCGATCCCCCGGAGATCGAGGCGATACGCAAGGTCTTTGGCACCGGCGACAAGTGCCCGCCGATCTCGGCGACCAAGGCGCTGACCGGTCACTCGCTCGGCGCCACCGGCGTGCAGGAGGCGATCTATTCGCTTCTGATGATGAACAATGGCTTCGTCTGCGAGAGCGCTCACATCACCGAGCTCGATCCGATCTTCGCCGACATGCCGATCGTGCGCAAGCGCATCGACAATGCCAAGCTCGGCACCGTGCTGTCGAACTCCTTCGGCTTCGGCGGCACCAACGCCACGCTGGTGTTCAAGCGGATGGATGCGTGATGTACTCGTCATGCCCCGCCTTATGCGCAATTGCGCACTGGGGCGGGGCATCCAGTACGCCGCAGCCTCTCGGCTAAATCACTGACCCTCTGGAATACTGGATCACCCGCGTTCGCGTGTGATGACGTCGAAGAAATGGGAGCGAGCGTACGATGCAAGACCTGATGAAAGGCAAGCGCGGACTGATCATGGGCGTCGCCAATGATCATTCGATCGCGTGGGGCATTGCGAAAGCGCTGCACGCGCAGGGCGCCGAACTGGCCTTCACGTACCAGGGCGATGCGCTGGGCAAGCGCGTCAAGCCCCTGGCGCAATCGCTCGGTATAGACACCGTGTTGCCGTGCGACGTCGAGGATATTGCGAGCGTCGATTCCGTATTCGCGGCACTCAAGGCCAAATGGGGCCATCTCGATTTTCTCGTCCATGCCATCGCGTTCTCCGACAAGAACGAGTTGAAGGGACGCTATGCCGACACCACGCGCGAGAATTTCTCGCGCACCATGCTGATCTCCTGCTTCTCCTTTACGGAGCTCGCCAAGCGCGCGGCCGAACTGATGCCGGAGAGCGGCGGCTCGATGATCACGCTGACCTTCGGCGGCTCGGTGCGCGTGATGCCGAATTATAACGTGATGGGTGTGGCGAAGGCTGCGCTTGAAGCCACCGTGCGCTATCTCGCTGCCGATTTCGGCCCGCGCAAGATCCGCATCAATTCGATCTCGGCGGGTCCGGTGCGTACGCTGGCGGGCTCGGGCATCGGCGACGCACGCGCGATGTTCGCGTTCCAGCAGAAGCATTCGCCGCTCGGCCGCGGCGTGACGCTGGAAGAACTCGGCGGCTCCGCGCTCTATTTGCTGTCCGACCTTTCGGGCGGCGTCACCGGCGAAATCCACTATGTCGATTCCGGCTATAACGTGATTTCGATGCCGCGCCCGGAAGAACTGAAGGCGGAGTAGGATCTTGTAGCCCGGATGCAGCGAAGCGAAATCCGGGACATCTCGCAAGCGGCGCATTACTCCCGGATTGCGCTTCGCTGCATCCGGGCTACGTTCACTTCATCCCGCCGCGATCTTCTCCGCACGCTGGAACGCCGGGCGCGCCACGCAGCGGTCGATATAGGCGTCGAACGACGGCCGTGGCGGCACCATCTTGAACGCCCGCACCGCGAAGTTCAGGCCTGAGCCCAGCATGATGTCGGCCGCGGAGAATTTTTCGCCGAGAATCCATGGACCCTTTTGCAAGGCGGCATCGAGCACGTCGAACGTCTGCGTCGCGCTGCCCCACGCCGCCGTGCTCGGCGGCACCTCCAGTTTCGTGAACATCTGGATCAGCGCCGGCTCGATGCAACTGGGCGAAAAGAACAGCCACTGCAGATATCTCGCCCGCAGCGGATCGGTCACGGCCGGCGCCAGTGCGGTTTCCGGATAGCGGTCGGCGATATAGGCACAGATCGCGGCGGCTTCGCCGAGCGCCGCGTCGCCATCCTTCAGCCCCGGCACCTTGCCCATCGGATTGATCGCGAGATATTCCGGTGCCTTCTGCGCGCCGGTCGAAATATCCGTCAGCACGCGCTCGTAAGGCAGCCCGGTCTCTTCCAGCAGCCAGATCGCGGAGATGGAGCGGGAGCGGGGCGACCAGTAAAGCTTTATCATCAGACGTTTCCCTTTCGGATCAATTGCGAAATGTCGCGCAGGATTGCGTCAGCGTCACGACTGGCGAACTGAAATGATACCGGAGTGTCGCTCTAGGCATCGCTGGCATGGTCTGGTCTCGGCTCGCGGCCAGCAAGGCCCGAAGCGCAAAGCGCATCGGGGCCATTGTGAAACTAGAGCGTGCGCAAGCGATGCGCAAGGCGAAGATGCTTCGCACGCCTCGGATCAGTTGCTCTTCTTCCATCGGTAATACTTCATCACGAAGCCGGTCATCGGCTCGACCTGCTCCTTCTCGAACACAAAGCCCTCGCGCTCGTACCAGCGCCATGCCTTTTCGTTCTCGCGCACGCAGCGTAGCCAGATTTCATCCGGCAGATGTTGTCGCGTGAAGGCAAGCAATCGGCGTCCGAGACCGTTGCCCTGATATTCCGGCGCGACGAATAGCTGGTCGAGATAGCGGTCAGGCAAATGCATCGCCAGCATCGCCGCCAATCTTCCATTGACGTCGGCGACGTAGAGGCTCCAGCCCTTCTCGACCTCCATCGGAACGCGCGCGCGCAGTTTCGCCAGCAGGAAATTGCTGGCGTCTTCGAGCCCGGTTGATACCCAGCTCTCCATCCAGACCCGCGCGACCTCGTCATATTCGTCAGCGCGGGCGAGGCGAATGACGGGTTGTGGCAAATCGGTATCTCCCGAAGCGGGCATCGTCAGGCCCGTCATTTCCGCAATGGCGATTTCGCCTTGCGCTGTTCGCGCAATGCGTCGGCTGCGAGGCAAACCACTTCGGAGATTTGCTGGAGCTGTGCGGCGAGCGGACTGGTCTTGCGCCAGACCATGCCAATGGTTCGCGACGGTTGCGGGTTCCTGAAGCGCGCGACGGAGACCGGCGCCGAACGGGTTTCTACCGCGACCGCCATTTCCGGGATCAGGGTGACGCCGATGCCGGCGCCGACCATCTGAACGAGCGTCGACAGCGAGCTCGCGTCCAGCACTTCCCGCGGCGGCGACGATTGCATGTTGCAGAACGACAGCGCCTGGTCGCGGAAGCAGTGTCCCTCTTCGAGCAGCAAAAGGCGCATCTCGCGCAGCGTCTCGTGGCTCGGCACCGGCGTGCCCTCATCCTCGCCCGGCCGCACCAGCAGGAAATTTTCCGAAAAACACGCGACTTCGGTCAGCGAAGGTTCGGATACCGGAAGCGCAACGATCGCCGTATCCAGCCGGCCTTCAGCGACTTCCTTGATCAGCTTCGGCGTCAGCGTCTCGCGGACGTGAATGTCGAGTTCCGGATGCATGCGCGCGAGGTTCTCGATCACCTTCGGCAACAGATAGGGCGCAATCGTCGGGATCATGCCGATGCGCAGCCGGCCCGCGAGCCGGTCGCGCGAGGCGCGCGCGAAGTCGCCGAGTTCGTCGACCGAACGCAGGATGTCACGGACGCGCTGGACGATCTCTTCGCCGAATTTCGTCAGCGTCACCTGTCGTGCACTGCGCTCCAGCAGCACGCCGCCGAGGGTTTCCTCCATTTCCTTGATCTGCATCGAAAGCGCCGGCTGCGAGATGGAACATGACTCTGCCGCGCGTCCGAAATGGCCGTGACGTACCAGCGCGTCGAAGTAGCGGAGCTGTCTGAGCGTCATCTGGATCATCAGATCATCTTATCGGTTCGATCATTAAAATCAACTTTACCTGATGGGATGTCGTGCTTAGATTGCCTCCAATCTGAACAGGGACCACCCTAGGAGACGACCATGGATGACAAAACCAAATGCCCGTTCACGGGCGCGCGCGGACCAACGAACCGCGACTGGTGGCCGGACGCGCTGGACGTTTCGATTCTCCACCGCAATTCCACTCTGTCCGATCCGATGGGCGAGGCGTTCGACTACGCCAAGGAATTCAAGACCCTCGACCTCAACGCCGTGATCAAGGACCTGCATGCGCTGATGACGGAATCGCAGGAGTGGTGGCCGGCCGACTTCGGTCACTATGGCGGCCTGATGATCCGCATGGCCTGGCACAGTGCGGGCACCTACCGCATCACCGATGGCCGCGGCGGCGCCGGCGCGGGTCAGCAGCGCTTCGCGCCGCTGAATAGCTGGCCTGACAACGCCAACCTCGACAAGGCGCGCCGGCTGTTGTGGCCGATCAAGCAGAAATACGGCCGGAAGATCTCGTGGGCCGACCTGATGATCCTCGCGGGCAACGTCGCCCTCGAATCGATGGGCTTCAAGACGTTCGGCTTCGCCGGCGGCCGCGCCGATGTCTGGGAGCCCGAAGAGCTGTTCTGGGGGCCTGAGGGCACGTGGCTCGGTGACGAACGCTACAGCGGCGAACGGCAGCTCTCCGAGCCGCTCGGCGCCGTGCAGATGGGCCTCATCTACGTCAATCCGGAAGGGCCGAACGGCAATCCGGATCCGATCGCGGCGGCCAAGGACATCCGCGAAACGTTCTTCCGCATGGCGATGAACGACGAGGAGACCGTCGCGCTGATTGCCGGTGGCCACTCCTTCGGCAAGACCCACGGCGCCGGCGATCCGTCGCTGGTGGGGCCGGCCCCGGAAAGCGGTGCGCTCGAGGAGCAGGGCCTCGGCTGGAAGAGCAAGCATGGCACGGGCGTCGGCGCCGATGCCATCACCGGCGGCCCGGAAGTCACCTGGACGCAGACGCCGACGAAGTGGAGCAATCAGTTCTTCAAGAACCTGTTCGAAAACGAATGGGAGCTGACCGAGAGCCCGGCCGGCGCGAAGCAGTGGAAGGCGAAGGGCGCGGAAGCCACGATCCCGGACGCCTACGACAAGTCGAAGAAGCATGTGCCGACCATGCTGACCACCGACCTGTCGCTGCGTTTCGATCCGGCCTACGAGAAGATCTCGCGGCGCTTCTACGAGCATCCGGACCAGCTCGCCGACGCGTTCGCGCGGGCGTGGTTCAAGCTCACGCACCGCGACATGGGCCCGATCGCGCGCTACCTTGGCCCGCTGGTGCCGAAGGAGACGCTGATCTGGCAGGACCCGATCCCGGCGGTGGATCATCCGCTGATCGGCGAGGCTGATATCGCCGCGCTGAAGGCGAAGATTCTTAGCTCAGGCCTGTCGGTGTCCCAGCTGGTCTCGACTGCATGGGCGTCGGCGTCGACGTTCCGCGGCTCCGATAAGCGCGGTGGCGCGAACGGCGCGCGTATTCGTCTCAGCCCGCAGAAGGACTGGGAAGTCAACCAGCCGGCCGAACTCAAGACGGTGCTGCAGAAGCTCGAAGCGATCCAGAAGGAGTTCGGCAAGAAGGTTTCGCTTGCCGACGTGATCGTTCTCGGCGGCTGCGCAGCGGTCGAAAAGGCCGCAAAGGATGCCGGGCTTGACGTGAAGGTGCCCTTCACGCCGGGGCGCATGGATGCGTCGCAGGATCAGACCGACGTCGAGTCCTTTGCCCCGCTTGAACCGCGTGCCGATGGCTTCCGCAACTTTGTCAGCAGCAAGAAGCATCAGTTCATGAAGCCTGAGGAGGCGTTGGTGGACCGGGCGCAATTGCTGCGGCTCACGGGTCCCGAGATGACGGCTCTCGTCGGCGGCCTGCGCGTTCTCGGCGCGAATTTCGGCGGCTCCAAGCATGGCGTGTTCACCAACAAGCCCGGCACGCTGACGAATGACTTCTTCGTCAACCTGCTCGACATGGGCACGCAATGGCAGCCTGCCGGCTCAGACGGCGCGTACGAGGGCCGCGATCGCAAGACGAATGCGATCAAGTGGACCGGCACCCGCGTCGACCTGATCTTCGGTTCGCACGCGCAGCTCCGCGCCTTTGCGGAAGTCTATGCGTGTGCGGACTCGAAGGAGAAGTTCGCCAGGGATTTCGTGGCGGCGTGGGCCAAGGTGATGAACCTCGATCGGTTCGAGGTCGCCTGAGGCTTGGCGGAAACGCAATGACAAAACAAAGGGCGGCCGAAAGGCCGCCCTTTTTACATCGAATGCGCTCACGCGCCGAGCGTACCGGCCTTCGCGGCGGCATAACGTTCCGCGATCTTGCTCCAGTTCACCGTGTTCCACCACGCCTTCAGATAGTCGGCGCGGCGGTTCTGGTAGTTCAGATAATAAGCGTGCTCCCAGACGTCGTTGCCCATCAAAGCGCGCTTGCCGTCCATCATCGGATTATCCTGGTTCGGGCGGGTCTCGATCGCGAGCTTGCCGTCCTTGCTGACGGTCACGAACACCCAGCCGGAGCCGAACTGGCGCCCGCCCGCGGCGTTGAAGTCGTTCTGGAATTTTTCCATGCCGCCAAGGTCGCGGTCGATCGCCGCCAGCACCTCGCCCTCGGGCTTGCCGCCGTTCGGGCCCATGATTTCCCAGAACATGGTGTGGTTGGCGTGGCCGCCGAGATTGTTGCGGACGGTGAATTTGATGCTGTCGTCCAGCGCGTTCAGATTGCCGAGCACGTCCTCGATCTTCGCTGTTCCCAACCGCGGATTGGTCTTGGCGACAGTGTTGAGGTTGGCGACATAGGCGGCGTGGTGCTTGCCGTGATGGATTTCCATCGTCTTGGTGTCGATATGAGGCTCGAACGCATTCGTCGGATAACCAAGCGGCGGCAGCGTGAATGGACCCTCTGCGGCAGCGGGAGCCGCGGCCTGCGCGAATACGAAACGGGGGGCTGCCGCAACGGCAGCGACACCGGTTGCGGCAAACATCAGTTGGCGCCGGGACATGAATGACATCGATTTCTCCTTACCTGTGGGCAATTGGTGTGGGTACCTTGCGAACGGGACGCCGTGCGCCGCTGCGCGCGGCAAGCTACGGGTGACTATCGGAATCGGGTTTCATTTTCTGTCCTCGCGCCCTGCGGCGGAACCGCACAGGTGCCTCAATACTCCCAATGTAACGCAGGCGGATAACAAAAAAGGGCGGCCTTCCGGCCGCCCTTTGTTCACATTTTAGAGCGTTTTCGAGCGAAACCCTCGGACTTGATCCGTGGGTGGGTACCGGTTCGCGTGAAGAAAACGCGTCAAAGAAAGACTGGAGCCCGGTTCTGATCCATCAGAACCGGGCTCCAGCGATGCCTTACTCGCCGGCCGCTTCGCGCGGCGCCTGACCTTCCGCCTTCTGCTTGGCCTCAAGGTCCTCGCCGGTGGTCTGATCGACCACCTTCATCGACAGCCGGGTCTTGCCGCGGTCGTCGAAGCCGAGCAGCTTGACCTTGACCTTGTCGCCCTCCTTGACGACGTCGGAGGTCTTCTGCACGCGCGCCGAAGCGAGCTGGCTGATGTGGACGAGGCCGTCCTTGGCACCGAAGAAGTTCACGAACGCGCCGAACTCCATCACCTTGACCACGGTGCCGTCGTAGATCTGACCGATCTCCGGATCGGAGGCGATCGACTTGATCCACTTGATCGCGGCCTTCATCGCCTCGCCGTCGTTGGAGGCGACCTTGACGGTGCCGTCGTCCTCGATGTTGACCTTGGCGCCGGTCTTCTCGACGATCTCGCGGATCACCTTGCCGCCGGTGCCGATCACTTCACGGATCTTGTCGGTCGCGATCTTGAAGGTCTCGATGCGCGGCGCGTACTCGCCGAGCTCGGCGCGGGCATTGGTGAGCGCCTTGGCCATTTCGCCGAGGATGTGGATCCGCCCTTCCCTGGCCTGGCCGAGCGCGACCTTCATGATCTCCTCGGTGATGCCCTCGATCTTGATGTCCATCTGCAGCGAGGTGATGCCCTGGTCGGTGCCGGCCACCTTGAAGTCCATGTCGCCGAGATGATCCTCGTCGCCGAGGATGTCGGACAGAACCGCAAAGCGCGATCCTTCCAGGATCAGGCCCATCGCGATGCCCGCGGTCGGCCGCTTCAGCGGCACGCCCGCATCCATCAGCGCCAGCGAGGCGCCGCACACCGAGGCCATCGACGAGGAGCCGTTGGATTCGGTGATCTCCGAGACCACACGCACCGTGTAGGGGAACTCGTGGTGCGGCGGCAGGACCGGATGGATCGCGCGCCAGGCAAGCTTGCCGTGGCCGATTTCGCGGCGCTTGGTGCCGCCGAGGCGTCCGGTCTCGCCGACCGAGTAGGGAGGGAAGTTGTAGTGCAGCAGGAACGTCTCTTTATACGTTCCCGACAGCGCGTCGATATACTGCTCGTCCTCGCCGGTGCCGAGCGTGGTCACAACCATCGCCTGGGTTTCGCCGCGGGTGAACAGCGCCGAACCGTGGGCGCGCGGCAGCACGCCGACTTCAGCGATGATGTTGCGCACGGTCTTGGAATCGCGGCCGTCGATGCGCTTGCCGGTGTCGAGGATGTTCCAGCGAACGATCTTGGCCTCGAGCTCCTTGAACACGCCGGCGATGCGCAGCTTGTCGTATTTCGGCTCCTGCCCTTCCGGGAAGTAGTGCGCGATCACCTTTTCCTTGGCCTTGCCGACCGCCGCGTAGCGGTCCTGCTTGATCGGGATGGCGTAGGCGGAGCGCAGCTCCTGCTCGATCAGGCCGAGCATTTCCTTCTCGATCGCGCTGTTGTCGATGATGGTGACTTCGCGCGGATCCTTGGCGGCCTTCTCGGCCAGCTCGATGATCGCCTTGATCACCGGCTGGAAGTGGCGATGACCGAACATGACGGCGCCAAGCATGATCTCTTCCGAAAGCTCCTTGGCTTCGGACTCGACCATCAGCACCGCGTCCGACGTGCCGGCGACGACGAGCTCGAGCTGCGTGTCGGTCATTTCATCGAGCGTCGGGTTGAGGATGTATTCGTCGTTGCTGAAGGCGACACGCGCGGCGCCGATCGGTCCCTTGAACGGCACGCCCGACAGCGTCAGCGCTGCGGAGGCGGCGACCATCGCCACCACGTCGGGATCGTTCTCCATGTCGTGCGAGAGCACGGTGACGATGACCTGCGTTTCGTTGCGCCAGCCGTCTGCGAACAGCGGGCGGATCGGGCGGTCGATCAGGCGGGAAACCAGCGTTTCCTTTTCGGTCGGGCGTCCCTCGCGCTTGAAATAACCGCCGGGAATGCGGCCCGCGGCGTAGGTCTTTTCCTGATAGTCGACGGTCAGCGGCAGGAAGTCGACGCCCTCGCGCGGCGACTTCGCGGCGACGACGGTGGCGAGCACGACGGTCTCGCCATAGGTGGCGAGCACGGCGCCGTCGGCCTGACGGGCGATCTTGCCGGTTTCCAGCTTGAGGGGACGTCCACCCCAGTCGATTTCGACGGAATGCTTATTGAACATATCGGTTTCTTTCATGGGTTCACGAGAGAGCGGCGCCCAGAAACACAAAGACCATGCGCAAGATTGCGGGACGCTGATCGCAATAGAAGATCAGCATCCGGCGATCCTGCCATGGTCTTCATCTTTCGGATGGCGTCCATCCTCTCGGCAGTCACGGGCACCTTGCCCTGTCCAGCGGCCGGATTGCTGCTGGACGTTTGTCGAGCATGATCCTTGTCGGATGATGCTCCTTGCGCATGATCGTCTCCAAAAACTGGAGTCCGGTTGTTCGGAAGATCATGCGAAAACGCGCGCAAACTGCGCGCGCGTACTCTCAAATCAACGACGAATGTTATGCTTTTCGAGCAACGCCTTGTAACGCGCCTCGTCCTTCTTCTTGATGTAGTCGAGAAGCGAGCGGCGTGTCGACACGAGCTTCAGAAGGCCGCGGCGTGAATGATTGTCCTTCACGTGGGTCTTGAAGTGGCCCGTGAGATTGTTGATGCGTTCCGACAGGATCGCAACCTGGACCTCGGGCGAGCCGGTGTCGCCGGCTTTGGTGGCACTCGTCTTGATGACTTCCGCTTTGCGTTCGGCGGTAATCGACATCGTCAAACTCTCTCATTGCTGCGACCGGGACTGGCAGTCAGCCCGGTCAGGTTGAACACGCGCTTGGGGATGAGTTCGCCATTGCCAATTTCGGCGAGGGCCAGAAGCCGGCCTGCCACCGTGACATAGACTGTGCCGCTACTATTGGGCGCATCCCGTCCGCGCAACAAAACGGCCTGGCCCCGGTGGAGCCTTGCCGCATCAGCCCGTGTGACGGCCAGTGCCGGGATGTCGTCCAGCGCGGTCTCAACGGGCAAAAGCGCGTCGGCGAGGCTTCCCTCGCCAGACGCGGCTCTATTGCATAAAGCCTCCAACTCTTCCAGCGGAATCATGTCCGTCTCGCGGAATGGGCCCACCAAAGTCCGCCGCAACGCGCAGATATGGCCGAAACAGCCCAGAATCCGGCCGATATCGCGGGCCAGCGCGCGGACATAGGTCCCCTTGCCGCACTCGGCCTCGAACACGGATTGGCCGCTATCTCCGTGTTCTACCAAGGTTAATTCGTGAATCTCGATCGGCCGGGGCTTTAGTTCCACGGTTTCCCCGTCCCGCGCCAGGTCATAGGCGCGTTCGCCCTGGACCTTGATCGCGGAATATTGCGGCGGGATCTGCTCGATCAGGCCGGTGAACTGCGGCAGCAGCGCCCGGATCGCGTCGGCCGACGGCCGCAGCTCGCTGGTTTTGACAACCCGGCCCTCGGTGTCGTCGGTGTCGCGCTCCTCGCCCCAGGCGACCGTGAAGCGGTAGCGCTTGCGGCCGTCCATCACGAAAGGCACCGTCTTGGTGGCCTCGCCGAGCGCGATCGGCAGACCGCCGGAAGCCAGCGGATCGAGCGTGCCGGCGTGGCCCGCGCGCTTGGCCTGGAACAGGCGCTTGAGCACGGCAACCGCATGCGTCGAGGTCATGCCGATTGGCTTGTCGAGAATCACCCAGCCATGAACGTCGCGCTTGTCGCGACGCGGCTGGTTGTTCTGCCGCGGCTTGTTGCGCGGATCGTTGTTGCTGCGGCGCTCGCTGTCGCCAGCGCGGCGCTCGCCGTCGTCAACGCGGCGCTCGCCGTCGTTGCGGGACTCATCTGAGAAAATATTTTTTTCAGCGTCGTGTGAATCGGCGGTTTGCTGGGCGATCACGCCGTTGGCGGTGGGCATAATCATCACGTGTCGTCCGAATCGGGTGCGAGGTCTCTTTGCACCGCAGGTGTTCTCAGTAATTTCTCGATCCGTTCCGCTTCGTCGAATCGTTCGTCGACGCGAAAGCGAAGGTCAGGAGCAAATTTCAGGTTAACGCGGTGAGCGATTTCGCCGCGCAGGAACTTCTTGTTGCGCGCGAGCGCCGCGATCACGATATCGGCGTCGCGGCCGCCGAGCGGCATCACGTAAATCGTCGCAAGTTTCAGGTCCGGCGACATCCTCACCTCGGGAACGGTGATGATGTGGCCCTCGAGATCCGGGTCGTGCACGTTACCCTGCGATAGAATGTCGGCGAGGGCGTGGCGCACGGTCTCGCCAACGCGCAATTGCCGTTGCGAGCCGCCGGGGGCGGAATCCTTGTTGTGATGGCGGGGCATTTGTCGAAATCCCAATTGTCGTCATCACCCGCGAAAGCGGGTGATCCAGTTTTCCGTGGCCAAAGTCATTGCGGCGACTACTGGATGCCCCGCCCCGGTGCGCAATTGCGCACAAGGCGGGGCATGACGGTCTAGTTCAGAAATCCCAGGCTCTTCGCAAGATTTGGACTTACAGAGAGCGCTGGATGGTCTCCACGCGATAACACTCGATCACGTCGCCGACACGCATGTCGCCGTAATTCTCGAACGCCATGCCGCATTCCTGGCCGGACTGCACTTCCTTCACTTCATCCTTGAAGCGCTTCAGCGTCGAGAGCTTGCCCTCATGCACGACGACGTTGTCGCGGATCAGGCGAACGTTGGCGCCGCGCTCCACGGTGCCGTCGGTGACGCGGCAGCCGGCGACCTTGCCGACCTTGGAAATGTTGAACACTTCCAGGATCTGGGCATTACCGAGCATGGTTTCGCGCAGCGTCGGCGCGAGCAGGCCGGACATCGCCTTTTTGATGTCGTCGACGAGATCGTAGATGATGTTGTAGTAGCGGATCTCGATGCCGTTGCGCTTGGCGGCCGCCGCGGCTTCCTTGTTGGCTCGCACCGAGAAGCCGATGATCGCGGCGTTGAAACCTTCCGCCAGCGTGACGTCGGATTCCGAGATGCCGCCGACGCCCGCATGCAGGATGCGCGCGGCAACTTCCTCGGTGCCGAGCTTTTCCAGCGAACCCAGGATGGCTTCGAGCGAGCCCTGCACGTCGGCTTTCACGATCAGCGGGAATTCCTTGCGGCCCGCGGTCTTGAGCTGCGACATCATCTGTTCGAGCGAGCCGCGCATGCCGGAGATCGAGGCGGCGGCGTTCTCGCGCTTCTGGTGGGCGCGATAGCTCGTCACCTGGCGGGCGCGGGCTTCGTTCTCGACCACGGCGAGGCGGTCGCCGGCTTCCGGCGGTCCGTTGAAGCCGAGCACCTCGACCGGCACCGAGGGGCCGGCCTCGTCGATGTTTTCGCCCTGATCGGAGATCAGCGCGCGGACACGGCCCATTTCGGCGCCGGCTACGATGATGTCGCCGACCTTGAGCGTGCCGCGCTGAACCAGCACGGTGGCCACCGGGCCGCGGCCGCGATCGAGTTTGGCCTCGATCACGGTGCCCTCGGCAGGCCGTTCCGAATTGGTCTTGAGGTCGAGCAGTTCGGCCTGCAGCGCGATCATCTCAAGCAGCTTGTCGAGATTGGTCTTGTTCTTGGCGGAAACCTCGACGTCGACGACTTCACCGCCGAACGATTCGACCTGGACCTCGTGCTGCAGCAGTTCGGTGCGCACGCGCTCCGCCTTGGCGTCGGGCTTGTCGATCTTGTTGATCGCCACGATCATCGGAACCTTCGCCGCCTTGGCGTGATTGATCGCCTCGACCGTCTGCGGCATGACGCCGTCATCGGCTGCAACCACCAGGATCACGATATCGGTGACCTTGGCGCCGCGCGCGCGCATCGCGGTGAACGCGGCGTGGCCGGGCGTATCGATGAAGGTGATCTTCTTGCCGCTTTCCGGCGAGGTCACCTGATAGGCGCCGATATGCTGGGTGATGCCGCCGGCTTCGCCTGACACCACATTGGCGTGGCGCAGTGCGTCAAGCAGCGAGGTCTTGCCGTGGTCGACATGGCCCATCACGGTGACGACCGGCGAGCGCGGCTCGGTATCGGTGGAATCGTCGACGACGTCGAACAGGCCTTCTTCAACGTCGGACGCGGCGACGCGCTTGACGGTGTGGCCCAGTTCCTCGGCGATTAGCTGCGCCGTATCGGCATCGATCACGTCGGTGATCTTGTGCATCGCGCCCTGCTTCATCAGCAGGCGGATGACGTCGACCGCGCGCTCCGACATGCGGTTGGCGAGTTCCTGGATCGTGATTGCTTCCGGAATCGTGACCTCGCGGACCAGCTTTTCCTTCGGCTCGTTCGCGGCGTGGCCCTTCAGGCGCTGGGTGCGGCGGCGGAACGAGGCGATCGAACGTTCGCGCACGTCGTCGGCATTGAGCGCGGTGACCAGCGTCAGGCGGCCGCGTTCCTTCTGCGGGCCCGGCTTGTGGGTGGTCTTGGGGGGCACCGCGGGACGCATGGCGCCGCCGGGGCCGCGCCGGACCTGACGCGGACCTTCATCTTCATCGGAAGCGTCGGCGGCAACGCCTGGCGCGCGCGCGGGCGGCACGGCTGCTGCAGTCGGACGGGCGCCAGCCGGGCGGGCCGCGGCGGGCCGGGCCGCAGCGGGTGCCGGCGTCGCGGTCGTCTTGGCCTCGGCCTCGCCAAATCGCTTCTTGGCCTCGACTTCGGCCTTGCGCTTGGCTTCCTCTTCCTGCCGGTGCCGCTCTTCTTCAGCCTTGCGGCGGGCTTCGGCGGCCTCGCGCTCGGCCTGTTCGATGCCTTCACGGCTGGCGCGGCGCTTGGCTTCTTCCTCGGCCAGCCGCCGTTCTTCGACTTCGCGCACCTTGGCGTCGGCCAGCGCGCTGGCGCGGGCGGAACGCTCGTCTTCCGTCAGGGTGCGCAGTACCACGCCCGAACCGCCGCGCGGCGCGGCAGCCGGTGCTGGGCGGCCGAGCGGCGCCTTCGCAGGCGCCGGCTTGGCGGCGGCCGGCTCGGGCGCATGTGTTTCGGTTGCGGGCGCGTCGCCGCCAACGCGGCGCTTGCCACGCTTCTCGACCACGACCTGCTTGGTCCGGCCATGGCTGAAGCTCTGGCGCACGGTGCCCGTCTCGACCCGCGGCTTCAGCGTCAAGGTCTTGGTCGGGACACTCAGAGTCTTGTCGCCAGGCGTTTTCGTATCAACCATTCAGCAGTCCTAATCTCGTTACGTTGTGCGCATCCGCACAGTCATTGAAGCAGGGCTTCGGAACCAATCTTCGTCAGTCAGAATTTCTGGCCGCCATCCCCGGTCTTGTCGTCATCGTCCATCCGGTATCGAACCAGGATCTGGCAGCGCGACAGGAACGTTTTGCTCGCCGGGCCCGCGAGCAGCGCAGCATGTATCACATTTGACCGGCCCAGTGCCAAATCCAATTGTGCCGAGGTTAAAGCGGTAACAATCGGCAAATGCCGCGATTCGCCGCCATTTCCGCCCCTTTGCCCGGCGATAGCGTCCAATTTGCGGATTCCGTCGGCCGCGCCGTCGGAAGCGTGAATCAGGGCTTCGGCCCTGCCCTGTTCAAGCAGGCCCTCGACCTTGGCAAAGCCGGAAATGACCTGACCGGCCTTGGCCGCCATGGCCAGCGCCTCGGTGCAGCTTCGTTCCAGCAGGGCCTCGGTATCGGCGGGAAGGGTCGCCGCGACCTGGACGTCGCGCTTGAACCCTCGCTTAAATTGGTGACGCCGGACCGCTTCCGCAACGGTCTGCCGCGAGGCCCGGACCCATAGGCCGCGGCCGGGCAATTTTCGCTTCAAATCGGGGATTACCTCGCCCTGGGGCGAGACCACGAACCGGATCAGTTCGTCGATCGGGCGTACCTCGCAACTGACCGCGCACATCCGCATGGTCGCGGACCTGTCGGTCCGCGGCCCATGGTCGAGATCGGGGTCAGCCAAAGCGAGCATGCCTGTCTAGTGGCTCCTGTCATCTGCGCACGGTCTGCGCGCAGAAAAGATATTCGGCTTTGCGGAACACCCGCATTACGCCGTCTGGTCTTCGGTGACCTCGGCCGCCTCGGATTGTTTGGCGAGTTCCGCCTCGGTGATCCAGCCGGCAATGACGCGGGCCTGCATGATCAAGCGCTCGGCATCGTCGCGCGAGATCTCGTTGGCGTCGAGAATACCGGGGTGCTTGGTCGGCTCGCCGCCTTCCTTGCGCTCGGTCCAGCCGACCAGATCGTCGGTGGCGCAGCCCGCCAGATCCTCGACCGTTTTGATGTCGTTCTCGCCGAACTTCACCAGCATCTTCGATGTCACGCCGGGCACCGTCTTCAAAGCATCATCCACACCGAGTTCCTTGCGCTTGTTTTCCAGCTCCGTCTCGAGCTGTTCCAGATATTCCTTCGCCCGGCTCTGCAGCTCGTTGGCGGTTTCCTCGTCGAAGCCTTCAATGCTGGCCAGTTCCTTGACGTCGACCAGCGCGAGTTCCTCCACCGAGGTGAAGCCTTCCGACGCCAGCAATTGGCCGACCACCTCGTCGACGTTCAGCGCTTCCATGAAGACGCGGGTCGAATTCTCGAAGTCGGCCTGGCGGCGCTCGGACTCTTCCTGCTCGGTGAGGATGTCGATATCCCAGCCGGTCAATTGCGAGGCGAGGCGCACGTTCTGGCCGCGCCGGCCGATCGCCAGCGAGAGCTGGTTGTTGGTGTCGGGAACCACGACCTCGATCCGCTCGCGGTCCTCGTCGATCACGACCTTGGCGACTTCGGCGGGCGCCAGCGCGTTGACGACGAAGGTCGCAATGTCGGGCGACCACGGAATGATGTCGATCTTCTCGCCCTGCAGTTCGTTCACAACCGCCTGCACGCGCGAGCCGCGCATGCCGACGCAGGCGCCGACCGGATCCACCGAGGAATCCCGGGAAATCACGCCGATTTTCGCGCGCGAGCCGGGATCGCGGGCCACCGCCTTGATCTCGACGATGCCGTCATAGATCTCAGGCACTTCCTGCGCGAACAGTTTTGCCATGAATTGCGGATGGGTGCGGGAGAGGAAGATCTGCGGTCCGCGGGTTTCGCGGCGGACGTCGAAGATGTATGCGCGGACGCGGTCGCCGTTACGGAACACCTCGCGCGGCAGCATTTCGTCACGGCGGATGATGGCTTCACCGCGGCCGAGATCGACGATAACGCTGCCATATTCGACGCGCTTGACGACGCCGTTGACGATATCGCCGATGCGGTCCTTGAATTCCTGGTATTGCCGGTCGCGCTCGGCCTCGCGCACCTTCTGCACGATCACCTGCTTGGCGGATTGCGCGGCGATGCGGCCATACTCCAGCGGCGGCAGGGTGTCGGCGATGGTGTCGCCGACCTGGGCGCCCGGGTTGGCGCGCTGCGCGTCCGCCAGCGAAATCTGGTTCGACGAGTTCTCGACCTGCTCGACGACCAGCATGTGGCGCGACAGCCGCAATTCGCCCTTCTTGGCGTCGATCTCGGCGTGAACGTCGGTCTCGCTGCCGTAACGGGCGCGGGCCGCCTTGGCGATGGCGTCTTCCATCGCGGCGATCACGATCCCGCGGTCGATCGACTTTTCGCGGGCGACCGCGTCTGCGATCTGCAGCAGTTCGAGTTTGTTGGCACTGACGGCCATGGCCTAGTCTCCTTCGGTAGGATCGATCTCGCCCCTGCGGAGTCTCTCTGCAGCGAGGCGGTGTTTCTTTGTATTCGTCGGCTCCGGCTTCTTGCCGGTCTTCGGTTTCTTGCCCGTCGCCGGATCGCTCTTTTTTGCGTGCGGCGGAGGCGGCGGCACCAGCCCGAGATTCTGCTTCAGCTCGCGCTCGGCCTGCTTGCCGCGCCGCATCGATTCCGCAATCAACTCGTCGGTCAGAACCAGCCGGGCGTCGGAGATGTCTTCCATCACCAGGAGCACGTCGGCATCTTCGTCCGCGCGTGTGTCATCCCTATGTAGCCGCACCGCATTGCCTTCGACACCGGCGAGCGTACCACGGAAGCGCTTGCGGCCCTGATGGGCGACTGCCATTTCGATCTTCACGAGATGACCGGCGTAGCGTTCGAAATCAGAGCGGCGCACCAGCGGGCGGTCGATGCCGGGCGATGAAATCTCCAGACGGTAGGCGCGCTCGATCGGATCGGCGACGTCGAGCACCGGCGACAACGCCCGCGAGATCGCCTCGCAATCCTCGATCTGCATCGACCCGTCGGGCCGCTCTGCCATGATCTGGACGGTGCATCCGGCCTCGGCGGAAATCTTGATCCGGACCAGCCGATAGCCCATCCCCTGCAGAACCGGTCCGGCCACAGCCGACACCCGCGCCGCCACGCCCGGCTCGACGACGAGACGGGGCTCGGCCAGCAGCTCGGCATCCACGGAAACAGCAGTTGGATCGGTCATGTCCAGGGTCAAAAGCGTCTTACTTGCATGGGTTTAGGCCGGGCCCTAACCGGAGGTCCGGCCGGTTCCCCGAACCGGGCCTGACGCCCATTCTGGGCAGGGCAGGTTCAGGTAATAAAAAAGAGCGGGTCCCGGGGGGCCCACTCTCAATACGCGATCGTATGAGAACCATAAGTTGCCGCGGATATAGCGGTTTTTCCGCAATCCGACAAGGCCCGTGATCCCGTTAAGTCTGATTTTGCCAAGCTTTCAGCGAAGGGGCAATGTCTAACCCTTCATTCATGAACGCTGCCTAGATTTCCCGAAAACCTGCCAGTTCAGGCCGGTTTGGGTAGGTTTATGATAATTTCACCATCGTTGATCCCGGAACTCGACGACATCATCAGTCGTGGCGACCCCAAGCGCCGCGCCGATGCCGCGCGCCGCATCAGCGAGCTTTTCCTGCAGGGGGCGGCGGGTTTCCGTTCCGACCATGTCGATCTGTTCGACGGTGTTCTGACCAGTCTCGTCCCGCATGCCGAACTCGAAGCGCGCGCTGATCTCGCCGAGCGGCTGTCGCTGCTGGCGAATGCGCCGTGCGGCCTGGTCGGTCAACTCGCCCGCGAAGATGAAATTGCCATCGCAGGCCCGCTGCTGCGCCGCTCGCCGGTTATCGACGAAAAGATGCTGCTCGAAATTGCGTCCGTGAAGGGCCAGGATCACCTGCTGGCGATGGCGGAACGGCCCGCGCTTTCAACCGATCTCACCGACGTCATGGTCGCCCGCGGCGACCGCGACGTTGTCAGGCGCGCCGCCGGCAATGCAGGCGCCGCCTTCTCGTCGAGCAGCTATTCGACGCTGATCAAGCGCGCCGGCCAGGACGGCGTGCTGACGATCAGGCTCGGCCAGCGCGACGATCTGTCTTCCGAACAATTGAAGGATCTGCTTTCCGGCTCCATCGACGTCATCCGTCGTCGCCTGTTCCAGGTCGTCAAGCCCGAGCGGCAGGCCGACATCAAGCAGGCGATGGCCGCCATCACCGGCCCGCCCGAACGCGAGGAGCGGCGCGACTTTGCGCCGGCGCAGCGCACGGTGCTGAAGCTGCACCGCGAGGGCGCACTCGGCGAAGGCGCATTGCTCAACTTTGCCAGGGCCTTCAAATACGAGGAGTCGATCGCCGCGCTGTCAGCGATGACCGGCGTCAAGATCGAAACCCTCGACCGCCTGATCAGCGGCGACCGCTACGATCCGATCCTGATCGCCGGCAAAGCCATCGATCTCGAATGGGCGACCGTACGCGCGCTGATCCTGCTTCGGCTCGGCCCGAACCGGACGGCATCCCCCGCCGACATCGAAAACGCGCGGGTGAACTACGTTCGCCTGATGCCCTCGACAGCCCAGCGCGTCGTCGCGTTCTGGAAGACGCGGTAATCCGGCTTGATCGTCATTGCGACGTGAAGGCGCGGATAATGGGAGAAGCAAATGGGTAACGACCGCCGTCGTTCCGGGGCGCGAAGCGAACCCGGAACCTCGAGATTCTAAGGGCGCAAGGGCGCCCCATAGTTCGATGCTGCGCATCGCCCCGGAATGACGACTCAAATCCGCCGAAACCTTAAATACGCCGCCGCGCGTCCCTCGCGCTCGGCTTTGCGGCCGTAGCGCGTCATGGTGTAGCCGTCCCAGGGTTGTCGCCAGTCGGCGGCGCGCTCAGCCGTCCAGAGAAAATCGGAGCTGCGCATCAAATGCGCCAACGTCCACGCGCAATAATCGTCGATGTCGCTGACGAAGCGGAATTCGCCGCCCGCTTTGAGTATGCGCGCCATCGCGTTGACCGTTGCGTCCTGCACGAAGCGCCGCTTCCAGTGCCGCCGCTTCGGCCAGGGATCGGGATGGATCAGGTCGATCCGCGCCAGCGAACGCGGCGGGACCCAGGCGAGTAGCTCCGCGGCATCACCGGCGTAGAGCTTGATATTGCCGATGTTGTGCGCCTCGATCTGCGTCAGGATCTTCGCCATGCCGTTGACATAGGGTTCGCAGCCGATGAACCCGATATTCGGAAAGGCCTGCGCCTCCGCGATCAGATGTTCGCCGCCGCCGAATCCGATTTCGAGCCTGACATCCTCGATTTCGCCTTCGAACAGGTCGGTAAGCCGCTGCGGCGCGGGCGCCCCGATATCGAGCGCCAGGTGCGGCAACAGATTATCGATCAGGTCGGCCTGGTGGATGCGGAGCTTGTGGCCCTTGCGGCGGCCGAAGAACGAGCCGCGCGCATGTGCCGACGCGCCGTCATCCGGCGGCGCGTCGCGGTCGCCGGTGTCGCGCGGGGCGGTCATCATCGCAGCGTCTGATAGAGACGGTACAACAGCCGCGCCCTCGGCTCGATCGAGGAGATGTACATCTGCTCGTAATGGGTATGCGCGCCCTGGCCGTCGACGCCGAGCCCGTCGAGGGTCGCGGTATGCGGCGCGGTGAAATTGCCGTCGGAGCCGCCGCCGGTCGACGTATCGACCAGGTCGAAGCCGATCTCCGCCGCAATCGTCCTGGCGTGCTCGTAGAGCGCCGCGCCGGCATTGCTTTTTTCGTATGGCGGTCGATTCAGCTCGCCGATCACTTTGACGCTCACGCCCTCGGTGCGCGATTTCAGATTGAGGATTTTTGACGCGAGCTCGTCGGCATCTGATATCGTCGGCACGCGCAAATCGACCTCGGCATAGGCTTCTTCCGCAATCACGTTCGGCCTTGTGCCGCCGCGGACCACGCCGACATTGACGGTGATGCCGCGCGCAAGATCGTTCATTGCCTCGAGCGTCTGGATGACATTGCCGAGTTCGCGGATGGCGCTGCGGCCGTCCTCGGGCCTGGTGCCGGCATGCGAGGGCACGCCCTTGATGAAAACCTCGAACCGCCCGACGCCCTTGCGTCCGGTGACGATCTTGCCGCCGTCGCGCGCCGGTTCGGTGACCAGCACGTATTTCGCCTTGCGTCCCTCGGCCTCGATCAGCGCGCGCGACGTCGGGCTGCCGATTTCCTCATCGGAGACATAGAGCTGGGTGATGCCGAGCGATGGCGGCGCACCGTCGGCGCAGACCTGCCGAAACGCATGATAGGCGAGATAGGCGCCGCCCTTCATGTCGTAGATGCCCGGGCCGAATACGCTATCGCCGTCGATCCGGAACGGCAGCCGCTCGATGAACCCCATCGGATGCACTGTATCGAGATGGCTCAGCACCAGGATTCCCGGTGCGTCCTGCCCCCATGACGAGCGCGCCACCAGATGATCGCCGCAGCCGAAATGCCCGGCGATCCGCTCCACGGTCGCGGGCAGGCCGCGATAGCCTTCAGCGACGAGGTCGACGAGCTTGTTGACCTGCGCAGGTGCTTCGGTCGGGCTCTCGATCTCAACCCAACGGCGGATGCCCTCGAGGATCGGCGCGGGGTCGAAAGGATTGTTTGTCGTCATGTCGTATCCGATACGGCGTCATTTCCCGATGCGCAATTACGAAGCGGGGAATGATGGCATATTCCAGAATACGAAATTCTCAAACCGCCACGGATCAAAATCAGCGCGGGTCGGGGCCGTCGCGCGACGCGATCTGCTCGACCAGCTCGACGATGGAGCGCCGCATTTTGGAGTCGCCGATGCGCGTGAACGCTCGCGTCAGCGCAAGGCCCTCTGAGGTGGCGAGGAAATCGGACACATAGGCCGGGGAGGCGCCTTCGCCGAAGCCTTCGCCATTCACCGCGCCGCTCGGCCCGCCATCGAACAGAAACGACACCGGCACCTGCAATATTTCGGAAATCTGCTGCAGGCGGCTGGCGCCGACGCGGTTGGTGCCTTTTTCATATTTCTGAACCTGCTGGAAAGTGAGGCCGAGCGCTTCGCCCAGTTTTTCCTGGCTCATACCCAGCATAATGCGGCGCATCCGGACGCGGCTGCCGACATATTTGTCAACCGGATTGGGCGCTTTGGTGGACATCTGGATCGCTCCTGGGATCGCGCGCCGGGAAATGAGGCAGTGGAAGAGCTATGCCTCAGGCGCGCCGTGACCGTCATATCCTGCTCGGAGGATCGGGTAGAATTACGGAACGATCTGAGCAACGAAGTGACTGGTTGTTTAATTAGCTTGCAACCGCAGAAAGCGAATCGCAGCCGCGATGTCAACAGGTGGAACCGCGCAGGCAGCGTTTTTAGTAAACCAGTGACAACCTGTAACGCGCAAATCTCAGGCAGCGCGCTTTGCAACGCGGCGTCGGATGACGAGCAGGAGTGCAGCGGCCACAATGACCGCGGCCGGGATATCTCCAAGACGAGCATAAATGGTCGGCGGCAGCGCCGACGGCAGGCTGGCGTCCAGCACGCCTTCGATGCCGAGGCCGAGCCGTGCAACAACACGCCCCGAGGGATCGATCACCGCCGAGATACCGGTGTTGGCGGCGCGCACTATCGGCAGCCCTTCCTCGATGGCACGCAGGCGCGCCTGCTGCAGGTGCTGATAGGGGCCCGTCGAATTTCCAAACCAACCGTCATTCGTCAGGTTAATGATCCAGCCGGGGCGATCGTCACGCGCTGCAACATTGCCGGGAAAAATCGCTTCGTAACAGATCAGTGGTAGCGCGCTCGGCGCATTCGGTATCTCCATCGCGCGGCGCCGCGTGCCCGGAATGAAGCCACCGTGCACTTTTGTTAGCTGCACAAAGCCAAGCTTTTCCATCCACTCCTGGAACGGCAGATATTCGCCGAACGGCACCAGATGCAGCTTGTCGTAAACCGACAGCACCCCGCCGTCATGGTCGATCACATATATTGAGTTGTAGGCGCGGCTGACGCGGGCGCCGGGCGGTCCGTCCGGGGCGCGCACCGAGCCGGTCATCAGCACGGTGCCTTTCGGCAAGAGCTCGGCGATCTGCGCCATCGCGTCGGCCTCCCGCGTCAGGAAGAACGGGAAAGCCGATTCCGGCCAGATCAGGATCTGCGCGTCGCGCACGCCGGTAGAATGCGGTCCTGAGGCGCGGTCGGACAGAGCAAGGTATTTCTGCATTACCTCCGCCTTGGCGGCGTAGTTGAATTTGACGTCCTGCTGCAGGTTCGGCTGCATGATGCGCAGCTTGACCTTGGTCATCGCGGTGGGTCGCAGCGACAGCCGCGCGGCCCCGTAAACGCCCATCGCCACGAGCAGCGACAACGCCGCCACCGGCGCGATCCAGGGCTTCCGGCCGCGTGAGGAGCCGTCGATCAGCACCGCCGGGCTGGCAAAGATCGCGACGCTAAGGAACGTCATGCCCCACAGCCCGATCAGCGACGCCGTCTGCGCCAGCGCCAGAGGCTCCGACAGCGCGTAGCCGAAGGCATTCCATGGGAATCCCGACAGCAAATAGCCGCGCAGCCATTCGCTGACCGTGAGTCCGATCGCAAGCGCCAGCACCCGCGAACCGTCCTTCGTCCAGATCAGGCGCGCCAGCGCGAAGCCGAGCGCCGGGAATAAGGCAAGATAGGCCGGCAGGCCGAGCACCGCGAACGGCATCAGCCAGGCAAAAGTCGGTGCATCGACCAGGAAGGCGTTGCCGATCCAGTAAAGCCCGGGCACGAAATAGCCGAGCCCGAACCAGAAACCGGACATCGCCGCCGCCGGCACGCCGCGCCGTTTTCCGGCCGCCGCACCGTCGATCAGCCAGACCGCGACCGGAAAGGTCACGAACAGTACCGGCCAGGCATTGAACGGCGCCATCGAAAGCAGTGACAGCGCGCCCGCGACAAGCGCAATGATCGCACGCTTCCAGCCCCAGGCCAGGATGATCGAAAGTCCCGCCGTACGGAATTTACTGGTTGAGATCACTGCGAGCCGGCTCCATCGCCGGGACTCGGCGGCGTATTGTCATTGGTCGGCGGCGTGCTGGTATCGGGTGCGGCCTCGCGGCGGCTACGCTCGCGCGTCGCGCGCGTTACCGGACGCTCTTTCCGTATCCCGATCCGCAGCCGCTTGACCCGCCGCGGATCGGCATCGAGCACCTCGATTTCGAAATTGCCCGGGCCCGCAATGACTTCGCCGCGCAGCGGCAGGCGGCCGACCTGCGCCACCAGATAGCCACCAAGCGTCTCGACTTCCTCGCCGGCCTCACCGGTGACGAATTCCTCGCCGATCATCTTGCGCGCATCCTTCAGACTGGCGCGGGCGTCCGCGATGAATGCGTTGTCTCCCTGCCGGACGATCGACGGCGGCTCGTCACTGTCGTGCTCGTCGTCGATCTCGCCGACGATCTGCTCGACGATGTCCTCGATCGACACCAGCCCGTCGGTGCCGCCATATTCGTCCACCACCAACGCCAGATGGATGCGCGAAGCCTGCATTTGCGCCAGCAGGTCGATCGCTCGCATCGACGGCGGCACGTACAGCAGCTTGCGAATGATGTTGGCGTCAGCGAGCGGCATCGCGAGGTCGACCGCGCGCAGGTCGAGGCCGGCCGGGAAAGGCTTTTTGCGCTTCGGCTTGGCCGTATCGCCGACGCGCGCCCTCGCGGTCATGAAGGCCAGGAGGTCGCGGATGTGAACGATGCCTTCGGGGTCGTCGAGCGTTTCGTTGTAGACCACCAGCCGCGAATGCGCCGCGCTCTCGAACAGGCTCATTAGTTCGCCGAGCGGAATATCCCGCTTGACCGCGACGATGTCGGCGCGGTGCACCATCACATCGGCGATGCGCCGCTCGTTCAGCCCGAGGATGTTGCGCAGCATGGTGCGCTCGATCGCGGAGAAGCCGACATCATCGGGGGTGGAGGCGTCGAGCACGACCTGAAGATCGGCGCGCACCGACCCCGCCCTCCAGCCGAACAGCGTGCGGATCGCGCGCATCAGCCAATTGTCGGCGGCCGGACGCAGTACTTCGCCTTCTTGCACTACCACCGGCAGATTGCGCGTGTCGCGCGGATTGTCTTGTATCGGGTCGGAGTCCGGCATTTCAGCGCACCCGCTCCCGGTCCGCATAGGGATCGGGAATGCTGAGCTGGGCGAGGATCTCTCGTTCGAGACTTTCCATGGCTTCGGCGTCGTCATCTTTCTCGTGGTCGTATCCGATCAAATGCAGGAAGCCGTGCACCGCAAGATGGCTGAGGTGATGATCGAACGGCTTTTCTTCGTCATCGGCCTCTTTTCGCGTGGTCTCATAGGCGATCGCAATGTCGCCGAGCATACGCGGCGCGTCCGCCGGCGCGGCTGCGGTCGGCTGCAGCGCCGGAAACGACAGCACGTTGGTCGGCTTGTCGATGCCGCGCCAGTTGCTGTTCAGCGTGCGGATTCCGGCATCATCGGTCAGCATCACCGCGAGTTCGGCCTCGCCGACATCGGCATCGGCGATTTCGGCCGCAGCAGTGATGGCGCGATGGATCACCGCCTCGGCTTCCGGCTCCGTCTGCCAGCAATCGGCGACGACGAGAACCTCGGTAAGGGGAAGGGCGGACGACACGGGCGTTCCAGCGCTTTGCATTTCAGAGTTGGGGTTACGGCCGCGGCCTGCCTGCAGCAGGTCCACGGCCGAAGATTCATGGGTCAAGATTTTCCGGTTGCCGGTTTCTGTGGCAACCCCTCATAGGCGGCGACGATCCGCGCCACCAGCTCATGGCGAATGACGTCTTCCGCGGTGAATTTCACCTGCGCAATGCCCTCGACGCCGTCGAGCAGCTTGACGGCTTCGGCAAGTCCTGACGCCTGCCCGTTCGGCAGGTCGACCTGCGATGGATCGCCGGTGATGATCATGCGGCTGTTCTCGCCGAGCCGGGTCAAGAACATCTTCATCTGCATCGAAGTGGTGTTCTGCGCTTCGTCCAGGATGATGACGGCATTGGTCAGCGTGCGGCCGCGCATGAAGGCCAGCGGCGCGATCTCGATCTCGCCAGCCTGCAGTGCGCGCTCGACGATGCGCGAATCCATCAAATCGTAGAGCGCGTCGTAGATCGGCCTCAAATACGGATCGACCTTTTCCCGCAAGTCGCCGGGCAGGAAGCCCAGCCGCTCGCCGGCCTCGACCGCCGGCCGCGACAGGATGATGCGATCGACTTCCTTGCGCTCGAATAATTGTGCGGCATGCGCGACCGCAAGCCAGGTCTTGCCGGTGCCGGCCGGGCCGATGCCGAACACCATCTCGTGGCGCTTCAGCGCGCGGATGTAGGAGTCCTGCGCGGCGGTGCGTGCCCGCACCGGACGCTTGCGCAGGTTGATGGTCTCGAACGAGGGTTTGGCGGTCTTGGCGTCGAACTCGAACAGCGAGCCCTGCGCGAGCACGGCGCGGATCGCGCCCTCGACTTCGCCCTGCGAGAGATCGTGGCCCTGCAAAGCCTGCGCATAGAGCGCCTCCAGCACGCGCCGCGCGGCGTCGCAGCCGTCGCGGGAGCCGGCGATGGTGATGTGATTGCCGCGGGAATCGACGACGATGCCGAGCCGCCGCTCGACCATCGCCAGATTCTGGCCGTAAGGACCGACGAGGGCGGAAGCGGCGCGGTTGTCGTCGAAATCGATGACGACCTGGGTCTCGGGCGGAATTTGCATGTCGCGGTCAAATTTGCGGCTGGGAGCGAGTGAAGACGAATCCGATGCGCTTTTTGGCAAGGGTTCAGGCTCCCCGATTTTCTAGAGAAGAACTGGTCATGGTTGAAAGTGTCGAAGAGACCGGCCGCATCGAAGCGCCGGCGAGTTCGCCGAGCAGGCTGTAGCGCTCAAGGCTGGCGATCGAGACTGGCAGCACCTGACCGATGATGTCAGGGGAGGCATACACGTGCGCGGGCTGAAGGTACGCGGTGCGGCCGACGATCTGGCCGGGGTTGCGGGCCGCGCGTTCGAACAGCACATCGACGGTGTTGCCAATCATGGCCTTGTTGAAGGCCGATTGTTGGCTGTCGATCAACTCCTGGAGCCGCACCAATCGCTCGTCCATCTCAGCCGCTGACACCGTCTCCTGCATGTCCGCCGCCGGCGTGCCGGGCCGCGGCGAATATTTGAACGAATAGGCCGCAGCGTATCCGATTTGCATGACAAGTGCGAGGGTCGCGGCGAATTCTCCCTCGGTTTCGCCGGGGAAGCCGACGATAAAATCCGATGAAAAAGCAATATCTTGGCGGGCGGCGCGAAAACGGTCGATGACGCGGCGGTAATCATCGGCGGTATGCTTGCGGTTCATGGCGGCGAGAATCCGGTCGGACCCGGACTGCACCGGAAGATGGACGAACGGCATCAACGCCGCGAGATCGCGGTGGGCCGCTACAAGCGAATCCTCGACGTCGCGGGGATGGCTGGTCGAGTAGCGCAGCCGCACGATACCGTCGATTTCGGCAAGCCGTTGCAACAGCTTGCCGAGCGGCCAGGTCCGGCCGTCCGGGCCTTCGCCGTGGTAGGCGTTGACGTTCTGGCCGATGAGCGTGATCTCGCGCACGCCGTTATCGGCCAGCCGCTTTACGTCGTCGACGATTTTGGCGACCGGGCGCGAGACTTCCGCGCCGCGCGTATAGGGCACCACGCAGAAGGTGCAGAATTTGTCGCAGCCTTCCTGCACGGTGACGAAAGCGGAGATGCCGCGCGCGCGGATCGCATTCGGCCCAGGGGCGGGGAGGAAGCCGAACTTGTCCTCGACCGGGAATTCGGTCTCGAGCGCACGGCCCTCGCTTTTCGCGCGCGCCAGCAATTGCGGCAGATGGTGGTAGCTCTGCGGGCCGACCACGACGTCAACGGTCGGCGCGCGGCGGATGATCTCCTCGCCCTCGGCCTGCGCAACGCAGCCGGCGACGGCGATGCGCATCTCGCGCCCCTGGCGCGCCGCCTCGTCCTTGGCAAGGCGCAGCCGCCCGAGTTCGGAGTAAACCTTCTCGGAGGCCTTTTCCCTGATATGGCAGGTGTTGAGGATCACCAGATCCGCTTCGTCAGCGCTTTCCGTCTCGACAAAGCCCTCAGGAGCCAGCGTGTCCACCATGCGCTGCGCATCGTAGACGTTCATCTGGCAGCCATATGACTTGATATGCAGCTTGCGCGGCGGCTTCATGGAACCTTGAATCTGGTGGAAATGGCGCCCTGGCGGCGGCTGGGGCTCAGATATAGCCTAAATGGCCAAAAAGCCAGTGTTTGGCTCATTCCGGGGCGACGCGCAGCATCGAAATGGGGCGGCCTTGCGCCCTGAACTCGCTGCGCGCCCCGGAATGACGGCAGCCTCAGTTCGCCTTATTCCAGAGATCGAACAGTTCGGGCGGCGGAACCTCCACCCATTCGCTGCCGAGGTTGATGCGGTAGGGGGTGCTGCTCGAGGGCCCCGACAGGCGCCACAATTTTGGATCGACGGCGCGGCCGTTGGCGCGCACCCATCGCGCGATCGGATCGAGCGCTGCCGCCTGCTTTGCCGGTGCCAGGGTAAATCCGCCAAGCATTACGAAGCGCAGTTGCCTGTCCGAAACCAGCCGTTCGATGTCGGAAGGCGTCAGGATCGGATCGTCGCCGAGATATCCGCCCATCGCCATGATGGGCATACCGGTCGAGATAATGAGGGGAGCGGCGACGTTTGCGTTGGGAACTGCGACGAGAAAGTTTGCAGCCTCGCGGTTGGCGATCAGGTAGCCGGTGAGCTTCTGGCGGGCGGCTTCCAGCCGCGATGTCCGCAATGCCGCACGCTCGGTATCCGGCGACACGAGCAGCGCGGTCATGTTGGCGACCGGCGTCGCTATGTTCGGGCGCCTCAGAACGACCCTTGCGGCGGTCAATGCCGGCGAAACGAGCAGCGCGCCGATGGCTGTGACGGCGCTGAGTTTCGCCAATTTGCTCCGCTGCGGAAATGTATAAAGGACGGCAGCGCAGATCGCGGCGATCCCGATCGCCGTCAGCCATGTCAGGCTGAGCCAGTCGGATCCGATTCTGTCGGACTGCGCCGCGCAAAGATAGGCTTGCCACCCGGCCGTAGCCACAATGATCAACGGCAGGTATATCCGCCCCGGCTTGCCCGCCTCCCATCTCGACCAAAGCCCGGCGACGCCGATGCCCGAAAATACGGCGAGCGGCGGACCAAGCACGGCCACGTAGTAAGTGTGGATCAATCCACCCGCAAAGCTGAGCACGATCCAGTACATCGCGAGCCAGCCGGTCCAGACAGCGGCGCTGATGCGGCGTGACGCCGGCGCGCCCGGCCCCCATGCCTCTGACCAGGCGAGCACAAGGCCCGCGAGCGCGAGCGGAAGCAGCCAGGCGAACTGCGTTGCGGCCCTTAGCCGAAACAGGCGGAGAAGGCCGGTCGGCGAGTCGTCCGTCAGAACGGACTGTTGCCGAACTTCCGCGCTTGCCGGCGCCGTCTCGCCCGAGACAGTGGCTTGGGAGTTTGCCGGACTGCCTGTGGGCGCGGACATCGCCAGGAAGCGGGCCGCTCCGTTATGCACCAAGGCAAGCTCCAGCATGGAATTGTGCCTGGTGCTGCCCGCATAGGGCCGATCCTTGGCCGGCGTGAGATCGAAGAAGATCGCCCATGACAGCGAGACGGCAACGAGGACGACGCCCGCAATGGCTTGCCGCCCAAGATGCCAGGTGACGGGGGCGGCCGGCCGGGCGAGGCTGAACGTCAAGGCCAGTACCGGAGCCAGCACCAGCGCGGCTCCCATTTTGACGTTGAAGCCTATGCCGATCGCGGCCATCGCGGCGCAGAGCAGCGCGAGCCGGCCGGTTTCGGCTGCGCGCATCCCCAGCCATGCGCCGGCCAACAGCACCAGGATGAGACAGCTATCGGTATTGTTGGAGCGGTCGACGGCGACATTGACCGGGCTGAGCGCGAGCGACAGTGCTGCCAGAGCGCCAGCCGTCCGGCCCCAATATTTCTGCACCAGAACGTAGATGATCAGGACTGCGGCCAATCCCGCTATCACTTGCGCGAGCAGGATCGGAAGCGCGCCAAAGCCGAACAGCTTGGCGCTGGCGGCCTGCAGCCAGATCGCCACGGGCGGCTTGTCGATGGAGACAAAGCCGGCAGGGTCGAACGAGTTGAAGACGAAATTGTGCCAGCTATCCAGCATGCTGCGCACGCCTGCGGCGTAGTACTGTCTTCCAAAATCGTTCTGCGAAAGCTGCCAGGTGCGCGCAAGCGCGGCCAGCGCTACGATGAGCGAGAGCGGCAAGACCGTCTTCAGTATCTGGCTGTCGGGTAGTTTCAGGATGCGCCGCTCCCCTCGCGCAGGTCACCTGAAAATATCACCCGCGGGTCCCGCGCCCAGTTAACTCGCGGCAAGGTACCCGCGTGCCCCGGACGCGGAGCGCGGCACCGCAGAGCCGGGACCCAGCGCAGGGTGTGGAACCCGGATCAGCAGCGCACCACGCCGCAAGCCATAGCGCGTCGAGACGCGCGTGAACGCGCTGTTGGCGCCGCGCAGCATCCGGGGAACGCGGGCCGGTAGCGGTACTTCTTAGCCGGCCTTTCGACCGACGCGCGCAATGAGATCGGGCAGCCGGCGCATATCGTCAAAGATCACGGCCGCCCCGGCGTGATGCAATTGCCTGCCATATCTTCCCCGGCAATGGCTGCCGCCGTGAAAGCCGATAATCCAGGACATTGCCAGTTTTGTGCACCCGGCAATTGACGCTCACTTGATTCCCAGGACGTCCTTGAGTTCTGCGGCTTTCTTCATGCACCCTTGTTCGTCACCAGCTTCAGACATCTTGCGGGCGTCGGCCATCAGTTGGTTGGCATGTTCGGCTCTCTGGGTGCTGCTCTTGCTAATGACTTGCTCCTGATGCGGTGAAGTGGGCTGCACGGCCGCTGCCGTTGATCCCGTGGTTTCGGGCTCAGCGCTTTTTTGCTTACCGGCCAGAACCTCCTCTTGGTGCTTGGTCCCCGGCATTCCCGATTCGCTCGGGCTCGCGCCCGTTCCCGCGGAAACGATGTTGGGTTCGAGCGCCTTCAGTTCGTGGTTACAATCAGCAAACGCTGGCGACGCAAGGATAAGGGCGAATGCTGTTGCGGTCACTACGTGTGTAGACATCTGAACCTCCTGCTTGAGGTTGTTTCTCGCTCGAAATCAGAGACACAGGAAAACGTCCACCGATATTCAGTGGTTCCTTCCAATCTGGCGACGATCTGATCTGCAACCCTCTCCATCCAACGGGTGCGGCTAATCTCCTCAGCGGACATACCGAAAGTGTCGGTGAAGATTTGCTTTATGAAGCACAGCGGACATTGACCGATCCTCAGTACCCAGTCTGGTTCGGCGCCGCCTCAACCCCAATCTTCCTAATGAGCCCGGGCAATTGCCGCATATCGTCGAAAACAGCGACCGCTCCGGCATCGCGCAGCCTGTCCCCATAGCCGGGGCGGCAATGGCTGCCGCCGTGAAAGCCGAACACGGTCATTCCGGCGGCGCGGCCGCCGGCGATGCCGGGAACGCTGTCCTCGATCACGACACAGCGTTCCGGAGTGACGTGCATCTGCTCAGCAGCAAACAGAAACAGATCGGGGGCGGGTTTGCCGTTCGTGACCTGCGCGGCCGAGAAAATATTCGGCGCAAAGCGATCGTAGAGCCGGCTGCGGCCGAGGGTGACGTGCATGCGTTGATGCGATCCGCTCGAGGCGACGCAGATAGCCTGGCTGATCTCATCCAGCGCGGCGTGAATGTGCGGCACGGCTTCCAGATCAGCTTCGAACGACCGGAACAGTTCGTCCTGCAATTGCACGTGAAAATCGTCGGGCAGGGCGCGGCCGAGTTCAGCCTCCACTTCCATATTCGCCTGGCGCGTCGAGCGGCCGAGGAAGCGATGAAAGACCTGTTCGGAGGTGATCGGATAGCCATGGCGGCTGAGAATTTCGGCATGCGCGCGGCAGGAAATAACTTCGCTGTCGACCAGCACGCCGTCGCAGTCGAAAATGATGAGATCGAAATTCACGAAAAGTGGTTCACGAAAAACTAGGTTTTGTCTTCGTCGAGCGGCACGCAATACAGTTCCAGCCGGTGATCGACCAGTTTGTAGCCGAGCTTGCGGGCAATCTCGGCCTGCAACTTCTCGATCTCCTCGGAGGTGAACTCGATCACCTTGCCGTCGCGCAGGTTGATCAGGTGGTCGTGGTGGCTGTCGGGCATCTGCTCGTAGCGCGCCCGCCCCTCTCGGAAATCGTGCCGCTCGATGATCCCGGCGTCCTCGAACAGCTTGACGGTGCGGTACACCGTCGAGATCGAGATCTTGTCGTCGACCGCGACACAGCGCCGGTAAAGCTCCTCGACGTCGGGATGGTCGACCGAATCGGCCAGCACGCGCGCGATCACCCGGCGCTGTTCGGTCATGCGCATGCCGGTGGCGGCGCAGCGGGCCTCGATGCCGGTATTCTTGTGCGCTGACGGGGATTTCAGTACGGGCATGATCTCTAACGCCTTGGCGAGCAGGTCGGGGGCGTTTTGCCACCCCGCGCATATTACGACAAGTCGCGCCGCATCAGAAGTGCGTTCAATTGCTCCCCGCCGGGCTGCTGATAATAGCGTTCCCGGCGGCCAACGACCTCAAATCCGGCCCATTCATACAGACGCCGCGCCGGTTGATTGTTTTCTTCAACCTCGAGGAAGACCTTGCGGACGCCGCGGCCGGCGAGATGGCCGAGATGCGTCAGCAACAGGTTGCGTGACAGGCCGCGGCCACGCTCAGTCGCGTCGATGGCGATCGACAACAGCTCCGCCTCGTCGGCAGCCATGCGCGACACCGCAAAGCCGATGATCTTGCGCCCTTGTCTGAGGCGGTGAACGAGCGTGTTGCGCTCGGTCAGCATGACCTCGAATTCGCCTTCGCCCCAGCCCCGGTGAAACGATGCGCCATGCAGTTGCGCCATACGCGCCGCGTCGCGCGGACCGGCCGATTCGATCACCGCCGTGCCGCCGCCCCACCAATCGGAGAACCACGTCATCATGATGCCGGCGGCTGCGCGGCGCCTGGCAGCGGATCCTTCGGCGGCTTGGCGTCGGGCGCGCGCAGATAATAGGGGCGGGCGGCTGACGTCTCGGGATTGACCGCGGCGCCCAGCCACGCCACCCAGGCAATATCGGGCGCGGCTTGCTGATCGACTTTGAAGGGCGGCGGCGCATCGGCCGGCCAGCGGTCGGCGAGAATGTTCGCGGCATTGCCGACCAGATGCGGCGCGCCGAAACGCGCCGCGTCGAGTGCTTCCACGATCGGCGCTACTTTCGCGTTGATCAATGAACGGCCGTCGCCGCCCAGCACCTGGAAGTAGACATGATCATGCCGCGCATCAACGGCTGACATCACCGGATGTTCGCTGTTGGCGCTGACGATGGGAGCAGCAAAGGCGGTCAGCGTCGTCACGCCGACGACCGGCTTGCCGGCGGCGAGCGCAATGCCGCGGGCGGCGGAAAGTCCGACGCGCAATCCGGTAAAGCTGCCGGGACCGGTCGTCGCGGCGATGCGGTCGAGCGCGGCAAAGGCAATGCCGGACGCTTTCATGACGCGCGCGATAAGCGGCATCAAGGCTTCGGCATGACCGCGCTTCATCGGCTGCGATTCCAGCGCAATGGCCCCGCCCGCGCTGGTGTCGAGCACGGCCGCGGCGCAGGCATCGAGCGCGGTATCGATGGAAAGGATCAGCATGAGGGGAGGTATAGCAGACGCGCAATCGTCACGTCATGTCAGGAGTCGCTGTGGGCGCGCTTGCGCTTTGCCCACCGCACGCCTGCTAGACCTCATCCTGAGGAGGCGCGTAAGCGCCGTCTCGAAGGATGAATGGCACCGGTGGGGCCTCATGGTTCGAGACGGCGCTTTCGCGCCTCCTCACCATGAGGATCGCCAGCCGATCACACCGGCCGGACTTCGACCACGTCGGGCACGAAATGCCTCAGGAGGTTCTGGATGCCGTGCTGCAGCGTCGCCGTCGAGGACGGGCAGCCGGAGCACGCGCCCTTCATGTTGAGATAGACGACACCGTCCTTGAAGCCGCGGAAGGTGATGTCGCCGCCGTCATTGGCCACGGCGGGGCGCACCCGCGTCTCGATCAAATCCTTGATGGTCGCCACCGTATCGGCGTCGGTCTCGTTGAAGAATTCGCCTTCCTCGTCTGCCGCCTCGTCATTGCCCGCAGTGCCGTCGGCGAGCAGCGGCTCGCCGGACATATAGTGCTCCATGATGGCGCCGAGGATGGCGGGCTTAAGGTGCTGCCAGTCGCCATCCGTCTTGGTCACGGTGACGAAATCGTAGCCGTAGAACACGCCGGATACGCCTGATACGTCAAACAGCCGTTCGGCAAGCGGCGAGCGGGCGGCGGCTTCGCGGCTCGAAAATTCCATCGTGCCGGTGTCGAGCACGGTGCGGCCCGGAATGAATTTCAGCGTGGCGGGATTGGGCGTAGCTTCAGTCTGAATGAACATTGGTTTTCTCCGGCGTCGCCGGTTCAAGGCCGGCGCGTGGGGTCTGATGTAGCAGATGGCGACGGGGCGCGCACGATCAAGAGGCGCAGACCGCAATTCTGCAGGTAAATCAAGCCTTAGGACAGCCCGTCGATCTCGGCATCGGTTAGATCGCCGGACACGATGACGACCGGAATCGGGAACGAGCCGGCGACCTGGGCCATCATGCTGATCAGGGGCCCGGGGCCCTCGGGGCCGGGATTGGCCGCCAGCACCAGCATCGAAATATCGACGTCCTTGTCGATGACGTCGAGGATCTGGGTGGTCGGGTCGCCTTCGCGAATCACACGCTCCGGCGTGATCGCGGCAATGCCGTTGGCGCGGCCGGAGGCGCGGTCGAGCGCCTCGTTGGCGGCGTCCTCGGCCTCGGCGCGCATCAGGTCGGCGACACCAAGCCATTGCTGGTTCTGATCCTCGATCGCGATGATGCGCAGCATCACCACGCCGCCGCCGACGCGTACCGCCCAGCGGCTGGCGTAATATACCGCTCGGTCCCACTCCGCAGTGTCGTCAACGATGACAAGGCATTTTGGCTTGTGACCCGTTTCGTAGCTTCGTCGCTGGGTGGTCATGCATATCCCGGTGCTGCGCCAAACCGCCGCATGCTGCCACGACGCAGCCGCCTTCGACAAGCGGCGTCGCTGTTCCTCAATCTCGCGGCGATGGAATCTTACCCTCCCCTGGAGGGGTCCGAGACGAGCGGAGCTCGCTCTTGGGTCGACGCTCATGAAATGAGCGGCGGGGTGGGGTGACGGTCTCTCCACATCCAGCAGTGCCCGAGCGGAGAGATCACCCCACCCCGTCTCACATTTCGCTTCGCTCATGTGAGCCGACCCTCCCCCTTCAGGGGAGGGTGAACCGATACGTTCTAGCGCTTTCGGATAAACCCGACGATATCCCGCGCCGCACGCATGGTTTCATCGGCAATAGTGCGGGCGCGGTCGGCGCCGTCGACCAGGATTTTGTCGACATGGCCGGGGTCGGCGACCAGCCGCTTCATCTCGGAGGCGATCGGCGAAAGTTTTGCGACGCAAAGTTCCACCAGCGCGTTCTTGAAGCTGGAGAACTGCCCGCCGCCGAATTCGCGGAGCACGTCGGCTTTGTTCCGGTCGGCCAGCGCCGCATAGATGCCGACGAGGTTGTCGGCCTCGGGCCGGTTTTCCAGCCCCTTTTCCTCCGAGGGCAGCGGTTCCGGATCGGTCTTCGCTTTCCGGATCTTCTGCGCGATCATATCAGCATCGTCGGTCAGGTTGATCCGCGAATTATCAGAGGCGTCCGACTTCGACATCTTCTTGGTGCCGTCGCGCAAGCTCATCACCCGCGTTGCCGGGCCGGTAATGAAGGGCTCCGGTTGCGGAAAGAACAGGCCGTCGTTGTAGCCGTGGCCGCGTATCGAATCGCCGAAATCGTTGTTGAATTTCTGCGCGATGTCCCGCGACAGCTCCAGGTGCTGCTTCTGGTCCTCGCCGACAGGAACATGCGTGGCGCGATACAGCAAAATGTCCGCCGCCATCAGCACCGGATAATCGTAGAGCCCGACGGAGGCGTTCTCGCGATCCTTGCCGGCCTTCTCCTTGAACTGCGTCATGCGGCTGAGCCATCCGACCCGCGCCACGCAATTGAAGATCCAGGCGAGCTCGGCATGGCCGGCGACCTGACTCTGGTTGAACACGATGTGTTTCTTCGGATCGATGCCGGCGGCGATGAAGGCCGCGGTGACCTCGCGGGTGTTGCGCGCCAGCTCCGCCGGACCACCCCAGACGTCGACGCCTTGCGTGATCGCGTGCATGTCGACGACGCAATAGATGCAGTCATGGGTTTCCTGCATCTTCACGAAGTTGACGATCGCGCCGAGGTAATTGCCGAGATGCAGATTGCCCGTCGGCTGGACGCCGGAAAAAACCCGTTCAACAAAAGCCATTGTCAGCTTCCCCAAGGATCCTGTATCGGATGCCTGTTTCGCGCCGTCGTTTGCCACGCGAGCGGTGTCTGTGCAAGCCGCTAGGGAGCGGTTCGAGCCCCTCATGGTGAGGAGCGCGGAACGCGCGTCTCGAACCATGAGGCCGCAGACGGGCCTTCATCCTTCGAGACGCCGCGGAGCCTGTCATCGGGCCGCGCTGCGCGAGGACCCGTTGGCGGCTCCTCAGGATGAGGGGTCGGAACGACCATGACTTAAGGCGTTAGCCGCGTCGCGCCAGCCGGCGACGCCGAACAACGTTAAGAACAGGCCGTAAATCGCAATTCCCGCCGCGATCACCGCCAGCAGCAGGACAGCCTGCACAAGGCCATGCGCGCCCGGGGTGAGCAGCGACTGCGTTGCCAGCCACAGCAGCGCGCCCATCGCGAGCGCGGCGAGGACGATGCGCGGCAGCCGCCGTCGCGCGTCAGCATCGATCGAGAATCCAAACGTCTTCGCGCCGCGGCGGATCAGGCTGAACGCCATGCTCCACGCGCCAAGCGCAATCGCCGCCGCAATGCCCTCCGTGCCGTACCAATGGCTGAGCAGGAAGGCCGCCCCGACGGCCAGCACGACGCCGAGCAGTGCGGCAACCAGCGGCGTCATCGTATCCTCCCGCGCAAAGAACGCGGGCGACAATGCCTTCACCAGCACATGCGCGGGCAGCGCCAGCGTCAGCCACATCAGCGCGTGGGCGGTGGCCTTTGTGTCATCAGCGGTGAAGGCGCCGTGCTCGAACAATAGCCGCACGATCGGCTCGCTCAGCACGATCAGCCCGAGCGTCGCCGGCAGCGCCAGACCAACGGCGAGTTCGAGGCCGCGCGATTCCGCATGCGCCACGGCGGCATGATCATTGCCACGAACCGCGCGCGTCAGTTCCGGGATCAGCACCGTGCCCATGGCAACGCCGACAATGCCGAGCGGCAGCTCGACCAACCGGCCCGCGAAATAGAGCCACGACACCGCCGACGGCGAGGATGATGCGATGATCGCGCCGGCCACCATCAGAAGCTGCGGCGCGCTCGACGCCATCATGCCTGGCGCGGCCTTGGCGAGAAAGCCGCGCATCTCCTTGTCGAAGGAAATGCGCAGTGGCGTTGCGATGGCCGCGCCCCGCCGCAGCACTAGCACGGAGAGCTGCAACAGCCCAGCAACGCCGACGGTGGCGGCAATGATCTGCGCGGCGCGTGCCGCATCCGGCCTTGCCGCCAGCAGCACGGCCATGACTGCTATCAGCGCGATGTTGAATAGCAGCGGCGAGAACGCGGTCAGTGCAAAGCGCCCCCGCGCGTTGAGCAGCGCCATCATGACAGTCACCGGCCCGGCGAAGGCGAGGTACGGCAGCATCAGCCTTGCATTGTCTGTCGCAAGCTGCAGCGTCTCGCGTCCCGCAAACCCCGGCGCCAGCACGGCCATCGCAAGCGGCATCACCAGCGCCAGCAGCGCGGTCGCAACGATCAGGATAATTGCGATGCTGCCGAGCACGCGCCCGGCAAACGCCGCCGCCGCGACCGCGCCGCCGCTCTCGCGCACGCGCAGCCACGCCGGCACCAGCGCGGCGTTCAGCCCGCCCTCGGTCAATAGCCGCCTGACAACATTGACGAGCTGAAACGCCGCTAAAAACGCATCCGCCACCGCGCCCGCGCCGAGTAGCGCCGCCAACACGGAATCGCGCGCGAACCCGAGCAGCCGCGACGCCAGCGTTCCCGAAGATACGGTGAGAAAGGAGCGGATCATTGAAGGGGCTTATAGCAGCCGCCTAGCTTGCTGCCAGCAGACCCTCATCCTGAGAGCCTGACCGAAAAAGAAAGTTGAGTGATTTCAGCCCGTTGTGATTCCTTCGTGTTTGCGAAGACTCGAGGGGAGCACAACATGTGTTGGACCGAAATCACCCGCGAACAATATCGGCGTGACGG
>NZ_JAACFS010000052.1 GCF_029051645.1 Bradyrhizobium sp. CSA112
CGTTCAACATCTTGGCACCTCAATGGAATCGAAGTGCCAGACACAGAATCACAGTGACTCTTCGCCCGGGAAGGCCAAATCAACGGGCGAGTCATTCCGTCGCAGCCACGATGTGTGCATCAGCTAGCGCCTTCGCGGGGACGACACCTGCTATGGGGCGGAATGCGGCACGGCGTCGAACCTGGACACCACAATGTCGCGCTTCGTCTCGTCGACACGCACGGTCATGTCGAAGCGCCCGTCATGCAGCTCCTTGTTGAGCACCTCGGCATTGCGGTGCAGCCAACTGATGCCGGCGCCATCGGAAGCATCGATCGACAGATCGAGCGTGGTACGCGTTGCCGCCAGCCGATCTTCGATGGCGGTCAGTAGCTCGCTGACCCCCTCCCCGGTTTCGGCCGAGACCAGGAAGCACGGCCGATCCGCCGGACGGCGAGACGCGACGTTGCGCAGGTTCTCCCGCTCTTCGGGATCGAAGCGATCGATCTTGTTCCATACTTCGAGGATGCGTGCGCCAGAGTCGGGATCGATGCCGAGTTGACGCAGCACGGCATCGACGTCCCGCTCCTGCGCCTCCGCGTCCTCATGCGAGATATCGCGGACGTGGAGAATGATATCGGCCTCCAGCACCTCTTCCAGCGTCGCGCGGAACGCGGCGACGAGTTGCGTCGGCAGGTTGGAGATGAATCCGACGGTGTCCGAGAGCATTGCCTTGCCGCCATGCGGCAGGCTCAGCGCGCGCAAGGTCGGGTCGAGCGTCGCGAACAGCATGTCGGCCGCCTGCACGTCGGCACGCGTGAGCCGGTTGAACAGCGTCGACTTGCCGGCGTTGGTGTAGCCGACCAGCGCGACCACGCGATACGGCACCCGCTGCCGGCCGGCGCGATGCAGCCGCCGCGTTGCCTGCACCTTCTTCAGTTCGTTTTCCAGCCGCGTGATGCGATCGCCGATCAGGCGACGATCGGCTTCGATCTGGGTCTCGCCGGGGCCGCCCATGAATCCGAAACCGCCGCGCTGGCGCTCGAGATGGGTCCACGACCGAACCAGCCGGCTGCGTTGATAGTTCAGGTGTGCGAGCTCGACCTGCAGCGCGCCTTCCTTGGTCTTGGCGCGGCGGCCGAAGATTTCCAGGATCAGCCCGGTGCGGTCGAGCACCTTGGTGTTCCAGGCCTTCTCGAGATTGCGTTGCTGGATCGGCGACAGCGCGCAATCCATCACCACCAGTTCGATATCATGGCCTGCAATGAGCCCCGTGATCTCCTCGACCTTGCCCTTGCCGAGATAGGTAGCAGGCCTGATCTGGCTGATGGGCGCAGTCAACGCGTCTGATATCGTGAGGTCGATGGCCTGCGCCAAGCCCGTTGCTTCCTCAAGCCGAGCCTCGGAATCACGCACGACATCATTCGCCTGCGCATCGGCATCACCGCGGCGCATTCGCAGGTACGGGCCGATGACAATCACCCGCCCGCTTTGTTTGGCCCCCGCCGACCGCGGACGGTCGGCGCTCCCTTCACGGTCGCGGGGTTCCAATCAGTTCACTCTCAAGCCGGAGCATCCTCGCCGCCTTCGAACAACTGAATGGGGGCTCCCGGCATGATGGTCGAGATCGCATGCTTGTAAACAAGCTGTGAATGACCGTCGCGCCGAAGCAACAAGCAGAAGTTGTCAAACCAGGTGACAATTCCCTGCAGCTTTACTCCGTTGACCAGAAAGATCGTCAGTGGCGTTTTTGTTTTACGAACGTGATTTAGGAAGGTGTCTTGTAGATTTTGTGCGCGGTCTGCCGCCATTGTTTTTGTCCCGCCGTCTCGTGCTTCTTTTTGTTAAGCCGGTTGTTGCTCTCTCACGGAGCCTGCCCCGACTCGCCGGCTTCCCCTGAGATCCCCCTCCGGTCGGCTCGGCCATGCGATTAGAGGGTACGCGCGGTTTTTAGGCAAGCCGGTTCAGGCCCGGCCTAACCGGAACCCAGTGGCCATTCTCCGTAGAAGCGCCGAAAGAGATAAATATTCCAAAGCAAGTGCATGGATCGGCTCAAAGCGAGCGAGATGAGCCGCAGATTTCGGCACGTATCGAACAAGCGATTCACTTAAGGGGTCAGCCAACCCCGAGCGCCTTGAGCTTGCGGTGTAGCGCCGAACGCTCCATGCCGACGAATTCGGCGGTGCGCGAAATGTTGCCCGAGAACCGGCTGATCTGCGCGATCAGGTAGTCCCGCTCGAACACTTCCCGCGCCTCGCGCAGCGGCAGCCCCATGATGTGCTCGCCATTGTTGCTGGTTGGCATCGCCGGCACCATCGAGCCCACGTCCTGCGGCAGCATATCGGCGGTGATGATCGCTTCCGGACCGCCGCCCGCCAGAATCATGACGCGCTCGACGTTGTTTCGGAGCTGGCGGACGTTGCCGGGCCAGACATGGGACTGCAATACCGCCATCGCATCCTGGCCGATCTGCCGCTTCGGCAAGCCCGTCGCCGCCGATATCTGGTCCATGAAATAGTCGATCAGTTCGGGGATGTCCTCGCGGCGTTCCGACAGCGGCGGTACCCGGATCGGCACCACCGACAGCCGGTGGTAGAGATCCTCGCGGAATCTCCCTTCCGATATCTCTTCCTCCAGGTTGCGCGCCGTCGAGGAAATGATGCGGACATCGACGTGAATCTTGGCGGTGCCGCCCGAACGCTGAAAAGTCTGATCGACCAGCACACGCAGGATCTTGTTCTGGGTCTCGCGCGGCATGTCGGCGATTTCGTCGATGAACAGCGTGCCGCCGTGGGCCTCTTCCAGCGCGCCCGGCTTGCGCGCGTGCTCGCCGTTTGACTGCTCGATACCGAACAGTTCAACTTCCATCCGCTCCGGCGTGATCGCGGCGGCGTTGATGACGACGAACGGTCCTTCTGCACGGCTCGATGCATTGTGCAGCATACGCGCGGCCAGTTCCTTGCCTGAACCGGAGGGACCAACGATCAGAATGCGGCTGTTGGCCTTGGCCGCCCGGTCGATGGTCTGGCGCAACTGGTTCATGCAGGCGGAGCGTCCGGTGAGAACGCTGGCGGTGGGAGCCAGTTGCTTGAGTTCCTTTACTTCCCGCTTGAGGCGCGAGGTCTCGAGCGCCCGTGTCGCCACCAGGATCAGCCGGTCGGACTTGAACGGTTTTTCGATGAAGTCATAGGCGCCGCGCTTGATCGCAGCCACTGCGGTCTCGATGTTGCCGTGGCCGGATATCATCACCACGGGAACGTCGGCGTGATCCTTCTTGATCTGCTCGAGCAGCTGCAGGCCGTCGAGCTTGGAGCCCTGCAGCCAGATGTCGAGAAACACCAGATGCGGGCGGCGGTTGGCGATCTCGGCCAGCGCCGAATCGCTGTCGCGCGCGGTACGGGTATTGAAGCCCTCGTCCTCCAGGATGCCCGCAACGAGGTCGCGAATATCGGCTTCGTCGTCGACAATCAGAATGTCACTGGCCATGGGTTACACCTGTCTTGTCTGTTGCCCGTTGCGGCTTCGGTTCTTGTTTCATCTTGGTCGCGGATGCCGCCTCATTGGTTTCGCCTGACGGCGCTTTTGTTTCGTCAACCTGTGGTTTTGCGTCCGAATCCGACTGTTTCACTTCAACCTTCGGCGCGTGACCGGATACGGCGAACCTCAGCCGCATCCAGGCGCCGCGCTGCCCGGGCCGGAAATCGGAGGCATCCTTGAGTTCGATACGGCCGCCATGGTCTTCGAGCACGCGGCCGACGATGGCGAGCCCAAGCCCGGTGCCCTTCTGGCGCGTGGTCACATAGGGCTCCAGCAACCGCGCACGGCTCACCTTCGGCAGGCCGATACCATTGTCGATCACGTCGATCACGATGTCGTCGTTCTCCCGCGCGGCAATGACGTCGATGCGCCCCTTGCCGAGTTCTTCCGGCGGCACCTGCTCGATCGCCTCCGTCGCGTTCTTGATGATGTTGGTCAGCGCCTGCGAAATCAGCCGACGGTCGAATTGCGCGCGCATCGGATCCTGCTTGATATCGGCTTCGATATCGAGATCGGGGTGCCCGACCTTCATCAGGAAGACCGCCTGCCGCACGGTGTCGGCGACGTCCTCGCCTTCCATGACGGGCTTGGGCATCCGCGCAAAGCGTGAAAACTCGTCAACCATCCGCCTGATGTCGTCGACCTGTCGCACGATGGTGTCGGTACATTGTTCGAAGATGTTCTTGTCTTCGGTGATGACCTTGCCGAATTTGCGGCGGATACGTTCGGCCGAAAGCTGGATCGGCGTCAGCGGATTCTTGATTTCATGGGCGATGCGGCGCGCAACGTCGCCCCACGCCGAGGTGCGTTGCGCGGAGACGAGCTCCGTAATGTCGTCGAGCGTGATGATGTAGCTGTCGCGCGACTGGCTGGTCTGCTCGGCGCTGACGCGGACCGACAGATTGCGCTCATGGCCGTCGCGCGTGATCGTGATCTGGCCCTGCACCAGGCGCTGCGTACCCTCACGCGCGGTCTTCATCATGTCGTCGAGCTCGGGCAATACATCCGACAGCGGATGGTCCAGCGTCTCGGATTCGGCATGGCCGATGAGTTTTTCAGCCGAACGGTTGAGGATGCCGACGCTGCCGGAGGCGTCGACGCCGATGATGCCGGCGCTGGCTGACGACAGTACCGCCTCGATGAAGCGGCGGCGGCTGTCGATCAGGTCCGAAGCGCTGACCAGTTCATCGCGCTGGGTGCGCAGTTCGGCCGTCATCTTGTTGAAGGTCTCGCCGAGTTGCGCGAGATCGCCTTCGGATCGGTGGACCGGCACCTGGACATGCAAATCGCCGGTCGAAACGATATTGGCCGCGCTCATCAAATTTCGGATCGGCGCCACCAGCCAGTTGGCGAAATTCAACCCGATCAGCACCGACGCCATCAGAATAGTGAGCGCGATCACTGCAAACATCAGTGCGAAGGCGACCTGAATGCCGAGCCGGCGGGCTTCGATCTGCGCATATTCAGCGACGCTGGCCTGGGTCTGCTTAAGTTGGCTGACCACCCGCGGGTCAAGCAGCCGGGCAACGTAAAGAAAAGTGTCAGCGAACCCGCGCAGGCGAATCACCGCTGCGACGTAGTTTTCTTCCGGGAATACCGCGATCTCCGGTTTGGTTTCGCTGACATTGCTGAGGAACTCCTGCGGCGGCGTCGCGAATTGCTGCTGGATGCCGGTTTGCGCCGTCACCAGAACCTTGCGATCCTTGTCGATCAACATCGCGCCCGGCAAATTGCGCAGGGCCGCATTGTTCGTCAGCAACTCGAAAAACGACTGCCGGTCCTGGTCGAAAAGTGGCCGCGCATTGGAAAGGTCGTTGGCCATCCCCAGAATGTCGCCATTGATCAGATAGGCGTGCTCATTGACATAGGCATGGGCAATGTTCAGCGAGTTCTCGATCGCCGCTCGCGTCGGCCCGGAAAACAGCCTGTCGAGGCCACGATCAAGGGTAACGTTGGCGACAATGGCAACCACAACCGCCGGCAACACCGCGATGACGGAGAACAGGCTGACGATCTGGACGTGCAGCCGTGCCGCGGCCCGGCCACGACGCCGCGCCTGAATCACCTGCCAGACCTCGCGGATGATGATCACGACCAGCAGCAGGATGGTCGCCGCATTGATCAGCAGGAACGAATAGACCACGTGGCGGGTCGGCTCGATCGGCGTCAAACCGCTCAGGACCACGAAGGTCAGAAACGCCGACAGCAGCGCGATCGCGACGGCAACCGGCGCCACCCACTTCCGCAGGATCCCCCCTCCGGATTCGGCATGCGATGGATCGAACGATGGTGCCGAGGTCTCTGCGGTGGTCATTCCGGCAATCGGTGAACTGAAAGGGCTTTGTGCCCGCCTGTCGCGGACTGATGCATTCATATCACAATGTTGCCGAATTGCGGCATCAGTAAGATGCCTGTATTTTCAATGATTTACGAGAATTTCTTCCTAGCAAGTGGCAAAATTGCCAAAACGCCGAATCGCGATGCCGGTCCTCACAAGTGATTTGCCGCAACATGATCTGTCGCCGCTCGCTTGATCCGGCGCTTCCTGCCATCCACCAGAGCGCCGAAAACCCTGCCCTCGGTGATGTGCCAATGCGGGACCCCGCCCTATGTGAATTCGGCTCACAACTGCCCGTTGAAGCTGGACCGAATCAGCAATCGATACGAGGTATCGCACTATGGAAATCGCCGCCGGCTTGAGTGGCCGCGTCCCAAACTAGAAAAGTTGTCTTCGCGATGATCGCCTTTCCCTACCAACTGACCATTCCGAGCCAAGGTATTTCCCAGAACGTTCCCGATTCCGCAGGGCTCGTAAAATTCTTGCAGGTCGAGTCATCGTTTTTCAGCGAGCTAAGCACGTTGCTCGCGCCCAATATCGTTCTTGGGAACATGGGTTTTGGCAATCCGCAGGTGCAAGATCGCGCAAGCCGCGCGTTTAACCAGATGCTGAAGGAGATCAAGGAAGACAAGTTCCAGTCCTTCGAAAACTATGTGGTTAGCGCGAGGGACCTCAGGGTCCTTATCGGGCAAGGCCGGATAGGACAGCAGATCAAACTTCTCTCGAACAGTGGTGATACCAGCAAGCAGCAGGCACGTTGGATGACGTATATCCTCTGCGCCGATTGGTCGGACGGTGGTAACGCCGATATCCAATTGCTATCTGCCTTTCGAGCAGCATTTGCCGCGAACCCTGTCACCCAAGCATATGGAGATTTGGTCTCCTCGATGGAGGCGGTGCGGCAGGCCTCGACGGCCGTCGAAATCAGCGAGAATGCCAAGCGCGAACTTGAAGAATTCATTCGACAAAAAACAGAGGTGTTCGATCGCCTCGAACAGCTTTATCGAACCAAGCTAACGCTCGACGAACCAGCGCTAACTTGGGCGAAGATCGCCCAGCGAAAGACGACGGTCTGGGCATGGTGGCTCGCGGCCTTCGCAATCCTTGTGGCTATCCCTATCCTACTTGCTGTTGCTAACTGGTCTGCGATCGCAGATGCCGTTGGAAAGCTGACTGCGGGCGCGAATGGCACGTTCTCGATCGCGGGATTGGCAACGATCACAGTGCCAGCACTGCTGTACGCGTGGCTCCTAAAGAACGTCAGTCGCATTTTCATCCAAAATCTAAACCTAGCAGACGACGCAGCTCATCGTCGGTCGCTCGCGCTGACTTATATGGGCCTGCTGCAGGACGAAAAGCATCCGGCGTCCGATCAAGATCGCGCCATCATTCTGAATGCGCTGTTCCGTCCAATCCCGTCTCAAACCGCAGACGAAGGGCCGCCATCCGGAGTGATCGATCTTATTCGGAATAAGTGAAGGGGGCGGAGAACTGAATGGATTTTCGTTTCGGGGGAGAACTTCCTGATGATCATGTTTTTCTGGATCGCATCAGGTCGATAGTCGATTGGTCGTTCAAATTTATCTCTTGGCTGATCATCACTGCCACGCTTGGAGTGGCCGCCCACGCAACTAAGAATCTCTGGCTCTGGGGTCTCTATTTTCTTTGCCAGGGGCTGCTGATTGTCTTTCTACAAACATTCTTCAGTTGGCTGTTCTCTATGAAATTCCCCGGGAGCAAAGGCAGCCGAAACAAGAACGCTGCGGCTCGACAGGGTTTTTGGATTTGGGTGCATAAAGCCAGACGGATTCTCATCGCGATTCTTGCACTCGCTGTATGGCTCGGCTTTCAATTGGCAATGCAGCAGGCAATCGGTCACACGGTTGACGCGATAGCGGAGTTTCAAAAAACTATCAGGAAATGATTGATCCACAGACCGCATTTCCGCAGACATTCACCGCTAACCTATCAACAACCTTGCCGGGGAGACTTTGGAATGAGCGACCACGTCGAGATGCCCTACGAAAAGGCCATTGAAGAAACTGCAAAAACGACCGGAAAAGCCATCGATATCGTACAGTCGATGTCACCTGCGATTGCGAGTGCCTATGGATTTATCATCGGAGATCGCATCAACGCGGCACGTGAGCGGCAACTTGATGCACTCGCCAGAAAAACAAAAAAGCTCCTACACGATAGAAATCTGGAAGAAGAGAGCGCAGTTCCGGAACAACTCGCCATTCCACTCCTAGAAGCCGCGCAAGGCGAAACGCGCGAAGAAATCCAGGACCTTTACGCTGCACTGCTTGCCAATGCCATGGACGCCAATTTTGCCGATGATGTTCGGCCTGAATTCATCTCAACCGTCAAAGCGCTGCAACCCCTCGATGCAGCGATTCTGAAATACGCAGCAGGGAGATACATCGACCGCGAGACCCGTAAATTCAGTCAGGGAAAGCTGCAGGACGACATGAAGAACTTTCGTCCAACCGCAATCGAATTGAGCATTCAACATATTGAAAAACTTGGCTGCATCGTCCGCAATCGCGGAGAACTTCATTTATCGACCTACGGTTACGAATTCATGGTCGCTTGCAACCCAAACACCTGAACGTCAGACCACAACCCCGGCCCGATGCACTGCGCTAATACCGGCATGAGTTTGCGTTAGCGCGACCAGCTTGGTCGATCCGGTCGTCATCAGCGCCTCACTAGTCCGCCGTCACTCGACACCGCGCAGATGTACTGTTCGACTCTGGTAATATCTGCGTGTCGTTGGATCAGCGCGACTGGCCGGGTAGACCCTGCCACCAAGAGCGATCGATCCCCAATCGCGTCACCCGTCTTCATTGCGGAAGGAGGCAGGTGCAATCCCTAGCCGCCGCTCCGGTAAACCTGAATGTCGAGATCCCTGATCTTCTTCCGCAGCGTATTGCGGTTGAGGCCGAGCAGGTCGGCCGCCCGGATCTGGTTGCCCCGTGTTGCCGCCAGCGCCGCGGTGAGCAGCGGCACCTCGATCTCCTTGAGGATGCGGTGGTAGAGGCCCGGCGGCGGTACGCCGTTCGGGAAGCCGGAGAAGTGCGAGGACAGGTAGGCTTCGACCGCACCTCCGAGATTCTCCACGCCCATCGGGGCGTTGCCGCTCGAGGTGACCGCCGGCGGCGCCAGCTCGCCATCGATGACCGAGGCCGTAATGACGTCCTGGGGATAAAGCGCGGCCAGCCGGCGCGCCAGGTTTTCAAGCTCACGCACGTTGCCGGGCCAGCGGTGCTGTTTGAGGCGTTCCAGCGCCAGCGCGTCGAGTTTCTTCGGCGGCAGGCCGTCCTTTTCGGCGAGCGAAAAGAAATGCCTGATGAGATCGGGCAGATCCTCGATCCGCTCCCGCAACGGCGGCAGACGCAGCGGCACCACGTTCAGGCGGAAGAACAAATCCTCCCGGAACAGGCCCTGCTGGATCAGGATGCGCAAATCCTTGTTGCTCGCCGCCACGATCCGAACGTCGGTCTTGATCGGGGTACGCCCGCCGACCGTGGTGTATTCGCCCTGCTGCAGCACGCGCAGCAGCCGCGTCTGCGCTTCCATCGGCATGTCGCCGATTTCGTCGAGAAACAGCGTGCCGCCTTCGGCCTGTTCGAACCGGCCGGAAGCACGGGTATTGGCGCCGGTGAACGCGCCGCGCTCATGGCCGAACAATTCGGATTCGATGAGGTCACGGGGAATCGCCGCCATGTTGACGGCGACGAACGGGCCGTTTCGGCGCTTGCCGTAGTCATGAAGCGCGCGGGCAACCAGTTCCTTGCCGGTGCCGGACTCGCCGGAGATCATCACCGTGAGGTCGGTCTGCATCAGCCGCGCCAGCACCCGGTAGATCTCCTGCATCGCCGGCGAGCGGCCAACCAGGGGGATCGAATCGAATTCGGAGTCGTCGGCCGCGCTCGTCACCCGCTCTTTCGGCTCGGCAAGTGCGCGGCCGACGATGGTGATGAGCTCCTTCAGGTCGAACGGTTTCGGCAGATATTCATAGGCGCCGCGTTCCGACGCCCGGATCGCCGTCATGAAGGTATTCTGTGCGCTCATGACGATGACGGGAAGGCTCGGTCGCATCTTCTTGATGCGCGGCAAGAGGTCGAACGCGTTCTCGTCGGGCATCACCACGTCGGTGATGACGAGATCGCCCTCGCCCTGGCTGACCCAGCGCCACAGCGTCGCGGCGTTCCCGGTCAGGCGAACTTCATATCCGGCGCGCGAAAGCGCCTGGTTCAGAACCGTGCGGATGGCGGTGTCGTCATCGGCAACGAGTATGCTACCTGCAGGCATCGTTACTCCTCATCTTGCGTCCTGTGAGGCAGGCGGCAGCGTACCCGGAACGCCGTCGCGGTTGCTTTGGTCGAACTGTTTGGCGGGATTGAACATCGGCATCAGCACGCGGAAGGTGGTCTTCCGCGGCTGCGATTCGCATTCGATGATGCCGCCGTGATCGCCGACGATTTTTGCCACCAGCGCCAGCCCTAGCCCGCTGCCGGTTTGTTTGGTCGTCACGAAGGGATCGAACAGATTCGGCAGCAGGTCTTCCGGAACACCGGATCCGTTGTCCTTGACACAGAACTCGAGCGGCAGCGACACCCGCGACTTCTTGCCCGGCACCGACAGGCGAACGCCCGGGCGGAAAGCGGTGGTGAGCTGGATTTCCGCGTCGCTACCGAGATCGGCAACAGCTTCGGCAGCATTCTTCACGAGGTTGAGGAAGACCTGAATGAGCTGGTCCTGATTGGCCAGCACCGGCGGCAGGGACGGATCGTAATCCTCGATGAAGCGGATGTTGCGGGCGAAGCCGGACTGCGCCAGCCGTTTGACGTGATCGAGCACGGAATGGATGTTGACCGCTCCGCGCGCCACCGGGCGGTCGTCGCCGAACACTTCCATGCGGTCGACGAGGGTGACAATGCGGTCGGCCTCGTCGCAGATCAGCCGGGTCAGCATGCGGTCCTCAGATGAGGCCGCCTGCTCCAGCAATTGCGCGGCGCCGCGGATGCCGGACAATGGGTTCTTGATCTCATGCGCCAGCATCGCGGCAAGCGCGATCACCGAGCGTGCCGCGCTCCGGTGCGTCAATTGCCGGTCCATCTTGTCGGCGATGGTGCGCTCCTGCAGCATCACGACGATATGACCGGGCCGTTCGGTGAGCGGCGCGACGTGCAGGTCGACCTGACGGTCGCCGCCGATGCGCGGCGTGCCGAGATCGACCTTGTATTCGTTGACCGGCGACGCGCTCGCGCGCACTTGGTCGATCAGCGCCAATAACGGACTGCCGAACGGCACCAACTCCTTGAGCGACTGCCGCCGCAGGAATTGCGTCGAAATCTCGAAGAAGGATTCGGCGGCGATATTGGCGTCGATGATGCGGCCATCGGGCGCAACCAGCAGCACCGGGTTGGGTAGCGCGTTGAGGATCGCCTCGCTGTCGGTGGGCACGGCGCGGCGGTGTTCTGCGACTGAACTCATGCAGCAGCACTCCATGCGAAATCGTCGAACGCGTCCTGGAGCGATCGATGCACGCGATGCGGATCCTCCGACGTTAGAATCTTTTGCCGCCAGCCCTTCAGCGTCTCGGCCGGCGCGCGGCTGCACTGCGCTGCGATCTCCAGGGCCCAGCCGAGATGCTTGCGTGCGTGTTTGAGCCCGATGCGCAGCCCGTAATGGCCGCAAACCTCGTCGTAGAGCGCGCGCACATGCGCGAGTTGTTCGGCGAGCGACGGAGCGGTCTCCGCCTGTCCGGTTTCAAGCCGTCGGCCGATCTGTCCCGGCAACCAGGGCTGACCCTGCGCGCCGCGCCCGATCATCACGGCGTCCGCCCCCGATACTTCCAGTGCGCGGACCGCCTTCTCGAATGAGGTGATGTCGCCGTTGACGACGAGCGGCACGGAGACCGCGTCCCTGACCGCGCGCACGGCGCTCCAATCGGCCATGCCCTTGTAGAATTGGCAACGCGTGCGCCCGTGCACGGTAATCATCTGCACGCCGGCCTGTTCTGCGCGGCGCGCCAGCTCGGGCGCGTTGAGCGAGCGATCGTCCCAGCCGAGCCGCATCTTCAGTGTCACCGGCACTTTCACTGCCGCGATCGTGGCTTCGATCAGCTTGAGCGCATGATCGAGATCGCGCATCAGCGCCGAGCCGGATTGGCCGCCAGTGACGTGACGCGCCGGACAGCCCATATTGATGTCGATGATGTCGGCGCCGGCCGCTTCCGCAACCCTTGCGCCCTCCGCCATCCAGTGCGCCTCGCAGCCCGCGAGCTGGACGACGTGCGGTCCGACGCCGGCTGTTTCGCAGCGCAGAAGCGACATCGGCCTGCCGTGCACGAGTTCGTCGCTGGCGGTCATCTCTGAGATGACCAGTCCGGCGCCGAGGGTGGCGGCAAGACGTCGAAAGGGGACATCGGTGACACCGGACATCGGCGCCAGAAGAACCCGGTTAGCGACGGCAATCTCGCCTATTTTCAACGGCTTAGAGCGTGAACTTTCCGGGCCGGTCACGGCGTTCTCATGGTTGGGGCGGCGGCTTCATTGCAACCGTCGACGCATATTGTGAGCACAAATCTTGGGCAGTCAAGCTTCTTGCCTACACTTTAGACAGATCTATCAGTTGTGCAAGTGCACTGCAACAAAAACCGCTTTTCCCACAGCGCATGGGAAACGCTCTGTTTTTCCGCATCCGGCATGGTAAGGGCTGTGCGCCAGCGCGCCGACGCTCCTCCTCAACCCCGATTCGTTCGTATTTGAGTCCATATGCCCAGACCTGAGCGTACCGCAGCCATCCTCGTCGCCGCCGGACGCGGGCTTCGCGCCGGTGCCGGGGGGCCCAAGCAATATCGCGAGATCGGCGGGCAGACCGTGATCTTCCGCGCCATGGAGGCGTTCTGCCGGCATCCGGACGTGTTTGCCGTGCAACCGGTGGTCAATCCCGATGACATCGCGATCTTCAATGAGGCTGTCGCGGGACTACGCCACCAGCCGCCCACCAATGGCGGCGCGACACGTCAGGCTTCGGTGCATGCCGGGCTCGAGGCGCTGGCCGCGGAGAAGCCCGACATCGTTCTGATCCACGACGCCGCACGGCCATTCGTGACGTCAGCGGTGATTTCGCGTGCGATCGATGCTGCCGGGCGCACCGGCGCGGCGGTCCCTGCGATCCCGGTCACAGACACAATCAAGCAGGTCGATGATACCGGTAACGTCGAGGCGACACCCGAACGCGCGCGCTTGCGAATCGCCCAGACGCCGCAAGCGTTCCGCTTCGAAGTCATTCTCGATGCCCACCGCCGCGCCGCGCGCGACGGCTGCAGCGATTTCACCGACGATGCGGCGCTCGCTGAATGGGCGGGATTGACGGTTGCAACCTTTGAAGGCGATCCTGCAAACATGAAACTGACCACGCCTGAAGATTTTGCCCGCGAGGAAGCCCGTCTTGCCGCTCAGCTCGGCGACATCAGGACCGGCACCGGCTACGACGTGCACGCCTTCGGCGACGGCGATCATCTGATGCTCTGCGGCGTCCGGGTGCCGCACGTCAGAGGCTTTCTCGCCCATTCCGACGGCGACGTCGGCCTGCATGCGCTGGTCGATGCCATCCTTGGCGCGCTGGCCGACGGCGATATCGGTTCGCATTTTCCGCCGAGCGATCCGCAGTGGAAGGGCGCTGCGTCCGACAAGTTCCTTAAATATGCCGTCGATCGCGTTGCTGCGCGCGGTGGCCGGATCGCCAACCTCGAAGTCACGATGATCTGCGAGCGCCCGAAAATCGGGCCGCTGCGCGACACCATGCGCGCCCGCATCGCCGAGATTACGGGGCTGAACATCTCGCGCGTCGCCGTCAAGGCGACGACCAGCGAACGGCTCGGCTTTACCGGCCGCGAGGAAGGCATCGCGGCAACTGCGAGTGCCACGATCCGTCTGCCCTGGAGCGAGTAACATGAGCGGCAGCGACGCCCGCGCCCTCTCCCGCTCGCTGCTCGATTTGTGCCGGATGCGTAAGCTGACAATTGCGACGGCGGAGTCCTGCACGGGCGGCCTGGTCGCCGGCGCCCTCACCGACATTCCCGGCTCCTCAGACGTGATCGACCGTGGCTTCGTCACCTATTCCAACGAAGCCAAGCGCGCGATGCTCGGCGTCAAGGCCTCGACGCTCTCGACCTTTGGTGCGGTCAGCAAGGAAACCGCGACGGCGATGGCGATCGGCGCGCTGGAAAAAGCCGGCGTCGATCTCGCGGTATCCATTACCGGCATTGCCGGTCCCGGCGGTGCCACGCCGGGCAAACCGGTCGGCCTCGTCCATTTCGCGGTTGCCTCGCGCGACGGAAAGATCCTGCACCGCGAATTCCGGTTTGGAGCCATTGGCCGCACCACCGTGCGCCAGCGCTCCGTGGTGGAGGCGCTGCGGATGCTGATGGAGCTGGCACGCGGTCCGCAGGCGCCGGTTAAACCGCCCCGCCAGACCATGAGCCGGCTTCGTCCGCGGGTGGCGCGAACGCCGCGGCGTAGCGCCGTCAAACGACGCCGGCCCTCGCGGACTTAAGGTCGGCATCAGGCTTGCGCAGCCAACGCCTTGGCGCGGGTTTCGCTCAGCGAAGATACCGGCGTCAGCGCTTCCGGACTGATCGTAAGCTCGATGATGGCGGGAAGGCCGCTTGCCACGGCTTCATCGAAGGCGCGCGCGAAGTCTTCCGTCCGCTCCACATGGACGCCGAAGCCGCCGCAGGCCCGCGCAAGCGCCGCAAAGTCGGGATTGGCGAGATCGGTGCCGGAAACGCGGCCGGGATAGGTCCGCTCCTGGTGCATGCGGATCGTTCCGTACATGCCGTTGTTGCAGACGATAACAATCAGCGGCAGCCGGTTTTCGACCGCGGTCATGAACTCCAGCCCGGTCATCTGGAAGCAGCCGTCGCCGGCGAACGCGATCACGGTGCGTTCGGGATACTGCAGCTTGGCGGCCACCGCCGCCGGCAAGCCGTATCCCATCGAACCCGAGGTCGGCGCGAGCTCCGTACGATATTGCCGATAGCGCCAGAAACGGTGCACCCAGACGGCATAATTGCCGGCGCCGTTGCAGATGATGGTGTTAGGCGGCAAGCGATCGCTCAAACTGCGTACGATCTGCGAGAGCTGCACGTCGCCGGGCGAGCGCGTCGGCTCGGCAAAGGCGAGATAGTCGGCATGCGCCGCCTTGACATAGTCGGCACGCGATCGGTGCTTCGGCTCCAGCCGCTTGATCGCGGCCGCGAACGCGGCGCTGCTCGCGACCACGCCGAGCGTCGGCGAATAGACGCGGCCGATCTCTTCGGGATCAGGATAGACGTGAACCAGCGGCTGTCTTGGCTTCGGAATATCGAACAGCGTGTAGCCGGATGTGGTGGCCTCCCCCAGCCGCGCGCCAAGCGCGATCACCAGATCGCTGCTGCGGATCCGGTCGGCGATTTTTGCGTCGAGGCCGATGCCGACATGGCCGCCATAGCAGGGATGCAGATTGTCGAAATAGTCCTGGCAGCGGAACGAAACGCCGACGGGCACTTCATGCGCTGACGCAAACGCCTCGAGATCGCGGCGCGCCTGATCGCTCCATCCGCCGCCGCCGACGATCAGGAATGGCTTCTTCGCCTCCGAAAGCAGTGCATGGAATTGCCGTAGGGCGCCGTCATCGGGCGCGATGGGAAGCGGATTGTAGGGCGGCGCATCCGTCACTTCGGCGGTATCGGTGAGCATGTCCTCAGGCAGCGCCAGCACGACCGGACCGGGACGGCCCGAGGTCGCGGTGAAGAAGGCGCGCGAGATGAACTCCGGAATCCGCCGTGCATCATCGATCTGGGCGACCCATTTCGCCATCGGCCCGAACATCAGCCGATAGTCGATTTCCTGAAACGCCTCGCGTTCCATCATGTCGCGTCCGACCTGACCCAGCAGAAGGATCATGGGCGTTGAATCCTGAAAGGCGACATGGACGCCGGCGGACGCATTGGTGGCGCCGGGCCCGCGCGTGGCGAACGCAATACCCGGGCGGCCCGTCAGCTTGCCATAGGCATCTGCCATCATGGCGGCCCCGCCTTCATGCCGGGCGTTGATGAACCGCACGCGCTGGCTCTGGTACATGCCGTCGAGCGCCGCGAGAAAGCTCTCGCCGGGCACGCCGAACACGGTATCGGCGCCGTGCAAGGCCAATTGCTCGATCAGAATATGTCCACCGGTTCGAAGATTTGCGTCCATCGTCTCGTCCCTCTGTTGCGGGATCACGGATTTGGGACCGGCTTAAAGAATGGCGTCGGCACCAGCAACCGGTTTTCGCGCGAGATCAGATATGCTGCCGGTCATCCCTGTTGTTGATCTTTCGGCCTTACCCGCGCCTCAACACCGGTCACAGCCTCATAGGCCTTGATAACGGCGGTGCAGGATTCACCATCGTGCCCCAGCAGCGCTGCCTGCCGGTAGGTCTGATGCACCGCTTCCGCCATGAATCCCGGCAGGCCTGCTTCCTCCAGCCAGCGCGCGTAGTAACGGACGTCCTTGCGGGCGTTGGCCAGCGACATCAGCGGGGTGAAGTCGCCATCGAGCGTGGCCTGGCCATAGAGATCGAGCATGCCGCTCTTTCCGCCCGCCGCCGAGATGATGCGGATCAGTTGGGACAGATCGAGCCCATCCTTTGCGGCAAGCGCAAAGCCCTCGCACCACGCCGCAACATTGGCGAAGGCGATGTAGTTGTGAATGAGCTTGAGGCGGATGGCGTGCCCCAGCGGGCCGATGTGGAAGATGTTTTCGGCATAGAGCTCGAAATAGGCCCTGAGGTCTTCGAGCAGATCGCGCTCGCCGCCGAACAGCACATTGACCTTGCCGATGTCGGCGTGTTTCGGGGTCCGCGTCATCGGCGCCTCGGCGTAGCGCCCGCCGGCCGCGCGCACCATGCGGTCGAGCTTTGCGACCATCTGCGGACTGCCCGTGGTGTGGTCCACGATGACAAACCCCGGCGCCGCACTGGCGAGCAGCCCATTGGTACCAGTGAGCAGCGCCTCGACGTCCTCGGCCTCATTCACGCAAATCATGACAATACGGCAATCGCGAATTTGCTGCAGATTGCCCGCGGCCGTCGCCCCAAACGATTGGGCAATCGCGACCGCAGCGGGGTTGAGATCAAAGGCGGTCACGGCCACGCCCTTCGCGACGAGGTTCTTTACCAAACCGCGTCCCATTCCTCCGAGCCCGATGAAGCCAACGCGTTCGAATGTCGTCATCTCAACTTCCGTGATTGTTCGAGAATTTCCTGGATTGGTGCGATGCTTTGCCGGATCCCGCCGGCGTCAGCGGGTCCCGACCGGCCCTGCCCCCGCCTTGCCGTAGACCGCGTCCGCCCGCTTTTCGAACGCGGCAGCAAAACGCTGGAACGCGGCATCGAACATCGTTCCCATCAGCATCGCCAGCATCCGGCTCTTGAATTCATAGGACAGGAAGAATCCGACGTCGCAGTCTGTTTCGGCCTTCGGTTCGAACGTCCAGCGGTTTTCGAGGTTGCTGAACGGGCCCTTCAGATATTCGACCATGATCTTCAGGTTCGGCCGGTCCAGTGTCACCCGGCTGGTGAAGGATTCCCGCACGAGCTTGAACGACACGGTCATGTCGGCGACGATGATTTCGGTGCCATCCCCCCTCGACGTGCGCTGACGTATCCTTAACGATTGGCACAGCGGCACGAATTCCGGATATCGCTCGACGTCCGCGACCAGATCGAACATTTGCACCGCGGTGTGATGCACCCGGCGCTTGCTGGAAAAGCGCGGCATCAGCGGTTACTCCAGCCGGGCTTCCAATGCAGCGCATCCCGCGAAACGAAGGGAATGCTTGTTATCTCCGACAGCCGCCGCGCAAATGTCGACTTGCCGGACCCGGAGGATCCCATGACGAGAACGCGTTGCATTGGTTCAATCCGAGGCTAGAGCATGATCCGGAAAAGTGGGCGCCGGTTTTCCGAAAAGATCATGCTCAAATCAAAGAGATCGAACGTGATGACTATTCGAAGAAAAGTCATCACGCTCCAGCCCGCGCTGTGCGCGCCGCTTGCAGCTTGGCAAAATCCTCGCCCGCATGGTGCGACGAGCGGGTCAGCGGGCTTGCCGATACCATCAGAAAGCCCTTGGTGTAGGCGACCTTCTCGTAGCCTGCGAATTCGTCCGGGGTCACGTAGCGCATGACGGCGTGATGCTTGCGGGTCGGCTGCAGATACTGCCCGATGGTCAGGAAATCCACCTCGGCCGAGCGCAGATCGTCCATCACCTGCAGCACCTCATGCCGCTCCTCGCCGAGGCCTACCATGATGCCTGACTTGGTGAAGATGGTCGGATCGATTTCCTTGACCCGCTGCAGCAGCCGGATCGAATGGAAATAACGCGCACCCGGGCGAACGCTGAGATAGCGCGCCGGCACGGTTTCCAGATTGTGGTTGAACACATCGGGTTTCGCGGCCACGACCACTTCCAGGGCGCCTTCCTTGCGCAGGAAGTCCGGGGTGAGGATTTCGATGGTCGTGGCTGGGCAACGCTTGCGGATCGCGCGAATTGTCTGCGCAAAATGCTCCGCGCCGCCGTCGGCGAGATCGTCGCGGTCGACCGAGGTCACCACGACATGGGTGAGCCCGAGCTTGAAGGTCGCCTCCGCGACATGTTCCGGCTCAGCGGCCTCGAGCGCGCCGGGCATGCCGGTCTTGACGTTGCAGAACGCGCAGGCGCGCGTGCAGGTGTCCCCCATGATCATGAAGGTGGCGTGCTTCTTGTCCCAGCACTCGCCGATGTTCGGGCAGCCCGCCTCCTCGCACACCGTGACGAGGCCGTTCTCCTTGACGATCTTTCTGGTGTCCGCATAGCCGCGGGTGTTCGGGGCGCGCACCCTGATCCAGTCCGGCTTTGGCGGCGACAGCGCATCCGGCCGGTTCACCTTTTCGGGGTGACGCGGGCGCACCTGGTTGACGGAAACGGTATCGACGAGAACGACCATGTTAAGTCCGAATATTGCGAGAAACCCTAGCTAATCCGTGTCGCCTATCGCCGCAACCTCAGTTGCGGGAAGGCCGCAACTCGGTTGCGGAAAACCGCAACCTAGCTCGCCGAACCTAGCAGAAACATGCAACATATGGGCAGTTATCACCCGTTCCGCCGTGATTCCCACCTGAAAATGGCTCAAAATCCAAAGCCGGCCGATGCCGCCGCCCCACGCCTCGGCAAGCCGCTGAAACGCTCGTTCTTTGGCCGCAGCGTGCATGAGGTCGCGCCCGACCTGATCGGGGCGACGCTCCTGGTCGACGGCGTCGGCGGCATCATCACCGAGGTCGAGGCGTATCACCATCTGGACCCGGCCGCGCATTCGTTTCGCGGGCCGACGCCGCGTAACCGCGTGATGTTCGGCCCACCGGGATTCGCCTACGTCTATCGCTCCTACGGCATCCACTGGTGCGTCAATTTCGTCTGCGAGGCGGAAGGCTCAGCCAGCGCCGTACTGATCCGCGCACTTGAGCCGACCCACGGCTTGCCTGCGATGCGCCGACGACGCGGTCTGCAGGACGCGCGCGCTCTGTGCTCCGGCCCGGGCAAGCTCACGGAAGCGCTCGGCATTACGATCGAGCACAACGAGCTGCCGCTCGATGCTCCGCCATTCGCGTTGCATGCGCGACTCGGCAATGCCGACATCGCTGCGGGCGTGCGGATCGGAATCACGAAAGCGGTCGATCTCCCCTGGCGCTATGGGTTGAAGGGGTCGAGATTTCTGAGCAAGCCGTTTTGATGGCCAGGCAGTATCAACATCACCAGCTGTCGTCACCCGCGAAGGCGAGGGCTTCGCGGGTGACGACGATTGAATGTGACTTCGCATTCTCGCGACGCAGATAGCGCCCGAGGCTGTGCGAGGTTCATCCGCCTCTCCAATCAGAGGGCGCAGCGAATACCGGGTGCCGGTGCGCGGGATGACCGTCAGGATGGGCGGCTTAACAGATCAGCGAAGCGCTGCAGGTACAGCGGCCAACCCTGATCACCCGCAACCCCATCGCGCACGCTTTGCCACCCCTCGCCGTGGCGCTCCAGGTGTCGGTGCTCGATCTCAACGCGTGTCCGGTGCGCCGTCTCGGCGGTAAATCGCACTTCCCACTCGCTGGTCTTATTCGGATCGGTCTCGATCTGCCATTGCGGGCTAATGTTCCAGCTCAGCAGCACTCGATTGGGCGGCTCGTAAGCCAGCACGCGCGCCCATCGGCACTCGCTGCCGTCAATGCCGCGGTCATACAGATGGCCACCAACTCGAGGTTCGAATACCGTCTCGGCGATCGGCACGCTTAGCAGGTTGTGCTCGGCGGGTTTGAAGCGGCCAAAGTCCTCGGTGAAGACCTTGAACGCGTGCCCGATGGGTGCCTCCACCACGATACAGTGCTTGACAGATGCGATTGCTGCTTGAGTGCTCATTTCGGCTCCTCCGGTGATTGCTCGATGGCTGTTTTGTAGGCTGCCATCGTCTTGCTCCAGAACACGTCGAGTTCCGCACGAAGGGCTGCCAACCCGGCGGGATCGACGCGGTAGATCCGCTGTTTGCCGGCCGGCGCGTCGACCACGAGCCCAGCGTCCTTCAAGACCCTCAGGTGCTGCGAGACTGCGGGGCGGCTGACCGGCAGGGCACGCGCCAGTCCACTGACCGAGCTCGGATGATCGACCAGCCGCTCGAATATCGTGCGCCTGGTCGCGTCAGCGAGCGCCGTCCACCCACTCTTCGCGTAAGCCATCGCTAACGCGTAAGGCTAGACTTACGTGTTGTCAAGTTACATTTCAACGCGAGCCCAACCCAGGGAGGGCTCGTCATTCACGCGCGCCGCAAGCACCGGCCATTTCCGGCAGGGGTCCGATCCGTGGCTATGGGTGAAGAGCATCTAGCCGCGGGGCTGCGCTCCGTATTGCCTTCGGTTTGAGTCGAAACCAGTAACGATGCAGTAACGACGAGCATCGCTCGTTCAACAATCGCAACATCGACTCAATCCCGTCACCACACGCCCACGTTGAACGCGTAAGTGTGGCCTGCTGTTTCGCTTTGCGCAAGCGAAGTGCTCATAGGTTGTGCTGCGTGGAACACGCAGCGTGGTGGGTCTGCGCAAGCCACGGAGCCACCAAGCAGCAACAGAAACTGCAAAATAAAAGGAGCTGCACGATGGCGGGCGTGTTCCCTGTTCAAGGATTTGGATTCCTCTCCAACTACAATGGTGCATTCGTCGCCAGTTCCGCGCTGGCCGCCATGCAGGCGATCGCCGGCACCAATGCAAACTCGATCGAACTCGCTCCGCGGCTGTTTATGCAAACCAGGACGTCGAGTGACGTCTTCGCCGATCCGAACAAGACCGAGAGCGGCGCCAATATTCTGCAGGCCATTGCGAATGCGCAGGCGCTCGGCCTTTCGGTCACGCTGAAGCCTATGGTCTCGGCCCTCGATGGCTCGCTTGCATACGTGCTCAATCCGAGCGATCCCGCCGCTTTCTTTGCTTCCTACAAGAACCATATGGTTCGTATGGCTGAAATCGCCGAACAAGCAGGCGTCAGCATGCTTGTGATCGGCAATGAGCTGGGCAAGCTCTCCGGCCCTGAATACCGAAATTATTGGGTCGACCTCATCGATTCCGTACGCGCCGTGTTCCACGGCGAGATCACCTATGCTGCCGCAACCGACGAAGCCATCAATGTCAGCTTCTGGGACAAGGTTGATGTCATCGGAATCAATGCATATCCGCCGCTGACGACGAAAACGGACCCGACCGTCGAGGAGATGGTCAATGCGTGGAACAACATGTCCACCGACGACTACTGGGCGAAGGTGATGAACCATATGTCGCCGGTCGATTTCTTCCATTCCCTTGCCTTGCAGTACAACAAGCAGGTGTTCTTCACCGAGACCGGCTACCGCAGCGTCGACGGAACTAATATCAGTCCGGGCGGCTGGGCCGAGAGCACGACGCAAGATGTCCAGGAGCAGTACGATGCCTTCAACGCCTTCTTTCAGGTGTGGGGGTCGGAAGGCGGAAGTTGGTTCAGGGGCGCGTCGATCTGGAACTGGGATACGAACAACAAGTATTCGCCGATCGGCTATTCGCCCGAAGGCAAGCCTGCGCAGGGGTTGATTACCGAGTGGTACGGAGGTCAGCACCAGCCGCCCGGTCAAACCCTAACGGGTTCTCCCTCCGCCGATTTGATGGATGTCGGCGGCGGCAATGACGTGCTGTCAGGCGAAGTGGGCAACGACACGATCAAGTCAGACGGCGGCGACGACACCATTACCGGCGGCCCCGATGTAATTCCGAAACTCACGGAGACGTCAGTGACGGTGACAGGCTACAGCCCCGTCGTCGACGGAGTTGGCGCTCAGATGCAGCTTCTGATCAACGGGCAGCAGGTCGGCAGCACGGTCGAATTCCACAATGCCACCGACGCGTCGGGATTCCAGACCTTCACCTTCACATTCCCCAATCCAGACAGCATATCGAGTCTCGATCTCGCCTTCATCAACGACTTCACCAGCACCAATGGCGACCGCAACCTCTACATCAAGGACATCACGGTCAACGGCGAGCATCTGTCGGTTTCCGATGCGGTCAACACGAGCTCGCCAGGCACCTGGAACCTCTATCACAACAGGTCCATCCACTATGACATGACCGGTCATCAGGACCTGTTCTTCGGATCGTCGACCGACAACGACAATCTTGAAGGAGGCGCCGGCACGGACCTGATCAACGGCGGCGCTGGCGCGGACGTGATCAACGGCGGCGCGGACAACGACACCCTCAACGGCGGCGCCGGCGCGGATGTGATCCATGGCGGTGCGAACGACGACGCGCTCAATAGCGGCGCCGGCATCGCGACCGCGACCGATCAGCTTTATGGCGACGACGGCAACGACATCATCAAGGCCAGCACCGGCGACACCGGTGCCCTGCTCGACGGCGGCGCCGGCAAGGACCAGCTTTATGGCTCCTGGGTAGCGAATGTCATGAACGGCGGTGACGGCAATGACTATCTCTCCGGCGGCGGCGGGCTGGACGTCATGCATGGCGACGCCGGCGATGACCAGCTCAAAGGCGGCCCGGCGGCAACCAGGATGTATGGCGACGACGGCAACGACAGCCTGCAAGGCGGTACGGGCAACGAGCTCCTGTATGGCGGCAGCGGCAACGACCGGCTGATCGGTAGCGGCGGAAACGATTATCTGGCCGGCGGGTCCGGCAATGATACATTCGTTTTCGCCGCCGGCTTCGGCAAGGACACAGTTGCAGACTTCCAGAACAGCGATGGTGTGCAGGACCGCGTTCAAATCGACAAGGCGATATTTGCCGACTTCAGCGCGCTCCAGTCTCACATGGCCGAGGTTGGCACGAGCGTCGTGATAACGGTCGACGCCAACAACACGATCGAGATTCAGAACGCGACATTGAGTCAGCTCCACGCCAGCGATTTTCTGTTCGTCTGAGGCTGGCCCATCGATCTGGTCCTCGATGAGACTTCCGCCGTCATTGCGAGGAGCGAAGCGACGAAGCAATCCATCTATCCGTTATGCCGCGATATGGATTGCTTCGCTCCGCTCGCAATGACGGGGATAGTTTTGCGCCTTGCCACCACTCCGCCCGATGGCAGACCGCTTCGACCTTGTTGCCGTCGGGATCGCGCAGGAACGCGCCGTAATAGGCGGCGTGATAGTGCCGCAGGCCGGGTGGGCCGTCATCGGTGCCGCCGGCGGCGATACCGGCGCGCCAGAACGCATCCACTTCGCTTCGCGATTTCGCCTTGAAGCACCAATGACGGCCGGTGGCCTCGTCCGGCTTCGCGCCTCTGTAGATGGCGATGTAGACGCGATCCGGATGCTCCGCGTCAGCCCGTTCGCCATAGCCGAGCCAGCGGTCGCTGCGGCCGACCTTGGCGACATCGAGTGCTTTCATGATCGCGTCGTAGAATCGTTCGGCGGCGGCGAAATCGGAAACCGTGATGGAGATGTGGTCCAGCATCGATCGGGCCCTTGAGGATGCTTCAGTCGTCATTGCGAGCGGAGCGAAGCAATCCATCGCGCCACACGAGAGGGGAGATGGATTGCTTCGTCGCTTCGCTCCTCGCAATGACGGAGCTAGCGGCTAAGACGCGTTCTTCAACCGCTCCAGCGCCTCGAGGATCTTGGCCTTTCGCGCCACCGCCGCCTCGCGCTTTTCCTTTTCTTCCTCGACGATCTCTTCGGGCGCGTTCGCCACGAACTTCTCGTTGCCGAGCTTGGCATCGACCCGCTTGATGTCGGCGTCGGCCTTGACGATTTCCTTGTCGAGCCGGGCCTTTTCGGCCGAAAGGTCGATGACGCCCTTCAGCGGCAGGGCCACGACTTCGCCGCGCACGAGCAACTGCACGGCGCCTTCCGGCGAGCGATCGGCGAAATTGATCTCCGCCAGCCGCGCCAACCGCTTGACGATGTCGTTCCAGCGCTGCGCGCGCTCCTTGGTCTCCACAGACGCTCCCGACAGCACCACCGGGATCAACGTCGCCGGCGGGATGTTCATTTCCGAACGGACCGAACGAATGGCGGTGACGAGATCGACCACCCAGCCGATTTCAGCCTCGGCGGCCGGATCGCTGAAATCGCCGGCATCGAGCGCAGCCATGGCCGGCGCGACCAGTGGATCGCCGGGCCCTGCCAGTGACATCGCGGCGATCTGATCTGGCGTCACCGAACTCGCCTTGCGCGGCCATTCGGCCAGCACGAGGAGGTCGTCGCGCTTCGTCGTCACCGCCCAAAGTTCCTCGGTGATGAACGGCATAAAGGGATGCAACAGCTTGAGGATCTCGTCGCGCGCCCAGGCGATCATGGCGCGGGTCTCGGCCTTGGCCGCGCCCTCCTCGCCCATCAGCACGGGTTTTGCGAGTTCGAGGTACCAGTCGCAATAGACGTTCCAGACGAAGCGGTAGATCGCATTGGCCGCATCGTTGAAGCGATAACCATCGATCGCTTCGGTGACCTCGCGTGTGGCCCGTGAGGTCTCATGGGCGATCCAGCGGTTGAGAGTCTGCTTTGCCTCCGCCGGCTCGAAGCCTGCGGGCTTCTCGCAGCCATTCATCTCGGCAAAGCGGCAGGCGTTCCAGAGCTTGGTCGCGAAATTGCGGTTGGTCTCGACGAGCTGCGGCGACAGTTTGATGTCGTGGTTATGGGCTGCGCCGCGCGCCAGCGCAAAGCGCAGCGCGTCCGCGCCAAAATCGTCAATGACGCCGAGCGGGTCGATGACGTTGCCTTTCGACTTCGACATCTTCGCGCCCTTCTCGTCGCGAACCAGGCGGTGGATGTAGACAGTCGAGAACGGCGGATCCTTCATGAAGTGCAGTCCCATCATCATCATCCGGGCGACCCAGAAGAAGATGATGTCCCAGCCGGTGACGAGAACGTTGGTCGGGTAATAGCGCTTCACTTCCGGCGTCTCATCGGGCCAGCCGAGTGTCGAGAACGGCCACAGCCCTGACGAGAACCATGTATCGAGCACGTCTTCATCGCGCGTGATGAAGCCCTCGCGCTTGGCAGGATCCTGCGCCATCTCGCGCCCCTGCTCTTCCGTGATGACTTCCTGCTCAACGTAATAGCCGAGCGCGTTGCCGACGGCTTCCTCTTCGGTCTCGGCAACGAACACCTTGCCGTCAGGGCCGTACCATGCCGGGATCTGATGGCCCCACCAGAGCTGGCGCGAGATGCACCAGGGCTGGATGTTTTCCATCCATTCGAAATAGGTCTTTTCCCAATTCCTCGGCACAAAAGTGGTCGCGCCCGAGCGCACGGCCGCGATCGCAGGCTGCGCCATGGTTCTGGCGTCGACGTACCACTGGTCCGTTAGATAAGGCTCGATGACGACGCCGGAGCGGTCGCCGTGCGGCACCATATGCGTGTTGGGCTCGATCTTTTCCAGGAAGCCGAAATCTTCCAGCCGCGCGACGATCTTCTTGCGCGCGGCGAAGCGATCGACGTTGTTCAGCTCTTCCGCAAGCATCAGCGCGCCTTCGGGCAAGCCGCGCAGATAATCCTCGTTATTAACGAGGGCCATGCAGCCCTCGCGATCGAAAACATTGATCTGCGGCAGGTTATGACGCTTGCCGACCTCGAAGTCGTTGAAGTCATGCGCCGGCGTGATCTTGACCGCGCCCGATCCCTTCTCGGGATCGGCGTAGTCGTCGGCAATGATTGGGATACGGCGGCCGACCAGCGGCAGGATGACGTGCTGGCCGATCAGATGCCCGATACGTTCGTTCTCCGGATGGACGGCAACCGCGGTATCGCCCAGCATCGTCTCGGGACGCGTGGTCGCGACCACGATGAAGGTCGAAGCGTCATCGGGATTGAAGGTCTTGCCCGCGATCGGATAGCGCAGATACCAGAGACTGCCCTTGACCTCGACCTGCTGCACTTCGAGATCGGAGATCGCCGTGAGCAGTTTTGGATCCCAATTCACCAGCCGCTTGTCTTTATAGATCAGCCCTTCGCGGTGCAGTTCGACGAACACCTTCACGACGGCGCGCGACAGGCCTTCGTCCATCGTAAAACGTTCGCGCGACCAGTCGCAGGAGGCGCCAAGGCGTTTCAACTGATTGACGATGGTGTCGCCGCTCTCCGCCTTCCACCGCCAGACACGTTCGAGGAATTTGGCGCGGCCCAGGTCGCGGCGGCCCGGCTCCTGCCGTTCCATCAATTGCCGCTCGACCACCATCTGGGTGGCGATGCCGGCATGGTCGGTGCCGGGCTGCCACAGCACGTCGCGGCCGCGCATGCGCTCGAAGCGGCAGAGGATGTCCTGCAGCGTGTTGTTCAGCGCGTGGCCCATGTGCAGCGAGCCCGTCACATTCGGCGGCGGGATCACGATCGTGAACGGCGCGGCGTCCTTGCGCTCGGGACGGCCGGCCTTGAACGCGCCGCTCTCCTCCCAGATTCGGGACATGCGGCTTTCGATATCGGCGGGCTGGTAGTTTTTCTCGATCATGGCACTGCAAATGGGGATGCTGGGGGCGTTCTTGAGCAACCGTCACCGGTTCGCCCAAAGAATACGTATCAAAACAACGTGGGTAAGCGCCCGGTTCTGATGTGATCGGCACCGGACGGCCCCTAGAAAGCCGCCACAGCGCCTCAAGTCAACCTGACAAGTCAATCGGGGGCAGCGGGGAGCCGCGGTAACGGCCGGTCAGGCGGCTGAATGAGGCCGTGGTGACCGGTTTGGTCGGGCAGCGGGAACTACCGCCCGCGCGAAACCCGCTCGATTTCGGCCTTGACGATCCGCTCCACCAATCCCGGCAAATTGTCGTCGAGCCAGGATTTCAGCATCGGCCGCAACATCTCCTTGACCAGATCCTCCAGCGTCCGCGCGTTGTTGCTGAGCACGGTATTGGCGAGCGAATTGAAGGCGGATTCCACGGCGGAGACGGTCGAATGCGATAAAATTGGTCGCGTTGGCGCGCTCTCGAACGGCGGCGGCTCGTAGGCCTGCTGGCGACGTGACGCCTTGGCTTCGGTGAATTCGATGTCGTCCTGAGGTTCGACTTTGCTGAATGTTGCTGCGGCGGGGGCTGGTGTCGGCTCCGGCAATGCCATCTCGTCGGTGAGTTCGAACACGTCGGGTTCGGGTTGCGGCGCCGGCCTGACGTCGGCTTCGGGCGTCGCCGCATCGAGGCTCGCCAGCATCGCATCGATGTCGTCCTGGCTGTTGCTGACGGCCGGTTCGGGCGCGGGCGGCGGCGGGGCCGGCTTCGGTGCGGGAGCCGGCTTCGGCGCCGGGGCAATCGCCGACGGCGGAATATCCTTCATCACCGGCCTCGCGGCGGCGTGCTGGCTCGCCGGCTTCTCGGCAGCCGCAGGCTTCGCCTCGTCGTCGGCAATGATGCGACGGATCGACGCCAGAATCTCCTCCATCGAGGGCTCTTGGACCTTTGCAGGTTGCGTCATCTCCGACTCCACATCGAAACCATTTTACACCAAAGCCACGAAGGAATTGCCGGTTCCGGAAATGCAGGCCGGGATTTTCATCGCACAAGCCTGACTTGTCCCCAGATCAAGCCCGCCCGCTGCATCGCGCGGAGGTCCTGTTCCCCTCAAAACGCAACCCGCCCCGCGTCTGTGAGATGTAAAGACGCGGCGCGAATCGCTCAGCTCGCCCCAGAAACGGTACGTCATGGCCACAATTGATTGCAAGCAAAGCGCCCGGCGCTTCAGGCGCCGGGCGACGATTTCATCCCGTCTGTGCGGAAATCTACTCGGAGATCAGCGGCCGTCGGGTGTGCGAACGCCGGCCCAGCTATCTCGCACCTGATGATAGTGCACGCTCGGGTCGTAGACCGTGGTCGGCAGGTTGAGCACCTGCGGCGACAGACGTCCGACCGTGTTCAGCACGGAGTATGACGCCACCACGCGGTCATGCTGCGCGGTGACGAGCGCGACGCGCGCATTCACCAGCGCCTGCTGGGCATTCAGCACGTCCAGCGTGGTGCGCTGTCCGGCCTTGGCCTCCTCACGCACGCCGTTCAGCGCGATTTCCGAGGCCTGCACCTGCGCTTGCGCGGAGGCGACCTGCGCCTTGCCGGCGACGAGCTGCCCCCATGCCGTGACCACGTTGGCGCGGGTCTGGTCGCGCGTCTGGTCGAGAACGAGGCGCTGCTGCGCCGCCGTTTCCTTGGACTGCCTGATCAGGGAGTATTCGCTGCCGCCCTGATAGATCGGCACCGAAAGCTGCGTGATCGCGGACGCGCCGAACGACCTGAATTGTATCAGGCTCTGCTCATAGGACTGCTGCACGGAGGCCTGAAGCGTGACCGTCGGCAACAGCGCGCCTTCGGCCACCTTGACCTGGAGGTAGCTAACGTCGATGCCGAACATCGCCGCGGTGACGTTCGGATTTTGCGTTAAGCCGAGCTCGACGGCAGCCGGGAGCGTCGTTGGCAGGAAGCGATCGACCGGCGAACCCGGCGCAAGCGCTTGCGGCTCGTTGCCGATGATCCGGCGGAAGTTCGAGCGCGTCGTCGTCAAATTGGCTTCCGCGGTCAGGAGCTGCGTCTTGCCGGCGGCGAGCTGCGCCTCCGACTGCGCAACGTCGGTGCGCGTGACTTCGCCGACATTGAAGCGGTCGCGCGTCTGTTTCAACGTCTGCTCGAGCACGCGAACGTTGCTCTTCTGCACCTCGACGATCGCGGAATCGCGCAGATAGTCCATGTAGATGGTCGCGGCACTGAGCAAGACGGTTTGCTCAAGGGCCCGCAGGGCCTCGCGCGCGCCGGAAACCTGACTCTCTGCCGCCCTTGTCCTGTTCGCGGTCTGCTGGCCGTTGAACAGCGTCTGCGTGACAGTGCCGCCGACGCTGCGCGGCGCATTGGTGCCGACGATAGGGGTTTTCACGAGAACGTCGGGGGTGCCACCCTGCGTGCTCAGCGTGTCCGTATATTGGACGCCTGCGCTGGCCGTGATCGCGACCCTGGGGCGGTAGCCCGACAGCGCCTGCGGCACGTTCTCGTCGGTGACGCGCACCTGCGCGCGTTGCGCATTGAGCTGCGGATTGTTCTGATAGGCGCGCACCAGCGCTGCCTCTATCGTGTCGGCCAAGACGGGCGTCGAGCCCATGCACCCCAATAGAAGGGCCGCGGCCGCAGCCCCGGCAAATGCCTTCACCCCACGCATCCCAAGCAATCCAATCATTTTTATGGTCGCCCGGCCCATGACCATGATCGCACACGATCATTAACCGAACGTCGCTTCACTCGAAGTGAGTCCCGGCTCACCTTATTCTGCGCGTCGGCTGGACGAAACTACCCTGCAAGCGAACGGCGTCGAAACTCTTTACGTGGGGCAATCTGGCCACACTTCTGATTTCGAAGGGGATTTAGCCGGCCCGGGAGGGCGATTATTGGGCCTGGAAACGGCTGAAAGGCTAGAAAACGAAGGCGGGAACGAGTTCCATGCCGGGCAGCACCGGGGCAGCGGCATCGAACAGCGACCGGTGACCGAAGTCGCCATGCCAACAGGTCACGATGGTAGCCCGCGCAGGCCGCGACATCGCAAAAATGCCCACCAAACGGCCGCCGCTTCGCAATTGCCCATAGAGCCGCTCCGGCACGATCTCGGTTGCGCCGTTCATAATGATGACGTCGTAGGGCGCGTTTGCCGGATCTCCATCGGCCGGCGCGGCGGCCCCGACGGCGACGTTTCCACAGCCAATACGGGCCATAATCGTCTGCGCTTTCGCCGCCAGCGCCGAATCGCTCTCCGTCGCAGTCACGTGAGAGGCGAATCGGGCGATCACGGCAGCGGCGTATCCGGTGGCGCAGCCGACGACCAGGACGCGGTCGGTCTCCTTGATCTCAGCCGCCTGCAGCATCTTCGCCAGCACCGCCGGCTGGATCAGGAACCGCTTCGCCGAGCCGCCTTCGCTGACGTCGAGATCGAGGTCCAGATAAGCCAGCGCCTGCTTGTTATCGGGAACGAAGGCCTCGCGCGGCACCGCCAGCATGGCATCGAGAATTCGGATATCGGTTACGTCGCTCGGACGCACCTGACCATCGACCATTTTCTGGCGCGCGGCGGCAAAACCGGACATAGCTTAAGACCCTGAAAAGCGTGCGGCATGGCCGCCGGAAGAGCTGAAACCGGGGTCATCTTTGGTACAAGCGCCGGCAAAACGCAACATGCGGACGTCTGTCGCCGAGCCGGCGCCTTAAGTAGCGGGAAGAGCCGCCTACTCGATCGGGACCGCGAGCCGCGCGATCAGCCGCGCGACCTCATCCAGATGTTCGGTATCGTGCTCTTCAATGGCTTGCGCGAGCCGAAGCAGGCATTCGTCGTCGCTCATGGCGGGAATGTCGCTCGGAACGATCGAAGGTACCGCGCGCATCAGGTCGTTCGTGATGGCTGGCATCGAATCAACTCCCGTGAAACCCAGCGTAACGGAGCCTTCGGGCCGATTGAGTCGAATTAGCGGCCCAATCCATGACGCCTGGGGATGACGGGATTGCACCTGCCAGGTTTCCATCACCGTTTGCCCGAGGGACAAAAATGACGATAAATCGTTGTGCCACAGGCGCTTTCCGCCCCTGCCTCAAGTAACGGCGCAGCCGGTGATTTGGTCCTTTGCAAGCCCGAAAGGCTTTGTTATACGCTCCCCGCTCGCGAACCTTTGTTTCGCCTGTTCCTCGGTAGCTCAGCGGTAGAGCATTCGACTGTTAATCGAATGGTCGCTGGTTCGAATCCAGCCCGGGGAGCCAGCGGCTTGCTTTTCCGTATCCATCCCGAAAACCCAGAAAAACCTTTAATCTACAGTCGGTGCGGCTTATTCCGCCGCTCCGCGCGCGCTCCGTCGCGATGAGCTGGAGGGCCGGATAGCCAACAGGGCCAAAGTCCGGCGGAGGCGGCGTTGCGGCCTGCCGTCTCGGTCACGTAGCGGAACCATAATCCAGATCAAGATCGGCGCTTGACAGCCGCCCAAGGAATTCGAGCAATAAGTTGCTCAACCCGCTTTCTGGGCTGGACGCTTCGCGGCTGGATCGCCGCGCTTGTGTGCGGTCGGCCACCGCGATGCCGACCCCGCTGCTTGCTTTTCGGTGATCGGGAGCATGTCACCCATGAAACGCTGTCGCGCTGCTTTCGCAATTGCCGCCCTGCTCGCACCAGTTGCGCACGCCAACGATGCCTTGGAAGCCAAGGTGCGGGCCTACGTTCCGGTCGTCTCCCTCGCGAAAGTATGTGACATCAGGATCAATGATGCCACCTTGGATGACCACCGCGCCATGCATGAAGCGGTGAAATCCGACGCGAACGCCAACAAACTCGCCTACCGCCTCCATTACGAAACGCAGACGGCCTACATCAAGGCCCGCGACGGAGGTCAACGGGCCACCTTCTGCAAGGACTTCATCGCAGCCAACAGCCAACACGCCAAGGCGCGCTTCACCGCCGTGGTCGAGGACCACATGGGCGATGTCAGCACTAGCGTGCAGAGAGCGATTGCCCACAACGTCTGCGGTGCGCCCCCCGTCAAGCTGTCCAAGGCCGACTGGAAACCGTACGCGCTCATCAAAAAGATGCTTCAGATCGAGCAGAAGTTGGCCAAGGAAAAGGCCGAGACGAACGGCTGGAACGTCACCGAGGAAACGACGGCGGTCACGGAACAGTTCTGCGCGGCGGTAAAAACCCGATGAGCATCATCGCGGCCAATTGTCCGAGCCCTGCTGATCGACCGCATGGCAGTTGACCCAAGTCGGGGTTCCGCGGCTCTTATCGCCCCTACGTCCCAGAAAGCAAAGCCCGCCGACCTGTTTGACGATTGACGCTTTCGACCATCGCCGCAACATGCTCCACGCCGCCGCGCGCCGACAGCGCAGCAGCGCGACCGCGACGACCAACGCGATGTATCCGAACAACGATACGCTCGGCGAGCGGCTCAGGCTGTATCTCAGGCTGTATGTTGAAGAGAACTTCCATGATGCTTGAAGAGGAGATCAAGCTTCACAGGTTCGCCGGTATCTCGCCAGAACAGTCTTTTACCAAGGCTGGCCGCGATCGCGAGGCGGTGGTGGCCGCCGATTAGAGTATGGTCATTCGTTGCTTTGGCGATGATCTCGCCGGCTTCGTCCACGATGATTTTCATGTGCCGCCTCCAATCCAGCGCGCCGGTCAGCGCCGCCGCGATGGTGCGCAATCCATCTAACCTCGTGCCGGACCCGACGTTCCAACCCATGAAGATCACGGCTTCCGTATTCGACATGCGCCCACATCGCGCACGGCCATGTGTACGGGATCGTGCGTAATTTACGCCGGAAGGCACGATGGCAAATACCCTCAAAGGGCGCACTCACGCGGTCCCCGCATTAACCCACTCCCTCGGGAGGACCCTGACGACCATTAGGGACCGCCGTCCCTCGACGGTCCGCGCCACCTGTCGACATTCGCGGCCGCCCTACCTTGCCGCAATCGCAGCGATAAACAGGGCGCAAGCCACCGTGGATGAGACCGTCCGCACGTGGTTCCACCACGTCCAGTCCGTCAGATAGCGCGCCCACAGCGATGCGGCCTCGTGGCTAGCGGGGTCAGCCGCGGCAAGCGCGTTGTTCAGGGGCACGTTGAAGATCATCGTGACGACGAACATGCCGAGCACATAGAGCACGCCGCCGGCCGCCATCGCGATCGCGCCGGGCTCGCCCCAGCGAAGCAGCGCGGTCACCGCCAGCGCTGCGCTTGCAACCGTCGTTCCCAGGAAGATCGGCATGAACAGCGACTGCACGATCGTGACGTTGATCGCATTCATCGCCGCAATGCCCGAAGCTTGTCCGATGCGGCCAAGCGCCGTCATGATGAAGGTCGAAAACGCGAAGTATAGACCGGCGAGCAGGCCGCAACCGATGGCGGAAAACCACAGCAAGACCGTGACGAACATCTGCAGCATGATCATGCCCTCCAGACACCGGTCGCGGCGGTTCGGCGGGCGTAATCGGAAAAGTCCCGCGCGGGACGGCCGAGCGCCTGTTCGACGCCATGCGCGACATCAGAATTGCGCCCGTCGAGCACGACAGCGAACAGCTCCAGCAAGAGTTCGACAACCTCAGTGGGCGCGTGGGGCCGCATGCCGGCTGCAAACTGTTCCGGCGCGATCTGCCGGTAGCGGACCGGCCGGCCCACGGCGGCGGCGATCTCGGCGACCGCTTGCGCGAAGGTCAGCGCGCGCGGCCCCGTCACCTCATAGACCTTGCCGACATGGCGCTGATCGGTGAGCGCCGCGACCGCCACCTCGGCGATGTCGTCGGCGTCGATGAACGGTTCGGGCACGGCGCCCGCCGGCAGCGCGATTTCGCCGGCCAGCACGCCATCGAGCAGATAACCTTCGGAGAAATTCTGGTCGAACCAGCTTGCGCGCACGATGGTCCAGGGAACGCCGGACTGCTGCAGCGCCGCCTCCGCCCGTTGCGCACCCGGCTCGCCGCGGCCCGACAGCAGGACGACCCGCGCCAGCCCGTTCTCGCGCGCCAGCCTGCCCACCTCGGCGATCGCATCACTGGCGCCCTCGACGGCAAGATCCGGCTGGTAGGTGACATAGGCCATCGAGACGCCGGCAAACGCCGCCGGCCATGTCTCGGGCCGGGTCCAGTCGAACGGCACCGGCGTCGAGCGCGACACCGGCCGCGTCGGGATGCTGCTCGCCCTTAGCAACGCACTGACGCGCGCACCGGTCTTGCCGGCGCCGCCGACAATCAGGATCGGGAGTTCTGACATGGGTAAATCCTTTCGAGGCACAATACGAGAATATCTCGTATTTGCTAAACCCGATAAACTCTCGTATTAGTAACGTCAAGTCGCTTTTATGTGAGAGGACCGATGGCGAGCAGGAAAGCCGGACCGAAAACGGCCGAAGCAGCGGCGCCCGCGTTGGCGCGCCTCTTCCCGACCCAGCAGCGCAGCCGCGACCGGTTCGAGAAAATTCTCGAATGCGCGGCAGGACTGATGGCTGAAAAAGGCAGCGAAGCCTTCCGCATGAGCGACGTCGTCGAACGCAGCGGCGTGCCGTTCGGCTCGCTCTACCAATACTTTCCCGACAAGACCGCGATCATCGGCACGCTCGCGGAACGTTACAACGCGATCGGCCGCGACTGCGTCCGGCGCGACCTCGCCTCGGTCAGGAATGCCAGGGATCTCTACCCGGCTTTGTGCCGCATCACCGACAGCTATTACCGGATGTTCATCGAGGAGCCCGTGATGCGCGACATCTGGCAGGCGACCCAGGCCGATCGGGCGCTGCAGAAACTCGACGAGGAGGACGGCACCTATCTGGCCGGCCTGCTCGGCGACGCGTTGCGGCGGATCGCACCCGATGCGCCCGCGGCCGCCCTCGCCTCGTTCTCACAACTGATCATGACGCTGATCGCCGCCGCCGTGCGCCATGCCATCGCGCAGGAGCCGAAGGAAGCCGCGCGCTTCCTGACGCTGTTCAAGCGGATGCTGCCGAAGAATCTGGCGGCGATGGATAGCACGTAGGCGGATGCTGCAACGCCGCTCTATCGTTCGAACACTGCCGCGCAGCCCGGGCTCAGGCTCGCCTTCTGCCGGCGCAGGCATGCGGTAATCGCCCGGGCGTTCGGGATCTCGCCGGCACATAGAGCCGGTCGCCATCAGTGTGAGCAGGAAACCGAGCGTCGAAGCCCGGCGGGAACGAAACAGAAGTGCCGCACTTCGCGCAAACCTTGCCTTCATGAGCGCGTCTCCTGGATCATGCCCCGCCTTGACAAGGCAGGCGCCATCCAGCCGAATACGCGAAGTAATTTTTGCAAAATGTGATTCTTCTCACGCTGGCACGCACGTGTGCGGCGCTAGCGTTGGCTCGCGGAACTCAACACTTTAGTAACCAGCTTTGCCGCGGTCGCCGCATCGTTAAAATTCGAGCGATCCGCTCAATCTGGAAACAAAATACTTTTGACACCATTGCCTCCGGAACCCCGGAGAGCGCGATGCGTGAAGTCGAATACGATTTGCTGCTGGAAGCCGTGCAGACGGCCATTGCGCCAGCACCGGAGGATGATTTCGTGATCCAGACCCAGCCTTTTTATCCCTCGCCGCGCGCCGCTAACGACAACGGGGCCTCTTGGCCGCTGGTTCCGTTTCCCGACGGCTGGTACGCCGCCGGCTGATCGCGGCCGGCTTACTGCGGCCTCTCATATAATCGGTGTAAGCCATTGATTATATGGATGGAGGCCACGACCAGAATTGAACTGGTGTACACGGTTTTGCAGACCGTTGCGTAACCACTCCGCCACGTGGCCCCATCGGGCGCACTCATATACGCCCTGCCCCGGATAGGCAACCAAGCAGCGCCAGTCCTGCGCCGCACTGGTTAGCAAACTGAAACAGTCCGAGTCTTCCGCCCGGCCCGGCGCCTCAGTCCCCGGACCTATCGCCGTGACGATTGTTCCGAAGGCCCAGTTTGGCGGTCCTTGCGCGGATACCTCCGACCGTCCGCTTCATTTCCATCGCGATGGCCCTCGGCGGCTTGCCGCTGCCGATCAACGATCGCAGCAGGACATCGTCTGCTGCCGTCCATTCAGCGCCGCTCAGTTGAAAGCGATCCTCACAGTTCGTTTCCTTGGCTGGCGGTGCAAACCTCGCCCACCCCAGCGTCTCATGGAAAATGACAACGAATGCGATCCAGAGAACGACTGCCCGCCCCTCGGACAGGGCGGCGGATTTGAAATGCCCGGTGCTGAATGTAGCCGGCAATGAAGCGCTCAGAGCGGGCCAGATGTCGCCGGCGATCGAATTGACGAAATACACGTACAACGACACCAAGGGGCCGGCGGCCATCGCACCTATGGCAGCAATCAGCCACAGCGGCAGTTTTCGCCGGATCCTTTTGCTAACCAGATGGGTCGTGAGGCCGGTCAACCACCAGGGAACAATGGCGAGGAACAGGACATAGGCGGCCGCGCCGGCGCCTCCCATGATGGCCGTATACGGTCCGAGAACGGCCGACAGTATCGCCAGCACGATCGGAACGCCGCAGAAGAAACCGAGATCGATCAAAGCCTGTTTCGACAGGCGCAAATGCGCAACAAATTCCATCCCGTCGCTCCGCTGGCATCCGACGCACCACTCATGACGCACCACTCTTAGTGCGAGAGATGGAACGGAGCAACGTGCCGGAACATCCGACCGGCCGTCTGGCGCGTTCCGTCATCGACATCCCAGTGACGGCCGTGCGGTTAGTCTTACTGCGTCATAAACCGTCAAACCTCATCCTGAGAGGCTGTGACCCTATTGGAGGTTAGCAGCTCTGGCGAAGAGGGATTGGGCTATGTGACTAGTCCAAACTGGCTAGCGTTGATTGTCCGGCTTCAAGCTGCAGCCCGGAGCAGGCGGTGGCCGGCCAGGATGTTGTTGGTGAGTGCGAACCAGTGCAGGACTGTCTGGACCTTTTTGAGGCCGCGTACCGTGAACTGCTGCAGGCCCCAGTTGCG
>NZ_JAACFS010000053.1 GCF_029051645.1 Bradyrhizobium sp. CSA112
CCCGCGACAGTTCGGACGGCTTGATCGCCTTGGTCCGGGTGGCAACCGACAGGCTCTCCTGGATCAGCGCCGCCAGCCGCTCCTCGCCCATCCGGTTGCGCCAGCGCGTCAGCGACGAGCGGTCGAACACCAGCCGGTGCTGGAAAAACTCTTCGCCGCAGAAGTATTGGTAATAGGGGTTCTCGACCCATCGCTCGCACAGCACCTCGTCGGACAGATCGTAGGTGTGCTTGAGGATCGCCAGCCCCGCCATCAAACGTGTCGGCAGCGGCGGCCGGCCAGGATCATCGGTGTAAACCTCGCCGAAACGCTCCTCCAGGAACCCCCAATCCACTGTCCGCCCCAGCGTTACCAGCGGATGTTTCATGTCGATGATCTGATCGAGCCGAGAGCGGAAAAGATCCTGCTCTCCCGTTTCGCTCCGCTCCCGTGGTCGCATCTCACCCTCGCCAAAGCAGTCGAGGCGAGTGAATCACAAATCAAGTTTGCAAGGAATCCCGCTCCAAACGCCCACTTCCCGGCAAATTCGATTACCCCAGCAGCCCGTTTCTTGATTCCAAATCAATGCCTTGGGAATTCTTCACGGCCGACTCAGTAAGCTTCGAGCCATTCTGACGGCCGCCACGGGAGCGCACGCCGAAGCGGAGGAGCGACTGGCCCTTTCTCGCGGGCACAGGCGCGGCGCCCGTGATCAGCGTCGCGTCCACTCGAAAAATGCTCATCCGACAGCAGCTGCTTCGCCTTGGGATGGTTCAGAAGCTTGGCCATGAACTTGGCGAGCACGTGGCCTTCTCCAGCCGGGCACGATGTCATCCGGCCTAAACTGGACCGTTAGTTGCAAGACCCACACCAGCTGTACAGTAGATTATAGTCCAATGGCTCCATCAAGTGTCGTTCGGAGCCGATGCTGACTTCGCCGCGATTTCGCCTTCGAGCAGCCGGTCGCGGTTCTTCGAGAGCACGGAATGGTCCCATGCCGCGTCATCGACGCCGATTCCGACGAACGAAACAGCAAGTCGTATTCCAGCCGCTGCATCAGAAGCCGCTCAGAACGGATCGAAAATGCCTACAGGAGCATCGCTCGCAGCGGAATCGACGGTCGCCCGATCGGAATAGAGGAAGCTAAAGTCGCGCTCCAGCGCAGACAGCGCCTCGTTCACCACCGTTCGGGTCCCGCGCAGCGAGTGATCCGGCGCACCCGCGCCTCCAGGTCAACGTCGCTGAACAGCTCGCCCGTTCAATTGTCGCCTCCACGCACGCACATCTCCGAATCTCGTCGGAACCGATGAATCACGGTCCCCGGTCGGGGGGAGCGCCTTTTTCAACGGCCTGCTCTCATGTTTGCCGTCAAGACTCCGGAAGAGCATGGTTGTCCTGGCTGCGCCCAGGCGCTGGGTTTCAGCGGCGCCCGAAGCGGGGGGCAGACGACGGTTGAGCAAGCTCTCATACGCGGGTTGGCTACCGCATGACCGTCGTTTCGTCTTGGGCTGCCTCGACCTAGAAGACGAGGGTCAGCAGAGCCGGCTCATAACAGGCCGCGAGGATTCCCCACCGCGCCGCGCCTCCTACCCTGGGCACCGATGATCGAGCAGCAGCCTTCTTGGCAGCCAGTCCGACTTGTACTTGACGAGCGATCGCCCAGAGGAATCCGACCATCTCGCGTGGAATGGCGGTGGTGACGATCACCTTGGGTTTGCCGGCGGCCGGCAGGCGGCAATAGCGTGCGCAGAGCCTGACCTGGGCCTTCCAGGCGATATCGCGGATCGACTGAGGCAGGCGCTCATTACGGTTATGGAGCTCGCGACCGACGCGGCTTGCATGCGATAGGTCCATGCCTCTCGATCAGCGCTCGCCGGGCCAGAGCGCTGCCAGGCTTGGTGATGCCGCCGCGCGGGGTCGTAGCGCCGCTCGAATGCTCCGACGACACGAGGCCGAGATAGGCCGCCAGCTCGCTCGGATTGTCGAAGCGGGCGAAGTCGCCGACCTCGGCAACCACCGTTGCGGCGACGATGAAGGCTACACCCCGCGTGGCCTGCACAGCCTCGACCCCCGGTGCCATCGCCCATTGCGGCGCCAGCTCTTCGATCTGCTTGGTCAAGCGATCCACCCGGGCTTCGACGTCGCTCACGGCGTGAATGGAATCCTGCAGGACAATTTGGCTAACCGGATGATCGAAGCGCACCGTGGTCAGCCAGCGCCGTAAGTCAGCCCTTCTTGCCGGCGTAGATCCGTCCATGCCGCAGCAGGAATCCCTGCAGATATTGACGCGCCTTGCCGAGCACACGCATTGCCGTGGCGCAGGCTCTCACCAGGTCGCGCATGGCCTCATGCGCCAGATGAGGAACCCACACCGCCGTGAGCTCGTCGGCTCGGTGCAATTTGGCCAGCACTGCCGCGTCGCAGCGGTCCGTCTTGACCCGATCCCCAGCCTTCTCATCGGGATCATCGAGGGCGCCACCACGATGCAGTCATAACCCAATTCCGTCAGTTGCCGATGCAGGCCATAGCCACAGGGGCCAGCTTCGTAGCAAAAGCTCACTCGTCGCTTGCCCCTGGTCAGCTTCTCTGCCGGCTTCGCGATGTGATCGGTGCGATGGGGGATGATCCCCAGCTGGCGGACTTCACCACCACGCATCCCTTCGGCAACCGCAACCGAAATCGTCGCCTTATGGACATCCAGCCCCACAAAAATGCTATCGTTCATCAGGCCCGCTCCGCATGCTTGAGGCTCGGCGCCGGCCCACCCGGCGCAACCCCCGATAGGAGCTTGCCGTGGGGCGGGCCGCCCGTCACCTCAGGGCGCGAACAAAGGGTCTAGACTACATTCACGGGTGACGGCTTGGTGATCTTGACCCGCGCCACACTGCACCGACCGTCCACACTGACGGGCACCTCGCCATCGATGACCGCGCGACGAACGACTCGATCCTGGTCGCCGTAATCCCTGACCGCACGATGCATCGTGGCGCGGTTGTCCCAGATAGCGACGTCGCCCTGCTTCCAGTTCCAGCGCACGGTGTTTTCGGGCGCGGTGATATGAGATTCGAATAGATCCAACAACCTCTGGCCATCAGATTTCGCGATATCAACAAAACGTTCCACATAAGAGCCGAGCACCAGCGTGCGCTCGCCGGTCTCGGGGTGGATACGTACTACGGGGTGCTCGGTTTCTAACCTCCTTCTGGCAGCTAACTCGTCATAAAGTTTTCGATCGGCTTCGCTGGGGCGGACTATTGCGGCGAAGTCGAACTGGCTGACGTGAACAGCCCAGAGGTCGTCGGCAAGCCGTTGCAGCGGCGGCGGCAGGTCGAGATATGCGGCCGCGGTGTTTGACCACACCGTGTCGCCACCGACTGGTGGGATTACAACGCCTCGCAACACCGTAATCTTGGGGTAGGCATCCATGAAGGAGAGATCGATGTGCCAATAGTCAGCGCGGATTCCGCGTGTGGTATCAATCTCGAGGAGCGACATCGCTCCCTCGGTAGCACGTACCAGCGGCGGCACAAGCTTCCCCAAACGAAGAGCAAAGCGCTCCTGCTCGGCGTCGTCGAGATGACCTTGGTCGCGGAAGAAGATGACCTTGTGCTCAAGCAGCAGTCCGCGGATCGCAGCGATGGTCTGGTCCGGCAAATCACCGGACAGCTTGATATTCCTGATTTCAGCGCCGATGCGCACCGCGCGCTTGAAGACGTCGGCACGCGGAATGACATTATCGATCAAACCCGTTTCACTCATGCTACATTCTCCAACGTTGCAGTTCTTCACCAGACAATGCCATTCAGCAGCGACACAAACGATTGAAAGCTGGATTGGACAGGTATGTAGTGCGATGCCTCGCGAGATCGACCACACACCCGCGGCTGATTGGTACCATTTCCTACTTCGCTGAGCTTCTCGCGAGGGGATGCGGTCTCGTTCGTTCCAGTCGACTGCGAGGCGCCTGCGTGCGGGTGGACGGTGGGTGACATTGTTGGCTCTCATTGTAGGCCTAGCGTTACCGAGCAAGGGCCGTGCCAATCGCGAAGACCGGCCCTTCAGCCGTTTATTTACCCAAAGGAAAGGCCTCGAGCTGCCAAGGACAGCGTAGCCTCGCGCTTTAAACTGGCATGTTGTATTTTCGTGTACACGACAGGTCGATACACAATCAGAGTGCGGGCCCCTCTCCGTCGGAGCGCAACGCCGTGATTTACGCATACCCCTCCACTTAGGTGTCTCAACGGGCACTGAGTAACACTTGAGGTCAGGCGTGCTCCTTTCCCGTACTCAGAAACTGCGCCTGCTGCGTTCTCAACATCGCCCGTTAAGCATCGCGCAATGCGCGCCGAACCGGAACACTGGCGTCAATCAAGGTGGCCGACTCGTGCGCGAGCGCGCGTTGAGGCGGATAGCGATGTTTCGGGCGGCCAAATTCGCAAGCGGCATGCGATAAACTGAGAGAGGATACTCCTATGAAACATTACTAAGGTTGTTTTGCCGGACGTTAACTCCTTTTAAAGTTTTAAAGGAGCGCCACCGGGAGAGATTGATACATTTGCCCAAACAGACGTGTCGTTGGCCCGACAGCATGTCGCAGATCCGACAATCGGCATCAGAGACTTGCCAGCCCAATTTACATGGACGGCGGGCATTATGGCGAGGACGGAAATGAGCGGATATCTCGGAAAATTGTGGCCGACATATTGGCACTGTGTGTTCCCGCGAAGTGAACAACACCATCTCGGAGTGGCGAAATAAGTTGAAGTCGATACGTCTGACCTGCCACCGCGTATTCCGGTCATCGCGCATCTGCAGACCATCATGAGCTGTCGAAACGGCGGGCCTGCTCGATTGTGGGGCGCGGATCGGAAGATGATCCGCTACCGTCCTTGCCGCGCTCCGGACAGGGCTCTGCGCGGCCAGTTGCGAGATCTCGCCAACGAGCGGCGGCGTTTCGGTTACCGCCGGCTGTTCGTCCTGCTGCGGCGGGAGGGCGAGCCATCGGCTATCAACCGGATCTACCGGCTTTATCGTAAGCGTGTAGGCTACGTAGGCTACCCCACGTAGCGGATGATGTTCGATTATTCGAGAATCTCCTGGTGATTTGTCCCGGGAGTTCATGAGAGCGAACATATGTCCGGTAGAAAGAATTTCGAGGTTATCACGGCGGCAGCTGAGCGGCTTTCGGTCAGTCCGGGGCGGAGCTACCGCACGTGTAGGCGTCGTTTTAAACCCACCTTCTCGTGGCGCGAGGGATAGGCGAGTTTCGCGATCTCTTTGAAGGGTGCCCGTTCTGCCATTGTCGCCAAAGGTACATTCGCAGTCTCCGGCGAATCCAGGCTTCCAGGTTTGTGAGCACGCGAGGGGTCTGGCAGAACCCAAAGTACCCGAGCCATCCAATGAGGTGCGGCGAAAGGTCTCGGCCGTTCGATTGAGTCAGACTGACGCTACCCTCCCCGTCCCGTAGGGCTATCGAATATGAGCGAGGGTGCAGAGAAGGAAGTCGTTGTTCCATCTTGCTTGGAGCATTTTGTGGCTGATGCGCGGAGGTCCTGGTGTTGCCTGCAGGATGTTGATGGCGAGCTTGCGGATGACGGCGAGGTTTTCCGGCGCGTGATCCTCGCGGCTGCGGCAAGCATCTTCGTCGAACACCGCATCGAGGACCCAGTCCAGGTTGTTCTCAATGCCCCAGTGGGTAAGCACGACCGCGAGCAGCCTCTTGGCCGACAGCTGGCGCGAGGCCAGGAAGTATCGGACCTTGTGCTTGGCGGGCTTGCCGGCGTTGGCGCGCCGGCTATCGATGCGGCCGAAGGCGGCAATAGCGGGGAAGCCGTATTGCTGCGCCAATTGTGGCGCCGGCACGACAATGGCCTGTCGGCGCTCGACGCGGCCATGAGCGGTGGTGCTTCGCTGGCTCACCCGCGCTCGCTGTCGGGGCGGCATCGAGCAGCGCCTTGACGGCCTTGAAGAGCCGACCGCGATTGCTCTTGATGGCCAACACGTAGTGGGCCCTTCCGGTCGCGGATGGCCTGCGCCGTGTCGGGCCGGCAATGCAAGGCGTCGGCGGTGACAAGAGCACCGTCCAGATCGAGCAGGGCAAGCACTTCGAGTGCGCCGGCAACCTCGTTGCGATTGGGGGCCTTCCTCTGAGCCAACGCCATGCGAGCGGCTGCCGCCCAGACATTGACCATATGCAGCGGCGCGGCCTGCGGCCACGTGCGAAGGCCCCGCGGAGGGCCTTGCCGTCGATGCTGACCACGCCCTTGACGCCGAAGCTCTTGCTGAAGTTGCGCAAGACCGTTTCCAGACCCTTCGGGTCCAGCGCACGAAAGACGTTGCTGAACGTGTCGTGGCTGGGAATGCTGTCTCTGAGCTCCAGGAACCGCCGCAACAGCTCCTCGCGGCCGTTGCCGAAGAACTCGAACTCGGTGCAGGTCTTGGCGTCGGCCAGCGTCGCCGCCAAGGCGATGACGAGGATGTCCACCAGACTGTGCTGGGCGGTGCTGGCACGCGGATCTTTGAGCGGTCGAAACATGCGCCTGAGATTGCGCATCTTGGTCTCCTTCGGGAATCGGGAGCCACCGGAACAATCCAATTCGCACCGCTATTTCAACACCCTCACGCTCATATGGATTCTCCTGCCCCGCCCACGATCGGCCATCGAACGTGACCGCCGCCACCCGGCTGCGTTAAGATCCGCGACCGCCGAGAGCATCACGAAAGCTCACTCTGGCAGAGAAGCGGTCGGCTGCTCTAAAAGTGTCATGGTGCAGCCCGATGCAAGATGACCCTCTAAGTTCCTTGCTGCCAGCCACGCCATGCGATTGCCGACTATCTTGCTACCCATCCTTTGGACGCCATGGTCATCCGGCAAAGGTCGGTGATGTCATAGATGGGCAGCTTCACCATTCGACCGATGGGCGCTGCAACCGTCGGGAAGGCCGCACATTCGAACAGGATTGCCGCGATCTCTGGATGCGCCACTCGGAGTCTCGTGATGCAGGCTGCGGCATCTGTTTCGATTGCGGCAACATCGAGGGGCGGAGCAGGACGCTTTCGTCATGCCAGAACTTGCCACCTTCGATGCCCCCCATCACGAACCTCGCCCGGCCAGCGGGATCATCCAGCCCGAACAGATCTTCGCCAAAATGTGTCGAGTCGTATGTCAGGACGGCGATCTTAGCTTTGTGCGCAGCTGACGGATTAACAGCGGCAACAGAAGCAAGCTGGACATCGCCACGGGCACTTCCACCGACGCTGACACCGCTCGCTGATGGCGAATAGAGAGGCCACACGTCGAGCTTATCGCGACAGCGCCTCGCTCGACCAGCCGCCGCGCGGCTGCAATGAAAGCTGGCTCAAGCGCCGCACGCCGCAAACGACGTTCTCCACCCAAGCTCCCGCGACTGTTTCCGTGATAACCGGGAACTCGAAGGTTTCCGGATTCAAACATCGCGCCAGGCGAGGGCTCTGGCGGAGTGGCACCGGGCGGTCAGGCCGCGTTCGAGATGGAGAATCCCAAGTGAGTGTGAAGTGTGCAAACGTCATCCCCACAACCATAGCTTAGCTCGAAGCAAGTTCCTACGATGTTTACGCTGTATTCGCCGAAATCGCGCGTGAGGAAGGTACCAATAGCGCGACCACGACGCCATCGCGAAGTGCCCCATGAACCGCTATGTACTCGATCGAGTTCAGGGCACACATCGCAATCGCCTTTCCAGGCTTGATGCCATTGCCTGTAAGTCGGCTGCCACGCAGTCCATCAACACATCGAGTTCGCCGTAGGTGAGCCGCCGCGCTCCTTGGATGCAGCTACATGGCCGGACGGCCGCTTGCGCGCCGATCATGGCCGGCACGAGACCAAAGAGTTGGGCTAAAGGATTGAATGGCAGTGAAGCCTCAGGCACTGAGTCTTGCTCTTAATCCGAGATGTTGTTCGTTGGTTGGGATCCGACGAAGCCTGGCGGCCGTTTGAGAAAACGACGCGGACACCCGCTCTTCAACAATCTTTGAGATACTCGGGCGACCACGGTCGAAACCGGATGTCGGCTGGTTGTCGGGCGCTCATGCAACCGAGTTAACGGGCGCATCTTGCAGTCTAAGTCTCGACCGCCACCATGTAACGTACAGAGCGACCAACCAGAGCACAGGCATAAGTGTCAGCAGCGACCCCACTGCGGCGATCGTGGGGTCGATCTGTTGGTTGATATTTTCGAACATCTTCAGCGGGAGAGTGCGGATCGAAAAGCCGCTGACGAGCGACGTCACGACCATCTCGTCGAAAGAGGCAATGAAGGCGAACACGGCGCCGCCGATGATGCCCGGTCGGATTAGTGGCAGCGTCACCCTCATGAAGGTCCGCACCGGCCCGGCTCGCATGCTCTTCGCGGCATGCTCCAACCGCTGGTCGAAATTGGCCAAAGTCGCCGCGACGATAACGACGACATAGGCAATAGACCCGATGCTGTGCGCCAGAACGATACCGGTCTTTGTACCGATCAGCCCCAAGTTTACCAACCCCAGATAGGCCGCGACACCGACGACTATGGCCGGAAACGTGATCGGTGTCAGGATCACCATCATCAGAAAGGTGCGCGGTCGCGGAGAGGTGCGGGCAAGGCCGGCCGCCGCGAGGGTGCCCGCGATAGTCGACAGGATGGTGACCGTGACGCCGATCTGGAAGCTGTCCCAGAACGCGCGAATCCAGGACGGATCGCCGAAAAGGGAGCGATACCACTGCAGCGAAAACCCTGAGGGTGGGAATTCCAGAAATGGTCCTGCGCTGAACGACATGATGATGACGATTAGTTCCGGAAACAGCAGATAGATCATAACGAGCAGGACAAACACCGCGCCAGCGATTTTCGACCAGCTGCTACCGCTTCCGGCTTGGTAGAGCTGCGCCGCCCAGTGCCGCGCCCGATAGGGAATAGCGATCTCATTCAGATAACGTGGCAGCGCGCCCAATGAGGACAGCTGGCTCCGCCAGGACTTACGCACTGTTCGCCCCCTATGGTCCTGCGTACCATAAATGTCCATTCCGAATAGCGATAGCATGAAAACGGCAATTGCCAGGAGAATAAAGGCCGCGGCGGCAATCGGCGCCAAATTGAGAGAGCTCGCGACCTGCACCGCGATGAAGTTCGACAGCATGGCGTCACGCAATCCGCCGAGGGCTTGTGGCGTGATAAAGAACCCGAGGCTGACCACAAAGACAAGCAGCGTGCCACTACGTACACCCGGCAGGCTGAGCGGCAGGAACACGCGCCAGAAGGCGGCAAAGGGACGCGCCCCCATGCTGCGGGCTGCCGCCAATAACGACTGGTCGATGCCCTGCATGACGCTGAGCAGCGGCAGGATCATGATCGGCAGCATGATGTGCACCATGCCGATATAGACGGCCAGGCGGTTGTAGAGGAGCGGCAGCGGATCAGAGATTAGCCTTAGATCGAGCAGCAGATTGTTTATCAGGCCGTGATCGCCGAGGATCACGGTCCATGCGTAGGTGCGCACCAGACCGCTGGTTAACCAGGGAATGAAAACGAACACGATGAGGCCCGTGCGCACGGGCTTCGAAGCGATCACAATCAGATAAGCTGTGGGATAGCCGATAATGACGCAGATGGCCGTTGCCACCACGCTCATCTTGATGGTCTGGAAGAGAACGAAGACGTTCTCCTGCTGTCGAAAAAACGCCTGATAGTTGACGAGCGAAAAGGACGGGGCGTTCACGCTGATCAGGAACAGTTGAACGATTGGTACGCCGAAGATGACGAACAGAATCGCGATAGCGGGAATGATGAGTCCAACGGGCATTCGCCCGAGTTTTTGAAGCTTTTCCATACGCCTTCCCGCTCAGTGCCTTAGCTCGTGACGAAGCGGATATCCGACCGCAGCCACTCGAGGCGCACCTCCTCGCCGGCTCTGAATGTCTGCTGGCCCGAGGCGACCTGCTCGCGCACGATGACCAAGCTGCGGCCGACGCGCACTTGGTATTTCCGCAATGGTCCGGCATAGAGCATATCGTCCACTTTGCCCGTGACCGAATGGCGCAGGTCCGCATCGGCCCTCTTCGGCGCCGCGGGAGCGGTGATGCAGACACGCTCCGGCCGGATCATGGCCACGGTGCCCAGCGGCTGCGCTGCATCCGCCTCGATCTTGAAATCGCGACTTTCGAGAATGTTGGCCTCGCCCAAAAAATTCGCCACAAACCGCGTCGTCGGCCGATCGTAGAGGGCTTCCGGGGTATCGGTCTGCTCGATCCGTCCAGCACGCATGACGACGATACGGTCCGATAGCGTGAGAGCCTCCTCCTGGTCATGCGTCACGCAAATGGTGGTCTTGCGGAACTCCCTGTGCAGGGCCTTGATCTCGCCCTGCATCTGCTCGCGAAGATTGCGATCGAGCGCGCCGAGCGGCTCATCGAGCAGGAGGATCGGCGGATCGCCGATCAGTGCGCGGGCAAGCGCCACGCGCTGCTGCTGCCCGCCGCTCAATTGCGATGGCATGCGGTCGCCGAAATCCTTGAGGTGCACGCGCACGAGCATACGGTCGACTCGCCTTGCCCTCTCGGTGGCTTTCATGCCGCGCATTTCGAGCGGAAATTCTAGGTTTCGGCGCACCGTGAGATGCGGAAAAAGCGCATAGTTCTGGAAGACGATGCCCTGGTCGCGCCGGTAAGACGGCACTGCGGCCACCGACCTACCAGAAATAAGGATGTCCCCCTTACTCGGTGCGACGAACCCGGCGAGCAGCATCAGCGCTGTGGTCTTGCCCGAACCACTTGGACCGAGAATGGTCAGGAACTCGCCACGACGAACCGTCAGTGAAAAGTCTTTCACCGCAGCGACCGTCCCATACAGTTTCGTGACGTCGCAGATTTCGATTTGCGCAGAAACGGAGCTCGTGTCCGATACTTCAGCCTCTGCAAGCGGGGTTGGGCTTCTCGCATATACAGTCACAATTTTACTCCAAAACCAGGTCCTTAGCAACGGCCGTGGGCGCGCCGATGTTGCGACGGACACGCTGCCGAGCTCACCCCTTCGGAGAACTCACGCAGAGGACAACTGCGAATTTAGCGCACAATCCACGCGTTCCAGCGCTGGATTAGTCGCTGAGAATTCGCCAATCCGTCCGATCCGGTCTTAGCGTACCATTCGCCATCTACTGTAAAGCTGCTCGTCATGTAGTCAGGATAGGTGGCGAGTTTGCGGGCCACCTTCTCGGATATTAGTTCGAAGGCGTTGCGGTTGCTTGGAGATTGCGCGAACAGCTGGGCGAAAGCCGCCTGACGATCGGCGCGGCCGGTGAACGCAATGTACCTCTGAGCGTTGTGCGCATTCGGGCTGCCCTTTGGGATGACGTAGTAGTCACAGGTCAGCCTGGCTTGATTCCGATTGATTTCAATAGGCGCGCCCTGATCAATCAAGGCAAGTGCCCGCCCGTCATAGGATAACGCGATGTCGGCGACGCCATCGCGCATTATCTGCAGGATCTCGGCCCCACTCGTCCACCACTTGCGAACGTTCGGCTTGATCTTCTCAAGGCTCGCAAAAGCGCGGTCAATGTCTATCGGATAAAGCGCGTTCGCAGCCACGCCGTCGGCTAGGAGAGCTTCCTCAAAGGACCCAGGGTAACCGTATTGGCCGCTCGGGAGCGCGCGAACGCCAGGAAAGTTTTCGACGTCCCAGAATTCGGCCCAATGGCTGGGCCGCGGCTTGTTAGCCGGGAACTTCTTCGTGTTGTAAACCATGTTCGACGAGTAGATATAGCTGCCGAAGCCGAACGAATGCTTGCAGAAGCCTGCGATTGCGTCTAAGTCCCGCTGGCCGTGAATCGAGTAGTCGATCTTCTCGAGTTGGTCGTTCTCAGCAAGAAGAAGCGCGTTAGCTTGGCCTAGTAGTACTGTGTCGATGGTAACGTTGTTCGTTTTCACCATGAGCCCAACTTGCGCCGCTCTGATGTCCTGGTAGACGGGCGTGACCTTAATGCCAGTCTCGGCCTCGAAAGGCTTCACAAACGCGCTCATAACGGCCTCGCCGAAATTGCCGGCGCTCATATTCAGCCTTAACTCACCGGATGACTGCGCCAACACGTGGCTGGCAGTAGAAGACAGCGCACCGGCAGCGATAGCGGATGACGTCGCCTGCATGAAACGCCTGCGGTTCAAGAAGTGGTTCACGTCCCCTCCTCGGGTTTTCGATTCCGGTCCAGGAACCTTCTTTCTCAGGTGAATGCTATCGAGTCCTGCAGTCGAATTTCCCGATTTGTGGCTTTCTGTAGCCGAAATTCTGCGCCTGCTCGACGCGACGTAGGCTTGTCGACACCGCAAGCGCTGTGCTGCCTACCAAAGACCGATACAGGTGTTTGCGATTGGACGGCAGATGGGCGGGCGCAGATTGGTCCAACGCCGCGTCTCAACGCGATCCATGACATCGCCAATCTCGACCACAGGAGCAAGCGAAACGGACGTGCCGTTGGCATAGAGCTCCGTACTTGTCTTCCTTTAATACTCTTCGCGTCTCGACGATCGACGGCCCCCTGTCGGCCCCCCCGGAATCGGCCGGGAACATGACGCTCTTGGGCTACACCGTTGTATCGACGATGACGCGGTTGACGTCGACGAGCTTGATGCCTTGGGTCTTGGTCGCAGCCGAAAGGCTCTCCTGATTGGGCTCTGCAGCCGCTCAGCGCCACTGCGCGTAGACATAGAACTCGTCCAGGCCGATTTCTGGGTTGATACATCATTGTCGCCACGAGTTATTCATAATTCTTGAACCGGGCATCCCTCCATTTCAAAGCTTCCTTTACGCCTTTCTCCAGGCGAATTCGCTCGAATTCTTCTTGTTCCCGGGGCATGATCCCTTGGATCATCGCACAGGCCTCGACCCCGTAGGCCAACGCCGCGCGGAAGCCCATAATCTCGTAGGTTTGATTGACCGCCCTTTTGTCCCACTGCAGGCACTCTATTGCGACCATCGACATGCGTTTGGCTATCTTCGTTGTCTCCGCTCGAAGCCGACCTTTCGGAAACACCCGGTTCACGAGCCCCATCTCCTTCGCCTCATTGGCCCCGATCGTGTCGCCGGTATAGAGTAGTTCGCGGGAGCGCGCGCCGATGATCCAAGGCAGGGCGAGCGTCGGCACGCCGGCCGAGAATCTACTCTCGACCGCGCCAAGTTTGGAATCCTCAGAACAGTATCGGATGTCGCACATTTGGGCGAACTCGAACGCTCCGGCGAGACAGTACCCCTCGATCTGCGCGATGACCGGCTTGGAGCAGGCCCAAACCGTGTAGCAGAAGTCGAGATTTGCGGCCTCCCGATTGCGCCAATCCGCAATCGACCCTTGGGGGATATCAGGGGCTCCAAGGTCAAAGCCGGTGGAAAAGGCCTTACCCCCAGCACCGGTTACGATGATCACCCGGATATCCTTGTCGTCGGCCGCCTTGGCGATCGCGGTCCTGAACTCCTTCTGCATTACCGAGCTGATCGCGTTGTGGCGGTTCGGGTCGTTGAAGGTGATCGTCGCGACCCGCTCGTCGATCTCGTATTTCAGAAACTGAAAGTTCATGATGGCTGTTTCGTTTGCGTCATTGAACCTCTGACGTCTGATTGATCGCCACGACGGACTCCAGGAGCACGTCCGCGCCACAAGGGACTGATCTCGGTCGTGGCGAAGATCTCTTGGGTGGCTTCTCCGAAAACCCGCCAGGGCCGAGATGCCGGCGGCTGGGGCGTCAAGGTCGAAAGGCCCTTTCCGCGCACGCCGCGCAGCAATCTCATCGGCGCGTTTTCGGCCAGCATCCCGCCTACGCTCACGACAACGAGGCTCCCGAAATGGGGCTTATTCTGAATGCCGAGGACCAGCTCGACTCCCGATCCAACGACTGACTGCCCGACAATGCAGGCTCGCGGGTGTCTGCCAGCATGACGCGACCGCGCGTCTTGCAACGAGGCGCATGCCTCAGCGACGGAGTTAGGATCCTCGATGCCCAGGCGTGTGAGCCCGATCTCCATCCTGTGCGGCAGGTTCGGCGAAATTCCTTTCAGGACCACGGGAAAACTCAAGAACGGCCCCATCGCAACAGCTTGCTGCGCACTGGTCGCGATGTGGCAAGGGACTATCCCTCGTGGCGAATCTCGTCGAGCGCAGTGCAGTCGATCCGCTCGCGATCGGAGCACTTGGCGACTAGCAATTCTTTTTGCTCTTCGGCCTGGACGTGCAGCTTTTGACACCTCAAATGTCCGAAATACGCGCTCAGCTCTAGGAACTCGAGCTTGTGTCCGGATTGTCCAAGGTGAAACCGGAGCCTTCCAGCGCCAGCACGATGTCGATCGCAGTGCCGGCGAGATCCTTGTGGCTCTTGTTGTCGACGGAAATCTGACGCTGCCTCGTTCGATCTCGGTCTTGTCAGGTTTCGCCTGTTTGGCGAGACGATCATAAATTTGAATCCGGCGCAGGCGTCTGCCTCGACAGTGATCCGCAGAGCGCTCGTCGGCTCCCGAGGAGGTCGCGCTCTTTAACGACTTCACCGCGCTGTCGGTCAGGTTGGCCATCGTTCGCCCTCGCTGCTCGCGTCTATTCAGGACGAGTCCAGCAAGTCCCATGCCAGCCAGCATGCGGCCAAAAAGGCTACGCTTTGCGGGCAAGTCCGGTTTGCTTTACGACACGTGTCGGATTTCAGACACGGGACTGGCGGCGCCCGGAACAATCGGGCCAACTCGACTGCCGCGAATGCTTCGCATTTGTTGGCAATTCCCACCGAACGACGTCGCGTTTGACTTTCAAGAGACGCGCAATCAACTGCGTCGCGTCGTGAGGCGCCTCGCGCGATCGGCGTATCACCAGCTCTTCTTAGACGGGCTCCGGATCCAAGGCGGCGGTGATCTCCGTCGAAGAGTATGATTTTCGACTGCACGATCAAGCGCACGCAAACCGCGCGTTGCTTCTGGCCGCCTGAGAGCTGCGCAGGCACGCTTTCATCTTGTCGCCCGGTCGGCTCTCTCCAGGGTCGCGTTGGCGCAACGTTCGGTTTCTTGACGCGGTACGCGGCGCGCGCGCGTTTTCGAGCCAGCCGACATCGTCGAGGGCAGCTTCTGCGAAACAGGTTGAAAGCTGGAACAGTATGCCGACGTTCGTGCGAATTCTGCAAAGGTCACTTCGCCTGCCAGCACCAGCCCGTTCTCGTACGCGATAGGTTGATCCTGATGTCCCCCGAGTCGATGAACTCAAGCGCGTCATAAATGAGCTTCTCCTGCAAGACGCCGAAGCTCCAAAACTCTTCGAAATACGGTCAGCTTAGATTGGGGAGCCGTTCGATGTAGCAGGCTCGGCCGGCTTGGTCGGTTAGTCCGATCGCGATGCTGGAAAATGCTTGTTAAACATCGCGCTCGAGCACACCTCACCAGCCGGCCCGACGAAAACTTCAGGCAGCCAGCGCCGTCTCGACTACGTTCACCCAATGACTGATCCGCAAGCCGGGGCTTCGCCACTGAAATGATATGCAGGGCGGTGCAGGCAAGCGATCGGTCCGCTACCTAGAAATAAGAGCGCCCGGCCGAGGCTCGACGTAGTGCCGACCGAAGGCGTCGCCGCGGGATCCAGAAGTTGATCAAGGGATCGACCCGGCCGTTGCGCGGAATTACGTGTGCACTCCGGACCACTCCGCCAGGAGTCGCGCCACCTCCGGAACGATCTGCAGCGCATCGCCGGCGCTCCGGAGATCGGCGATCTCGAAGATCGGCGCCGCTCTGTCCGAATTGATCGCGATGATGATCTCCGCCTTCTTCGTGCTGATCAGGTGTGGATGGCGCAGCTGATCCTCACCGCGATCTATACGCCCGGTCTCACGCTCTTGCCCGTCTGCCGGATCTGCGCCGAGTAGGGTCTCCACCCGGTGTCGACGGCCGCGGGGGGCTAGCGCCGACCCCGGCGTGAGCGGCGTTGGGATCACGGCGCGAGACGCTCCACCAGCTTGCGCCGAGCGCACCTATTTCGACAAGGACCATCGCGGCCACGAATCGGAAAACCCGCGCCGCGTCTTCACTCAGGTCAGAAGCGCGGTCTATTCGGTGTAATCAAACGCGAGCTCAGGCGCGCCGCGCAGCCGTCGAGCCGGTGATAGGGTCCACATGAAGACCGACGGACAGCTTGGCCGCTGCTATCTCAAGCGCCTGGAGGCGATGCGGCCAACGTCGCTCTCCGCCTTGATGCGCGCTTGACCAGCTTGGCATCGGTCAGGAAGGTAATGGCCTCGGCCGAAGTCATTGAGCGGAAGTCGATGTTTCGCGCGAGCCTGGGTTTGAGATTGCAAGTTTACGAAAGTTGAAGAGTGCCGGTGCCCTGATCATGGCCGAGTGCACACGTCTTTGGATGCCCGCGCCCTGCAACGAAGTAGGGCCCGTGGTGATAGGGCAGGATACCGAGAGCGCGATAGTGGAAGCGGCCGGATCACCAGACGCGGTTGTGCGCACGTGCTGGTTCAGCGTCGCTCGCGCACCGAGCCTTCCTGGGCTACGGACACCACCAGCGTGCCGTCAGGCTTGAAGATCAGGCCGCGCGTGAGGCCTCTTCCGCCTTGCGCGCTCGGTGATTCCTTGGCGTAGAGCAGCCAGTCGTCGGCGCAGAACGGGCGGTGAAACCACATTGCGTGGTCGAGGCTTCCCGCTATCATCCGCTCGTCCAACAGCGTGCGGCCGTACCGCGCCATGACTGTATCGAGCAGAGAGAAATCCGAGGCATAGGCCAGCGCGCACATATGAAGTGCCGGATCATCGGGCAGCTTCGCGGCGGTCTTAATCCAAATGTGAATGCGGCCGTCGTCGATTTTTTGGCCAATATAACGGTCGATTTCGACCGGGCGCAATTCAACCGGACCATCAGACCCATAATAGTGACGAATCATTTCCGGCAACTCGAGAAACATCGGTTGCTTGGACAATTCCCTCACCGTGAATTCTTCCGGGGGCGGCACGTTGGGTATCTTGTCTTGATGGTCGAAGGCGCCCTGCTCCTCGGCATGGAAGGACACCATTGTGGAGAAGATCGCGTTGCCGTGCTGGATCGCTGTGACGCGCCGGGTTGAGTAGCTCTTGCCATCGCGCAGCCGTTCCACCTGGTACAGGATCGGCACCTGCGGTTCGCCGGGTTGCATGAAATAGCAGTGCAGCGAATGCGGTAGGCGGCCCTCGACCGTGCGGCATGCGGCCACCATCGCCTGCCCGATTAGCTGGCCGCCGAACACCCGTTGCGAGCTGGTGTTCGGACTCTTACCGCGAAACAGGTTCACCTCGATCGGTTCGAGGTCGAGGATAGCGAGCAGGTCGATGTGGTTTTTGGGCATTGGCGTGTATTCAGTTTCTTCGGCATTATTTCGGAGTTGCCACAACCATGAACTGACATCTTGACATCCCGGGGCGGCTCTTTCGAGCCGTCCTCGAATCACGTATCGGACCGTTGGGCCCTTGTTTCGTCCGTCTCTCGCGTTCCTGGAGACGCAGCCGACCTTAAGTTGGCGGAATCGCACTCAACCGGTGCGCGCCGTCTACGGCATTCATTTGGATGAAATCGAGACGTTTCATTTGGACTCCTGGGCAGGGACTGCGAGAACGCGATTCTGGTAACGGGTCCATCACGTCAGAGCAATCGGCGTGCCGTAAAAAGCAGCTGTGCGGGCCGCAATTGGAAAGGCGGAAATCCATGCGCTTCATGCCGCACCCGTGGAACGTTGACATCTTAGTGTCGGGCTCCGGACATTGACGTTTTAAACTGGACACGGGTGAACACGATAATAAGGCACCTGAAACGACAGCGGTCGGTCGTGTCCCCTGTGATGGTGTAGCTCGGTAGAGCAAAGCCGTCCGCACGCGCGCCCTCAAATAGCGCTGTTGCGGCGAACGGCCTTGCGGTGGTTACCGGCGATTCGCCGGTAGGGTCGGGTTGCTGAAACCAACCTGATTCGAGGAACCACCGATGACCGACGAGAGATGAACCTGCGGACGCTCGTGGAGAAGACCCTGATACGGATCTGCCGCGCGAGATTATCGGCTTTGCCGCCGAGCGGCTGATGGAGCTGGAAGTCGAAAGCCAGACCGGGGCAACCTATGGCGAGAAGAGCCCCGAGCGTCTGGCACAACGCAAACGGCTACCGCGACCGGACCTGGGAGCCGGGTCGAACTGCGCATCCCAAGCTGCGCAAGGGCTCCTACTTCCCTGGCTTCCTGGAGCCCCGCCGCATGGCCGACAAGGCGCTCACCGCGATGGTGCAGGAAGGCTATGTGCAGCGCGTCTTGACCCGCTCGGTGGACGATCTGGTGCAGGCAATGGGCATGAGCGGCATCTCCAAGAGCCAGGTGAGCCGGTTCTGTGCCGAGATCGACGATAAGGTGAAGGCGTTCCTCGCCCGTCCGATCGAGGGCGACTGGCCGTATTTGTGGATCGACGCCACTTACGTGAAGGTGCGCCAGAATGGCCGCATCGTTCGGTCGCGGTGATCGTTGCGGTTTCGTCAACTGTGACGGCCGGCGCGAAGTTCTCGGCATGGACATTGGCCCCTCCGAAGCCGAGACGTTCTGGACGGCGTTCCTGCGCAGCTCGCGCGCCACGGCCTGCGCGGCGTCGAGCTGGTGGTGTCCGATGGACGTGAGGGCATCAAGGCCACTGTCACCAAGGTGCTCAACGCCAGTCGGCAGCGTTGCCGCGTGGGGTCGTTGAAGAAAGTGGTTCACGGATCCGCTCGATGCGGCAACCGGCCGATTCATGCCTTCACATCAACCCTCCACTCGTCGCGATGCCGACTGCAACGCGTCGAGGGGAGACGATCAAGCACAAAAAGAAGCGCAACAAGAGCGGCTGCCAGCGGCTTGAGGTTGATGACGGCGGCCGTCAGGTAGGCCTGGATCTTCATGTTCGGTAGACCACGCCGCGCGCCAGCCCATGCCAGGTCTTGGCTTCGCCATGGAAGCCCTCTGAACGCCAGCGATGGCGCTGATAGAGCCGTCGATCTTGCCAGCTCCATCGCTCGCGACGGCGGCGGGCGCGGAGCAGTGCAGGATAGTCGTTACCCACAACAACTGCCTTATTAACTCGCCCCTTCGATAGGCAGTCACCCTTGAGCGGACACCGGGAACAATCCTTCGCCTTCGAGGAAAAGAAACGGCCGTGCTTGATGGGTCGCGCGGGGCGCAAGATACGTCCTCGCGGGCACTTCAGGATGTCGTGCTTGGCGTCGTACCGGAAGCGTCTGAGAGGTACGCGACTCTTGATTGGTTCAGCTTTAGCTGGGATCAGGGCATCGATGCCGCGCCGTTCAAGAGCGCCGTAGACTTTAGCGTAGGCATAGCCGACATCGGCGGTGACCGTTTTGATTTCGATGCCTGTAATCGCTTCAACCTCATCGACTTGCGGCTCGATCATCTCGCCTTCGTTCGTTTGTCCAGTTGTGACCGCGACGTCCAGAATGACGCCGACCTTTGTCATCGACGGCCGTGTGCTGCTTGTAAAAGGGCTCCAGCCGCCGGTTGCGGACATTCGTGGCCATCGTTGCATCGGGATCGGTCGTGCAGACCTTCTTGTACTTGCCGCTCTGCCGGCCCATTCTCTCAACCTCGCTTTCATCCTCGCCTGATTTCGCTCAGTACATCCAGCACATGCTGCTCGGTGAGGCTATCCCAACTCACGTTGGCGCGGATCAGCGACGCATCGATGTGGACCACCTCCGCTGTGGCGACCTTGGCCTTCAGGCAGGCCTCGACCGTGCGCTTGAAGATCTTACGGAACCGCTCTTCGCCCCAGCGCTGGCGAATGCGCTTCAGGCTTGAATGGTGCGGTAGTTGCTCATGCAGGCTATAACCGACAAACCAGCGGATCGCGATGTTGACCTGAGCTTCACGCATCAGCTTGCGATCGTGCACGATGCCGATGAGTAGAACGGCGAGCATCAGCCGTACCGCCGCTTCGGGATCGATGCCGGGCCGTCATTCGCGCAGTAACAGTCAGCGACCTGCGTCCGCGGAAGCAGAACAAATGACCGCTCAACAGATCGCGGCGCAGCACCTCTTGCACTGCAACGACAAAGAGGCGAAGCCTTTCCGCTTATGTGGTGCAAGAGGCCCATCCGCGTAGCGCGCGGTTCAACCGATCCACCAACTCCGTGAACCGAGCGCGCGAACTCGCGCGAATGAGCTTGATGGTTCTTTGTAACGGTTCCGTATAGCGGCTAAGGCACAAAAGGCGTTTTGCCGCATATTCTTGGGTTGATGCGCCGCAAAAGCCTCAGCCCAGCAAGGTCTGCCCATTCTTGGCGACGATAACCTGACGCTCTCGAACATGAGCTTCGAAAGAAATCGAATTGCCGTCTTTCCAGAGACTAACCGTAATGGTCTCACCCGGGAACACCGGGGCAGAAAAGCGGACCCGATGACGCTGGAAGGCAGAGGGATCGTAGTCGGCGTACGTCTGCAAAACGGCCCTGCAGGTCAATCCATACGTGCACATGCCATGGAGAATAGGTTTGGGAAAACCGGCCCGGCGCGCGAATTCCGGATCGCTATGCAAGGGATTTCGGTCGCCCGAGAGACGATAGAGCAGTGCTTGGTCGGGCCGGATCGGGATATCGATTGACCTGTCCGGCGCCCTGCGGGGCACTTGGTGCGGCTCAGGCATTCCCTCTGATGGCCCGCCAAAGCCGCCGTCGGCCTTGGCAAAGGTCGAGGAAACGATGGTGGCGATATCACGATCGCCATCTCTGACCACAATTTCGTTCTGAATGATCGCGCCTTTCTCCTTGCCCTTGTCGTACACGCCGCGCACGCGAGCGTCCGCGGTAACGCTGGCCGCGACAGGCATCGGCTTGTGAAACGTGATGTCGCGCTCGCCATCAACGACCATGAAGCGGTTGAGGTGTATGACTCCGGGTCGCGCCCCCCATACACAGACCGAAGCAAAGGTCGGAACCACCTTCAGCGGCTTTGGTGTTGCAAACGCCTCGTTGACAAATTGCAGCTCTCTTTCATTCCGAGGATCGGTGCCCATCCCGATGCCAAGCGCATAGAGCATCACCTCGCGATTGCTCCACGAATAGGGAGCCGCTTCGGTTTTGAGTTTGAGTACCGCTGGATAGTCGATTGGCATCGCGCCCTTCCTTGTCGCTGTTCTCGTGACCCAGTCTCTTAGAACTCATGTCCGCTGTCATATATTTGTTTCCCTTTGCAGCTGTACCAGATCACAGAACCATGTTGCTCTCCAAAGCTGACGCCAAACGTTGCGACTTTATGCCCGAGCCTGTCTCGGTAAGAAAGCGGCACACCGGGTTCGAGAAGAAGAGCACTCGCCTTGCGCGTCTGAGTGGACTCAGGCCCTCAGCTGCGCAAAAGCAATGGCCATGCCAGCTCCGTTGGCGCGCATCAAGCGCCTGAATACGCGTTGGAAAGTCTTCGGCGCCCGAAGATGGCCGGGTCCTCAACCTGACGGGGCTTTGTGCCACCGCCAACAGATTGGACACGAATTGCGCACGTCTCAAGCCGCGCGCAGTGATCCTCTCCCCTGGTCTGTGCACTCCAATTGAGGACGGAATATCCAACTCCCTCTTGAAAGCCCGTTGCGGTCTGACTTTGAATTGCAATGATATGGCGCCGCTTCCTTAATGATCTGGCGCATCGAAATCAGGCTCGCCGGTGCCGAGGCGATGAAATTCCTTTCCCTGCCGCTCCAGTTCCGTAGCAGATCCCGCGATCTTCAGGATCTCCGAGACGCCGATCGTCGACGGGCGGTGCTCGAACAGCTGGAAGAGCGACGATCGGATTGGGACTGCCTTTCTTATACCGCGTCGAACTTGACGCCTTGCGCGAGCGGAAGCGTGCGGCCATAGTTGATGGTATTCGTCGCACGACGCATATAGGCCTTCCATGCGTCGGCCCCGGACTCGCGTCCGCCACCCGTTTCCTTGTCGCCGCCAAATGCGCCACCGATCTCCGCGCCGGACGGTCCGATATTGACGTTGGCAATGCCGCAATCGGAGCCACGCGCCGAAAGGAACGTCTCGGCTTCGCGCAGGTCGTTCGTGAAGATCGAAGACGAAAGCCCTTGCGTAACGGCATTGTGCAGTTCGAGTACGGAATCGAGATCTCTGTACCTGATCACGTAGAGGATCGGCGCGAAGGTCTCGCGCTCAACCGGCCCCGTCTGCGTTGCCATCTCGACCACGGCCGGACGGACATAGTGGGCATCGGCTGCGCCCTCGATGACAACACGTTCGCCACCGTGAAGCTGGCCTCCCGCATCCTTTGCAGCATCGAGCGCGCCTCGCATTGCCTGATAGGCTGCGCCGTCGATCAATGGCCCAACCAAAGTCCCATTTTGAAGCGGATTGCCGATGGTCACGGAGGCGTAGGCGCGTTTCAGTCGTGGCACGAAGCTGTCGTAGACGCTCTCGTGGACAAAGAGACGGCGTAGCGTCGTGCAACGCTGGCCGGCCGTTCCCATGGCGGCAAAGGCGACGGCGCGCAGGGTGAGATCGAGGTCGGCTGTCGGCGCGACAATCGCCGCATTGTTCCCGCCGAGCTCGAGAATCGCGCGCGCGAAACGTTTGGCGAGCCGCGGACCGACGGCGCGGCCCATTGCCGTCGAGCCGGTGGCCGAGACCAAGGGTACCTTGGCATGGTCGACAAGCACTTCGCCGATGTCGCGGCCGCCAAACAGCACGACTGCGAGCCCTTCCGAAGCGCTCCCGCCTTCCAGCCTGAAGCGCTCCAGCGCTCGGTCAAATAATGCCTGGGTCGCCAGCGCGGTTAGCGGGGCCTTCTCCGAAGGCTTCCAGACGATGCTGTTGCCGCAGACAAGTGCCAGCACCGCATTCCATGCCCAGACAGCGACCGGAAAGTTGAAAGCCGAGATGATGCCCGTGACGCCGAGTGGATGCCAGCTTTCCATCATTCGATGCTCACTGCGCTCGGTGGCGATGGTCAGGCCATGGAGCTGGCGAGATAACCCCACAGCGAAATCGCAGATATCGATCATCTCCTGGACCTCGCCGAGGCCTTCGGATGCAATCTTGCCAACCTCGATCGAAACGAGCCGGCCCAGCACCGGCTTGTTGGCCCGCAGCTCTTCGCCGAACAGCCGCACCAGCTCGCCGCGTTTCGGTGCGGGCACCAGTCTCCATACGCGGAAAGCCGCGTGAGCCTTTTCGATTTCCGCCGCTGCGTCCCCGACGCTGATTTCCTTGACCCACCCGATGGAGGTGCCGGTGATCGGCGTCTGCACGGCAAGTGTCCCCTCCGTGTAGCTACTGCGGCTGACGCCTACTTCGGTGAGAAGCCTGTCGGTTTCTACCGCAAGATCGGTGTCGCAGGCTTGCGTCTGTGCGGCGGATTTGACGGACATGGCAGCTTTCCGACCGTCGTTGATTTGAATGTCCCTGTCGCCGCCGCGTGCGACGGCTCCTTGATCGAACTGAAGTGACCGTTTGGTCAATGGTTATTCCTCGTCGGGGCGTCCGCCGGGAGCGATCGAAGCTGCTTCAGCGTCTGATCGAGCGCGGCTTTCCCGGTTACCGCGGATTCCGAGTGCATCACAAGTTCAGGAAGAGAGGCGACCGGCATCATCTTAAGCCTCCATCTTGTCTGCCGTCCATGTCGGGTTGTAGACGCCCAGGGTCGGGATTCGGACAAACGGGCGCGGCCATTCCAGGAACAAGCCCAGCTGAAGGGCAGCCTCGAGTGACTCGGTCAGTGGATCGGGATCGTCGAGGGTTAGCGCCAGACCCGCGGCGCCTGATTGGCCCCATTCCTCGAGGACCTCAGGCGACCAGTCGTTGCACGAGGGGCGGAATGATCACCGGCATTCGGGCCTGGCTCGCGTGGGCGAAGAGCTCCGTCGGCTCGCCGTACAGGAAGGCGGGCTGGACCAGGACCAGCCCGGAGATCGCGCAGTCGCACGCGGCGCCTTCCAGCTCTTCCAAGGAGCCGTCGATGATGGGCGCGGCCCGCCGGGTCTCTCGGCGGAAGGCGTGGACCTCGCAGTCGATCCTCATGGAACGCCCTCGCCGCAGCGCGCGGCCGGCACAGCGTCCGCGAGGCCCCAGTTCAGCCGCCAAAGCAGGTCCCCGATGGCGACGCGGCGGGCGTGCAGACGCTTCAGCTTCTGGTCAAGCACGCGGCGGGCGACGCCCCGCTGCGCGTCCGGGCCTTGGCGGTTGACCGTGATGATCACGCCGCTAGAGCCGAGTCCCAAGATGGAATGCTCACGCACCATTCCAAGTAATGGGCTCGCTGTAAATGCTCATTTGGTAATTGCTTAGCGATGTGAGTCGCCTTTGCGAAGAACGCGCCTGTGGCATTTGACAAACCATAGTCCCTGCAATGGATGTGCGTTCGTCTGCTCGGCTCCCGCCGAGCTTAAGCCGAGGAAGATCACTCAGCCGTGGACGCCTCATCGGCATATGCTGCTGTGTTGATCCATGACATCGAGGCCGCCCGACCTCAAACCAGCACGAAGCCGCAGTCAGCAAGGCCGCGAGTCCAAGAGAAACCAGATCTCCGGCTCGAGCAGTAAGGTACGGGAACGCGATGTCCGTTAACTAGCAGCGTCGATAGCAATCGAAGTCGCAATATTCTCTCTTGCCACATCTCGCGCGTACCCTGGACCTAAGGGCCGAGAACATCCGCTGCAGGTTCTGTCGCCGCGCGGCGTCCTATGATTCACGAGTATGAATTTCATAGCAGGGCCCGTTAGTGTGCTCTACTCCGGTCTGAGATCTTTCAAAAGATCCGCGCATTTGAGGTCGCACCATCGGGCCAACCGGTCATCAAGTGGCTCGAGCCAAAATCATATGCTTCCACCAGCCTATTCAAAGAGCGAAGCGCCGACTGCCCCCATGTCCTATCACCGCCATTTCAAGGATGCTTCCCGCCGCGACAATCCTTAGCGAGACGAGGCCCGACTCGATAAAGTAGACGTGATCAGGATGCCTTTTCGGCTCTTGCAGCACCATGCGTTCTTTCAGGACGATCGGCTCTAGGAACTCCCCTATTGCCACAAGGTCTTGAGGAGAAATTCTCGTTAGAATCACGTTTTTGACGAAGGACCACGTATTGGGGGGCATCCTCCTAGGCCGGTTGAAGCATCTGCTGTGCGCCGCCCCCTCGCTTGAGAGCAGTATATCCGGAGCTATCAAGCGCACGCGCGGTCGGTCATGGTGTGGTCCGTCTCCTGGCATACGGATTTCTTCTCCGTCGATCCCGCTGACTGTGACGAAATATTGATTGCCGACTGTAGCGGCGTTTCGATCTTGATTAATGCAACGAGCCTCGTGTCGACGCTCAAATCCCGCTTGCGAGCGTCCTTTTCGACGGAGTCCGACTAGCCGAGCCGGCGGTTGCGCGTAGCGTCAGCGCAACAAACTGCCATTGCGCGGGTCAAAGCGCGGCAATCCGGTTTGCGCCTCCAGCTGCCTGACATTCATAGTCACTGCATGGGGGGAGATGGCTTTGCGCCTACCTTGGCGAACCTGAGGTCCTTGGGTTTCTCAGAAAACGGGCCGAGCTTGCCGAAAGGTCCCGTTCTTTATAGTCCCGCCTAGACGTGGAGCTCAACAGGCTGTTCCTGGCCAAGCCGAATCTGCGGATTGGTGGTTTGGAAAAATCGATGCTACCATGCGGGCGGTGCCAGCTGTAGCGGTAAAGCCCATCTTGGCAGCTCAGCGGGGCGCTCGTTTGGGTGTTTGTAGGCACGTGCACAGGCCCACTCGCGCAAGCTTGTCTGGACGAAGCGTTCGGCCTTTCCATTGTGTCTCGGGCATATAGGCCTTGGTTCGGATATACTTGAGGCCGAGCTTTTTGCAGGGCTTGGCGAAGGCTCTGGATCGATAGTAGGAGCCGTTGTCGGCCATGACGCGCTGGATGGTCACGCCCAGGCCTGCGTAAAAGCCGATGGCGGCTTTCAGGAAAGCCACGGCACTCCTCCCTTTTCTCATCCTTCATCACCCGGCTGAAAACGACACGCGAAGCACCGTCGATGCAGACGTGAACGCACTCCCAACCGATCGCACGGGTGTTGCTCTGGCCGGTTCGATCGGCGGTGATGCGGTGGTCGATCCGGTTGAACTTGCCGAGCTTTTTGATGTCGATGTGGATCAATTCGCTGGGATATTCGCGCTCGTAGCGATTGGCGCAGCCGTGGTCAATCCATTTGCCGGTGAGCTCGTCGCCCGAGCCGCCACTCAGCGGATGGAAGCGGCGGGAGCCTTGCTAAGGCCACGTGGTCGGAGCGCTGGTCAATGCCGTATGGCCAACTTGCTTGAGAACCTCGACGGACGTGTCTCCTCCGGAGGCGGCTTCCAGGATTTTGGAAGCGACGTGCGTTCGAGTGCCAGTCTCATGAAGCGAGAGTTCTTTGCAAACCTTATCCAGAACCATACGCAGACGGACGGTGGTTTCGGAGTCGAACATGTGAAGGTCTCCTCCAATTAAGCTCGACAATGACTTATACTGGAACGCGTGTTCCAGGGTATAAACAGATCAATTGCCGACGCTGACCGCGGCGCAAATGACTTTGTGATTTACCGTCCTTAAGCCTGCGCATTGATACAACGAATGACGTCGCGAGTCATCGAATTTGTACTTGCGCCGGCTGAGGCAGCCGCCGCTCCACGCTCAGAGCGAGCGATCAGAAACAGTGCGACATCATTTTCATAGAAGCTTCATGTGGCTGAGGATACCGCGAAAGCGGTCCGATCACCGATCGGTTCCGCGCACTTCAATCTCCCTCCTCACTCGCAGAACAACTCAAGCGATCGATGGTTTGAGGCGTCGATTTGCAAAAAAAGCCGATGAATGTGCTCGCGGATCTCAACAGTCGCATGCGCGCCGGGCTTTGTTGCGAGAGAGATTTCGTTTCATGGGCGGCAACCGCAAACCCTCCGCCGAGACCGACGCGCGAGACTTCAATCGTCGCGTTCAGCGCGAGCCAATTGGGTCGCCGCCCGATGACGCTGATGTCAAAAGTAGACGATCTGGATGTCTGCTACCCGCTAATGAGGTTGCGGCGCCATTTGAGCTTCAACGGTGCAGGATAGCCGAGGTCTTCGGTGATCGTGGAAAACGTCAGCTGTCCGGCCAAGCCTCTATTGTGGATTTCGGACTTCTCGAGCGGTAACGCCGCAAAGGTCGGGAGCGAAAGACCCGTCAACGCGCCAAAGCAGTCGACATCGCGCGGCGCGCGACAAAGCTTTGCGACGCGAACCTCGAATCGCTTGCGTCTATCGATAGAGTAAGCCCAAATCAGGCAGCCTTGGTCGCCTGCGGCTTTGGCCTCTTGATGCGCGTCACGCTGCGACGACCAACGATACTGAGCGGCACATCGCTGTCGATGGCGGCGTGGCCCGCCATGCGATGTTGATTGCCGGATTTATTGACGGCGTGCTGCTCGGTCGCGCGATTGTCCCAGATTGCAACGTCGCCCGATTTCCAGCCCCAGCAAACGGTATTTTCTGGCGCGGCGAGGTAGGATTGAAGCAGGTCGAACAGCTTCTGGCTCGTATATTTCTGCAGGCCGACGAAGTGCTGCACGAAACGTCCGATCACGAGCATGCGTTCGCCGGTCTCGGGATGGACGCGAACGACCGGATACGCGGTTTCGTAGTTTGTTCCGGTGAACACATCGTCGAAATGGTTCTTGTCCTCGGTGGCGCGCCCGGCCACGGTGTAATCATAGGCATTGCAGCGCACCGCCCAGAGGTTGTCGGCAAGCATCCGCAGCGGCTCCGGAAGGGCAAGATATGCAGCCGCAGTGCTCGACCAAACGATCTCACCGCCATAAGGCGGGATCACGGCGCCGCGAACCACCGAGATCTTTGGACAGGCATCACCGAAGCTGACATCCATGTGCATCTGGTCGGCCAGCCCGCTCCTGCGCCCCGACGCCATTGCCGGGGTAGACGCTCCCTTGGTCGTACGGATTGCGGGACGCGGTATCAGCGAGCCGAGTCGGATAGCAAAGCGCTGCTGCTCGGCATCATCGAGATGTCCCTGATCACGGAAGAAGATGACCTTATGCTCGAGAAGCAGCCGGCTAATGGCTCGGATCACCTCGTCGGACAACTCGTCCGATAGCCTGATGTTCTTGATCTCGGCACCAAGCCGGACCGCGTGCTTGATGATGTCCGCTCTCGGAATGGCGTTATGAATGGTCGTCGTGTTACTCATGATCGTCCTCTCACAATCGTGATGCCTAGACAGCTCCGCGATGCATGGTCGCGAGACTGACGGCGGGGGCCAACTAAGTCATTTGGGTGACGGGGCCCTACTCGGCCGCAACGTGCTCCGTTAGCCGCAACAAAAAGCCAAGCAGGATCGTCGGCTACGGACCACGACCATCTTATGATCTGCTCCGTCGCGATCAGGACCCAGTCTTACATCAGCCCCGATCAGACGAAGGAACTCGCGGACAACGCTTCCAGGATCGGCATGCAGCATGATGAACGACCTCGTTCTGATATTGCAAATCATAAGGACAATCGATGTCCAGTCCATGAAACGAAACCAGCTTTCTTTTCGATGGCGAGCAATGTTCGCTTCGGCGGCACGCAAAGCTCTGAAATATTTCTGGATGACGTTTGGTCGACCATCTCACGCGGAGGCGAAAAACGGACGAACGGAATTAGCTCTCGGCCTTACCTCATCAGTATGATCGCACAGGTACTTCTGCATGACCTTACAAAGTACTCTACCATACGTCGTGTGATTATTGCAGGTCTATTTTGACGTACGAAGCAACATTTTGCTCCCAGTATCAATTGTTCAATGTGTGCTTGTTTCATTCTCCTGTCACATATGGACCAACTTTCCGACTTCTCGCGGAGCGAGAGATCGAAGCGACATCTGCGCCTGTTCAACTCCGACTGCAGTTTAATCGTCGATTCTATTACTCGCTTTGCGAGTCCCTAACCAAGGAGCGTCGCGGTCCAGGTGACCTCGCTGACAATCAGGTGGCGGCGCGATCCTGGCTCGCAACCTATCGGGACGTGCGCTGCCATTCATCGACCGAGACGGTCCGCGCAGCACTCGTAGTGCAGACATCTAAGAGGACAACCGGTGCAACCCCGACGATATCCTAGAAAACTGTCCAGCGCGCCAGATGAAGTGCGAGCACAAGGAGCAAGACCGGTCGGAAAGCTATCCAAGCGTTCAGATATTGAGCCAACACGACGACATGTTCGTGCCGGTCATTGGCCGTGGCGCGCCTGCGCTGGGTAGAAACAGCCCGTGACCGGGAAAGGCCTGGGATCGGCGCCGAACTCCTCCTATTGCTCAGGACATTCTCGTGCACGTCCAGCTGGCGGCCGGCTTGCGCCATCGACACCCCGCGTTGCCTTACCAGATTGACCGCTTCGATCTTGAACTCGCGACCGCACTTTTCTCTTCATCGACGACCTCCGGCTGCATAACACACCCATGCCTCCATCAAGCCGACAGCAGCTCACTTCAGTCAAACTTGTAGGAGACCTGCAAGAACGTGCCCCATCGCTCCATGCTGTACTTCGCCGTGACCATGCCAGCCCGATCGGCTTTTGAAAGCTCGGACTTGGAGTGATCGCGACCCACAAGCAAATTGGAAATAGTGTCTTTCTTGAGCGGCCGTCGTTTTTCCGGAAATCGCTGGGGGTCCAGCGTTGTCAAGAGCGCGTTATGGGCTTGGATAGCTCGGTCGATTCTTCCCTCACGCTGGTATCCGCGCGTAATTCGCGACAGCGACAGGCGTAGCTTTTCGAAGTCGCGGTAAGCGAGGTAGAAGCACGCGTCATCCAGACGCGTCGAACCTCGCTTGGTGATGACCAGGCTTTTGACGCCGTCGATCTCCTCGATACTGTCAACGATCGAGCGATATTCCTTTGGAAAGCCAAGGCCAGCGTCGATGTTTTTGATGAAGCCGGCGGGAAGATGAAAGAGTGCCTCATGTACAGCGTTTTCATCTTCGGGCAGCTCAACATCGAAACCTTCCAGGACGATCTCTTCGATTCGGTCGTACTTGGCTTCAAAGCATCGCTCGGATGGGTAGGTGATAATCGGGCGAATGATGATTGTTGACTTGGTGGCGTCGAACCAGATGACTTCCTTGATGGGCAACGGATCCGAAAGGGGCTGACCCGGTCTGAGGGATTGGTAGACATCGCGATCGGCCTCACACTGGACCGCGACGCATCCAGGATGAATCTCGCTTAGAGTCAGCTTCACAACGTCTCCCCAGTTTATCCTACCGCCAGTGCCCGAGCCGTCATGAACCATAGCGTAGCCGGCTAACCCGTCGACCGATCGATGGCAAGAATAGCCGGAGGAAACCCGAATCAGTAGGAAGTCCGCCGAGATTGCGCGAGGAGACCGCAATGACCGACGAATTGAGACTTACGAGCGGCATCCCGCTGATCATGGCAATCACATACCTCCTGTAGCACACTGACGTATTCCAAGCGTTGATCGGCCGGCTAAGCGCACACTGGCGCTTGGCTCGGCGTCACTCGGCGAACACTTGACTTAGCGCCGCCAGTTCTGGCCCAGCGCGTCGTCGAATCACGCTTCGGCATCGTAGTCAGGCCCAGCGACGGACCGAAATTTGAGATAATGGGAGTAGTGTTTTTCTCCCAGCGCCAGGTCTTGAACGCCACCAGCTTGGATTCTCTCGCGCGCCCTCCGGCAGCGTAGCTAGCCAGTCGCGAGCGAGTGAGCGGATGGCTTGCTCGCAATCAGATTTTTTCTTCATACGACGTGTTCCTCGGGCCCGCCATGACTACTCCCGCAGCCTTGTGCGCCAGCATATATCGCGGACTTGAGGCTGGGAGGCGCAAGTATCTTTATGACGATTCGTCTCGCCATCCTCTGGTTATCAACTAAGGCAGACGAGTTAACTCGTCACTGACCCGGCCCGGGCGCCAGTTGGCGCGCGATGCGAAACGGACCCGCACACGTCAAGATCGACAAAGCCGTACTGTATCCAGTGACCGAGCTTGATGCGTGAAATAAAAAATCTTGTGACTAGCCGTGCGTCGAAAGGATTGAACGTGAGTTAGCGTTGGGGCCGGTTACGATCACGAAAAAGCACCTATTACCGTCCCCAACATTTTTGTGCCAACGAGGCAAGGCAAATACTTCAAACGCTTACAGCGAATGGTCTGATTCTGCACAATCAGCCATGCTGACCGACATGTGTCATCGATCCCGAGGCAAACGCTGCCGATGCTGTCGCCGAGTAGGATATCCACGATCGGATCGGCGATGCGTGCCGCAACCGCGTCATATGCGGTGCTCATTACGCTACGACTCCCCTCCTCCCGTCGCTGCAGAACTGGAATCGTGACATGTTGAACAGACGGCTCTGAAATGTGGCTCATCTTAGATCCCGATCCGTCGAGTGACCCGCATCCCTAGTGTCGGTGATTCCTGGGGAAGGCGAGAGAAAACGTCAAGCGTGAGAGGAAAAAGAAACTTGCGTCTCCAGACTGAGCGAAAGGCGCTTAAAGCGTCATATGCAGGACGTGCAGCTGTCGCGGCAACGCAATGGCGCCTATGGCTGGTCGATTGCGCGCGACACCGCCGATCCCGAAACGCTATCCCTGCCCGACGTTTACGCCAACGCAACCGCTCGACGCAGTCAGAGCGCGCGCTGGATCGGCAGGCGGTGGCTTTCCACATCGGCCCCGACCCCGTGCGTATCCGCCGTATGCTGGAGCGCCCGTTCGGATCGGTGCGCTGGAGGGAAGACGTGCCCGACCGCGCAGCGATCGAAGTCCTGCCCCGGTGGAATTGCAAGCGCGGTGGAAGGCAGTCCGTTTAGAACGAAAAGATCTGACATTTCTGATTAAGCGGAAGCTGGTCAGCAGCTAAAAGGCGACAATGCGTCACCGCGGCGACCGGGCCTTCCCCATAACCGAGGAGCACGCCAGTAGGAACGGGTCTATGAAGACCTCGCTAAAACAACGAGCCGTGGATCTTCTGCCTCCAAACGATCAAGGCGAAATTACCCGCCACCGAGCACCGCGTCATCTTCATTGGCCCGGACGATGCGTTTCGTATTGTCGAGCAGCTCTGGGATCGCCGCCCGGCTTAATCTTCGAGTTCCAAGGCAAGTCAAACCACGCTAGCAGATTGATAGAGTCCTAAAAAATGGGCCACTCCGAAGGAGTGGCCCAAGTCAGGGAGGAAACGCCCTCAACGGGCTTCTGGGATCAGGCCGCAGCCTGTTCGATCGGTGAGAATGGCAGGCCGAGACTCTCGGCCACGGCTCTATAAGTTAGCCGGCCTCGGTGGACATTGAGGCCTGCGCGCAGATGCGGATTTTCGAGCACGGCGGAAAATCCCCTCTTCGCCAGTGCTAAACCAAATGGCAGCGTGGCGTTATTCAGGGCCTGGCTCGAGGTCAGCGGGACAGCTCCCGGCATATTGGCTACACAGTAATGAATGACGCCGTCCACATCGTAAGTTGGATCAGCGTGGGTGGTTGGACGCGATGTCTCAAAGCAGCCGCCCTGATCGATAGCTACATCCACGATCACCGAGCCTTTACGCATCGAAGTCAACATGCCGCGGCCGACAAGCCTCGGCGCGCTCGCGCCGGGAACGAGCACCGCGCCAATCACTACGTCCGCCGCAAATACCTCCTCCTCGACGGCGTCTATTGTCGAGAACCTGGTACGGACGCGCCCTTCGAACAGCTCATCTAGCTCACGAAGCCGCGATATCGAACGGTCAAGGATCGTGACCTCGGCACCCAGACCGACCGCCATTCGTGCCGCATGGGTACCGACGACGCCGCCTCCGATCACCACGATACGGGCTGGCTGAACACCCGGTACGCCACCAATCAACAGTCCCCGCCCGCCCGTATACCGCTTCAGCGCCGCACCGGCTGCTTCGATCGCAAGCCTGCCCGCGACCTCGCTCATCGGCGCAAGCAACGGAAGTCCGCCACGCACATCAGTCACGGTTTCGTAGGCGATTGCGGTGCAGCCAGATTTTATAAGGCCCTTAGCCTGCTCCGGGTCCGGCGCCAGATGCAGATAGGTGAAGAGGATCTGATTCTCTCGCAGAAGGGTCCATTCGGACGGCTGGGGCTCCTTGACCTTTACTATCATCTCGCTCGATGCAAAGACCTCGTGCGCGGAATCCAGAATCGTTGCGCCGGCCCTGCGATAATTTTCATCTGTCGCGCCAATGCCGGCGCCTGCATTGGTCTCAACTACCACCTTGTGGCCGGCCGCCACATATTCTCGGACGGCTCCCGGCGTCAGGCCCACGCGATATTCGTGCGTCTTGATCTCCTTGGGAACACCGACGTTCACTTGCGATCTCCGTAATTGGACAACCTCTTCTAACCGGAAGAGCGCTGCGAAATTGCAAAGCAACAGCTCAAACAACGCAGAAATTCAGCGATCTTTGGTCTCTTACGCAGGATTCCAAATAAATGGCCGCGACAAGAACGATATGACAATCCTCGCCGAACTTATCAACGCGGATCAGCTAGACAGAGCTCTCGAATCGAACTGGAATATGCAGCATCGCGATCGCGCGCCCGGCAGCGCGCGATAAATCCAGAGCATCAGGCCAATCTTGGCCTGAACCGAATTGCCTCAACACCGTCGTGCTGGTTAGGTCACATTTGACAGTCAACGTGACGAGGCGCTGAGTTTCTCGAAGTTGGCGCCGTCAAGTGCAGATCAGTGATCCACAGCTTTTGATGTCGGAAAGTGATCCTCATCGTGGTGGCTCGCTCGAGACATCGATCGCTTCGAAAGAATGCACTGGACCGCCACCTTGGGCGCTACGATGCGATGTAGCTTCTCCGCTGCGCGCTCTGATTATGCTTGCTAACTACAGGTGCGAGCGGTCGGGCTTATCTGCGACACGGTCTCAGATCCTTCGCCTAAGACCTACTGGCAACGGCTGAATTTGAGGTCGGCTCTAAGCAACCGCAAACTTCCATTTGCGACGATACGAGACGCAAATTTCGGCAAAGATGCGAAACTTCCTCTTTGCGACACCTGTGAGCGCCAGTTGCATCGCAACATGGTCAATGCCGCCGCTGGCCAGGAAGCAAGCTCTACCCAGTTCAAAGCCGCACTCACCACCGAAGTGAGGCGAGGTCTCCACGACTCCGCCGAGCTTAAGGCCGAGGGCGGTCGCTCAGCCGTGGACGGCTCGCCGGCACGCGCCGCTGTGTTGATCCATGACATCGAGGCCGTCCCCACCTGAAACCAGCACGAAGCCGCAGTCTGCAAAGCCGCGAGCCCAAGAGGGACGAGATCTTGCGTGTCGTGCCTAGGAGCCTGTCCAGTTAGCATCGGGAAGCCGGTTTTATCCGAATGATAGCGGCTCATGCGGCCCTCGCCAGCTTGACGAGGTTGTGAGCGGTGCAAATCAGGGCCCATTCGGGCTTCACTTTGTCGATGCCGCGCAGCAGGAATTGCCTGAACCCTCTTGCCTGTTTGATCTGTCCGAACACGGGTTCGACGATCTGCTTACGCAAGCGGTAGCGACTTCGGTAGCCGGCGCGCTTGAGCTTGGTGCTCATCCTGGCGATCAGCGAGCCGGCTCTTGAAGGCTTTTCCGCGGTGGCGGACTTGGTGCCGTGCTTCTGCCTTCCGGTGGCGATGTAGCCCTCAATGCGCCGCCGTTTGATCGTGCGAAGATTGGCGGCGGAGCAGTAGCCGGCGTCGGCCGACACTTCGTCGGGATTGGTCCCCAGATTAGGCCTGATCCCGTCGAGCAACGGCGCCAGTTGCGCCTGATCGCTCGAGGAACTGGTCAGCGTCTGCGCCACGATGATCTGATGGGCACCATCGACCGCGGCCTGGGCGTTGTAGCCCTGGATGTAACCGTCCTTGGTCTTCAGGATGCGGCTTTCCGGGTCGGTGAAATTGCGTTGCGCCTTGCCGTCGGGCTCCGTTTTCGTCGGCGTCTTGCCGCTCTTCTTGCCGCCTTCGGCGACGCGACGCTCCTCGGCCCGCGCCTTGCGTTCCACCTCGGCTGCGGCCTTGGCTTCGGCCTCCAGCGCGGCCTTGGCCTCGCGGATCTTCTCAAGCCGCTTCTGCTTGTCGGCCACCCAATCGGGCATCTCGTCGCCGCGCTTGTCGCCGTAGCGCTTGTCCTCCTGCGCATCGGCAGCCTCGGCGGCCTTGAGCCAGCGATCGACCTCCGCTGCAAGCTCCGCTTCCCGCTTCTTCATCCGATCGTAGCTCATCGCCTTGTGCTTGGACGCGTTCGCCTTTATCTTGGTGCCGTCAAGCGCCACGTGCCCGAGCTTCACCAACCCGGCCTTCTCGGCCAGCTTCAACACCTGCACGAACAGGTCGGCCAGCGCCTTAAGATGCCGCCGCCGGAACTCCGAGATCGTGCGGAAGTCCGCCGGGTCGCCGGCCACGATCATCATGAAATCCGCCCGCTCCACCGTCGCCCTGGCGATCCGCCGCGACGAGTAGATGCCGCTCGCATAGCCGTGTAGAAGCAGCGCCGTCATCATCCGCGGATCAAACGGCGGCTGACCCAGCCAGCTCCGGTAGCTGCCTAGACGACCGATTCCATGAAACCTGCGCTGATGGAGCAGGCTGAATTGGTGGAACGGACGGGCTGTTGGCGGATTCCTCGTTTGCGGTCGGCGAAACGAGGAGCTGTATCATGGCAGGATGGCGGC
>NZ_JAACFS010000054.1 GCF_029051645.1 Bradyrhizobium sp. CSA112
AGTTGCGCACCATGTGGGTCAGGGGATCCTTGATCAGGTCGAGCACCTGGCGGTCGAGCTCGGTGTCGGCGCCGTGCATTTCCAATTCAATTTGCTTGCCGAGTTCGCCGGAGAGGTCGCGGACGATGCGCGGCAGCTTCTGCCAGGCATTGCCGATCGGCTGCATCCGCGTCTTCATGACGCCTTCCTGCAGCTCGGCGGTGACGTTGGAGAGCCGCTGCAGTGGCACCTTGAACTCGGTGTCCTCGTTGCGCCGGGAGATCTCCAGGAGCTGGTTGCGGGTCAACACCAGCTCGGAGACCATGGTCATCAGATGTTCGAGGGTGTCGACGTTGACGCGGATCGACTGGTTGGCGATCTTGTCGGCTTCCTGGACGTCGGCATCCATGGCAACCGGCTTGCGGGCCGGCTTTGCCTTCGCCGTTTCCTTGGCCGTTTCCTTGGCCGTTTCCTTGGCAGTTTCCTTGGCTCCCTTAGCCTCAGGCGCGGGCGCAGCCTTGGCGACAGGTGCCGGCGCGACTTCGGTCGCGGTCTCGCGGAAGGCGCGCTCGAGGTCGTCGAGCGACACCTCGCCGGGACGCAGCGGGCGTTCCAGCACCTGGTCGACCAGCGTGCCGGCCGTGATGGCCGGCTGCACCGGCGGTGCCGCGACCACGGCAACGGGCGCGGCCTTCGGCGCCTCGTCCTCGGCATGCCTGGCGCCTTCGGCCATCGCATGCAGCTTCTCGATCAGGTCTTCGTCGGTGCCCTCGGGCTCGGTCTCGGTGGCTTCGAGGCCGGCGAGGATCTCCTTGATGCGGTCGATGCTGCTCAGGATCAGCGTCACGGCCTCGGCCTTGACCGGCATGCCGTCGCGGAATTTGCCCATCAGGGTCTCGCCGGCATGGGCGAGCGCCTCCAGCCGCGGCAGTCCCAGAAACCCGCAGGTGCCCTTGATGGTGTGGACCAGGCGGAAGATGTTATCCAGAATCTTCGCGTCGCTCGGGTCCTGCTCGAACCGCACCAACTGATTGTCGACCGTATCCAGGCTCTCGCTGGTCTCGGTCAGGAACTCCCGCAACAAATCATCCATGAAACTGGCCTTCGTACGCACCGGCACGCGACATCGACGCGCCTTACGGAACGAGACCAGCTTCTATGCAAAGCGTTTAATATTGGTTGAGCAAATGGAAAAGAACGGGATCAACAAAGAGATAAGGCGGCTGAATTAGATTTTGCCGCCTTTCTTCAACCGTTGGTTAACCATGTTTGCGCGTTGGCGCGCTTAGGCCGCGGTGACGACCACCTTTTCCCCGTCAAGCGCGAGCGTCACGCTCAGCCCGCAGGCCTGCGCCAACAGCCGCGTATAGTAGGGCTGCACCGCGTGCGCATCGATGGACGCAGTCGAACTCGCACTCACAAGATCGGCGATGTTCTGCGGCACGCGGGCGTTCAGGCCGGAAGAAGTAACGCGAAAGCTCATCGTCTCGCCGTCACCGATCGGATCGATCGTCAGCGTGCCGCCGCGCGGAATCGTCTGCTGCGCAATGATCAGCATGTTCAGCAGCAGCTTGACGCGATTCTTCGGCAACAGCAGGCGCGGCAAATTCCAGGTGATGGTGATCTTGCCGTCCTCGATATGGCCGCGCGCCATGGTCTGGGCATCGCCGAGATCGATCTGCGCACCCGCCGATCCCGCCGCGCCAAACGCCAGCCGGCAGAACTGCAATCGTGCGGACGCGGTCTTGGCGCTCTTGCGGATCAGATCGAGCGCGAAATCGCGGTCTTCGGGCTTCGGGTTGTCGTCAAGAACCTCAAGCCCATTGACGATTGCGCCAACCGGGCTGATGAGATCGTGACAGACTCGCGAACACAAGAGCGCCGCAAGTTCGAGGGTATCGGGAGCCGGACCGGGAGATGAAATGCCAGACATCAAAGGTTCCTCGAAAGCCGCCGAGTCCCATGTTCCTGGCGGACAGTTTACGAATCACGCGTGCTTTCTGGTTTGATACACTGCGCAGCCCGGTGCTGCCAGCGCGGGGCGGCAATGGTAAGGCAAGAGAACAGCAAATGGGCCTAGCTCATGAATGAGGCACACCCCATACTCGATCGCGACGCTGCCGCGGCACTGATCGAACCGCTGACCGAGATCGTGATCCGGGCCGGAGCAGCCATCCTTGCCGTCAACCGCTCCGCCATGAAGGTCGACGGCAAGATCGACGGATCGCCGGTAACGGAGGCCGATCTGGCGGCTGACCGAATCATCGCCGAGGGCCTTGCCCAGCTGGCGCCCGACATACCGTCGCTGTCGGAAGAGCGCGCCCAGCAGGCCACGCTGCCCTGCAAGGACAGCTTCTTCCTGATCGACCCGCTCGATGGCACCAAGGAATTCGTCGCCGGCCGCAACGAGTTCACGGTCAATCTGGCGCTGGTGACCGACGGAACGCCGATGCTCGGCATCATCAGCGCGCCTGCGCTCGGGCTGATCTGGCGCGGCATTGTCGGCCGCGGCGCGGAGCGGCTGACGCTTGGCACGGGCAAGCCGCTGATCGAGCCGGTTCGTACCCGCCCCTGCCCGCCGCGCGGCGAGCCATGGACAGTCGCGGTCAGCCGCTTGCATGGCGATGCCAGGACCGAAGCCTTTATTGCGGGAAGGCCGGGCGCGATACGCTGCGAGCTTGGCTCGGCGGTCAAGTTCGGCCGGGTGGCCGAAGGCGGGGTCGATATCTATCCCCGGCTGTCGCCGACCTCGGAATGGGACGTGGCCGCGGGCCATGCGGTCGTCGTGGCCGCCGGCGGCCGGATCACGGATTCAACCGGCGCGGCGCTGGCTTTTGGCACGGGGCGGAAGGACTTCATCGTTCCGGAATTCATCGCCTGGGGCGATCCGAAGGCGGCGCCCTGAAGGCTCTGTAGCCCGGGCGAGCGAAGCGACCCCGGGACCGGTGCCAGCCAAATGGAATACGCGAAGTTGTCACCACTATTCCCCGGGGCCGCTGCGCTCGCCCGGGCTACGGTGGTCCGCGGCCTACTGCGCGAGCCCTTGCACCAGCACCGGCCAACGCGCGGTGGCCTCTTTGAGGAAGCGCGCGGGTTCGGCGGCGAACGTATCGCGGTTTTCCTCGCGGCCGAACAGATAGAGCCGCTGGCCCGCAACCACCCAAAAGCGCGGGTTGCCGGCATAGGTCACCCCTCGCCCAAGATCGACCGGGTCGTAGCCGCCGAACTGAGGCCCGTAAATCTCCGGATGCGCAACGAAAGAAGCGCGGTTGCCTTCGTTGCGGAAACGCCAGACGGCGCCGGCGCCCCGCGCTTCGAAATCGGGCAAGCCCTCGATGGCCATGGACTCCGTAAAATAGGCGACGGGATCGAAGCCACCGATGGCGAGGCCGGAATAGCGGTTCACCACCACCCGCTCGGTGGTCGCGGCCCGCGCGGCAAAATCAAGGCTGAGCAAGCTAAAAAAACTCGCCAATAAGGCAATAAGGGCTATTCCGGGGCGCAAAGCGTATCTTTCCTGCCGTTGTGCCGTCATAGTTGGTGCCGATAACATGCGAGTCGAGGGGACACTGGGCGCAACCTAGAGCCATGCTTGTTGGCGTCAGGTTAAGGCGGCGGCCAGAATTTCGATGCCAGGGGTTCTTTCATGACGTTTGCTTCACGCCTTGCCGCGGTGACGTTTGCCGCGCTGATCTGCTGGACCGTGCCTGCCGGCGCGCAGCAGCCGCCGCCACCGGCGTACCCAGCGCAGCAGCCGCCACCGCAACGCCAGCCAGGGCCCGACACCTTCCATCCCGACGAACTGGTCTCGGCCGGGCACAAGTTCTTCGGCAACGTCTCGCGCGGACTTGCTTCCGTCATCGAGCGCGCGGTCAGCCAATGGGGCCTTCCCAATGGCTACGTGCTCGGCGAGGAAGGCTCCGGTGCTTTTGTGGCAGGCCTGCGGTATGGCGAAGGCACGCTCTACACCAAGAACGCAGGCGATCTGCGGGTTTACTGGCAGGGACCGTCGGTCGGTTTCGACTGGGGCGGCGATGGCGCGCGCACCATGACGCTGGTCTACAACCTGCCCGCGACCAACGCGATCTACCAGCGCTTCGTCGGCATCGATGGCTCCGCCTATATCGTCGGCGGCTTCGGCATGACCGCGCTCACCGCCAACAACATCGTGCTGGTGCCGATCCGCTCCGGCATCGGCTTACGGCTCGGCGCCAATGTCGGCTATCTCAAATATACCCCGCGCGCGACCTGGAACCCGTTCTGAGCCGGTTTTCGGATATCCACACGCAACTCGTCCGCTCGATTCAGGTTAATGCGGCAATGGGCTGGCGTTGCCCCGGCGCGGCGTGGCAATGTGATTAACGAATCCTTGTCTGTGTGGAGTGACCATCCATGATCGAACCGATCATGTACCTGGCGATCGGTTTTCTGGTCTCCATGCTGTTCGGTCTGATGATCGTGCCGCTGGTGCATAACCGTGCGGTGCGGCTGACGACGCGGCGGCTCGAAGCGGCAACCCCGCTGTCGATGGCCGAGATCCAGGCCGACAAGGACCAGTTGCGCGCGGAATTTGCGATGTCGGCACGGCGGCTCGAAATGAACGTCGAGCAGCTCAAGAACAAGACCACCAGCCAGCTCGCCGAACTCGGCAAGAAGAGCGATGCGATCAACCGCATGAAGATCGAGCTCGGCGAAAAGAACGCCACGATCTTTTCGCTCGAAGCGCGCGAGAAGGCGATGAAAGAGCAGTTGCGCGCCACTGAAGAGGAATTCGCAGCCAAGACCGAACTCTTGCGCAACGCCGAACAGGCGCTGACCGACAAGCAGGCCGAACTCGCCAGGATCAATCACGAATTGAACAGCCGTTCGATGATGGCGGACAGCCGCCAGGTCGAGCTGGTCGCGGTGCGCACGCAGATCGAGGAACTGAAGGGCCGCGTCGGCGACGCCGAAAAGGAATTCTCGACCACGCAGGCCCGCCTCGCGCAGGAGCGCGCCGATTCCGAGCACGCGACGCGCGAACTGACGGAAGCGCGCGGCCGCGTCGAAAATTTGAGCCAGCGCGTCACCGATCTCGACCGGCAATTGATCGTCCAGGTCAAGGAAGCCGAGATGCTCGGCAACCGCGTCAACGACCTCGAAGCGCGGCTGGCGATGCAGGGCAAGATCCTCGCCGAGCGCGAATACGAAAACAATCAGCTCCGGCAGGCGAACGAGAACGCTGAACGCGCCGCACGCGAACTGCGCGAGGAGATCGCGGCGACGAACGGCGGCAAGTCGCCGATCGTCGAAAAATTGCGCGCCGAGAAAGCGGCGGTGGAGGAGCAGCTCCGCATTGCCCGCGACGAACGCGCGAAACTCCAGCGTGACATCAACGCGATTCAGCAGCAGGCCGAAAGCTCGTGGCAGACCGAGCGGATGGAAAACGCGCTATTGCGCGAGCGCATCAACGACATCGCCGCCGAAGTCGCCAAGCTCGCCATGCAGCTCGAAGGACCGAATTCGGCCATCGAGGCGATGCTGGCGGCGGAACCTTCGGTGCCGAAGGTGCCGGCCAAGCCCGCCAACGACGTCGCCGGCACCCCGCCGATCGGCGAAGGCGGCGGGACGCTCGCCGAGCGGATCCGCGCGCTGCAGTCGCACGCTTCACGGGCCCGCCAGCAGGGGGCGTAATTCCCGCCTGATCGCGCGAAATCGCGACGTTACGGCCCGTCTGATCGCTTGACACTTGGGGTCCGTACTTCGTAAATCGCGGCTCTGACGGGGCTCATTGTTCGCCCACATTTCCCGGACGCATAGCTCAGCGGGAGAGCGTTCCCTTCACACGGGAGAGGTCCAAGGTTCGATCCCTTGTGCGTCCACCATCCGTTCCGACCTTTTGCAGACAAGATCGACACCAGACGATCATCTACGCCATCCTGGCGCAGCCGTAAGCGTTTGTGCATACGCACGAAAGCGGAGATCGGGTTCGAACCGAGGCTTTCGTGACCGTCCGATCAAAATATCGAAAAACAACCCCATGCAAAGTAGCCAAGGGACCGGCATGGCCTGCGTCTTTTCCGAAACCATTTGACGCCTCGGGCACAGAGGCACCGCGCCATCATGGATCATGGCTTCTGACACGTCGATGCGGGCCTCGTAGTCGCGGACGAGGCGCCGCCATCGTGTCATCCAGCCGAAGGTCCGCTCGACGACCGAGCGTCGCCGCAGAACATTGAACCCAGGCTGGCCTTCGATGCGTCGGACGACTTCGATGACGAAATCAAGATAGGCGGCCTCCATGAGCTTGCCCCGGTCGTAGGCGCAGTCGGCGAACAGATGCTTGATCCAAGGCCAGCGCTTACGAATGGCGGCTGAGTTCTTGGGCGAGTCCGATGAGAAGCCCTTCAGGCCCACGGATGTAGCAGAGCCGATACGCGTCTTTATACTGGACTACTTCGCCTACGAGCTGCGCGCCGCGCGTGCGGAGCCTTTCAAGCGTCTCGTCGATGTCGTCCACGGCGAACATGACGCGGAGGTAGCCTAGGGCGTTGACCGGGGCGTTCCGGTGATCTGCGACGACAGGCGGCGTGAGGAAGCGGGAGAGCTCGAGCCGGCTGTGGCCGTCCGGTGTGCGCATCATGGCAATCTCGACACGCTGATCGCTCAGTCCAGTGACACGTCCGGCCCATTCTCCTTCGATCGTGGCCCGCCCTTCGAGCTCAAGGCCGAGTTCGCGAAAGAAATCAATCGTCCCGCCGAGGTCTTCGACGACGATTCCTACGTTGTCCATCCGCTTGAGCGCCATGTTTCCAATCTCCAAGGTGTCCTTTCAGTCTACAAGGCGTCGCCTAGTCTAACAACGGACGCTTGAGGTGCCCCCAACACCGATAGATGATGACATGTGGACGTGCGGTCATGTCCACATGTCTACAATTTCTGCGCGTCGTGATAGCCGCCGGCCGGGGAAGCTCGTCCGCACATGGGAGAACGAGCCCTTCACCGTCTATGACGACAATGGCGGTCAGATGAAGAAGGCCATCGCAGCGGCCCGGCTGCGCACCCAGGTCTTTGACGTAGCTCCCTACACCGCCCGGCACACCGTCTCGACGCAGTTGGTTGTCGAGGGCGTCCATCCGCACAAGAAGGATCAGATACTCGGCCACGCCGCCGACGACATGAGCCGCCACTATACGCACGTCCCGCAGGCCCCGTTGATCGAGGCAATCAACAAGCTGCCGACCATTCAGGCATGGCTCGATGCTGACTGGATGCACACGCCGGTCGCCCTGACACACCGCCGGGCGAAGACTTTGAAGAAGGCCGAACGCAAAGCGGGCGAGCATGCGTTCGCCGAGTGGCGAGCAAGGCGTGCGGTCAGAAGCTGACATCGACCGCATATTCAGCCGCGTCTGCTTTGGGCCACAAGCGCAGATCGAAGGATCGCTGATGCGAAGTCCGGACTGCCCTCAATGCCGGACCAGCCCCAGGCGACGAAGTTGGTCGGCTTCGGGCCATTTCCGGACCTAGCGTGCGCAACCGACCAGACATTCCGATGCTCGCTCAAAAGCAGAACGGCCATCAACTGAGGCAGCCTCAACGTTTCGACAGGAACTCTATCACGGCAGCGCTGAATCCAGCCGGATCGCGAAGAGGCGCATCGTGATTAACGTTATGCAGAGTGATCTTGCGGGCGCCAGGTATGCACTTGCTGAACGCGTCATTGATCAGCCTCCAGGTTGCAGACGATTTCTCCCCTCCTAGGACTAGCGTCGGCCGACTGAAATTCTTCAGTGTGTCGCATGTGATTGCGGTTGGCGAAGCCGCGAACAACAGCGGCGTGGTCCGGGAATTGTCGAGCCAAATCGTCTGCGCTACCTGCGGCTCACGGTCGAACCCGCCATGTGGGAGGTAGAACACCCCCTCTAGCAGTAGCCGGGTCGCTTGGACCGCGTCACCGGCGTTGTTTGCAGCGACTGCCGGACCAAAAATTTTGCTCCGATCTTCGAGCGCTTCTTTTTCCTCGGGGCTATCAGCCGAGAGAACTTCCCACACGGCCGGTTCGTAAAGAATTAGGCTGCGGACCAGTGAAGGATTCTTCAACGCCGCTTCCGTCGCCACCGCACCGCCGTAGGACCAACCGACGAGGTGAACCGGTCCAGTGTTGAGCGCCATGATGAACTTTGCGAGATCACTGGCATGGGTCGCAACGCCGAATTGCTTCCCGTCATCCTTCCAGGCGCCAATCCCGAAATATCTCTGGGTATAGGCGACGAACCGATACTTCTTGGCAATCTCGTCTCTGATCGGTTCCCAGGCGCGAAGATCGGAAATTGCTCCATGGATAAAGACGATCGGCTCGCCTGAGCCCTGCTCCACATAAGGCAGGCGAACCCCGTTCACCTCGGCTTCTTTGGTCGATGGGCCCGACATTGCACTGGCCGGGACAAGAAGGCACGACAGTAAAAGTGCGAATACGGACGGATGAGCCATTGTCTCCTCCCTGGCTTACCCTTGCAGCATGGCGTCGATTGTGCCTTCCCCGGTCCGGCCGCGCTTTGCCGTGACCTTTATTTCTTATTGCGATACCATTGATTTGCACGGCGAAGCCGTTGTTCGGCCGCCTTTGCTCGCACTGGAGTGCACCCTTGGCTTACCTTTTTGGCGGCATGATTCTCGATGCCGAGCGGCGCGAGTTGCGGTCGGGGGCGAAGTTGATTCCGGTCGAACCGCAGGTGTTCGACATTCTTGTTTACTTGATTCGCAATCGCGACCGTGTGGTCAGCAAAGAAGATCTCCTCTCGGCCGTTTGGGATGGGCGCATGGTTTCGGATTCCGCGATTGCAGCTCGGATCAATGCCGCTCGGCGTGCGGTCGGTGATGACGGCGAGCAACAGCGCTGGATTCGCACCGTCATCCGCAGAGGATTCCGGTTCATTGGCGATGTCCGCGAAGACGCAGTGGAGACGCGGAGTTCATCGGTTGAGGCGGCTGCCCGTCAGATGCCGTGTCGTCCCTCGCGCGGTCAAGAAATCACATTTTGCCGGACCACGGACGGGATTAATCTTGCCGTGGCATGTGTCGGCCAAGGCATGCCTCTCGTGAGTATTCCGACCTGGCTTACCCACCTCGAATACGACTGGCAGAACCCAGGCCGGGCGCCGCTCTGGCGTTTCCTCGCCGATCGCTTCCGGCTCATTCGCTTCGACGGTCGAGGTTTTGGGCTTTCCGATCGCAACATCACCGACATTTCCCTTGCAACGTTCGAACGCGATCTAGAAGCAGTGGTTGGTGCATTGCATTTGCGGCGCTATGCACTTCTGGGCATATCGCAAGGGGTGGGAACGGCTATCGCCCATGCTGCTCGCTATCCCAATCGCGTCACCAAGATGGTCTTGGTCGGTGGGTTTGCGCTCGGCCGCAATAAGCGAGGCTCCTTGGAAGAGATCGAATTGGGAAAGGCCCTTATTGCCGTCATGCGTGAAGGATGGGTGAACGAGAACTCGGCATTTCTGAGGATGTTCAGCTCCGTTTTTCTTCCAAGTGCCTCGCCCGAACAGATCAAGTGGTACGCAGACCTGCTGCGTGTATCGACTTCCGCTGAAAACGCAGTGAGGAATCATAACGGCATTGACGAAATTGATATCGTCGACCTTCTGCCGAAGGTATCCGCTCCGGCACTTGTCCTGCACTCTCGTTACGACAATCTCGTGCCATTCGACGAGGGACGCCGCATGGCCACGTCGATCCCGAACGCGAAGTTCGTAACTTTGGACTCAGAAAACCACGTTCCGATACCAGGTGAGCAGGCATGGCCGAGGTTCATCGGCGAGATCGAGTCTTTTTTGTCGGACGTCTAATTGCTCTGCCCCACTCGAAGTCCGCTTTGGGTCAAAAGCGGCGGCAAATGTCGAGCCGCGTCGGGTCCGGTCTCGCTCTAACAGCGGAGATATGCCGGTTGCGAGCAGGCGAGGCTGAGCGGTTCACGAACTCCCGAATGTCCGCTTAGGGTCGTAGCCGTGCAAAATCCGTGCGCAGATCGCCGGACGCGTTGCAAGTTTTGAATTTATTGTCAGATCAAAATTGACCCGCAGCCTTCACACGGGAGAGGTCCAAGGTTCGATCCCTTGTGCGTCCACCATCAAGCCCGTGAAATATGGGCCTGCACCTGCCGCAAGACTTGAATGCGCCGGCATTAACGATGCAAAAGCTTGCCGCGGCGAAAGCCGGGCGCTTAATGAGCAGTTAATACTTTTGCGCAAATGATAGACAACCAGCGCAAAATTTAGATCGCCGCAAGAACTGCGAGCGGAACTCAGGCCCCGTCATGAGGGATTAGCATGAGAACGCTTCTCATTGGTGTTCTGGCTGCGACCCTGGTTGGCTGTAGCTGCCTTTTACCGCCGCAAGCGAGCATGGAAGCATGCACGGACGCGAGTGGGTCCGGCTGTCTCAACGGCATGGCGCTCAGCCGGTCGATTGAGCCCGCGCCAGCGTCATCCAAGACCAATTCCGCTACAACGAACGTCAAGTCCACGATCGCGACGAAGACGGAAAAGCCGTCGGCAGCCCACGTCCGCGACAGGCCCCAACTCGCTAAGAAAAAGTCGAAGCCCGCCATGATCGAAGCGAAAGTAGAGGCTCCGGCATCTGATCGACCCGCTGAGACGTCCGATCCAGTCATTGCCAAGGCGAAGACCACGATTGCTGCGAAGCTGGAGGACCCGGCATCTGCCGAGTTTGGCGAGATGAAACGGGCCATCCGCAAAAATACGCTCGGGAAGCCCATCGACACCATTTGCGGCCGTGTCAAAAGAAAAATGGCGTCAGGCGACGATGCCGGAGACTGGCCGTTTCTTTATCTCGTAACGGAAGATGAAGCATACGTCGTCAATGGCTCCGCGAATTCGGCGGCAGCGAGCGCGTATCGCAATATTTGCAGCTAGCCTGGAACGGTAGGACCGCTTCCAAGGATCTATTGCGACGGACCAGAAGGTCCTGACGACGTTCCTACGAACGAACTCGAAGTTCGTGAGCAACGTCGCGATAGGCAGCAATTCGCTGCAGAGTGTGTGGGGCAGACTCGCTCCATGGAAAATGGAAATCAGAAACTGGTGGAGTGGCTCAGCATTTACTCTGAATTCGGGGATATCATGGACGATTTTACTAATACCGCGGAACTAGCCCAGGGATCACAGAAATTACCGGTGCTCGTGATCATCGAACAACATGTCCTGGCGCGTACCTGCATCCTCAACATCCTCAAGAGAGAACTCACTGGGTTCGAAATCGTCGAGATGGCAACGACGAGCGGTCTGAGCTGGTTCTCAGGCAGAGATATTCGCCTGATCGCGCTCAATGTCGGAGACAAGGAGATCACTGACCCTGCGATTGAGGTCAGTCTCGCGTTTCTCGCAGAATTCTGTCCGAAAGCATCCGTTGCCCTGTTGTCAAATCGTGACGACGAGGTGACGATTTCGGCCGCGATGCAGCGGGGGGTCCGTGGCTTTTTCCCGAAATCGATTCCGGTCGAAGTAGCCATCGCCGGATTACGTCTGGTTCTCGCCGGTGGGGTCTATCGACCCTTACCGATCGTTGAGCAAAGTGGTACGTCGAGCCTCAAGGCGCTATCGGAACACCTCGACGTTCCCGAAGTATCCGAAATCCACGAAGGCAACGGCGCCACCACGCTTGTGCCGGAGCGGACGATGGTCGACCTTACGCCACGCGAACAACATGTGCTCGAGGCGCTGCAGCTCGGCCTTCCCAACAAGTTGATTGCCGTCAGGCTCAACCTTTCGGAAAACACCGTAAAAATGCATATTCAGCGCATCATGCGAAAATGTTCCGCGCGCAACCGCACCGAGGCGGTGCTTCGCTGGAGCCGGCAATTAAACGGTCATGCGCACTTGCGAGTGCGGTCATCTTGAGGGCTGCCGGAGTTCGCAGTTTTGGTCCCGCTCTAATCCTCGCGGAACGCGCTGTTGAAGCTGTCGAGCAGAGGCCTGAGGGCGTAGAGCGCCACGGTGCCGCGACCAGTCTTGATGAACACCTGGGCCGGCATTCCCGGAATAATCTGGACACCATCGATGCCGGCGCCGACCGGATCCTGCACTCGAATCTTCGTTGCGTAGTAGGGCTGATCTGTGCGCTTATCGACAAGACGATCGGCAGAAACGTGCGTCACAGTCCCATGGAGCCGTGGTACGCGGCGCTCATTGTAGGGCAACAGATTCACGTCGGCGCCCAGTCCGGGACGAACCACATCGATGTCCTCGGGCCTGACGCGCGCAATCACGATGAGCCGATCCTGCCGGGGGACCAGATCCATGAGAGGTGCGCCGGCGCCAATGACGCCGCCCGTGGTATGAACCCTCAGGTCCGTTACGACGCCGTCCTGGGCCGCCTTGACCGCCGTTCGTGACAGTTGGTCGTCGGCCGCCTGCAGTCGCTCGCGTATCTGAAAAATCTGGTTTTGCACCTCGCGCAGCGACTGCGCGATCTCGTTCTGGCGATCGTTTTCGAGTTTGAGAAGAGTTGCCTGCGATTCGTTGATAACCTGCCCGGCGCGCGATATCTGCGCGACAATCTCACCCCGCCGCCCCTCGATGTCAGCCATCTCCCGCTCAAGGTTCAGAAGACGCGGACGCCGCTCAAGTCCCTTGTTAACGAGCATGGCGACGGTTGCCGCTTCTTCGCGGACGATTTCGATGCGCCTTGAGGCCGCGCTTTCCTGCGCCCTGAGGCCCTCGATCTCTTTCTCCACCTGCAACCTTTTCTCCCGATTTACGGCCGCTTGCGCTTGAAAGACCTGCCGACGCGTTTCGAAGATGGCTTGCTGCCCCGCAAGGACATCTGCGACTGACGGGCTCGTATTCTGCGCCATCTCCAACTTGGCAGGAAACGACACCCGCTCTTCTCCTTGCTGTTCCGCCTGCAGCCGTGCTTCTCGTGCCATCGCCTCCCACAACTGGCCTTGCAGGCTCTGGGCTTCGGCACGAGCCTTGGTGTCCTCCAACGAGATCAGTGTTTGTCCAGCGCGGACAACGTCGCCGTCCGCGACCAGAATTTCCCTGATGATGCCACCCTCAAGGTGCTGAATCGTCTTGCGGCTCGACTCGGATTCGACGGTGCCGATAGCAATCGCGGCGCTCTCGAGGGGGGCATAGGCTGACCAGGTACCGAGACCAACGACGAAGCCGCAAACCAGCAGATTTCCTGTCCAGGTGATACCGCGAAGTCGATCGCGGAGCGCCGGCGGCGCCGATCTCAACCACCGTGGGACCTCCCAGATCTCGACGTGAGCGAATGCAATTTTCAGACGAGCCCATCCGCTTCGCGCAATGAGACGGTAAAAACGTTTGATGCGGATCCAGGTGACACCGCGCAGCCGGTCGAACGCCGGCGCCGCCGATCCCAGCCACCGTCGAAGCTTCCGAAAGTTGATGTGAGCGAATGAGATTTTCATGAGACAGGTTCGCGCGAAGCAACTTGGGGCCTTGCCAAACACCTTTCGAAAATCTCCCTGCTGTCGCCGAATGCGCTGACCGCGCCGCCCTGCATGATGGCAAGCTTGTTCGTTGCGCCGAGAATCCCTATCCGGTGGGTGATGATGATCACCGTTGTATTGGCCGCCTTCATCCGTTCAATGGCGTCGAAGAGCATGCGCTCGCCGAGACTGTCCAGGCTGGAGTTCGGCTCGTCGAGGACCACGAGGTGCGGGTCGCCAAAAAACGCCCGTGCAAGGCCGAGGCGCTGGCGAAACCCACGCGGGAGATTGGCCCCTCCGCCATTGACGACCGTATCGTACGCATGCGGCAGCCGAATAATCGTTTCGTGAAGGCCGGCCAGTTTGGCTGCTTCAATGACCTTCTGCAAATCGGCGTCGTCCAGCCGTGCAATGATATCCTTTACTGTTTCTCCGAACAGATCGATGTCCTGCGGCAGATATCCGAGGCGCCGGCCGGCGTCCGAATCGTGCAGGGCCAGCATGTCGATGCCATCGAGCAGGACCGAACCAGACGTCGGTGCGGAGATTCCAGTGATGATCCTGCCGAGCGTGGATTTGCCGGAGCCAGATGGACCAATGATGCCAAGGCATTCACCGGGTGCCAGACTGAATGACACATCCCTCAGCATCCAATGGCCCGATCCCGGCACGGCGACGCCAACGTTGTCGACGATGAGGCCGCCCTTCGGCCTCTCCGGCAGGGGCCGCCTGACGTTCGCAACCGAGGTGACAGCGGACATGACGTCGTTGAGCCGGCGGTAGGCGGCCAAGGCCATCGCGAATGCCTTCCAGCCTGCAACCGCCCCTTCCATGGGCGCGAGCGCGCGTCCGAACAACAGGGTCGTGGCAAAGATGATAGCGGGACTTCTGCTTTGCTCCAGGACGAGCCAGGCGGCAGTGCCCATGATCAGTACCTGCGCCAGCGCCCGCGCTGGTTTGGAGATCAGCATGATGGTTTCGCGGCGGCGTTGGACCACCTCTTGCTGGCTCCTCGCATCCTGCGCAGCCTGGCCGATCAGGCGCGCGGCGCCGTCGAGCATTCCCATGGCCCTGATCACGTGGAGGTTTCCGACGGCCATGCCGAACCATCCCTGGCTCCTCGTCAGCGCGCCAGCCGACCGCACCAGCGGTGCTTCCGTGACCCAGTCTTCGGCAACCCCGAGACCAAGCAGGAAAAGCACGCTGAGCACGCCTATCACTCCCAGCAAGGGATGCACGAGGAAGAGAACGCCGAGGAAGAGTGGTGTCCAGAGCGCGTCAAACAAGGTCGAGCAGGCGCCGGACTGGGCGAGCTGACGCAGGATCGCAAGATCGCGGTAGGCTTCCGATGCCCGCGCCCGATCGGCATAGGCGTATTTGAAGCATGCGGACAGCGCTGACGGATGGAGTTCGTCTTCAAGCCACTCGCCCATCCGGCCCAATGCAGCGCGGCGCAGCGCATCAAGCACGCCGCCAACCACGACGGTAAACGCAACGATGAGCGTCAGCATCAGGAGCGTAGCGCCGCTGCGGCTCGACAGCACGCGATCATAGATCTGAAGCAGATAGATGGAAGGCGCGAGAAGAAGAAGGTTGTAGCTGCAGCTATATGCGAAAACGAGTCCGAGCGACCCGGCGCAGACCAGCAACGCCGACTTCAACGGCGTCCGCGGTGGCGACATTGTCTGCGGCTGGAGCGGTGGCATCAGCATTGCGGTCCCGCCAGATTTGAAGTCCGAACCTTCCGCCCATTCCTCGTCGACTCCGCGACGAATTGAGAACCGGCGGCATTGCGCCGCCGGCCTCACCCCACACAGGCATTGATCAGTTGAACATGCCTGAATCGTCGATATGGAAGTACTTGGAATCGTTAAGCACGTCGTTCAAGTTCGCGGATTCGATGCTGGCCTTGAAGTAGATATCTCCACCTTCCGCCGTGTTGTTGTTCCCGCCGTCGCCGCCGACGCCGGCCATTACAGTCTGACTCTGGTCCGCAGCGAGCCAGTTATCCTGATAGGCCTTCGTGTTGGCATCCACGTCGGATTTGTTATGGCCGCTGTCGGATTCCTGGTCGCCATTCGAGACGGCCTTTCCGCCCTCTGCCTTGGAATGCTTCTCCGCCTTCGCATTCGCGCCGCCGGCGTCCCAGTATGCCTTCTGATAAACGTCATCGCCGTTCTTGACGTGGACGTCGGCGCCTTCGGCCTTGTTGGTCGGCTCGAACTTGATACTCGGGTTGCTGATGATATTGCCCTCATTGTAACCGTCTCCACCGTTCCCTGCGCTGTTGCCGCCGGTCGATGCCTTGAACACGATCGTGTCGGAAGGAAATGATGCCTTTGCCATGTGAGTCTCCCTGATGTGATTTGCACACTGTGCGTCCCAATGTGGACAGCAACGATCTTGGATTTGCACACCGGCTCGGTCTAGCCGCCAAAGCTGATGTCATCCGAGCGAGGGTGTACGCCCGAAATGCTACCCTCTCGCCGCCGGGATCCGGGAAGCGCCAATGCCGCTCGAGCCGTTTCAAGTGAAGCGGAGAAGTTCGCGCCAGCACGACGCGTCAAATCAGAACTGGAGCGCCGTTTCGATTCGATCGAAACGGAAAAGGCTCTAGGCAAGGTGATCCAGCAGGTGAAGGTCCGCCAACAGGTGCATGGCGAGATCGCCGCCAAGCGCAGCGTTGCCGTCGCCGCCGTCGCCACCGATGCCGGCCATCTGGATCGTGCTCTGATCGAACTGAACGTGGTTGCTCTGATGAGCCTCGGCAGTTGAATTGTAGCCGGCGACCGCAATGTTGATCGGCGCGTAAATGGCCACGTTGATGTCGATGAGGCTTCCTGAGAAATGGCCATTCCCGCCATTGCCGGCGCTGTTGTGGCCGGTCGCGATGACGTCAGAGCCGATCAGATCGAAGATGGAAGAGAAAATGTCCGCAGTTCCGCCAAACGCGGCGTTGCCGTTCCCGCCATCACCGCCGACGCCGGCCATCTGAACAGCGGATTGATCGAACACCACGTCGTTTGTCTGCTCGGCGTGAGCAGTGGAATTGTATCCCGCCACCGCGATGTTGATCGGGTAGTAAAACGCAAAGGTCGCGTGAATGATGCCCCCATAAGCGTATCCATCGCCACCGTTGCCGGCGCTGTTCTCACCCGTACTGATCGCGCCCGAGGCGCCAGACCCGAACGCGCCGACGTTTCCACCTGATGCGGCATTGCCATTGCCGCCATTTCCGCCAACTCCCGCGATCTGGGTCGCGGATTGATCAAAATAGGCAATGTTCGTCTGATGGGCGTCGGCTGTCGCATGGGGACCGGCCACCGCAATGTTGATCGGGCTATAAACCGCGACGGGCGCATGCACCATCGATCCGGAAAAGTGGCCATCGCCACCATTGCCGGCGCTGTTGTCACCGGTACCGATCACGCCAGGGACGACAGACCCGAACGCGCCGACCATTCCGCCTGATGCGGCATTCCAATTGCCGCCATCACCGCCGATGCCCGCAGTCTGGGTCGCGGACTGATCAACATGCACGATGTTCGTCTGATAGGCGTTGGCTGTGGCATGGGAGCCGGCCTGCGCCACGTTGAGCGGTTCGAAAGCAGCGTAGCTCCTCTCGATCAAGCTCCCTGCAAAATAGCCGTTGCCGCCATTGCCGGCGCCGTTATCTCCCGTGTGGATCGGGAAGTGTGACCACGATTTCGAGGGAAGCCACCACGAGCCTGGGGCATCGTGCCCGAACAGATGCTTGCGGTCGAAATGAACGCCCTCCGATACACCCCGACGATCCATGGCTGTTGCCCCACCGAAATTGCTGCGCGCCGACTGGACGGACGCCTGCCGCACTCAAGAGAGAATGTCACCTCGGCAAGCCAAAAGCCGAGTCGCCAATTCGGATCGCAAACGTTCGGACGGTAGACATGATAACGGTTACGCCAGTTCGGGTGTGGCCGTGTTACCTCGCCGTGAATCGCTGGACACGGTTCGATCCCATGTGCGTCCACCATTGTTCTGCTGCCCGTCTCGATATCTGTCAGTCGATTTGTGCGAAGCCATTGCCGGACAGCCGACGATGACCCGCTCAGAAGCTTGCGATGACCATCACGACCGCGATCGCGGTACCATCGGACTGCTCGCCCCATCGGCTTCGTCAAATGGCTGTTGCGCACCCACCCCGGAGAAGCGGGAATCCTGACGCTGTTCTTCTTTCCGGTGTGGTGCTTTGCTCGTGTTGCTCGGCCTGTTGATCGCGCGCAAGCCAGGACTGCGCGTGACCGGCGGCAAGCGGGTCGCGGAGAGAGGTTTAGGTCAGATCCCCAGCACCCAGATCGCGACAATGGTGCCCAGCGTCGCAAGGCCGCTGATGGTCCATCCGGTTGCGTACGGAATTTGATCGTCGCCGGTGCCGCGCATCTCGTCGGGGCCGCCGGTGCTTGCTGACCGCCACTGCATGGCATTGCTCCAGAAAGCGTGCCTGCAGCGATAACGCGGATCCGGGTTCCCGGTTCCACTCTATGGAGGGCCGTCGGACAGACGGCGCAAGATCTGTGTGATCAGGCGAAGGAAAGCCGGCGTACGTCGGAAGGTGCAGTCTCGTTTTCGTCGCCGACGATGATGGTGACCTTCCACCCCTCGCTGGCCCAGACCCGCGCTTTGGCGACCGCCACCAGCATGCTGCTTCGGTCCATCCTGACGGTCTCGTCCCTGCGTTCCGCCACGATCCTGTACGCCATCACAAAATCCCCCTACGCACGGTAATACTATGGGAATTTTCGGTTACCGCTTTGTCCGCAATTTGCTGACAATTTGGCCAATCGGGGGCATGGTTAACGGCGTTGGGGACAATTCAGGCCCTATTTGGCAGCTTTTCGTACCTGTAGCGCCGGTTTGGTGACGCCATCAAGGCCGGTCAGGATCAGCGCGGTCAAAAGTGCGTTCTGCGGGCCGTACCAGGCGTTAACCGGCTTGTACCATTCGTTGCGCGAGTGCCAGTTGCCGCCCTCCCCGCCACCGCCGATGGTGACGGCCGGGATGCCGAGCGACATCGCGATGTTGGAATCGGTCGAGGAGCCGGCAAAGGTCGGCCGCGGCCCTTTTGTCACGGCGGAGACCGCACGCTGGGTGGCCTGCACGATCGGCGAATCCATCGCGACGATGCCCGCCGGTCGGTCGCCGATCAGCTTGGCCTCGACGGTCATCTTGTCCGATTTCCAGCGCGCGTTTTCATCCGCCACCGCCTCCTTGACGAGCTCGAGCAGGCGCGCCTCGAGCTTGAGCAGTTCGTCGGTCGAATTCGAGCGCATGTCGACGGCCATCCGCGCTTCCGCCGCGATGGCGTTGACCGAAGTGCCGCCGGTTACGGTGCCGACCGTAAACGTCGTCTTGGGATCGGTTGGGGTCTGCAGCTCCGAGATTTTCGCAATCGCCCGGCCCATGGCATGGGTCGCACTCGGCAACCCGAACTCCTGGAACGAGTGTCCGCCGGGGCCCTGGAAGATGAACTCGTAGCGATGGCTGCCGGTCGCCTGGTTGACGACGCGGGTAATGCCGAGCCCGTCGATCGAGATGAAGCCATCGATATCGGTGTGATCGCGGAACAGCGCTTTTACGCCGCGCAGATTGCCGAGCTCTTCCTCGCCGACCGTGCCGACGAACATGATGTCGCCGACGGTCGCGATCTGGTTTTCATTCATCACCTTGATCAGCGACAACAATGCCGAAAGCCCGCGCGCATCGTCGCCGATGCCTGGCGCAACAATCGCGCCGTCCTTTTCCTTCACCGTCACGTCGGTGCCTTCGGGAAACACCGTGTCGAGATGCGCCGATACCACGAGCTTGGGCCGCCCGCCGCCCGTCCCCTTACGCAGCGCGATCACATTGCCTTCGCTATCGATCGACGCATCCTTGAAGCCGAGCTCCTGCATCCGCTTCTGATAGTATTCGGCGCGAACTTTCTCCTTGAACGGCGGCGCCGGAATTTCGGTGATGCGCTTCTGTTCGGCGAAGGTCCGCTCGTCGTCGGCCTTGATGTCGTCGAACGTCTTGACCACCTTGGGGTGGGCAAGAATCGCTTCCAGATCGGGCGCGGAGGCGGCCTGCGCCAGAGCCTCGTGCACCAATGCATGCTGCGCGACGGCGATAAACGCGATGGCCAGGATCGATCGTGCAAGTGTCATCAAAGATTCTCCGTTCGCAAGGCTATCCTGCGCTCAAGCCCGCATCCTTCAGCCGCCCCGCAAACCAGACGGACAAGGCATGGTCGAGGACGCCGCTGGTATAGACTTCCGACATCGTGACCTGCTTCTTGTCCAGCGTCAGCAGCACGCCGATCCAGTAGGCGAACCACAAATGCGGATCGGTCAGCGCCCGCAGCTTGTGCTGGTCATGTTCGAGCGGCTGATGATTGACCGCCTTGCGGACCTCGACCGCGAGCAGGTTGTTGGGAATCTCGCGCTGATGCACCACGATGTCGGGATAGATGGATTTTGCGAGGTGGTCGTCGGTCGAGACGATCGTTCCGTGCGGCAGCCGCAGCGTGCGATCACCCAGCCGGTCGTATTCGCAATCGATCTGCCAGCCCGGGAACTGCTTTTCGAACTGCACCGCAAGCCGGTGCGTCAGCGCGCGCTCGCCAGCCTCCTTTTCGAGCAGAAAGGTCTCGAGCGCATAGAACTCGTGAAGTGCGGTGATGACCTTGTTCAGCTCGGTCTGCATCTGGCCTCCGCACCGTCATTGCCTGCGACAAACGCGAAGCGTTTTGTGCAAGGGAGCGAAGCGACGAAGCAATCCAGTCTTGTTTCCTGGCTTTCTGGATTGCTTCGCTACGCTCGCAATGACGATTTCATAATTGCGGCATTCCGGCTAGCTCAAAACTTTCGATGGTCGTTCTCTTACATCTGCACTTCGATCAGCCGCGGACCTGGTTCAGCGATGGCTTCCGCCAGCGCCTTGTTGAAGTCGTCGGCATTGGCGACCGTGCGGCCCGGCACGCCCATGCCCTTGGCGAGCGCGACGAAGTCGAGGTCCGGGCGGTCGATCTTGAGCATATCGAGCGCGCGCTGCCCTGGCTCGCCGGCGCCGACGCCGTCGAATTCACCGCGAAGAATCTGGTAGATCTTATTGGCGAATACAATCGTGACGACGTTGAGGCCCTCGCGCGCCTGCGTCCACAGCGATTGCAGCGTGTACATCGCGCTGCCGTCGCCGACCATGCAGATTACTTTGCGGTCCGGGCACGCCACCGCGGCGCCGGTCGCGACCGGCGTCGAGAAGCCGATCGAGCCGCCCATGTTCTGCAGCCAGTCGTGCGGGGCGGCGGCGGCCGTCGGCGGAAAGAAGCCGCGACCGGTGGTGATGGATTCATCGACCACGATGGCGTTTTCCGGGATCGCCATCGCGATCGCCTGCGCGATCGAGGCATGGTTAAGCGCGCCGGTCGGCTTTGCGATTTCGACCAGCTTCTGCGGCTGCCGGTCGGCCGGCTGCGCGTGAAGCGCGCCAGCCAGCGCTTCCAGCGCGGCGACGGAATTTTCGGCGCCCGAGGTCATGCGGTGCACTTCGCAACCTTGCGGCTTCAGCATGCTCGGCTTGTTCGGATAGGCGAAGAACGCGACGGGATCGTTGGCCTCGACCAGCACGATGTTCTTGAAATCCTTCAGGATCGGCAGCGCCTGCTCGATCACGTAAGGGATGCGGTCGATCGCGAACCGGCCCCTGCCGCGCGCCATGCGCGGATTGTAGGTCTGTCCCATCACCTTGCAGCCCGTCTTGCCCGAGATCTGGGCGGCCAGCGCCAGCCCGTGTTCGGTCAGCGCGCTGCCGGTCATCAAGAGCAGCGTCGACGCGCCGCCGTTGCGCAGCACCTTGGCGGCATGGTCGACGGCCTGCGCCGAATAATTGGCGCGCTGGCTTTCCACAGGCACCTGCGCGATGCCGTCGGCCTCGTTCCAGGCGGTGTCGGCCGGCAGGATCAGCGTGGCGATCTGCGGCGGCGCGCTCTTGGCCGCGGCGATCGCGGCGGCGCCGTCGGCGGAAACGGATTTCGCGTCCGGCGAGGTCCGCACCCAGGATGACATCGGCCGCGCCAGGCCTTCGATATCCGAGGTCAGCGGGGCGTTGTAGCCGATATGATAGGTCGCGTGCTGGCCGACGATGTTGACGATGCCGGAATTAGCCTTCTTGGCGTTGTGCAGATTGGCCAGGCCATTGGCGAGGCCGGGACCGAGATGCAGCAGGGTCGAAGCCGGCGTGCCTTTCATGCGGTAGTAGCCGTCGGCGGCGCCCGTCACCACGCCCTCGAACAGGCCGAGCACGCAGCGCATTCCCTCGACCCGATCCAGTGCGGCGACGAAATGCATCTCCGAGGTGCCGGGATTGGTAAAGCAGACGTCTACGCCGCCTGCGACCAATGTCCGCACCAGACTTTCCGCACCGTTCATGGCCTCGTTCCCCTTTGCGCTTCATTTTATTGGAGCCGCTGACGATCAATCATTGTTCGTACGTTTCGTCAAAGGTTTAGCCGCACAATGCAGCCATCGCTTAGGGCATGGTGCTTTTTTAACCGCGGCATTCGAAAATGGCCGTGGTCACGGGCTCGTTGCTTGCACGATCGCCGCAATTATGGCCTCTGTCCTTTCATATTGAGATTTTTTCGTGGGGAAGAAAAAGATGACACGGGCTTTTGCTTTGCTGCTTGCGGCGCTCACCATGCTGGCGGGGGCCGGCCAGGCACAGGCCCAACTTTTCATTTTTGAGGACTCGCGCGACATCATGGGCGGCGGCCCGGGTTTCTTCCGACCCGGCATGCCCAGCGGATCGAGCCCGATCCCGCGCACCACCGTGAGCTTTGCCGGCAATTACGCCCCCGGCACGATTCTCATCAGCACCGCCGAGCGCCGGCTCTATCTCGTGCTCGGCAACGGCCAGGCGATCCGGTACGGCATCGGCGTCGGCCGCGACGGCTTCCGCTGGGGCGGAACCCACCGCATCAGCGCGAAGAAGGAATGGCCGAGCTGGACACCGCCGGCTCAGATGCTCCGGCGCCGGCCGGATCTGCCGCGCCACATGGCCGGCGGCATCGACAACCCGCTCGGCGCGCGGGCGATGTATCTGGGATCGACGCTCTACCGCATCCACGGCTCCAACGAGCCGGAGACGATCGGACAGGCGGTATCGTCCGGATGCTTCCGCATGACCAACGAGGACGTGACCGATCTCTATAGCCGCGTCCGCATCGGCACCCCGGTTATCGTAAGGAATTAGGCCGGAACCAGGCGCGGCCGCGCGCAAGCGCGTGATCCGCGTCTTTCAAGCCTTGCACGCGCGCGCCGATTGCTGCAGCGTCGTTTGAATGCGCGTGCCCTGCCGATCCCTGTATCTACGGACGCTTACGGCTGCCGTAAGCGTAGTCGCGCTCGGCGGAATCTTGGTGCCGAGCACGGCGTCCGCCGACATCCTCGCCGTCGCGCAGCGTCAGCGCGCCGAGAAAAAGATCTTCACCGACAGCGAGATCGTCGAAGGCTTTCTGAAGGTCGCCTTCGGCGCCGAATATCATCTCGCCGGCCGCGTCGACCGCATCCGCAAATATGACGGGCCGGTGCGGGTGTTTGCCGACGGCAGCCGCGCCGACCGCAAGGCGCAGCTCGCGAAAATCGTCGCCGACATCGCCGCCCGCGTTCAGCACCTCGACATCGCCATGGCCGGCAGCCTCGAAGACGCCAATGTGCAGGTCAAGCTGGTGCGCGACCGCGATCTGCATCGCACCATCACGACCTTCTACGGCAGCGACCGGGCGAAGGAGATTCGCTCCTCGCTCGACCCGCAATGCCTGTCGGGCTTCCGCAAGAACGAGAAGTTCGAAATCGAGCATTCCGACGTGATTCTCACCGTCGACAATGGCGACTTCGTCTTCTTCGACTGCGCCTATGAGGAATTGCTGCAATCGCTGGGACCGATCAACGATACGGAGAGCGTGCCCTGGACCGTGTTCAACGACAACGTCTCGAGGGGCTATTTCGGCGTCTACGACCAGTATCTGCTCAACCTTCTCTATGATCCCCGGATCAAGCCGGGCATGACTGTGCAGGAGGTCAAGGCGCTGCTGCCGGACGTGCTGGCCGACGTGCGCGCCTGGGTGCGCAAGGTCAACAACCTGCCGCAGTGACCGGCGCCGGCCTCACCCGTCATTGCCTGCGACAAACGCGAAGCGTTTGCGCAAGGGAGCAAAGCGACGAAGCAATCCATGTTTCAGCGTGCGCGGACAGATGGATTGCTTCGCTGCGCTCGCAATGACGGCGGAGAATGTGGGCAATTCCCCGCTGGCCGCAGCCCTGACGAAACCCTTCATCATGCCCCGCGCGCCGATCGACAACCCGGCCGCCCTCTCGCTATCCATCTTTTTCCGATGACAACGCAAAGTTTCGTTGACGAAAGATTGTGACTTCCAAGAGCAAATCCTATCTAATGGGGTCATGGGCGCTTCTTATAAGTTTTCCAAATGAACGACCTGCCGCGCATCCAGGCCTTGCGCTGTTTCATCACCGTGGCCCGCGAGGGCACGGTCTCGCGCGCGGCCATCTTGCTGCACCTGACCCAGCCTGCCGTCAGCCTGCAGTTGAAGGGCCTGGAGGAGAACACCGGGCTCCAGCTCTTCAACCGGACGCCGGGCGGCTTTACCCTGACCGAAGCGGGCGCCGCCCTGTTGCCGCTGGCGCACCGGACGGTATCGGCCTCGGCGGATTTCAGGGCGGCGGCAGATTCCTTGCGGGAATCGCAGCGGGCAACGCTACGCGTCGGCACGATTCTGGATCCCGAGTCGATCCGTCTAGGTCCGTTCGTGCGAAGCCTCGCCACTTCCTCGAAGAAGACCGAGGTCTTCCTGCGCTACGGGATGAGCGACGAGGTGCTGGCGCAGATCGGCAGGGGCGAGCTCGACGTCGGATACTATATTGATGCCGCGCCGCCCGAATGCCTGGCGTCGGGGACGCTGTCCGAACGCACCATCGACGACGGAAAGTTCCAGCTCACGGCACTGATGCGCTACGACTACCGCGTGATCGCGCCTGCCGAATGGAGCGGCAAGGTGATGGGAAAGGACTGGGCCGACCTCACCGACCTGCCCTGGATTGCGACGCCGCATGCCTCGGCGCATCGGCGGCTGCTCGACGACATCTTCCGGCCGATGGGATCGTTGCCGAAGCGCGTCGCCTTCGCCGAACAGGAAGACGCCATGATCGACTTCGTCGAATCCGGCAACTGCCTCAGCCTCGTCCGCGACTGCGTGCTCGACCGCATCACGCGCAAACGGAATTTCGTGGTTGCCGACAAGGTGGCGCTGACCTGCGAACTCAGTTTCGCCTGCCTGGCGTCGCGGCGCCACGAGCCGGTGATCTCGCACGCCTTCTCGGCCATGCAGGCGGTGTGGGACCTGAAGACGGGCGACGCGACGCCGGCGCCGATCGAAGCGGCGAGATCGCGGAAGAGCGCCCGAAGGTAGGCCGAATCAGAGTTTGATCGCGTCAGGATTGCCGTCGCAGATCGCTTTCAGCGATCGCCACTCTCCGGCCGAGAGCAGCGGCGGCCCGCTGGCCGGTTGGTCTTGCCGGCTCATCCGTGCCAGCCGGTCCTCGCTCAGGGGGTGGGTGGAGATGATGGAAAGGCCCTTGCCTTCCTTTCCGGTGACCCGAAGCAGCAATTCCCCGGTCGGCTTCGCCGGCCGGCCGAGCCGGTGCATGACGTCGATTGCAAAACTGTCGGCATTGTTCTCGGCTTCGCGCGAGTGGGACGACGTCACCAGCGTGCGCGAGCCGAAGATCAGCGCGCTGGAGCCCGTGATGTCGCCGAACAACAATCCGATCAGGAACGACGTGCTGCCATCACGGATCAATCCGCGCATGCTGTCGCGATGCTTGAGATGGCCGAGTTCATGGGCCAGCACGCCCGCGATTTCGTCGGGGTTCTCGGCCTTCGCCAGCAATCCGTTGAACAGATAGACCCTGCCGCCCGGCAGCGCGAACGCATTGGGAAGCGAACTCGACAGCACGCCCGACTGCACCGAGGTGTCGAGGCCCGCGGATTCGCGAATTGCGGTGACGAGCTTGACGAAGGCCTTCTGCCCGGCGGCGTTGTCGCAAACCTTTGCATCGAACATCGTCTTGATCTGGCTGTCGGCGACGTCGCCGAGCCGCCGTTCGAACGCTTCCGGCACCAGCGGCGTGAGGCGATCGGCGATGAGCGGAAGGCCGAACAGCACCACGGCAACGATCGAAATCGCGGCCGCGAGCGACCAGCCAACGATGGCGGCAACGCCGCGGCGGCCGGCAGCATTGTCGTCGATCTGCGCACAGCGCGAGACGAGTTCGGCCGCCAATGCGGTATCGCGAAGTTCGAGACGCGCCAGGGCCGGCGCGGTCAGGCAGCTCAGGCGCAGCATGCCTGTGGGGCCATCGACCCGGCGGATATCGGAATAGGCCCACGCCGCAAGTATCTGCCCGTCTTCGTCGATCTCGAGCCGGCCGGAGAGGCGGAGCGTAACCGTGCGCCGCCGGCTCGACACGCCGTCGAAATAGATCGCCGATCCGCTCCGCTGCGATGTCGATATCTCTGGCGCGTCGTTATCCATGACAATCCGAGCCCCGATGGTTAGAAGCCGCCGACATCGAGTCCGTCAGCAAATCCCTCTCCGAGTGCATTGGCCAGCTCGCCGCGCGCAGCAACGTTGGCTGCAGCCTCGAGCCCGCTCACATTGACCGAGCCGAGCACTCTCACCCAGAGATCGCGCAACAGATAGACCCGGATCACGACGTTCATCGCCAGCGCGAACACGAGATAGCCTACACCGGCCAGCACCAGTAGTGGAATGCTCTTCATGAATTCCTGCGACTTGAAGAACTCCGTGAACGACGCGTCGGTCATGCTGCCGACCAGCACCGCCGCCAGGGCGAGATAGGCCGAGAAGACAAGCCCGAGCACGACGATCCAGCCGATCACTTTCCAGTACAGCCCGATCAGCTCGCTCTTTCGCAGCTTCGATTCCACGCGCACGCCGCCGAACCGGATGCCGGACAGCCACCATCGCCATTCGATGGCCTTGTAAGCGCCGTAAATGAAGGGCGCGATCGGTATCACATAGAGTGCGATCGGCGTCAGCAGCCACAGCCACCAGCCGCGCTTGAAGAACTCCCAGCCGCGCCCCTCGAAGCTGCCCTGCAGGTCGCCGTAATGGGAATGGCGCATCTTGTAGCGTTCGAGCGCTGCATTGCGCCATGGCAGCACCAGCCCGAGCGTGAGGATCATCAACAGGCCCCAGAGCGAGGCCTGCAGGGCATAGATCCAGCCCGAGCCGGTCATCCAGAACCGCACGCCGCGCCACACCGTACGCGTCAGGCGGTAGCGCCGCGCGCGGTAGATCGCGAACTGCCCGAATACATAGAAAAATGCGATCAGGGGAATACTTGCAAAGGCCTGGATGTGCTCGGCCTCGAGGCCGATCAGAAAATAGCCGACATAGACCGGCATCAGGATCGCGAGCGCGACCAGGAATCCGATCAGCAATTCCTTGCCGCGGCCGGTATATTCCGCGGCATCGCCGCCGACCAGGGTATTGGACCAGAGATGGCGGCGGATATCGGTGAGCAGCCAGAAGCGATAGAAGCCGAGGGTGACGAATTCGAGCCCGGCGCCGCGCTTGACCAGATCGAAGAATTCGCCGCGGCCGCCGGAAAACGCCACCGGCATCGGCGGCGGCACGGGCGAAGGCGGCGGTGGCGGCACCTGCGGGGGCCAGCTCATCTGATTCATGGTTCAACTCCAGCGCGACGGTAGCGGATCAAACCACAAATTTGTCGGCCGTTGTGTGACCCAGCTCCCACTACCTACGCCGATTTTTCGAACAGTTCCCGCCCGATCAGCATGCGGCGGATCTCGCTGGTGCCGGCGCCGATCTCATAGAGCTTGGCGTCGCGGAGCAGCCGCCCGGTCGGGTAGTCGTTGATGTAGCCGTTGCCGCCGAGGAGCTGGATGGCGTCGAGCGCGCATTGGGTCGCCTTCTCCGCGGCGTAGAGGATCGCGCCGGCGGCGTCCTCGCGCGTGGTCTCGCCGCGGTCGCAGGCCTTTGCCACCGCATAGACATAGGCGCGCGAGGCGTTCATCGTGGTGTACATGTCGGCGATCTTGCCTTGCACCAATTGGAAGGTGCCGATCGGCTCGCCGAACTGCTTGCGCTCGTGCACATAAGGCAGCACCACGTCCATGCAGGCCTGCATGATGCCGATCGGGCCCGCCGCCAGCACCGCGCGCTCATAGTCGAGGCCGCTCATCAATACATTGACGCCGCGGCCGACCTCGCTGAGCACGTTCTCCTCGGGCACCTCGCAATCCTCGAACAGCAGTTCGCAGGTGTCGGAGCCGCGCATGCCGAGCTTGTCGAGCTTCTGCGCGGTGGAAAATCCCTGCATGCCCTTTTCAATGATGAAGGCGGTCATGCCGCGCGGGCCGGCGTTGGGATCGGTCTTGGCATAGACCACCAGCGTATCGGCCACCGGGCCGTTGGTGATCCACATCTTGTTGCCGTTCAGCACAAAACGGTCGCCCTTCTTGTCGGCGCGGGTCTTCATCGACACCACGTCGGAGCCGGCACCGGGCTCCGACATTGCGAGCGAGCCGACATGCTCGCCGGAAATCAGTTTCGGCAGGTATTTGCGCTTCTGCGCCTCGTTGCCGTTGCGGCGGATCTGGTTGACGCAGAGGTTGGAATGGGCGCCGTAGGACAGGCCGACCGCGGCCGACGCCCGCGATATTTCCTCGAGCGCAATGCAGTGCTCGAGATAGCCGAGGCCGCTGCCGCCATACTCTTCCTCGACGGTGATGCCGTGCAGGCCGAGCGATCCGATTTTGGGCCAGAGGTCGCGCGGAAACTGGTTGCTGCGATCGATCTCGTCGGCGCGCGGCGCAATTTCGTCTCTCGAAAACGCATGCACCGTCTCGCGAATCGCGTCCGCGGTTTCGCCGAGATCGAAGTTCAACATCCGATGGGCGTTAGGGATCATGGTCGCCTCCCGGCGCAATAAAACGTTGTTTCAAACAGACTTAGTCCGCGGAAATGCCCTTGTCACGCGGTGAAATGCGCCTGTTTTTGTCCAAGATGGGGCGGCGGCGTCGATGCGGCCAAATGCACCCAACTCGTCCTTGCGCCGGCGCACGGCTAGGGATGTAATAGGGTAAAACATAATCCCCCGGCACGCTCCGGTGGGAATAGTCAGGGAGAGCGGCCCATGCACGGAACCATCGACCTCGCCGGAGATTCGCATCTGCGCGCCGCGCGCGACAAGGCCCAGTCGATTCCGCTCGCCGATTTCGACGTCGGCAATCCCGAACTGTTCAAGACCGATACGTTCTGGCCGTATTTCGACCGGCTGCGCCGCGAAGAGCCGGTACATTACTGCAAGGACTCGATGTTCGGCCCATATTGGTCGGTCACCAGGTACAACGACATCATGGACATCGAGACCAACCACGCGGTGTTCTCGTCGGCGGCTTCGCTTGGCGGCATTACCATCCGCGACGTTGCGCCGGACCTGCGCCGCGAGAGCTTCATCGCCATGGACCAGCCGCGCCATTCCGCGCAGCGCAAGACGGTGGCGCCGATGTTCACGCCGACGCATCTCGATCAGCTCGCGATCAACATCCGCAAGCGCTCCGCCGAATGTCTCGACAATCTGCCTGCTGGCGAGGTGTTCGACTGGGTCGACCAGGTCTCGATCGAGCTCACCACGCAGATGCTCGCCGTCCTATTCGACTTCCCCTGGGAAGACCGCCGCAAGCTGACGCGTTGGTCCGACATCGCCACCACCCTTCCCGGCACCGGCGGCCTCGTCGCGTCAGAGGAAGAGCGGCAGGCGGAGCTGATGGAATGCGCGACCTATTTCGCCAGGCTCTGGAACGAGCGCATCAGCCAGCCACCAAAGAGCGATCTGCTCTCGATGATGGCGCATAGCGACGCCACCCGCGACATGGACCCGCAGAATTTTCTCGGCAATTTGATCCTGTTGATCGTCGGCGGCAACGACACCACCCGCAACACGCTGTCCGGCAGCGTCTATGCGCTGAACAAGAATCCGGATCAGTACCGCAAGCTGCGCGACAATCCGGACCTGATCGACAGCTTCGTGCCTGAAGTGATCCGCTGGCAGACGCCACTGGCGCATATGCGCCGTACCGCTCTCGAAGACATCGAGTTCCGCGGCAAGCAGATCAAGAAGGGTGACAAGGTCGTGATGTGGTACGTCTCGGGCAACCGTGACGAGGACGTGATCGAGCGTCCGTACGAGTTCATCATTGACCGCGCCCGGCCGCGCACCCACCTCTCCTTCGGTTTCGGCATCCACCGCTGCGTCGGAATCAGGCTGGCCGAGCTACAACTAAAGATTATATGGGAAGAAATTCTCAAGCGGTTCGAGAATATTGAGATGGTCGCCGAACCCAGGCGGGTGTATTCGAGTTTTGTCAAAGGCTACGAAACCCTGCCGGTCCGCATCGCCGGCTAACCCTGAGCCTCCACCGGAATCATCGAAAATGAACGTGCAGACCGCCATCAGAGCCGACAGGAAAGAGCTGCTGCGCGCCGCGCGCGAGGAGGCCTATTCGACGCCGCTGAAGGATTTTCATCCCGGTGCGCCAAAGCTGTTCCAGAACGACACCCTGTGGCCGTGGTTCGAGCGGCTGCGCAAGGAAGAGCCGGTGCATTATTGCACCAACTCCCCGATCGAGCCTTATTGGTCGGTCACCAAGTACAACGACATTATGCATGTCGATACCAACCACGGTATCTTTTCTTCCGACTCGACACTCGGCGGAATCTCGATCCGTGACGTGCCGCCCGGCTATGACTATCCGAGCTTCATCGCGATGGATCAGCCGCGGCACTCGGCGCAGCGCAAGACGGTGTCGCCGATGTTCACGCCGACGCATCTGGATGAGCTGGCAAAGCTGATCCGCGAGCGCTCGCAAAAAGTGCTCGACAATCTGCCGCGCAACGAGACCTTCAACTTCGTCGAACGCGTCTCGATCGAACTGACCACGCAGATGCTGGCGACGCTGTTCGATTTCCCCTGGGAGGAACGGCGCAAGCTGACGCGCTGGTCCGACGTCTCGACCGCGCTGCCCAAGAGCGGCATCGTCGAATCGCCCGAGCAGCGGCGCCAGGAGATGGACGAGTGCTACGCCTATTTCTCCAAACTCTGGAACGAGCGCGTCAACGCGCCGCCGCGCAACGATTTGCTGTCGATGATGGCCCACAGCGACGCGACGCGGCACATGGATCCCGACAATCTGATGGGCAACATCATCCTGTTGATTGTCGGCGGCAATGACACCACCCGCAACACCATGAGCGGCTCGGTGCTGGCGCTGAACGAACACCCCGAACAGTATCAGAAGCTGCGCGACAATCCCGCGTTGATCGATACCATGGTGCCCGAGGTGATCCGCTGGCAGACGCCGCTCGCCCATATGCGCCGCACCGCCTTGGTTGACACCGAAATCGGCGGCAAGAAGATCAAGAAGGGCGACCGCGTCGTGATGTGGTACGTCTCCGGTAACCGCGACGAGGAAGGCATCGAGCGCCCCGACGAATTCATCATCGACCGCGCCCGTCCCCGCACCCATCTGTCGTTCGGCTTCGGTATCCACCGCTGCGTCGGTATGCGGCTGGCCGAGTTGCAGCTCAAGATCGTCTGGGAAGAAATGCTGAGGCGCTTCGACCGCATCGAGGTGGTCGGCGAGCCGAAGCGGGTCTATTCGAGCTTCGTGCGCGGCATCGAGCAGCTCCCGGTGCGTATTCCGGGGTGAGCGGCCTCGACCGGTCCGGTCGCGGATGCGCTTGCGACCCCGCCGGTAGAACTCCACCATGAAACTCTTTGGCTGCTCTCGCGCATCAATTTGCGCCGCTTCAGGAACGTTTGCAGCAACATTTCGTTGCAAGGCTACGAGTGGCTTGAACCGAAGATGGCGCCGATAGCGGCCGGAGCATCGTATTTTTGAGCACGGCGTCGGGGCCGCATCGCGGTGTGGCATCCTTGGCTTGGGCCAAGTGAACAACGCAAACCAGTCTGATCCAAATGAACATCGGCAAATGGTATGACCCGATCTCGGAGCGGTGGATTGTGCCGCGTGAAATGGCTTCGGATAAGCCCCGCTCGCAACCGAGCGCAGAGAGAGCGTTGGAAATCGACAGAAGGACCGAAGCGCAACGCATTTGGAACCTGTTGGTGGACTGCTGCGCTCATGAATGATGTGGCTAAATTTTCCATATCTGGCTTGGCTCGGACATGAACCTGGCACCTGCCACCGGCGAGCAGCGCCATCACCTGGACCAGGTGATGCTCTCGCCTTTGGAACGCACTGTTTCTGACTGGTGAGCCCTGCCTTGCAGCGCGCTTGACATGCAGTAAAAATACTGCATTTTGGTTCGCGTGAACGACGATCAGCTAGACAATGTCTTCAAGGCGCTCGGCGATCCGATCCGCCGCGGCATCCTTGATCGCTTGGCGAAGCGCCCCGGGCAGTCGTTGTTTGAGATCTGCGCTTCGTCGTTTGCAGAGGATGGCAGAAGCCTATCGCGACAAACGATCTCGCAGCACCTCGACATGCTGGAGAGGGCTGGACTCGTGCAGACTCATTGGAGCGGGCGCACCAAGATGCATACCTTCGACAATGCGCCTCTGCGGAAGGCAGCCGCCGCCTGGCTCAACAAGCACCTGAGAAAAGGGAGTGCAGCATGAGGATCTATGTGATGAGCGTGTTCGTTGACGATCAGGCCAAAGCCCTGGATTTCTACACGGCGAAGCTGGGCTTCATCGTCAAGAACGATATCCCGCTTGGCGATCATCGCTGGTTGACTATTGTGTCGAAGGAGGCACCAGAAGGAACCGAACTCCTCCTCGAGCCGAGTGAGCACCCTGCCGTCGGGCCATACAAATCTTCGCTTGTGAACGATGGGATTCCCGCAGCGTCTTTCAAGGTGGATGACCTTAAGAAGGAGTTCGAGAGATTGCGCCAGCTTGGCGTCGAATTCACCCTGGAGCCGACGGATGCAGGCCCGGTCAGAATGGCTGTCTTTGATGATACATGCGGCAATCTCATCCAGCTCGTCGAAATGACCGAAGGAAAGTAAAAGCTCCAAGATCAACCGCGTTGTCTGACATGTCAGCTACGAGTTAAAATCGGAAGTGAGGCAAGTTTTACTCAATCCTTCTTCGGCTTGCGCGACTACCCTCCCAATCACCCGCCAATGAACGGTTTCGAGACGCGCGCGGTGCGGGTTCCATTTCGCACCCGCACGCGCTTTCCACATCGCAGTTCGATCATCACCGCAAATAAGTCTTGGCGGCGGCGTGAAAGCCAATACGCTGTGTGCTGGCAATGACGCCAAACGCACGCGTGAGTCGCAACAGCGGTATCAGCTTTGCGGACGAGAGTGCGCGCGCGAGATCAGTTGAGAGGCTGCGCGATGACCGATCTCTCCTTGAATGCCGCGACACCTTTACCACCTGCCACTGATGCCGAGCCGAGCCTGCAACGGGTCATGGGCCCGTGGCTCCTCCTGCTGTTCATCGTCGGCGACATTCTCGGCACCGGCATCTATGCGCTCACCGGCCAGGTGGCCAACCAGGTGGGCGGCGTCGTCTGGCTGCCTTTCCTTGTCGCCTTCGTCGTGGCGCTGATCACTGCGCTGAGCTATCTCGAACTCGTCACCAAGTATCCCAAGGCCGCAGGCGCCGCTCTCTACACCCACAAGGCGTTCGGCATCCATTTTTTCACGTTCATCGTTGCGTTTGCGGTGATGTGCTCGGGGATTACCTCCGCTTCCACGGCCTCGCGGGCTTTCTCCGCCAACATGTCGAACGCGTTGGGCCTGGGCTTGTCGGGGTTCGGCATCACCATGACAGGTCTCGTCTTCATGGCGCTAGTCGCCGCGGTCAACTTCCGCGGCGTCGGCGAAAGCGTGAAAGCGAACGTTGTCCTGACCTGCGTCGAACTGACCGGCCTCTTGATCATCATCGTCATCGGCCTGTGGGCGATCGGCCTGGGCCAGGGCGACGTCTCGCGCGTCATGCAGTTCAAGGCAGGCGATACCGGTCTGATCTGGCCGGTGATATCAGCGACCACGCTCGCCTTCTTCGCCATGGTCGGCTTCGAGGACTCCGTCAACATGGCCGAGGAATGCAAGGAGCCGACACGGGATTTCCCAAAAGTGCTGCTCGCCGGCCTATTCATCACCGGCGCAATCTACGTGCTGGTCTCGATCTCGGCGATCACCCTGGTTCCGCCGGCGCAGCTCGGCGAGGGAGAGACGCCGCTGTTGAAGGTGGTACAGGCCGGCGCGCCGAACTTTCCGGTCTGGATCTTCGGCTTCATCACCATGTTCGCGGTCGCCAACTCCGCGCTGATCAACATGCTGATGGCGAGCCGGCTGGTCTACGGCATGAGCCGCGAGCATGTGCTGCCGCCGGTGCTTGGCAAGGTGCATGCGAGCCGGCGTACGCCCTATGTCGCGATCGGCTTCACCACGCTGGTGGCGTTCGCCCTGATCACCTTCGTCGGCGAAGTGCCTGCGCTCGGCGGAACGACCGCGCTGCTGCTGCTCTGCGTGTTTACGGTGGTCAATATCGCGGTGTTGATGCTGCGCAAAGATAGCGTCGCGCACGAACATTTTCGTACGCCGACGATCCTGCCGGTGCTGGGCGCAATCACCTGCGCATTCCTGGCCGGGCCATGGACCGGACGGGCGATAGTTCAGTACCACGTCGCCGGGGTCTTGATCGCCATCGGCGTCGTGCTCTGGGTGATCACCATGCTGGTCAACCGCGCCCAGGGCGTCAGACCCGAGGAGCCGGAGATGGAGGCGATCGGCGGCAAGGGACCTGTGAACTAGACGACCGATTCCATGAAACCTGCGCTGATGGAGCAGGCTGAATTGGTGGAACGGACGGGCTGTTGGCGGATTCCTCGTTTGCGGTCGGCGAAACGAGGAGCTGTATCATGGCAGGATGGCGGC
>NZ_JAACFS010000055.1 GCF_029051645.1 Bradyrhizobium sp. CSA112
GAGGGAATCCCAAAAACGAAATCGCAAGGTTCCGATGCCCAAAGCATCAAAACCTTGCAATCTGCAAACGCCCCTTAGCCCAAATCGAGATTCCCGATCAGTGGCTTAGGCCTTCTTCACGGACGACTAAGTATTGAGAAGGCACTCTGAGAAGCCGCGAAACTCTGCTTGGCTTGAAGCAGCCGGCGGCGGCCGTTGGCCTTGCTTTGGACCTATCTTCCCGCTGGGACACCACGTCGCCTGTTAAAGAGGCGTGCGCCCCCGACGGCGCTCAAGTTGTATGTGATGTGGTAGGCTGAGACTGTTCAGAGGCTGCGTTGCGTGCCACAGTTTGGGACGGTCGCTTCCTCCTCGTAGGATTTGTCGCAGGCATCCCACGGGTTCCGCTCCAAAGTCGTGCCAGATTGTCGGCGTGTTCTGGGGACCGTAGCTTGACCGTAGTGTTGATTTGCCGTCGCGCGATCGCGTGCAAATTGGCATGGGGCATTTTCGAGGTGGAATTCTCGATCACATCCTTCATCGGCCCCGAGGCAAGGCTACTGTCTTTCTTGAGAGATTACACATTGCCATCGACCGATCATTTGTGGCGCCCGCATCCATCACGTTGGTGACCCGGGATGCGGTCCAGTTGTCGATCTGGTCCAGCTATTGTCCCCTTGACGGTGCCCGTAGGCATTGGGCGGCGCGTGGCAGGCGCCGCAATCGCCGACTCCTCGACGATATAGCCGTCGTGGTTGAACTCATCTGAGCGCCCTGGGGCGGCCACGAAGGTGGCGGGCGCGAAGAACTGGCACTTCCAGCCTAGTTTCATTGTCCTGATACTCGAACATTAAACGCAAAAGTCGGCCCGGCCGAGCGGATCGTTATAGGGCAGGTGGAGCTCAAGATAGTCATTGCGAGACTACCTTGCTCGGCGATATTGGTCACTTTCTGATGGGCGTCGTGAACGATCTTGTTCGAGGCGCTGCCCCGACCGTTTGTATAGGCGCGGGTGATCGACGCGCGGACAAAGCCACAGAAATTATCGTTGTTGTAATCGGCGCAGCGCTGACCGAGCCGGCCGCGGCGAAGGTTGAACATGGCCTCATAAAAAGGGCAGTCGCGCTGGAGCCGGCCTGGTAAGCATAGTTCTGGCCGACCACGCCTTTGTCTCTCACCGGGTCGCAAACACAATCGAACGTTGAACAAGGCGCAGAGGAGAAGATAGGGGGCCTGCTCCCATTCTTTAGCTATTACCATCGACATACGTGACGCGGTCGCGACGCTTACGACCATGCCGCCGCCGGAGAGATTCACCTTTGTCACCTCGCAATCAGTGCGTGCTGACGCGCGTACCAGCGCCCGGCCACACGCAGGTTTGCGGACAGGCCTTAAGTACTGGCGTAGCCGAACCGCTCGCAGATAGCCGCCTGGGCCATGGTGCAGCCGTGAGGTTGATGTAGGCCCGGGCTGCGCAAACGGGTGCAGGCCAAGGCTGGTTGCGATGCTGGTGAATAGCTGTGCGTATAATCCTGCTTCGCCAGCGGTATCGAATATCTAGGCTGTGATCTCCGAACGGAGTGCCGTCTCGTTTTAACTTGCCGCTAAGGTTACCGGCTGTGCCGAATATGCTCGCCACGCGCTCGAATTGTCATAATAAGGCCAGAGCTCGTCGCAACTGACCGGCCAGTGCTGGACGCTATTGTGTTCGGCCACGATCGTTTTTGCCGCAATGCTCGACCATGTTTCGGCGGATGCCGAAATCGATCCCAGCCGTCCCAGTGCACCCTGGCAGCGCGCCCCTGACGATCTCGGAACGTTTCGACATTAGGATCCGTTTGGGGGTACGATGAAAGATATGCGAGCAACTGCATGCCGCAACTCTATCGGGCAGGCTGTCTCGCTGTAGCCCTTTGCATTCCGATCAATCGGCGGCCATCGCGCCGTCGCTCACCGATGGAGTTAGATCGCTCCAGATCTCTCCGGCCGGCAATCGATGAGTTGGTCCGCGCGCCAACTGCTTCGGGCCGTTCCAGCTCACGTCGGTACCCAACGAAATGAACAATGCTTCCGTTGCGCCACGATAGTGTTCTCTCCCTAATCCGAGAGATCGGATCTGATTACGAACCTGGTGGAAAGCGTTCGGGCCCATACAAACGAGACCACAGCATCAAAACAGACTAGTTATTGTCCTCGTTGCCGGTTCTGCGTACCTCTTCTTCGATACCTGATCATGTGGATTGAAAGTCGTCTACTAACAAGGCTTGACACAAATCGGTTTCAACAAGGGGGCAGCCCCAGGCGACACAAGGGGCGAAATGGTGACGTTTCGATTGCGAGCTTATCGGCCCATTTGGTTATGGTGCAAATGTTTTACGTGCCTTTCTGTGCCGCAACACCAACATCCGAGAAGAAATCCTTATCAGCGCGCCTATCAAATTATGGTTGACACCCAACTGTTACGAGTAGGTCATTCGTTTGCCGAAGTTATCCTGAACGCCAGCTGCCTCCCGCACAGTACCGGCACTAGACCGTTTTGCCCAAGAGGGATGAGCATCGGGGAGTCCCACGCTGCCGCAGTCCACGGATCCGAAGGGTGCGGCTGGTTCTTCCCTCCAGATGAAGCGACTACATCCGTACACACCAATCCGGTCTACTCGTTTATATGGAAACAGGAGCCGCACGGCCTCGTGTGACCAAACCATTGGAAACCGCATCTGGACCCACTCCAGAAAGATCACTGCTGACGCAGCGATGACTCGCCCTTTACCGTCATTCCTCTATGTCCACCATCTCCGGCAGATCGAGAAACCAGCGCCGATGCCTCGTCAGATACGCCATCGTGTGGGGCAAGATGGGCGCATCAATGTTGCGCCGCGAGTCCGATGCGCATGACCAGCGCCTGCATCAGGGGATGCAAAATGTGCGGCCCGTCAACTACCAAGGCTGGCAATTGATGAAGATGGCAAAGCATATCATCTAACCGGTCAGCGTGCGCCCGCTCAGACGTCTCCACGCAACGAGTTCGGTATGCAATATCAGCCACGATGGGCCCTCCTTGATCGATGCGCTGGCTCGCCGCGAGCAGAAATCGCGCGTACTGACGCGTGCGTCAGCCGCAACTTTTGCATTGTCTTGAAAGCGTTTGATGGGCGCTCCGGCGCGACCGCCGAGCCCCTTAGTCGTGAAGCCTCATGGGCATTGGGCCCATCAATTGCCTACTCTCTCGGCTACCACGATGCGAACGTAGATTCATGTGACCAATTCGTCGACATGGTCGCGCGCCTAGTGCATTCGACCGGGCTGCCTGTCCTTGTCGAGAGCGGTTCCGGGAACGCCGTGAATGCGCGCCCCCTGGCACGCAAATTCCCCTCGCTAGATAGGAACGGCGCCCCCCGAGTTGCGCCGCTGCGAACTCTAAAGAGCACAGACGATCGCTTCCAAAGTCTCCTCGGAAATCGACAGTTCCTAAGGGTTCATCCGACGTTCAGTTGTGGTTCCCAGCGGCCATCGTCCAGAGCAGGCAATCCAGCTGTGAAGTCGGGGAAGCCGCCAATCTGGTGCGGTCGAACAAGCCTTGCGCAGACATAATGGGGCGGTTCGCGCAGTCAATTCAAACGGAGGTGTGGCATGCGGCGCAATGATGAAATGAAGCTCGGACTGTTCCTCCGTCCGGCGGGAAATCATGAAGGTGCATGGCGCGATCCGAGCGTGCCAGTAAATAGTGGAGTTGATATCGATCATTATACTCATCTGACGGCACTTGCCGAACGTGCGGCATTTCACTTCGTATTTCTCGCCGACACCCCAGGCGTGTTAGAACGAGATCACTCACATATGGCCCGAGTAAGCCGAAACGACACATTCGAGCCTATCACGTTATTGTCGGCGCTTTCGTCGAGAACAAAGAACATCGGCCTCGTAGGGACAGCGACGACTACATACAACCAGCCATATCACCTTGCGCGCATGTTCGCCTCACTCGACCACCTGTCGCGGGGGCGTGCGGCCTGGAACATTGTCACCTCGGGATCCAAGTTTGATGCCCCAAATTTTGGCGACGCGGAACTTCCAGATTATGACACGCGGTATTCTCGAGCGCGAGAGTTTGTAAAGGTTGTCAAGGGGCTTTGGGACTCTTGGGAGGACGACGCCTTCATTCGCGACAAGCAAAGTGGTATTTTCGCTGACACCACGAAGTTGCACTTGCTTCATCATCGAGGGCACTACTTCTCTGTCAGAGGCCCCCTGAACATCCCGCGACCGCCTCAAGGATATCCCGTGTTGATTCAGGCGGGCGCATCCGACGCCGGCATACAGTTCGGTGCAGAAGTCGGCGAGGTCATGTTCACGGCTGCACCTCATTTAGAGGACGGCAAAAAACACTACGCGGCTCTCAAAGAAAAAGCGCGTGCATTTGGGCGGGAGGACAATCAGGTGCTAGTCATGCCCGGCATTATTCCGATCATTGGGAGGACCAAGGAAGAAGCGTCTGAGAAGCTTCGAAGGCTACAATCGTATACGCACATCGACGTGCAAATTGGATACGCCGATCTTCTGCTGGGGTTTGTCACGGACCTGCGTTCAATGAATCTCGACTCATTGGTCCCCGAGACGTTACCGCAGACGAATTTCATGAAGAGTCGTCAAAAAATCCTCCTCGAGCTGGCCGCACGCGAGAAATTCACTTGGAGACAACTGATCCAGTCGATATCAGATAGTCGTGGCCACCTCATGGTCGTAGGAACACCAGACGAAATTGCCCGCGTTATGATGGATACATTTGATCAACGTGCGGCCGACGGATTCAACGTATTGCCGCCGAGCTGCCCCGGCGAACTCATGGAGTTTGTTGAGCTCGTGCTTCCTGAATTGCGACGACGAGGAAAATTCAGGTCCGGATACTCCGGACAAACACTAAGAGAGAACCTCGGTCTCAAGCGGCCGCTCAATCAGTTTACGAAGGTAGGTGTAAGCAGTTCTCCTTGAGAAAGCGTCCATTGGGGGATTCCGCTTTGGCACGGTGGTGGGCATTGAGATTGCAAGCTTTCGGGTCTGAACGCGAAAGCTTGGAATTTCGCGTTGGGGATTGAACAAAATCCCTGCGCAACATCTGAGGAGAGGTGGTAACGCCTCCTCTCTGAGAGGATGGGGGAGCAGAGCCCAGCCTTCAGATCGGGGCTTGTCTGGTGGACTAGAGGTACCCTCGCCGCGGCCGACGCTTGATCGAGGGACCTGGCGTTCCGGAATTTGTCGCCGGCGACGCCACGAATATGTTTCCGACGCGGTATTCGAAGTTCAACCGACATTTCGACCGGAGCGCACAGGCGATCTGGTCAAGTGCAATCCGTAGGGACCGGATGAACCGGAACGCGTGGACGCAAGGCGACGACCGCGGTGCCGCTCGCATCGGCGACAATCCTGTCAATCGGAATTGTCCGAAGTGCCAGGGTTCAGCGCGTATGCAGTGGTTCGCGAAGCCGAGATCCTTCCCGGGCCGTACTTCCATGTCGCTTTCACTTACCAGCGTCCGCCGGAAAGATCGCCTTTCAGAAAAATCGGCCGTCTATGCCGTCCTGTTCCGATCTGCGGCGGAGGCGGTCGCGCGACGGTTGAGATCGCCGAGATGCGCAAATCCGAGGAAGGAGCTTCGTTTGCGCCGAGCTCGATTCCGCGTTCTCTCGACCGTCACGGCTTGAGCAGAAAGACGCGCACGCAGCCGGGTAAGAGACGCCCAGCGGCGCCGTGGCCTGAACTCGCGGCCGCGGCTTGATCCTACAAGCTGGTCTTTTGACGAGATCGGCGCCTCAACCAGAATGGCACGGCTTTACGGTCGCTCCATACGCGGTCAGGGCTGCCGCGCCGCAGTCCCGAACGGTCATTGGCTGGCCGAGACGTCACTGCAGCGCTGCGCCGCACCAGTCTTCACTTGGACGATTACACTTGACGGGCACACGAATGCCATCGCTGTCCGCGCCTATGTCGAACACCATCTTCAATCCTGCGACGTCGTCCGCATGGGACAAATAAAGGCGGGGCCGTCCGGAATCCTATCGGGGCCTGCGGCGCCAGTCTTTTGCGAATGCCCTCGAATTCGCCTGATTTCAGCCCTATCGAGAATGCTTATACCAAACTCAAATCCAGCCTGCGCAAAGTCGCTGCCACGGCGGTTGAGGTCCTCGCGGTGCAATCAGATATCCATTTACGCCAGACGAATGCGCCAAACTACTACGTTGCCGTGGGATGCGGCTCAACTTGATCGGCGCATCGGCCGATTGGGGCTCGAGGGCAGCCGCGCTGTAAGGTTTCAATTTAGAAGTGCGCCCAACCCATCAGCTCTGTGTCGAAGTAGTGCGTGCGTGAGAATTGCGACTTAGTCTTCCCGGAGTGGGGTGAAGTCTTTTCTCGACAACAGATAGATCGACGTGCCGCGTGTCGGATCAAGGGGGCAGGAAAGGTTTCGAATTCTGACTGGCCGCGAAAGCGTAGAGAAAGGGCAATGGCTGCTAATTAGAAGGCGGACGTCCACCCGTGCCGGCGACCTGCTGATTGGCAGCAATATCGAGTTCGATTTCGCACGACACCTCGACGATGGTTTCTCGACAATGGCCGTTCTCGACAGCGCGTATTTGAACGCCTGGGCGCGGTTTGCGAACAGGCCGCCAAAATGTCGCTCTGTTCACGGGCAACCCACAAGGATTCCTGAGTGTTGAGGGGCGCTATTCCTTGGCGTCAATGGACACGACCCGCCAGCTGAACGGTGCGCAAGGATAGTCAATTCAAAAAAGGAGATGCGGCATGCGGCATGCGGCTCGATGATGAAATGAAGCTCGGACTATTCCTCGTCCTGGCGGAATTCCACGAAGGTGCGTGGCGCGATCCGAGCGTGCCAGCGAATGAGGTGTTGATATCGACCATTATGCTCATCTGGCGGGAATTGCCGAAGGGTGCGGCACTTCACTTCGTGTTTGTCACCGATAGCCCATGCGTATTAGACCAAAATCACAGACGTATGGTGTATCCCTCCGGCGGCGACCGCCGGCGGCTGCCTTGTGTAGTTCGGTCGTCGTTCTGGTATGACCTAGCCTAAGGTCACATAGCCAACGCAGGTGAAGGTGTTGGAGGCCGAGCGTCGGCGTTGACCTTGCCCCACGGGCTTAATCCAGTTTGAAGTTCGCTCTGGCCCACGACAAGGACCAGAGCATGAAGCGCAATCGTTTTACGGAAGAACAGATCATCGGTATCTTGAAGGAGCACGAGGCCGGGGTTTTGGCGGCCGATCTGTGCCGCAAGCACGGCGTCAGCGACGCCAGCATCTACAAACGGAAGGCCAAGTTCGGCGGGATGGACGTCTCCGAAGCCAAGCGGCTGAGGACGCTGGAGGACGAGAACACGAAGCTGAAGCAGCTCCTGGCCGACGCCATGCTGGACAACGCGGCACTGAAGGACCTCTTGGGAAAGAAGTAGTGACGCCCGCGGGGAAACGGAAAGCTGTCGTCCATCTGCGAGAGGCATTCGGGATGAGCGAACGGCGGGCTGTAAAGCCATCGGCTGCTGCCGCATGACCATGAGATACGAGACGACCCGGGCTGACGACGCCGGCCTTCGCCAGCGCATGAAGGGGATTGCCCAGGAACGCCGCCGCTTCGGCTACCGGCGGCTGCATGTTCTGCTCAAGCGGGAGGGGTATTTGATCAACCACAAGAAGCTCTTCCGGCTCTACCGGGAAGAGAAGCTGACGGTGCGCCGCCGTGGCGGCCGCAAGCGGGCGATCGGGACCAGGGCGCCGATGCTGGTTCCGATGATGCCGAACGACCGGTGGTCGCTCAACTTTGTCGGACCAGCTGACCTGCGGCCGCCGCTTCCGCATTCTGACCGTCGTCGATGATTGTAGCCGCGAGTGCCTTGCGCTGGTGGCCGACATCTCGCTCTCCGGCATCCGCGTGGCGCGGGAACTGGACCGGCTGATGATCGAGCGGGGCAAGCCCAGGATGGTGGTTAGTGACAACGGCAGCGAACTCACCAGCAACGCTATCCTGGCATGGGCCGACCAGAGCCGCGTCGCATGGCATTCGCGCCGGGCAAACCCATGCAGAACGCCTTCATCGAGAGCTTCAACGGTCGGTTGCGGGATGAGCTGTTGAACGAAACGCTGTTCACGTCACTGGCCCAAGCCCGCGTCGCGCTCGGATGCTGGCGGGCCGATTACAACGACACACGACCACACTCGCAGCTCGGATGGAGAACCCCGTCCGAGTTCGCCTTCACCTGCCACCCGCGCCGGGATCTGGCGCTGCGCTATGCCGAAGGCTCCGCGCCAGCTCCCGTCGCTACCACCGCCCATTCGGGCAAACCCAACGGCCGGAGCGAACTCAGAAATGGATAAAACTTGGGGGCAAGGTCAGCGTCGATGGAGTTATGACGAGAAGGTTCGCCTGGTCGAAGAGACCTTGCAAGCTGGCGAGACTGTCTGTGGCGTTGCCCACCGGCATGGATTGGCTCAAAGCTTGCTGTTCACCTGGCGCCGAAAGGCGCGCCAAGGCCGCTTGGGGAGGCAGGACGCCGCGCCGACCCTTATTCCTGTTGAGATCTCTTCGGCGGCCGCGCCGGCACCGACGTACGCACCGCAACCATCGTTATCGCCTCCCGCCCCAGCGAAGGACCGGAATAACCGAGATCGAACTTGGCGGCTGTCGCGTGCGGTTTGACCGTGACGTTGACGCCGAGGCGCTGCAGCGACGGCAGGGCACACCTCGCGCAGGAAGCGGCGAATGAATGGGCAGGTGGCGAATGATGGTTCTCGGCGCCAACCCGCGTTCCCTTTGCAGAAACTCGGCGAACTCCGCGAATATCTAATCCTGCGGCGAGATCGGCGGCAGCGCCGCCGGCGCGATCATGCCCGCCTCGCGCAATACCGATAGCAACCGCCTCAGCGCCACCCGGCTGAATGCACTGCTTCCCCGCTCGATACTTAAAGGTACCGTTCGGCCACGCGCTCATCGAGATCGCCAGCCTCAAGCCACATCTTTTGATCCAGCTGATGAGGTCGCTGACCAAGTTCAGGCATCGCCACGTGCCGTGGCCAGCGAGTTCGTCCCTGACGAGGCGCGCCGTGTAGAGCTCGACGAGCTGTCTGAGGGATCCACTCTTCAGGCGCCGGAATAGTCGGCTCCTGCCCAAATACTCTTCCGCAATCATATCCTGGCCTCCGCTGTTGAAAGCGGAGGTACAAGACAAACTATGCCGAGCCGACTACACGCCGCTCACGGTGAATCTCGGAGAAAACAAGCCCATTCGGCATAGTTCGCAGTCGGCATAAAACGCCAAAATGAACGGCGTCGATCCGCAAGCCTGGCTCGCCGATGTTCTCGCCCGCATCTCCGCTCATCCCTCATCGGCTGGACGAGCTTCTGCCCTGAAATTAGACGCCGGCCGGCGATCTCTGCTCGAACGGCATGACTACCCACGTCAACAAGGTCGATCACGTCACCACCATTGCCAAGGTCACGAAGGATCTCGGTGAAGATGAAGATTGGCCGCGAGACGTCGCCGAACGAAATGGAGATCGAGGACGGCGCCATTTGGGTCTATGGTGTTGGCGAAGATGGTATCCAGGCGTTTACTGACTTCGGCATCGAACGCCTCATCGAGCTCATCCAAATTTACAAAGAAAATCCCGAGTTGCTTAAGCGCTGGCCGCCAGAACAATCCAACCGAACCCGCGGCCTACGCTGGATGGGAAGATAGGTCTCAACGTTGCAGCGGCGCCGGGAGTGGTGTGAACTCGCATGGCAACTAGGATCTCGCGATGCTGGCCTTTATCGACCAGACCAGCGCTCACTCCAAAATGGGTATGGCTTTATCATCGCTCCAAACATGGTCAGCCCTGCCGCGCTGCGGTCCCGCGCGGTCATTGGCTGATCACGACTTTCAACGACGAGCCAGACCCGTACCGCGCCAACGGCGCCAATCACGCTCTATAGGCGTATGAAGGCCGTTGCCGTCCGCGCCTTCATCGAATAGGTATTGGCGCCACCTTAACGCCACGACATCGTCGTGATTGGGGAAATCTGACGGCAAATAACGGCACTGCCGTCGGTACTTTGATCGAGAGACTTGCCACACCAAGAGCTCTGTTCGTCTAAATTCCGCCCCGTCGAGAAGGCTTATGCCCCATTTGAAAACCGAGGCTGCGCAAAGCCGGCTGTCAGAACGGTCGACCCGTTAAGGGCGCAGGCGCCGGTGCATTCCACGGGTGGAGGGACCCGCCCGGCGAGAATTCAATTAGAGCAGCGGCCCATGCGTCAGCTTCTGAATGTTTCGGAAAACACGGCGCGGGCGACAAAGTCACCGATTGGCGAATGGCCGCTCGGCTTTTGGCGCTGCAGCAGGGCAGCCGGCAGGTGTGCGCCGTCGCCCCTGCGCCCAATGGCGATCGCGATAGTTGACGGTAAAATCCTCGGGCACGCTGAGCACCGTGCGCGCCTTCTCCAACTCAAATCCACTCATGCCGTGTGCGGTCCAGCCTACGGCCGTCGCCTGGTTGGCAAAGTTGGCCCAGGCAGCGCCGCAGTCGAAGGAATGGGTGCGCGAGAATTGCGACTCGGTCTTGCTGGGTGGGATGAAGTTCTTCCTCGACAGCAGATAAATCAGGGCCGCCGCGTGTCGCGCCCAACCTTGGTTGAACTCGACCAGAGGAGAAAGAAACGCTTCGAATTCTGACTGCCCGCGCAAGGCATAGAGAAAGCGCCTTGGGAGTTAAAGGCTGACGGCGCCCACCGAGCGGCCTCAAAGAAGGTGTTAAGAACTCCTCCCGGGATCCGATCCTGGGTGAACCCACGCGGCGAACAGGGGTTGACGAATATCCGGTCGGCAGGATGTTCAGGGGCACGAATTTTGGAGGCCGGCTTTTCAATAGTCGCTCTCTTCTCGTGCGTCTGTTTGCACTCGCCGGAGCCCGCGTGGTAAAAGATGTCACGAGCGTGGCGGCTCGATCAAATCCGCGTTCAATTCGCGAGAGATCGAAGTTCATTTTCGCTGCCCATGTGATCATATATCCAAACTATATGGTCGCGTGAGCGCAATCATGTCATCGCCGATCTGCTCCTCGTGAACGCGCAGCAAGCTCAGCCCATTCGAACCTCCTCAATTGCCGACGTATCAAGCCACAGGCCTCGTGCCGGCGATCCTCGGATTTGGGGGAATATTGAGTTCGATTTCACCCGACACCTCGACGATGGTTTCTCGATGGTGGCCATTCTCGCGCAGCGCGTATTTGAACGCTTGGGCGCGGTTCACGAACAGGCCGCCAAAAGTGCCGTTCTGTTCGCTGGCAACCCAATTGCCACGACGATCTCTGCCAACAAACACAATCGACTTTCCGGAGTTGCACGAAGGAGGTTCCAGGAGCCCCATAATCATAATCCTTCCATGACCTAGGATGGGGTATGCTTCTCAGCCGACATCTCCGAAAAGCCCGCACCTTGTGCTCAACGTCAGCAGCGCTGGAGCAGCAATCACAAATTGGGTCAGCGCATTCATCAGCATCGGCCGGGCAAGCTTCATCAGCACCTCCTGGCACGAAATCGTAGCTTGGCGTTGGGCTATTTCTTGCCTATCGCGCGTTCGGAGTGGCACTCGTGGAATTTTGGAATCTTTCTGGGAAGTGTGGATTTTTGTCGGACGTACCACGTGCAGCCCCGATCTAGATGTAATTTTAGAATATCGGCTCTCTATTACGTGTAAGCCTGTGGAGAGTGCTCACGATCTCCAGTCGTCTCGAACCATCGTTTCCTCCTGCGCCAATTGCAAAGTCACGAACCGGCCGTCGTTCTCGATGATGAAGAATACAGCAAAAGAGAAGGAAGTCCCCTACCAATCCTGGAGGGAAGCGCAAGGTCGGTCTCGCGTTACATGCTCGCTCAATTACTGATCTCAGGGATAAGAGGTGGGATTTGCGCCCACCGCGTCGGCTAACGGGTCGCCGATCGGCCTCAAGATCACGAGCCTTGACACCGAGCTGAAGCGTCAGGGCATGGACGTTATCGTCCTTGGGACGAGCGAGCCTGACTTCGGCAAGCCGAACCAAGTGAAGTAGACGGCGAAGCGGGCGATGGGCGCAGGCGCAGCTGAGTACAACGCGCTCGATCGTGCGCCCGAATTGAAGGTTGCGATCCGAGCGGAGGAGGGTATCAGAAAGAATGTGTAAGCAGGTTTCTGTGAGTTTACCTTACCGAGGAGACTCACATGATGATCGACACGACGATTACGCCTGAAGTACTGGATCAACTGCTTGCCAACTATGAGAAGACCTCACAGGTGCAGATGGGCTTTTCAAACAGCTGAAGAAGGCGCTGATTGAGCGGGCGCTTGGTGCGGAGCTGAGTGATCATCTTGGCTACGAGAAGGGGGACCCGGCCGGCCGCGGCGGCGGCAATAGCCGTAACGGAACCAGCGCGAAGACAATCCTGACCGAGGACGGCGAGATCAACATAGCTGTGCCACGCGACCGGGCAGGCAGCTTTGAGTCGCTATTGATCGCCAAGGCCCGGACCCGTTTCGACGGCTTCGACGACAAAATCCTGAGCCTCTACGCGCGCGGCATGACGGTGCGCGAGATCCAGGGCATTTATCTGAACTTTCTGGGCCGAGGTCTCGCCGGATTTGATCAGCCGGGTGACCGACGCGTCCGGGAATGGCAAAGCCGCCCGCTCGACCCGGTCTATCCGGTGGCGTTTTTCGATGCGCTGCGGGTCAAGATTCGCGTTGAAGGCATGGTCAAGAACAAGGCCGTCTATGTCGCGCGTCGAGTGGACTGCCGCCATGGGCCAGTTCGCCATTCAGTTCGGCTCGCGTTTTCCGGGATCAGCGCGATGATCAAAGTGTCGATCAGCCCCCTTATCCGCCGGCCCGAGTTTGGACGATCAGCAAGCTCTGTAAAGGCCGGGCCTGCGGCCCCCGCCTGCGGCGGCTACGGCCTTGACAGACCTTGCTGCCGGCCACTGTTAGCCACCATGGCGTCGACGACAATGTCCGGCTGATGCAAGAAATCACTGCAATTCAACGTTCAGAGGCCTCTTACACAAACTATCTGACATTCCCCAGCGAGCAGCCAAAACGTGCGCCCCCTGCCAGGCAGTCGATCCAGGCCACCGAATAGGTAGCGCTCTCGCCACACTTCAGCGCAGCAATGGCGGCGCCGAGATCATGCGCGACGATAGTCCACTTGCGGATCCAGCCTGTCTCGACGGAGCTGAGCCGGATCGTCGCCTGGGCCCGCTTGAGTTTGCGAGCGGCATGCTTGCCGCCGCTCAGCATCGTCGTCAGTTCCTCTCGCTCGGCTTGGCTCAATTCGACCCGCTATCGTATATTCATCGTTCGCCTCCCTGGTGGGGCTCCGGACGAATCGATCCATGAGTGGAAAAATCAGGCGCACGCTTTACCGAGAAGCAGGGCCACTATCTGGCTTTCATCTATACCTACTCGCACATGTTCGGACGGCCACCCGCCGAAACCGACATGCACCGCACTTCAGTGTCAGCCCGCCCTCAGTCCATCAGATGATCGTCAGTCGTCTGTGAAGAACCCCGGACTTCAGCTCGGGACGAGGTGAAGTCGGAGGATCAACTGGACGAGGATTTGGCGCAACAAGAGTTCCAGCCAGCGGAGGAGACGCCGGAAGTTGTAGCCGGCGGCGGCGAGGCATTGATGGCATCGCCCTGGCGGTGCCAGAGATAGTTGCGGCCCATCCGGTGTTCGGATTTGAGGTGGCCGATGACCGGCTCGACGGCGGAACGCCGGCGCATCTCGCGCTTGATCTGCGGGGGCACCCGCCGCTTCTGGCCTGAGATGAACACCCTGAACTTGTATTCGGGTGGCGCATTGTGGCCGCGATAGCCTTTGTCGAGAACGAGGCGCTCGATGATGTTGCCGATGAGCACCTCCATGTCTGGGATCACCGTTTCAAGCGTGTGGCCGTCATAGGGGTTGCCGGGCAGCGCCTTCACATGGGTGACGAACTGACCGCCCTTGGCGTGCGCCAGTGTGGTGGCGACGGAGACCTTGACCCCGAACTCGTAAGGCCGGTGCGCCTTGCCCTTGCCGATGCACTCTACCTCCGGCGCGTGCAGCGAATAAACCTTTCGGGCCACGTTGGTGCTGCCTCTGGTCAAACACCCGTCGCGCCAGCGCCAGCATGCGGTTGAGCGCGATCTCATGGAGCAAGTCGACGTTGCCTTCAAGCTTGCGGGCGATGTCGCGAATGACGCGACCGAGATAGGTTCTGAGCGTCCTCCTCAAGGCGCGATTAGCGCGCTTGAACTGCTTGGCGTGGGCATAGCGCTGATGCTTGATGAGCGCGAACTTGCCCACCCGCCCATAGGACTGACGCAGCTTGATGCCGGCGCCCTTGGCGAGCCGCACCAGGATCTCGCGGGCGGGGAAGCGGGGCATCGGTCGGGAACATCACGTTCTTGGGCTGCACCGTGGCGTCGACGATGACGCGATTGAGGTCGGATGGTTTGATCGCCCCGGTCTTGGTGGCGACCGCAAGGCTCTCCTGCAGCAACGCTTGCAGCTTCTCCTCGCCCATACGCTGGCGCCAGCGGGTCAGTGAGGAGCGGTCGAACACCAGGCGATGCTGGAAGAATTCCTCGCCGCAGAAGAACTGGTAATAGGGGTTTTCCAGCCAGCGCTCGCACAACACCTCATCGGAGATGTCGTAGGTGTGCTTGAGCATGGCCAGCCCCGCAATCAGCCGCGTCGGCAACGGTGGCCGGGCCCGGCTTGTCTTCGTAGACTGCACCGAACTGTTCCTCGAGGAACGACCAGTCGATCGTCCGCGCCAGCTTCACCAGCGCATGGTTCATGTCGATGATCGCGTCCAGCCGCGAGCGCAGAAGATCGGCCTGTCCGCTGTCCCGTCGCTCCTTGGATCGCATCTCCCCCTCCGATGTGACCACGGAATCATGACGCGCGATTCGACGGAATCTTGAGGGTTCTGTGAGGTCGTGGGCACGGCGGCGCCTGGGACGCGCGCGCGGGCGCGACCTCATAGAAGCCGGATTGAACGAAGCCGCGGTTGTTTGAGCACTATGGGGATCGTGGCGATGGTGTGCCGGCGGGGCAATTTTGACAACAGCTGCGCAACCGACGCGACGCGTTATTATGGCAAGGACGACCTCGCGGATTGGGTGCTGGGCGCGAGAAGGACATCAGTTTGATGCGTCGGCCGGTTCCGCAGTCGGGCTTGCGGCACGCGATCGGCATGGCTGTCGGGGTGGCGATAGTTTGCGCAGCAACCTCGGCGGCAGTGACGACGATAACAGGCAGCGATGAGATCATGATGTATCACAGCGGAACGGCTGATGGGCGGAGGAGCGCGGCACGGCTGCGATCCGCCGCATGATGCCGCCGCAATCGGGGCAGATGAGAAAGTCACAGGCGCTGCTCTGTCGATCGCGTTTGGCGTGACCGGTCGCCAACTCGGAATCGGCCGTGGTGTGATGGGCATCGAGCAACCGGCGGCAGAGAGCGAAGTTGTCGCCGCGTTGGCCATTGGCGAAGAAGCCGTAGTAGCGAATGCGATGGAAGCCATCCGGCAGGGCATGCAACAGGAAACGGCGGATGAACTCGTCGGCATCGAGCGTCATCACCTTAGTCTTGCTGTCGTGGCGATAGTCCTCCCAGGCGAAGCGGACCTTGCCGTCGGAGAGCGACACCAGCCGGCTGTTGGCGATGGCGAGGCGATGGGTGTAGCGGCCGAGATAGGCCAGCACCTGTTCGGGGCCACCGAACGGCGGCTGGCATAGACGACCCATTCGATGCGTCTGAGTTGGTCCAGCCCGGTGGCAAAGGCCGTGGGCTCGGCAAGACCGGCGAGGTTGCCGAAGAAGCGCAGCTCGCCGGCGTCGAATGCCTCCTGGAGGTTCTGCAGGAACAGTCGACGAAACAGGCGCGAAAGCACGCGCACGGGCAGGAAGAAGCCGGGGCGGCAAGCGATCCAGCGTGTCCCGTCGAGCGAGGGGCCGCCGCCTGGCACCACGCAATGAATGTGCGGATGGTGGCACCCACGCCCACAATACCCTGAGCGCCGATAATACAGATGTTCAGGTCTTCTACCCCTTTCACCCGCTTCATGGTGTTACCCTGCGGATTCTTCGCAGACCAACGAGAGGAGATGGGGCGGTCTGTGTCATGGATCCAGCCGGGAGACGACTGAAGATTCCCATCTGGATGCTGTTGCCGGAGTGTGCCGAGATCACGATCTCGCAACGACCGCGCCTCGGTAAGCAAGCCCTCCTATCTCTCGCTTCATTGATCGCCTCACGACTCGACTCACCCTGTCCACGATAACCTTCGGCGACCGCGCGTTAGCGGAAGCGAGGGAGGTCGTCGTGGTGCAACTTCAACTTTTAGATTTGATGATCTCAAGGGAATGCGGCGCCGTGCCAATGGACGCAGCGACACGCGCCGATCTGATCGATCTCATAGCCCGCGTTATAGCAGCGGTGTTTCACGAGGAGAGGAGAAGAGGAAATGACAGAGCTCTTGCACAATCCCAAAATCAAACCGGAGCATCTGGCTCGCAAGGCGATCGTCTACCTTCGGCAATCCAGCGAAAAGCAAGTACGACAGAATAAGGAAAGTCAACTCCTCCAGTATGCGATGGCCGAACGGGTGCGTGCGCTGGGCTGGCAGGAGGTCGAGATCATCAATAATGACCTGGGATCGAGCGCGGGCCTTGCCGCCGCCCAGCGGGAAGGCTTTGAGCGCGTCCTCAGCTCGGTAGCGCTGGGAGAGGTCCGAATCGTCGGCAGCCGAGAGGTATCACGGCTATCCCGAACGGACAAAGATTGGTGTCGGCTGTTGGAGGTATGCCAGATCTTTGGAACGCTAATCGCTGACGAGCAACAGGTCTACGATCTGAATAATCTCGACGATCAGTTGGTGTTGGGTATCAAAGGGACACTCAGCGTCGTCGAGCTCAAGGTTATACGCCAACGAATGCTGGCAGGGCAGGAAGCCAAAGCGCGCCGCGGCGAACTGTTCAAACGGCTTCCGATTGGGTATGCCCGCGACCCCGTGGGTAAGATCATGTTTCATCCCGACCGACGGGTCTGCGAAGCGATACAGCTCGTGTTCGCCAAGTTTCGAGAACTGTGGAGCGTGCGTCAGACATTCCAATGGTTCCGTGATCACGACCTGGAGCTACCGGTCAATCCCATACAGGGAACGCGGCTGATCTGGAAGGTTCCTTCGCAGAGCCTAATCCGCGACATTTTGCGCAATCCCTTCTACGCCGGTGCCTCTGTTTGGGGACGGCGTCCAGTAACGACCTTGCTGGTAGGAGGCCGGCTCGAGAAACGTCAGAGCGCGATGCGCCCCGCCGAAGAGTGCCGCGTCTTCATCCGCGATCATCATGTAGGTTATATTGACTGGGCAACCTACGAAGAGAATCAGCGAATGATACGGCGCAATTCGGTGAACTGGGAGGGGGACGAATCGATGGCGGCGATTCGCGCTGGCCAGGGTCTTCTGGTCGGACTCCTGCGCTGCGGACATTGTGGGCGCAAGCTGCATGTACGGTATTGGGGCGGCCGTGGCACCCATGCGCGCTACCTTTGCAAGGGCGACTACGATGATGGCGGGCAGTATTGCATCGGCTTCGGCGGCAGCTCGGTAGACCGGTGCGTAGGACAAGAACTATTAAAGGCGATCGCGCCATTGGGGGTGGAAGCCAGTCTGCGAGCTCTCGAAGAACTGAGTGCTGTCGGCACCGCTCAATGTACCGCCCTGTCCCGCAAGCTCGAGCAACTGGTGTATGAGGCGAGGAAGGCCTTCGAACAGTACGACGCGGTGGATGCCCGGAATCGACTTGCAGCCAGCGAGTTGGAACGGCGGTGGAACGGAAAGCTGGAAGAGATCGAGGCAGTCAAGCAGCGGCTTTCCAGTCTCGAAACCGAGCGCTACTCGTTATCGCCTGAAGAGGAAATCAGAATACGTTCGATGGGTGATCATTTTGCTGGAGTCTGGCAGAGCAACCACTGTCCCCCGACACTTAAGAAGATGATCTTCCGCACCGCCATCGAAGAGATCATTGTACGCACTGACCAGGATAAAAAAAACCTTGAGTTGCTGATTCCCTGGAAAGGAGGTGCGCATACGCAACTCACGATGGAACGACCACGTTCCGTAACGGAAACGGCCACGCCCATGGAGGCGCTGGAGATCATTCGTCGCATGGCTGTTCGATACGGCGACGACCAGATTGCCTCTGTGTTGAACCGACGCGGCTATTCCACGGGTAAAGGGAAGCGGTGGAATCAGACCCGTGTAGCGACAGCCCGGCGTAACCATTCGATAGCCGGTCAAAAACGAGCTCTGCACGATCCGGAGAGAGTGAGTTTGAGCGAAGCTGCGCGAATATGCGGCGTCAGCCACCACACCATCCAAAGGCTGGTTGAAGCCGGCCTATTGAAGTGCGAACAAATAACTCCTCGTGCACCTTGGGAAGTCAGCCGCCGTGATTTGGATGCCGAACCCATTCGCAGCGTTATTGAGGGCCTCCACCGCACCGGCAAGCTAATTCTGCAGGGGGGTTGCGCGGAAGATCAACTTGCGTTGTTCACTTGAAAATCAAGGAGATGATAATGCCCGGTATCTTGAGTGAGGGTTCTGCTGCAGGGTCTGACCCCAGGTATGGGGCACCGCGGTGACGCCGATTTGCGCGCCCAGATGCCTGGGTTCGGCGGCAATGGTGGTGAGCGTCTCAGCGGCGGCGCGAAACAGGATCGCATAGACGGCGGCCTTGTTCTGGAACGCGATCTCGCCCGCCAGCGTCGGCAGGGTGAAGACGACATGGAAGTACGGCACCGGCAACAGTTCGGCCTGTCGATGCGCGAGCCATTCGGCGCGCGCCAGCCCCTGGCACTTGGGGCAATGGCGGTTGCGGCAGGTAATGGGCGACGCCCATTACCTGCCTTATGGGCAAAGCCGGTAATGGGGAGCTGGCGGCAATTTGATCGCGCTCCTGCACCAATCACCGCCAACCCCGCTCTCCATTACGAGGTACGCCTGAGGAGTTCGATCAGCCGGTCGGTGGGCTGGAAGACGCCGCGCCGCAGGTGGGGCGGCACGATGCCTCCATCGCATCGAGCTTCTCGGTTGGATCGCCGCGCGTGTAGACCTCGGTGGTCGTCAGCGTAGCGTGGCCCAGCCACAGCGACACCTTCCGGATGTCCCCGGTCGCTTGCAGAACGACCATCGCGCAGGTGTGCCTCCTATATCGATCAAGACATAGACGACACTATCTACCCCGCCCGACTATGTCGGGTAGCTTTAGACTGGAACTACAAACATCTGAGAAACAACGAGGTTTCCTGCAGAAACACCCGGGCCACCCGACATAGTCAGCGTGATCTACAGGCTGTTCAAGAACTCCAGCAGATTGTCGTCGGGCCGGAAGCGGGATGACTTACCGGAATATGAGAGCGCCTTTGCCAGTGCCGTCTCCTTCATCGCCAACGTCGCCTCGAGATAGATCTGTGTGGTCTCGACCGATTCATGGCCGAGCCATAGGGCGATGACGGCGCGATCGACGCCGGCCTGCAGGAGGTCCATGGCCATCGTGTGCCTCAGACGATGAACAGTGACGCGCTTTCCATTCAGAGACGGGCACATGGCAGAAGCGGTCCGGCGGTGCTTGTTCAGCATATACTGAACGCCATGAACGCTCAGCCGCTCGCCTCTGGCGCTGGGAAACAGGATACTCTCTTCTCCGCGCTGAGGCTCTTTCAGCCAGCTTCTCAAGACCGTGGTCGTAGATTTGGCGAATGGGGTGCAGCGTTCCTTGCGCCCTTTGCCGATGACCCGCAGATGGGCGCCCGTGCCGAAGAACAGATCGTCCCGCTTGAGACCAGTGATCTCCGATAGCCGCAGTCCGGTCTGCACGGCGACCAGTAGGAACGCGTGATCACGTCGCCCGGACTAGGTCGATTGATCCGGTGCGGCCAGCAAGGCATCGACCTCTGGGCGGGTCAGGAAATTGACGAGGGTTCGAGTGAAGCGCTTACTGGGGATTGCAAGCACGCGTTGGATTTGGGCGGAATGCTCGGGTGCCTCGAAGGCCGCGTAGCGAAAGAAGGAATGAATCGCCGTGAGGCGCAGGTTACGGCTGCGGACGCTGATACCCTGATGGTTCTCCAGGTCACCAAGGAAGGCAACGATCAACGGCGCGTCGACCTCCTCGAAGTTCAAGCGAGACGGCGGCTTATGCAATGTTCGTTCGGCGAACTTCAGCAACTGCCGAAATGTATCGCGATAGGAACTGATCGTATGGGGGCTTGCCTGCCGCTGTTGCATCAGGCGTTGGGTGAAAAAGCGCTCCAAAAGTGGCGCGAGGCTGGCATGCTTGGTCATGTCCGATCCTCCCAGCGGCGCTCAAGGCGGCGCATTGCTTCTTTCATCAGCTCGGGTGAACCGGTGAGGTACCATTGGGTATCGGCCACGTGGACATGACCGAGATAGGTGGACAAAATGGGCAGGAGCCGCTCGGGATCTTGCTCGGCTTCGTACCAACGCACCAGTGTGTTCGTCGCAAACACGTGCCGCATGTCATGCAGGCGCGGGCCGTGGCTGTCAGTTGCGCCTCGCAGGCCGATCTGGCGAGACAGAGTATAGAATGTTCGATGAATGTCTCCCACATCAAGGCGGTTGCCCAACTGGGACGTGAACAAATAAGGAAACGCTGCCTGGGCTGCACAATGCTGTCGGCGGCGTTTGAGATAATCCTGGAGCACTGCGCACGTTGATGCCTGCATCGGCACAAGACGAGACTTTCCGAACTTCGTGCCACGGATCGTCAGCACAGCGGCATCGAAATCGATGTCCGAAAGTTTGAGGTTGCGGGCTTCGCCGAGGCGCAAGCCGGAAACGCTCAGCAATCCGAACAAGCAATAATATGTCCATGGCCTGAGCTTGCAGCGAGTATATCGGCACGGCATCTCAAGCGCTGCGGACAAGAGGCGCTGGATGTCTTCCTTTGAATAGAGATAAGGCCGAGCTCGCTTCGGGCGAAAGGGTAGCAGACCGTCCGGGGGAATCTGGGTTCGCGGATCAGCGGCAGCTCGATGACGGGCGAATACGCGGACATACCCCAGCCGTCTCGCCCAATGCGAAGGCTGCGCGCGCGACGGCCGCTGAGCCCAGGCAAGGGCCAGTTCCGTCGTGATGTGTGGCGTGTCGTTGGCCTCCAGGAAGGCGGCGAAATCGATCAATCCCCGTTCTGTCTCTCGCAGCTTGAACCCCAGCCCTCGCCGCATCTCGATGTACTCCTTAACAGCCTGTCGGAGCGTGCTCATTGGGCTTCTCCCGGCCATGGCAAAGCCAGTGTTCGCAAAGCGTCGAGATCGACCTTGGCGTAAATCGCCGTTGTCTGCACATGACGGTGTCCCAGAACTTCACCGATCTCACCCAGCGAGGCACCGCCACGAAGCATCTCTGAGGCAAGGCCGTGTCGGAACTGGTGCGTTCCCTTTGTGGGAGATTCGATGCCGGCCCTCCTAAGTGAGCGTCGGATGACCGACCCGAACCCACTCGGCCCCTTGAACCCGCGGATCGGGGCCTTGTCGCGCAAGAAGACCCGACGGTTGGCATTGTGTGGGCGCGGCTTCCGCAGGTAGTCGGCAATCGCCTCGCCAACGTCCGCTGGCAACGGAAGGTCGTTGCGTTGACCGTTCTTGCCACGCACACGGATCTGCCCGGCGACCCAATCGATATCATCGAGTTCGAGCGAAACTACCTCACTCGATCGCAATCCCAACCTCGCCAATGCGAGGATCATCGCGTAGTCGCGGCACCCGACTCGCGTATCGCGGTCAATGCTGGCGAGTAAGCGAGTTACCTCGTCGCGGCCGATCGCACGAGGAATAGATGAAAGCGACCAGTTGGCCACGATCGGGACCGCTGCCGCCAGGTCCGACGTGATGTCCCCACGATACCGCGCATAGGAGAGAAATGACCGCAGTGCGGTGGTTATGATCTTGGCGCGTCGCATGTTGAGACGCGAAATCGTCTTTTGCACGAAATCGATCACGTCGACGGCACGCAATTGTGCGAGCGACACCTCACCATCACTGAAGCGGAAGTTGAGAAAACCTCGAACGACTGGCCGATAATTTATGATCGTTTGACGAGACAGCGCACGTGCATGTTGCAAGTACCGCTCATATGCCTGCACATGTTGTTCTACCGGCGATGGGTTGTGGCCGGCCTCAATCTCTTCGGCGATTGCGTTCTGGCTTCGCAGAAAAGCCAGTAGATGTCGAAGAGCGGCGGTATCTCCAAGCTTTGGTCGCTGCGCTCGGTCTAGCAAATAACGCCCAGGATGATCTCCACCTATGTCGCTTAGCTCAATCCCCTTGTGCCGGAGCCATTTGCTGAAGCCTGCCGCCATCAGCACCTGGTTCCTCATGGAAACAAGACCGTAGCCTCGATCGCCGAGCCATTCGGCGAACGGAACAATGTAACTCGCCACCGGGCCCTCTAGTGGCCGCGACAACGCCAAATCATCATTGATGAAACACTTCACTGTTTGCTCCCTGTCCAAGCTGGATTGCCGGAAGGGCTACAAACTATCTCTACATGTTATCGCATAAACCCTTGGAATTGTGGGCAAAACTAAAGCTACCCGACATAGTCGGGCGGGGTAGATAGTGCCTGAGCACGTGGGGCGAGACGCGTTTCCTGGCGAGACCGGGCTGCTTGCGAGCCACAGTCGCGGCGTGCTGCCTGAGCAGATAGGCAAAGCCCCATCGGCTCAGCGGCTCACCGCGGGCGTTGACGAACACCTCGGGTGTCGCGACCTGCCCGCGGATGGCGAGCCAGGCACGCAGTGCAGCGGCCGCCGGCTTCCACAACGGCAGCGTCCGCTCCCGGCGTCCCTTGCCGAGCACGCGGATGCTCATCGAAGGCAGGTCGATGTCATCGACCTTGAGGCCCGTCAGCTCGGAGACGCGCAGCCCTGCGCAGACGGCCACGTGCAGCATTGCGCGATCGCGGATGCCATCGCGTGTCGCCGGATCGGGAGCGTCGAGCACGGCTTGGAGCTCTTCGCGCAGAAGGTAGGGCACCAGGCGCGTGTCAGTTTTCTTGAACGGGATCGCCAGTACACAGCGGATCTGCTCGAGCGCTGCCGGCTGCCGGTACTCGAGGAAGCGAAAGAACGACTTGATCGCCGGCAGGCGAACGTTGCGCGTCACGGCCGCGTTTTTGCGCTCGTCCTCAAGATGCTCGAGGAAGGCGCTGACGAGCCCGGCATCGATCTGCTCGAGCGTCAGCGCCGATGGTTTGACCTTGAGCCGGTCGGCGGCGAACACGAACAGCAGCTGGAAGCTCGAGGCATAGGAGTCCCTCGTGTGCCGGCTCGCCCCGCTGGCAAGCGAGTGTGTCGCGCAGGAACGTCTCGATGAGGGGAGCGATCGGCGTCATGATGACCTCCCTTCGGACATAAACGCTTCGCCGGCCGTGGCGACATCGCGCAAGAGGTCGGGCGTGGCCTCGAGGTACCAGTAGGTCGCGTAGATGTTGACGTGACCCATGTAGGTCGCGAGTGCCGCCATGTGTGCCCCGCACCGGCCTCGGCCGGTAGGGCTGCCTTGCAGCGCGCGCACCGCAAACGTGTGCCGCAGATCGTGCAGGCGAGGACGGCGAGCCGACGTCGATCTGATGCCAGCCTTGTCGACCAGCCTGTCGAAGGTCTCCTTGACGGCAATGTAGCGTAGCGGCCGATTGCGCTTGTCGATGAACACCGGATCATCGTCTGAGCCGGGCCCGCGACGTGCCAGGTATCGCTGCAAGCCGGCGGCCGCCGTGTCGTGCAGCGGCACCAGTCGCGTCTTGCGGAACTTGGTCTCGCGGATCAGCAGACGTCGCGGGTCACGTCCGCGATCGTCAGCTTCAGGGCTTCGGAGATCCTGAGCCCGGTGGATGAGAGCAGCGCGATCAAGGTCGCTTGCGTGTGCGGGCGCAAGCCGCGCATTGGCCGAAGCCGGAGCGCAGCTTCGACCAGCCGACTGATCTCGTCTGTCGTGTAGATGTGCGGCGTGCGACGCTTCTTACGGGCGCCGAAGTGATTTGCCGGCGGCAGCTCGTGCCCGACGTCCTCCACCCGGACATGGCGTACGAAGCGACAGACGGCTCTTAGCCCTGCATCGCGTTGCGCGACGGATGGTCCGAGCGCGGCCCAGTCGATCGCTGTTTTTGTCTCGACGTACGTTTGTCCACGCTCGGCCGCGAAGGCGGCAAAGCTCTTCAGCAGGTACTCCGCGGTCGACATCGCGAAGCCCGTGGTGCGGCGGAGCGCGAGATAGGTCTCGATGGCGTCGAGCATCAGAGCGCCTCCGGCCAGGGCTGAGCAACCTGCTTCAGCAGCACGACGTCGGCCTTTGCGTAATAGGCCGTCGTGTCGATGCCGCGATGCCGAAGGACGAGGCCGATCTTGTCGAGCGGCACGCCGTGGCGCAGCATCTCGGTCGCCGCGGTGTGCCGCAGAGCGTGGGCCCCTTTGACCGGCGGCACGATGTCGGCCCGCTTCATGATACGCTTCACCACCGACGAGATGCCGTCGCCTCGTCGGAATGGCCGGAACGGCGCGATCGTGCGCAGGAACAAGACATCGTTCCGGCGAGTAGACGGCCGGCATTCGAGGTAGGCGGCGATCGCATCCCCGACGTCTTGCGGTAGCGGCAGCCGGACCTCGTAGCGCGACTTGCCGCAGACCCGCAGCGATCCCGTTTGCCACTCGATATCGGTGAGACGCAGTTGCGCCACGTCACCGGCCCGCAGGCCGAGGCGCACCAACAAAAGTACGATCGCACGATCACGCCGGCGCGCACCGGCATCGCCGTCACAGGCAGCGATCAGCCGGTCGACCTGCTCGGTCGATAGATACCGGGGCATGTCGGCAAGCTGCCAATGAGCGTAGGCCGGAACGGCGCCGTCGAGACCTGCCTGACAACGGCCTGCGACTGCGAGATACCGCAGGAAAGCCCGCAGGCTCGTCGTCATCTTCTCGATCGTGCCACTCCCGCTATTGCTCGCCCGCTCCAGGAAGTAACTGCGGACATCGTTCGGCCTCCAGCCGGCCGGGTCAGATCGAAGCTCCATCATCAGGCCCGCGGCGTCGCGGGCGTAGAGCCTGACGGTGGCATCGGATGCGCCGCGATGCTTGCGCAGCCACGTCTTGAAGTCCGCGACCAGCAGCTGCGGCTCGGCGGGTGCTGCCCCCACGGCCGCGGACCGGCAAAGGCCGAGCTCGACGAGGTGCCGACGAAAGAGCCTGGCACCGTAGATGGTGTGGTGGTTGCGCCGGCCGCCTTTGGCGCGTGGACACCGGCAAGTGCGCAGGTGCTCGCCGAACGCGGCGAGATCAACGTCCGTCAGGCCCGCGCCTTGCTCGGCCATGACATGGCCGATGTGAGCCGCCGCTCGCAAATAGCGTACCGCTGTCTCGGGGCCATAGCCCTGCTGCTCCAGCGCCGCTGCAAACCCGTCAAGGTAAGGCCCGCTCGGCCCACTGCGCAGATGCCCCAGCATCTTCGCTGCCGAGAAGTACGTCTCCAACATGTCCGTCTCCGTATGTGACCGGCCATCAGTGGCCGACCCAACGGGGCCGCACGGGCGACTTGTAATGGAGAGCTCGAGAGCGGCAATACACAGGAAAATACGGTGATCGCGATTGCCAGCTCCCCATTACCGGCTTTGCCCATAAGGCAGGAGTTGTAGGCGATGCGCGTGGTGCCGCAATCGTCGCACTGCTCGATGTGACCGCCGAGCGCCGCCGTCCGGCACGCCGTGATGGCGCCCATGACGCGCCGCTCGACGCGGCCGAGATGCCCGGCGCGGGCCTGCCGAAACGCTTCGCCGTGCCGGCGGAAGACATCCGCCACCTCCAGAACCGGAGTCATGATGCCCGCTCAGCCGGGCGGCACGACCTCCAGACGGAGCCGGTCAAGCGGACTTGGCGTGTTGCTGATGGTCTTGGTGGCGACCTGGATGTGGCGCGCCGTGCTGGCCAGGCTGGCGTGGCCGAGCAGTCATGAGTAATAATACGCATCCTCGTATCTCACTGAAACTCAAAGGTCTGCTGCGTGGGATTTGATGTTACCGGACCTGTTGATCGCTTCCGGGCACCGAATGCGGCCACATCCTCCGCCTTGATGACCCAGGGCGCACCCTTGCAGGCCTGCCGCCCATTGAGATCGCCTGTTCGAATCATACGCAGTGCCGTCATCTTGGCGACGCCGATGATCTGTGCGGCCGCATCGAGCGTGATCTCGCCACGCTCAGCCCATTCGCCATCCCGGTAAACCTCAATGTCGTGGTGTTTGCGGAAGCCGCGCACGCGCTGCTCCGTCCATCCGTTGCCATACCCGGTCGGCTTGCCTGAACGATTGAGGAGGCGTGCGATCTGCCGATCCGGCATCAAACGCGCCAGCTCGCACACCAGCGCAATCGTATCTTCACGCAGCGGCCAATGGGGCCGGCCGGCAGCATTCAATCTCAGCTTGACCTGTAGGGCAGTGTGATCGCCACCCTGCCAGTGAAGAACCATGTTGATAACTGCGCCTTCCTTGCGCACCACGATCTCGTTGAGCGCCGTGCGCAATATCCGCTTGCGCGTAGCGGCTGTGGCGCCTGGATGCGACCAGGCCAGCTCGAGGTCGGCGCCGATCTGCATGAGTTGCTGTCGCTCCCTTTCGCCCAGCGGTGGAGGCTTGGCCGCGACAATGGCAGCGATCTCGCCTTCTATTTGGTGCACGGCCTGCAATGCCTCATTCCAGCGGCGCTCCAGCTCGCCGGCCACTAAGCGATTGGCGGGATCGACTGCGTCGTATTGCCGCCGGGCATGCGCGGCCTCGTAGCGCGCCTGTTGAAGCGACAGCTCAAGCTGCCTTTGCGCAGCCGATGTCTCGCTCGTCTGGGTCTCGATCGCCTTGACGGCGGCATCAGTGCCGAGCGGCTTCAGGATACGCAGCACCTCCGTGCCAACGGCAGCATCGATGCTTAAGCCGCTGATCGAGATGCAGCGCGCCGTGCCGTGATTTGTGCGAGCGCCGTAGCAGCTGTAGCGTCCGAGCTTGCCGCTGTAGGACACATGCAGTTTGCGGCCGCAATGACCACAGCGCAGGAGTCCTGGCAGCAACAGCTCTCCGCGCCGAACCGCTCCCTTGACGGTGGCGCTGCCTTTGCCGGTGGCGTTGTTGGCGATCACGCGCTGGTTCCTCTCGAACTCCTCCCAGGTGATGTAGGCCTCATGATGATCCTTGATCAGTACATCCCATTCGCCCATCGGTCGATGCACGCCACGCCTCACGCGCTTGCGCCCCTGCTCGACGCTCACCTTGCTCGTCGTGCGCCCGAAGGCATAGGCGCCAGCATAAATCGGATTGGTCAGAATGTTGTGCACGATATTGTAGGCCGGCAACCTCCAGACGACACCGCGCGCCTCGCCAGCGCGCGACTTCACGGGCAACTCGATGCCTTCGTCGCGAAGCCAGATGTGGACCTGACGTGCGCTCTGGAACTCGGTAAACTTTGCGAAGACGAGCTGCAGTGCATCCCGGACGCGCTGGTCGGGATTCTTCTCGATCCGGTCGCGCCCGACTTTGACATAGCCGGCAGCAACACCGAGGACTAGCGCACCGCGGCGCGCCTTCTGCTTCAACGCTTCCTGCGAACGCTGGCGAAACAGCGACAGCTCAAGCTCGCTCATCGTGCCTTTCATCCCAAGCAACAGCCGATCATTGGGGCGCCGAGGATCGTAGATTCCGTCCTCGTCGACGATGATCGTTCCCACTAATCCACAGAACTCGATCAACGTGTGCCAGTCGCGGCCGTTGCGCGCCAGTCGCGATACCTCGATCGCGAGCACCGCGCCAACGCGGGCTTCGCAGATTGCAGCCAGCAAGCGCTCGAAGCCCGGCCGAGCGATGCCGCCGCCCGAACGGCCAAGATCATCGTCGATGACCTCGACCGTGGTCCAGCCGAGCTGACGGGCCCGATCCACGAGACCATATTGCCGGCGTCGGCTCTCATGATTATGCGTCAGCTGATCGGCCGTCGACTGTCGGATGTAAACATAGGCGCCGCGCGCAAGATGCTCAGTCGTGATCTTGCTCATCGCTGCTCTCCACGTTTGCCAGGGCGGTCGCGATCTCGCGCAGCAGGGCTTCCACCAGAGCGGCCAGATCGCCCATCGGTGCGGCCGCCAAAATGACGCGGGGCGCCTCGTCCTCGAACAGGCTCGGTTGGAGGCTTTTGGATTGGCGCGGCATTATCGGCTTCCTCCATCTTTGATTCGGACTGGAGAGAGCCTAGGAGCGCATCGGCTGCTGCGCGCAGGGATCGCAAGATATCAACGGAGAAACGGGGCTTCTCACAGAGCACGTATTGAGCAGCAGCCTCCCGTGTCATCCACGCCGGAATGCAAGCGAGCGAGCGGTCCGGCTGCAAGACGACTACGAGTTCGACACCCCGGTACTCGAGCTGCCGACTGATCAGCGCGGTCTCGCCGAATCGGGGATGAAATCGGTAGTAGATCAGCCCTTCAACCAGGTGTTCGTGGGCAGTATGTCGCCGTTCCGAGCAGCACCTGGATGATGCGCACGTCGGCCCCGTTCTCCAGCAGATGCGTCGCGAAGCTGTGTCGCAGCGTGTGGACCATCACCTGTTTGCTCAGGCCGGCCGCCGGGCGGGCTGAACGGCAAGCAGCGTGCAATACGGTGGGAGCAAGCGGCCGGTCCTCGTCACGGCCGGGAAACAGCCAGCGCTGCGGCCGGGCGAACCGCCAGTAGCTGCGCAGAATCCTCAACAGCTGCGGAGAGAGCATGACGTAACGGTCCTTGCCGCCCTTGCCTTGCTCGACCCGGATCACCATCCGCTGGCTGTCGATGTCGGTGATCTTCAGCAGAACCACCTCCGACACGCGCAGTCCGGCGGCATAGACCGTCGTCAGCGCGTTGCGGCTTTTGAGGCTTGGGATCGCCTCCAGGAAGCGCACGACCTCGTCGGCGCTGAGCACGACCGGCAGCTTGCGCGGCTCGCGCGCATAGGCGATGCGCTCCGGAATGGCGTCATGGCCGAGCGTCACACCGTAGAAAAAGCGCGGCGCACAGACGATCTGGTTCAGCGCCGGCCAGGACATCCCGATCGCCACCAGATGAACCTGAAAGGTGCGGACATCCTCCAGGCCGAGACCGACCGAAATACCGGCTGAACTTCGATACCGCGGCAAGGTAGGATCGTTGCGTCGCCGGCGACAGATTGCGGACCGTCATGTCCTCGATCATGCGGCGGCGAAGAGGGCTCATCTCGGCCATCGGAAAACCTCCTGTCTGAAAGGTTGGGCTCTGAAAAACCTCAATCCTCTCAGACAGGAGGCGGCCGTTACTACCTACCCTCAAATGCCGCGCCCGCGGCTTCGTTGTGTGCCGGGCATGCTCAATAGCTCGGAAGTGAAAGTCTTCCACCCAACCTGATGGAGGTGAAGGGTTAGTGAAACGCAAGGGCTGCCGTCGCGAGGCGGGGTC
>NZ_JAACFS010000056.1 GCF_029051645.1 Bradyrhizobium sp. CSA112
GACAAAGTGAAGCCCGAATGGGCCCTGATTTGCACCGCTCACAACCTCGTCAAGCTGGCGAGGGCCGCATGAGCCGCTATCATTCGGATAAAACCGGCTTCCCGATGCTAACTGGACAGGCTCCTAGAGCCTTATTCCTTCACCGCGCCCGTCAGCGACGACACGTAGTAATCGACGAACAGCGAGTAAAACAGCGCGACCGGCAGCGAGCCGAGCAGCGAGCCCGCCATCAGCGCGCCCCACTGGTAGACGTCGCCGGTGACGAGCTCGGTCAGGATCGCGACCGGCACCGTCTTGTTGGCGCCGCTCTGGATGAAGGCGAGCGCGTAGATGAACTCGTTCCATGACAGCGTGAAGGAGAAGATGCCGGCCGAGATCAGGCCGGGCACCGCAAGCGGCAGCGTGATCCGCCGCAGGATCTGCAGCCGTGTGGCGCCGTCGACCAGCGCGCATTCCTCGAGCTCATACGGGATCGACTTGAAATAGCCGATCAGGAGCCAGGTGCAGAATGGCACCAGGAAGGTCGGATACACCAGGATCAGCGCCATCGGCGAGTCGAACAGGCCGAACTGCACGATCACGGTGGCCAGCGGAATGAACAGGATCGAGGGCGGCACCAGATAAGCGAGGTAGATACCGAGGCCCACATAGGGGCTGCCGCGGAAGCGCAGGCGCTCGATCGCGTAAGCCGCGAGCGTCGAGGCAAACAGCGACAGGAAAGTTGAACCGATCGCCACGAACATCGTGGTCTTCAGCCAGGTCGGATAGGCGGTGTTGAACAGCAAGTGCTTGATATGAGCGAGCGTCGGCGAGGAGATCCAGAACGGATTGTGCTCCTTGTAGTTCAGAAGCTCGGCGTTCGGTTTGAACGAGGTGATCGCCATCCAGTAGAACGGGAACAGCAGGATCAGCACGAAGCATGACAGCGGCAGATAGATCATCATCACTCGCCGCGCGCGGGAATCCCACGCCATGGTATCAGGCGTGGCGCTGGCGACGTTGGTCGATTGTTGGGCGGCTGCGTCAGTCATTGGCTTCTCCCTGCTGCCATTTGCGGCGCGCGAGGCCGAAGTAGCTGAACAATGTCGCGAACACGAGGAACGGGATCATCGATACCGCGATCGCCGCACCCTCGCCGAGCTCGCCGCCGGCGATGCCGCGCTGGAACGCGAGCGTCGCCAGCAGATGCGTGGAGTTGACCGGCCCGCCGCGGGTGATGGCGTAGACGAGCTGGAAGTCGGTGAAGGTGAAGATGATCGAGAACGTCATCACGATCGCCAGGATAGGCATCATCATCGGGAAGGTGATGTAGCGGAAGCGTTGCCAGGCGCTGGCGCCGTCCAGCATCGCCGCCTCATAGAGCGAGGGCGAGATGGTCTGCAGGCCCGCCAGCAGCGAGATCGCGACGAAGGGAATGCCGCGCCAGATGTTGGCCACGATCAGCGAGAAGCGCGCCGGCCAGGCCGTGCCGAGGAAGTCGATATAGGTGGTGCGGATGTGCAGCACGTCGACCAGGAGATAGGAAATGATCGAAAACTGCGGATCGTAGATCCACCAGAACGCCAGTGCCGACAGCACCGTCGGCACGATCCACGGCAACAGCACGATGGCGCGCAGCAGGCTCTTGAGCGGGAAGTGGTTGTTGAGCAGCAGCGCAAGCCAGAAGCCGAGCGCGAATTTCCCGAAGGTCGCGACCGCGGTGTAGAACACGCTGTAGAACACCGCGCCCCACCACAGGGGATCGCTCCAGAGATACTGGAAATTCTCCAGGCCGATGAAAATGCCGCGCTGGCCGATCGTGGTGTCGGTGAAGGCGAGCCAGACGCCGAGGCCCAGCGGATAGGTGAGGAATACTGCGAGCAGCCCGATCGCGGGCGCCAGGCACATCACGATCAGTGAATTCTTTTCCTACGCCGACGAAAGCGGCGCATTCTGGGGCATCCAGTTCCCGCCACTTCAACGATCGGAGGCCGGCTTGCCCTTACGCCCGCTCTAAAGAAGCAGCGGACCAATACGATGCGAAGACGCTGCCCTGCTTTCCGTTTTTGCAGAGTCGTATCCTTACACCTCCACCATCGACATATGGTTTCTGAAGATCATCGGCGCTGAGCCTGAGGCCATAGCGTTCGTAATAGTTCCGACGTGGATCGTAAGATGGGTGAATCGCCAGTGTCAGCAAGCGCCAGCCAGGACGTAACAGACCGACCATGTTGGCGCACATATCTTGCAGCTCAGGTCCGCTGCTAGCGTATTGCAGCACATGCACGGCAAGAACCAGGTCGAATTGACCTATCAAATCGGGGCTGAGACGAGTGACGAAGGAGATGCCCGGAAACTCCTTCTCCGCCCGACGCCGCGCGTAGTTGAGCATGCCTTTCGTCGGATCGTACCCTACAACCCGGCCCGCGCCGCGTTGCTTTAGCCAGCGGGAATACATCCCCGTGCCGCACCCGAAGTCGAGGACTGAGAGACCCTCAACATCACCAATAGCCAGTAATACGCTTGGAATTTCGATCTCTTTTCGAAAGGGCCAGTGAACGGTGTCTTCATATAGAGTGGCAAGTTCATTGAATTGGCCCGCATTGTTTTTGGACATGAGGACACCTCTCTTTTCCTTACTTATACGGTATATTGGCGCGAACCTTGCGCATGAGCGTGGTCTCGGGATTTGGGAGTTCACAAGGAAGTGGGCGCTTGCAGGGCGTGAACGCCAAAAGCGCAATCCAGGAGCGCTCGTTGCAACGCGCGAGAAAGGTCCGCACGATGATCAACATGTAGCGCTCGCATTTCAGCTGCTCCTGTACGTGCCAAGAGTATTGAGCAAATCAACTCGACGAGGGTGGCCATCCCAGGTCGACTGCAGCGCAACCTTGTCGAGCTCCGTCAGCGCAAACCCATCTTGATGTCGCGGCGTCTCTGCCGCCCTCCGACAAGAACCAAAGCCGCTCCTGGGCAAACGCCACGCGGGCACCCAGCGACGGACGGGCGAAGCCTGAATTGGCGGACGATCACTCAAGCGTGCGGCGTCTATGGCATCGATTCGAATCAATCGAGCAAGTTTCATCTGAACTCCGGGCTCGGTGCCTCCGAGACTGCGATGGACGTAATCGATCCTGCCCGTCTCCCAGCAATCGGCGTGCCGCAAAAGACATTGTGCGAGCCTTGCTTGAAAAAGGGCATAACCAGGTGCTTCGCGGCGCGCTGGAGGAAGAGTTGCATTCTACTGTCGGGTTCCGCTCATCATCGTCTCCAACCGGACGCGGCTGAATACGACAAGGCCAGCCTCAACTGACTACGGTCCGCTCACGCGCCGAATTCAGATCGTTCCTTGAGGATAAATGTGCCCTATGGCCACCTACCTAAGCGCACAGTATCGGAGCATCACCTGGTGTGATGCGGCTTGCGGCACGCGATCCAATGATGCTGTCGTTGGCCGAAGACGCTGCCGTGCTCCAGCGGCCGTCTCGAGGCCATGTGCCAATAGATGCCGATCCGGTACGAACGCGTCTGCTGATCACTGCAGCTCATGGCGAGACATGTCGTTCCTACGCCAAAACGGGGAAAGCGGAGTTGCAACGAGTCAATAGGATCGCGGGTCGTGACGCCTGCGAATTTGCCAGGCCAACTTCCTGTTGAACACAACTACAGATAGCAGCGAGAGTATTAGTCCAACTTTGACTGCTGTGGCTCAGGCTCCGGTGCGCAGACTATGTCCGATCCGCGCAACAGCTGCGGCTTCCTTCCATGTCATCACAGCAATCGGGGTGCCGGTCGCGAGAATTGGTGCGAGCCTTGCTTGACGTGAGCAAAAGCACCTGCGTCCGGCCGCGACGGCGCGCTGGAATGAGAGTGCCACTTTGTCAGGTTTCCGACTTGGCGTCTCCAACCGGACACGGACCGAACGACAACATGGAGAGAGAAATGAAGGTGACCCCACGACCTACCTCGCACGGCTGTTGGCGCTGGCAGGAGGCTGAAATGGAAATCCCGGCCTTGCTCCGGGGTGATCGCAGGCAAGCGCGGCTTTTTGGACGGGAAGGGCCGGTGTGCAAGCAAGCCCCCGCGTGTCGTACCACCGCCGCATTGGACAAATGCCGATCACTCGCTCAGATCGCGCCTGACAGCAATGCCCGACGAGAGCATCTGAAGCTGGCTCAGATATACAAGTCTATCGGCTGGGCCGCTCAGCGCTTGCAGGGGCTGCGCTACACGCAGGAGCGGCGGGCTTGTAACAGCTGGCTGACGCTCTCTCCTACATTAGCGCCTCGTCGAGGCTCCTGGGCGGAGACGGAAGTGACCGCTAGAGCCGGAAAAGGACACAAGTCAACGCTTCAGAATTGTGAGGCGCTGTCATTTTTCTTTCTGCCCCAGCAGTTTTCCAGTCTTGCGACTTATGAAGTGCAACTGCGAACAAGCAGGGCAGACAAGGCCTTGAAATTCTCGTTCCGTCGCCTCGGCATCAGCATCGAGCCACTTCTGAACCGTCATGTTGGTGATCGGGCAGGCGAAAGTGAAGGCGCGCATATCTTCCCTTTGGTATTGAGTGCTGGTCAGGCGCAAAAAGCGAAAGCCCGTGTGCTTGACCTCGCAACCACAATAGCGCAGGTGCGGGCCCAGGCACTCGCTCCAACCCACACTACGAAATCATCGTGGAATTGGCTTTGATCTCGCGCAAGCGAACCGACCCCGGTAGGAACTACAGCTCACAATCGAGAAACCAATGAGCACGCCTGCGAGACGACGGAATCATTTGGAGCAAGAAAATCCACACATCCGTGAACAAATAAGTTGAGCAAAGCACTATCGCACCAAGGTCTACCCGAAGCCGGAGGATACTAGATGGATCGACCAGATCGAGAGCCTTCAAGACGAAGTGATGCCTCTTTGCAGGAAAATGAACTCGTCTCTCGATCCGGGGGAATTGGTATCGGTTGGCGGTCCTAGGTCTAGGCCAAGAAAATCTCTCTCTCTCTCTCTCTCTCTCTGCATACCCGGGTTCGAATGACGTTATCCCAAGCTTCTTCCTCTAAACTGCATCAACCTTCAGAGATACCAGTTGGCGAGCACTTGGCTCGGCGAGCCCGGGCTCTGCTTGTCCCCCATCCGTTCGCTGCGGAGATGTCCAAAGATCAGGTTGCCAGTCTACTACCTGAATACTTAGCGATGTCACAAGCGTTCCCGCACCTGCAGGCGGGATCGCAAAAGGATCTCATATTCGACGCAATACGTCGCAATCGAGACCTCCAGAGGGACGTTGAGTTGACCAGTGTGGTCGCAAATTTTATCTGCTGGGATGAAACGGGAGGTCACAGTCGGGTTCTCCAAGGCGGCAACGCTGCGCTACCCAGTATTCTGGAAACAGAAAACTTCCACTCAAAGCTCTTTAGAACAGATGCGTCGCGCCTACTTGGCCGAGCAATACAGCCTAACTACAGTACCACAACGAGCCGGTACCTGCGTGCGCTATATCATGGCTTGTCGTCGAGAGACCCCATAGTGCGCTGCGCCTACATGGTTGCCTTTGAGCTACATGCTGCGGAAATGATCCAGGCGCTTTGGACCACTTTAGTCAGAACCTTTGATGCTCGGACTGATGATCTTGAGTATTTCCAGGTCCATGTCGGCGGCGAGGATCCGGCGGAGAAATATCACGGAGAGATGACAATCAGGCTCATTAGCGAGCTGGTCCCTGCCGACTGCAGTAGCCGTTTCTTGGATGAATTCGACCACGCGTATGGTCTCAGCTTAGAGTGGTGCCGCAATCTAGTCGGAATTGATTCGCGTGACGGAGATGGTCGGCCGGAGGTTGAACACAGTGGCCGCTGTCACTGTGGGGCTGTCAAGTTCTACGTACGAGCGCCAGCAGAGATTTCTGCAGTGAAGTGCAATTGCTCAATCTGCCAAATGTCCGGAGTTTTGCACATGCTCGTTGCTGACGACAAGCTCAGGATTGAGTGCGGCGAAGAACTCCTCACTACATATCAGTTCAATAAGAACATCGCTCGGCATACGTTTTGTCGGGTTTGCGGCGTAAAGCCATTTTATCGGCCGCGATCGAATCCTTCAGGATTCAGCGTAAATGTTCGATGCCTAGATAAAACGACGATCGAAAGCATAAGAATGGATGATTTCGACGGCGAGAATTGGGATCTGGCGATCCGCTCGTTGCAGGCGGATTAGAAGAGTCGAATTTGAGTGAATCCGAAAGGCGCGAACAATGAGTGATAAACTTGGTCTGCTTTCAGAAGATGCCCTCGCGAAGTACCGCTCAGAGCTGGCAGATAAAGGTACGGTCCTGATTGCCCCCGAGACGCTGTTCACCAAAGATGAGTTGACGAGGATCGATCAGTTGCAGTCCGATATTCCCGAAGAAGAGGTTCGGAAGGGAGATGCCGGCGATTCTCACAATGTTTTTGTAAGACGAGTGCGGCTGGATCACGCCGGCCGTAATCCTAGCAACGTGAATGGTACAGCTTCAGCGCAGATCATCGAACTACTTGAAAGGACAGAGCGGGTCTCCGCGCTCAGGAAGATCTTCGGAGCGTCATCAGAATACGTCATTCGCCGATGCCAAATGCATCGCATGCCGCCTGGGTCCTTCATTGGCATCCATTTGGATGCTGAGAGCGATCCCGACTTCGAGTATTCTGTGATTGTTCAGCTAGCGACAGATTTTGAGGGCGGTGAGTTCGTCGTATATCCAACCGACCGTAAACTCCAAATGTTTCGCCCACCTTTAGGAACCGTACTGATCACCACATGTAGGTTCCGGCATGAAGTAAGGCAGGTGTACGCCGGGGAGCGTCGGTCACTCGTCTACTTTTGTTCAAAATACGGCGGTGCGAACCGCAGGATAATCGAAAACCCTGCTGCTCGCGCATGAGGTCGGCTAGCTACTTTCCGGCGCAAAAATCGCGGCTCTGAAGGGCAGGGTCAACCACGCAGACAACGAGAAGCCCCGCGGGGGCGGCGGGGCGATGAGAGGCCAAGATTGGCGCTGGAAGTGGACTACCTTTGGAGTGACTGTTCTTCCATCACGCGGCCGATGCTCATGAGATTGTCAGCGACAACGCCGAGCCCGACCGACCGCTTCATCCCGGTGCTGCCTTTGTAGTGGCAGCGATCGAGCCCGTGCCGCCGGTTGGCCACGCTGATGCGTCCCTCGCATCCGGTCCGCCATTTCTGGCCGTTGCGGAACCAACGCTTCTTCTGCTCGCGCTTGCGCGCGACGCTTTTGATGGAGCGATTGGGGATGCAGACGCGTTTGACGCCGCTCGCCTTCGCCGCGGCTTCATTCCTGGCGGAATAGAACCCGGCGTCTGCTGCGACCAGACGTGGCGTGCGACCGAGCTTGGCTTGGTGGATTTCGATGGCCGGGATCAACAGGTCCGAATCACTCGGCCGCCGGTCGTAGACTTCGTAGTCGATCACGATCTGGTTTTCGGCTTCCTGCAGCTTGACCATCTTGGCGAACTCGTTGGGCTTGCCGGCCTTGCCCTTGCGAATGATCTCCGTCGAGGGCTCGAACACGCTGAAGAGCTTGTCCTCCGCCCGCGTGTTGCCGCGGAAGATGCGTTCCCGGGTTTGCTGCATCACCTGCCGTACGAGCGACATCATCGTTTCCAGCTCCTGCCGCAAGCCTTGCAGCGCCAGCCGCTTCAAGATGCCCCTGGCCCGTTTCACGCCGGTGGCGATCTCATGGGAGAAGCGCTTCGCTTGCCCCACCACACGGCTCGTCGAGTTCAACAGCCGCCGGTAGCCTTGCTTGAGCTTCTCGTGATTGAGCGGTCCTTTGGCACGTGCGGTTCGCGAGATATCGAGCAGGCGCAGTTTTACGCTTCGCGTTCGGTCGCGCAGTTTGGTTCCGGCCGTGCCGACGATCTTGGTGACCTTCTTCATGATGCGGATCAACACCCTTACCCCGTCGCCCAGCAACGTGCTGTCGGTCGGGTAATGGATGTTGGTCTCCACCACCGTCGTATCCACGCGCATTCTGCGTCCCTGCGTCACCCCTTTGCTGCGCGATTTGCACGATCCGTTCGTGGATCTGCCTGATTGTTTCCGGATCCACAGCCAAGCCCCAGCGCCCCATCGTCTTGGCGTCCGGCGTCTCGCCGCCGCCCACCCGGTGAAGTCGCGATACACGAGATTGGCGCGCACTTCGCGTTCCAGCACGTGATAGCTCCAGGTGCGAACGTGCTTGAGGATCAACAATCGCAACACCACCTCGGCCGGCGCGCCCAGCCGACCACGACCACGACTCTTGGGATGTCGTCTCGCCAGCGCCTCGTATACCGCACCGACGATCTGTTCATCCGCCAGAACCCGGTCAGCATGGGTCATCCAGCCTTCGCGAAGATCGCTCACTTCCCCGGCGATCAAGCCGTCGCCGAAGCTCAGTTGCGCTCTGCGCATCTCATTCTTCCTCCCCCGCGGCAGCGCCGCATCAGGGCGCAGCAGGTGGTGATTGAGCTCGCAGATCGCCTCGATCGCGTCTTTCAGCTTCTGGTAGTTGTCCAGCCAACGGCGCACCTCGGCAACGCGCTCGCGCCGCACGCTGAACTGACGCACGCGTCCGCCCGCATGGCTTACCGTCAGGACATGCACCTGGTGCCCTTCGCCGCGCGCGCATTTCGGGCAGCCGCTCTTATGACGAACCGTGCGCTCCAGCAGCGAGCCGCGCAGCAGTTCGCCGGTGACCGGTAGCTTGTCGACAAGCTTCTCACGCGTTTGAAGGGCTCGATTACGAATCATTAAGAATGACTCAATGCTGCCGCTTCAAGTCAACGCCAATCCGTCCGACCTTGCAGTTTTCGCCACAGCGAGCGATTCTGGCAGCCGCACAAGGCCGGCGATTTTTGCGCCGGAAAAGTAGCTAGATGGATGGAATGGATTATAATGGCGTGCGAATGAGATCTATGGATGCAGGCCGGCATTCTCTAACTAGACGAATGCCGGGCTCGACGCTCGAAGATACTTTGCTGTCTTCCTCGCCCGTCGCTATCGTCTGTACAGTGATGCTGGATGGTAAGTTATCAGACAAGAGCGAGTTCTGCTGCCTGAAGAGGAGAGGGGAACGCTAACCACTGGCGCAATGATGGTCAAACTGCGAGGCTCATATCCCGGACAAGGTATTGTACGTCCAGCCGTTCTGCCTAACTACTTTAATCAGCTAAAGAATGGAGCAATGACTGCAGATTTGGGTGCCGATCTGCATCGCTCCGGCATTCTCGTGCTCCGCGCGTCGTCCAGAACTAAACCGTTTGCACGGTTGTGGCATAGCAAACCTGACAAGGTTGGTGCGCCGAACAACTTGGGTTTGGAACGGAAGAATCGACAGTGGTGCGCCAGTCAACCTGGAAGAGAGCGCTTCGCCATCTCCTTAGGGCGCGTTTTGGCTTCAGCACATGGTTGGGAATAGGGATGTTGTTCAAGTTGGAACAAATGGACCGAAGAAGGCATCCTGAAGAGTGGAACATGGGGCAGTGATCCAAATCAGAGCATCGTCGATAATCGATGCTCGAAATTCCGGCCCACCAGCCTGTCGCGCGCGATCACGAGACACTCCACCGTGCCTGCCTCTTGGTCGGCGGCTAGCGGAATAACGCCTTCCTTGTGTATGCGATCAAATAGCAATCCTTCATCGACAAAACAATCAAGTGCCGTTTGGAGGGAGTTTAGTCGGACGTTTCGCACAGATGAAATCACGTAGGAATGGGAATAGTCGGCTCCTAGCAATCGGTCAGCAATGCTGTGCAGTACCGAGCCCCCGCCCCACCGACCGTTCGCTTCATTAAACAGCAGCCGCCCGTCGGTCGAGAAAATGGCATCTATGTTGATCATTCCGCGGTAACCCAAGGTCCGCGCAAGCTCCACAAATCGATAGGCGTGCGCGTAAGCGGTCGAGTACTGCTCATTGCTCAGGTCGCTTGGAAGCTCTAGACCAGTCCAGACGAGAGCTCGTTCGGCCCGATCTTCGCTTCGATGCAGACGTATGTTTCCACTGTTGACGTATGCAATTGAACCATTTTCCTCGATTTCAAACTCAAGGTAGAACAGAGAACGGGCCAAGTGGTATGATTCTACGACCACTGTTTTACACGATCGGGTTGTCATCTCAGACCAAAGTGCATCAGGATCAAACGACGGCCAAAGAACCCGCCGGGTCTCCCTTGCCCCAGGTAGTGGAGCGCTCTCCTTGCCGGTTAATATGATATTTCCAACCCCGCCGGCTCCATTGTCTAATTTTACAATGACGCTGCCGGTTTCAAGCCTTAGGGAGTTGACCGCTCTGAACAATTCTTCTGAGCTTGTTGCTATGCATCCACTGGGCAACGGAAGCGTGACACTTGTTGCCAATTGACGGAAGTGGCTCTTGCGGTTCAATAGATCAGGTCCTCGCTGCAGAGCGAAGTCGTTCCCTTTCTGCTGTATGCCGAGCATCGCCGCTAAGCGCGCAACGCCTTCAGTAGAGTAGCAAGCACAGAGTTTCCAATGTGTTTTCTCACAAATGTGGCGTTGGATTTGTTCAACAATTGTATTGGACTGCAGAGTGAAATCACTAAGGACCCGAGTCTCGTGCGCGTTTTCTGGCACGAGCACCAAGACGGTCGATGGGTCGAACCTTAGCGTCGCGCCAACGTAGTGTAGCAGATCAGTTGGGATCGCTACCGGAGAGACAATTAGGTCGCCCGCTTGTGCAAACCATACGGAGCGCCAGGCTGACTTGGCGGCAAGCGAAAGTTGGATTGCCGTCAGATCGGCACCCGACATTTGGGCGGTACCGGCGTTCATAATTAGGATCCGCGGCATCAACGAGCTCCGTAGTACTTGGCATATATCGGGACGGAAGCGCAGTCCGGCACTACGATGAACGTGCGGCAGCGTATTCGTGTAGTACAGTTGTTCGAAACGACTTCAGTGAGCTAGAGACATAAGATCGCGTGCAGGCGGCAAGGGAAATATTGCCAGCGCCCAATCCGCGATATTCATTTGGTGCCTCCTTACCGACTTGATCGCGCATCGAGCTCTTTCAGCATAAAATGCTGGATCTTGCCCAACCCCGTTCGCGGCAATTCTTCCGTGAAAATGATTTCGCGCGGCACTTTGAAACGGGCGAGCTGCGACTGCATATGCGCGGTCAGTGCTTCCGCTTCAATCCGCACGCCCGACTGCCTGATCACATAGGCGACTGGTACTTCATCCCAGCGCGAATCGGGCCGACCGACGACAGCGCATTCTGCGACATCGGGATGCTCCATAAGCACACGCTCGACTTCTGCCGGATAAACGTTTTCCCCGCCGGAAAGGATCAGATTCTTCTTGCGATCATGGACCCAAAAATACCCATCAGCATCGCGGCGGCCGATGTCGCCAGTGTGATACCAGCCGTTATGCAGCGCCTCGCGCGTTGCTTCTTGATTGCCCCAATATTCGCAGAAAACATTAGGCCCGCGCACTGCGATCTCGCCCAGGGTGCCTGGCGGCAGCTTGTTGCCCCCATCATCGATGATTGCCGCTTCGCAGAAAAGGCCGGGCAGGCCAGTCGTACCCTCACGCGAGAGATCGCCGCCGAGTCTCGTATAGACAGCAATTGGGCAGGTCTCCGTGGAGCCATACACCTGCAGCACTGGTACGCTGCGGGCGACAAAGCGTTCGATCAGGTGCTGCGGCACCATGGTTGAGCCGGTGGAAATTGCTCTGAGTGAGCTTAGGTCGGTGGTCGACCACTTGGGATGCTCGGTCAGGCCTTGAATCATGGCAGGCACCAGCACGGCCAGAGTTGGCCGTTCGCGCTCGAACGCAGCGAGCGTCGCCTCTGGCGTAAACCGCGTGTGGATCGTAACCGTCGCGCCGTGATGCAACGCTGGCGTCGTCTGGATATTGAGGCCACCCACGTGGAACAGCGGCAACACTGTCAAGACATGGTCAGCCGAGGTGAGGCCATGCATGTGCTGACTCATAACCCCATTCCACAGCAAGGCCTCTTGGCGCAGCACAGCCCCTTTCGGCCGCCCTGTCGTGCCCGAGGTATAGACGATCAGAAGTGGGCAGGACAGGTCCGTGTACAAATTGCGACCATCGCCGCGCCCTCGGTCTAGAAGGCCATCCCATTTGCTTCCGCCGAGGGGCGCAAAATCCAAGCCGACGACAAAGATATCCGGCAGTTGCTCCGCCAGCGCCGGCAGGAGTGCCTCGAAGGCGTGTTCGATCACCAGCACCTTGGCGGCGGCGTCGGACAGGATGAAGAGCTGCTCGGCGACCGCAAGCCTCCAGTTCAATGGCACGAGCATTGCGCCGAGCCGCGCGCAGGCATAGAGCAGCACCAGATGGTCAGGCCGGTTAAGGCTGAGGATCGCGACGCGATCGCCTCTCTCGACACCGAGCTGGCTTTTTAGGGCGCGCGCGACCTGCTCGATCCGTTGATTGAAGATCGCGTAGCTTAAGGTCTCGCCCTCGAAATTGATCGCGGGCTTGTCGGGAGTGAACGCCGCGTTGCGCTCAATCAGCGTGCAGAGATCAACCATCAGTCTTCCGTTTTCCCTGGCTTGCACAGTACTTGCCTCCCGAAGCGGCCAATGAGAGCTCCTCTACGTCGCTCGGAAGGTGTCGATTACGGCTTATTGTCTTAGATGAGGGGCCTTCCGTCAGGTATCCGCAAAAGAGTTCAGCTTGTGACGATCTCGTGAGGCTCAGGTAGGGTGGATGTAATCCGGAGACTTAAACTGTAGGCTCTTACTCACGTACTTCAGTGTTGCTCGACAGGGGCTGCGTGCATCAGACAATGGTGATAAGCGCACCATGACGAGAGTTTCCTGCGCGATCTTCTCAATACAGGCTCGCCACACATATAGGCGGCTCCGGCATCTCCACCTTTGAGGCCGACAATGGCCCGGCATTGGCCTTGAGTGTGATTGACTAGCAAGATCTTCCTGGAGCCGTCAGGTCTTTTCACATGCCGCTCCGAGATACCGGGCAATCTCTTGCGATGTCGCGCCGATCGTGACGAGCGAAATTTGCCGCCACAGCTCCTTGGGAGCTTCTGCAGCCCAATCGATCTTTATGCGTTTGCGCGATCTTGTCGCCATACCAGCTCCCAGGGATCTGTGCGGACAGAACAAAACACGCTTCTCGGATTGAGTGCGGCGCGGCCGGAAGCCGGCGCCACCTACTTTGAGATCGTACAATTTGACGCCACGTGCGATTCAAGTCCTATTTGGGCGGCCGTCGTGTGAATATGTTCAAACTCCTAAGCCGCCGGGAGCAGCGATGATACGAAAACTGAAAAAGCACCGCCATTTCCTGATAGGATCTGGGCCGAGCCGGGCTAGCGTTGCCAGCGCCAAGGCCTTAAGGCGCCGTCTTAGTGAGCGGCGCAGCTGATGCGTGTCGGGTTCCCATTCAGGGCTGATCTTTTGGCCGCCATCATGCTGTTCGCCTCTGGGTAAGAAGCCGAGCTGCCAAAGGAGTCGCTATCGAGACAGATTAGGGACGAGTGTCACTTGCATGCAGGGCACTAACTCAGGATGCGAGCTGCTTCGGATCTTTCTGATCAGAACCTTCTTTCGATGTGTGCGCGAATTGCATTTACTTTAGCGTCAATCCAGCCGCGCTCGCGCGCGCTTGCGACCATCTTGGCGTAGGCTGCTTCCCAGGTTTTGTTGTCCTTGGGGCAGCCAGGCAGGATAGGCACTAAATAGGCATCAGCGCATTGTCGTGGTCAACGAGCGTGATCCCTTTCAAGTCTGAAGGCTTAGCGGCATACGGGCCCTTCAAGACGAGCTTAAACCCGCAAAAATCGAAGGGCTCCGCCATTTGCACTCCCCTCTCGGGCAAGTATTCTATCATCATAACTCGGCTCCTTCATTGTGGCTCTCAACATAGCCTTAGCCGTAGGGTGTCGTTACGAATAGCGACATTGCGGTGAAAACCTGCACTCAGCCGTACAGTAACGTTCGAAGTTCGCCACGGAAGTTGATGAGTGGATTGCCTTGAGCTGATCGCGTCGCGACAATCCGGCCGATAAAGATCCCCATGGGTGCCGACGAGTTGGTGGTGATGCAAGACGCATTCGAGCACACAAACTGCGCTTTGCAGAACCGGTACGTCAAGAACGCCCTGATCCCATGGCGCTGTATCGAAACGGTGGACAGCGTTTGCGCCATGCCGGCCGGCGAAACGCAGTGCGAGGTCCTGCTGATTGCCTCCGAGAAGACTCACGCCAAAAGTGCCGTTGGTGAGTATCGCGTCGTGAGTTTCGGAACTGGCATTAATGCAGACCAGCAGGCAGGGCGGGTCCATGCAGATCGAAGTAATAGAACTGACCGTTAACCCTCGCCGTCGGACGGCCGTTCCGGTCGCTACAATGGAGACGCCGCTCGCCAGATTTCGCATGGCTTGGCGAAACTCGATCGCCTCGATGGACTGAATATCGCTGATCCGGGGAGGCGATTGGCAGCTCATGGCCCAGCTCCGGAGTGGCGTTTGACCTCGAACTTTTGAACTATGCGGAGATTGCGTTGGTCGCGACTCTCGAACTTGCTTCCGCGCAGTGCGGGTTTGATCTCACCGATAATCTGACTGCTCCACAGCATGATCTGGCGATGCGGCTGAACACAATCGGTGGCTCCGCTTGGATGATAGCGTTCAGCGTGCCTTTGCGTCAGATCGAATACGTTCCGCGTCCTCGTCGCGTAGCGACAGCGAAGGCGGCCCGTACGTCCGAAGGGCTGGCGGTCCGTGATCTGTCTGCGCGTGGCGTCATTCACTGCGAATCGTTCCTCGGTGGTGATATGGGCATGGCCGCCGCGCCGCTTTGTTTTCCGATACTGTTGAAAAGGCGCTCTTTCCCGAAGAGAAGACGCTCATCCAGCGTCGCGTGCAACGAAAGCCGCAGCTCGGGCGAGATCGAGTCATCTGTATCGATTACCTCACGAAACTTACGAAACATGAGTTCGATCGTTGCGATCGATCCGAGTACCGTGATCGTCCGCCAAGACATCATTGTTTGTCTCCTTCGCGGTACCGCGAAGCGCGAGTCCCCGAGTCGCCTGTCTTTTCGACGATCTCCGTGGTGCGCTTCGCACCGGCTCTGGCAATCTGAGTGACCGTCGATCTTTCAGGCGCCGCCCTAGCCTCGATTAGCTCAGCAAGATTGATACGGTACGCATCCTGCAGCCTGATAAGCGCTTTGCTCCGAGCATAGACTGCCCTCATCCGCCTCGAGTTGTGAAAACTTTCCATGATTTTGCTCTTACCGTCTCAGGCTAATGCACCGCTATTTCGTGCAAACGGTGCATTTCGCCTCACCATCACCGGCCGCACTTCTCGGCCGTCGTCAAATGCAGGGGAGACCCACCGGCTCGGTGCTGATTGAGTTGCGCGGACCTTCTGGATGCTGACTAACCGTCGCCAACAGCGGCGACACCTCACTATCGTTTGCGGCGAGCCGTATTCTTAGCGAAGCGAGCTCGGCTTGGAGGCTTCGCGCGCCATCACTGCACTCCGGTCGAAACCGCCGCCTCGCGCGAGAGCAGCGCGCGGGTCGCCGCCGTCACGTCAGCCTGCCGCATCAGACTTTCTCCGACCAGGAAGGTCGAAATGCAAAGCCGCGAAAGACGCAGAACATCGCCCGGGGCGCAGATACCGCTTTCGCCGACGATCAGGCGATTCTTCGGTATGAGCGGCGCCAGCGCCTCGCTGGTCGTAAGCGTGGTCTCGAAGGTGCGCAGGTTGCGGTTGTTGATGCCGATCATCGGCGAGCGAAGTTTTAGCGCCCGATCGAGCTCGTCGCGGTCATGGATCTCGATCAGCACATCCATGCCATGGGCCAGGGCCGCAGCCTCGATCTCGCGAGCGGTTTCGTCGTCGAGCGCCGCCATGATGATCAGGATGCAGTCGGCCCCCTGAGCGCGCGCTTGTACCACCTGATAGGTGTCGAACATGAAGTCCTTGCGCAGCACCGGCAGATATGTTGCAGCTCGCGCTGCCATCATGAGATCAGGGTGCCCTTGAAAGAAGGGCGTATCCGTCAGCACCGACAGGCAGGCCGCGCCGCCCGCTTCATAGGCCCTGGCAAGCGAGGGCGGATCGAAATCGCCCCGGATAAGGCCTTTGGAGGGAGAGGCCTTCTTGATCTCGGCGATCAGCGCATACTCATCTGCTGCGTGCTTGTTGCAGATGGCGGCGAGAAAACCCCGCGGGGGCGGGGCCCGCCGCGCGAGCGCTTCGACCTCTGAAAACGGCAAGGCGCGCTTGGCGGCTGCGATCTCTTCGCGCTTGTAGGCCTCGATCTTGGTCAAAATGTCGGACATCGGTCAGCTCGGCTGTCAGGCGTTAGAGATTGCGACTAGATGTTTCAATCGCGCCGCCGCGGCACCGCTATCAAGCGACTTCTGCCCAAGGGCGACGCCTTCCTTCAAGGGTTTGGCACGGCCGGCCACGATCAATGCCGCGGCCGCATTGAGAAGCGCGATATCGCGATACGGGCTTGGGGCGCCGTCGAGCACGCTTTGCAGCGCGACTGCATTGGCGTCGGCATCGCCGCCCTTCAGCCCCACGCTGCCGCAGCGGCGGAGGCCGGCCTGTTCAGGGGGCACTTCGAAGGTGCGGATCTCGCTGGTCTCAATCGAGGCAACAAAGGTCGGGCCGGTCAGGGTGATCTCATCGAGTCCGTCCGAGCCGTGCACCACCCACACTGACTCAGCGCCAAGATTCTTCAACACCTGCGCCAAGGGCAGCACCCACTGCCGCGAAAACACTCCGACTATCTGTCGCTTGACGCCGGCCGGATTGCACAGCGGTCCGAGTAGATTGAAGATGGTGCGGGTAGCGAGCTCAATCCCGGTCGGGTGAACGTGCTTCATGGCGGGATGATGGACCGGCGCAAACATGAAGCCGATGCCGGCTTCGTGCACGCAGCGAGTGACGTCTTCAGGGGTGATGTCGATCCTCACGCCGAGCGACGCCAAGACGTCGGCAGCGCCCGAGCGCGAGGACAGTGCGCGATTGCCATGTTTGGCAGCCCTCACGCCAGTATCAGCGACGATGAAAGCGGCGCAGGTCGACACGTTGACCGAGCCCGAAGCGTCGCCGCCAGTGCCGGCAATGTCGACGGGATCGTGCGGCGCACTGACTCGCAGCATCTTACTCCGCATCGCGGAAGCGGCGCCGGTAATCTCTTCCACCGTCTCGCCGCGCACCCGCAGCGCCATGAGAAGTCCACCCATCTGCGCGGGTGTGGCTTCGCCTGACATCATGCTGTCGAAAGCGGATGCCGCTTCCTCGCGGGTCAGCGTGGCGCCGCCGGCGACTTTGCCAATATTCGAGTTGAAGGCGTTCATCGTGCTTTCGAACGTGCTAGCTGTTGCTAGTGGCAGCGGTTGCGTGGGCGAAGGCGACCTCGTTGATCAATGAGCCGATCCCGATGGTCCAGCTTGGTCACGAGGGCGGGGGGCCGCTTGTCGCACAACATGCTTGAAGACTCTCTTTTGGCTCTTCTCTCGTCCGATGCGAACTCGACAAACGGCACGATCTCGCAGCTTTCCGGCTTCATCAGTGGGAAGTCAATTCGAATATGCGTCAGTTCCAAGCCTGAAATCATGTGCACGGCAACCCCGCTGCCGCGTTAGCCGATAACCATTGCTTGCGTGGTGTAGGTTTGGTCATAATTGGTTTCCAAGCCTACAACCTGACGCAGCGTAAGGTTCAACCCCCTTCAGTGGCTTGGCTGAACATTATTCCAGTATTCCATTGTGCCGCTTCCTGAGGTACGAGGAAACAAGCGGCCAAATGCAGGCCGCCGCCATCGTGGAAAACCCGTCCCAGCGCCGTCTGACTGATATGAGAACACTCACCGCGGGCGTTCCAGACAGACGTGCTCAAGATCCCTATGGGCGCAAAGAAGAAGAATTGAAAAACGGCAGCCCGATACGTGCCCCAGCCGACTTGTTCTGCAATGCCGACGTTTATTGCACCCAAGCGACGCGCGCGGTGAGGTGAGCGGAGCCGACATCGCGACATTGCAGATCCCGCCGCAACTCCTAGCCGCGTCCACGTGATTGCACGAAGCGGCGGATAGAGCATGTCGTCCAATGTGGATAGATGCGGTTCAGAGTCCCGAGCTTATGCACTATTCTTGATTGTGGCCTCCTCGAGTGCTCGCCGTACTGCGGCGCAAGAGGTTGCGGTCCGGAAATAGTTAGCTAAACGCACATCGTGCCGCCTCGATGCCACTCGCTCGACCTGCCGCTTCAGATCGGCCATAACGGCGTGAAGCCCGCATGACGATCAGGCACCGCCTCACAGTCCCGCGTTTTCCGGAGCCGGGGATACAGGGTGGGCGGGCACGGAATGGCAGGGCCCATGCGCAGGTCTCCCATTGTTTTTAAGGTGCGGACGATCGTTAGACCAGCATTCTCAAGGGCATCCAGGATAAGCCGGCGGGTCGGTTGGTGTTCGCCGGTCAGGGCGCCGTACGCCTCCTCGCGCTCAGCGAGCTTGTGCTCAGTATATTCGCCGCAGACATTGCAGGATCATCGGTCGACCGCTCCAGGGATCATGCGATGCGATTTCGCACCAGTTATCGGAGTTGCATTTCGGACACTGCATGGGCGGGGGCTCCTGGCGGGTTCTCAGCTCGCGGGCACTTGGGCAGCTTACCTCTGCAGAAGCATCGGGGGGTGTGGAGCTCGTCTCGGACATTCCAAAAGCGAATAAAGCTAGCGAGGCCAGCGCGGAAGAAAGCGAACAGACGTGGCAAACGCGCGCGGTCTTTGCAGCGCGCAAGCGGCGTGCCTTTTGGATCCTTGGTGGCTCACAAGTACTGAGCCTCGAAACCGCCCTTTCAGCTGCGGCGCAGGCGAACATTGCGAGCAAAGCGAGCGCGGCCCCCAACGCAAAGGACAGCGTTGCTGAGGCGAGGGCGCCGATAAGGCTCGGATCGATTGTGGCTCTGGTTGATATACGTTCGAGGAACGCCAAGACTGCAAGCGCAGCTCCACAGTTGATCAATATCAGAGCGCAAAGCGCAAACGGGACCGAATCGAGGCTGCCCTTTTGACAAAGCTGCGAAGTCCGCCGTTGTGAAGGGCGCGCTGAGTATCTTCGCGGTTCGGGCCGTGATGCCATTTTCCATCTTTTACCACCTGCTCGCGACCCGAGTGTTCTTCAAGCGCTATTTGTTTGTTGGCATTGTCCACTAAGTGTACTCCTGGACCCGCTCGGGGGGCGACGAAAACATCGATTCGGCCGCGCGCGAAGAGCGAATCCGGCCTAAGGCGATAGCCCGGTTGCGTGTTTGCGACAGCACATCGCGTTCGTTCAACGACATATCGGCATCCGATACTCATAGATCATCATTTGCGTGATGACGTCGTACGGGCACAGACCATTTCTGAAACCGTTCGCAGTGCTGCGTGAGGTTGCCAGACTTCAGCGGCTCACTGGTCCCCACCGAAACTGGTTTGAAGCCCATCTCTTCTAGCTGCTTCGAGAGTGTTGAAGATGGGCACATTGAAACCGGATCCGCCTGTCCTCAGATGAACTGACAACAACGCCGCCACGATTGCGATTAAAACCGTGGAGAGCGCCATCGATACCTCGCCGGTATTCGCCAGCAGCAAGCCAGCGATCCCTCACCAATGCTAGCGTTCGAGCTGCGTCATCCAAGGCGATGATGGGAGTTGTCATCAATCAAACGGCGGCTTCTGGGTGGCATTCAATCCCTCGCTTCAACGGGACGGTGTTTGTTCTGCAGTACGGGACGACGGACCGGAATCGTGGTGGTGCGGTCAGGAATCCATCAGGGGGCACACGGATATTCCTATGACGCCCAGCGATCTGTTACGGCGCCGATCATCGGGGATGCGCGGATTACTCTGCTCTGCTTCTGACTGTCCTCTGTATCTTGCTCTGGTAGTTTCGGTGAAACGCTTTCGCGCTCACCCTGGTCTTCCTCGCCGCAATCCTGCTCGCGATGATCTCTCCGGTCTTGTGCGACCCGTTAAGGGACGCACGCACCGCTCCGACCGCACCGCAGTCGTTGTAATCGGCGTCGATGTGCGACGGCGCGCCGAGGCTGGACATTTCTTTCGGCTTGCCGCGCCTGATCTGTGTGGGCGAACGCGATGCATGGTGACGTTGATCGAGCGGATGCCGGCAAGGAAGCGGCCGCTGGCTTCGAGCTCGGGGCCAGCGTGCGCCGCGCGCGTCAGCGCGAGCAACGCCGCGGCGAAGGTAATGCGTTTCACTTGTCTTCCTTTCCGTTCGGTGTGGAGGTAGACCGGCCGCCGATTTGAAGCCAGCCAGATCGAGGGACGGGTATAATCGGCGCCTTGCGCTTTGCGATTATCGCGCCGACTTCCATTTCATGTGCGGCTGGATCGCGCTGCTCTACCTCGATGATCCCGCCAAGGCGGCCCTGATCCGATCGCTACATTCTGAACACGCCGTAATGTGGCGCCTCAATCGGTGTATTGAGCTAAGCGCTCAGGACGACTGCGAGCGCGTTTCTGGTGTCGACAGGATCAAGAATGCCGTCGTCCCAGATTTCGGAGGTTGCATAACAGGCGCTCGATCGTTCCCGATACTCTTCCAGAATCGGCTCTCGAATAGCTGCCAACTCCTGCTCAGACAGGCGTCCACCCTCGCGGGTTAATTGTCTTGCCTTGACATGGGTGAGCACGCCTGCTGCTTGCTCTGCACCCATCGCAGAAATCTGAGACTGCGGCCAGGTGAATATAAAGCGTGGATCGAAAGCCCGCCCGGCCATAGCGAACGTCCCCGCTCCGTAGGAGCCATTGCAAACGACCGTGAACTTGGGCACCGACGCCCCAGAGACGGCCATGATCAGCTTGGCGCCATCCTTGGTGATGCCGCGCCGTTCGTATTCGCCGCCGACCATGAAACCCGTGATATTCTGCAGAAAGAGCAGGGGCGTTCGGTTCTTGTCGCACAATTGGATGAAGTGAGCGCCCTTCAGCGCACTGTCGCTGAACAGCACACATTGTTTGCAATAACCCCGATCTGATATCCATAAAGCCGCGCGAAGCCGCACACCAGAGACTCGCCATAGAGAGACTGGTATTCGTGGACCGGGTGCCATCCACCAGACGGGTGATGATCTCCCGCATGTCGAACTGCACTCGAGGATCCCTGGGAATGATGCCGTAGAGTTCGGACGCGTCGTACGCCGGCGGTTCAGGAGAGACTCGATCCATCGAGGCTTTCGTGGCACGATTGAAGCGAGCGACATGTCCCGTGCGATGGCAATCGCGTGGATCTCGGAGCTTGCGAAATAGTCACTCGTCCCAGACACGCTGGTATGCATATGAGCGCCACCAAGCTCTTCGGCGGATACCGTCTCGCCCGTGGCGGTTTCATGACCGGGGGGCCTCCTAGAAAAATCGCGCCCGTTCCCTCCACGATGATGTTGTAGTCGCTAAGCGCCGGAACGTACGCCCCTCCCGCGGTGCAATGACCCATTGCGATGGCGACTTTGAGAGAATGGACTGATTGCGGAAGAGTCGACCCGCGTAGTATCGATCCGCGAAGAACTCCGCCTGCAAAGGCAGGAAACCACCAGCACAGTCGCACAGATGAACCACTGGCAGACAGTTCTCGATCGCTATGTCCAAGGCCCGCACGATCTTCGTGACAGACAACGGATACCATGCGCCGCCCTTCACGCTGGCGTCATCCGCGTGAACAATGACCTCGCGACCCGCTACGATGCCGATGCCGACGACCTGCGCAGCGCCAGGCACCTCGCCGTCGTAAGCCTTGTTAGCGGCTAGCGTCGAAAGCTCGAGGAACGGAGTTTCTGGATCGGGCAAAGCCTCGATCCGATCACGTACAAACAACTTGTTTTGCCGATGCAGGCGCTCAAGGTCTCGTTCAGGACGGTTGAAGCGGACGACACGTTGTCGTTCCTTCAATTCGGCCGCAAGTCGTCTATTGTGGAGTTCGTTGAGGCGGAATTCGTGAGATTTGACATCCGCTGCAGAAGCGATCCGCTGCATCTCAACGCCCTTCCTCTGAGAGCGTAACCAGCACTGCGCCTCGCTCGAAGCTCTCGCCTCCGTTGAAGTGAATTCGGTCGATCACGCCGTCCCGTGGAGAGCGTATGATGGTTTCCAACTTCATGCTCTCGATTTTCATCAGCGCCGTGCCTGCGGAAACGGGTTGACCAGGCGAAACGCTGGTCGTAACGACGAGACCCGGCATTGGCGCGCTGGCCAGGAGATGATCTGCCTCATTATTCGCGCAAGCGAGCGTTCTCAACGGGTCGCGGTAGTGCAAAATGCGCGTCCTGCCGCGGATGTGCACGTGAATAACCTCGCCGTCGATGGCGAACCTGACCGGTTCGCTTTCGCCAGCGATGGTAAGGACGCCGCAAACGTCGCCTTACTGGGAGAACACGATTGGGCCAATCACTTTGTTACTCAAGAGAAGGCGATAGCCCTGTTGGCAACGTGAAAGCGATAACTGATAATCTACGCCATCAACTTCAAAATAGTGTTTCACGTCAGTTTCTCCAGCTGCCCAGCGCTGCGTGAAGCTCGGGCACGGCATCTGTCCATTCGCGGATAGTCTCGTCAGGAGGGCGGCTGTGGCGAGGAAGGCAGATAAGTCGGACGCAGGCTCGGCCGATGCGATGTGCGGATTTTCCTCAAGATATCCCGTATGGACGTGTCCGCTCAGAAATGCCTCGTCGCGGAGGATACGTGTGAGAAAGTTTGCATTTGTCTCGCAGCCGAGAAGCACCAGCTCCCGCATCGCGCGATGGGCCTTCAGCGCAGCCTCAATGCGCGTCGGCGAATGCGCGATGATCTTTGCGAGCATGGGATCGAACGCTGTCGTGATCTGCTGGCCTTGCAAGATGCCGCTGTCGATCCGTGCGCCGTCGCCGTCCGGGTACTCAAGAACAAGTACCTTACCAGTCGTCGGAACATATCCACGTTCCGGGGCTTCCGCATACAGTCTAGCCTCATTGGACTGCGAAAATCCAAGTTCGCGGCCCGCGGCGACATAGATCTGTTGAGCAACAAGATCGATGCCGGTGATCATCTCGGTCACAGTATGCTCGACTTGCAGACGCGTATTCATCCCAAGAAAATAGAACTCTCCACCGTCAAAGATGAATTCGACAGTGCCTGCGTTTCGATAGTTGGCGGCGCGCGCGATGCTGGCGGCGTTTCGCAGACCCGCTTGCGCAACTCTGGCGACAGTGCGGGCGACGGCGCCTCCTCGATGATCTTCTGGAACCGGCGCTGCACCGAGCACTCTCGCTCAAAGAGATGGACCACGTTTCCGAAGGAGTCGCCGAGCACCTATACTTCGATGTGCCGCGGGTTTTCGACATATCGTTCGACGTAAAGCCGGCCATCGCCGAAGTACCTCTGCCCCTCACTGCGCGCCTGCGCAATCGCGTCCTCCAGGGTAGCGAGGTCGCGTACGATCCGCATGCCCTTGCCGCCACCGCCCGCCGATGGTTTCACCAGCAAAGGAACTCCTACAGCTCGCGCCCTGAATGTGAATGTCGCTGGATCATCTTCTTCGATCGCCGAAGGTGCGACCGGAAAACCGTTCCGCTGAACGAAGTTGTGGGCCCGGATTTTATCGCCCATCAGTTCTATGCTTTCAGGGGCGGGCCCGATGAACGCAATGCCCGCCTTTATCACGGCCCTGGCGAACTCAGCATTCTCGGAGACAAATCCATAACCCGGATGAAGGGCGTCGGCGCTCGCCTTGTGGGCAGCAGCGATGGCGCGATATCGAGATAGGCAGCTATTGGCGTGCGACCGCTGATGGCAATCGCCGTGTCAGCCATGGAGACAGCCGGCGTCCCCGCATCGGCATCGTGGTAGACAATTGCAGAGCGAAGCCCCAGCCTTCGCAAAGTCTTGATGATTCGTACGGCAATCTCGCCTCTGTTGGCGATCAGAATGGTGGAAGGGTAACTTATGCATTTCGCCTATTCGTCCAAGCAAGTGCCCGATGCCGGGAGTTCCGTCAGTCGCAAGCGGTTGGTGCCGCCTCAATTGCCCGCGCCCTTTCATCTGTCCCCATCCAGCGTTGCCGTCCTGGAATTCAGCCGGGGACTAGTACCTCGTCACAATGGTTCTGACTGGTTGATTCCGAGCCAATCTAAGATGGGCAGGTCTTCCGGAGGCACGAGGATTTGGATGCTTCGGGCGATGCCGGGTTGACGGCTGATGAGACCATTTCGTTCGAGCGTCACGATCATCTGGTGTACCGAGGGCGGACTGACTTGAAAGTGGCGCTGCATGTCGGCCTCGGCGGGCGGGCGCCGGAACATGTGGGCGTAGGTGTAGATGAAAGCCAGGTACTGGCCTTGCTTTTCCGTGAAGCCTTGAGCGCTGAGGCTGCGCGCGGCGCCTGATTTTCGATTCATTTGTCGATTCGTCCGGTCCTCCAACAGGGAGGTCGGGATGAATGTACGTTATCGGGTCGAACTGAGCCAAGCCGAACGCAGTGAACTCACCGCGATGTTGAGCAAGGGCAAACGGGCCGCCCGCAAACTCAAGCGCGCCCAGATATTGCTGGCAGCCAATGCCGGCTGCAGCGATGAAGAAATTGCGCGCACGGTAGCGGTGAGCGGTTCCACCGTGTACCGGACCAAGCGGCGTTTCGTGGAAGGCAATCTGGAGCGGGCGCTGAGCGAGGAGCCGCGTCCTGGGGCGGAGCGCAAGCTCACCGGCAAGGAGGAAGCCCTGTTGGTGGCCACCGCCTGCGCGAGTCCCCCGGAGGGCCGCGCTCGCTGGACGCTGGAGCTTTTGGCCGGGGCGATAGTCAATCTCACCGATCACGAGAGCCTGTCAGGCGAGACGGTGCGCCGGCGGCTGGCCGCAAACGGTCTTAAGCCCTGGCGCAAGGATATGTGGTGCATTCCAAAGGTCGACGGCGAATACGTCGCCCGTATGGAAGACGTGCTCGACCTCTATGCCGAGGCGCCCGATCCCGACCGACCGGTGGTCTGCTTCGACGAGAGCCCGGTCCAGCTCATCGGCGAGGTTCGCCAGCCGATCCCACCCGAACCGGGCCAGCTCGAACGCTACGATTGCGAGTACCGCCGCAACGGCACCGTCAATCTCTTCGTCTGCATCGACGTCCATTGCCCTTGGCGCAAGGTCAAGGTCGCCGAGCGGCGGACGGCAGTAGACTACGCCCACTGCATGCGCGAACTCGTCGATGTCCATTATCCCGACGCCGCGTGCATCCGGGTGGTGCAGGATAATCTGTCGATCCACTCCGTAGGCGCCCTCTATGAGGCATTCGCACCCGCCGAAGCCCGACGGATTCTGCGCCGCCTGGAGTTCCACTACACCCCCAAGCATGCCAGTTGGCTCAACATGGTCGAGATCGAGATCGGCGTGCTCCGCGGGCCAGTGCCTGGACCGCAGAAACGACGACCCACACTGGCTCCGCCGCGACGCCTGGGAACGACAACGAAACGCCGCCGGCGCTCGCATCAATTGGATGTTCACAACCGACAAAGCTCGCGCCAAAATGGGCCGCGCCTATCCCGTCGCTGCCAAAGAGTCATAATCACTGTGACGAGGTACTAGTCTCGAAGCGCGGGCGATCGAAGGCGCCGGCCTATTGGCGCTGGCTCATTTCGAGCCTTCCTTTCCTTTGGCAGAGTCTCGAACTGATATCACGTAGCGACATTGGTCACTCAGGTTTGTGAACTTGGCTCTGAGACAGGCAGTAATGGCGCCTGCATCAGGTATGTGGCTGCCACAAAAGCGAAACACGTCCGGAGTGCAAGCCTCTCGCTCCTCCGGTGTCGCCGGCCGATCTCGCGCACCCGCCTGTTCGGTGCATAGAGCTGTTGTCGTCACAACAGCAACAGCAAGTGCTGTTGCACAGCGGTGTGCTTTGAAGAACCAAGACCCATGCGTTCGCTGCTTTTGATTCACGATATCCTCTTCAAGTCGATACATCCTGCGGTATTGTTCGTCCTGCGCGAAGCGCAGTATGACCTGTCTACCGGGAAACAGGCCGGAACCATTCAAAGCATTGACGGCCGCGGAAGCGCACATTGCGTATCTGTACACCCATCGCAGCGGTGCCTCGGTCGCTTAGTCGTGAGATACCGTAATTTTCCGAGCGCGAGGAGGCGGCTAACAACCCGCCAGTCGGCCGATACTCAGAGCCGCCAAGCAGGGCGAAACAACGATTGCGGCCCGGCTAGACGAAAGAAGTTACGATAGCGGTAAGGTATACCCCGCCAGCAATTTCGGCATTCAGCTACGTCCAACACGCCCCCGAAGCTGCACCTGGTTGGGGAGTGCGAACCATTATCGGCCTGTAACAGCTGGGGCCATCACCCACATGGTCCGTTCTCGCGACCTGCATTCCACCTCTTGCGAGGAGCGGCACGCGTGACATCGGAGATCGGGATTGTGCCAAATGCTTCGTCCTGTTCCGGCTGCAACTTGGCCAGTTCGCCATGCGCTCCATAGATCACTTCGCTTTCGGGGGAGTGCTCGAGGATCGTGACGGGCCCTTGCGGCGTGAGCTTAAGAGTTTGGGACATTCGCAATTCTCATCACCTGGCGGGAGGCTTTTAGATGGCCTTAGGGGCGCCACCTGCTTTTAAGATCGTACAATCTAACGCTGCGTACGATTCAAGCCCCTTCGAGGACTGCTCGTGTGGATATGTCCAAACTCGTGCGCCCCCACGAGCCATCTCGCGCGAATCAGAGTGAGAGGCCTTCACTGGCGCGGAAAATCTCAGTTTCATTCCCATCTAGGCCGAGGGCAGCCGTGCACGTGTTAGAAGTGACAGCTCCAGCACGGCTGATCCCTCCAAGCCGGCAAGTCGGAGAGATCGAAACATTAGATTGGTTTGCGATCCCAGTCAGCGCAAATCGCGCGACGTGGTAGCAGTTCGAAGAGGGAAGAGCTTTCAAGCCCGAGATGGCGGGCGCTTTAGATGCTGCGCGTCTAAACCTTCGTCCTGGCAGAAACTTGACCGAGTGCGCTTTCGAAGGAGGTCGTGGCGGCTGGGGGTGGTATCGTGCTGGTCCGGCTGCCACCAGGTGTGTACGAGGCATGAGCAAAGCAACTCTATCAACCGCTCAATGCGTGTGCCCCGCTTCGGCTTTCTCAAGCGAATCGCGCCCCGCGGCTTCGCTCCTTCCGAGATATAGGCAATTGGGCCGAATTTGTGAATTTTGCGGGGAGGGCGGCCTACGTAATGTTGGAGGGGCTGATGTCGCATTTTCTTAATGTACGAACTGCATGCTCATTTGCATGAAACCGATAGATCCGTTCTACGATCCCAAATTCTGGCGAGGCCGTGCGGAAGCGACGCGGACCAAAGCGGTGTCGTTCGCTGAAGGCAAGTCCAGAGATAGGCTCCTTAAGATCGCCGAGGAATATGAGAAGCTAGCCCGACGCGCAGAGGAGTGGCCGACGCTTAAAGAGGATGGCGACGCAGAGCCTAATCACAGTTCCTGATGCTTCGCCGGTTCTCGACAAAATCCGTACGCATCCGGCGTAGGCCGCAGGCTGATTGTATTAGTCGGGCGGCCAGCGCTTGAGCCAAGTCGGATTTTCTTTGTGCATCCGGACGAGCTCGATCAGATTTCCGAAGTCGGTGAAGGCCATGACGCCGTGTTCGCCGGCGCCATAGACCCAGATGACGTCGACCTCGGGATTTGGTCGCTCCGGCCCCTGAAACCGGGAGGCCTATTTAGGAAATAGTCTCGCTTGCCAAACGCTTTCTCGGCATATTGATCGATCGAAACGATGATCGCTTGGCCGTGCTGGTGGCAGGCGTCGAAGCGGCCGGGTACTCCTGGTGCGGCCGCGCCGCGACAAGCTTTGGATGTTTCCTGGCGGGCGCCAGCGCGGCCACGAAACGGCGGAGCAGTGCCTCTGGCGCGAGATCAAGGCGCCAGTATGCGGCGTCGCAGGATTTAGGCAAGCGCGAGGCGGCGAGTTGTCGTGCGTTTTCGTGTGCAATGTCGTGTTCGCAACATGTTGGCAGATACCAAACAAGTGCGGCTTTGGCTTTCGGAAGAGAAAGAACGCGCGGCGCTTCGTTGTGCGTCCAGCTGCCCGCGCAGCGGTGCGCGGAAGCATTAGGCGATTGGCACGGCTTTTGCTCCATTGTTTGCCAACGGCGTGCGGCTCTCTGCTTTGTCGGGATCGGCCGTTGCAGAATGTGAATCTCGATGTGACCAAAAGGCGATGGCATGAAGAATTGTAGTTCCGTGACAACCAAGGTGCTAGGCACGGCCATTGTTGCAATGGCCTTGACGGCACCCACCGCGCTGGCGGTCGAATACAGAGCCGAATACAAAAGGGATAATAGCAGCAATCCTAGCCTCCGGGACGTTGCTGAAAACAGGAGCGTGCTTACCCAGATCACAGTCACCTCGGAACGACCAGCAAGCTTCACGCTTGCGAACGGCTTGCAGGTGGTGGTGATCCCCGATCATCGTACCCCGGTCGTGACCCAGATGATTGGGTATAAGGTCGGCTCCGCCGATGAGACGCCGGGCAAATCGGGGCTTGCGCATTTCTTCGAACACTTGATGTTCAAGGGCACAGCGAAGCATCCGCCCGGCGAATTCTCCCAGACCGTGCTGCGCGTCGGCGGCGACGAGAATGCCTTCACCTCGCCCGACTACACCGGCTATTACCAACGCGTGCCGCGCGAGCAGCTGACGAAGATGATGGAATTTGAGGCCGACCGCATGGCCGGTCTCGTTCTCCAAGATGAGAACGTGCTGTCCGAACGCGATGTTGTGCTCGAAGAATTCAACATGCGCGTTGCCAACAATCCCGATGCGCGGCTCACCGAGCAGATGATGGCGGCGCTTTACCTCAACCACCCCTACGGCCGCCCCATTATCGGCTTTCGCCAGGAGATCGAGAAGCTCGACCGCGAGGACGCGCTCGCGTTCTACAAGCGCTTCTACGCGCCGAATAACGCGATCCTGATCATCGCCGGCGACGTCGATCCCAAGGAAATCCGCCCGATGGTGGAAAAGAATTTTGGCGACATTCCTGCGCAGCCCGCGATCCCCGCGAAGCGCGTGCGGCCACAGGAGCCGCCGCCCGCGGCACCCCGCACCGTGACGCTCTCCGATCCCCGCGTCGAGCAGCCCACCTGGCGCCGCTCCTATCTCGTGCCGTCGGCTACCACTGCGGCCGCAGGCGAGAGCCCTGCGCTCGACGTGCTCGCGCAGTTGATGGGCGGCGGGATCAACTCCTATCTCTACCGCGTGCTGGTGATCGACAAGCAGCTCGCGAGCAGCACGGGCGCGAGCTACGAGGGCACCTCGCTTGATGCCTCGCAATTCATGATCTCTGTCATGCCGAAACCTGGCGTCGAATTCGCCCAGATCGAGGACGCGATCGACAAGGTGATCGCCGACCTCGCGCAAAATCCCGCGCGCGCCGAGGATCTCGAGCGCGTCAAGACCCAATTGATTGCGCAAGCG
>NZ_JAACFS010000057.1 GCF_029051645.1 Bradyrhizobium sp. CSA112
TCCCTCCGGAAAAGCCGGCCCCACCCTCGCCCCGATCAGCGAAACAACGGCTGACATTCGTCACACTGGCCGGCGTGCTGGCCATCGTCGGCGCGCTCGTCGCCGGCTATTACTTTGCGATGCGGCCGGTGACGCTGCGGATCGCCGTCGGTCCCGCCAACAGCGACGACCTCAAAGTGGTTCAGAACCTGGCGCAGGCCTTCAACAACCAGCGAAACAGTGTGGTCCGGCTGCGCCCGGTGCAGACCGATGGCGCGCTTGCGAGCGCCAACCTGCTCGGCGAAGGCAAGGCTGATCTCGCGATCATCCGGGGCGACCTCGACGTGCCGAAGAATGCGCAGGCCGTGGCGACGCTGCGTAAGAACGTCGCCGTGCTGTGGGTGCCGCCAGCCGCCAAAACCAAGGGAAAGAAGGCCGCTCCCGCTATCACGAAAATCTCGCAGCTCACCGGGCGCCGCATCGGCGTCGTCGGCCGCACCCAGGCCAATGTCAATTTGCTCAAGGTGATCCTGCGCCAATACGGCGTCGATCCGGCAACGGTCGAGATCATCCAGTTCCCAGCCAATGAGGCTGCCGAGGCCATCCGTAACCAGAAGGCGGACGCCTATCTCGCAGCCGGCCCGGTCAACAGCAAAATCACGACGGACGCGATCGCCGCCTCCATGCGCGACGGCGGCACGCCGAAGTTCCTCGCGATCGATTCGGCCGAGGCGATCGCGCAGAACCATCCCGCTTATGAGGCCTCAGATATCCCGGCCGGGACATTTGGCGGCGCGCCGGGCCGGCCCGAGGAAGAGATCAAGACGATCAGCTTCGCGCACCACATCGTGGCGCGCAGAGGCATTGCGGAATCGACCATCGCGATCTTTACGCGGCAGTTGTTTGCGATCCGCCAGACGCTGAAGAACGAATTTCCGCTGGCCGCCAAGATCGAGACGCCCGATACCGACAAGGACGCCACGATCCCCGTACACCCCGGCGCCGCCGCCTTTGTCGACGGCGAGGAGAAGACCTTCCTGGACCGCTACAGCGACTACATCTGGTGGGCCTTGATGGCGGCGTCGGCGATGGGTTCCGCCGGCGCCTGGTTCGCCGGATATCTCAAGAATGATGATCGCAGCATCAACACGTCGCAACGCGACCGGCTACTCGACATGCTCACCGCGGCCCGCCAATGCGATTCGATGGAAGAGCTCGACCAGATGCAGTCCGAAGCGGATGCCATTCTACGCGACACGCTACAATGCTTCGAGCATGGCGCGATCGAGGAAGGCACGTTGACCGCGTTCAACATCGCGATCGAGCAGTTCCACAACGCGGTGGCCGACCGCAAGGCGCTTTTGATGAGCATGCCGCAAAACCTGCAACGGGCGAGCGCGCAATTTCGGGCGGCCGGCAACGCCTGATCTGCAAATCCGGTAATCGAACCGTCATCAATTCTTTCTAGGTCTGGCGGGGCCGATATTGCCTTCTCGCACTGGGCCGAAGGGAGCTCGCATGACGTTCAGGCTTTCTCGCGGACTTTCCCGGCGGCGTTTTCTCTCCACCGCGGGGGCCGGTGCCATCAGCACCCTTGCAATGCCTTATCTTAGCCGTGCCGCCGACCGGCCGGTCGTGACCTCCGGCGTGCAATCCGGCGATGTCGGCGCTGACGGCGGCGTGGTATGGGCGCGCGCCGACCGGCCGTCGCAAATGCTGGTCGATGTGGCCACGACAGAATCCTTCGCCAACGCCAGGGCACTGCCGCCGATCGCGGCGCTGCCCGAAAGCGATTTCACCGCCAAACTGCTGCTGGAAAACCTGCCCGCGGGGCAGGAGATCTTCTACCGTGTCCGGTTTCGCGACCTCGGTTTTACCGGCGTCGAAAGCGAGCCGGTGGTCGGGCGGTTTCGCACCGCGCCCGGCGATCGCCGCGACGTCAGCTTCGTCTGGGGCGGCGACGTTGCCGGACAGGGCTGGGGCATCAACCCCGACGATGGCGGCATGCTCACTTTCGCCACCATGCGCAAGCATCGCCCGGATTTCCTGCTGCACTCCGGCGACACCGTCTATGCGGATGGCCCGATCAAGAGCGAGGTGACGCTTCCCGACGGCAAGGTCTGGAAGAATTTGACGATTCCCGAGAAGGCAAAGGTCGCCGAAACGCTCGACGAATTTCGCGCCGCGCACAGGTACAATTTCATGGACGAGCATCTGCGCGCGTTCAACGCGGAGGTGCCGGTGTTCGTGCAGTGGGACGACCACGAAGTCGTCAACAACTGGTCGCTCTCGAAGCAGCTTCCGGCTGCCTACAAGGAGCGCAACATCAACGTGCTTGCCGCCCGTTCCGCGCGCGCGTTTCACGAGATGTATCCGATCCGCGAGAGCCTCAACGAGCCAGGCCGGGTCTATCGCACGCTCAACTACGGTCCGCATCTCGACGTATTCATGCTGGACGAGCGCAGCTATCGCGGACCCAATGGCTCGAACCAGGAGACTGCCTATGGTCCGGAAAGCTTCTTTCTCGGGCCTGCGCAACTCGCCTGGCTGAAACGGGGGCTGCTTAATTCGCGCGCCACCTGGAAGGTGATCGCGTCAGACATGCCGCTCAGCATCATCGTCTATGACGATGCGCCCAACAAGAAGGGCTCGGAAGCCATTGCGCAGGGCGATGGACCGCCGCGCGGCCGCGAACTGGAAATCGCAGATCTGCTGCGGTTCATCAAGACGTCGGGCGTGGTCAACACGGTGTGGCTGACGGCGGACGTGCACTACGCGGCCGCGCATTACTACAATCCCGATAAGGCGCAGTTTGGGGAATTCGACCCGTTCTGGGAGTTCGTTGCCGGGCCGCTGCACGCCGGCACGTTCGGCCCGAACGAACTCGACAATACCTTCGGACCCGAAGTGAAGTTCATCAAGGCGCCGGGGCCCGGCAAACAAAACCTGCCGCCGTCGGCCGGCATGCAGTTCTTCGGCCACGTCAGGATCGACGGCGTCAGCGGGCAGATGACGGTGACCTTGCGGGACCGTGCCGACGTTGCGCTGTGGTCGACAACGCTCGATCCCAAACCCGTGTAGCCGTCGCGACGGCCGCAACCGCTCAGAGCTTGATGCCGCCGTTCTTCAACAGCGCCTGCAGCGCGTCGGTCGAATAGGGCTTGGGCAGCCGCGGCCTCGTCGCGAATGCGGCCGGGAGGCGGGTGCCGTAGCCGGTGACGAAGGCATACGGAATGTTCAGCACCTCCAACCGTTCGGCCACGGCAAAACTCTTCTCGCGGATGAGCCCGACGTCGAGCAGCGCGAATTCCGGCGGCCGGTCGGCGATCATATCGAGCGCGTTGGCCACGTTCGCAGCGCTCCGCACCGTCTTCACGCCAAGCCCCAGAATCGTGTCTTCGAAATCGAGCGCGATGATTGGATCGTCTTCAACGATCAAGACATCGCTGGGCATGCCGTCGTAGGAGGCGGCGGGTTCCATGTCTCTCGCCAGTTCAAGGTTCAGCATTTGCTCAGAGGCCGGGCCAAAGCCCCGGAATGCGGAAGGCGAGCCAACGCCCGTAAAAACGCGCTCGCCGGTTCCGGAACTGAAGCCACCACATGTAAGTGCTACGGTCTGTCCACTAGTGGACACATAAATGAGATCGGATCGGATTATTGTGCTCCCGCAGGCGGGACCTTCAATGATTTCGCGACAGGGAAGGCACGGCCGGCGGGGGGCGTTCAACAATCTGCCGCGCCGCCTGAACGACGCCGATTTCGCGTTGATCGAACCGCGCCTCGTGGCTGCCGACACCGCTACGAATGACTTGCACTACAGTCCCGGCGACGACCCGGCGCGGCTCGACCCCTGATCCGCAACCCGAATCTGCTGCGAAACCGGTCTTGGTGCTGCAACGAGCCTGTGAGGGTGCATTTTGACGAGGTTTTGCGGGGTCTATCCCAACCCCGACAAGGGCATGAAGCGGCTGCCACGCCCAAAATCGGCTAACCAAATGCCAAACAAACCATTGTTTTTTGGCGTTTTCTGACTATATTGCGCCGCAACGCGTAAGGTGTGCCCGGTCCTTTTGGCCGGGCTTCCTTTTTGGGGGAGAAAGCGCCCCCGGAGCATGATCCGGAAAAGTGGGCACCGGTTTTCCGAAAAGATCATGCTCAAACAAAATAGATGGAGCGGGATGACGATTCGAAGAAGCGTCATCGCGCGCCAGTATTCCAGGTATCAGAGCGCGATCCGGAAAAGTGGGTCCCGGTTTTCCGGCGAGATCGCGCGTCCACCATTGCACGACCAGAAGAAGAGCCATGAACCTTCGTAACGTCGCCATCATCGCCCACGTCGACCACGGCAAGACCACCCTCGTCGACCGCCTGCTGCAGCAATCCGGCACCTATCGCGAAAACCAGAAGGTGACCGAACGCGCGATGGACTCCAACGATCTGGAGCGCGAGCGCGGCATCACCATTCTGGCCAAGGCCGCCTCGGTGCAGTGGAAGGACACCCGCATCAACATCGTCGACACGCCCGGCCACGCCGATTTCGGCGGCGAGGTCGAGCGCATCCTCAACATGGTGGACGGCGCGCTGGTGCTGGTGGACGCCGCCGAGGGCCCGCTGCCGCAGACCAAATTCGTGGTCTCCAAGGCGCTCAAGGTCGGGCTGAAGCCGATCGTCGTCATCAACAAGGTCGACCGTCCTGACGCCCGTCCGACCGAAGTCATCAACGAAGTGTTCGACCTGTTCGCCGCGCTTGATGCCAGCGAGGAGCAGCTCGATTTCCCGATTCTCTACGGATCGGCCAAGCAGGGCTGGATGGCCGACAGCCCGGACGGCTCGCAGGACGCCGGCATGCAGCCGCTGTTCGACCTGATCGTGCGCCATGTCGCGCCGCCGACCGTCGAGCAGGGCCCGTTCCGGATGATCGGCACCATTCTCGAAGCCAACCCCTACCTCGGCCGCATCATCACCGGCCGCATCACCTCGGGCGCCATCAAGCCGAACCAGCAGGTGAAAGTGTTAGGCGCCGACGGCAAGACCATCGAGCAGGGCCGTATCACCAAAATCCTCGCCTTCCGCGGCATCGAGCGCACCCCGCTGGATGAAGCCGAAGCCGGCGACATCGTCGCGATTGCGGGCCTCACCAAGGGCACCGTTGCCGACACCTTCTGCGATCCTTCCGTCGAGACCCCGCTGGTCGCGCAGCCGATCGATCCGCCGACGGTTTCGATGTCGTTCATCGTCAACAACTCACCGCTCGCCGGCACCGAAGGCGACAAGGTGACCTCGCGCATGATCCGCGACCGCCTGTTGCGCGAGGCCGAAGGCAATGTCGCGCTGCGCGTGGTCGAGGCCACCGACAAGGACGCCATGGAAGTATCGGGCCGCGGCGAATTGCAGCTCGCGATCCTGATCGAGACCATGCGCCGCGAAGGCTTTGAGCTTTCGGTGTCGCGCCCGCGCGTCGTGCTGCAGAAGGACGAAGCCACCGGCCAGTGGCAGGAGCCGATCGAGGAAGTCGTGATCGACGTCGACGAGGAGCATTCCGGCGTCGTCGTGCAGAAGATGAGCGAGCGCAAGGCCGAGATGATCGAGATGCGCCCCTCCGGCGGCAACCGCCTGCGGCTGGTGTTCTACGCGCCGACCCGCGGCCTGATCGGCTATCAGGGCGAATTGCTGACCGATACCCGCGGCACCGCGATCATGAACCGCCTGTTCCACGGCTACGCCAACTACAAGGGCGACATCCAGGGCCGCCGCAACGGCGTGCTGATCTCCAACGATCAGGGTGAAGCGGTGGCTTACGCGATGTTCAAGCTGGAGGACCGCGGCCCGATGATGATCGAGCCCGGCTGGAAGGTCTACAAGGGCATGATCGTCGGTGAGCACACCCGCGACAACGACCTCGAGATCAACGTGCTCAAGGGCAAGCAGCTCACCAACATCCGCACCACCTCCAAGGACGAGGCGGTGCGCCTGACGCCGCCGATCCGGATGACGCTGGAAAAGGCGCTGGCCTATATCGAGGACGACGAGCTGGTCGAGGTGACCCCGAAGTCGATCCGCCTGCGCAAGAAGTTCTTGGACGCCAACGACCGCAAGCGCGCGGAAAAGGCCAAGGAAGCGGTGGCGTAAGTCCCGCCGCTACTCGTCATCCCCCGCGACTTCGCGGGTGACGACGGCCATACGCGGGGTGGCTTCAGGCGCGGCGGCGAACATGCTAGAGGCAAGGGCATGTCCTCCCTCCCCTCCTCAGTCGATGTCGCCATCATCGGCGCCGGCGCCGCCGGCCTCGGCGCCGCCAATGCGCTGAAGAATTCCGGCCTCTCCGTCATCGTGCTGGAAGCGCGCGACCGTCTCGGCGGCCGGGCGCATACCATCATGGCCTCGCCTGACGTCACCTTCGACGTCGGCTGCGGCTGGCTGCACTCGGCCGATGAGAATTCATTTGTCAAAATCGCCGAGCAGCTCGGCTTCGAGATCAACAGATCACTGCCGCCCTGGGCCGAGCGTGCCCACGGCAAGGCATTTCCGCAAGAAGACCGTGACGACTTCATGCGTGCGCTCAATGCGTTCTACGATCGCGCCGAGGAGGCAGCGAAAGAGGCTGAACGAAGCGGCCGCGACAGCGCTGCCAGCCTTTATCTGGAACCCGGCAACCGCTGGAATCCGATGATCGATGCGATCTCGACCTACGTCAACGGCTGCGAGCTCGATCAGGTTTCGATTCTCGACATGGACGCCTATGAGGACACCGACATCAACTGGCGCGTCCGCCGCGGCTATGGCGCGCTGGTCGCAGCCTATGGCGCCGGATGTCCGGTCGCGCTGAATTGCGCGGTAGCGCTGATCGATCATTCGGACAAGCGCGTGCGGATCGAGACATCGCGGGGCACTCTGACCGCGGACAACGTGATCGTCACCGTGCCGACCAATTTGATCGCCGACGAAGCGATCCGCTTTCATCCTCCCTTGCCTGCAAAGGTCGGCGCTGCCCGCGGCCTGCCGCTCGGCCTCGCCGACAAGGTGACGCTGGCGCTGGACGAGCCCGAGGCGTTGCCGAAGGAAGGCAATCTGCGCGGCGCCACCATGCGCACCGGAATGGGCACCTATCATCTGCGCCCGTTCGGCCAGCCGTGCATCGAAGGCTTCTTCGGCGGCCGTTTCGCCCAATCGCTGGAAGATGCGGGCGATGGCGCGCTGGCGGCGCAAAGCATCGATGAAATCGTGTCTTTCCTCGGCAACGACTTTCGCCGCAAGCTGAAGCCGCTCGCGGAATCGCGCTGGGCCCACGACCCCTTCGCCCGCGGCTCCTATTCGCATGCGCTGCCGGGCCATGCAGGTGACCGCGCCGTGCTCGCCGCACCCGTCGATGAACGGTTGTTCTTTGCAGGCGAAGCGACCTCGCCGGAGTTCTTCACGACCGCGCATGGGGCGAGGGACTCGGGCGAGAGGGCGGCGAGTGAGGTATTGGCCTCACAGACTAAGCGTTGAGCTTCAGCAGCGTCATTGCGAGCGGAGCGAAGCAATCCATGCCGCAGCAAGACGAGAGATGGATTGCTTCGTCGCTTCGCTCCTCGCAATGACGGTTAGACGGTGCGTAGAGTTCATTCCATCACCCGCGCCCGCACCTCCGCGTCCGGCACGAAGCATTCTTCGTACTTTCCGAAGATCCGGTAGCGATTGCGCGCGACAAGGCTGTAGACCGCATCGCGCAGCGGCTTTGGCACGGCGAACAGCACGCGCACCCAGCCCCATCCCGGCAGCAAACTCAACACAGTCAGCGCCGCATCCGATTTGAAGTACGCGACCCCGCCATGGACAACAGCATTGGTGTCGGGATCGTTGGAGTCGATACCAAACGCCTGCGCCAGCCGGGTGCCGTAGGGCGACTGGATCGCGGTGAAGCGGAAGCGGCGTTCGGTGTCGCGCGTGGCGACGAACCGGATCCAGCGCGAGCAGAAGACGCAGACGCCGTCGTAAAGGATCACGTTATCGTCGGGCCATTCGGTCATGCACACTCTTTGTTTGACGCGTTTTCTAACGCAGATAAGTATACGCACTACGCGCAAGCTCGATTGCTATGCGAACCAGGCCCCACCCCCGGATCAAGTCTGCGGGCATGCTTCGCTCGAAAACCCTATCTATTATCCAGCGTCAAAAGCGCCACCAGCATCAGCACGATGGCGGGACCGGTCTTCACCAGCGCGCCGAGCGGCTCGATCCAGAGATCCGGGGTCAGGATCGCGGCGCCGATCATATAGCCGAGCGACGCGACGATACCCGCGACCAGACCAAATGCCGCGGTGCGGCGGAACGCAATCAGCACGCCAATGCTCATATCCATCAGGCTTGTGCCGATTGTGACGGGGGCGACGAGCGACGGCGGAAAGCCGTGGCTGCGCAGGATCTCGGCCGCAGCCTCATAGGAAATCACCAGCGCAATGAAGCCCGAGACGACCCAGAACAGCACGAGGCTTGCGATCATCAGCGCCTTGATCGGGAACAGTCGGGCAAACCATTTGTCCTGAATGGTCGCCCGGCGTTTTCCGGCCATCTGTTCGATGCGCTTCGGCACGATGCCGGTGGCGGCCATCCAGCCGGCCGGGTCGCCGCTGACGCCGCGGCGCAGCTCCGCTATCGCGGTGGTTCGCATCGGCGGCATCCAGCCGAACAGGCTCGCGAGGTCGCCGGATCTAGCGCCGAGATCGAGCAGGAACGCCGGCATCACAATGCGCCACCATCTGCCGGTGCCGAACACCTCGCGAAATTGATCGATCACGTCGCCGAGCGTGACCGGCTGCTCCTGCATCAGGTCCCATGTCACGGCGTTCGCCTCGCTTGGATCGCGTGCGGCAAGCCAGGCGATGGTGTCGGCAATGTCCTTCATGGCGACCGGCCGGAACGGCGTGGCCCGTTCGGCATCCGGGAGATCGAACGGGAACGCCGCGAGTGAGCGCAGCATGGCGCTGCCGCCATAGGCCGCAGGCGCCACCACGAAGCCTGGCCGCAGGATCGTGAACGAGACGCCGGACTCCACGATCAGCCGTTCGGCCTCGCGTTTGGTGGTACTGAAGGCGGTTCGATCGGTCTCGGTGGCGCCGGGAATCGAGACGTGTACCAGCCTGATCGGCTGGCCGCGGTCGCGGATCGCCTGCAGCAGCCGCGCGACGAAATCGCAGTGCACGGCGGACGTATCGCTGCCGGGGCCATCCTGCAGCACGCCGATGCAGTTGACGACAACATCGATGCGGTGATCGCGCAGCAGCCGTGCCAGCACGGCTGCATTCATCGACATGACAGGCAGCTCGAGATCGAGCGGGCCGCCCTTCTGCGAGGCGGATAATCTTCGGGCAACGCCCACTACGGAAAATCCCCGGGCGCGCAGATCGTCGGTAACAAAGCGGCCGATCAGGCCGGAGGCGCCGAGCACGAGGATTTTTCGGATACCGGCGTTCATGCTTGCCTAAAGCGGTTTGGCGATCATCAGCCAGAGAATAGCCATGACAGCGCCGAAACCGGGAATGCCGAATAGAAACCAGCGGTGGAAAAGTGCGAAATAGCGCGGCGGCAACCCCTGGTTTCGTTCAGCCGCCTTGCGCGCGAGATCGCGCATTTCGACCTGCATGAAGACGACCGGCACCCAGAACAGCCCCGCGACCGCATAGAGCCCGAGCGAGGCCAGGAGCCAGGGTTCGCTCACCGCGGTCGACGACAGCCACATCAGCATGCCGCCGCTCACCGGCTGCAGCAGCACCGCCGTCAGCGTGAACAGCATGTCGGCGATCACGACGGTCTCAGCGGTGCGCGCGATGAAGGCGACGTCCCGGCTGCGATGGGCCATCAACATAAAGAACGCGATACCGGCGCCGGTGCCGAGAATAACGATCGCGCCGAGCACATGCAGATATTTGACAAGGAAATACAGCGTCATCGCCTGGCCGCAGGGGTCCGGGATCGCGCCTTCAGGGCCCGATCGAGTTCAGGACCGGCAAGGTTTACGCCGCCTCCCGTTTCCACCAGCCAATGGCCGTCGCTGCCATGGGCCGGCAACACGCGAAAATCGGCCTTGCCGCCTCCGCCGCGAAACGCATCGACCAGTTGGCGCGAGAATGCGGGCGAAAAGTAGCTGTCATTGGCGGCCACCAGCCAAGTCACCTTCACGCGCGCGGCCTTGCCGAATTCGCCCGCAGCGGCAATCAGCGTGTGCGGCGCGCAAACGCGGTTGGGAAAGTCATTGGCGTGCCCGCCGCGCCCCGGCGCGAACGCGATGATGGCGGCGACATTCGTCGGATCTTCGCTGGCCAGCGCCAGTGCACCCCAGGCACCGGCCGAATGGCCGATCACGACCGTGGCCTCGGGCCGGATGAAGGATTGCTTGCGCAGGAAGCCGGCCGCGGCAACGATCTCATCCGCCGTGGCGCGGCCGGACTTGGCGTAATCGGCCTCATCGCAGCCGCCCTGATCCTCAAGGTACTTTCCGCCCGTCGCGCCATGGCCCGGACGCTCGGGGACCAGCACAGCAAAGCCGCGCGCCACCAGCCAGGCAGCGAGCGCACGGTACTCGGGCTGCGCCATCTGCGCCCGTCGCAACACGTTCTGGCTGGAGGCGTGCGCGATCACGGCAAGCGGATACGGCCCCTTTCCCGGCGGCCGAAACAGCACCGCATGCGCCGCGGTTGCAGGATCGGGAGAAGGGACCAGCCATTGCTGCAGCCGATGAGGCTCGCCTTCCGCGCCTTGCGCGCCAAGGCCGGGCTGCGCAGATGCCGCCTTTACGCCGAGCATGGCGAGGAGACCCAGCGCAAAAAGCACGTTTGGCGAACGCATGAACTGGCCTGACACAGCCGAGGGAGGGCGCATTGCGGGGTCACCAACAGAATACCGCCGGCGAATCAAATCCAGCGCATTTTTCCGAGAACGGAATTCCCGGAGAGGTTTCTTTGGATGATTCTGACAACTATTTCGCGGCCATAGCATCAGCGAATACCGGTTAAGACAGCCTCGTTGTCCTCTTTCGGTACAGAACAACATAAAACTGATGCAGAAAATCCACAGGTTAACCGATAATTAACGATGGACCTTGAAGCCGGCCCGCCGACTTGCTTTGATCAGGTCATGAGCACAACCCTGATCGAGGTCCGACCGGCCAAAGCTGCAGACGCAGCCGCGGTGGCGTCTACCCATGATGAAGCCTGGCGATCCGCCTATCAGGGCATCATTCCCGGCGCCGAGCTCGAAAAGCTTATTAACCGTCGTGGCCCGCAATGGTGGGACAGCGCGATCCGCAAGGGCAGCCGCGTCAGCGTGCTGGTGTTCGGCGACAAGGTTGCGGGCTACGCCAATTACGGCCGCAACCGCGCCCGCAGCCTGCATTTCGAGGGCGAGATCTACGAGCTCTATCTGCGACCGGAATTCCAGGGCCTCGGCTTCGGCCGCCGCCTGTTCACCGCCGCCCGGCGCGACCTGATGCAGAGCGGGCTGAAGAGCATGGTGGTTTGGGCGCTCTCCGATAACGACACGGCGACGGAATTTTACCGCACGCTCGGCGGCCGTATGGTGGCTCGCTCCTCGGAGAAGTTCGGGCCCAAGTCGCTCGACAAGGTCGCTTTCGCCTGGACCAACTGAGTCTGGCCGTCATTGCCGGGCTTGACCCGGCAATCCATCATTCCTAAAGCGCCTTTTTTCGCGATGGATACGCGGGTCAAGCCCGCGTATGACGATCGTGTATCAACCATCAGCGACGGAGCCCCTTATGCGCATTGACGCCATTTCGATCGGAGTAAATCCGCCACACGACGTCAACGTCATCATCGAGGTGCCCGTTGGCGGCGAGCCGATCAAATATGAAATGGACAAGGAAGCCGGCACGCTTGTGGTCGATCGCTTCCTCTATACGGCGATGCGCTATCCCGGCAATTACGGCTTCATCCCGCACACGCTGTCGGGCGACGGCGACCCCTGCGACGTCCTGGTCGCCAATACCCGCGCGATCGTGCCGGGTGCCGTGATGAGCGTGCGGCCGGTCGGCGTGTTGCTGATGGAAGATGAGGCCGGCGGCGACGAGAAGATCATTGCGGTACCGTCCTCGAAGCTGACCCAGCGCTATGACAAGGTCAGGACCTACAGCGACCTTCCCGATATCACGCTGCAGCAGATCCAGCATTTCTTCGAGCACTACAAGGATCTCGAGAAGGGCAAATGGGTGAAGGTGCTGCGCTGGGGCGGCGCCGAGGACGCCCACCGGCTGATCATGGAAGGCATCGAACGCGCGAAGAAGAAGTAGATGTCGCGCCTTATACTCCCCGTCATTCCGGGATGGTCCGAAGGACCAGACCTCAGATGCGCAATTGCGCATCGGGGAATCTCGAGATTCCGGGTTCGACGCGTTGCGTCGCCCCGGAATGACCGAAACTCACACTCCCGGCTTGGCCAGCCCGTGGATCGCACAAGCCGCGCGCAGCGTATTCACCAGGAGGCACGCTACCGTCATCTGCCCGACGCCGCCGGGCACCGGGGTGATCGCGCCGGCGACCTCGGCGACTTCCTTGAAGGCGACGTCGCCGACCAGCCGCGTCTTGCCATCGGCCAGAGGCAGGCGGTTGATGCCGACATCGATCACGGTGGCGCCCGGCTTGATCCAGCCGGCGCCCACCATTTCCGCTCGGCCTACGGCCGCATAGACCAGATCGGCGCGGGCGCAGAGTTGCGGCAGATCCCGTGAACGCGAATGCGCGATCGTCACCGTGGCATTTTCGTTGAGCAGCAGTTGCACCAGAGGACGGCCGACCAGATTGGAGCGGCCGATGACGATCGCATTCATGCCTTCCAGCGAGGCATGCACGCTCTTGGTCAGGATGATGCAGCCGAGCGGCGTGCACGGCGACAGCGCGGCAAAGCCGCCGGCCAGCCGGCCGGCATTGTTGGGATGCAGCCCGTCGACATCCTTGGCCGGATCGATCGCGTTGATGATGGTTTCGGTGTGGATCGATTTCGGCAACGGCAATTGCACGAGGATGCCGTGTACCGCGGGATCGCGGTTGAGCTTTGCGATCAGCGCCAGCAGATCGGCCTGCGCCACCTCGGCGGGCAGTTTGTGCTCGAACGAGGCCATGCCGGCGGCCTGGGTCTGCGTATGCTTGCTGCGGACATAGACCTCGCTGGCGGGGTCGTTGCCGACCAGCACCACCGCAAGGCCCGGCGTAAGCTGATGCTCGCGTTTGACCCGCGCGACCTCTTCCGCGACACGGGCACGAAGCTCCGCGGCAATGACCTTTCCATCGATAATGCGTGCCGTCATCTCAATCCTTCGTCTTTATTTTGGGCATGATCTTTTCGGAAAAACCGCATCCCACTTTGCGCTAACGCGGCCTCCGGCTCCGGATCATGCTATTTCGCCTTGGCGATGGTCGCCTTCCGAAGCGTTTCGCCGAGAATTTTGGGATCGCCTTCGACGGCGACCTGCTTCAGGCGCGAGGTCGTGCCTGAAAGAATCTTCACCCGCGCCTTCGGCACGCCGAGCACTTTCGCCAGCAATTCCGTGACCGCGCGGTTGGCCTCGCCGCCCTCGGCGATGGCGCGAACGCGTATCTTCACCACGGACCGGCCGTTGGCGAGCGTTTCAACGCCGTCGATATCGTCGCGGCCGCCACGCGGCGTCACCCGCAGTGCAATGCTGATGCCCTCGGTGGAGTAGCGCCAGGGATCCATCAGCTATCCATCAGAGACCGGCGCCCGCGATCAGACCACGTTGGGATAGATGTAGTAGAGGATCACCCGCTGGATCAGCATGATGAACAGAATCAGGATGATCGGCGAGATGTCGAGGCCGCCCAGGTTGGGCATGAACCGGCGGATCGGCGCCAGCGCCGGCTCGGTGATCCGGTAGAGGAACTCGGCCACCGCCGCGACGAACCCGTTGCGCGTGTTCACGACATTGAAGGCGATTAGCCAGGACAGGATGGCCGCGGCGATCAACAGCCAGACATAGAGGTCAAGGACGATGATGACGATATCGAGGATAGCGCGCATGTGGAGGGGGCTCGCGAGGAGGGATACCCAGCTAGATATCGGTTCGTCCCCCCGCAAACAAGGGAAGTTCCCGGCAAAATCGCGCCAAAATCGGTGCTTTTACCGTTCTTGACTTGGCCTTGGGCCGGACTGTAAATGGCGCCGATTGTCGGTCGCTTCGAGTCACTTCGAGGCGGTCGCGACGGGGCCATAGCTCAGCTGGGAGAGCGCGTCGTTCGCAATGACGAGGTCGGCGGTTCGATCCCGCCTGGCTCCACCAGCCTTCGCTTGCTTCGCAAGCTACGGCTCGGCAAGCCTACCCGTGCCCTATCGTAGCGAAGCAAGCGAAGGCTGCCGCGGCGTAGCCCAAAGGCGAAGCCGGGCCTCGGCAACCCTACCGTAGATCCCCCTCCCCCCTCACTTCCCTGTAAACTGCGGCGGCCGCTTCTCCACAAAGCTCGCCACGCCTTCCCGGAAATCGCTCCCCTTCAGCGCGATCTGCATTTCGCGGTTGGCGTCGATGGTAGCTTCCGCCAGGGTTTGGAACGGCACGTCGTAGAGCTGCCGCTTGATCACGGAAATCGCGCTGGGCGAGACGAAATCGGCGAGATCGCGGGCATAGGCGTAGGTCTGTTCGCGCAACTGGTCCGGCGGATAGAGACGATTGACCAGCCCGATCCGCAGCGCCTCCTCGCTCGAGACCCGCCGCGCGGACATCAGCAGATCGAGCGCGTTGGCGTGGCCGACGATCCGCGGCAGCATCCAGCTGATGCCGTGCTCGGCGATCAGCCCGCGGCGCGCAAATGAGGTGGTGAAGACGGTATTGTCGGCCGCGAACCGCAGGTCGCAATAGAGTGCATGAACGAGGCCGATGCCGGCGGTGGCGCCGTTCAGCATGCCGATCACCGGCTTCGGGATCGCTGGGTAATAGGCATAGCGCGTCTGCCAGTCCGCCCGGCGGTTCATGTCGAATGGCGGCGTATTCTCGCCGCGCCTGATCTCGCTGGGATCGATGGCCTGCAAGGCTTCCATGTCGGCGCCTGCGCAGAAGGCGCGACCGGCGCCGGTGAGCACGATGACGCGGACATTGTCATCGCCGCTCGCTGCCTCCATCGCATCGCGCACATCGCGCTCCATGGTCGCGGTCCACGCGTTCATGCGGTCGGGCCGGTTGAGGGTGATGGTCGCGATCCTGTCGCTCACCTCATAGAGAATATGCTGATGGTTCACCGCGGGCCTCCCTGTTGTTCTTGGCAGTGACGTTTCGCGCGCGAGCCCTTCGGCCGCGCCAGATAGCCTAGCGTTATCACATTCACGGTTTTTGAGGGACGTTCGGGACACGCGGGCAAATTCCGCGTGGCGGCTATTCCGCGGCTTCCAGCGTGATCGAGCGCGGCGCGCGCGCCAGCCAACCCGTGATGAAAGTCTTCAACCACGCCCGTTCGATCACGTCATGCACCGCGCGCTCGGCAAAGTGGAGATGACGTGGTTGCGCGCCCGGCGCATCCAGCCGCGCGCAACCGCGCGCCGTCCAGCGATGCATCATCGCGTAGGTGACGTCGGGGTGAAACTGCAGGCCAAACGCATGAGCGTGCTGGAATGCCTGCACCGGAAAGTCGTCGCCTTCGGCGAGCCGTTCGGAACCGCGAGGCAGTTCAAAACCCTCGCCGTGCCAGTGATAGACGCGCTCCGGCCAGTCGGGGCAGAGGGCGTGCCCGGCGGCGGTCGGACGGATCGGATAGTAACCGACCTCGACCCGGCCTTGATCATGCGGCGCGACCGGCGCGCCCAGTTGCTTCGCCAGCATCTGCGCGCCCAGGCAGATGCCGAGAAACGGCCGCTGCTCGCGCAAGGGAATTTCGATCCACTCGATCTCGCGGCGGATATAGTCGTCGGAGTCGTTGGCGCTCATCGGGCCGCCGAAAATGACCGCGCCGGCATGCCGGTCCAGCGTTTCCGGCAGGGGATCGCCGAACCGCGGGCGCCTGATGTCGAGGGGATGGCCGAGGGCCCGCAGCGCGTTGCCGACCCGTCCCGGCGTCGAGGTCTCCTGGTGCAGAACGATCAGGACCGGCGGCAACGGCACCGGGTCAGTCGCACACAACGCGCGTCGGCCCGGAAAGGGCAGCACGTTTTCGTGATCACTGTTCGACCGGAACGACATCAGCGTTGCTCAGGTGCCTCTCATCGAAACCATACCTAAGTGAATCTTAATTTCGGGTGAGTTCACGCACACAGGCAAAAATGCAAACCGCGGGCCAGATGCGGTGGCGTGCCTTATCGCAGCGCCGACAGCGCCGCTGACCGGCTTTAACCGCAGAAAAACCCGGAATTTCTCAACGCTTGCGCAACTGGAAGCGGCCGATGGCGCCCAGGATAAAGGCGCGCGGAAGCAGCCGGAGCAGAGGCGGCACCATCTTGATGCCCAATCCAGGCAACACTGCCCGTTTGTTCGCCATCAGTCCGCTATAGGCCTGTCGTGCGACATCGGCCGGCGAGACGTTGAGGATCGACGAATCGTAGCCGGGTCGAAATCCGGCGCGCGCCTGAAATTCGGAAGGCACCGGCCCCGGACACAACACCGTCACGCGTACGCCATGCGGCGCCAGTTCGGCCCGCATCGCCTCCGTGAACGACAGCACATAGGCCTTGGATGCGTAATAGACCGCCATTCCCGGGCCCGGCAGAAAGCCCGCGATCGAGCCGACATTGAGAAGGCCGCCGCGATTGCGGATCAGATGATCGGAAAACCGCAGTGACAGGTCGGTCAGCGCGCGGATGTTGACGGCGATTATCTCGAGCTGATTGGACCGATCGCGCTGGATCGCCCGGCCGAACACGCCGAATCCGGCATTGTTGACGACGTATTCGACCTCTACGCCGGCGGCAGTCAGGGCCTCGGCAATTCTGTCGCCGCAGTCGGGTTGCGCAAGGTCACAGGGAATGACGATCGGCGCCGCGCCGCCGGCCGTCTTGATTTCACTGGCCAGCGCTTCCAGGCGATCCGCACGCCGCGCCACCAGCGCCACGCGATGACCCTTCGATGCAAAAACGCGCGCCAGTTCGGTGCCTATTCCCGCCGATGCACCGGTAATCAGCGTCACACGCTCGGTCACGATCAAATGCTCTTGAAATCAAATTGCAGAAGCCGCCAGCAGCGGAACGAGAGCATAGGCGCGTGGTGTGACGCAAGCCACGTGCATGGCATATGCCAGGCACCGCGACCCGCCTCGGCAATCGAAGTTCAGCATTTTCAGGCCTATCGCGGCTGTTCGCGGTTGATTGCGCGGCACATTAAAGTTTGGTCATCTGAGCGAAGCACAATCACTGGATGTGTCAGCGCCGCCGTCACGTTGCCGCGTCGGCCGTCTTCGAAATGGCTCCGGACGAGGTCGATTGGCGCTGCTCCGCCACCTTGTGCTTGAGCTCGAGCCGGTCGCGCGAGGAAATACCGAGCAGATCCGCTGCGCGCCAGACGACGTTGTCCTCGAACTCGCTGACCTGACCGTCTGCGTATACCAGCTCCCACATCATCTCGATGATGCGAAGCCTGCCCTCCTCGTTCACCGACCGCATGATGACGCTGGTGAAATGATAGAGATCGACCGCCTCGCCTTCGGCCCGCGTCGCCGACGCGATCAAATGATCCGCCGTCCCGGGATCGAGCTTGAAGCGGCTCTCGATCAAGCTGTGCAATTTGCGCTTTTCGGTCACGCTCGGTTCGCCGTCGAGTGAGACGACGTGAACGAGCAGCGCGGTCGCCGCGAGAAGATATCCGGTATCGTCGAACGCAAGATCCGACTCCGCGCTCGGCGCAACGATGTCGGCAATGAATTGGCGCAGTCCGTCGAGCATCAATCTACCTGCAAAATCGTGTAAAGCCTGTAGGTCGAATATGGGTTGAAAATCTGGCCTCCGCAATCAACGCCTGGCTGCACGGGCAGATTAAATCGGCGTCACCTTTGAAGTGATCAGAACATCCGCATCGAAACTTTAGCGGTACCTGCAGGCAGTCACAGAGCGGTCGCTTGTTGCTGAGTCAAAGCGCGCGGGCTGAGATTCAAGAGTGCCGTCGCCGAGTGCTTCGAAAGACAGGATATGTTCGCCAAGATCTGACCCGCGCGATTTGCCGCAGGCAGCAAGGCGTCATTCAATTGCAAATCATTCGCATTTGCATTAGAAGCGAACTCGTTGTTTCAATGAGTAATTTTCGGGGGAACACGTATGATCACCTTCCGCTTCGCGCTTGGCGCCGCCGTTGTGCTCGGAATCGCCTCGGGAGCTGCGCTTGCGGCCGGCGATCTGTCGCGGCAGACGCCAATTGAGATGACCGTCGATCTCGGCGCGCCCGGCAAACACGAATTCGCGCCGAAGCAACTCAAGTTTGAAACCGGCAAGCTCTACAAGCTGATCCTGCGTAACACGAGCAACGATCCGCATTACTTCACCTCGCACGCGTTCTCGCAGATGGTTTTCACGCGCAAGGTGCAGGTGACGCAGCAGCAGAACGGCAAGACCGTAACGCTTGCCGAATTCAAGGGCGCGATCCGCGAGATCGAGGTCTATCCGGGACAATCCGCCGAATGGTGGCTGGTGCCGATCGCGGCCGGCCGTGCCAGCGACCTGCGCTGCGACATCAAGACCAGCGACGGCAAGACCCACGCCGAACTCGGCATGACCGGTGAGATCGTGATCGAGTAGCACGAACTCATTCTGCGTCATGGCCGCTCAAACCCCTCATCCTGAGGAGCCCGCAGAGCGGGCGTCTCGAAGGTTGTAGGCCACAGACGGGGCCTCATGTTCGAGACGCGCTTCGCGCTCCTCACCATGAGGGTCTTATGACGCAGTACGACTACGGTATTTCGTACACCACCATCTTGTCGGCGATGCCGCGCAGCGCCGCTTCTTTCTGAATCGGCCTGATCGCCTCTTTCTGAAGGATCGTGGCGACCGCCGGCGATTCGATCACAGATCCGGTGATGTGGATCTCCTGCGAGGTCGACAGGCTCTGCACCCTTGAAGCGATGTTGACGGTCTGGCCGAAATAATCCTGGCGCTCGTTCAGCATCACCGCAAGGCACGGGCCTTCGTGGATGCCGATCTTGACGATCAGATCCTCCCGGCCGCGCTCGGCATTGAGCGCCGCCATCGCCGCTCGCATGCGCAAGCCAGCAACGATCGCATGTTCCGGCCGGATGAAAGTGGCCATCACGGCATCACCGATCGTCTTCACGACCGCGCCCTTCTCCGAGGCAATGATTTCGAGCAGCGCATGGAAATGCGCCCGCACCAGATCGAAGGCGGCGAGATCGCCGACCCGCTCATAGAGCGCGGTGGAGCCCTTGAGGTCCGTGAACAGGAAGGTCAGCGAGGTGATCTTGAGGCGCTGATCGACGTTGAGATTGTCCGCCTTGAACACGTCGCGGAAGGTCTGATTGGACAGCATCCGCTTGGCGGTCAGGATCGGCTTGCGCTTGCCGAGCAGCTCATGAAGCGTATCGTTCGCGATCCAGACCGCGGGAAGCACCCGGTGGTCGGTCTGGTTTTCGAGAGCTAGCCGCAACGGTCCGGGGCGCATCACGGTCGTGCCGGTCGGCGCGTGCAGCTTGTTGAAGACGATAGAAAACTGCTGCCGCTCGCGCGTCGGCTCGCCCCGGATATCCAGAAAATGCGCCGAATGCGTTACCGGCTCGAATACGATCACGAACTGATTGGGCAGTTGCAGCGACAGCACCGCCTTCTCGCCCGCCGGCAGCTCGATGGCTTCGAGTGAAACCTCGTCGATCAGCCGCGTGATCGATTCCTCGCTCAGGTCCATCCCCGAGCTCCAGAACATCTGGCGGTTATATTCCCAGATCGACAACGTATTGGGATCGTGCGCTGCGATGCGCCTGACGCGCGGACTGACGGTGAAAGAAACCTCCACGCGGTCATCGACGGACGCCTCATAGCCCTGAGCGCATAACGCGCAATTGTAGTCGTCGTGCCGAAGGGATTTCAGGGTGTTGTGCGCGCCGAGCACGCCACCACAGCCGGGGCACAGGACATTCCAGCTGAGGTCGAACAGCCCGAGCCGCGCCGAATGCAGGAAGGCCGAAATGACCTTTTCCTCGTCCAGCCCGTTTCGCGCAGAAAAATCCAGCAGGTTGATCCGGTTGAGATCGCGATCCTCGCCCGTTGCGATCAACTGCGAAATGGCGTCGACGACCGCGGGATCGGCGGTCTGCCGCAGAACTGAGAACTGGGCCTGGGTATCGCTCATGCTGACAATCTAGATGACGTTCCCGACGCGGCTTCGCAAGGTGCTCTGTTTCTGTTTGCCGCGTTTTCTTCCCACGAATGCCAACCCATCCTGGTCGACAACACTACCGCGGCGTGATGGAAAACATCGGCGAACGGTCGGGCTGTGTCGTCACCACGCCGATCGGAATCACCGGCTCCTTGTCGACCAGATCGACATGAAACGCGCCGATCATCTTCGCCAGCGCCAGCGTTGCCTCGACCAGCGCGAAATGCGCGCCGATGCAGACGCGCGCGCCAACGCCGAACGGCAGATAGGCGAAGCGATCGGGCGGCGTGCCGGTCATGAAACGGGACGGGATGAAGGCGTTCGGATCGCGCCAGAGTTTTTCGTGGCGATGCAACAGCCACGGCGCGATCAGGATGACGTCCTTCTTCTTGACCGGAAACCCCGCGATCGTGTCCGGCCCGCTGGCCGCACGCGCAATCAGGAACGCCGGCGGATAGAGCCGCATGGTCTCGTCGATCACCGCACGGGTGAATTTTAGCCGGTCGATATCGAGCGTGCCGTCGACGGTGGCGTCCTGCACCTCCTTCGCGACGTCCTGCTGGACGGCGGGATCGAGCGCCAGAAGATAGAGCGCCCAGAACAGTGCGGTCGCCGTCGTCTCATGGCCGGCGAGAATCATGGTCGCGACCTGATCGCCGAGCTGGTCATCGGTGAAGGCCTCGCCGGTTTCCGGATCGCGCGCCTCGCCCATCAGATCGAACAGATCGCGCGCCGGCGCGCCCTCGTTCTTGCCGGCGGCGCGGCGCTCGGCCATCAGCATGCCGACGAAGGCCGTCCAGCGCTTGCGGAAACGGGCGCGCGAAATATCCTGCGGGCTCGGCCAGCTCAACGGCAGCAGCATATCGAGAAAATGCGGGCGCGCGAGCCGCTCGCCATATTCCATCACGAAGTCGCGCAGCGCGGCGCCATGGCGATCCATCCCGAACGAGAACATGGTGCGGCCGGCGATTTCGAGCGTCATCCGCTGCATCGCTTCGCGCAGGTCGACAGGCGCGTTGCTGGCCGCCCTGAGCTTGGCGACCGTCTCATCGGTCGCCGCCACCATGTGCGGAATGAGCGTCATCACCGCGCGCGGCGTAAACGCCGGCGCCAGCGTGCGGCGCTGATACTTCCAGGCGCGTCCTTCCGCAATCAGCAAGCCCTCGCCGAGGATCGGACGCAGCACGCGGAGGCCGGCCGGCGTGCGGGTATAGTTTTCGTAATTGTCGACCAGTACATGCTTGATCGCATCCGGCGCGTTGAGAATGAAAGTGCTGCGTCCGAAAAAGCGGCCCTGGACGATATCTTCCTCGTAGGCCCGCTGGCCCCAGCTACCGATCGGGCTTATGCGGATCGCCTTCATCCGCCCGAACGCCGTCATGTTGTCGGGCGCCCGCGGCGGGCTCGGCGGCACCAGCGGCGTTCGCGCCACCGGCATGTCGTAGGTTTCGGCAATACTCATCGGCGCCTATCCCGTAGCCCGGATGGAGCGCAGCGCAATCCGGGACCGTGCCAGGCCCCGCATATCGCTGTGCTCATGTGGGCCACGATCGTATGTAAGTCTACGATCCGGGCGCCGCAAAGGCGCATCCGTCGGAAACAGCTAATAAGTCAGTTCGGCAACCGCAATCCGGTTTTCCGAGGCCGGCCAGGCCCGCGCTACGATTCGCTCTGTATTGAACATGGCTACTACGGGCCGACCAACCTCCTCCGCGGCAAGCCGCAAGGTCGTAGTTGAATCGGTCGGCACGCCGGATTTTACGTCCTTCGGCTCCTTGCCGTCGATCAGCACCACGTCCCGCGGCAAGCCGAAATAGCCCCTCGGACGTGACATCAGGACCACGGCGCCCGCGCCGGCGTCGGCCGGCCCGAGCGGGCGCGCGGCGCGCAGATGCACCACGTCGGAGGAGCGCGGAAACGGCGAGCGATAGAGATGCGTCGTGGGCGAGCCGGCCGATGTCAGCACGATTTCGAGATACCAGGTTGGCTCGACCTGCACCGGCCCCCAACGGCCGCCGGCGCCGGTTTGCGAAGAATGGATCGGGCTGCCGATCCGCTCGCCGGTCTCCGGAGAGACGCGGTAGATTTCGACCCTCGCGCCCGATACCGGGCGGTTGGTGACCACGCCGCCCGGCGTATCAGTCACAAGTCCGCTCAGTCTGACTTCCGCTTCCGGCACGATCTCGATGCGCGACGGCTCTCTTCCTGCGATGAATCTGTAGATCTCGCGAAATGCGCGCGGATGAAATGCGACCTCGCGATGATCGAGTGCGCCGAGCACGAGATTGGTCGCGCCCTTCAGCGCAGGGCTATCCGACGTCACGCCGGTCGGCGTGCCCGGCTTGCCGACGAAGCGCCCGTCGGCTTGTGCGTATTTGTCGATACCGTCGCTGCGCAAGGTAAGGAAAGCCGTACCCGGCGTTACCTCGTTCTCGCCTTCGTTCAAGCTGCGCAGGAACGGGCCGCGGCCGTTGAATTCGCCCCCAAGCCCTTCGTCCCATTCATAGATGCCGTGGTTGGGAACGCCGCACAGCACGGCGCGGCTGATGTCGGCGCCGCCGCCATTCTTGATGTAGTTGCGGATCGAGTAGCCGCCGCGCGAATTACCGACGAGGGCAATGCGCGACGCACCGGTGCGGCGCTGCAATTCCTTGACGGCCTCGCCGAGTTCGCGGCGCTGGTCTTCGGTCGAGGAACGGTTCGATTGTTCCACCTTGTCGTCGGCGCGCGCCAGGGGATTGGTGAAATTGATGGCCAGCATTCGCTCGTGCGGTACGCCGTTCGATTCCATACGCCATAATGTCGTGATCCAGAGCGCCGCGTGGTCGCCATTGCCATGAACGAACAGGATCGGTGGAACCCCCGCCGGCCCGGGTGCAGCAGACGGCATCTGCGCCCGTGCCTGCAAACCAAAGCGCGGAAAACCGAATGCGCCAGCCAGCAAAGGCAAGGCTCCGGCGCTCTTCAGGATCAACCGCCGCGACAGCCTCATTTCGAAACCTCCCGTTGCTTTTCAATACCTTGGCTGTGCGATAGCACCGTCAAACCCGGCGCGACGACTGGACAGGTCAGGGCTTTCGCAGGCATCACTTTAAGTACGAATGGAATCAAGCCGGTGACAGAAGTCCAACGGAATAGATCATGACCGACCAGCCGAAACGCTCGCGTCTCGCGACTGACGGCATCGCAGCGCCGTTGCGGCATGCCGTGTTCCGGCGCATCTGGTTCGCCAGTCTTGTGTCCAATCTGGGGATATTGATCCAGGGCGTCGGCGCGGCCTGGGCGATGACGCAGATGACATCTTCCGCCGACAAGGTCGCGCTGGTGCAGACCGCGCTGATGCTGCCGATCATGCTGATCTCGATGCCGGCCGGCGCCATTGCCGACATGCACGACCGGCGCGTCGTCGCGCTGGTCTCGCTCGGTATTGCGCTGGTCGGCGCGAGCGTTTTGACGGTGCTGGCATGGCTCGGCCTCGTCACGCCGAATATCCTGCTGGCGCTGTGCTTCGTGGTCGGCAGCGGCATGGCGCTGTTCGGGCCGGCCTGGCAAGCCTCGGTCAGCGAACAGGTGCCGGCGGAAACGCTGCCGGCGGCGGTCGCGCTCAACGGCATCAGCTACAACATCGCGCGCAGCTTCGGGCCGGCGGTCGGCGGCATCGTGGTCGCGACCGCGGGCGCAGTGGCGGCATTTGCCGTCAACGCGGTGCTGTACCTGCCGCTGATGGTGGTGCTGTTTCTGTGGAAGCGCACCAGCGAGCCGTCGCGCCTGCCGCGCGAACGTCTCAACCGCGCCATGGTCTCCGGCGTGCGCTACATCGCCAACTCGCCGTCGATCCGCATCGTGCTGATCAGAACATTGGTCACCGGCGTGATCGGCGGCTCGATCTCGGCGCTGATGCCGCTGGTTGCCCGCGATCTCCTGCACGGCGGCGCGCAAACCTACGGCATCATGCTCGGGGCCTTCGGCATGGGCGCGGTGTTCGGCGCGCTCAATATCGGCGAGGTGCGCCGGCGCATGAGCGGCGAGGCCGCGGTGCGCGCCTGTGCGATATCGATGGCCGGGGCGATCGCAGCCGTCGCCCTGAGCACCAACGCCATCCTGACGGCGATCGCCCTGGTGCTCGCCGGCGCGGTGTGGATGCTGGCGGTGGCCCTGTTCAATATCGGCGTGCAGCTTTCGGCGCCGCGCTGGGTCGCGGGCCGTTCGCTGGCGGCGTTCCAGGCATCAATTGCCGGCGGCATTGCGATCGGAAGCTGGGGCTGGGGACATCTGACCGATCTCGCCGGCGTGGAGATCGCGCTTTTGGTTTCGGCCGGCCTGATGCTGATATCGCCGCTGCTCGGCATCTGGCTGCGGATGCCGCCGATCGGTGCGCGCAACGAGGATGCTACCGAGGTTCTTGCCGATCCCGAAGTACGGCTGTCGCTGACCGGACGCAGCGGGCCGCTGGTGGTCGAGATAGAGTACCGCGTCGCGCAGGACAACGCCCGCGCCTTCCACAACGTGATGCAGGAAGTGCAGCTCAGCCGCCAGCGCAACGGCGCCTATGGCTGGTCGATCGCGCGCGACATCGCCGACCCCGAATTGTGGACCGAGCGCTACCACTGCCCTACCTGGCTTGATTATCTGCGCCAGCGCAGCCGCGCGACGCAGTCCGAGCGCGCCTTGCACCAGCGCGCGATCGACTTTCATCTCGGGCCCGATCCGATACGCGTACGCCGCATGCTGGAGCGGCCGTTCGGCTCGGTACGCTGGAAGGAAGACACCCCCGACCGCGCCGCCAACGAGGTCTTGCCAGTGGTCGCAACGGCGGCCGGCAGCAGCACGTGAGCTGATGCGCTAAGAGCATGACGTGACGCGGCTATTGGGCGCAGAATGGCGCGGGAATAAACCGGCCAATCTGGTTTAACCCGCCGCCGATTTCGCGCCACCAATATTCCTGCGACTAAAGTGCAAGACTTGGGTGCGCCTTCGCTCCACCGGGCGGAAGGGAAGGTCCTTTTTCGCGCCTGCGAACACCGACGCTGCCTTACCGCATGCGCGATTCACCATGAGCGAACGCACTTCCCACTTGCCAAAGTGCCGCGCAAGCCTTTGACTTGGTGTCAAGACAAAACAAGCCCGCGCTGCAGCGGGCGATCTTTCAACCGGGAGGAACTCATGAGCAAGCGTAGCGATACAAAAACAACGCGCCGCCGTTTCCTGACGGCAGCCGCCGCCGGCGGCGCGGTGATTGCGATGCCGCAGGTCAGCCGGGCGCAGACAGCGACCCTGAAGATGCAGGGCTCGTGGGGCAAAGCCGACGTCTTCAACGAGATGGCCGAAGACTATGTGAAGCGCGTCAACGAGATGGCCGGGGGTCGGCTGCGCATTGACTATCTGGTCGGCGGCTCGGTCGTGCATCCGTTCCAGGTGTTCGACGGCGTGCATGGCGGCCAGATCGACGCTGCTCACACGGTGACGGTCTACTGGTACGGCAAGCACAAGGCAGCTTCGCTGTTCGGCACGGGTCCGGTGTTCGGCTTCAACGCCAATGAAGGCCTTGGCTGGATCCACAACGGTGGCGGCCGCGAGCTGTTCGAAGAGCTCCAGACCCAGATCATGAAGGTCAACATCAAAAGCTTTTTCGCCATGCCGATGCCGACCCAGCCGCTCGGCTGGTTCAAGAAGCCCATCACCAGCGAGGCTGATCTCAAAGGCCTGAAGTATCGCACAGTGGGCCTTGCCGCCGATCTGTTCCAGGCGATGGGGGCATCCGTCGCGCAGCTTCCCGGCGGCGAGATCGTGCCGGCCATGGAGCGCGGCGTGATCGATGGGTTCGAGTTCAACAATCCGACCTCAGACCGGCGCTTTGGCGCGCAGGACGTCGCCAAGAACTACATGATGGGCAGCCACCATCAGGCGACGGAATATTTCGAGATCATGTTCAACAAGACCAAGTTCAACGCCCTGCCCGCGGAGCACAAGGCCATTCTGCAGTATGCAGCGGAAGCCGTTTCATCGGCCAACGAATGGAAGGCCATGGACTATTACTCCAAGGACCTGCAGGAACTGATCACCAAGGACAAGGTCAACGTCGTACGGACGCCGAAATCGGTGTTCGAAGCGCAGATCAAGGCATGGGACGGCCTGATCGCCCAACTCGGTTCGGATCCGTTCATGAAGAAGGTGATGGACTCGCAGAAGGCATGGGTGCGCCGCGTGGTTTACTACAACACGTACAACACGACGGACTACCGTGGCGCCTTCGAGCACCACTTCCCCGGCGTGCTCAAGCTCTGACGGCTTTCGCCGCTTAACGCTGACGCAGTATGAACGAAGGGCGGCGCAGGCAAGGCGCCGCCCGGTCAAGAAAAATGGTGGGGGACATCCGCATGTGCGACTCGCGGCGAGTTAAGTTCGCATGAAAAAATTTCTCTTCTTCATTGATGAGCTCAGCACATGGGTCGGAAAGGCGTTCGCCTGGCTGATTCTCGTCCTGACGCTGGGTGTCAGCTACGAGGTGTTCATGCGCTACGTGCTGCGTGCGCCGACCACCTGGGCTTTCGACATCAGCTACATCACCTACGGCGCGATGTTCCTGATGGCCGGCGCTTATACGCTCTCGCGCAACGGTCATGTGCGCGCCGACGTGGTCTACCGCCTCTGGTCGCCGCGCACTCAGGCGACGATGGACCTCGTTCTCTACATTTTGTTCTTCCTGCCGGCGATCGCGGCGCTGATGTATTCCGGCTGGAATTATGCCGATATGTCGGTGCGCTTCCGCGAAGTCAGCATCTTCAGTCCGGCCGGCGTGCCGGTGTTTCCGCTGAAAGCGCTGATCCCGGCCACTGGTGTCCTTCTACTTCTGCAAGGAGTGGCTGAAATCATCCGCTGCGTGCTGTGCATCCGCACCGGCCAATGGCCGCAGCGCCTGCACGACGTGGAGGAGACCGAAAGCCTCATTATTCGCGAACATCAGCAGCATGCGGCCGAGCAGCAGAGCGAGAAGGGAGCAGGCGCATGACCGATCCCCAACTCGGCATGCTGATGCTGGGCCTGTTCATCTTCATCATCATGCTCGGCTTCCCGATTGCCTTCACGCTGATGGCGATGGGCGTCTCGTTCGGCTACTATGCCTATTACACGGCGGGCCAGGACTTCTTCGAGAATCGTATTTTCACGCTTCTGGTGCAGAAGACGTTCGAGGTCACGTCCAGCGACGTGTTGGTCGCGGTCCCGCTGTTCCTGTTCATGGGCTATCTGGTCGAGCGCGCAAACATTCTCGACCGCCTTTTTTACTCGCTGCAGTTGTCGATGAAGAACGTGCCGGGCGCGCTGGCGGTGGCCACGCTGATCACCTGCGCGATGTTCGCGACCGCCACCGGCATCGTCGGCGCCGTTGTCACGCTGATGGGCCTGCTGGCCTTGCCGGCGATGTTGCGCGCCGGTTACGACACCAAGCTGTCGGCAGGCGTGGTCTGCGCCGGCGGTTGCCTCGGCATCCTGATTCCGCCGAGCATCCTGCTGATCGTCTATGCGGCGACCGCCGGCGTTTCGGCGGTCAAGCTTTATGCGGCCGCGTTCTTTCCGGGGTTCATGCTGGCCTTGCTCTACATCCTCTATGCAATGGCTCGAGCGATCATCAATCCCGCGCTCGCGCCGAAGCTGCCGCCCGAGCAAACCAACGTGCCGATCTCCACGGTGATCTGGGCGCTCGCCACGTCATTCCTGCCGCTCGCGCTCCTCATCGTCTCTGTGCTCGGCGCCATCCTGTTCGGCTTGGCGACGCCGTCGGAGGCAGCGGCGGTGGGTGCCCTCATGAGCATCGTCCTGGCGGCCGCCTATCGTTCGCTCAACTACACGATGATGCGGGAATCGGTGTATCTGACCGTGCGCGCCACCGCGATGGTCTGCTACCTCTTCATCGGCTCATGGACGTTTTCCGCGGTGTTTGCCGTCCTTGGCGGACAGACGGTGGTCGAGCAGTTCTTCACCTCGTTGAATCTGTCCCCGATGCAGTTCCTGCTGCTGACCCAGGCCATCATCTTCCTGCTCGGCTGGCCGCTGGAATGGACCGAGATTATCATCATCTTCGTGCCCATCTTCCTACCGCTGCTTCCCCAGTACGGCATTGATCCGATCTTCTTCGGCATCCTGGTTGCGCTGAACACGCAGACGGCGTTCAACACGCCGCCGGTGGCGATGGCCGCCTTCTATCTGAAGGGCGTGGCGCCGCCGCAGGTGAAGCTCACCGACATCTTCTCCGGCGCGCTTCCCTTCGTTGGCCTGGTCTTCTTCACCATGGCACTGGTCTATATCTTCCCGGGAATTGCGCTGTGGTTGCCCGGCTACCTCTATGGATCGCGGTGAGCGGGTTGGGCAAGACGCTGAAAGGGTGCGCATGAGCCTCAATGCGCTCGGCCTCACGGAAGCCGCTGCCGGCATCCGCGACGGCCGGCTCAGTTCGGTGGAGCTCGTCGGCGACTGCCTCAAGCGCATCGATGAGGTCGATCGCGATATCGACGCGTGGGCGTTTCTCGATCGCGACCACGCGATGCTGCAGGCCGAAATTGCCGACGATCGCCGCAAGCAGGGCAAAGCTATCGGCCCGCTGCATGGCGTGCCCGTCGGCATCAAGGATATCTTCGACACCGGCGACATGCCGACGGAATTCGGTTCAAAACTGTGGGCCGGACGCACGCCGCGCCGAGATGCGGCGGCTGTGGCGCGACTGCGGGCGGCAGGAGCCGTGATCCTCGGCAAGACGGTGACGACCGAGTACGCCTACTTCAATCCGGGCAAGACCCGAAATCCGCACAACCCGGATCACACGCCGGGCGGCTCGTCTTCCGGCTCCGCTGCTGCCGTTGCGGCGCTGATGGTGCCGGGCGCCATCGGCTCGCAGACCAACGGCTCGGTGATCCGCCCAGCCGCCTTCTGCGGCGTGGTCGGCTTCAAGCCGACACACGGCCTGATTCCGCGGAGCGGCGCACTGCTCTTGTCGCGGGCGCTCGATCATGTCGGCGTCTTTGCGCGCTCGGTCGGCGATGCGGCACTGCTTGCCGAGGTGCTCGCCGGCTTCGACGAAGAGGATCCCGATACGCAGCCCCTCGCCCC
>NZ_JAACFS010000058.1 GCF_029051645.1 Bradyrhizobium sp. CSA112
CCAGTGCCGCGCCGCTGTCGCGCAGCATGTGCGCCAGCCGCTCGGGCGGGTAATCCGGGTCGAGCGGCAGATACGTCCCGCCCGCCTTCAGCACAGCCAGCAGTGCGACCATCATCTCGACGCCGCGGTCAAGCGCCAAACCCACCACCACATCGGTTCCGACACCGCGATCGCGCAGCCTCCGCGCCAGCCAGTTGGCCCCGCCGTTCAACGCGCCGTAGCTCAACTCCATATCGCCAAACACCAGCGCGACAGCGTCTGGAGATTGATCGACCTGCGTCTCGAACTGCGCGATGAATGAGCGATCTCGTCGAGATCGGCACTGCGCTCGATTCCACATCTCCAGCAAAAGCCGGCGCTCGTCGTCAGGCAAAACATCCAACTGCCTCACCGGAGAACGAGGTGCGCGCTCCAGAGCTTCGGCCAGTTGATCGAGCGCCTGCTGCATTAAAGCGCACACGCGATCAGGTGAAACCGGGGGCACCACTTGCACCGTCAACCCGAGTGCCTGACCGTAGTCCTCGATCGCGAGCATCAGGGGATAGTTGGTCCGCTCTTCACCACCCAGCCACTCGATGCCGCTCAAGCCTGTGCTGTTCTCATCTGCGGTTGAGTCATCCGGCATCGCATTGTGACGGTAGTTCAGGATCGAACTGAATAAGGGCGCCGGCGCCGCGACACCACTGCATCGTTGCGCAAGCGCCAGCGAAGCATGCTCATGCGCCATCAGTTCGGCCAGCCGGGCGTGCGCATGGCGAACGCAATCTTCGACCGCGGTGTCATCGAGGTCGAGCCGCAACGGCAATGTATTGATGAACAACCCCATGGTGCGATCGCCGCCGGCGCCGGCATGCATGCGGCCGAACAGGACGGTGCCGAACACGACGCGCTCGCGCCCGCTGCTTCGCGCCACCACCTGGCCCCAGGCAAGATGGCACAGGCTTGCAAGACTCACGCCCATGCGCCGTGCCAGGGCGCGGAGCCGCGTGTTAAGGGATTCCGGCAGCATTCGCCGGGCTTCCGTCACGCCACCACCGTCACCGTGCACCCGATCGAGGTCAAACGGCATGGTCGGCTCATCTATGTCAGACAGCATGCTTCGGAAGAAGCGCTCGTGCTCCACCGTCGCTGCCGATCTGCGCGACTGCGCCACCAGATTTCGGAACGGATACGGAGCCACCAGTTCGTGACCTCGCCCGGACAATATCTTCCGGACTTCGTCGTGCATCACCTCGAGCGTGGAGTGATCGCCGATCAGATGATGCAGCAATACCAGCAGCAGCCAGCGCTCCTTGCCGGGATCGTGGGCGGCCGCAAACCGCAGTAACGGCGCCTGGCCGAGATCGATCCGGTTGCGGCGCGGGTCGAAACGCCGCGTGAGTTGCTCATGTGCCGGGCTGTCGCGATCAAGCACGACCTCAGTGACGACCAAGGAAGCCTGCCGCCAAACCACCTGCGCCGGAGTGGACAGTCCATCCCACGCAATGGACGTGCGGAGAATATCGTGACGATCGATCACCAGCTGGACGGCGGCGAGATAGCGATCGAGCAAATCGCGGCTTGCAAACGCCATCTGGCCGACCAGCAAGTAAGGATCACCCTGCCCCGACAACAGATGGTGAAACAGGATACCGTCTTGAAGCGGCGACAGCCCGTAGATGTCCTGGATGTTGGCGACACCGCCGGGCACCCTCGCCACGATGCTGTCGATGTCGGATTGCTTCAGTGCGATCAACGGCAACAGCTCGGGCATAATTGCCGTCGTTTGCGGCGTGATCAGATTGGCCGGAACATCGGTTTCTCCGCAGCTATCGAGGCTGGCAGCGAAATCTGCCAGCACGGGCTTTGCGAACAGCGAGCGCACATCCGCGCGGAGCGAATGCCGCTGCAGCCGTTCCAGCATGCGGACCGCGAGCAGCGAATGACCACCCAACTCAAAGAAATGATCGTTGCGTCCAATCCGATCGACGCCCAATAACTCGGTCCAGACCTTCGCAACGAGCTCCTCGATCTCGCCCTGGGGCGGTTCAAAGCTACCTCGTGCAAAGGCATAATCCCCTGGCGCAGGCAATGCCTTGCGATCGACCTTGCCGTTCGGCGTCAGCGGCAATGCATCCAGGCGCACGAAAGCTGACGGCACCATGTATTCCGGCAGGCATGCACGGAGGTGGCTGCGCATCGCAGCCGCGAATTCACCGGCATCGAGTCTCGCGTTGTCGTCCTTCGCGGCCACATACGCGACCAGCCGCGGGTCGCCACCGTCCTGACGCACCAGCACCACCGCATCGGCCACGCCGGAATGCTCATTGAGACGGAATTCAATCTCGCCGAGTTCGATGCGGAAGCCGCGGATCTTGACCTGATGATCATTGCGACCAAGGAACTCGATGTTGCCATCCGGCAGGTAACGTCCGAGATCGCCGGTGCGATACAAGCGTGCGGCAGCGTCGCCATTGAAAGGATCGCACACGAAGCGTTCCGCGGTCAGATCGGCGCGATTGAGATACCCGCGAGCGACCCCCGCCCCGCCAATGTAGATTTCGCCGATCACCCCGCGCGGAACGGGCGCGCCGAACCTGTCGAGCAGATAGATCCGAGTATTGGGAAGCGGCCGGCCGATCGGGACGACATCGCCATTAAAGCCCGCCTGCCGCAGCCAGGTGGTGGCGCAGACCGTTGCTTCCGTCGGCCCGTAGCCGTTGAAGACGGTGACGCCCGGAGGCAGCCCCTTGATCAGTTCGGCCTTGGGCAATTCACCGGCGAGGACCAGCACCCGCAGCGATGCGAGCCTGTTCAGATCGGTGCGTCCCTGCAGCACGGCCGGCGGCAAGGTCGCGTGCGTAATGGCGTTGTCCGCGAGATAGTCGAGCAGTTCCGATGTATTGCGGTGCTGTTGCGGACCGATGAGAAACAGCTCAGCCCCCGAGCACAGGGCCATGACGATTTCCCAGGTACTGGCGTCGAAGCTGAACGACGCAAACTGCACAACGCGGCTGCGTGGGGAGACTTCAAACAGCGCTCTCTGGGCCACCGCCAGATTCACCAGGCCGCGATGTTCGACCATCACTCCCTTCGGCCTGCCGGTAGAGCCGGAGGTGTAGATGATGTAGGCGAGATGCCGCGAAGTCAGCCCTGTATCCGCCGGCGCGGATGTCGCCAGGCTGGCGATGGCCGACGCGCTGGCCTCCAGATCGACAATCTCGCACGTCGTATTCGCGAACGTGGCGCGTGCGACATTATTGGCGATCAACAATCCCGGTTTTGCGTCATCGACGATTTCGCGCAACCGCTCCGCCGGATAAGCCGGATCCAGCGGCAGATAAGCGCCACCTGCCTTGAGCACGGCCAGCAGGCTGACCACCATGGCGACGCCGCGCTCCAGGCAGATTGCGACCGGTTGGTCCGGACCGACGCCCAAAGCGATCAGGTGCCAGGCGAGCTGATTGGCCTTCGCATCAAGTTCGCAATAACTCAGGCGAACGCCCTCATGAACCAGTGCGATGGCTTCGGGCGTTGTTCGGACCTGTTCGGCAAACAGCTCGTGGATGCAGCGCTCGGACGGGAACGGCACAGCCGTCGCGTTCCATGTGTCCAGAACGAGCTTGCGTTCTTCGACGCCTGTCACATCGATCCGGTCGACGATCTGATCCGCATCAGTGACCATGGCCCGCAACATGGCGAGCAGGTAGTCCCGGTGGCGCTCGATCGTCGCTTCGTCAAACAGCGCCGTTGCATAGTTCAAGGCGCCGATGATGTGGCCGTCCGCCTCGCCCAAATTGAGCTCCAGGTCGAACTTGACCTGCTGCAGCGGGATATCGGCAATCTCGGCCTGGAGGCCGGGCAGCTCAAGCGTTGCCGTTTCGTTGCTCTGCCAGGCGAACACGACCTGAAAGACCGGCGTATGGTCCAGTCGCCGCGGCGGGTGAATGATCTCGACGAGCTGTTCGAACGGCAGATCTTGATGGTCCTGAGCCTTGAGCGCCGCACCACGTGTACGGCTGAGCAGCTCCGCCACATCAGGCTCCGCCGACAGGTCCACGCGGAGCGCCAGCATATTGACGAAGAAGCCGACCAGACCCTCGGTTTCGCGTCTGTTGCGGTTGGCTGCCGGCGTGCCGATCACGAGATCGGTCTGGCCCGAAAGTTTCGACAACACCGCCGCCCATGCCGTCAGCACCGTCATGAATGCCGTCGCGCGATGCGATTGGCTGAGCCGCCTGATGCCGAGCGCAAGGTCGGCGTCGATCTCGATCGGCAACGACGCGCCGGCGAGAGACCTGACCGACGGCCGCGGCCGGTCTGTCGGCAATTCGAGCACCGCGGGTGCGTCCGCGAGCGCCTGCCGCCAATAGTCGACCTGCCGCTGCAATCGTTCGCCCGCCAGCCACTGCCGTTGCCAGGCGGCGTAGTCCGGATACTGAATTGCCAGCGGTGGCAGCGGATCGTCCTGGCCGGCCACAAACGCCCGATATAAGGCACCTAGCTCGCGCACGAGCACACCCATCGACCAGCCATCGGATACGATGTGATGCTGGGTGAGCAGGAACAGATACTTCCTCTCCGCGACCCGGATGAGGCGGCCGCGGATCAATGGCCCCGTGGTGAGATCGAACGGTGTGCCGGCTTCCTCGCGGCACAAGCGCGCGAGTTCCTGTTCAGCATCTTCCCGTAGCCGCAAATCATGTTCGAGCACCGGCAGGTGTTCGGCAGGCAACAATTCAACGCGCGGCTGACCATCGACTACGCGAAAGATGCTGCGCAGCGCTTCGTGACGCGCAAACAACCGATCCAGGCTACGACACCATGCACCGACGTCGAGATCGCCCGAGAGGCGCAGTGCGCCACGAATGTGATAATTGGAATTGACGCCATCGAGCTGCGCCAGCAGCCAAAGACGCTGCTGTGCAAAGGACAATTCCAGCGGTTCGTCGCGGAGGACCGCCGGAATCGAGGATGGTCCGTTCCTGTTGGCATTTCGGCCGCGGCCTCTGGCCAGCGACAGAAGCTTTCTCACCTCCGCGGGATCCAGATCCTGCAAATTCGGCTTTGATGAACCCACCATGTTCACTGCCCCGCCGCGATCAGATCCTGGAGTTCTTCTGCATCGAACTCCTGCTCGATCAGCCTGATCGACACGACGCGCGCGAATGACGCCAGCTCGGGATGAACGAACAGATCTGAAACCGGAATGGACACACCGATCTCCTGCGACACCCGGCTGAGCACCCGCACGGCAAGCAGCGAATGCCCGCCAAGCTCGAAGAAGTGATCGTTGCGTCCGATCTGGCCGACACCCAGCAGCTCGGCCCAGATCTTCGCCAGCGCAATCTCGATTTCGTCCTCGGGCGCCTCGTAGCCACGGCAGGACTGCGCGTCCGGGGGCGGCAACGCCCGCCGGTCGATCTTGCCGTTCGGAGTCAGCGGCAACTGCTCGAGCACCATGATCGCCGATGGCACCATGTAATCAGGCAGAACGGCCGATAGCGCATCGCGCAAGGCGCGGCCGTCGAGTGCCGGCTCACCACTGGCATAGGCGATCAACTGACGCCCGGTCCTGCTCTGGCGCGCCACCACGGCCGCGGCGCGCACGCCGCGCTGCTCGAGCAGGCGCGCCTCGATCTCTCCCAACTCGATGCGGAAGCCGCGGATCTTCACCTGCTGATCCGCGCGGCCGACATATTCGATCACGCCATCCGCCCGCCACCGCGCGAGATCGCCGGTACGGTAGAGGCGATCGCCGTTGCCGCCGAACGGATCCGGGATAAACCGTTCCGCCGTCAGTGCGCCCCGCCTCAGATAGCCCCGAGCCAGCCCAACACCGCCGATGAACAGTTCGCCGGTGACACCAACCGGCACCATGTTGAGGTCGGCGTCGAGGATGTGAGCGGACCTGACACCAACGGGCCGTCCGATCGGCGCGGGCTGCCCCGGCATCAACGCGGCGTCGTCGATCAGCCACGCCGTCGGCGCGATCACCGTTTCGGTCGGGCCGTAGGCGTTGATGAGAAGATCGACATCGGCGGCCTGGCGGAGCGCCTGGATTCCGGTATCCGACCAGGCTTCGCCGCCCACGATGCACGCCCTGATCGAGAGCCTGCGTCCGCTCTGCCGCAGTGCCGCACTCAATTGATCCGCATAGGCCGGCGGCAGAAAGATCGTCGAGACCGAATTTCTCTCAATCTCGCCGACGAGGTCGTCGATCAGCAGACCTGGCTTCGACGGCAGGACGAGCGCTCCGCCCGTCATCAGCGGCACCAGCCATCGCTCGTGGGCGATGTCGAAATTGATCGAGGCCGACTGGAATTCCCGGTCGCGCGACGTCATGCGGTACAGCCGGCCGATCGCCTCGCAATGCATGGCCAGCGGCCCGTGCGTTACAGCCACGCCCTTCGGCATTCCGGTCGATCCCGACGTGTAGATCACATAGGCAAGGCTGTCCGGATGGATTTCGACATTCAGGTTGCCAGTGTCTTCGCTAACGATCTGCTGCGGTTCGTCGATGCACCAGGCATCGACCCCGGTCTCGCGCAGGACCGGTGCGAGAGGTTCGAGCAGCGCGCTTTGTGTCAATACCAGGGTCGCCGCGCTGTCGCGCAGCATGTGGGCGAGGCGTTCGGCCGGATAGTCGGGATCGAGCGGGAGATAGGCGCCGCCTGCTTTCAGAACAGCCAGCAGCGCCACCATCATTTCCGGGCTGCGCGCCAAGGCGATGCCGATCAGGCGATCTGGACCGACGTCCCAGAGACGAAGCCGTCGCGCAAGCCGGTTCGCCCGGGCGTTCAACGCGCCATAGCTGATGCGCTGATCGCCCCACGCAATCGCAACGGCAGAAGGCGCCTGCGCGGCTTGCGTCTCGATATACGTGACGACACCGACATGGGAAGCAGGTGATGCCGAACGCGCTGCACCGGTCCAGTCCAGGACTCGTCGGGCTTCGTCATCGGCGGCTGATCCGAGAGCGCCGATCGGACGATCCGCATTGGCTGTAATCCGTTCCAGCATCCCATGCAGCAGATGCCGAAGATGCAGGACTGCTGCCTCGTCGAACCGGGCCCGGTCGTAATTGAATTCAAGATTGAGCCGGTCGCTTCCGGCGAACACGGCAACCGCCAGCGCATAGTTCGTCGGCGTCACATGGTCCACGCGTCCCAGGCGCGGGCCGCTCTCCCCGGTCCGCCGCAACGCGGCATCGATCGGATAGTTTTCGAACACCAGAATGCTGTCGAACAACGTCTGCCCGGCATGGCCGGCAAGGCGCTGGATTTCGTAGAGCGGCGTCCAGCCATGCTCGCGCAAAGCCAGGTTCCGCTCTTGCAGCTGTCGCAGCCACTCGCCGACACCCGCCTGCGGGTTTGGCGCGTCGACGATCGGCAATGTGTTGATGAAGAGTCCCACCATCTCCTCGGAGCCCGGCAGTTCCTCCGGCCGGCCCGATACGGTCACCCCGAAACAGACGGCGGTCTGCCCCGAATGCCGCCGCAGCACCTGCGCCCACGCGCCCTGTATGAGCGTATTGAGCGTCACCCGCTCGCGCTTCGCAAAGACCATCAGCCGTTCGGTCAGCTCCGCATCCACCGCAAGTGCAATGCTGGCGTGCTCGTTGGCCTCCGATGCCTTGTCGTTCGGTACCAGCGTATTCGCCAGCAGAGTCGGCGCCTCCAGCCCTGCCAACGCATCGCACCAGAATTTTTCGGCGCCTGAGTGATCGCGGCCCTGCAGCCATGCGATGTAGTCGCGATAGCTGCCCTGCACCGCGGGCAGCGCGCCACCGTTCACATGCTGCAGCACCTCTGCAACCAAGCGGGCCGAGCTCCAGCCGTCGACAAAAATGTGATGATGGGTCCAGATCAACCAGTGACGCTTGTCGTCGAGCCGGATCAGACGCACCCGCTGCAACGGCGGCTGCGAGACGTCAAAGCCGGACTCGCGTTCGCACCGGGATACCTCCGCCAGCGCGGCATCCAGTTCCGCGCGGTCGCCGCTGCGTTCGAGCGATGCCGTCCGGTTGCGCCAATCCTCTTCGACGAACGGCACCGCTACATGGCGGTGCACTACCTGCTGTGCTGTGCCCGACAGATTCTGCCAGACAAAGCCGGTCCGCAGGGCGGCGTGCCGATCACTCACCGCCTGCCACGCCATGCGAAGCTTTTCGGTATCGAAGCCGAACAACTCGAGTCCGACCTGGTTCACATAGGCATCGTTGTCGCCATCGCGGAGCGCGTGGAACAGCATGCCCTGCTGCATCGGCGAAAGCGGATAGATGTCCTCGATGCCGCGGAGATCTAACGTCGTCCCCAGCCGGTCGAGATCAGCCTGACCGAGCCCGGACAGCGCAACGTCCGACGGGGTGATACCGAATGCTCCGCTGCAGCAATGCGCCACCAAATCGCGCAGGGCCGCCTCGTAAAGCCCTGCCAGCCGCTCGATCGTCTCGCGTCGATAGCGCTTGCGTCCATATCCGAAGGACAATCGCAGACGCCCTTCACGCACCAGACCGTTGATGTTCAGCCACCCCCGCAAGGGCGCAGCGGCGCTGCGAGACGGACCTGCGCTCTCGGGCGCAAAGGCGAAGCGCTGGGAAGCGCCCACGCTGCCATCGAACCGGCCGAGATAGTTGAAAACGATCTGCGGCTCGGCCAGTTGTGCCAGTGCATGGCGCTGATCCTCGGAGCCGAGATAGCGCAACACGCCATAGCCAAGCCCGCGGTTCGGGATCGCGCGAAGCTTTTCCTTGACCGCCTTGATCAGAAAAGCATCGTCGCCCGCCCCACCCTGCAGCCGCACCGGGAAAGCCGTCGTGAACCAGCCCACGGTGCGAGAGATATCCGCTCCAGGGAATATGTCCTCGCGGCCGTGGCCTTCGACCTCGATCGTCACATCGTTGCATCGGCTCCAGCGCGAGACCGCACGCGCCAGGCTCGCCAGCAAGAGATCGTTGACCTGCGTCCGATAGGCGGCGGGCGCCTCTTCAAGCAGCCTTGAGGTCAATTCGGTGTCGAAAACCAGCGACACCTCCTCACCGTCACCGACGAGATCGACGCCGCCATGATTATCGTCGCGTGGCAGGCTCGGGCCCGCCCCACAATCGAGCCAGAAGGGCAGTTCGTCTGCAACCTCCCTGGTCGTCGCGTAAGAATGCAACCGCTCGCCCCAGGACGCAAAGGATTCGCTCTTTGGCGGTAGCGCGACGGCGGTGCCGCCTTGCTTCAACTGATCGTAAGCCGAGGCAAGGTCTTCCAGCAGGATGCGCCAGGATACGCCATCGACAACCAAATGATGGATCGCGACCAGCAGCCGTTGGCTGCCATCCGCAAGGTCCATCCCGACCGCACGCAGCAACAGGCCAGAAGACAGCGACAGGCTCTCCTGTGCGGCAGAAGCAAGCGCGGTGACACCCGTCCCGTCACCGACGTCAGTATGAATCCATAGCAGCTCGGACCGCGCCGGCGGACCGCCCTGCTCTGCCTGCCACGCGCCGTCCACCTGCTTGAACCGCAGGCGCAGCGCATCGTGGTGCTCCACGACTGCGTTAAGGGCACCTCGCAGCGCCTCCCAATCCATCCGCGTTTGCGGGACCAGCAGCGCAGCCTGATTCCAGTGATTCCGGTTGCCGATATCCTCCCGGAAAAAGCGAGCCTGGATCGGCAGCAGATGACGCATGCCGGTAGCCGGATCGCCATCGGTCGACGTCTTCGTATCCCGCGTCTCTTTCTTTGCGGCCGGTGCTGCCGTGATGGCGGCGATGGTCGCCAGTCCGGCCACGGTTTGCTGGCTGAACACCTGTTTCGGCGTCAGGCGGATGCCGCGCTTGCGCAAACGGGCGATGATTTGCAGGCTGAGAATGGAATCGCCGCCGAGCTCGAAGAAGTTGTCGTTGCGGCCAATGCGCTCGCGGCCGAGCACCTCACGCCACACCGCGGCGATCGCCTCCTCAGTGTCGCCCACAGGCGCGGCATAGCTCGACGCAACCGCCTCATCAGCCGGTGCCGGCAACGCCTTGCGGTCGACCTTGCCATTGGGCGTGAGGGGCAGTCGCTCCAACATAATAATGTGTGACGGCACCATATATTCCGGTACCACCGCAGCCAGTTGCTGCTTGATCAGGTCCGACTTCGGCGTGGCGCCGGTGCCGGGCACACAGTAAGCCACGAGTTCCTGCCGCTCGGCCCTCGCACCGATCGCGCGCGCGACAACCACCGCGTCATCGATCCCCTGCAGCGCCTTGATGGCGCGCCCGACTTCGCCGAGCTCGATGCGATAGCCACGTAGCTTGATCTGATCATCGGCGCGGCCAAGGAATAGCAGACGGCCTGCCCGATCGCAGCGAACACGATCACCGGTCCGGTACAGCCGCTCTCCGGCCGGCCCAAACGGATCAGGAATAAAGCGTTCGGCGGTCAAGCCGGCCGCGCCACGATACCCCCGCGCGAGGCCGGCGCCCCCGATATAGAGCTCGCCCGTGACGCCGATCGGGACTTCGTTGAGCGCATCATCCAGAACGTGGACGCGCAGATTAGCGAGCGGTAGGCCAATCGGAACCGGTCCCGCCCCGCTTGTGGGCTCGCATTCATAGGTCACCGCACCAACGGTCGTTTCCGTCGGTCCGTAATGATTCACAATCCGGCATTGCGGCTGCAACTGCCGGACCTCGTTCAACAGCGCAGGATCGCAGGTCTCCCCACCAAGAATGAGCGTATCGCGCGGCAGGAGATCGGCCGAGCGCGATGCCTGCAGCAGGCCGCGCAGATGGCTGGGCACGATCTTGAGAATGCCGACTTCACCGTCGCGCATGGCCTTTGCGAACGACTCCGCATCGAACACGGTTTCCGGAGACAGCAGATGCAGCGTCACGCCGGAGGCGAGCGCGCCGAACAGGACGGTGTGGCCGAGATCGGCCGCCACGGTCGAGACCATCGCCATGTTCGCCAACGGCTGAGGCTGCAGGCGTTGCAACAGGGCCTGCACGTAGTTGGCCAAAGCGCCGTGCGAGACGGCGACACCCTTGGGCGCGCCGGTCGATCCGGAGGTATAGATGACGTAAGCGGTCTGCGCGGGGTGAATGAAATTGTCGGGCGACGCGCTCGACGTTTCCTCGCGCGCCGCTTCGGCGTCCGCATCGAGCACAAGGCAATCGAGCGCAAGCGCGTCCGCCAGCTTCTCGCCCGCAGCCAGCACGATATCGATGCCGCCATCCTCCAGGATGCGCCTGATGCGCTCCAGCGGCCATTTCGGATCGAGCGGCACATGGGCACCGCCCGCCTTCAGCACCCCAAGCAGCGCAACGACAAAAGCAGGCGAGCGCTCGATCCACAGCGCAACCGGCACGTCGCGTGTCACGCCTTTGCCGGCGAGCATATGCGCAATGCGGTTCGACTTTTGCTCTAGCTCCGCGAAGGTCAACGTCTCGCTGCCGCAACGGATGGCAACCGCGGCCTGCTTGTCGGCTGTCACCGCGCGATAAAGACCGACAACATCGGAGAAGCCAAACACGGCGGTCTGGCTCGGCACGACCTGGCGGTTCGCATCGTCAATGACGAAGTCCGATATCCGCCGTTCCGCATTATCAGCGATCTGGCGCAGCATCGAACCGAATTGTGCCGCCAGCCGCGCGACCGTCGGCGAGTCGAAGAGATCGGCGGCATAGTTGAAGGTCGCCTTCATGCCGCTCGCGCCATCGACGATATCAAGCGCGAGGTCGAAATGCGAACCGGCGAGGTCCATGATGTCGATCTCGGCGGCGAGCCCTTCGACGCTATCGAACCCGCGTGGCGCCGTCATGTAGTTGAACTTGGCCTGGAACAGCGGATTGTGGCCGCCGCTTCGTTCAGGACGCAGGCCATCGACAAGCATTTCGAAGGGCAGATCCTGATGTGACAGCGCCTCGATCACCGCTTCCCTGACCTGTCGGAGCAGGCTCGGGAAGGTCGCTTCGTCGGCGATCTCGGCGCGCAGCACCAGCGTGTTGACGAAACATCCGATCAGTCGCTCAAGCTGCACGTGCCGACGTCCCGCGACCGGCACGCCCACACGCAAATCGCTTTGCCCCGTATAGCGGTACAACAGCGCCTGATACGCGCCGAGCAGCAGCATAAAGACGCTCGCCCGATGCTTCGCAGCAATCTCCCGGAGCCGCGTGGCAAGCGCAGCATCGATCGCAAGGCCGATCGTATCCCCGGCATGACTTTGCGTCGCCGGACGCGGCCTATCATGGGGCAGAGCCAGCACAGGATGCGCATCGCCCAGCTTTGCGCGCCAATACGCGAACTGCCGGTCTCCCTCACCACCCGCGAGCCAGCTTCGCTGCCAGGCTCCGAAGTCCGCATACTGAATCATCGGTATCGGCGGCGCACCCGCGCTCTGCCCGATGCTGCTCCGATAGAGCCCAGCCAGCTCGTCGAGCATCACATCGAGTGACCAGCCGTCGACCACGATGTGATGGGCAAGCAGCAGAAGTTCGTGCGCGTCATCTGCGAACTGAAGCAAAGCTGCCCGGAACAGCGGTCCGTTCACGAGGTCGAAGGGCCTCGCGAGCTCGGATCGTCTGAGCTCAGCGGCATGTTCAGCGCGGTCGAGCGCGGGATATGAACGGAGATCCTGGTGCCTGATACCAACGCTCATGGCGTCGTGAATGATCTGCCTTGCGCGACCGTCGGCCGCGACGAACGTGGTGCGCAGCACCTCGTGACGCCGAACGACCTCTCCGATCGCTCGCGACAAGGCGGCATGATCCAGCCTTCCTTCCAGGCGGATCGTGCTGGCAACGGTATAGGCCGTCCCAGTGGGGTCCATATTCCAGAGGAACCACAGCCGCTCCTGCGCATGCGACAAGGTCGCGCGATCGGCCGCCGGTGCCCGCGGGATCGGCGGCAGCGTCCGCTCCGCGCCGGTCTGTGCCAGGCCATCGACATGGCCCGCGAACGCTGAGAGCGTCGGCGCGTCGAAGAAGCTGCGCAGTTCCAGCTCGACGCCGAAGCGCTCGCGGAGCGCGGCTGTGACCTGTCCGGCCGCGATCGAGTTTCCGCCCAGCACGAAGAAATCGTCCTCGCGATGCACGGCCCTGACGCCAAGCGCGTCGCGCCAGATCGAGGCCACGGCGTGCTCGGTATCGCTAACCGGAGCCGTCAATACGGTCCCATCGCGGCGACGCCCTCTTTCGAAAACCATAAAACTGTCGAGCGTATTGTCGGCCCAGCGTGTCGCGCAGGCCGAACGCTGCAGTTTTCCACTCGTCGTCAGCGGCATCGCCTGCGGATTCAGCAGGACGATGACGGCCGGATATTCCTGCGCCTGCCGCAGCACCGCCTCTCCGATCGCATGGGCAAGCGCTTCGGGATTGCTGCGCTTGAGAACAGTGCGGCTGAACTCTGCCGCCACGCCAATGCTTTCCTGTCCGTCCATCTCGACCGCAAAAGCCGCAACCCGTCCGCTGCGGACCAGTTCGACATCGGCCTCAATCGCCTGCTCGACGTCCGTCGGATAGACGTTCTGCCCGCGAACGATCAGGAGATCCTTGAGCCGGCCGGTGATGACCAGCGCGCCGTCCCGGATAAAACCAATGTCTCCGGTACGAAGCCAGCGCACGCCGTCGCGCTCGACGAAGGCGTTGTGCGTGGCCTCGGGGTTATTCCAGTATCCGAGCGCAACGCTGGGACCGGCGACCCAGATCTCGCCGATTTCGTCCACCTCCGCTGCCGTCGATCCATCGGACCGCATGATGCGCGTGGCATGATCGGCGACCGTTTGGCCGCACGCCACGAGGTCAGTGCCTTCGTCCGCGGTTGCAACGCGGCCTGCGGCAAGCGCCGGCGTGTCGAGCGTGTAGCTGACGGTCTCAGTGGTGAGTTCACCTGCCGTCACCAGCAACGTCGCCTCAGCCAGGCCGTAGCAGGCGGTTAGCGCACGCCGGTCGAACCCGGCCCGTTCGAAGCGTTCGCCGAATCTCCTCAGCGTGCTCTTGCGGACAAATTCCGAGCCGGAGAATGCGAACTTCCAGCGGCTCAGGTCGAGCCGACCGATCGTTTCATCAGAAATGCGATCGGTGCACAGCGCGTAAGCGAAATCAGGTCCACCGCTAATCGTGCCGCCGTAACGATCGATCGCCTCAAGCCAGCGCCGCGGCCGCTCGAGAAAATTGCGCGGCGACATCAGGACGGCGGTAAAGCCTGTGAACAGTGGGTTGAGCAATCCTCCGATCAATCCCATGTCGTGATAGAGCGGCAGCCAGCTTACAAAGATGTCGTCGAGCGTTCCGCCGGCTGCGGCCTGGATGGCCTTCTCATTGGCCGTCAGATTACCGTGCGAGACGCACACGCCCTTCGGCTGCGATGTCGATCCCGACGTGTACTGCAGGAAAGCGATCGCATCCGCCGCAGGCCTCGTCTCTCGCCATTCCGCAGCGAGGTCGGGCGGGATCGTATCCACCGCAATAATCTCGGCGTTCGCCAGTTCGGGAAGCGCTGCTTCCACAAGAGAACGGAGCGCCGTTTCCACCAGGATGAAGCGGGGCGCCGCATCGCGCAGAATGCCGTTGAGACGTCCCGTATAGCGCTCCGGGCCGCCCTCCGGCGGATACGCCGGAACGGCGATCACCCCCGAATACAGGCACGCGTAGAAGGCGACGGCATAGTTGACCCCGCTGGGCAGCAGGATGACCGCCCGCTCGCCCGCGCCGCCCAACTGCTGCAACCGGGCCGCGACGGACCTTATCCGGGCGTCGAGCGCGGCGAATGTCAATTCACCGGCGACATCGTCCCCTTCCAGGAAGCGCAACGCCGCCCTGTCGGGACGCAGTGTGGCGTGTTCGCGCAATCGTTCGACAAGGTTGTCTCTATACATCTTCTCGAAATCCTGTCCGAACGCGAATCGAAGCCCCTCACCTTCCAGGTGACAGACGCCGATCAACTCTGCCGATGGGCTTCCGCCATTGCGACGATCACCGTGCGCGGCCCCTTGAATGGTGCGCGCGCATGCGCGGTGAGCATGTTGTCGAGCATCACGACGTCGCCGGCCTGCCATGGGAAGCTGATCTTGTGCTTTTCGAGAACGCTGCGAACGGTCGACAGCGTCTCATCGTCGATCGGCGAACCGTCACCGTAGAAGACGTTGCGCGGCAGATCGACCTCGCCACCGACGACGTCGAGCAGGCTCTCGCGCACTTCCGGCTCGAGGTTGGAGACGTGAAACAAATGGGCCTGGTTGAACCAGACCCACTCTCCGGTCACCGGATGCTGCGCCGTGCCCTGACAAATCTGGCGCGTGCGAAGCTCGCCGTCTTCCTTCCACTCGCATTCGATGTCATGCGCGGCGCAGTAGGCTTCGACCTCCGGCCTGGAGTCGGTGCCGAACACCTGCTGCCAACCGACGTCGAGGCCGTTGCCGTAGTTCCGCACATACATCACGCCCTTGTCGGCGAAACGCTCGCGAATCGCCGGCGGCAAGTCCCGATAGATGGCGCGGCTGTCAGCGACCGGCGTCTCGCCGCCCTCCAGCGCCGGCTGCATGCAATAAAACCAGATCTTCATCGGCCAATCGCGCGTATAGGCCTGCTCGTTGTGCAGCGGGATATGCTGGTGCGGCGGATATTCGGTGGACGTGTAGACCCCGGAGGTGACCTGCGAGCGCGGCGTCGATCCGAACTCATAGGTGAGCAGCGGATGACCGAAATCGGCTGCGAAAGCCCGAAAGGCGCCGGGACCATCGAGAGAGAAATCGCGAAACACGATCCCTCCGCAATCGGTCAGATGCCGGTCGATGGTGTCCCGCAGCGTGGGAAGCGCCGCGCCAAGCGGCTGCCCGGCCTTGTCGGCCCTAAGCAACAACGGAAGGCGCTTGCCCTCAATGAGTGGCTGTACGGAGAACACGCTCATGATCCTCGCTCCGATGCAAACCAATCGATCGCCCCGATTGCAGGGCCATGGCCGCTCCGATCAAGTCGATCAGTTCAGCTTGCTGGGTGTGAATGAAGAAGTGGTGCCCCGGCAGCATGTGAAGCGTGAATTCCGCCGAGGTCTCCTGCCGCCAGGCCTGGAGCGATTCACGGCCGGTGTCGTCGTCTACACCGCCAAAGACGTGCACGGGGCATGGCAACGGATGCCGCGGCCGATAGACATAAGCACCGCACATCAGGAAATCGGCACGGAGCACCGGAAGCGCCGATTGCATCAACTCTGCATTCAACAACGCTTCGTCCGGCGTGCCCTGCAGATTGCGCAATTCCCTGAGTAACTCCTCGTCACTCAATGGCAGGCGCCATTTGCTGCCATCGCGAACGGCCGGCGCCTCCGCGCCTGACGCAAAGAGAATGGCCGGTGCAGGCGCGCCGCGATCGAGCAGGCTATGCGCGAGCTCGAACGCAATCAGCGCACCAAGGCTGTGCCCGAACAATGCGTAAGGCGCGTCAAGCTGCGCGCCAAGCTCGCGAGCGAGCTGCGAAGCAAGCGCGCCGGGATCGGTCGCGAGCGGCTCGTCCATGCGCGCGCCGCGGCCGGGCCACTCCACCGGGTAGACGTCGATCCACGACGGCAGAAGCCTGCGCCACCGCGCATAGAACATGGCGCTGCCGCCGGAGTAAGGCAGACAAAGAAGCCGCATCGGAAGACAAGGCTCCGTTTGCTAGGCCGACTGCTGCGGCGCCGTTTCGTCCATGAATTTGCGGAGCGTCAGCGGGCGCATGTCGGTCCACACCTGTTCGATGTGATCAAGACACTCCTTCTTGCTGCCGCTCTTGCCCACCGCTTTCCAGCCGTTCGGAATTTCCTTGAACGTCGGCCAGATGGAGTATTGCTCTTCGTGATTGATAACGACGGTGAAGGTGACGTCGTCTCTATCGAACACCATCATGGTTCGGCCCCTTCTTGGAAAACGAAAGCAATGGCGTTTGACTAAGTCAGAAGCAAATGATGGTCAAAGCAATATCGGCGCCGAAGTTTTTAATAGCTCCAAGGTGGCGATACCGTGACACAATGCAACCTCCGCGCTTGCGGGCAGATGAGCATGGCAAGTTACTGATTTGCAAAACGATACGCAGTTTCTTGCAATTCTAGTTTGCGGGTTGGAACAATTTTCGAGATTCGAAAATCGCACGCGCGTAGCACCCGATTTTTTTCATCGCATTGTCATCAATTTCGACAAGCGAAGATTTTGCTGACAATGCAGATCAAAGAAAAGCCGCCGCGGACGAGATCCGCGGCGGCGTAACGTGCAAGCGACTAGATCGGCGCAGGGTTCAGAAATTGAACGTCGTCGACACGAGATAAGTTCGCGGAGCGCCAAGCGAAACGGCACTGCTGACCGTGCGGTAGGAGTTGTAGTACGCCTCGTTGAAAACGTTCTCGACAGCGGCGCGGATGACGATAGGCTTACCGTTCCAGGGAGACAGGAAGGTATAGCGCGCGCCGAGATCGACTCGCGTCCACGCCGGAAGCACTTGCGTATTCGCATCATCGGCGTAACTTTCACCGGTGTAAATGACCCTGCCCGTCAGGGTAAGACCGTCCACGAAGGGAGTGTCCCATTCGGCGCCGATATTGAGATTGACCGTTGACACGCCCACCGGCGTTTTGCCGTTGTAATTGAAGATAGCTCCGCCAAACCCTGGATACGTATACGATTGCGAAACCACTTCGCCGTTGATGAACGTCACGCCGCCGAGAACCCGGAACCAAGGCGCCAACTCACCGAAAGTGTAGAGTTCAATGCCGCGATTGCGCTGCTCGCCCACAAGCTTCCTCGCAGGCAGCCGTCCCGGCACGAAAACTGCTGTTGCGTTCGGAGCAGTAATATCGAAATAGCTGCCAGTGAAGGTGACGCGGCCCAAATCGACCTTGGCCCCGGCTTCCATTTGCTTGGTCTGACCGGGCGGAAGGATCTCTCCGACGTTCGAATACGTCGTAACTCCGGAGACAATTTCCGGCAATTTGAGACCCTCGATGTAGTTCGCATAGAGAGAAACGTTTTCGACGGGCTTCACGATGATTGCATAGCCTGGGCTCCAGGTCGCAACGTCCATGTGCGACGTGGTGGGCGGAGTGTTCACCAAGTTCTGGCTATCCGCACCCACCGTCTGCCTTCTGGCTCCGACAACGAGCTGCAGCCTGTCGCCGAACATCGACATCGTGTCGGCGATGCCGACGCTGCTCATGTTCGTCTGGGTTTTCAAATTCTGGACGATGGTGGTGAAGTTCGGCAAAGGAATCGGGAGCGGATTGTACAGGTTCGAATTGACTGTCCCGCCGGACCTGCCGAACGTGTGGTAGTCGCGATCGAAGGTCGAGTAGTTGACGGTAAAGAGATGGTGGACGGGTCCGGTGTGACCAGACGCGCGAAAGCCGATCTCGCTCGCATAATTGTCAAAGATGTCGAACCCCTTCAGAGCAGGATTTGACCAGTTTCCCACCACGCCGCCGGCGTTGGTGATGCGTGGCGATACATATTGGTAGTTGTTCTCGCTTCTGTGATAGCCGCCCGCGGCATACATCGTGAGCCAGTCGGTCATATCGACTTCGGCACGCGCCATCGCGAACGAATCTCTCGGCTTCCAGGTCGCCCAGTCCGGCATGTAATTGGTGCCGGGCCTCGGTACGGGCGGGACCGGAATCCCGGGGGGTGGAAAGGGCGGACTGGTCGTGAACGTCAGGAACCGCTGCGGTGGAGTGAGATCTTCGGCCTGATAACCGAAGTCCACAGAGACACGTGCACGCTCACCGCGATAGTCCATGTTCAGCACCGCGTTGCCGAGCTCATCGGTCTGCCGGTCAATTGCGGTCTGTCCGCCCCTCCCCCCACCGTTGAAACGGATTCCGAATTCCTTGTGCTCGCCATAGCGGCGCGCCACATCGATAAACGCTCCGAACTGGGACTTGGAAATATACACGCCGGTCAACTGCGTGATGTCGTAGTCGGGCGCCCGCTTCGTCACCAGGTTAATGCTGCCCCCGATGGCGCCGGCAGGCGGCATACCACCGAGCATGACACCCGGACCTTTCAGAACCTCGACCCGGTCCAAATAGTTGGCCGAAGTCGAATAGGCCGGCGCCATGCCGTAGAGGCCGTTCATGGCGTAGTCGCCGCTATCGTAGTAGAAACCTCTGATATAGAGGCCGTCGACGCCGTTGCCGGCGGGTGTCTTGCTCCGAACCGAAGGGTCGTTGAACAGCACGTCGGCGACGGTGCGTGCCTGCTGGTTCTGCATCAGTTCTGCGGTGTAGCTAACCTGGTTGAACGGCGTGTTCATGACGCCGCGATTGCCGAGAAATCCGACCTGGGATCCCGTGGCAACCTGCCCTCCCGCATAGGGAGCGGGCGGAGCGCCGAGCGCGCCCGTCGATGGCACCACATATGGCACCGGCTCGACCCGGCGAAGTGCCGGCGCCGCGACACGGCGTGTTGTACGGGAGCTGGAAGTTTGCGGCCTTCGATTCGTCTGCCGCGCTCTCGGCTGTGAAGGAGCATCCACCGTCACCGGCGGCAAATTCTGCGCGAACGCTTGCTGGCCGCTCGAAAAATCCAGCGAAAGCACGAGATAACTCACCGCCCCCAGCGAAACAGCGCGCACAACATTTCTCGCAGCGACTTGATACGTCATACTTCCACCCCAAAGCCCACAAGCAGGTCTGGGTGCTCGTTCTAACTTCCGAAGTGGAAACAGCGAGTAGAAGCCATCTAAGGTGATGGTGTGCGCGCGCAACAGATTGCGTCAGTGGCGATAGAGCAACACCACACACTTTCTAATTGTTCAAAATTGCAGCACCAAGATTTTTAGGCGTTCAAACACGCGCTCAAGCGAATCAATTTCGTTTCACGGGATTCCGTGCGCCACCACGTTTTGAATCTTTCTAGTTTTTATCCATTCTAACCTTCTGCGTGACTATCAAGCGCAGCAAAAGATGGAATCATCATTGCGCTATTGCCCGCGTTCAAACCTTTTCAATCCAGCAGGTTGCGCAGAGCCCGCATGAAAACTTTCGCACCAAGTTCAATGAGTTCATCGGGAAAATCATAGTTCGGCTCGTGCAGGCCGGGATGCTGCTCCCCTGCGCCAAGGAAGAACATCGCGGCCTTGGATCGATAGTTGAATCGTCCAAAATCCTCCGAGCCCCGCAGCGGAAGGCCTTGCGTAGAATGACGCACGCCTTCTGCATCGAGCGCGCTTCTGAGATGCGCAACAGCCTCCGCGTCGTTCAAGCAGTGACTGAATACGTCGCGGTAGGTGGTTTTGACCTTCAGCCCCTCGCTCGCCGCCACGCGTTGCACCAGATCTTCCGCCTGCAGACGTATCCGCTCCATCGCCAGATCGGTCAGCGTTCTCAGCGTCACCCAAAGCTCGGCATGACCGGGCGAGATGCCAAATGCCGGTTCTCCCAGCCTCGCATGGGTGACCGTCACCATCGAGAACGCTTCATCCAGGGCTCCGCCCCGTCCCAACGTGGTGATTTCGTTTAGCAGCGTTGCGGTGGCTCGTTGCGGCGAAACACCGAATTCGGGGCTGGAGGCGTGCGCGGTTCGCCCCGTCAAGACGATCTGCATCCCGCGCGACGCGCAATTGACCAAACCTTCGGCGATCGAAACCTGCCCTAGCGGAAGTCCCGGCAAATTGTGCAACGAGAAAACAAAATCAGGCCGCACCTCTTCGAACTTCGCATCGGCAAGGACCGCTGCCGCGCCGGAGCCATCCTCTTCAGCCGGCTGGAACAGGAGCACAGCCCGTCCCCGCTTTGGGCGTTGCCGGCCCAAGCCGCGCGCGATCGCCGCCAGAATCGTCATGTGACCGTCATGACCGCAGAGATGCGCTTTTCCTGGCACACGTGAGCGGTACGCCAGTTCCGAGGTCTCCTCTATCGGCAATCCATCCAGCTCGGCCCGAAGCATGATGGTCGGGCCGGGCGCGTCCCCTTCGTAGATTCCGAGCACGCCATGACCGCCAAGCCCCGTAACTACCTTGTCGGCACCGGATGCATGAAGAAGCGCCTGCACGGCTTGCGCGGTCTTCTCCTCCTGTCCTGACAACTCAGGCTTGCTGTGGAGCTCGCGGCGCCACGCGATCAGGTCAGTCCATTCGTGCTCGGCCAGGAACATGAGATCGCTCATACATTCGGTAAATGGGTTCGCGTCGAAAAAACGCGTCAAATCAAAAATCTAGAGCCCCGTTCCGATGCAATCGGAACGGAAAAGGCTCTAGCGGCGCAGCTTGTATCCCGCGGCATCTCGGTCCCACGTATCGGCTGTCCTCCCGGCCTCGCGCAGCACGACCTTTCGGATCTTGCCGTTCTCGGTCAACGGCATTTCGGCGACGATCCGGACAAAGCGCGGCACCGCGAAATAGGCCACGTTACCCTCGCAATGCCTGACGATCTCGACGGGGTCGAGCGCGTGGCCGGGCTCGAGTTGAACGGCGGCCGCAACTTCATCCTCGCCGAGCTCGGACGGCAACGGATAGACGGCGCAGGCAGCGATTGCCGGATGCTCCAGCAGCACCTGCTCCACCTCCCACGACGAAACATTCTCGCCGCGCCGGCGGATCGAATCCTTCATCCTGTCGATAAAGCGGTAGTGGCCGTCTGCGTCGCGCACCGCCCGATCGCCCGTGTGAAACCAGAGATTTCGCCATGCTTCGGCCGTCTTATCAGGCATTCCGAAATAGCCCGTCGAGAATGCGAGCGGCTCGAGCGATCGTAGCAGCAACTCGCCGGCCTCACTGTCAGGGAGAGGCGCGTCGTCGGGGCCGACGATGCAGGCCTCCACGCCTTCGACGAGATGGCCCATGGTACCGGGACGATCAGACGGGACCGGGCTCGCGAACACGAAATTCGTCTCGGTCGAACCGTAACCGTCAAGCAGCGGCACGCCGAAGCGCTCGAGAAATGGACCGTGAAACTGGCCAGGCACGCCGCCGCCGAGCGCGACGCGCAGAAAATGCGCGGTGTCGTTCGCCGACGGCGGCTGCGCCAGCAGCATCATAGCCATCGCTCCAAGGAGATAGCCGACCGTCGCCTGATGCCGGCGCGCCGCTGCCCAGAAGCCGGAGGCCGAGAATTTCGGCTCGAGCACGTAGGTGCAGCCGTTGAGGAGCGCCTGATAGAACGCGTTCAGCGCATTGGTGTGGAATAGCGGCAGTGTCGTGAACAGGACATCGCCCTCAAGGATACCGAGCGCACGCGCCGAATAGACGCCCCACCAGAACATCTGCGCCTGCGGGCAGCAGACGCCCTTGGCGGGACCTGTCGTGCCCGACGTATAGAGGATCGCAACCGTGTCGTCCGGCCGCACCGGCGCGGGCGAGGCTCCCTCGCCAAGCGCAGGCAGCGGCGAGATCGATCGCTGTGCGGCCGGAGACGCGGCGCGCTCTCCGATCGTCCAGATAATGTCCGGCAGCGTAACGTCGCGTTCCAGCGTTTCAATCGCCGGCATGAAGCCCGACTCGATCACCAGCAGTTTCGGCGTGGAGTTGCGAAGGATGTGGCTGAGCTGGATGCCGCGCAGCGCCGTGTTGATCGGCACGGCCACGGCGCCCATCCAGGCGCAGCCGAGATAGACTTCCAAAAACTCCGGCCGGTTCGAGCACATCAGCGCGACGCGGTCACCGGCACGAACTCCCGCCTGCATCAAGCGCCCGGCCGACGCCGCCGCGATGGCGGCCGTCTCGGCATAGCTCCATCTTGTTTCGCCGAAGACAAACAGCGTGCGATCGCGGTATTGCGCGGCCTGCCGCGTCAGAATAGTCGGGAGAACCCGGTCCGCCGGCGGGAAACGTTCAACCGCTTGCGACCAGATCGGCGTACCCCGCCGCTGCTTGACCGCGCTGCTCTCACCTGCCTGCACACGCACCTCCTGGGGTTTCGCCGGGCCGGCCTGCGATAGATCGCACTTGGCCAAAGAGATAGTTTAGGCTTAAAGTATTCACGAAAGCTGCCGCCGCAGCAAGGACTGCGTGCGGGTTCCGGCCGCCCCTTGCGGCGGCTGGAAGCATGAACAGGAGCTGTGTCCTCAATGAGTCTCGACACTCCGTATCGATCGCCATCCGATGCCTTCGCGGCCACGGCCGCAAGGCGGCCGGACGCGCCGTTCCTGCTTGCTCCTGCAAGCGCGCAACTTCCCTACGCGCCGGAGGGATTCAACATCGCCTACGGAGCGTTCAAGAGCGAGGTTGACCTGCTGCGCGCGGAATACGCATCCGCCGGCTATGGACGCGGGGCGCGGGTTGCCCTGCTGCTCGAAAATCGTCCGGTCTTCTTCCTGCATTGGCTCGCGCTCAATTCCCTCGGGGTTTCGATCGTTCCGATCAACCCCGATGTTCGCCCCGACGAATTGTCCTTCCAGCTCGAGCTGTCGCAGGCTGACCTGCTGGTGGCGACGCCGGATCGCATTCACGTGACCAAGGATGCCGTGCTCGGGCGCGCCCGCCTGATCGATACCGACAGCCGCATCCCGCCGTGCCAGGCGGAGGTTGCCGCCCAAACTCCCGAGTTCAACGACGAGTGCGCGCTGCTGTTCACCTCAGGCAGCACCGGCAAGCCAAAGGGCTGCATGCTGTCAAACCGCTATTTCCTTCAGGTCGCCGACTGGTACCTCGCGCAGGGCGGCGTGGCCAAACTGCAGGCGGACCGCGAGATCAACCTGACGCCGCTGCCGATGTTTCACATGAACGCGCTCGGCTGCAGCGCGGTCGGCATGATGGTGCTCGGCGGCACCGTGGTTCCGCTCGATCGCTTCCACGCCAACCGCTGGTGGCAGTGTGTAGCCGACAGTGGCGCCACCGTCGTACATTGCCTCGGCGTCATTCCCGCCATTCTGCTGCAACTGCCGGTGACCGAGGTTGAAAGGCAACATCGCGTGCGTTTCGCGTTCGCGCCCGGCGTCGACGTCCGCCACCGCGCCACATTCGAGGAGCGTTACCGCATCCCGATCGTAGAGGCCTGGGCCATGACCGAGACCGGAGGTGCGGCGGCAACGACCACCGCGCGCGAACCGGCGGGGTTTGGCGCGCGCTGCGTCGGGCGGCCATCTGAAGGCATGGAGTATCGCCTCGTTGACGATCGGGGCGCCGATGTCGCGCTTGGTAAACCCGGCGAATTGCTGGTCCGCGCCAAAGGCGACGATCCCCGCGCCGGATTCTTCAGCGGTTACCTGAAAGACGAGGAAGCCACCGAAGCGGCGTGGCAGGACGGCTGGTTCCGCACCGGAGACCTCGTCTTCGCCGATGAAGACGGGCTTCTTTATTTCTTCGATCGCAAGAAAACCATCGTGCGGCGCAGCGGCGAGAACATCGGCGTGCTTGAGGTCGAAAGCGCGCTGTACATGGACACACGCATCGGCGGCTGCGCGGTGACGCCCGTTCCCGACGACATCCGCGGCGAGGAGGTTTTTGCCTTCATCGTGCCGAATGCCGAGGTCGATGACGATGACGCCGCTGCGCTCGCGGCCTCAATCGTCAGGACCTGCGCCGAACGGCTCGCCTATCACAAGGTGCCCGGCTATGTCGCCATCGTCGACGAACTGCCGCTGTCGTCGACGCGCAAGCTCGCCCGTGGCGAGATCAAGACGCTCGCGGCCGCTTCCGTCAGCGACAAGCGCGCGATCGACATGCGCGCGCTCAAGACGAAGCTGCGCCACGCCTGAGCCGCGGGCGCCGGCTCTCTAGAGCGTTTTCAAGCGAAGTGGATACCGGTTCGCGTCAAGAAAACGCGTCAACAAAGAACCTAGAGTCCGGTTCTGATGCAATCAGAACCGGGCTCTAGTCTTACTGCGTCATAAACCGTCAAACCTCATCCTGAGAGGCTGTGACCCTATTGGAGGTTAGCAGCTCTGGCGAAGAGGGATTGGGCTATGTGACTAGTCCAAACTGGCTAGCGTTGATTGTCTGGCTTCAAGCTGCAGCCCGGAGCAGGCGGTGGCCGGCCAGGATGTTGTTGGTGAGTGCGAACCAGTGCAGGACTGTCTGGACCTTTTTGAGGCCGCGTACCGTGAACTGCTGCAGGCCCCAGTTGCG
>NZ_JAACFS010000005.1 GCF_029051645.1 Bradyrhizobium sp. CSA112
GTCCTGCACGCTCGGCGGCAGAAGCTGGACCTCGTCGATCTTCCAGGGGCGAAATTCCTTGCTCATGGCCACGCAAGGAATCAGACTCGCACCCTCTTGACCAGTCACTACTCAGACAGGCTCCTAGCTCATCGGCCTTGGGGTGAATGAACAGATACCCGCCCTTCGACTTCTCAAAGAACTCCAAGAAGCCTTCCTCGATGACTTGCCGGTGGAGCACGACATCACGCGCTTCGTCCGTCTTCACCGGTCCGGCCTCCGGCGTCACATGCAGCACCCAGAGCTTGCCCTCGCGGCGAATGTCCTCCTTGCGAATCTGAATCATTTCACCCACGCGGCCACCCGTGAAAGCACACAGCCACGGCACCCAACGCTTGGCCGCCGCCAGCTTCGGGGCTTCTCTGCCGGGCACGAACTCGCGGGAATGCTTCAGGATGGCGATAGCCTCGGAATCATAGAACCCTTTGGACCGGAGCTTGCGCGACTTGCCGACCTTTATGGTGATCCCTTCGGCCGGATTACTAGGCAGCCGACGATTGACCACCGCCCATCCAAACACTGTCTTCATGCCCGCGAGATCGCTATCCTTCACGGTCTTCGGGCTGACGCCGCTTTGCACGCGATAGTCCTTGAAGCGAACGATGTCCTCGGGCGTCACTCGGCTCGCCGTGTCATGCTTCAGGAATGTCACTAGGCGGCCCATCGAGTTGCGATAGCTCTCATAGGTGCTCTGCTTGCGGCCGGCTCGCTTGGCTTCCCTCCACCAATCCTCGACTAGCCCCGTTAGGGAATTCTTGGAGAGGCCGCGCTTTGGCTTTTCCTTCGGTGCACCTTCGGGCGTCTGCCACTCCGGGAAGCGAGCGGCCTTGGAATCAAGCGAATAGTCTCCCCCAGCATTCCTTTGGCGGCTCGCGAAGGCGTCCCGCAACGCCATCCAAAACGCGGCGAGCAGCATAACGCGTGATTCGCTGTCAACGCGACGAATGCCCTTGGTCAGCAAGAGGCGATCTACGATGGGTCCGAGCGCCTTCTCTAATTTCTTGGCCTCACCGTCACCAGCGACCCTTTCCCACATCTCCGTCACGGCCGCCCAGTGAGCTTCCTGCTCCTCGTGGCTTTCGGAATCCGGCGCCCAACCGACACCGGGCGTGTGGACCATGGCGACACTCCGGGCGCGGCTCTCACTGTCCGCCCACACGCGATAGAGTTCGCCTGCCAACGCCGTCGCCTGCCGGTGGGTCAGGTGCACCGGGGCATCGTTGCGGAGCGCCTCCCAGACGGTTTCCAGATAGGCCGCTGCGAGCGCCTGACGCGTCTTGATCTCGCTGGGCTCTGCGGTGCGGAGGGAGAATCTGACGGCCTGTGCGGCCTCGCTAGGCGTGCAGAAAACGAATTCGTCACCGAGCGGAATCGCAAGCTCAATACCCGTCGCCTTTGCGCGAACGTCGGCCGGAATACGCTGAACGAACGACTGAAATTGAGAACCCTTCCGGCGCATCGGCCGAACCACCCTGAACAGCAATGTTACACCCCATTGTTACACAGTCGGGGCCAACGCAACACTCTGAAAGGGCTTAACTTCTTGGAATTTCTTCACCTCAAGAAGTTGATGGTGCCCAGGAAAGGATAGGATCACCACCGCCGTGCGAGATTGATCTTGCTAGGCTTTTGAGCCGTCCGGTGATTTCTTGTATATCGTCCACAACTTGATTTCGCCAGAATGACTTGAGCGCTAGGGATGCGCCACTATGCGGTCCTTTGGAAAAGAAAGGTCTATTGTCAGGCCTGCGGGGTTCCAATCCCACGCGATCCCGCCCCCAAATTGGCTCTGCACCGTTGCACGGGAGAGTAGCGTACCAAAGCCCTCTACCTCTGCTTGACGACCAACCGGTGGTCCTCCGCGTTCCGTCCACGTTAGCACGAATTGGTCAGTGTTTTCGGAGCACGCGATATTGATGGAGCCACTTTGGCTCGACAGTGCCCCGTACTTTGTGGCGTTTGTTGCAAACTCGTGCAATAGCAACGCAAAACCGGTCACCACGTCGCCCGCGATTGGAATGTCGGGTCCGCTGATCGTGACACGCGCCCCGTCTTTGTCGGTGCTGCCATCATAAGGCGAGAGAATCGTCCCAATCAACGTATGCAGCAGCGTTGAGTGTTGCATTCGACGAGTGCCATCGGCAGTCAGCTTCAACGTTAGGTCGTTGGCTTTCGCGAGGGACAACAAGCGGTCTCGCACCACAGTAGCGAGTTCTTCCGCTGTTTTCGCCGGTCGGGCACTCATCGTGACCACGCCGCCAGCGACAGCAAAGAGGTTCTTGATGCGATGGTCCATCTCTCGGAGGATTAGCCGCTGCTGCTCCTCTGCTCGCTTTCGAAATGAAATATCGCGGGCTATTTTCGAAGCGCCGACGATCTTGCCGTCCTTGTCTCTGATCGGCGAGATCGTCAGCGAAATGTCGATGGTGCGGCCATCCTTGCGTTGGCGAACGCTTTCGTAGTGCTCGACGCGCTCACCGCGCCGGATGCGGGCAAGAATGGTCGGCTCCTCGTCGTGACGGTCGGGAGGGATTAGCATCATGACCGACTTCCCAATCGCCTCTTTAGCGCTATAGCCAAACAGCCGCTCCGCGCCCTGATTCCAGCTTGTGATGATGCTATTGAGGTCCTTCGAAACGACCGCGTCGTCGGATGATTCGATGATCGCGGCGATGGCTCGATAGCGCGCCTCACTCTCTCGAAGCCGCTGTTCAGCCTCCCGGCGCTCGGTGATGTCGACCAGCATGTTGACAGCGCCAATCAAAGCCCGTGAAGCATCGAACAGGGGCGTTGGATACGGAATGAACGGTACGCGCGTGCCGTCCGGCCGTTCGGCGACCGCTTCCATGCCTCGGATAGGACGCCGCTCCTTGAGCGCCAGCGCCATCGGACATTCGGCGTGCGGGAGCGAAGTGCCGTCCGGCCAATAGAGCTTCCATGATCCGCAAAACTCGGCGGTCCCTAGCGTCGGTCGGCATCCCCACAATTGCGCCGCCGCATCATTGTAGAAGGTGATACGGCCGGCGGCGTCCGTCATATAGAGCGCTACCGGCAGTGCCTGCAAGAGCTCGTCGGATCCCCACGCCCCTTGATCTACGTTCGGCTTCTGCAGGGAGACCAGCAGCGATTCGATGTCGTCTTGTTCGGCGATACTCATCACACCCTCACGGCTGGAAAAACCTAACTTGCCTAAGCTGTGTCACAGTGGAAGCTGCCATCCTTTGTCTCGATGGCCGCGACAAGACCCCTGAGATATTTCAGAGGATGAAACGTACCCTGACGCGGATAGCGCAATACGTGCCGCTGGGCGCAATGGGCGAGGGGAACGCCGACCAGCCGACGGACAGGCGCGCCGACCTTGCGGACCGCATCCAATTCATCCTCGATGATCTTCGCATCGGTGTCGCGCGCCTGAAACAGAGAACCGTCCAGGCGTCGGAAATCGCAGTCGATGGTTTCCCGCTGCTGGATTTCCTCGATGCGGTCCACCGCTGCGGCCTGGCTCTCGTAGAACAGGCGGGATGTGTCCTCCCCGCGCAGGCCGATCATCGCGGACGTCAGATCATCGCAGAGCGGCACCAGATGCGCAGTGGTGCGCGCCGTTATGCCGCCCGCGATCTTCCCACGATCGAGCACGATGACGCGCGAACCTCCGAGGGCGAGTTCATAGGCCGTAGAAATCCCGGCAATACCCGCGCCAATGATTACAACATTGCATTGATTGCTGCCCTGGAGCCGTGTTGCGTTTGGGGCGACCGCAACGTCCATCCAAAGCGACTTGCTGCGCCGATCGATGAAAGGATCCATCCGAAAGCCCGATAAGTCGACAAATGATTTCTGGAGGTCAAACGGCCGATCAAGGGAGTGGTTCCTAATCAGTCCGCTGTCGTCGGCCGGCGCCGTCGACTCAGTCAGGCGTCTGCATCGGCCGGCACCGCGCTTTTCTGGTCTTGTCGAAATAGACGAACACGTCGCAGCCTTGCCGCTTCCAGGACCTGATGCGGCGAGCCCATTCCGAAAGGGATCGCGGACTATAGTGGCCCTTGTAACGGACCGTGGGGCCGTGCCAGCGCCACATAGACGAAGTCCGCCGTGCGCGTCCAAGGCGCCGGCGCGTCATGATGGTCGGAAATGCATAGCGAGATGGCTTGCTGCCGGAGCAATCGCGATATCTCTGGTGAATACCAGCTTGGATGGCGGAACTCGAAACTGTAGCGGCGTTTTCTTCGAAAGAAGCTTGAAGAAGGAAGTGAGTCGGTCGGCGTCAGCCCTAAAGTTGGGCGGAAGCTGAAACAAGATCGGCCCGACTTTCTTGCCGAGTAGGGACAGGCGGTCTTCCAGCAGTTCAAGGCTGTTGACCGAATTGTCGGAAAGCCGCTTCCAATGCGTGATGAATTTGGATGCCTTCCAGGCAAAAACCAAATCGCGCCCGGTCTGATCACGCCAGCTCACCACCGCCTTCGGAGTGGGTATTCTGTAAAACACGCCGTTGAGCTCAGTCGTCGAAAACTGGCTGCTGTAATAAGGCAACTGCTCCTTGAGGGGCAGGCCATTCGGGAAGAACGGCCCGCGCCAGGAATCGTAGTGCCAGCCCGATGTACCGATCAGAACGCGCCATGAGGTCACGGCTTCAAGACGACCTCGATGCAGCCGCCCTACCGTGCCATGCCAGTGCTTTCATCGTCCGGATCCTCCGCGTCGTTGATGAGAAAGACCTGGAAGCACGAGTTGTTCCTATCGCTCGGGCAAACGACGAGGAAGCGGCGCCGCTTAGGAACAACGGTCCCGGCAATAACGTTAAGCGCGCATCCAATCAAGGAGGATGCCATGGGACTATTCACAGAAGACATCAAGACAATGGACGACCTGTTCCTGCACGGCCTGCAGGATATTTATTATGCAGAGCAACAGATCACGAAGGCGTTGCCGAAGATGATCGATAAGGCGGCCAACCGCGATCTCGTCGCGGGCCTCGAGGCGCATCTGAAAGAGACCAACAAGCAGATCGAGCGGCTGGACAAGGTGTTTCTGAAGCTCGAGCAGCAGCCGCGCAGCACCCAATGCCCGGCCATCGATGGTCTGATTACGGAAGCCGATGAATTGACCGGCGAGGTAGCCGACAAGGCCGTGCTCGATGCGGCGATCGTCGCCGGCGCGCAGGCCGTCGAACACTACGAGATCTGCCGCTACGGCACGCTGATTGCCTGGGCCGAAAAGCTCGGTCATGACGAGGTGGTTCGCTTCCTGACCACCAACCTCAACGAGGAAAAGGCTGCGAACACGAAGCTCAATACCATCGCGCTTCGGAAGGGCGTCAACACCAAGGCATCGAACGCTGCCTGACCCGGAACTGGCAGCCAAGGCTCCGGCGAGAAATGGGGCCTTGGCAATGCCTATGGGCCAGTGGGGATACCTTTTACAGAAACGGCTTTCCGCCAGTGACGGCGATCGTCGCGCCGGATACGTAGCTCGAAAGCGGATCGGCCAGCACGACATAGGCCGTGGCCAACTCAGCCGGCTGACCGGGGCGCTTGATCGGGGCCTGTTTGCCGAAGTTCTTCACGGAGTCCTCAGGCAAGGTGGACGGGATGAGTGGCGTCCAGATCGGCCCCGGAGCAACCGCATTGGCACGAATGCCCTTCTCGGCCAGCATCTGCGCCAGTCCCGCCGTGAAATTGTGGATAGCACCCTTGGTCGTTGCATAGGCTAACAGCGTCGGGTTCGGTACATCCGAATTGATCGACGCCGTGTTGATGATGCAGCTACCCGCCTTCATGTGGCTTACCGCTGCCATGGTAAGATAAAACATCGCGTGGATGTTTACCTTGAACGTCAGTTTCCATTCCTCGTCGCTGATGTCGTCGATCGATTTGAAGCTGGCCTGATGGGCCGCGTTGTTGACGAGGATATCTACACCGCCCAGTTCCGATACGGCCTTCGCGATGACGGCGCGGCATTGACCGGGGTCCTGGATGTCGCCGGGAAGCAAAACGGGCGTTCTGCCGGCTTCCGTCACCATCCGCTCGGTCTCCCGGGCATCGTCATGCTCGTCGAGATAGGAGATCAGAACGTCAGCTCCTTCTCGGGCGTAGGCGATGGCAACCGCGCGGCCGATCCCGCTATCGCCACCGGTGATGACGGCCTTCTTGCCGTTGAGGCGGCCGCTGCCCTTGTACGTCGTTTCGCTATGGTCGGGCACCGGATTCATCGCGGCAGTCTTGCCGGGCATCGGCTGGTGTTGGTTCGGAAAAGGGAGGGCGGGGATAATGCAGCATGGCTCAGCCTGTGCTCTCTTTTATCTCAATTCTACTTAACATCCGCTTGGCAGGTTCGCTCCTGCGTTGGCGAGCCGGGCAGGCAAGGGGCGCGGGGAATGCGAGGAACGAAGTGAGGCATCGCCGATTGATATGGAAGGTTCCGTCTTAAGGATTACAAAACGACATATCTTGCACCGTGCCTTGCGCTCATGCTCCTCGGCGCGCCTGCAAAAGACCGGCATCAACTCCACCCTCGGCATCGCTCCGAAGACGGAAGATTTCGTGAGGCAAGTTGCCATCAGTGACATAGTCCAGCAGGATCGCGCAGGAACGGGGCAACGCCGACCAGAAGGCGTTTGCCGGGACCATGATCAAGGATCATCAAGTGACTTCGGCTGATCTGATGGATCATGCCGGCGAGTGGAAAACGGCACTGCCGACCAAGCTGGACAGCCTCCACCAAAGCAAGATCGACAAGCTAAAATCTCTTCATGGCGCCAAGTTCAGCTCCCGATACAATCTTGACCAGGTCAGCGGCCACAAAGATGCCGTTTCGCTGTTTGAACGGTACGCGAAAGGCGGCGACGACCCGAACCTCAAGGAATGGGCAGAAAAGACGCTGCCGACCCTGTAGCATCATCTCGAAATGGCCCAGGAGATGGCGGCCGGAAAGCCTGTTGAAAGCACTAGATGCCGATCATAGGACTTGCGAGGGAGGCCGGTCCCAAGGCTCCGGTATAAACGCGGATCCGGCTCCGAGACCGAAATTCATGCCAGGAATTCGCGATAGGGCACATCTGCTTGGCCGCCAAACGCGGGAGGAGGTTGCGCAGGCAATCGTCTGGCTGCTGTCGGACGCATCCTCGCAGGTCACTCATCGATATAGCAGGTGCGGCCGCTGATGGCGGCGGGCGTAGGCTCTGGTCGCTACAAGGCTTGCGCGAGCGCATGGACGAAGAGAGACCGGGCCTCCAGCGAATTTATGGCGGTGAAAAGCCGGCCGCAAAGATGGCGCCCAAGAAAGTCCAAGGGCGTGCGGGCCGAGAAGAAGGTAGGCGCTAGAAATGCCAGCATGCCAAGATACTTTTTCCGTGTGTACCACGACCGACCTGAGCCGGACGAGGAGGGAGAAGAACTGGCCGGATGCGCAAGCCGCGTGGCGCGAGGCAACGGTGACGGTGGGGCAGATCATTCAGGACCTCGATGGGAGGTTGCGTCCCGGCAAGGATTAGCGACTGGAAGTGACCGACGAATTCGCGAACCGGCTGTACGTCATCCACCTCTACGCCGAAAAACCAAAGTGATGGCTTGGGCGAATGCTGAAGGCTGAACGGCCGGCTATTTCGGGCTGCGCAATTCCGGGGATGCCAGCCACCGGTCTATCGCGGCTGCAGCATCACTGGAGACCGCTGTCTGTATCAGACGGTCGCGTTCCTGGCCCGGCGGTAAGCCGTCGGCTTTTGCGCGCGCGAGAGACGCGACTTGTTTCAAGCGTTCCTGAAGCGAAAGGACCGGGCGGCTGCGGTTGCGCTTTTTCTTCATGTTAGATCTCCTGCGAGATCTGAACTTTCCACATCGCAGCGGCCTCATCCTTAACCTTTGTTGGGAACCGCGCCCTTCCGCGCCCGTTTTTCCAGAGAAAGTGTACCGCGAAGGAGAATCTTGTTTGGATAAAGAATCGATCGTCGCGACCCTGTTACGGCGGCTTGATGCGGTCACGGGGCTCGATGAGGCGGACATCGCCGCCATCCGCGCGCTTCCGATTGTCGTTCGTCCGTGGGAGGCCGGACGAGCCATCGTTTCCGACGGCGACCGCCCGACGGAATGCTGTCTGGTGATCGAGGGATTCTGCGTGCGCTCCAAAACGATAATGAACGGCCAGCGGCAAATTCTTTCCATTCATATCTCCGGGGACATCCCCGACCTTCAGAGCCTATATCTGCACCGCATGGACCACGATCTCATCAGCTTGGTCCCGTCCAGGTTGGGCTTTATCAGTCACGCCGCGCTGCGGGCTATGACGCGCAGGAATCCGAACATCACCGAGGTGCTCTGGCGCGACACACTGATCGATGCCGCGATGTTCCGGGAATGGATTGTCAATGTTGGGCAACGGCCGGCCGCAAGCCGGCTTGCTCACATCGTCGTTGAGTTGCGCAGACGTCTCGCCATCACGGGCTACACGGAATCAGGCGCGTTCGAGATGCCTCTCACGCAGGAGCAGATTGGCGAGACGCTGGGCATAACGCCAGTGCACGCCAACCGAATCATCAAACAACTGCGCGATGAGAACATCCTCGATATCAACAGGGGCCGGGTGAGGGTGCTCAACGAAACTAGGCTTGCGGAACTGGCGCAATTCGACGACCGCTATCTTCACCAAAGTCCGTCCCTATGAGGGGGACGCAACGAATCCTTTTTCTAAGGAAGTCGTGTAGCCGAAGTAGTAGCGCTTTTCCATGCGCAGCTCCCCGGGAGCGATCGGCAGACGCTGGACGGATCAAGATATCGACGATCTAAAGCGCATGGCCAGTACTATTCCGCACCGCAGATTGCCGAACTGACCAATCGGACCGTCGGCGGCGTCGTATTCAAAGCCTATCAACTGGGGCTTTCCTTGCGATCCAACCGACACGCAAGAGAGCAGGCTGCCGTCGCGGAATAGGGAAGCCCACAGACCATCGGGAATGCTCGGTTTGTCCGATATGGACATACGCGACGCCAAAAAAACGGACTGCCTACCGGCAGCGCGCCGGAGAAACGTGCCGTTTGCCAAAAACTGAGGACCCTGACGGCGTCCACGGCTTGGGCGTCTGGGCGCTGGCCGTCATTATGGGAGCGGCGCTCGCCTCGTTGATCGGCGCGGCCAGTCTCAATCGAACGCCTTCGATGCGAAGCCCTGCGCAGGCCAGCGCGGCTAAGCCGTTCCTGAGCTATGAGCTTGACCGGCTGTTTCGTGCCAGCCGTCGTGCGCCCAATGTTGATCTCTGCGCCGAGCGCGCTGAGACCGGGCGCATCCTTCTCACCACCTCAAGTCATAGCGGCCTGAGCACGGACGATCGCGCCTATCTCATTCAGCAGGTTGGCGCGCTTACGGGACTCTCTGCGGCCGATGCAGAGCGAAGGGTGGACAGCGTCATTGTAAACGCCAAGACCGCTGTTACGCAGCACAGTCATCCTTGCCTTCTCGGTCGCGACCGCCGTCTTGCTTGGCGCCGTGGCTGCATGGGCGGTCGCGTGCGCCGGCGGACGGCATCGCGACGGTGCTCTCGTGCCGGAATGGATGGCTCGATCAGATGCGATCGGCCGACGGCATGAGGCGATGGTGCCGTAGGGCAAGAGTTGCGTAGATCGCCCGCGCTGCAACGGCATAAGCGCGGCAGTGAATTGTCCTCGCCCAAATAAAAAGCCCCGCTAAAGCGGGGCCTTTTGTTACCACCCCTGGCTTCCGTACCAGGCGTCGATCTCTTTCTTGGCCTGGTCTTTGGCATAGCCATACCGCTGCTGCAGACGGCCCTCGAGTTGGTCTTGCTTGCCGTCTATGACATTGAGGTCATCATCGGTAAGCTTCCCCCACTGTTCTTTGACCTTGCCCTTCATCTCCTTCCAATTACCTTCAACGCGGCTCCAATCCATGCGGTCCTCCAGTTAGTGCCCGTGACGAAACGTGTCGCTGCTGGCATAGTTCCTGACAGACCATGAGACATCCTTACTGACTGCGTTACTCCAGACGCAGGGACCGGAATTCAACGATGCGGCGTCACGCCGGTTGGGCTCGCTGGTCGAATGCAACCGCTGCAAGGCGGGCGAGCCTGCCGCCTGACGCCCTCCGTGACCGCGCGCCACGCTCTGGGAGCTGGAGGCGTCGCTGAAATGCCGCTTGTCCTGGCCGGTGCCCGTGATCAAGCTGACCGCGCGAGATCACGCCCCAATCCGGAGGAGCGATAAACGGCGAGACCGCAACACGGCGTTGTCATTCGATTTCGGAGCGGTCGCAAGGCCGCGCGATCCCGAGCGCATTAGGAACATTGCCTAGTATTCCAACGTTGAGAGTGTCCGTCCGATCACACGAGTGTGCAACCGCCATGGCGACTCTAGTCACGCGCAACCAATTCAATGTCACGCCGCAAGGGTGGTGCATAAGCCGGCGGAGGCTGCTTTCATCCCCAGTCCTGGCGACCCACTTTCAGGAACGATGCGGCTAGGTCAGCTAGTCAACCAGCGGGCGGGGATACCGCGCGGAAGACGTTCTGAGAATTATGGGAGAACTTTGGGAAGAGTTTGTTGCCAGCAACCCGGAGATGTTCACTACGAACTCAGCGCCCTGCTAATCGTTTGGTGGCGCGTTCGAGGGAGGCGAGGGAAAACCAATGGGACTTTTGTGGCGGGTCCTGAAGGCGGCGGCATCCGGCTTTATCGCTAATGATGCCCTAAGCCGCGGAGCTTCCATCGCCTTCTATGCCGCCACGTCCCTGGCGCCCGTACTCCTTATCGTCGTGGCTATCGCCGGCTTGGCGTTCGGGCAGGATGCCGCTCGCGCCGCGATCAGTGATGAGCTCGGCCGGCTGTTGGGACCAACCGGCGGCGACTTCATTAAATCCATCCTGGCCCGATCAAGCGATCCGACGTCAGGCGCGACCGCAACCGTCGTGGGCGTCGTCACGGTGCTGGTAACGGCATCCGGTGTGTTCGGCGAGATGCGCACGGCACTGAACGCAACGTTCAAGGCCAAGCCGACGGACGAGCCAATTTTCTCCTTGATCCGGAGCCGGGCAGCCAGCCTTGGCCTTGTCGCCGCACTGGGCTTCATGCTGATCGTCTCGCTGGCCGCGAGTGCCGGGCTATCCGCCCTGGAGCACTGGTCGACCGGCAAGGCCGTGCTCAGCGCGCTCAACGCGGTCGTGTCACTTGGCATCTTCACGCTATTGTTCACAGCGATCTACAGGGTACTGCCGGACACGACGATCTACTGGCGCCATCTTCTGCTGGGCGCTTTTGTCACAGCCCTGCTGTTCACCGTCGGGAAATCGCTGATCGGATGGTACCTCGGTCAGGCAGCCCCGAACTCGACCTATGGCGCCGCGGGCGCGCTGATCGTCCTGATGTTCTGGGTCTACTACTCCGCGCAGATATTCCTGTTCGGCGCGGAATTAACGAAGGCGATCGATGACGCGCGCGATCCAGCGGCGCGCAACGAGCGTTAGGAACGATTCAATAGTGCCTGAGTTCGTTCTCAAAACAACACGAACGCACAGGCGGTGACGACATGACACGATCCGTGGAGGAGCTACGACGGGACTCCGAGCAAAGCCGCGCGCAGCTTGCGGCAACCGTCGACCGGCTGAGGGAGCAGATCGCCGACACCGCAGAAGACATCCGCTACAAGGTCTCGCCGGAAAACCTCAAGGCTGAGGTGAGCGGCTTCATCAGTCACAAGACCCACGGCTGGATGGATGCGCTGAAGCAACAAGCCATGGATAATCCGATGCAGGCAATCGCCGCGGGCACCGCGATCGCCGTGCCCGCGATGCGCCTGGCCCGCGGCTTCCCACTACCGCTCTTGATGATCGGTGCCGGCCTTGCCCTAAGTTCGAAGACCGTTCGCGATCGCGCCGCGGAAGCGGCAGCGCCGGGAATTGACAAGGCGAGGGAGGTTATCGACGAGACCGCGGAACGCGCCCAGTATCTGGGTGACGGTATGCGGAAAGCGATGTCCCACGCTGAGCGTCAGGCAGCCGGCAGGGCCGGTGAAGCTCGTGAAACCGCAGGCGGAATGGCAGATGCGGCGAGCGGAATGGCTGGTGACCTGAGGGATCGCGCGGCGCAGGCCGCCGATGCCGTCGCCGACAAGGTCAGGTCCGGCATGGATGCCGCTTCGGAGATAGCCAAGGAGAAGATGGAGCGCGTTCGCTCGACTGCGACGAACGCGGCGACGGCTGCTCCCGCGACTGCAAGCATAGTGATCCGGGACAACGTCGCATTGATTGGCGGCCTCGGCGTGGCGATCGGCGCGATCCTTGCTGCTTCCCTTCCGAGCACCAGGGTCGAGGCGAGCGTGGCCGGTGAAGCGAGCGACCGCGTCAAGCGCGCCGCCGGCACGGCGGCTCAATCCGGATTTGAGGCGGCCAAGGACACGGTGCTGTCGGCGGCGGATGCCGCGGCAAGAAGCCTGTCCGAAGCCGACCTCGGCGGACACGCCAGCCGCATCACCGAAGGCGTGACCGAGAGACTCAAAGAGGTGGCCGACGATGTCGTGACAACGGCCTTCGATCCTTCCCGAAACCCGCCAGCCAAATAGAGGCCGCCATGAGCGATATGGATCTTAACACCCGCGATAAGAATTCTTCCCAGAACCAGAATACGGGCTCGTCCCAGAACCTGAAGGACCAGGTGGCGCATGCCGGCGCTGAGATCAAACAGCGCGCCGGTGATGTGCTGAGGGCGTCGACGGACACCGCACGCGACAAATTCAAGGAGGCGGCCGATGCCGCCAAGGAGGCTGCAGCCGGAACTGCGGATCGTTTCCAGGATCAGGCGCGTGAACAACAGCGCTCGGGTGCCGATTTTGTCGGCCGCTTCGCCGGCAACATCAGGGATGCGGCGCGCGCATTCGAAAACGACGTGCCGTTCGCAGCCCGCGGCATCAATTCGGCGGCCGAATATGTCGACGAAGCCGCCGACAAAATCCGCAACGGAAGCTTCCGCGATCTGGTCGATGGCGCGACGGATTTTGCCAAGCGGCAGCCTGCGGCCTTCTTGGGTCTGTCGGTGCTGACCGGTTTCGCCGCTGTCCGCTTCCTGAGGGCATCGGGAAGCGAGAGCTCTTCACGCCAGGGCTCTTCCTCATCGTCATCGTCCTACGAGCCGTCATCATCCTACAGCTCGGGATCCTACAAAGGTGAGGCGTCATGAGCACGAAAACCGATCTTCGGACGATCTCGCACCTTTTCGGCGACGCGCTTTCGCAATTCGCAAAACTGTTCCAGAACGAGGTTGATCTCGCCAAGGCCGAACTCGGCGAGAAGGTTCAGCAAATCGGTGGCGCCGTCGGCCTCATTGCGGCCGGTGCCGTCCTGGTTATTCCCGCGATCGTCATGGCGCTGTTTGCGCTTTCCGCGGCCTTGATCGCGGGCGGCTGGTCGCAGCCGGTCTCTTATCTGATCTCCGCGATTGTTGCCGCGGTGCTCGCAGGCATCTTGTTTGCGGTCGGTATGAATCGGTTCGACACACGTCATCTGGCGCCGCGAGAAACGTTGCGTCAGCTCGAAAAGGACAAGGACACCGTGAAGGGAATGGTGCGATGATCGGTTCACAAGGGAGTTTCATAGATGGTCTGGCCGCGGCTGCCCGGGAAAACCCGCTCGCCGCAGCCCTGATCGGAGGTGGCGCGCTGTGGCTGCTTATCGGCAGCGACAAGCTGAAGAACGCCGCCGGTTCGGTCACGTCAGCGGCCGCGCCGCTCGCCGATCTCGGCGCGCGTGCCCAAAGGTCGGCCGCCTCCAGCTGGGACGATACTTACGGTTCCATGCGGAATCGCGCCTCCCGAATGCAGGACGAAGCCTCGCGCGATATCAATGAAACGGTCCGCAACGCCAGAATGGCCACTTCCGATGCGATGTCCGGCGCGGCGGAAACGATGAGCGAGCGATTCGACGAAGGCGTGGCCGGCGCCCGGGAAATGTTTGACCGGGTGGGCCGGGCCTTGCCGAGGAAGGAAACTCTGAGGCAGGCGCAGTCCTCGCTGTCCGATCTCCTGGAAAGGCAACCGCTGGTGCTTGGTGCCGTAGGCCTTGCGATCGGCGCCACGGTGGCGGGCGCCCTGGCCAAGTCGGGTCTCGAAAAAGAGTGGGTCGGGGACTTGAGTGACAGCCTCAAGGCAGATCTGAAGGTGCGTGCCGGGGCCGTGTCGCAAAGCGTCCGAGAGGGGGCCGATACGCTCAAAGCCGAATTCGAAGATGCCGGCGCCGAATACGTCGATCGCGTCAAACAGGCGGGCCAGGATGCGATGGAGGCGGCCCGAGAGAAAATAGGATCGTAAGAACACTCTGTTGTCGCCGCCTTTCGGAGGATGTTCAGCCCGGTCCGGTATTCGGTAGAATGGCCCCAGCGCAGTAGCGCTGGGGCCGTTTGTAGGTGGTATCGGGTCGCTTGGTTATGCGGCTTTCGCGGTCTCGGCGTGCTGGTTGACCTCGGATTCCGCGAGCTGACTCAGGGCACTGTCCGTTGCCTTCTCTTCCTTAAGGGTTGCATCGAGCAACTTCACTGCATCGGCGTAACCCAATTCGTTTGCCCAGGTCTTGAGGGTGCCATAACGCGAAATCTCGTAATGCTCGACGGCCTGTGCTGCAGCGAGCAGACCAGCGTCAAGGGCCGGCATACCCTTGTACTCGTCCATAACTTCCTTGCCTTCTTCGATGATGCCCACGATGGCATCGCAGGTCTTGCCCTTCGGCGTTTCGTCGATCGACGCGAATACCTGCTCCAACCGCTCGACCTGGCCGTCGGTTTCGGCCATGTGCTTTTCAAACGCAGCCTTAAGCTTCGGCGACTGCGCGGCTTTGGCCATTTTCGGCAGGGCGGACAGGATCTTCTTCTCGGCGAAGTAGATATCCTTCAGTGTATCAAGAAACAGATCTTTCAGTTCTTTCTCTCTAGCCATAGAACCCTCCAGGTTAATTGCTGGTACCAAACAAGATTGCCGTTGAGTTGTTCCTAGCCGAAACCACTTTCCCTTGCGCAGATCAGACACTAAGTCGCCTGGGTTCAGAAGCGCAGCATTTCCGAACATGAAAAGTAGAGCGATCGTGATCAGGGCCGGGAGCATGAGCGATCCGAGACAGCCCAACCGGTCTATTCCCGCTCTGGACGGCGAAACCCTTCAGCTCGTAGCCCCAGATCTGCACGCGCGGGAGCGGCAGGAGGTACTGGAAGCCCAAAGAGAAATGTACGAAACCAAATATCTGGGAAGCGTTAGGGCATTCACCGGTTTGCGGGACGTGTCGAGACACTAAGGGAGGCGGCGGGCAAACTTGCGCTCCGCTCGCTACTGAACGTCAATGATGCCATGGCATGCGGGGACGACGTCGAACATGGCTAGCCGGATCCACGATTAGTCGGGCTAGCGCTTGGAAAGCTGGGGATCTCGGCATAATCGGTCATGCTCCTTATGAACGTCAAGGCTGCGAGCGGAGCAGGCACCTGCAGCCGGCGAGCTTCTTACAGGTGGGTTTGCCAAGCAAGCGCTACTGGAAGGCTGGCCGTTTCGGAATGAATTACCTATAAACAGACATCGTTACCGTGTCGGCATGTCTCAAAGGTGCCATGAGCTGCCGAGGGCACCGATGGTGGATCAGATCGCAGGGACCTCGAAATCGACACCGCCTGAGAGACCGCTGATCAGCCTGCCGTTACCTAGGCGCGGATCATCTCGATCGCTTCCTCGCGGAACGTGTGCATGTCCCGTCGTCTGTGAAGCCGACGATTTATTGCCCGTGCAAGCTCGCGACACGAATTGCATGAACGGAACTTGCTGGGTCCGTTCGCGTTTTCGTGCGAGGCGGAGCACAATGCATAATTTGCCTACAGCCTCAGGGCTTCCATCATCAAGCCAGGTCCGCGCGGACGCGGTCACGTCTCGCGAACTGGATATTGTAAGAGTTGCGGCCGCCCTGGTGTCGGGCGCGGTCATCCTTGCTGGCCTGTATTTCGGCCGTGAAATACTGATACCACTGGCGATCGCATTCCTGATTACATTCGCGCTGAACCCGCCCGTCACATGGTTTGCCCGGCTCGGCCTGCCCAGACTGCTCGCGACGAGCCTCGTCATGGTAACCGTCGGATGCGCCCTGGTTGGACTAGGCGTCATTCTCGGCGCACAGGTCCGTTCGATCGCCGTCGAATTGCCGACCTACCAGTCGACGATACTGACGAAATTGGCGGATCTACGCCAGAATCTTAAGGCACCCGGATTGTTCGACGGCGTGCTGAAGACAGTCGAACGCGTACAGAAGGAGGTCGAGTCAAAGGACGACAAACCCGCGGAAGGCCCGGTGCCACAGCGTGTCGAAATCGTTCCCATGCCGCAAACGCCGTTCGAGCAGGCATTTGCCTGGCTTGTGCGGTCAGCGGAGCCGCTGGCTACGGCCGGCATCGTCTTGATCTTCGTCTTTCTGGCGCTGCTTGATATCGGCGACCTTCGCGACCGGTTTCTACGACTATTGGGTGGCAACTTCCATCGTTCGACCGATGCGATCCAGGAGGCTGGTGCGCGTATCAGCAGGTACCTTCTGATGCAGCTACTCGTAAACGTCAGTTACGGCGTGCCGCTCGCTGCCGGTCTCTGGATCATCGGCGTACCAGGCGCGCTTCTGTGGGGCGCCGTGGGCGCGGTCATGCGCTTCATCCCCTATGTCGGCCCACTGATTGCGGCGATCTTTCCAGTCTCGATCGCTTTTGCCGTCGACAGTGGCTGGAGCATGTTGCTATGGACCGTTGCGCTGATCGTCATCCTCGAGTTGATAAGCAACAACATTGTCGAGCCCCTGCTATATGGTTCGAGCACCGGCCTGTCGGCCATATCGCTGATCGCCGCGGCGATATTGTGGACAGCGATTTGGGGTCCCGTGGGGCTGATCCTCTCCACCCCTCTCACGGTTTGTCTACTAGTCCTCGGGCGTAATCTGCCGCAGCTGCGCTTCCTCGACACCATGCTCGGTTCGACACCTGCACTGGATGTACCCGCCCGCATCTATCAGCGACTGATTGCAGATGATGCCGACGAAGCTGTCGAGATCGCAAGCGCCGAAATCGAAGAGTCTTCGATCATATCATTCTACGATGCAATCGGCATTGAGGTCCTTCGTCTGGCAAGCGAGGAGTATCTCCAGAACGCAAGCGCTGAGCACCGCCTGCGTCTGGCAAGCGGAATGGATACACTGCTCGACGATCTCAGAGATCAATACCCAGCCTCCCTGAGTCCGGAGGCAAAGCCAACGGTCCTGTGCATCGGAGGAAAATGGGAGATCGATGCCCTCGCCGGCGAGGTGCTAGCCCACGCGCTTGGTTTCGAAGGGATCGCCGCAGCTTCCCAACCCGCTGCAAGCGTCAATGCCGACTATCTGGCTAAACTCGACCTGAAGGGCGCGGACATTGTCTGCCTCAGCTACTTTACGCCGAACCCAGCCATCCCCGCCCGCCACGCCTGCCGGCGTCTGCGAAGACGATGGCCGAATCTGCGCATCGTTCTAGCGCTATGGAGGGCGCCCCCGGAACTGTTGACCGACGAATCCCTCGCAGCGCTCAAAGCCGATGCTGTCGTGACTTCGGTCGAGGAGGCGGTCCGTCGTATTCACCGCATCGTCGACCCTGAAGAAGCCAAGGTGGCCCAACAAGCCCCCGTGCCTGACAACGACGCAGAGCGTGTCGACGCGCTGAAAGCGACCGGGGTCTTAGAGGGTGACAAACGTGAAGCGCTGGATGCTCTCGCCAAGCGTGCGGCCGACGTATTCAACACCAGCATTGCCGTGATCACCACTATCGATAAGGACCGTGAATACTTCGTCGGACAAAGTGGAAAATTGCCGGATGCCATCACCGACGATACAGGTACGCTGCTGCCGATGGACCGCGAACATGCGATCTGCAACTACGTAGTAGCCAACGACGAGACGCTAGTGATCTCTGATATCGAGCGCGACCCGCGCTTTGCCGATAACGAAACGATCGAGCAATGGAACGTGCGCTTCTACGCTGGGGCGCCGCTACGCGCAGCTGACGGTCTGATAATCGGAGCGCTATGCATTCTCGACTCCGAACCCCGCACCCTGGAAGGAGACGAAGTCGCATTGCTTGAAACGATGGCTGCTGATGTTGTAGCCACCATTACCACGGGTGATGCGGATGAAGAAGCGCCAGAGAAATCTGCACCTGCTACCCCATCGGCAACGGTCGGGCAGGAGGTGCCTCAGTAAGCGCCAACTCCAGGGTTCAGGCGGACGCCGGCCACCGCAAGGTTGCACAAGCGAGTCGCATTTCTTCGCGCATCACTGACAAGACGACCTATGAGCGGCTTAGGGCGTCGGTCGAGGAACTTAGACAGAGGCTTGGCTGGCCGCCCAGCGGATTAGAGCGCGCCTACGAACTTTGGGACAGAACGGACGGCCAGCAGACCGCGACCTGGAGTTCTGGCTTCAAGCCGAGTCTGAAATACGGCCCAACCTCAGCATTATCCTCGCGAGTGTTTTACTGCTCGTCACCGCGTTCGCACTCGGAACACCTGATCATAATTCACGCCAGGGTGCCCTGGTTGTTTTGGCTTGAGGGCCGCATGAAACTCTCGATCAAGGCCGAACTCGTCTATGCTTTCGCGCAAGCAACGCAGGTTATCGCTATCATTGAGGCTTCACATACGAGCGATCAAAAAATCCTCTCGGAATCGCTCGACATTCAGCCACCGGCGCTATTGCTCTTCGACAAGACACCATACGGTGACCGGAGCATACGCGCCTCGTTCTCTGGCGAAGTGGCGATCCGTTATCAGGCCGTGGTGGAAAACAATCTTCGGCAGCTCCTGCCCGCCGGCCGGTCACCAGCATCTATGGTCGGACCTTCCCACCGACGTGCTCCCGTTTCTCCTGCCCAGCCGCTTTTGCCCGTCGGACAAGTTCATGCGATTTGCGCAACGCGAGTTCGGCGGAGCCGGCGACGGCGTGGCGCGAGTTATGTCGATCTCCGATTGGATTCATCGCAACGTTGACTATGTGTCGGGCGTCAGCAACGCTGAGACGACCGCGGAGCGGACGTTTATAGACCGCGCGGGCGTCTGCCGCGATTTCGCGCATTTGGGCATCACACTGGCTCGCGCACTCGGCATTCCGGCCCGCGCCGTCAGCGCGTATGCGCTTCAACTGGACCCGCATGACTTCCACGCAGTCTTCGAAGTTCATCTCGAAAATAGTTGGTGGCTGATTGACGCGACGCAGCTTGCGCCGATTGAAGGGATTATCCGCATCGGCAGTGGCCGGGATGCGTCGGATATCGCATTTCTGACCTCGGACAGGCAGTGCCAGGTCTTGAGACAGACGATTGAGGTTTCGAAAACCCCATCGGTTACTGGCTGAACCATTGCTGCCGTATTCCCACGTCGGCATTATCGGGCCCCGAAGGGGATGGATTTTAAGTGCGGCCGAAAGCGCTCAGGAGCCCGATCGCTATGGGGATGAGAGCAGCGCAAATCCATAAAGCGGGCGCACTAGAGCTTAGGCCGGCAATAAGGATCCAAACACCGAAGCAGACGATGAAGGCCGAGATCATAGACGGCCGCTTTTTCCATGTTCGATCCAACAGCAAAACCGGGATCAATCGCGTCTAGGACTCGCCACGAGCTAAAACGTTCCGGCGTGCGGGCGACCGCCCCTGGCGCGGGCCTGTTTCCGTGTGAGTACGTGGCTCGCCATGCTCGGTCAGTGGCTCGCCGTTTCTAAGTAATCCCCGGGCTCACCCCGGCGGGTTACTTTTTGCCAGCGTCGGCCGGAACGTCTCTGCCGGTCCGCGGCCATGCGGTGTAACGCCCGCGTGGCCTTTGTCTTGGGGGCAGTCTCAGCCAGGAACTAGCGGCTTCATGTGGACTTGAATCGAGAGGTCAGTCTCCAAGCTGGCCCAGCACGGTCCCGCCGATAAGCCCCCTTACCCCCGAAGGTGGGGCCGTGCTTCAACTCGGAGAAAAATGCCCGAAACGAGCAAAGAAGAGATCGAGGCACGAGCTTATCAACTTTGGGAGCAAGCCGGCAGACCCGTCGGACCGGAGAAGTAGTTCTGGAATTTGGCTGAACAGGAGTTGCGCAATGAGGACAAATCCTCGCCAAGGCTCGCACCCCTGACACGCTGTTACGCAATCGAGCGACCTACAGCGATCCGAGCAGTGACGTCTGGCAGCGCCTAGCCAAAAGGCGAATTGAGGACAAATCAGACGCGCCCGGGCGGGGACCTGGACTTTTGATTGCAAGCGAAACTGAGTTTAGCGAGCAAGGAAGAGAGTAGCATTCGTCGAGGGCGTGCTATTGTGCTGGCTCACAGGAGGACGCGATGTCAAAAGCTCAGAAGCCGCGAAAGCCCGATGATTTTCCGGTGAATGCCGAGGGCAAAAAAATCAAGAAGCAAGACGGCACACCTATCGCAAACACCGACGATCCGGCCGTTGCTGCCGACGTTGCCGAGCGCCTCAACGAGGACGAAGCCCGACGCGAAGAAAATAAGTGGTCAGCCTAGATCCGCCGCGCTTTTTTCCGGGTGGGGCGGGCGTTGGTGAACTCATGCCGCGGCCTGATCTTCCTTGTCCGCGCCGCGCATAACGATCCGGAGCACATCATCCGGCAACGGCCGCTGCAACGCCTTCGCCTCGTTCCGCGGCGCGCGCATCCACACGTCTCGTTCCTCTTTAGAGAGCAAGGTGACCGGCATGGCCTTCGGGATAGGGCAGACTTCGCCTACACCGCTCGACCAGCGGGCGGCAATTCGCGATATGGCGCAGCCAGAGCTTTTAGCAAAGAAAAGGCCGCCCGGAGGCGGCTAGTTCTCGGTCATTTCTTCTTGCTTATTTCTTGATAGCGTCAGCGGCGTCCCGCACGGCATCCTTCATATCGCCCGCGGCGTTGTGCGTGGATCCCTTGGCCTTATCAAGCTTGCCTTCGGTTTCCATGTCCTTGTCACCACTGAGCTTACCGGCACCTTCTTTGATGGCGCCTTTGGCCTTGTCCGCAGCGCCCTTTACGTGTTCGCGATCCATGATTCGTGTCCTTTGCTGTCTGGGATGCGAGGCAACGAATGAGTTGCGGGGTGGTTCCTGATGAGGCACATGGCTCAGCTTCTGAGATCGCACTATGCTGCAGTCGTGAGGACCCTAGTTTTAATGCCAAATGGGGGCAAACCTTCTGGCTACGGCTAGCGCACTCCATTCGTCCGTTTCCAGTGCGATTTTTTGCGCCAGCATGACATCACCCGCGACTAAAGTCTCGCTAGGAACAAAACACAACCCGGCTAGCCTCCTTCCGCGCGAGTCGATCTCGAAGATATTCATCCCCGCGCCGTAACGGATGCGATAGCGTTTGCCGCTCTGACCGCCAATGACATCAAAATACCGATAGGACTCATATTGCGTCAATTGTTCAGGCGACAACCATCCCTTCAGCAAACTGATGCCCCGCAATTCTGCTTGGGTGCAACCCGCCTCAAAGCACTGGTTTCCAATGGCGCGTGCCCTTCGAGAGGCAACCATTAGGATCCGTCGAAGACGGTCAGTTTTCAGCAGGTTTCGCAACATCTGAAGACTAGCCGCCAACCAAGCGCGGGAAAAACAAAGTCTCCTCAGCAGTTGGATCGAACGAACGTGTTACCGTTGGCTCTCCAAACGTATTTCGGGTTGTCGCGGTAAAACCTGCGCCGGTTAATTCCTTAAAGCGCGCCTCTGCTTCCAAAACCTCCTTCGCGTCGCCAGTGTTGAAATCGTACCTAGTGTCGCCGCTGTGATCCATAACAATTAGTGTTGCCATTTCTACGCCTCCTTGGATTGCCGTAGCCTGCAATCCCGCTAATCTACCAATTCAAGTATCGTTCCTGCCCGGAAGGATTGTTGTATCGGCGACGGTCGGTCCAATGCTGCGATACGGTGCAGCCCTAGGTGAGGGCTGTTCGACTCCATAGCCTCAGCCTGCCGTCCCCGGCGTTGGGGCTATGGCTTAGGCAAAAAGATCGGAGCCGCTCTGCGTTTGCTGCACGAACGTTTTGCTCTCGTGCCGTCAGCCGGTGCCCGCCATCCGTGTTCCGCGGATCGCGCCAATTCCATCCGATCCTCAGCGAGCCGGAGCCACGCCGTTCTATCAACGTCGTCGGTTGCGGTCCTCGTGTTAGCGCGGCACTCGTCAGCCTTCCGGCGATACCGTTCTGTATCTTCAGTTGTCATGCCCTATGATGCGCGGCGGGCCGATCCGTTCCAGCGGTGAGCGCGACGCTCATGACATTGCCTCCATGACCCATTCCATCGCGGGATGCTGGCGGTTCTTGACTTTGCCCCAATGGTAAGGCGTGAACCACACAACGCGGCCGGAAGAATCTTAGTCATGGAAGCATCCCGCGACAGGAACGATTACCCCGCAGGCTGATTATGGGGGATGTCCCCGCGCATAGTGGGACACACTCACGAACTTAAACGGTCTCGCAGTCGGCAAACTCGGGATCGCTGGCGGCTCTGGCGTGATTAGAGCTCCCGCCAGGGCCTTTTTTAGCAGGGTACCGACTGAACGCTGGACCTGTTTCGTTGCTCCGGCGTTCTCAGTTGAACACAACGGCCTAGCTGAAATAGCCGACGTGAGAAGGGCGCACTCATGCACGCCTATCGAGCTTACATGATCCGCAGGGACGGCCACATCATCCATCGCGTGGACATTGAATGCGACGATGACGAAGCAGCCAAAGAGCGCGCCAAATTGCTCGTCAACGGTCACGACGTAGAGCTATGGGACGGCGCGCGGAAGATCGCGGAATTCAAGGCGGCACACTTCAAGACGGCGCACTAAGGTGTTCAACAAGGTCGGCAGCAGCCGCAAGCGGGTCGAAGGGCGGCTCGGACGTTAGGAACGCGAATTGAGGGTGGTGGGTTGAAGCGACATCGCATTTTCCCCCTGGATGCGATACCTCAGCCCGAGAAGGGTCTCAGCGGTGCCGCTGGGGCCCTTTTTTACAGACTGACTTACCTGAGCTTCTTTATATCGATGGTGAATTTGGCTTGGAGGACCGGTCCCTCGTCGTCTCGGGCGTCGATTGCCATCCACTGCATCCGGCCGCCCCGCTCGACCACGGCGTCCTTGGCCATGTCGAGTAGGGATTTCGCCGCTTGTTGGTGCACAGATTGGAAGTTCCAGCCCTTCCTCATCAACGACCAGGATGTCGCCTTCCCGCAAGTCGAAATAGTACCGCGTCATTTTCGTCCGTCTCCGAACGACCTACAACCTCTGATAATTCGTCAGGACCAAATTGGTTCTTATGATCAGTGGCCACGGCGAGAGCGGCCTCAACGTTCGCCGCCCCAATTCGGAAATGGCGTCGCGAAGCGTTTCCCGAGGATGCCGTAGCATTCGCAAGCGTTGTTCCGCAAACCCTCCGGTTGCAGTATTGTGATATGGCCGCGGCTGGTGTCGATAATCCCTTCGGCATGCAATGCGCCGCAAATTTGGTTGATCCGCTGAACTCCCAACATGCGGGCGAGGAATTCCTGGGTAAGTTCGAGTTCATCCACGCCGGCCTGGTCCTGCGCGTTCGCTAGCCAGCGACATAGACGCGGATGGACGTTATGGTCGCATTGCAGGCCGCCGATTGACGACCTTCGGCGATGAACATGGCATGATGCCGGTTCACGACAGTGCGGAGGTCGTCGTTAGACCGATAGGCTCTGATGAAGGACGTCGAGCTGATGCGGGATGCAGCTCCGCCAATCTCGACCGTTGCCTGATCGATGGCGTCTTGGACGTCCAGCGCGACCCCAGAGCACAAAGTCTGCCGTCTCCTAACATTTTGGTGTAGGCTACAGTCGGACAGAGGGAGGCGCGGCGATGCCTCAAGAGAATTACGCTGCCAAGCAGCAACGGATCGGCGAGCGCCTGACGCGTGCGATGGCCAAGGCCCACATGGATCGCCGCGAGCTTGCCGAACTGACGGGCTACAGTGAGGCACAGATCGTGAGCTGGGAGCGCGGGCGCACGCGGCTGTACCCGATCGAGCTGATAAAGCTGTGTCATGCGCTCGACGTGATGCCGGAGTGGCTGCTGTGCTGGGAGCGCCGCCTCCATTGATCAGCAGCGCCAGCGTTTTCCACCGTTATCCGTCATGCTGCAGCCCTGTCTTATCCCCGCCGCGCATCACCAACGTGACCGCGTCATCGGCAGGGGCCGCTGTAGCGCCTTGGCTTCGTCCCACGTCGCGCGCATCCAGACGTCGCGCTCCTCCTCCGTCAGCAGGATGACCGGCATGGCCTTCGGGTGGATCGGTTCGACGACGGCGTTCGGCGACGTGGTCGTAGACTTGATGCGCGCCTGGAATCGGTTTGGATTTCGTTCCGCGCTCACCCTTGAACTCGGTCCAGATGCCGGCGAAGCAGGTCAGCGGCCGATCGTCATTGATCGCGAACCAGACGACGTCCTTTTTTTGTCTCGGGGTTCGGCTCGGGCGCATACTCGGCAAAGCTGTTGAAAGGCACCAGGCATCGGCTTTCAGGCTTCAGCCAGGCGCGCCAGTGCGGCGATGACGTGTTGCGGATGTTGGTCACTGGCGGCCCAACCGGTCCGCAGCGGTGGCGGCATGCCCCAGCACTAGCTCGCGCTCGGCGCCGGCGTTGCGCACGACTGGCGCGGGATAATCTGGAAATACGACGGGCATTGCTGGCAGGTTGGCAACATAGCGATTCATCACCCGAAAGAGCGCGCGAATGGCTTCCTGGTTGGTGGTGACCGAGTAGAGGTTACACATTGGCAGGTTCGGTCATGTGAGCGGCCCTGACGTGCCCTTCCATACCGGGGATGTCAATCGCTACGCCGCAGAAGCATCGCGAGCGGCCATCCTGCGTTTGTGTCGGCAGCTTGCGGCCGTCCTTCCACATTCTCTCTTTCCATGCAGTCCAGGCACGCGCATAGCGGTACGCTGAAAAGTCGTCGTCCGTGAAGGCGGTCCGCAATTTTCGCCACGCAACTTCGAACTTTTGTCGCGCGTCGTGTAAAATCGATAGCAGTGCCCCCAGCGTCGACACCGCGATGCGCCGGCGGAACGAAACCGCAGTACCACTCCAATTGGTCTACGGTGGGGGAACACCCGGCGCGTGGGCCGATATCGCCGATACATACATCGCCGAAATAGATCTTCCAGCGGTCGGGACGATGAGGATCACGGCGGCGGATCAGTTCGATCATGGCATCGTGTCCAGCTCAGCCAGTAACGATCCATTAACCCCTAGGGCAGTTAGCCGTCACGAAGATCGTCATAGCGACGGCTTTTTGCCACCCACCCGCCACCAGCTTGCCTGATGAATCAGGCGTGTCTGGAATCCCAACTCTTTTCACTGGCTGGAGTACTGAAGTGCGGAGAGAGATGACGAAGGCCTACGAAGTCGAATGCGTCGCGTTTACGCGAGACATCCGTGCGCTCTTGGCTAAAAGACAGATTTCGCCGCCGATGGCCCAAGTCGTCTTGATCAACACGCTAGTCGCGATGATTAAGCATTTGAGAAAAAAAGACACGATGGAAGAGGCTGCGGAAGATTTGGTTCGCACGCTGCAACGGGCGATCTCGAAATCTCACTAAGCCTCAACCGCTGGCTCGCCGGCTTCTGAATGGAAACGGCCCCAGCCAGACGGAAAGAAGCTGGGGCCGCCTTCTTCCGGGGTGGGGCTTGGGGGCAAGTCCCCCGGAAGCTATGAAATGACTCCCCCAGCAGGCGCATGTTCCTCAGGTCTTGCCGCTTTCCCGATCAGTCTCAGCTAAAGACGCGGAAATAAGAAAACGGCCCCGGAAACCTAGCTGGGGCCGCCACTTTCTCCCGGTTTGACTCCACAATCCCCAGGGAGCGACGGAATCGACTCTCGGCAAGGCTGCAGGTTCCTAAGGAAAGGGCCCGCGGGCTGGCGGGCTCAACGATCTTCCGCGTTCTGTTCACTATGGGGCAGACGTTGCCACCGTTTCCCGCTTCGATCGGTAAGCCAGATGGGTACCCACTACCCTGTCTGGCTGTTCAGAAGGTAATACTTTGGATGGCCTCAGCGCACCGCCGCGCGCTGGGGCCATTTTTATTCTGCGCCAATCACCTCGTACTCAAAGGCCACGCCTTCGGGATCGTTTTCCGCGAACCACGTTTCAGCGGCGTCCGCATGTGCGAACACGGGAGTGCAGACCGTTGAAATCGGAGATGCCGTCAACGCCCAGCGGGACAGCTTCGCCGTCGAGTACGAACGAACTATTCCGGCTACGTAACGCGGTGATGAGCGGAAACCGACCACTCCAATCGTGGCCGTTGCGAGTAAACAGGCGAACGCACTGTCCGTCCCTTTGGAGACGATCGGTCGATAGCCATCGTGCTTGATCTTGTGAATCCAATCGTTCCCGGTTGGAACCGTGTGCCCCCGGGTCGGAATGCATGGTTCGAATGCCGATTTTCGCATGCGGGAAAGAAAGATAGAGGGCGGTGCCCATTGCGGCAATTGAGGAAGCGGCAATTGAAGGAACGACCTCCAGGTCATTTCAGTTGACAATCAGCCTTAGTGGAGGACGGTGCCATGCACGACGATAACAGCATCTTGCGCAATCCGGAACTTTGGTTAGCCGCTTTGGTTAGCTGCGGGCCGGCGGTTATAATCGCGACACTGATGATCATGTCGCTGATCCAACGGCAGACCCCCTGACCAGATTGCGCGAAATCGTTTCCGCGAGCCGGACCCAAGCTATCGTTGACAGTAAACCCTAGCCGCCGGGCGTCACGTGAGACGCCGTGGTTTAAAGCGGGGCAGTCGGAGTAGTGGAAATAACTATCGCTACAGCGGTACCGGCCGGATCATCCCTTTGAACTATTCTCGGACTCCACGGTCCGTACATCGACAAGACGGCTACCACGGCAATACCAGCGAGAGCGGCCATCAAGGTGTATCGGCGGCGATTGACGGCATCACGCATTTGTTTCTCCTCAGGCTCTGTCCTGAAAATAACCGCCTCTAAATGGAAAGGTTCCTCCCGAGGCCGTGCTCGAATGAAGCGGGACGGGCTTGACCCGTCGGCACCCGTCCGCAGACGGCGGCTGGCTCGCTATTGCTTCCGGGCGACCCGGTTCTTCGCCGATCTCGGAGCGCGGCTCCCAGCCCCTGAAAACGTTTGATTGGCCACAAAATCAAGGCCCGCCGGTTCACGCTGAGGGCCATTTTCGTGTCAATCGGGCTCGATTTGATCGTGATTTAGATCAAGGGGTTTTATTGCGGCGGGAACGTTTATTGGATGATGACGCGCAACACCCTCTACTTCCGGCTCTCGATGATCTGGCTGGCTCTACTACTGGCGGCCAGCGTCGCCATCGTCGCGTTGCTAGAATAGGGCCGCCTCAGTCGGGTACCTATTTGCTTTGGCACAAACTGCACTGGCGCTTGCCACGATTTCCCGGGACACTAGCAGCGCGGCAATGTAGCCGACCGGAAATTGCGTGCGTGTCGTACTGGGAATGGGCAAGGCTGTTCGCGCTATCCATGGTGATGTCAGTCGCCATCACGGCTACGGCCGGTGCCGCTTTGTGGTTGATCTTGAAGTAAAGGCCGGCTCACGCTGGCGGATGCTGTAAGGCCGCCTCAGTTGGCGGCCTCTTTCATTCCAGAACCTCATACTCAAAGGCCACGCCTTCCGGATCGTTCTCCTCGAACCAGGCTTCCGTGGCATCGGTATTCGCAAACACCTTGACGTGCTCGGAATCGCCCACCTGCTTGCTGGTGTTGACGTAGATTAAGACCGTCATTGCGTTTCCTTGTCGGATAACTTCGGCCTGTCGTCCAAGGGGTCCTCGCTACTATCTACCTCACTTCGGCTAAATAATGCGAGCCCGATAAGTCCGAGGATCAACAGGACGGTTCCGGTCACGATCAGCCAATGCGGGTATGCTAGGAATAAGTATAAGGCGTTCGTCATTTTCGCCTCGTTTCGCTGCAAATCGACCAGCGGCGGCAGGCGTGGGGCCCATTACCGGCGCGGCACCACAACTTCCTTAACGTCCTCGCGTTCCTCGGTTAGCGACCCCTAGCTACCGCCTTCGCCTTCTCCAGTGCAGTGTCACGATCCAACGTTTCCGGCCTCATCCGACGAGCCGGAATGTCGTCCCAATACAAGTACTGGCTGGGCCGACCGTCCGGGAATCGGACCTCAAAGCTCCCGCATCCGGGGACAGCCTCGTGCTTGAGAATGCGTACGCGCTCTGCCATCTCGCAATATTAGCACTCTTATGCCCGCCGGCTGTGTTTCAAACTGAGCATGTGTCTGGCTATGCTCGGCAAACGGCTGGCCGGCATCTGAAAACGTTTGATTGCCGTAAATCAAAGGCCCGCCGGTTCACGCTAGCGGGCCTTTTCTTTCGGACGGACGCTAGGCCGCGCAGCATCCTGGCGCGCTACGGCTTTCAGTTCATGCTTATTTCGCCTTTGGCTTTCGAAACAGAAGATAAAGGGAAAGCCTAAGTGCCAAGTATAGGGCTGCCGCAACGGCGACTGTCCAGACCAGCCATTCCATAATTTCCCTTCCCCCGAAGTGGAGGCGAATCCTGGCACCGCAAGCTACCAAGGGGTCGGCAGCCAAATGGTTCCTATCCCGGCCTAGCCAGTCCCCACGCGTCTATCTTCGAAGAGCGGCCTGATATCGGCGCCGCGATGGCCGCAGACTTGGCAAATTCTCACCGGCATCTGTACGATCGTTAATTGCAGGTTGCTACGCATGGCCCAATCGCGGAAACCCGCCGATCTCAACCCGGCCGGTTTCTGCATGGCGCGCAATTCTGCCAAGAATCACACCCAGCCTGAATAGGCCATTCCGGTGGGTGACCCGAGTGGTAAGGCCCGGCGCGTGTCGTCCGGCAACGTCGTGCGCCGCTAGGGTTCTAGTTGGTTCTGTCGATTCAATCTGAACCAAACGTTCATCACCGGCCCCGCGTCGTCTCGAACCTGAATGGTAATCCGATCTATCGACGCGACAGCGGATTCGAGCAAGGAGTCTCGGGCCATGTCGATCAAGGATCGCGCGGCCTCGACCTGCACTGCGTGGGTGTCGCTAAATTCGCGTCCCTCATCATCAACGAGGAACCCGCTCCATCTAGGAAGTCAAAGTAGTAGCGCGGCATCTCTGCCTCCAGTGAGCTTCCAAGCGTGAGGCAGTTAGTACATTCCTATTGTGCAGGTCGCAATCCCGGCGAGCGCAGCCACTCGCTCATATGCGAGCCAGCCAGTCTCTGCCTGCCGCGCCCTACGCAAGATTTCCTCACGGAGCGCGCCGTGTGGAAGCAACTTGGCTTGCTCTCGCAAGCGCTTTGCTTCGTCGGCGAGACGTCCCTCAAGAGATTGGGTTTGCTTGAAGCGTCGACGTTTGATGATCATACGCGGGTCCATTCAGTTAAAAAGGGCGGTCGCGCGACGGTCGCATTGTCGACGGGGATGAATGCTCAGGTCCGCGCGGGTGGATGAGGGAAGTGTGCTCCGGAAACATCCCGCCGGACACAACAAAGGTTAGTCTGCCCAACCCGATATTTTCGCTCTACAGGCTGAACTTTCTCGGAATTACTCAAGTGTTTCCCATTGGGCCAAACACTCAAAATGAGACCAACAGGGATTTTGCGCCGCCGCAGCTGTGCCACGCTTCCCAGCGGAATCGCACATCGCGTCGGGCCGCCTCGAATGTTTCCAACATCGGTTTGGCGAGCGCAACCAGATTTAGGAACAAAGCGCACAACGTGCCGTTCGGGACTCATCATCCCAACCTTCGAGGCCATCCCATGTATCACCACGTCAAGAAACTGATGTTCACCGTTCGTGTCGATGAACCCGACCCGCGCTTTGGCAATATGCTCCTTGAACAGTTCGGCGGCGCCAATGGCGAATTGGCGGCCGCGATGCAGTATTCGATACAGGGGCTCAATTGCGAGGATCCGGACCGCAAGGACCTGTTGATGGACATCGGCACCGAGGAACTGAGCCATCTTGAAATAGTCGGCACGCTGGCGCGAATGCACCTCAAGCCGATGAAGTTCGACCGGCAGGCGGCTGAAGCCGATCCGTTGATCGCGATTGCGGGCGGCGGCGGCGTAAATCTGTTCAATTCGCAAGGCAACGCTTGGACCGCCGATTATCTGAAGATCACCGGCGAACTCGACGTCGACCTGCGCAGCAACATCGCGGCCGAGGCGCGCGCCAAGATCGTCTACGAACGGCTGATCAATTTCTGCGACGACGCCGGCACCAAGGACGCGCTGCAGTTCCTGATGACCCGGGAAATCACCCACATGAAGGCGTTCTCGCTGGCCCTTGAAAGCATGAGCAAGCCCGCCTTCAGCATCGGCCGCATCGCACCGACGCCCGGGCTGGTGGACCAGTTCTTCAATGATTCCACCGGAACCGGTGAGCATGGCGAGATCGACACCCGCGGGCCGTGGAACGAAGGTAACGGCTGGGTATTCACGGAATCTCCGGCAATTCAAGCCGAACCCGGAGCCGCCCGCGCAATCGTCACGGAAAGTTCGCCGCAAGCCGACGAGGCCGGGCTGGACGATCTTTTGATCGACGAGCTTCGCGACATTCTGCATGCGGAAAAGCAGCTTACCAAGGCGCTGCCGAAAATGGCCGAGGCGGCGCGCTTCGATCAGCTCCGTGAGCTGTTCGAGCAGCATCTCGTCGAGACCGAAAACCAGATCGAGCGCATCAACGAATGTTTCGAACTGCTTGGCAAGACAGCCCGTGCGAAACCTTGCAAGGGCATGATGGGGTTGGTCGAAGAAGGCCAGGAGGTCATGGCCGAGGGCGAGGAAAAGAAGGACGCCGCCGCCGACCTCGCGCTCATCGGTGCCGCGCAGCGCGTTGAGCACTACGAGATGTCCGCCTACACAACCGCGAAAAATCTCGCCCAGCAACTGCGCCACAGCGCGGTGGTCGCCTTACTGTCGAAGTCACTTGCCGAAGAAGAGAACTCCGATCAGCTCTTGAACCAAGTTGCGAGGTCACTGATGTCGGTGGCAAGGATGCCCTCCGTGGTCGAACAAACGGAATAATTCCTGGAACGAGTCGGGAAGGCCCTTTCGTCTGCATAGCCGCAAGAGCCGCTTTGAGCGATAGCACCGGCCAGACTGGCTTGGGGTTCGTGCGAATTTCCGCCAGCTTATGGGCCGGACGCGACGAGGGAAATACTGCGCTTCTTCCTTGAACATTCGCTTCCGCACTAGGCCCGGCCAGCTGTTGCCCCCGTCGCAACTTACTTCTCCCTCAAGTCGCGTGACGGTAAGGATTCGAAATGTTAGCGTCCAATTGCGAGATGAGTTGCGTATCTCGATGCCTAGCTCCGTGCGTGCGCCCGGTTCGGCCAAGCAGACCGAATGTTCCGATCCTACGGCTCAACAGCGTAAGCGCGTCAAACATAAAGCGACATTTGAAGCGCAATTAGCGGAAGAAGCATAGAAGTTCAAAGAGGCGGCCGAACTCCAACCTCTCGGCAGCATGGCGCGAGAACTGCTTTTGCGCCGGGCCGCGAGAAAATCGGCTGCCAAGAAATTCAAGGGCGTACGGGTCGAGAAAGGACCACGGTCGAGGGAAACCTGACCAGATACCTTTCTTGGCGGGACCCTGTGGATCGTCGCCCAACCGCAGGGCACCTATGTGGTCTTTGGCGTAGGAACTCGGTCAACGTTGGCACGTTCAAACGTTCATGACAAACGACGACACTCCCACTCCCGTGCCGACCGCGGGCGCCGAGCAAAGGATCGACAACGCTGTGGATGCCATTCGCAGCATGTCCCAGAACCTCGCCGACGAAGTCGCGCCTCGTCGCGGGTGGCTCGAGAGGTTGAGCGCGGCTACACGGGAGGCGCCCATCCAGTCGTTAGCTATTGCATTCCTGATTGGGGTGCTGCTGACGCGCCGATGAACAAGTATTTGGGATGCTCGAAAGCATTTCGGGCTCGACCCAGATCGCCTTGTGCGCGATCTTCTTTGCGTAAGGCTGGGTTTTGCGGATCAGCGGCGTCAGGCGCTTGCGAAGGTTAGCGGCCGACTTATCGAATCCATGGTCGACCTTGCCGGCATAGACCAGGTCATTGCCCTTGCGGCGGCCGACATAGATGCCGTCCCAATCGTTGCCTTCGAGCGAAAATCCGGCGATGGTCAGCGTCTCGCGCTGCGCGCAGGTTTTCTTGACCCAGTCTCGGCCGCGGCCGGAAGGATAGCGGCTGTCGCGCACCTTGGAGACGACACCTTCCAGTCCGACCTTGCAGGCGTGTTCGAACATCTCCTTACCGTCGACTTCAAAACTTTCACTGAACTGGAGGTCGGTGCCATCAATGGTCTTTTTTGAGGAGCGCCTTGCGCTCGATCAGCGGCAAGCTTCGCAAATCGTAGCCGTTGAGGTAAAGCAGATCGAACGCGACCAGCATGATCTTGCGCGATTTCCCTTCAGCTCATTTTGCAGGAGGTCCGAGAAATCGGTGGTGCCGTTGCCGGAAGGGACGACGACTTCGCCGTCGACGATCGCGCTTCCGGCCGCGATGTGCCAGGCGTCGTCCGCAATCTTGCGGAAGCGCTTTGTCCAGTCGTTGCCTCGGCGGGTGAAAACCTTGACCGCCTTGACTGCCTTGTTCACCAGGTGCACTTGGACGCGGTAGCCATCGAACTTGATCTCATGGATCCAGCGCTCGCCGGATGGCACTTTCTCAACCGACGTGGCCAGCGTGGGCTCGACGAATCCGGGGAAGGGCGCCTTCACGGCGATCGCCGCCGCCTTCTTGCGCTGAAACGCCACGCCGCAAACTCCACTAAACAAAACAGGTCGGTTCAAACTGACGGCAGTCGGATCGTTCCGACAGAGCGGTAGGAACTTTACCTATTTTTCCCGGTTTTTGAAGCAAACCGGGGCGGGTGTATGTGAGCGCCCTCTTATCGGCTTAAGACGCGATGGAGCACACTCTAGTCAGACGTGACCAATTCAATATCTCTCCGCAGGGTATTGTTCATAAGCCGACCGATGCGGCATTTACGCCGGATCCTTCGGATCCCTATTCAGGAATAGTGCGGTTGGGCCAGCTTAGTAGCACCCCTCCTAATGGGAGTGGCTTCAACGCTGACGACGTACAGAGAATTATGCGTCAGCTTTGGCTCGACTACGTCGCCAACAACCCTGAACTCTTCAAGGGCGCGGGCGGAAAGACAGGATAAGGCGCTGCGGCCCTGCGGTCAGGACTTCGGCACATCATATCATTTACCATGAGGGGGCTGGTCGGACGCGGTTCGGGGACAAGTGGCAATAGGTCGCGTTTATGGATGAGGGGAGGGATGAGGAGCAGGAGGCTTACATGCCAGTTCTGTTGTTTTGGGCCGTTCCAGCCGTGATCGTTGTCGGCGGCGTCGGATACTATTTGGTTCGTGCTGTTCACTGAGCGGAATTACTAGAGGGAGGGAAATGCCCGAGTCGGAACACCGACCGGACTTTTCTCAGCCGTGGTGAAGGACGCTTTGCGATGCCAGACAGGCGCGCTTTGAAATTGATTGGCATCATGTTTGCCGCTTTGACCTTGGCGGTTATCTCGACGGCGGCCGTGGTGGTGGCCGGTCACGCGGCGAGTAGCGTCAACGTCGAATATCAAATTGGTGGACCTTCGTGACTAGTTCGCGCGAATGGGAGATGCAGTGTGCGAGCGCGATGGTCATTGTCGCATTCGCTATGAGTATGTGGGTAGCAGGGCAACGCTTCATTCAACACGGGGCTAGCAAGCAGCAGGCGCCTATTCCGATCTTGAACTCAGCATTGCCATGCGCCGACCGGGCTATGATTGGTGGTGGTCGAATCCGGCAGTTCGACCATGTGCGCGGTCGTAACACTCGCGATGCCAATCCTGGTCCCTGCATCGTAGGCGCAGTCTTATGAGGCGCCTAGGGCTAGAGCGATGGCGGTTGTTGGCCAACCGTTCCCTAACTCGTCGCCCGTAGGATTACGGGCAATCGCGGATCGCCCCCAGGCTCCCGCGAGCGTAACAGCGTATGGAGCCCGCCGATTCAACCCGGCGGGCTTCTTTTGGGGGAGACTGTGGGTTCAATCGCGGTCTCAGAAAAGGACGCCGCCGGTTCGAAACGCATGCCCGGCGGCGCTTTAGTCACAAACTGGGCCACTCAAATCCCCAGCATCCGATCAAGCGCAATGTCTGTGCCAAGCTTCGAAGAAACGGCCCAGTACTCTGGGAGGAGATAGCTGGGGTCGCCACTTTCTCCCGGTTTGTCTCCACAATTCCCCCGGGAGCGATGGAATCGACTTTCAGCAAAGCTGCAGGTTCTTAAGGAGGGCCCCGACGCAGGGCTGGCAGCGGCCTGTCCGGCCGCGGGTACTGGCCTGTTTCCGACCTCAGTGTCTGGTTTGAAAATCACGGTGGCCTGATTTGAATTGTTCACTTGGGAACTGACAGCCCGGCTTCTGCATATTAGGATCGGAACCGCAAACCCTACGGTCAGGACCCGTAAGCACGAGGTTGTATCATGCAGCGTCGCCGTTCTGTTCCCCACACCTTTGAAGAGAACATCGCAGCCGAGAAGGCCAAGCTGGAAGCGCAAATCGCCCAGCTAAAACCTGGCCCGGAGATGGGCGCGCTACTCAAAAAGATCAGGCAGCTAGAGACGGCTTCACACATGAGCGAGTGGCTTTCGTCCCCCGGGTTGCAGGCCCCGACTAAAGCAAGGCCGCCTCAGTTGGCGGCCTCCTTCATTCCAAAACATCGTACTCAAAGGCCATGCCTTCGGGATCGTTTCCTTGAAACATTTTTCCGCGGCGTCCGTGGTGGCGAAGGCCTTGATGTAGTCGGCGTCCCCGACCTGCTTACTGGTGTTGACGTCGCCAAGGACGGTCATTGCGATTCTTGTCAGAAACCCTCGGCCTATCGTTCAAAGTTCCTCGGTACTGCGGTCTTTATTAGCCCATCGATCCCTCTTCTCTTCAAGCTTCGCCTTCCGATTGGCAGCCTGTGTCTGAGCGGGTTCGGGCTCAGACTCGGACCGCCCTTGCTCATCCCCGCTCGCCATTTCTTTGAGCTCGGCCTGAGCGACTCGTTGGCGAAGTGCCATCCCCATAAATCCGAGCGCCAATAGGACGGCCCCGGCTACAATCAGCCAATGCGGGTATTCCATCGTGGAGAAGGCGTCCATCATTTCGCTTGCCCAGCCGCTTGCTCAACCAGCTGATGTAGCGAGTCCGGCAGCTCGTGATTCTTATCGGCGCAGTGCTGGCGCAGCATTCGCGCTATCTCTCCTGAAACATCGCGAACCCAACCTTCTGAGACGTTAAAGCCGACGACGCGAACCGGGTTGCTGTGCTGTCCTTCGAGCAAATCTTGGATGACAGCCTCAAGATCGGTGTCTTCAACATTTGTCTCGCGCCAGGCACAACCCATACGGCCGAAGTCGTCGAGAACCAGATACACATCCCGGTCGAGGCCGGGGACGATCGATGGTGACGTACGCATACCCAACTCCACCAACCGAAAGTGAATCAAAAGACGGCGCTAGGATTGGTTCCTACCGACCGTAGGAGCTTTGGGCGTTTCTCGGAGCGATCCACCGGGCCGAAATCATTCTTAAGTCGTTCCGCCCCGTGTTTACGTCGCCAGAGCTGCAAGCCTCAATAGTCATCAGTCCCGCCCGCCGGCGGGCTCTGATCCCCTTTTGATAGTCTTTGCGTCGCCTCTTGGCACGAAAGGCACCTGAGCGGTCCGCGTACCGATGTCTTCTGTCTGGGTAGAACAGGGACATGCCGCGTCGGCCGAGGCACTTTCGATTTTGACCCAGCTCGGATATCCGAAGTAGCGATTGCAATCGCTCCGCGTCCCCTGGTTGTTCGGTTCCCTCTCGAAAAGGCACGGCGAATTCCAGTTGGAATCGCCAAGACGCTACGGGGCCCGAGGGCGGTCGGGCGCTGAAGCGGCCCGTGACGACAGCCGGCTCAAGCTCGGACCCAACGGCCCACCAGTTCGCGCACGGCCCGTTCGTTGTAGCGCGCGTGTCGCAGCGCACGAGCCAGATCCGTGAGCATCGGGCGTGGCTCGTGGCAACACGCATAAAGTTCGAGGTTTCGTATTCGAAAACATCAGAGCATCGGGAAAAACTGGCAACTTTTTCTCCGCGATCGAATTATAATCTAAAGCGGATTTTTGGAGTTCAAAAATGAATGATGATCTACCGCTGAGGCTAGCTGTTGATCGAGCTTGGTCCGTTCACTTGGCGACCCACAATAACGTTGACGCGGCCGATCCGCGTCGTTGCTCACTTGAAAGGTATCTAACCGGAAATGGAAAGCTGGTGAAAGTGATCCAGAGGAACTGACCTGCTGTGGCCTTTCCTATCTAGCTCGCCTTGGATCTGAGAGATGGTGAAAGCCAGATGGCAAACTTTGCGGAGGCTCTGAACCGCCTCGCTAATGGCGGTGCCCGACCGGAATGGACGCTGGTCGCGATCGCAAGTCTCATGGCAGGCGGTATCACAGTGTCAGTTCAATTTGCGTTTGGATAAGATTCTGACCGCTACTGAAACATCCCTAGGCAAGGCTAGTTATCGTGACGAGTGATCAAAATGGCGGACACTAAAGGATTGAGACTCTTCGGGCTTGCTTTTGGAATCGTGACCACTTGCCGTTACTGCAACAGCGGCCGTGGTTGCGAATGTGGATGCTGACCGGCTCGAGGTGGAATCGAAATCGTTGGAAAGTAGGTAGTCATTTCCGGTGCCGCGTTTAAGGAACGGCTATGGAATACAAAGCTGTCCAATTTGAAGTCATTCAAACGACAAATCCATGGTGCTGGAAATGGGTCGTCTTTCTCAATGCAACCAGAACGCGGACCGGCGTTGCGCTTACACGTGCCGACGCGGTCTTGGATGCCCAGGTCGCCATCGACAAAGCGTTGGAGGACCGCGGTAGAAGATCGAGCAGTTCTAGCTCTCATTTACCTGGCTAGACGGCCTGGGGCTGCATATCTCTTCATGGCGGCCCTTGGGTGGCAGCCACCACCCGTGCCATTTTTTGCTCGGGAAATGTCAAAGAGAAGCGACCCCAGCCCTCCTCCAACTTGGGGTCGCTCCTACCGCCGGGACAACGCGGGAAACAGGCGGTGCCTAGAAATATTGCCACTTGTTCCCGATTTTTTATTCCTGTGTAAGCTTCTGAACAGACAAAATGCGGGGCCGCAAATAGGCTTCGGAGATTGCCAATCCAGGATGATATTCCGCGAACAAATTGCCCGGAGCCGGGCCTTTTCGCTAAGGGGGGACTGCAAGAGCGGCTGACAGCAGCCGCTCTTTTTCAAGTCGAACCTGTACGCCCCGGGTTTAGGCGGAGCGCCGGATCTCTTCCATACTTTGTTTGATCTGCTTTCCAGTTTCGTCGGCCATTTTGAGCGACATGTCAGCTATTCTACGGCTGCTCTCCAGAGCGGTTTCCACGGTCTCCCGCAGCATGTCACTTTGTGCGGCTGCAAAGTCCTGAGGAGTTCGGCAGGTCCACAACTCATTCATGTGGTCCATATTCTTCTCGACTTGATGCCGAACCATCTGGAAGTACTCTTGAGACATTCCACCCATCACTCTGGCAGCAGCGGTACCAGTATAAAGCAGCGTTTGTGTGTTGCGCGCCGACCGTTCCGTTACCTCCTTTGCCTGTTGCACCCCTTCTCCTGATACGCCGAGCGTGCGACCAAATTGCTCGGTGGACCATCCCATGGCCGAGGTTGCCGCTTCCAGGCCGGAGCGCCATGCGTGCTGCAACGTCTCAACGTTTTGCTTGAGCAGGTTCGCACTTGCTCGAGCCACGTCCTCCCCGGCCTTAGCCGCAGCTTGCCCGACACGCGCCGTTTGATCGGCTGCAGCTTGTCCGATACGGGTGGTCTGCTCAGCAGTCCTCTCGCCAGCGCGACCGGCTGCGTCTTCCATGGCTTGCGTAGACTTATCCTCCTGGCGTGGATTTGCCATCTTTGTTCTCCGCTGATTGCAGGTTGATGACTTGCCCCAGCTCCTTGGCGAGAACGCCATCTGGGTGAGACCGTTCCTAAGCAGTCTTTTCCGCGATCTCCATTGTCGCTTAGGAACGACAGCAACATGTGGAGGTTTATGCGCTCATTGGTTCTTTCCTCTGCCGCAATTCGGCTGGCTACTTGCGTCGCGAGGCTCCACGAATGTCCACTGGTGAAACCGCTTTCATCGTTGTTGCTGTCTTCCTCCTTCTTCTGGTCATAGGGAACATCGTGTTCTCGATCATGGCTGAACGGAAGAACCCACCAATCGGTAACTTCATCGAGTGTGAGGGGCTGCGTCTCCACTTCCTCGAGCGTGGTGATCGCGCAGCTCCGTGCGTGGTGCTGTTCCATGGCAACGGCTCGATGATTCAGGATTTCATCATCAGCGGACTCGTGGACCGGCTTGCACGCCGCAACCGGGTTGTATGCTTTGATCGGCCGGGCTTCGGATACAGCCAACGGCCCCGCGCACGCATCTGGACCGCAACATCCCAGGCGGCGCTGTTCGTGAAGGCTTTTGATCAACTCGGTTTGCGCGATCCTGTCGTGCTGGGCCACTCATGGGGTGCGCTGGTCGCTGTGGCGATCGGATTGCAAAGTAACTATCCTATCCGTGGCCTTGTGCTTGCTTCCGGTTATTACTTTCCGACATGGCGGTTGGATTTTTGGATGGCGTCTGGTCCAGCAATACCGGTCTTGGGTGATATGGTTCGCTACACGGTAGCGCCAATTTTCTCCTGGGCCATTCTGCCGGCATTGTTGCGCAAGCTTTTTGCGCCCCGCTCTGTCCCGGCGAACTTCAAAAATGACTTTCCTATCTCCCTAATGGTCAGGCCAAAACAGTTGAGGGCGGCCGCGGAGGAAAGTGCGTTCCTCATTCCGGAAGCGGCACGTTTCCAGTCTCGCTATCCAAGCATTCGGTGCCCCGTTCACATCTTCCACGGAACAGGGGACCAGCTTATCGAGCCTGAACAGGCCAGACGTCTACACAGGGTGCTGGGTAGCTCCGACCTGCACCTCGTGAATGATGCGGGGCACATGGTGACTTATGCCGACGGTGGCACCATTGCGCAGGCGGTCGACAGCCTGAATGTTTGCCTCGAGCAGCCGTTGCGGATCATCTCGTCGCGGGATGAGGACGGCAGCAAGTAGGGCGAGCGGAGAGCGAGATCGTCCGCGTCTGCAAAATATTCAGCCTGTCCCTCTGCGTTAAATTCAAGAACGTTCCGCTCTCGTGCCGGGCGTGAGGATGGGGGACGAGTTATCCTCGTTTCGCAGTTCTTGCTCCGCTTGCTGCCAGAACTCATCTTCCTTGCCTTTTGGCCTGCCATGGCGCTCCCAGATCTCATAAGCGCGCTTCTTGATTTCTTCTTCGGCGTTACCCGGTGCCCCGCCATCTCTGTTCGCGGATCGCGCCAGTTCCATCCAAACCTCAGCGAGGCGAAGCCACGCCGCTCTATCAGAGTCGTCGGTTACCGTCCTCGCGTTAGCGCGGCACTCCTCAGCCTTCCGGCGATACCGTTCTGCATCGGCAGGTGTCATGCCCTATGATGCGCGGCGGGCCGATCCGTTCCTGGCGATGAGCGCGACGCCCATGACATTGATCTCCTTGCGGTCGCGCCGCACGTCGAGGCAACGGCGCGCATAGCCGGTTGAGACAGCCGCCGGAGCTCGTCGACACGAGCCTCCAGGAAATCGACCGCCACCAGCAGGGCCTTGACCGCCTCTTTGGGATCGCCACCGCAGGCCGCGATCGGCTGGTTGGCGGCAGGTCGGCGGGCGGCGAGGAGGTGTCGGGCGTTGCGGCATGCGCATGTTCCCGTTCTGTCCACGGGGGCAAGCGCTGCTCGCGGATTCCGCTGGCGCGGCACGTCCGGTTGAGGATGAAAAGACAAAGGCCGGAGACGAACAGAACTTAGCCGTCGAAAGGCTCATATATTTGCCTGGCCACGGTGCAACGCGTCGTCGACGACGGCCAGGTCATCTCAGCACCGCGGCAAGTAGCTGCTGCGGCTCCTAGGGCTTCATAAGAAAGTGGGTGTCGTGCGGAACGGTTGGCGGGCCATGTCCAGAGACCATCACGACATTGAGACCCGGCAAGCGGCTCTTGGCATACTGCGCAAGTTCTACGCCGGACATCTCGCCACCCAGATTTACATCCGTTACTAGCGCCCGGAGCTCAGGGCCAGTCGTAGCCAGGACCAGTTCCGCGACCTCTCCATTGGCGCACTCCAACACTTCGAGGCCTTCGCCTTTGAGAAGATCGGCAAGGCACTCTCGCTGGAACGGATCATTCTCCACGACCAGGGCTACGAACTTCGACATCACTGCCTCCGGAAAAGAAACCAAATCACAAATCCTTCCAGCGCGTGATCATGGGTAACCGCTTGACTTCGGTCGCCGATAGCGTCGTCGTATACGCGTAATAACTCTGGCTGAGATCACCGATGGCGTGCGCATCGGCGTGTGACGCGCCATCGCCCTTCGCTTCGCGAACGATGGCCGCTGCTTCTTTCCTGGCTTTTTGCAGGGTGTCATCGTCGGGCGGTGCTGGCGCTTCAGTTTCAAGCCAAGCTCGCGCGCGCGCACGCGCGTTTTCTTTCCGAGGAAGCATGGACGACCTCCGAACTCAACTAAATCGATCTTGAAGGTTCGCTGACTCGGCAACCAATCGCCAGTGCCTGTCGATCGCGGTCGGTGTTCTTCGGCGTGCCGACTTGCCACCTCGTCAAAAGATCGTTCGGGGCAACCAATTATCCAATGTCTGGTTCCCGACATTTCGAGAAAGCTGCCCATTCCTTCTTACGCGAACAGTTCCGCGCCGGCCGGTGTGAGGTCACGAACGTCCCGGATTCGTGCATCTTGAGCCAGCCGCGCTCGATCGCGAGTTTGAGGCCCATGCCGTACTCGACTGGACTGCCGCCGTCGCAGAACAGAAACGGCTCATTGATCTTCTCGATGTGGATGCGTCCTTGAACTAGCTCGACGGCGTTGGCGATTTCGAGGATTCGGCGCGCGGCCTTCTCAGGGCCGGAGTAGGGGCGGTCGGTGGCGTATTTCTCGCGGCAACCTTGTCTTCCTTGTCCTCGCCGCGGGCGACGATCCTGGCGCCGGATAATCTGGAAACACGTCCGGCATCGGCTGCAGGTTGCCGACATAGCGGTTCACCACGCGGAACAGCGCGCGGATGGGTTCTTGGTTTGTCGTGATCGAATAGAGGTTACACATGCCTCAGTCTCGCTCGCCTGGCCACCATGTTGACTCCGGGTCGTTAACGGAAATCTTCGTTTGCCGCAGCGCCACCAAATGGCTGCGCTTGTGCGGCCGCCCTTGAAGCCGGGGCAATCCCTGCACCTCATGTGGCACTCTAGTTCATGGAACGGCATTGTCTTGGGCCGCCTGACGATGTTCAGCGCAACGGTTTGATGGGTGCGGTAGCCCAGGCACTTTACTAGGGATCGCTGCGATCAACTTGATCAATGTTAAAAAACCGTTCCACCGACTGCTATTAAAATTGATACATCAAGATTGCCGGCTTTCCGAACGGCGCTTCGATTTTCATAATATGCGCGTCTCCGGCGAGAAAACCGCTTGGTTCAAATCGCCACCACCGCGCCCTAGACCCTGCGCGCGTATCTCGTCGGAGCACCACGTGCTTTTGGCTCGCGGGGCTTTGCATGATCCCTTGGACCACCCAAGAAATCCGCCTACTCGTCGGCCTTTGGCCGAACGCATCAGCCGCACAAATCTCGAAGCGGTTGAACCGCTCGCGCGGGTCGGTATGCGGGAAGGCAATGCGGCTGCGCAGCGATGGCGCGCTGCCGGCCAATGTGGAAAAGCATTTCGAAGTGAACCCGGCGGTGCAGATGCGGCCGGATCCCGCCAAGATAACGGTAACATCGATCAGTCCGGCAAAGCCGATGCTACCGATCGATGCCACCGTGCCGCCGTCGGAAATGCGGCATTGCTCGCTGATTGAACTCGACGGTGGTCAATGCCGCTGGCCGCTTGGCACGGTGGCCGAAGTGGCAACGATGTTCTGCGGCGGTGCTGTTGACCCAGGACGCGTCTATTGTAGGCATCATTGGCGGATGGCGTGCGGCTGATGTCAGCCGCATCCGAACGATGCCGGCGGGAGGGTGCGTGAAATTGACCGCTGACCGGCCTTACTCAGATCCCGAAAAAGCAGCCCGTACACTCGTGGAGATCGCCAATACCGTCGAGGTCGTTCAGGATGGCCGGATCTACATCGAGCTGATCAACGGGCCGTTCCTGTTCCGCGAGAAAGGCACGCCGGAGGAATACAAGGCTGGTCTCGACCTAGCGATTGAGCGCGGTTGGCTCGAACTGCACGATAGCGGTACGTTCGTGAAGTTCACTAAGGCGGGGGCTGACCTGTTCGCCTGATCAATCCGCGCGTTCCTGCGCGCCGGACATCCGTCGAGAGATCGTGGAATTCAGCCACCGTGTCGCAATTATTTGCAATTCCGCGGCAGAAAAGTCGCGGGAACCAGCTCCGTGGTGTCCTGATTGATTGTCAAGTCACGAAGCTGGAGCAAATCAATGCGATACGTTTTGGCCGCGCTCCTGGCAATAAGCGCGCTCTCAGTTCTCCCGGCCAAGTCGGAAGAAACTGAGCCCGCAACCAGTCTCGCCTCACTGGAACGAAACATCACGACGGGCTCAAGCCGGGCCGCCGTTCATCCCGACAGCGTACGAAACACGGCTTTGATCAAAGAGGATGAATTCGAGACGCCCGAGACGATTGCGATCATCGAAAAATCGCGAAGATCGCGAACGGACCGTTGTGATGGACCGGTAGATTACTCAGCCATGAGCGAACTGCCGCTGAGCCCACGCGGCGCACTGACGCGGCTGCGCGATTGGCGCACCAGCCCCGCATGGAGGCGTCACCTGACTTGTTCCACATCACGACGACACGCTCGCGAAGCGGGGGGCCGTTAACTTTTGTTGTGGCGAGCGACCGCTCTCCGGTGCTGTGATTTCGGCGCGGCCCTTTCTGGTCACACGCAAGGGCTGGCCTCCAGGGGCCTTGGCTCCCTCCTCAGCCCCCACCGGAGTTGGGGCTCTTGGTGCAGAGGCATCACTAACTCTCGGGTCAAAATTTTCGTCGTAGGTCAGAGCGGCTCACTTTTACGGAGCCGACGGCGGAGTCATGGTCTGCCGCCGACCGCGACATAGATGCCGCACTCGCGGCGTCGGAGGCCTCCGGTTAGCGGTGGCGCGCTCACCGACGGCCGCTCCGTGGGTGAGTGGAGACGGCTCTACTCACCCCGGAGCCGTCTCCATCGCGGAGGCGTCTGTCCCTCCCGTCTACCCAAACCCACAGATGCTGAGCGGGATCATTCTTAACGAAAACGGCCCCTGGAGCGCGGGAGCCGTGAGTTTTAGAGTCGTCTCACTTTCTTGTGAGTGCAGCCATTTCTGTCGACTGCTTCCCCAACATGTCGGCCCGCCTTTTTGTAAATTCTACAATCACGTCGACAAATTGGAATGGCGACCTGATCGTCGCCAGCTTCTGGCTGAAGTCCAAAGCAAATCGCATGTTGGCTTGTGTCATTTCCAGAAGCTTCGCTTGATAAGCCACCATGTTTCCCGTCGCTGAAGCAAAATCAAACCCTCGTATCTGGCTGGGGCCGACTTGCACCGGATTCGCAGCGATGGGGGCCTCTTGTTTCTCGACGTTGGGAGCTTCTTCTTTCGGATCGTCATGAAGCTCAAGTGGCGACTCAATCGGCCCAGCGGCAACAGAGCGCAATAGATTGTCTCTCGCGCTTTTAACGACGGTCTGCTTCTTCCCATGGGCCCGCGTGGCTATGGCGGGGCTGCGGGCGCGCTTTGACGACTTGGCTGCTTTACGCTTACTCATCTGAGGCTCCAAAGGTCGTAGATCTTTGAAGAGACAACAGGCCTTGTGATCTAGCGTTCCAAACGCGAGATTATGGGAGCCGCAAGGAAAGCCTTTGCGCACGATGCGGGTTTTCCTCCAGCGGTTGGGGCACCTTTCGGCTGAAACCCTTAATGGCACCGCGGTTGGTGGTATTGGACGGTGGTTTGGTTGGCTTGGGGTCGAAGCTCTAACTAAGATCGGGCTTAAAGCCCGCAGGCATCGCGGGCCCGTCGTCCGGATCAGCGGCATCGACCTTGTTGCAGGCCGGGCAAGGTGCGCCAGCGCCGCCGCAACCGCAGGCCCTTTCATCCCAAGAACCGCCGATCCAAATGGTTTTCGCAGACCCACCGCGTGTTGTCGCACCAGTACCGCATCGCCTCGCGCCCTCCAGCAAACCAATGTCGGTGCAGTCAATGCGTTCCGCTACCGAACCTGCGGTTAACTTTTGTTGTAGCGGAAGACGGCTATCGGGTGCTGTGATCCCCGGGGTAGCTCTTTGTGGGTGAAGGGCTGGCCTCCAGGGGCCTCAGCTTCCACGTCCCGGAGCTGGGGCTCTTGGTGCCGGGCGTGTGCTCAATTTACGCCGCGCGTTTCCTGTTTGACCGTTCCTCGACGGGTTTCCAGCGCCTTTTCATAGTTGTCCGCGAACCTCTCAATGCTGTGGGCCCACATCCCCAGCATTGAGACCTGAAAGAGCATGAGCGGCTTCAAGGCAATCATGCTGCTTGCGGCCGCGGCGGTGATGCGCGGGTCGCGCGCTAAATGGTCTGCGTCAGCGGTCTTGTCTGCCATGCTGTTCGCTCCTTCGCACTGGTGTTATGGCCGAAACCTGAGTGTCGGGTTGTGCACTGCCGGATTTTAAGCATTGACCCAAAGCTTGATCTGCTGCGGCTCTCGCAGCTCGGTCGTCATGCAACTTGTCTAGGCTTCTCAAGTAAGCGACTGCAGCTATTTGCAAGAGAGCGAAATCGTATTCGCAGGTACCACGAAGATGGGTGACGTAGCGATGGAGGGCGGAACACCTGTTATCGTCCTCGCTGACACTGCTGTGGCGCAGCAAGTAGTTCCGCCAAGCGAATGCACACGCGCCCTCTCTGGCCGGAGAAGTCATGGGCACCTCCCGATTTTTTTAAGAAAGAATGACCAGCCGTTTCGTTCCGCGACTTTGTCAGGTGTAATGTTGTTCCGCAGCTGCACTGCAAGGTGTTTGCGCGCGAGCAATGTGGTTGCTGCAGTCGGCGAGGTCAGCGCTGCTCCGAGCTAACTTTTACGAATGTTCCGCTCTTGCCGAAACCGTCCTGCACCGAAGGTAGGCGCGGGGCGGATCTCTAAGCGAGTGACGACGTCCGCAACGATGCGGGGCGCGGACCTACTGTTCGGGCGCTTCTGCGGCTGGCAATTGTGCGCTGCCCTGCCACTCTGCATAACGCTCGCCTAACTTGTCGTACTCCTCAGCGAGCCGCAGCAGTCGGCACATTTCTCGCGGGGCGGCATAGCGCAATTGCTTCGCTTTCGCGCGGGTCGCCTTTGCGCGGTCACGCCAGTACTTCGGCTGTTTGACTGGATCATGCATGCAGCCGGTAGAGCAAACGTCACACCCATCGTCCCAAACATTTGTGAAGAGAAGCTGGTCATGCCCACTCACGAATTATTTCTAAGTAGAAGGAATTCGGTGTTTAGGAACATCCGCATTCGCGGAGCATAGTCGCGGCGGCTGCCGATGCTCCGTCGGTCAGCCCCTTCCGCTGCCGGCCGTGACATCCTCCAAGGTCACGCGGCCGGCGCGGATTGATGTCGCGATCACATTTTTGGAACGATTTTTTTGCGAGAGATTTTCCGCGATGGCAGCCCTCGACGTGTCCGCCGCACGTCCGTCCCCCAAGGGCGCCCTTCCACCCCGGCCCCGCGCCAGTCGGTGAGCCGGCGTGGATTGGGACCTAGCTCCCCCATGTCAGCCTCCCCAAGGTACGGAAGCAGCTTCGGGTCGACCGGATAATCGCACAAATGGCAATTTGCTCACCACTGCGTCGCGGGGATTCGCAATCCCATATTGGACACCTATTTACGGGCCATGCTCAAATCGAAGTACCTTCCCTGCATCCCCACCCGCGGCACCAAGGTTCCTGACCGGGCGGAGTGGATCCACGAAATCAAGCACGACGGCTACCGCCTGATCGTTCAGCGCGAGGACAAGCGCCTGCGGCTGTTCACCCGCAACGACCACGACTGGAGAGATATCCGCGGATCGTCGAGGCCGCGCTGCGCGTTTGTGATCGACGGCGAGGCGGTGCTGCTCGGTGTTGACGGCATCTCAGACTTCAACGGCCTGCACTCCCGCCGGCACGATGCCGAGGTCGAGTTTTACGCCTTCGATATGTTGGTCCCAGCGACAGAGACGATCTGCGGTAGCAATTCGTCCATCGGTTGAACGCGATGGCCGAGGTCGGCCTCTCGCCGGAAACATATCGGATGGCTCGCGGCCTTATTCCAGCCGCTCTCATTACTGGAATTCGCTCCGATCTGCCGGGGCAGATCACGGCGCAGGTAACTGAAAATGTTTTCGATACCCCGACAGGACGAGTTCGTCTTGTCCCACAGGGAGCACGTTTGATAGGGGTCTACGATAGTCAGGTCGCGTTCGGTCAGTCGCGTGTGCTTCTGGTATGGACCCGCCTGATCATGCCCAATGGCCGATCGATTGTCCTGGAACGTCAGGCCGGTGCTGACACCGCCGGCTATGCCGGTCTCGAGGATGGGGTCGACAATCATTGGGGTGCCCTGTTCAAAGCCGCGCTTCTGTCAACGCTGTTGGGTGTTGGCAGCGAGCTAGGAGCTGGCTCTGATGCCGGCAACAATGGCGACATCATCCGGGCGCTTCGCCGAGGGTCAAGCGAAACTTGAACCAAACTGGCCAGAAAGTCGTTCAACGTAATCTCAACATCCAGCCAACGTTGACAATCCGGCCGGGTTTCCCGGTGCGGGTCATCGTCAATCGTGACCTGGTGTTGGAGCCTTACAAGGGTTAGGGAGACACACATGGCGAAGCTCAGGCTCGGCGTCATCGCTGGCGATAAACCGGTGAAGCTGACAATCGAGCTTCCCGCAACCGTGCATCGCGATCTGCTTGCTTACGCCGAGGTGCTTGCAAAAGAGACCGGCCAGTCTATCCATGATCCGGCAAAACTGATTGGGGCTGAAATCCTATATCATGATGGAATGATTGTCGTCATCTAACAGCGGGTTCATTCTCTAACTGCAGATTCCTTCTCTAACTAATGTTTGGAGCGAATATGGGCGAAGTTATTCGATTTGTCCCAAAGTCTGAGCGCGAGCGAGCCCGCCTAATTCGAGAGGCCCGCGCGATATACGAGAGCGTCTTCCCGCCGGCTGATCCAGTCAGCGAGCAGAAAGACAAGGCACCGGTAAGTCATACGGTCAGCGGCGCCAATACCCATCGTAGCGACGGGGTTCTCCTGTCGTGATCAAGATCATCGCCGTGCTCTGCAGTCTCTCCTATCCGGCAAATTGCCGCGAGCAGACCGTCACCACCTCGGACTTCGCTGACGTCTCGATGCAGGCCTGCCTGATTGGCGCGCCGCAGCTCGCCGAGTGGATGAGGCAGCATCCGGCCGAGCGCCTGGCGGCATGGCGCTGCGTGATTGGCAAACAGGACGGCAGGGGGGCTTAGGGTAGAAAGCAGCTTTCCTCGCGGGAGTCGCGGCCAATCCGATCGGCGTCGCGTTGTGAATGCGAGCTATTCTGAGTCTGACCCCACATCGACCTCCCGTGCGACCGGCGTAGCATCGCCTTGCTGGTGAGTTCGTCGCCCGCACCTATATTTCTTGAATATCTGTTTTGACCGGGGCGTCGGACCTGGCTACGGGCCGGTCCATCTGCCAAAAGCTCCATATCCTGGCTCTCGACGAGACGTGAGGCGGCGCAAGGCGGACCGGGGTATCGTCGACCTGGATCTCGAAATTGTCAAACACGAAGGGAGTGCGTAGCGAAGTGGTGGTGGAGTTGTGCTTACCGCTTCCTACGAAGCCAAGGCGTTCAAGAACTATACCAACCTGACGCTGGTTATTCAGATTAGTGAAGTCGTTGTCGGTCAAACGCTTCATCGCCCGGCTCATTCGGCCGTGCATTCCATTCTGAGGAGGCGAGAGAGGTCGCCTGTTTCATGACATGGCCGGCAAGCCGGCTCCGGCGCAGCTCTCAGCGCACCGTCGGGTGGCGGCTCCTCGCGCCTACCTTCGGCAGATCGGCCAGGCGACTTTTCAGTCGCGGTGCGACGAAATCCAGAAAGGCACGCAGCTTGAGCGGCATGAAGCGGTTGGATGCATAGACGAGGTTCACCGGCACCGGCGCGGGCTCAAACTCGTGCAGCAGGATAGCTCGGCTTTATTCGTCCTTCCATTTGATCGAGCAGCCAATAGACGCCTTTTGGTCAGCCGGCGCCACACCGGTGGTCGCAATCGCGCGCATGGCCTCGACAAGCTCTCGGGGCGCCCCCGCGCGAGGCGGAGTTGTGCGGCCTTCGTCGAGCCGGCCGCGATACTTGAGCTTGCGGTCGGCATTGTAACCGAAGAAGTCCGGCGTACAGACCGCCCCATACGCCCGAGCGACTGTCTGGGTCTCGTCGTGGAGATATGGAAACGGGAAATCATGAGCCTTCGCGAAACGCTTCATATTCTCAAATGAGTCTTCGGGATAGCTCGCCGCATCGTTCGAGCAAATCGCCGCAAAGCCTATGCTCTCCGACACCAGCACGCGGGCGTCCGAAACCATGCGGTCGATCACCGCTTTAACATAGGGACAATGGTTGCAGATGAAGACGACGACCGTGCCTTTTTCGCCCGCAACGTCGTCCAGTGCGTAAGTCTTGCCGTCGGTGGCCGGAAGCCGAAACTCCGCCGCCGGCGTATCAAGACCAACTTGGGTAGCTGTTGTCGCCATATCGCACCTCCTTGTGCCCAAATATGCTGACGACGGCCTGTCGGGGCACAGTTTCCAAAGCCTGCTCGCCAGTCGCGTCGTTTTGGCCATACGTCAGTCATTTCCGGTCGACCCTTAACAGCCGGCATTTGGACGAGCGCGGGATTTCGTCGGTGCGGGCCACTTTCGGACAAACTTTGCTGAAGAGCCTTCAGGAGAAGCCCATAAATAATCAGCGCCAAGGTTATACGCTACAGCCGCTACCGACCGCCTCGCCACGCGGTCAGGCGCGGGATCCAACGCGGCACATTGATGCGAAAAGCTTGGTATTCCGCCCCGAATGAATTTTTTAGCGTCGGCTCCTCGTAGCCCACGACAAACAGGTGGCAGACGAGGCAGAAGGCCGCGCCGTAGGCGAACAGCCGCCAATCGCCAAACAGGACCGCCTGGCCGAAAATGACGGCGGCGACCGCCACGTAGATTGGATTGCGCACGTAGCGATAGAGGCCGGTAACGACGAGGTGTTGGGTCGGGGCGATCGGCGCTGGCGTGCCGAGCCCCTGCAGCGCGAAACGCCCGAATGAATCCACGAGCCCGGATACGCCGGCAAGAATTAGCGCGGAGCCGACGAAGCGCGTGAGCTCGACGCCGAGAAACGACAACCTAAACTCCCAGTGCGAAATCCACCACGGCACCACCCCGGCCACCACGCAGGGCACGAACACGAAGAAGATGGCGGTGCCGATGACGGCGGCGGTTCTTCGCATGGACACGATCCATTCTTTGCTATTATAGCGCTCCGCACCGGGAGCGTCAGGTCTGCCTTGGATCAAACCCGGATGTGGAGGGCCGCTCGGCCTTGCCCTGCCCAAGTCCGCTGTATCGAATAGGCGATTAGACCATGGCTGGTGCCGCGTCAGAGGTCTACGAACCCCTAAATCAATACAAGCCGGTCGCCCGGAACATCGGTATAGTGGACGGTCCTTTCGAGTATTTGACGACGGCCGGAGTAAGGCTTCCGTTGCCGTTTACTACTCGGATGACCGTGGTGCGGCTCGGCAACGGCGACCTGTTCATCCACTCCCCCATCGCATTCGAGCCTGCGCTCGCTGACCGCCTGCAGGCGATGGGCACAGTCCGCCACCTCGTATCGCCGAACCAGTTCCATTACGCGCACATTGGCGAGTGGTCGCGTGCGTTTCCGGGGGCGGTTGCCTGGGCCTCTCCGCGCGCACGCAAGCGTGCCCGCTCGCGGGGCATCGATGTGCATTTCGATAGAGACATCGGCATCGAACCGCCGGAGGAATGGCGCGCCGAAATTGACCAGACCGCGGTTCCCGGAGGAATTTTCGGGGAGATTGTTTTCTTCCACAAGGAGTCGAAAACCCTCATATTGGCTGACACCATCATAAACCTTGAGCTTGACATGATCAGGCAGCCATGGCGGTTCGCCGCCAAGCTGACCGGAATGTACTATCCGCGCGGCCAAATATTCTTCGGCATGCGGTTGCCGCTTCTTCTGCAGAAACGAAAGACGCGAGCGGCGGTCCAAAAAATGCTGTCATGGCAGCCAGAACGCATCATTCTCAGCCACGGGCGCTGGTTCGACTCGAACGCCAGTGAGACTCTGCAACGCACGTTCGGATGGGCGCTCTAGCCCATTGCGTTTCGCTCGAATGAGACTGTCAAACTTGGTCATTAGCCTGAATTTCCGCTCCGGGTGCCACAGCGGAAGTTGGCCAGTAGTCCGGTTTTCCGGTTCAAGAGGTGTCGCGCTGCCATCTGCGCGGAGGCGGCAGAAATGGGTACCGGCACCAGTCCCTTCCCGATCGGTCACGCCTCGGCCATCTTCGCGAGCACCCGCTGCGCGAGCGTGGGATCGCGATAGACGCTGCGTGGCTTCAATAGATGTTGGACCTCAATGGTCAGCTTGTGGACGGCCGGATCTTCGGCGGCGAGCCGGGTCAGGGCGATACCGAATTTGAGCGTGGTCTCAAAATCCGCCGGACGTTGCCCCCGGGTATCGGGAAACACGAAGTCGAGTATGGCCACCGACCACGGCGTCTCGATCAACGTCTGCACCTCGGCGAAGAAAGCAGGTCCCAGCCCAGCGATTGGATTGCTGTCTTCCCCTAGTCTTTCGAGCAGCCTCTGCAGCAGGCACGCCTCCAGCGCAGCCACGCTCATGCCTTGGCCGTAGACGGGATTGAAGCGGCAGATTGCGTCGCCGATGGGCAAGAGCCCGCGGGGGAAGACGTCAAGTCGCTCGAAATGACGCCGTACGCTCTGCGGGAAGCCGTAGCGCGCGACCCCGTCCAGACGCTTGGCGCGGCTGATCGCGTTGTAGATCGTCGGGGTCCGCAGCGCCTTGGCGTAAGTCAGGAATCCCTCCGCATCGCCAGGCGGGCCGTCACCATGGCGCCCACCAATGGTCGCCATCCAGCGGTTGCCCTCGAGCGGCAACATCAGGCCGCCACGGCTGTTCTGGGGTGCCTGGCCGAAGGTCATGACGCCTTTCCAGTCAGTCGAGGCGTCGTCCGGGATGGCAAAGACGCATGTGGCATAGCCGAGATCGATGCCAATTGTGGTCTCCTCTGGTAGTGGTCGGCCGATCGATTGCAGCAGAGCGAGAGTGAGGGCGCCGCGGCCGGAGGCGTCGACAACGAGATCCGCCGCAATCGTTTCGCTCGCGCCGTCGCCGTTCTCATAGCGCACGCCGGTGACCTCATCTCCATTTGGCGTCGCCAACACTTCCTGCACCCGGCAGCGCTGGTACAGCGTGGTATTTCCGCGGCTTTCCACCCGCCGTCGCACGGCGCGCTCGATTGTCGGCCGTGACGCCGCGTAACCGAACCAGCCGAGATCGCGTTGCGGGAAGGGATCATAGCCCGGGCGTTCAACGCGAACATCGAGACCGGCCCTGAGCGGCACGGCTCCCGCCCGCGCGAGATCCTGTTCGAACCCGGGGAACAGCTCGCTGAGCGCGCGCTGGCCGCTGAGCAGCAGCGCATGCACGTGCCGCGCCTGCGGTGTTCCCGCGCGGTGCGCAGGCTCCAAGGGCAGAGCGTCGCGCTCCAGCACAACTACCTGATCGAAGCGGTCGGAGAGTGCCCCCGCGGCCGTGAGCCCGGCCATACCGGCGCCGATCACGACCGCCTGCTTGCCAATCACAGTCGACGCCATCGCTACCTCCCAACTGCGTGCTCCGCCGCCATGTACAGGCTCATGGCCTCACACCTTATCAAGCTCCAACCACAGTCAAAGCGATAAGGACTAGGGTCGCGACGCAGGCAATGCTCGCCCGGGACGACATACCGTTCGGGCGTATTCATCCTTTTGCCTACCGAGCGGCCATTCTCAAAGCAAGATAACCCGATCGGCTCGACAGAGATTGTGAGCTGGCTAACAGTCTTCGTGCTCTAGCAGTGATCAGCTATACTCATACTTACAGGTGGTTCGCTCCCTGACCTTCTGCACGGTCTGCTCTCCTGTGGGCTGATCTGGATACAAGTCAGGCTTCTTGCTGACTGGGACGTGTCAGAGTTCGCCTCCGAAGCGGCACACCACTCCTTAAGATTTTTGATCATGGAGGGCCGGGTCGAATAACACGCGATGTCCGCTGTTGAGGGAATGGCGGACGGAGGGCGGGGTATTCTTCGGCTTCCGCAAATGGACCCAAACCGAAAGCGCCGCCACCCCAGACAGCGTGTCCCACCTAGGGGATCATGCACGGGCAGGCGAACCGGGTGCGCTGCCATGGCGACGACGTCTAACTGCCAACAAGTCGCGGAACTTTACGGATGGCCAAGTCGTGGTCGTTTGCAGATGATCGTCGCGTAATCGAACTGGCCAAATTCTCAAAGTCTTTAGAGGAGGCAGCTCGAATTATGAAGCTCACGCCTGAGCGCATTTGCAAATTCGGTTGGGCGTTTCGTTCAAGCCCAGCGCCAAGAATAAATTGCGGTCCGGCTCTGAGGCGAAGCGCAGCTTAGAATGAAGGGCACCTCTCTCAAGGTCGCGACCTGGCTTGCGGCCGCTTTTTGACGGACTCGCTGGCGGTAAATGGGATAGGCCACCCTCATCAATTGAGAATCCGTGGCCGCCGCTCGGCGGCGGAATCGACCGTGTTCGCGATCTCCTGCGATGCCATTGTCCATGAAAATTCTGCAATCGTGAAGCGTTTGTGGCCGTCGCTGATAGAGACACCGCGAAACCTCTTCGCAACGTGCCACTCGACCGCTTTTGCAAACGCTTCCTTCGCGGTTTCGGCATTCGCCGTTAGCGTGAGATCATGAATGTGGGCCTTCACTACGAAGGGCATGGCTTCACCCACCTGGTTGAGTGCTTTGCTCCGTCTTTAAGCTGAAAGGCATAGCGCGGCCGCAATCTCCGCGCCGGACACGCAGAATATTCCGGAACTTACTAATCGTGATTTTAAGGGAAGGGCTGTCGCCAAACAAAATGCGGCCGCAGCCTTTCGCTTTGAACTGCTCCGTAACGAGGTTTGTGGAGCGGGGCTCATACTGTCGCAAATTGGTGAATACAATCTGAATTAGAGGCGGACGCCTGCCGGCCCGCGTAACCGGCCCTGTAACCTCGCGGATTCAAGCAACGGCGGCGGGCAACAAAACGCGGATCCGCTTGCCCGATGGGCCAGCGCAGCAGGAACGCGGTGCTCAGATGGCAAGTGGGAGTTACTGATTGGTCGTTTGAAACCATCGCATGGGTCTACGGCCACAACGCTGGAATGATGCGGTTCGCGAGTGATTGGCAAGATCCCTTCCTACGATTCTAGAGAATTCTATGTCTGAGTTTGACCCAACTCGGACATCAGCCCTCAGGCACCCCGGCCAACCGCATGCCCTCAATCGCGCGGTCGCTCCAGGCAAGGAAGGTCGGATTGTCGCTCCGTGCATACGTGGCATCACGAAAGCGACGAATGGTGAAGCTTGGATCGAGCGCAAGTCCCGCTTGCGCCGCGGCCCGCGCTTCGTCCAGCTCCCCGAGCCGCACCAGCACAGCCGCGAGAAGGAAATGCGCGGCGGAATAATTTCGGTTTGCGTCAAGGCCCCGGCGCAGCCAGACGACTGCTTCGGCATCGGCACCGAGCTGAGCCTTGGCGAGGCCGACCCATACCATCCATCGATCGGCAAGGGTGTCGCGAGGAGAAAGGCGGAATGCCTCGTTGATGTGAGATTCGGTTTCTGCGCCTCGACCAAGTAAAAACTTGGCGATGCCGATGAGAACGTGAGCGCTGGCCAAATTGCGATCCAGCGCCAGTGCCCGCTCGCATTGAGCAATGCCTTGAGCCACGCGTTTCGTAAATATTTTCACAAGGCCCAGATACACGTGTGCCAAAGCGTGGTTCGGCGCGAGCGATAGCGCTTTGGTTAAAGTCGCCTCGGCCGAGGTGAACCGCGCTGAATAATCGTCGGTCATAAGGGCAGCTCCGAGTACGGCATCGAGCCGCGCCAAACCGACCATGACCTCGATATTTCCCGGATCGAGCGCCATGGCCTGCTCGAAAAAGCCGCGCGCTTCTACCATGTGATCGGGGGTCAGCCCCTTGTTAAACCAAGCCCTACCTCGGAACACCAAGTCCATCGCGTCTGGATGCGGTGAACGCTCCGCTCGCCGGGCCTCGGCGGCAACGAGTTCGGCATTTAATGAGTTGGCGAGCCTCGATACGATTTCGTCCTGCATGTCAAAGAGATCGGCAACGGGCTTGTCAAAACGCTCCGCCCAGAGGTGGTTGCCGGTTTCGGCATCGACCAGTTGCACGTTGACCCGAAGGAGGTTGCCACCACGTTGCACCGATCCTTCGAGCACGTAGCGGACATTCAACTCGCGTCCGAGCCTCACTACGTCGACGGCCTTACCTTTGAAGGTGAACGCGGTGTTGCGCGCAATCACGAACGCGCCATTGATCCGCGACAAGTCGGTGGTCAGGCTCTCGGTCACACCATCGACGAAGTAGTCTTGCTCGGGATTGCCTCCGATGTTTGCGAACGGCAAAACAACGATGGACAACCGGGGAGTTGATGATGGCAGCGAAGCAGCTCGGTCGGTTTTCGCGTTCAGGCCAACGGCATAGGCCCGCACCGGGTCGTCGATGTTCTTGAGGTTCTGCTCACCCAGATCGGCGAACTCAACGCCGACCTTGCCTCGGACTTGATCGTAGGCAGCAGACGAGATGCAGATGCCGCCCGGCTCTGCGATGCTTTCAAGCCGCGCAGCAATGTTAACTCCGTCGCCGAAGATGTCGTGGGGTTCAACGATTACGTCACCGATATTGACGCCCACGCGGAATACAATGCGTCTCTCTTCCACGTCACCGGTTGTAAGCTCGCTAACACGCGCTTGGAACTGCACCGCAGCTCGGATGGCTTCGACCGCGCTCGGAAACTCCGCCAAGAACCCGTCGCCGGTGTTCTTCACGACACGGCCGCCGTGTTCGGCAATTGCCGGGGCGACGGCGTCGGTTAGGAGCGCGGCCAGTTTGGCATGGGTCGCCTCTTCGTCATTGTGCATCAACCGCGAGTAGCCAGCTACGTCGGCGGCCAATATCGCCGACAACCTCCGCTCGACCCGGACTGGCCGCTCCTGCACCATGGCCCACGATCCAACCTAGATGCGATTGTACGACAGATCAGATGGGATGCCCACTAAGGCTGATGTCGCATATTGGCACCTTTGAGACATGGCGACCGGCCTTGACGATGTCCGTTTCCAGGGGAAGACCGGAAGTAGTCGGCCGACGACCAAAATGACGCGATTGACCCCAAGCCGACATCCCACGAACAAGACCCTTTTTTTGCCGCGTGCCCGGCGCGGACAGGCGCGGTTCGCAATGGGCGCCTCTGTGTCCAAATTCCCACACTGCGACCAGAAGAGGTTCTGTTCGTCTCTTTTCGAACAGACGGTCAAGTCCGTTCCGTCCAACCTCCATCATTGGATTGGAAACAGTCATCGGTTGGGAGGCAAAAATAGAACGTTCGGTAATCAGCCTCCAGAGGTCGGAGTGTCGTGAGGCAAAAGGTAAATTGACGATGAGGTCACTGCTCATTCTCGTTGCTATCTTCTTTTCGGCAACCGCATTTGCTCAGAGTGCGCCGCCCAAAGTCGGTAACAAAACGCTGGTTCAAGTAAAGCCGAAGGAGCCGATGGGCTGCAAACTCGTTGGAACGGTCCGGGGCACAAAGCTATGGGCTGGCGACTGCGTAGGGTCAGAGCTTAGGGGCTCGACAACCACGACGGAAACGCAAGTCTTGCCTCAGCAAGCGACCGGAGCAATTACGCCCGATCAGAAAGAGTGAAAATCGCGCGCGACCCTTCCCCTTATTAGCGCGCGACCCGTCCCCTCATTAGGGTGGATTGATACTGCGTTAGTCGTTGGAAGCAAATCAATGGTCAGTGCAAATGATGGTCAATGGAAGCCCGTTGGAACTCAAAAATACCGTGAGCATATAAAAAGTGACCATCCGGACTATCGCCGGATCATCACCTTTCTCAACGAGGAGCGATGTCCTGACTGCTCAAAGCCGGGCCTTGTCGGAGGACGGAGACGATCCCTGACAAAGGAAATGTTTTGCGCTGCCTGTGGAGCGGGATTTGCGGTGGGCCTTATCACTTCGGCTGGCCGCCGCACCAATTCCATTCGGTCCGGCGCATAGGCAAACCTTAGCTTTCGACACGATCACCGTCCAACACGAGCCGTCTGCCTAGATAGCTTTCTTCCGCTATTGGCCCAAATGTCTGGACCGGCCGGCGTTGGGCGACGTATAGCGCGGTATATCGTTAGTGGCTGGGCCTTGATTTGGTTGTGAGTTCCACGCTCGCTCTTGATGCGATTCACGATGGGGAGTGGTAGGTCACCGATTGGTAGGCCCAATTTTTTCGACGACACGTGCGTTTCATGTAGTTGTTTATCGGGGATGCGCAGGAGATGTACGTCCTTGCTCTGGTCACCCAAAAAGGCGGAAGCGGCAAGAGCACGCTGGCCGTCGGACTTGCAGTCGCGGCAATGGAGAACGGGGAGCGCGTCGCATTTGTCGAGGCTGATCCACAAGGCACGATTTCAAAATGGAAGGAGCGGCGCGGCAATCCCTTTCCGTGGGTCGTTCGGGTCGCCGATCCTGCCGAGATAGAAAGGGCGCTGGTCCGCCTCGAAGCTGAGGGGATCTGGCTTGCGATCATCGATACTGCCGCCACGAACAATGCGCTGGCCACGCACGCCATCACGAAGGCCGATCTTTGCCTGATCCCGACGCGTCCGAGTCCCGCCGACATCGAAGCTGCAATACCGACGCTGATTGCTATTCGTAGGTTCAAGCGCCGATTTGCGTTCGTCCTCAATCAGACGCCACCGCGGGGCTGCCGTTTGAGCGAAGCTGCAACTTCGCTCAATTCGCTCGGCGTGCTAGCGCTTCCCTACGTCGGACAGCGCAACGACCACCAGGACGCGCTGGGGACGGGATTGGGCGTGACCGAGTTTGCACAAGAGGGAAGAGCCTCGGAGGAAGTTCGTGAGCTGTGGCGCTGGGTCTTGAAAAAGCTTGTCGAGGGGTCGTTAGATCATGAGCCACACGCAAAAAAGGCGACGTGCTAGCCATACGCGCTGTGCGCGACGCTCGCTCGTGGAGCTTACCACGGCGGCGAGCCGAGCCGTTGACGATGGCCTGTTTGTGTTGTCCAGCGGGATTGCTGCTTCCAATCCGCTATCGGAGCACACAGGCGAGAAGATGTCTGATCAAACAATCCTTGCAAGGCAAGCGATGGCTCCGAGTCCCGTTGCGGTGCTTGAATCTCGGAATGCGGCGGCGCCGCGCAAGGACGAACTCCTAGATTCCGACACTACCACCGAGATGATGGTGAAGGTTGCCAAGGACTATCAAAACAGAGCTTTTGAAAACATCAAAGCCAGCCAAAATGCTGCGTTGGACCATGCAAAGGACCCCGTAGAGACACGGGTGGGAGGCGAAGCGGCGTCGAAAGACATCGGCGGTTCCAGTCTTGAAAGCAATTTTTTGACCGTTCTCAAAGAAGCCGCAACGGAGCTCCGCGCGGATGCGGTCGAATTGATTGTGCAGAAGGAACCAGCCGACAGCGCAGGGCAGCTGCAACCGCGATACATGCGGCGGCTCACTGACGAGGCGGTCAGATTGCTGGTCGATCTTCGGAACGGCAAGCTGGAGAATCAGGCGAACTTCATCCTGAGCGAATGCTTCAGAGAAGCCGCCAGCGCGTTCTCTATGATCAATCAGCAGCTCAAGCGCGACGGCTATGCCGCGAGCATTGATCCATCAATCTTCATCTGGCTTGCCAATATCACCGAACCGGAGACGCGCGACACCGGGACCATGCGGCTTGAGATCGTACCCAACCACCGAGGTCGTCCGAGCACGTACGCGCGCCAGGTCGCTCTATTCATCTGGCACCTTGTCGAGGGGCAGGGCTGCCGGCGACAGGCCGCATATCGGGGGGCGCTCACGAAGTTCACCATAAGCGCAAGTTTCGCCGAGAAGGCCTATGCCTTTTGGGAGCCGATCTTCAAACGGGCGGGACCGCACGTGAAGATGCTGACCCCCATTTCAGATCCAGAAATGTAAAGCTAAGCAGCGCGCGGGCTGGCGTCCGATTTGACTGAGGCCGAGGCCCCGGCGAGGACCGCCCGGCAACTTCGTCGGAGCTTTGGACTAAGAGGACGCTGACGTTGGGGCCGCTCCTGCATGGCCCATGATTGCGCTGATATCCAACCGCTCATGGCGGCGATGAGGGCATAGTCGTCGCAGATATGCATTCGTCTGCCCGTGGGCCCAAGACCGCTCATATCCGCATCAGGAGCGCGGCCATATCGAAAAAGCCGCAAAACTCGGCAAAATGACCGCGCCCCGCCAGTCGCCACGCTCGCGACCCGTCTGTGCTTCCGCTAGGACGTTTTTACACGACCAAGACCCGGAACAGACCTCCTAAGGCTACAACCCAGCCGGAACCCGGGCGGTCAGGACCCCCGTTGCAGCATTGAGTTTGATTCCACGATGGAGACAAAAGACAAACATCCAATCTGGATCAACATGCCTCGATTCAGTAGTCTTTATCCGCGTGCTCCCAATAATCTTTCGGGGTCCGTCGCAACGGAGCTACACAAATGCTCACCTATCAAACCTACATCGATGGCAAATGGGTCGATGCTGCCTCAGGCAAGACCTTCCAGACCTTCGACCCTTACACGGGCGAGCCTTGGGCCAGTATTCCTGAGTGCGACAAGGTCGACGTGGACCGGGCCGTGGAGGCCGCCTCGCGCGCCTTCGAAGCCGGACCATGGCCGAAGATGACGCCAACCGCGCGCGGCAGGATCATGCGCCGCATCGCCCAGCTCATCGAGAAGCACGCCGAGCATTTGGGCCAGATCGAGGTGCGCGACAACGGCAAGCTGATTTCGGAGATGGCGGCGCAGACCAAGTACATGCCGGAGTGGTTCTACTACTACGGCGGCCTCGCCGACAAAATTCAAGGTGCCGTGGTGCCGGTCGACCGACCCGAGCACTTCACCTACATCCTGCGCGAGCCAGTTGGCGTGTGCGCGTTCATCACGCCGTGGAACTCGCCGCTGATGCTGGCCACGTGGAAGATGGCTCCCGCGCTGGCGGCGGGCTGCACCGTGGTGATCAAGCCTTCCGAGTTCACCTCGGCCTCGCTGCTCGAGTTCATGAAGCTCGTGATCGAAGAGTCCGGCCTGCCGCCAGGAGTGGTCAACGTGGTGACCGGTTACGGCGCGGTGACGGGCGAGCCGCTCGTCACGCATCCGAAGGTCGCCAAGGTCGCCTTCACCGGCGGCAGCGTCACTGGCGCCCGCGTCAACGAGCTGGCTGCCAAGACCTTCAAGAAAGTGTCGCTCGAACTCGGTGGCAAATCGCCCAACATCGTGTTCGACGACTGCATTCTCGACGATGCAGTCAGCGGCGCGGTGTCAGGCATCTTCGCGGCGACGGGACAGACGTGCATCGCCGGTTCGCGCCTGCTGCTGCAGGAGAGCATTCACGACAAGTTCGTCGAGAAGCTGGTCGCCATGGCCAAGACGGCACGCCTCGGCAATCCCGCGTTAGCCGAGACGCAGGTCGGTCCAGTGACGACCCCGCCGCAGTATCAAAAGATTCTTTCCTACATCGATATCGCCAAGGGAGAGGGCGCGAAGTGCGTACTTGGGGGCGGGCCGGCGACCAAGGAGGAGGGCGGCGGCAAGTATTTCGTCAAGCCAACCATCTTCACGGGCGTCAATAACAAGATGCGTATTGCGCAGGAGGAGGTATTCGGTCCGGTTCTGTCGATCATCAAGTTCAAGGACGAGGAAGAGGCGGTGCAGATCGCCAACGACATCGCATACGGCCTCGGCGCCGGCGTTTGGACGCAGTCCGTCAAGCGCGCGCACGCGATGGCCGCCCGCATCAAGGCCGGCACGGTGTGGGTGAACACCTATCGGGCGGTAAGCTTCCTAATGCCATTCGGCGGCTACAAGGCCTCCGGTCTCGGTCGCGAGAATGGCGCAGAGGCGATCGAGGGGTATCTGCAGTCGAAAAGCGTTTGGATCAACAACGGACCCGGCGGCGGCAACCCCTTCGTGATGAAGACGGCCGGGTGACTCAGAAGGACAAGTGAGGATTGACGCCTGACTTCGCTCGCTATGACCACTGTGGTGGAACGGGGCGAGCCCGCCTTTGACACGCTGCTTCCAAATTTGCGCAGTGCGCTCGCACACCGCATCCGCGCTATTGTGACGATCGCCGTGACCAAGTTGTTGCTCCTAACATTGCCCGCTTATGATGAGGGAAAGACGGAACCAGAGCTGCGCCGAGCTTGGACCACCCGCTTCCGTATGCTCCAGCCATTCGAGCGTTCGAGGAGTAACCAGCCGCGTACTGCTGCACTGCATGAGTCCGGAAGTGGCACCTTTGAGACCTGCCGATCATCCTTGGCGATGTCCGTTTCCTGGGGAAGACCGGAAGTAGTCGGCCGACGGCCAAAGTGACGCGATTGACCCTAATCAGACATCCGCTCCAAGCACGCCGAGTTCCTGTTTCATCCGATCGTCCGCCTTCGTTGCTGAAAGGCCGATTGTCGTCGCGCCGTATTCTTTTCGCTCGCGGGGACCGCGCACGTGCCTATGCTGCTCAGGCGCAATCCTGTCAGCGTGGGTCGATCCTGTAAGCCACAACAGTGCCGTCCATCATCATCGGGATCATGACGGTGCCGTCGGGCCCCACGCCGAGATCGGCGCTCCCCTTCGTGAGCGGAAGAAGGCGCGTCGGCTTGCCATTATTCGCGACGTGGAACAGACCGCCGCTTACCCAGTCGGTGACGAGATAGCCGCCCTTGCCATCGGGTTCGACACCATCGAAATTGCCGACTGGTGTCGAGTCACCAAGAGCAGACACTTTCTTGGTCGCGAGATCGATCGCCTTCATGTGGCCAGGTACCTTGGTCGAGAAGTCCGGGGCCATCTTGCCCCACGACGCGACCACAAGCCTCCCGTCCTCGACGAAAAGCCCGTTCGGGTTGTCGAGCGCGTCATCCTGCAGCAGGAGCGACAGCTTGCCGCCGTCAAGGACCCAAATGCTGTTTGTTACCATGTCGGAGACGTAGACCCGTCCCCTTTTGTCAGCCGCGAGGTCGTTCAAGAATTTGGATCCGGGTGCCTCGTATCGGTTGATAATTTCGCCCTTGGCGAGGTCGATTTCAGCAACCCGATCGACGTCTGCGGCGTACAGTTTGCCGTTGGCAAGCGCGAGCCCGGTCGGACTGTCGAGCCCCTTGACCCACTCGATTGTCACGACCTTTCCATCCGGTCCGAGCTTTGAAATGAAGCCGTTGCCATCCTTCTTCATCGGATCGCCGTTGACGTTCGACACATAAATGGCCCCCGCGGCTCGGTCAAAGACCACCGACTCGGGCTGCTTGAAGCCACTCGCCTCCCACAGCTTCTGAGGTTCCGCGGCGACGGCACTGAAGGTAAGCACAGCAAACACCAATGCGGAGAGCTGAGGTGTCCTCATGGTAGCCTCCTCGTGATTGCCCCGAGAAGGAACGAGCCCGTAAGGGCAGATGTTCCTACCGTACTTCCTTTTATGGCAGGCGCGCCAATTTCCCTTTGACTTCTTTGCTCCCAAGGGGCGGAGCGCCTGTTCGAGACTCGGGTCAGCGCCGCTGCCCCAAGCCAAACTAAATGATCGCCTCAGGTCGAAGACGACCACTGTCTCGCTCATCCGACGGTTGCCACTAATGGCCCGAAGCTGATGTGCCATCCCGTCCAATGCACGTCTACTGACGCTGGCCCGCAATTTCGAGCGACACCATTTCACAATTGATTTGCGCACTCTGCATCCGGGGTGCAGCCTGTCTTCGCGGGCTTGCGAGCTTTGAGATCGTGCCAGCGTTGCGCGTTCGAACGCTCGCGCAGTGGAGAGTGGAGGATCGCATGGGCATCGAACTGCGCCGGGGCGCACCCGACGATTCAGTGAAATGCGGTCGCGTCTGCTTTGACGCCTTCAGGAGCTTGGCTGAACGGCACGGCTTCCCGCCAGACTTTCCTTCACCCGAGATTGCGTCCGGGCTCCTGTCGATGCTCCTCCAGCATCCCGGCTTCTATGCGGTAGTTGCCCTTGGTGATGGAGAAATCGTAGGAAGCAATTTCATGGATGAACGCTCGGAGATTGTCGGGATCGGTCCGATCTCGGTCGACCCGACGACACAGAAGCGAGGGGTCGGCCGAGTTCTCATGGAGCACGTCCTCGACCGTGCCGCCGAGCGACATGCGCCGGGGGTTCGGCTAGTACAGGCCGGCTACAACAATCAAAGCCTGTGTCTTTATACAAAACTAGGCTTTAGGGCGCGAGAGCCACTTTCGCTAATGAGCGGCTTACCGCCCAAGGTCGGGGTTGCAGGATACGAGGTGCGTCAGGCTGGTGAAGGAGACTTTGTGACCTGCAATCAGCTCTGTCGGAAGCTCCATGGTCACGATCGTGCGGGCGAGTTAACGGACGCGATCCAAGGAAAGACCGCCACTGTTGTCGAGCGTCTCGGCCGCGTAACGGGATATGCGACGTCCATCGGTTTCCTTGCCCATGCGATCGGCGAAACCAATGAGGATCTGATGGCGCTCATCAATGCGGCACCAAGTATTACGGGGCCCGGCATCCTCGTCCCAAGCCGTAACCATGCACTGTTTTCATGGTGCCTGGAAAACCGCTTGAACTTGGTTTTCCAAATGACGCTTATGAGCATCGGACTCTACAGCGAACCGTGGGGCGCCTATCTGCCTTCGGTTCTCTATTGAGGCATTTCGTGGTCCCGAAAACACCCGCTGTTGCGCTGTCCGTGTCTCCTTGTGGCACGAGACGGACATCGCATCGGCTGTCGCCGATGTCCGTTCTTCGGGAGATTGTGTTGAAAAAGTCCTTTTTCGTTGATGACTGAAATTCTCAGGACCGCTGGTGCGTCTCTCTCGCTGCGGGGTGAGGGACCACATCAATTATCGCAAAAACGATCGCTGGCCCTCGTATCGATTCTACAGAACCTAGCAGCGACTGAAATCGCCAATGCGCTACATTTGCGAGATTTTAGGAGTCCCGCGATTTTCGAGTTTTTCAACACAATCCGGGATAAAGCAGACATAGGAATGGAGCTAGCGGGCTTCCGATGATCGTTTGTTCCTGCAACGTCCTAAGCGACACCGAGGTGCGAACTGTCGCCAACACTGCGACGCGCCGAACCACCAGCTATGTCTATAGCTGCCTTGGCTGCAGAGCCCGCTGCGGTCGCTGCGCCCGCAACATCCGAGAAATCATGGACGAGGTTTTTGACGGAACGAAAGTCGGTCGTGCGGATGGCGGCGCCGTACTCGCTGCGCCCGCGGACAAGCAGCCCTAGGCTTCAATGGTGCCGCCATCCAGTGGCATCGCGCGCTGGTGCTGCTGGGAAGTTCAGACTAAATTTTCTAGAGTCTGAACCATGGCCAAAACAGGAGCGTGGTTATGAAGGGTGATGCAAAGGTCGTCGAATTTCTAAATAAGGCGCTGCGGCATGAATTGACCGCGGTCAACCAATATTGGTTGCACTACCGGCTGCTCGACAATTGGGGTTACAAGGATCTGGCCAAGCAGTGAAGTAAAGAATCGATCGAAGAAATGGAGCACGCTGACAAGCTGGTCGTGCGAATCATTTTCCTCGAAGGTTTCCCGAACCTGCAACTGCTCGATCCCCTGCGCATCGGTCGGAACGTCAAAGAGCGTTTTTGCTAACTTATTTTCAGCTGCTTACTCGGCGCTGCGTCGTTTAGGCCGAAATCTCTAGAGCGAGCGCCATCCTCTGCTTCATCAAAACCTTCGGCTAGCAATCCACGCTTGAGCAGTTCTCGCACCGCTGATGCGCGGCTTGGCATGCGCTTTTCAAAGCGCCAGTTGTCGACAAGTTTCAATTCGGCTGGAGTCAGCATGATCTGAAGGCGTTCTGCTCGATTCAGCTCACCCATCTTCCCCTCCACAGCAAGGCAAGAAAGTACTCACTAAAAGTAAAAAGCGTCAAAAACGTTCCTTACTAATTAGATGTCACGCAGTGTTTAGCCGCCAAATCCGTCTAAATTGCTCTTAACTCATTGGGCGCATTAAGTTTTTCCTCCCTTTAGTCGCCTGCCAGACAGACGAGCCAGCTTGGCGGGATAAGCCTTCACCCATCGCACGGTACGGCAGTTATCGGTGATGAGAACGCCTGTTGCGCGCTCCTGCCTTCCTCGAACGAATGGAGCAGCGCATGGTCATCAAGCGTCGCCGTTTTAAACAAACCAAATCACTCGAAGAGCGTCTTGCCCAAGATACAGCGCAACTACGCGAGCAAGCTAAGATGCTACCGCCCGGTCGCGTTCGAGAGCATGTCATGCATAGGATCAGACAGAACGAGGCTGCCTCTCATTTGTGCGAATTGCTTCGCTCGCCGGGGCTGCAGCTTTCCGAGTAAGGAGTATTCGGGTGGCCGAGGTCCGCTGCTGGCACTTTTCGGACCTGTGGCGATGTCCGCTCTGTGGTCGCTGTTAAGGGATAAGCGGACTCTGCGCGGACATCGTCAAAGTATCGAAAATGACCCATCTCGGAAATCTGCGTTCTGATCGACAAGGACGATCCACAACCTCAATTTAGACGTTGTCAACGCTGAGGTCCCATGAAGCGATGGGCGTGCTCCGCACACAGGAGGTGATGATGCAGGTTAGCTATCCATTGTCGGCCGGAAACCGTCATATTCAGATATTTGAGACCGTCCTCGATGTGCGTTGAGACGCTGTTCCAGAAAAAGGTGGGGTACTTATCAATGATATCGGCTGGCGACGAATATCCGAGCTGTCGGTTCATTCCGATCTCTTCAAATTCGCTATAGAGCGCATTTGCCTTCCGTGAGTACATTGGATCCCCAAGCTGTCCGATGAGGTCGGCAGCTTGGACTAGTTTTGGCTCCAGGCCCTCATTAGCGTTCGAGCGATCCAGACGTGCTGGAAAGCGCGTCATTTCAATTGCGGCCGCGATACGGAACGCGTCGAGGATGGGTGAGTTTCCGAGGCGCTCAAGGGCAAATAGCTTCGATCGATCGACGTGATAAGGCGAGAGGGCTGCATCTGATGCGCCGCGAGAAAGCGTAATTGTCTTTCCGCCCCCGTCCACCACGAACTCGGTTTCCGTGTCACCGCTCAGAACGCCACGCACATAGCCGATATCGTGCAACAGACAAGCGACGATCAGATGGCTGTAATCAGTGGGTTCTATTCTTTGCGAAAGTGTCATTCCCGCTAGAATTTCACGTCCGACCATCGTGACCTGTAGGGTGTGCTCGTAATTGTGGTAAAGAGCATCGCTTCTGGCCAGACATTCAATGGTACTGCGCGCAAAGGAGCCTAAACGCTCAGCCATATCGTCCTGTGCTGGACCAAAAATACGACGGAAATCTTTGGCGAGAAACTTGCCTAACTTCTTGGCCGCTAATGCTGTGATCGTCTTCACCGACCATCTCCAAGCCGGCAAGATGTTATCATTTTGCGAAGAAACTGGAAGGCAAAAGGGGGCCGGTTGGTGCGCTCCAAAGCGGAACGCAGTCCACTCGGCTTGACCGTACCGAAGGTGTCGACCGGCTCTGACTTTGTCTGCTTATCGGGCCAAGACCAGAAGTGATCAGCGCATAGTCAGAACGACGCATTTGGCTCCAGGGCAAATACGCCCAGTGCTACCAACCTGCCTCCGTGCCCGATTGCGGTGTAAAGGGCGAAACAGTTGTGCGCGATCCAGCCCGCATTTCTCGGCACGCCAGGAACATGCATTAAAGCTTAACTCGTCCCGCTCGCGGCCGCAGTCTGCCGCGCGGCTCTCTCTTGTGCGATAATTCCTTCCAGCCGCGAGATGTTCTCAAGCAGGCGCTGGCTGGTCAGGACGAGAAAGTAATAACCGAATTGCGGATTTTGAAAGTAGATTTCGAGCAGCCTTTCATACGTTATGGTCATCACTTGTCCGTCTTCTATGCATTCGACGGTCGCGGTTCGCCGTTTATTGGGCGTAAGGAAACCAAGTTCGCCCATCAGACGTCCCGGCGGAAGTTCGACGTCGATTTCCCTGACCAAAAACGTTCCTGTGACCGTCAAGAACATCTCGGTGGCCGCATCATCCTTCTTGAACAATTTATCGCCCCGGCGATATTTGCGCTCGGTCATGAAAGGTTTGAGCCATTCCAATGAGGTATCGCCCTCCGTCGCGATACGTGCCTTCTTGATCAGATTGAGCATTTGGCGGAGGCGAATTGCATTGATCGGCAGCAATAGCAGATACAGGATAAAAGTCGCGACGCTTCCGGAGAGAGCGCCAAAGGCGACGAAGAATGTACAGCCGGCCATGTTCGCGATGCGCAGCGGCACCATTGTATGCATCAGCAAGGTAGCGACAAGAAAGATGGCGCCAACCAGAGCGAACATGTTGGCAAGCGTGATGTTGGCCAGCGCAATTTCCAGCAGCCGGTTGAATAGTGCGTCGTAGGTGATGTTGTTGGGATCGAGACCCATCTGAACCAGAATCTTTGCGATCCTGAGATTGTCCGCCGCCGTATCAAGAATGCGGTTTAGTATCGTCGAAAAATCTGCATTGCTCGAGCTCATCGGGTATTCCCCCGCGCAAAGCCGTCGGTATTCGTTGGATATCCCGGATACTGATAATTGAAGTCGGATAACAACCGGTTGAGTAAGATTATTAGCGGTCTCGGTGCAATCGATCGATTTTACCTCGGGCGGTGATTTCGGCAATTGCCCGCTCTCTAGTCCGTTTTGCCGTCGTATCTGCCCTGAGCTGAAGACAGGTAACGCCGGCTCCTAGGCGGCTTTCGCAAGTCGAGGGCAATAGTGTCGCAAAAATCGGGAACCTCCGAGTCTGGCACCTTTGAGGCATGCCGGCAGAATGTCCGTTCACCGGGGGCAGACCGGAACTCACCAACAGAGGGCCGAACCGACGCGATTGACCCGTGCGGACATCGGGCTGTCGCTCAACGACCGGTACCTGAGCCCGTGGGCCTTACAGTGTGCTACTTTGACCCGGCACGATCCCTGTCTTCAGCCCGGAACCGTTGCACCGTGACCCATTATCATTACCCGGCACGGACTGAGGAAAGCCGCTTCCGCGGCGCCCTCGACGATGTGATAATCATCCCACTTGTTTTTGTCGCACTCGCCGCAAACAAAATCCTGCGTTTCATTCTTTCGATCTTGATGCGGCTGCTCGACTACGCCTTCCCGTTAGCAATGCAGATTGTCTGGCTTCCGCTCTTCGCGGCCAGGGTTCTTGGCAATGTCACCGTTACTGTCATAATCGCCGTGTTGCGCTTCGTTCCCCTTTCCGAGACGAAACGTCGACAGTGGAGTATATCGATCCGCCGGAACTGGTCGTGGCTCCGGCGGAAGATTAGCTATCGGGCGTTCGAACATGCTGTGTACATTGCCTTTGAAAGCGGCATGGTATGGGTGTTCCGAAAATGCCGGCATCTCACGCCGAACACCGCATTGCTCGTGATCCTGGGTGCGGTACTTTGGCTCCCGATCTCTTTCGGGGCTGCAGCGGCGATGCACGCGGTATTGTTTGCCAAGGTCACGTCCTGGCCAGCCTGGATGCAACTCTTGCATCCGCTGGCAACGGTCATCGCCAAGAGCAAGCTTTTGGTGCTGCCGGTGTACCCGGCAGCCTGGCCACAGGCCAAAAAACATCCGTTCGTTCAGCTCGCATTCAAGAGCTATGAAACCATCAAGTCCCTGTATGTGATCAAGAAGGCCGGTTTTCGCTATCGGCAGGCAGAGACCGCCGGCGTCGCGGCGGTTGAGAGGCTCGAGCGCACCGCCGGCCTCGCATCGGCGGTAGGGTGGCTGCGCGAGGCGCATGTCTCCGAACAACTCGGCGTCGAAAAGCCCACTCAGAAATTGCGTTCGTTCTTCTCGCGATGGTCAATTCAGTTCTCAGCCGAATACTACGAAGCGAAGGAACGGCAAGCCTCAGATATCCCATCGTTAAACCGCAGCAAGCTACGAACGCTGAGATGATCATCAAACTCAAAACCGCCAAGATGCTCAACATTACCTCAAAGCGTCGTCCGCTGCTCGGTCGCGCGGGATCAAACAACTGACGACCTACATTACCCCGATGTCCGCTTGTTATGCGGTGGACGGCTACTCCACCGGCACGTGAGTTCCATCGATGTAGAGCGGCTAAGGCTCGCATGCCAATGGCAGCCCGACGCAGCAGCCAACGCCGACAGCGCGATGAACCGGGTTAAAGCGCTGCCCATGTCCGTTTTTGGGGCTGAACCGGACTCCGCGTGGCCATCGCGGAATCGACGCGAATGACTCAACAAAGACATCGAGCCTGATCAGGTTCTGAGGCCGGTTGGGCCATTTGTCGCTCAACCACCCCGTCGCAAAGTGCTAGGCTGGGCTTGAAATCGTTGCGGTGAGGAATTTCCCTAGGGAGCGCCAGCCTCTCGCGGCGCCAAAAATGCCTGAGCGAAAACTCCAAGCGTCGACTCTCCCAGCAGCGATTTGAGCAGCCAAGGATGAACCGTGAGGAGCTCTATGATGGCGGTCGCACACCACGACTTTATTCCAGCGGCGGGGCGCCGCTGGCTGCTGCCGCTTTATGACCCGATGATCGCTCTGCTGACGCGCGAGCGGCGCTGGCGCGGCGAAATTCTCAAGTCACTGGACCTCGAGCCCGGCGACATCGTTGTCGATGTCGGCTGCGGTACCGGCACCCTTGCGATCATGGCGAAGGAACAGGTGCCGCAGGCGCAGGTCGTCGGCGTCGATCCCGATCCTGACGCCCTGGGCCGCGCGCAGAAGAAGGCGGCTCGCAAGGGAATCGTCGTCACCTTTTATTGCGGATTCGGCAACGAGACCTCGAAACTCATAGGCGCCGCGCGCGCGACAAAGCTGGTGTCCTCGCTTGCCTTCCACCATATGCCGCGCGAGATGCAGGCCGAGACGCTGGCTTCCATGCATGCGGCGCTGGCGCCCGGCGGAGCGTTGCGGATCGCGGATTTCGTCGGCGGACATTTCGGCGGACCCGGCGAAGGAATGTTGGTCCGTGACTTGACGGCGGCGGGCTTCGAGAATGCGCGCACGATTGGTCAGTTTCGCTTGGCCTTCGGCAAGGTCACCATTGTCGGCGGGGAAAGGCCCCGCGCCTGATCAGGGCCGGCGCCGCACTCTTGCCCGAGCGTTGGTCGCGACCGTTCTGGTCGGGATGGTTGTGGGTGATTCCCATGGCAGCGATGATTGGGTGCGTTTACCTCACGCTGCCTTGGTTTCGACTTTAGTTACGAACGCCGCGCCCGCGTTCGCCTATCGGCAAGAATGCGTCTGGCCGTCGTAGCCCCGGTAAGTCCCGGACGACGGATTGTAGGTGCGGAAGTGGGTGCAGAGCATGACCGTGGTCCGCTCGCGCGGCTTGTGGGCTGCCCTGGCCGGTTGCACCGATTTACTGTGCTCTGCCCCTTTGCTGTGGACAGCGCTTTCTGATTGCTTGGCGACAAACTTCTGCTTCAAGGCGGGCTTCTCGTACGCAACCGCTGGTTTTTCCTCGGTAGGAGCCGGCTTCTGCTCGACGACCGCAGGCTTCGCGTCCGGGACGGCCGGCTTCTGAGGCGCGGCCGCCGGCTTGTCCTGCGCGACAGCTGGTTTCTCCTCCGTGGGCGCCGGCTTCTGCTCGACGATGGCAGGCTTGTCGTCCGTGGCAGCCGACTTCTCCTCCACCGCTGCGGGCTTGTCCTGCGCGATTGCTGGTTTCTCCTCAGCGGGGGCCGGCTTCTGCTCGACGATGGCAGGCTTGTCATCCGTGGCAGGCGGTTTCTCTTCTGCAGCGGTCGCAGGCTTTTCCTGCGCGGGCGCCGAAGGCTGCGCTGCGGTCGGGCTTGGATTGTCCGTGGCCGACGTCTGCGCGAGCGCTTGAGCGCTTATCACCATAAACAAGACACAACACAGCACGCCGGCGCGCTCGGCGACGGCGGTCGATAAAGCTAACAAACGCATGGATTGATACTCAGCTAATTGTCCCCGTGAATGCTCCATCACGCATTTACGGCAAGTCTGTGAACAGTGCGGCTCTTTTGCGAGCGACGACGCGCTTTAAACCGAGAGTGTGTGCCGGCTGCCTCTCCACGCGTCTTGAGGGCCTGGCGCCAAATCAGCGAAAGCGTCAAAAGCGCAACTGTGAAACGAGACATACTCGTTCCACAATCAAAGTACACCGGACGGCCTGACGTGGGAGAGAAAAATGCGTACCCTCTTTCTTGCCCTCGCGACGTCTGCGACCATCTTCGCAACTGGCGTAACCTCGATCGCAGCTAGCGAGTATCGGTATTGCCTGCAAGGCGACGACTATGCTGGCGCGGGCGATTGTGGATTCACCAGCTACCAGCAATGTCAGGCTACCGCATCGGGCCCGCACGGCCTACTGCGGCGCCAATCCTTATCTCGCGAACGCCGCCGTCCTGACAATTCCTGCCAGGCCGCGTCGTCACTGACGCCTCGTGCGTCACGAGCAAATCAGATGGCTTGGCCCGCTGTGCATTTGCCGTAAGGCGCGAAATCGATAATGTGATCGCAGCGGCCAAGTCCGGTATTGGCACCTTTGAGACATGCCGACGGACTCTGAGAATGTCCGGTTATTGGGGTCGACCGGAAGTAGTCCGCACATAGTCAAAATGGCGCGTTTGACCCAGAGCTGCCGTGGTCGCGCGTGAACCTACTCAAGGTTTCTGGCGAGGAGCGGACGCAGGGCTAGGATGCCACTCCGTGGTGGCCAAGACCTTGATGTGCTCGGGGTCGCCAACCTGCTTGCTGGTGTTGACCTAGACAAAAACGGTCATTGGTCTCTCTTTAGCTTGCGCTTGCCCCAATGATGACTTTTGCGCTCGGGATCAAAGACCCGCTCGACGTGACGGTTCAGCGCCTTCATGCTGGTCGGGACGGCGGCAGTGCCGCTCAAATAAATCCGAGAGCGCGCCGACTTTGTCACCCTTCAGCCCTCGGACTTTCGAGCTATCCCGAAATTTTCGAGCCAGTGCGGGCCAACGCGACGCCGCCCTGGCTGCTCTCGCGGTCGCCCACCCTGAAGCTATTCCGCAGCTTCAAGTTTCGTCGGGCCGCCCGCGACTTCGAGTATTCCCGACATCACCTGATCCGTGGCCGTCTGCTGGATCATGTGGCCGTTTCCGGCAACTCGGTGAAACCTACTTTGCGGAATTTCGGAATGCAGCCGGGCCGACTGCGTATCAATGTCGATCAATCTGTCTTGCTCGCCTGTAATGATAACGACCGGCATCCTCAAATCCGCGTACCGATTGCGGAACTTGAAGGCGTCCGGAACCATCAGCGCCGATTCCGCGGCGGATGCCCGGATCTGTGAGGGGCGAAGGGCCATTTCCTTCGGAAATGCTTCGAACTTCTTCGGCACAGATTGGGGACCAAAGCTTTTCGTCATCATCAACGGCCAGATCGCACGGCTAAGCAGCGGCGACAAGGTATGACTGAGGAGGTCGCCGATGAGCGGCAAAGCAGGCGCGCCCAGCCAGGGCTCCGATCGCAACTGCCGAAGCCAACGCGTAGGAAGGCGCTTTTGCGTTGCGGCGTTGGACCGGGAAGGCAGAACGCAGGCGTCTCACGGCATTGGCTGAGGTCATGGATTTCACTCGGAAGGCGCTGCACGAAACCCGGAGGATCCTGGGGAAATGTTGCAGCGCGAAGGTAACCAGCGGTAATAGGGATCGTTCCAACTGAGCGGATGGCTGGTTCGTAAGATTGTCGGCGAGAAGGGTAAAGTGCTTCTCACGTTCTTTACTAATTCAGCACGTAGCACCAAGTCGGCGCAGGGTCGCTCACGCCAAGTCGTCGGATATTCTCGCCATCAGGAAGGCACATTATATCCTGATCAAGTGCCGCTTGCTCTGACCGAAACCGTAGGGGTCACTGCGCCAGCGTGCCCGGCAAAGAACGCTGCCAGGGCACCCAGTAAGAGGGCCAACGCACCGAACAATGCGCCTTGGGATGCACGCTTTGCCGCAGTATCGGCCGCCTGTTTGGCCTGCAGCTTTGTCTTGGTTACGGTTTCCTTGTATTGCTGCTGGTACTGATCCACCTGAGCCTTTGCCTCGTCTTTCGATATGTTCTGGGCCTTGGCTAATGCCTCGGCTGCCTTGTCGTTGGCAGCTGCCTGTTGGGCAGGGTCTCCGGTTAGAGCGGCGCGAACGGCTGAGATCGCAGCATCGCGAAGTGCCGCAGGATCTTGCCCTCCCGAGGCGCTCCGTACTTTGCTTTCAATGGCCGCCATTGGGTCGCTGACGCTGTTCAAGGAGGGCGCGGCGGTCTGAACTGCCGTCTGGACTGAGCCGCCCAGGGCTTTGCCTGCTCCACCCAGAGCAGAAGATGCGGTGCTGAGGGCGCCGCCAACCATGCCCGAGGCGGCGGCGGAGAGTAGATAGACGACAGCAAGCGTTGAGACCGCCCACGATACCAACCCGTGATAAGCAGTCGTCGAACTCGACGCCTTTCCAGAAAGCCGACCCGCAATATAGCCTCCGAGCCCAGCCGCCAGGATTCCCGAAACGACAAACCAGATACCAGCACCAACTGACATTGAGCTCGCGCTAGGAGTATCACCTTGCGCGACGTCTAAGGTAGATAGACCCACGCCAAGCCCAATCATGTTGAGGATGATCTGCATGACCAGTGCTATCACTGCACCTGCGAAGACGGCACCCCAGGCCACCTGGTTCAACATGATCGTGCGGATGTCGTCGGCGGGAGCGACTTCGCTCGTCTGAGGAGGAGTAGTACGGTGGTTTGGACGAAGCACTTCAGGTGAGTTAGCCATAATCATCATCCTTAAAAGCGAGGACCTGAGGCCGTAACCTGCTGTTTCGTTCAACGTTCCTAACGATCGATGCTTCTGCAATTCGAATGCCTGGTCCTTGCGGTGAGCCAGCGTGTGAAGATTTTGCGAGCCTTAGACATGAGGCCCCGCGCTGATGTTGCGGGGGTCGCCGCCACGGTTCCGGCCGGGCAGGTACGCTCCTGATGCCCCCTCGAATTGAGGGACACCTGTAGAAGAGCGAGGAGCGGTGTTGGATGGAAGGACGTCAACGTCGTTCGTTTACGGACGATTATAAGCGGCAAGCGGTCGATCTGGTGGCTTCGACCGGTCGCTCGATCGGGTCGGTGGCCAAAGAACTTGGCCTGCGCGATTCCGTGTTGCGGCGCTGGGTGGAATTGCGTGGGGCTGGACGAGAGCCGACGGCTGAGGCGCGGCGCCCCAGAACGCAGGCGCCGCTGCCGTCGGCGGACCACGCGGCGGAGATCGCGCGCCTGCAGCGAGAGAACGAGCGGCTGATTAGCTTGCCGAGCGCCCAGCCTTGCAGGGTGCGATAGGCGGGGCGGGCGGCCTGCAGCGGCAGCTTGCGTTGGGCGTAATGGGACATCGCGGCCTCGAATCAACTGACCGGTGATTTTAGCACTTGCGTCAAACCGCGACGGCACGTGGGGCGCTTAGGCCCAGTATAGCCAGTCCCGCAACATTCCGGATCCTCACGGAGCCGGAATGCCGCCGTAGTAATCATCCACCGAGCGGGCTACCGACGGGTCTGACCAATTCCAGCTACTCTCGTTACTATACTTTGGCGCTCCACTCAGCTGACTGCCGGTAATTCCCGTAACGTAGCCGCCAAGGTTGGTGTCGTACTTCACGCTTGCCACGGAAGCGGATAATGATCGTCTCCCATGCCGAGGAAGCCCCCAAACCCCAGCACCGCGTAAGCGACTTTACCGCTCATCTTGTCGATCATCACCCGTTCGATCGAACCAATGCGCTGACTGTCGGGGCCATAAACGGCCGTCCCTTCGACCTTGTCGCTGCCGATCAGATTTCCTGTTTCCCGTTCTTCATAAGCCATGAGAGACCTCCTCCTATGATTGGAGGTCAACCCAGGGCAGTCTCGCGCGTTCCTGTGAGATCAGTGAAGGCGTCGCTGCATAGTGCAGCAGTCAGCTGGGATAGCCACCGGCGGACCAGCGCTTAGACAGGACAGTCGTTAAGCCGGGCTCCCGCGAATTGCGATCGGGTTTTGACGCCGAAGTGGATGAAGCCGACCGTGAGGACGATGATCCGAACGAACGGCCGGCTTCACCCCCGATCTTAGTTAGGCACTTTTCGGGCATTGCGAGGTTGGAATAAGCCGCGTTGGTCCGGCAAGCGTGGTAAGGCCCGACGGTAGACTCCGGGCATGGTGCGCCAGCGCCGCCGCAGCCGCAGGCACTACCACCCAAGAACGGCCGGTCGAGATGAGTTTCGCAAACCCACCGCGTATTGTCGCACCGGGGGCAGTACCGCATCGACGAGTGCCCTCTAGCAAAGGAAAATCAATGCCAAACAGTGGGTTCCAAGTGAAAAAGTATAGTGCGATTAACTTTTGTTGTAGTGGCGACGGCTGGCCAATGCTGCGATACCGGTGCAGGTGAGAGCTGCTTGCTCCAAAGCCTCGGCTCTGACGTCCCCGGAGCTGGGGCTTTGGCTTAGGCAAAAAGATCGGCGCCTCTCTGCGTTAGTTTCAAGAACGTTCCGCTCTCGTGCCGGGCGTGCGGATGGGGCACGATTTATTCTCGTTTCGCAGTTCTTGCTCCGCTTGCTGCCAGAACTCGTCTTCCTTGCCTTTGGGCCTGCCATGGCGCTCCCAGATCTCATAAGCGCGCTTCTTGATTTCTTCTTCGGCGTTACCCGGCGCGCCGGCATCCCTGTTCGCGGATCGCGCCAGTTCCGTCCAAACCTCAGCGAGCCGAAGCCACGCCGCTCTATCAGCGTCGTCGATTACCGTCCTCGCGTTAGCGCGGCACTCCTCAGCCTTCCGGCGATACCGTTCTGCATCTGCAGGTGTCATGCCCTATCATGCGCGGCGGGCCGATCCGTTCCTGGCGATGAGCGCGACGCTCATGACATTGCCTCCATGACCCGTTCCATCGCGGAATGCTGGCGGTTCTTGACCTTGACCCAATCGGGCGAGCGTCCGCATCGGATGCGGACTTAGATGGGACGGGCGATCAGGTGGGGTTCTTGAGCTTTTTACCAGAGTGCACGATTGCTATTCCAAGGTCCTGACGCATCGCGGAGACCAGTTCAAGCATATGTTCGTCTCTCTCGGAAGTGCCGGGGTCAACGCGCCTCCAGGCATCCAATGCGCGCAAAACTCGCTCAGAGGCGACGAGTTGCACATGTGCAGCAACAAGCGAATAGTCGCCTCCGCATGGACAGTTGAATCTCCTTCAAGCTTGTCGAGGTCGGCAACGGCCGAGAGAAGTCTGGTGAAGGCTTCCTTTTTCTCCGAAAATCGCAGGGACTCCTTACTGACTCTTCGGCTCAATACATGTTGTATAATGGCCGTTGCGAGACCGCCAATACCTAAACCACCAAGCCCAGTAAGTAAAAGGGCGAGCCAACTTTGTTCGGCGAGCATCGAAGACAAACTCTCAATTTGGCTTTCCTTCAAATATATCCAGGTTGCCTTGTTTAGTCAGGACTTTTTGACTCGCGTCATCGCCGGGTGGTTGGGATTCTTGACCTTGATCCAATGCGGCGAGCGCCCGCCGCGGTAGGGCCGATCACGTCGCTTCGAAACGAGGCCCTCGAGTCCCATCATGCAGGCGTGCCGGAATAGATCTGGCCCGATCTCGCCCTGCTCAAAGTCGGAAAGGAAAATGCCGGCGACGCGGCGCGCGAGCAGCCGCGCCAGGTTGTTCTTGCGCAGATGCAGCGGCAGCTGGCGCAGATCCTCGCCCTGCATGCCGAGAATGTCGAAGGCATAAAACTGCACCTCGTCGTTGTGCTTGCGGCTGTGCAGGCCGGCGAAATCGGATCGGCCGTCGACGCCGAGCAGAACTGCTTCACCATCGATGACAAACGAGCTGATGCGATTGCGCAGCGCGGCCTCGGTGATCAGCGGAAAGCGGTTGCTCCAGTCGTTGCCGTTGCGCGTGAACAGCCGCACGCGCTTGCCCTCGCGCTGGATGACCAAGCGATAGCCGTCATGTTTGATTTCGTGGATCCAATCGGCGCCGGCAGGCACTTGGTTCCAGGAGTTGGAATGCAGGGTTCAAATACGGGCTTAAGCATGCGGGAAAAATAGGCATTCCCGCTAGAAATGCGAATCCAGCTTAAGTCAGGCGCAGGGTCAATTGGCGCCGATCGGGCGCATCGTGACGAACTACGAAATCTGAGAGCGACGATGAAAGTTCGCACATCTGCAGATCGCAGCGCCGGGGCAGTCGCGGGCGACGTCTACGGGAACATCTTCCCAACGATTGCGCACGGCTCGCGCTGGCCATTTGGCCTCGGCAGTGATACCAATTTCGTAGTCGCAATTCTAAGGCTGGGGTGCTTTAGGACGGGTGTCCCATGCGACGATACTATTTCGACGTACAAAAGGACGGCGCTCTTCTCGTGGACGAAGAGGGGATGGAACTCCCGAATATCGAAGCCGTCCAGCTAGAGGCTGCGCAATCATTGGCGGACTTGGCGAAGGATTTCGTTCTCGACGATCCTATGAGTGCCGCTGGGCCCGAGATGTCGGTAGACGTTCGCGATGCAGCGGGCCCCGTGCTCCAGGCCAAGTTAGCCTTCGCGATAAGCCGAATGCACTAAAGTACGAATTTGACTCCGACCATCTTGCCAGTTCGCCAAATGGCGATCCACCGGATACGGTGAGAGGCGACCAGCAGTGTAAATTGGGCCGGAAGCTCGATTGCGCTGGCCAGCTCCAAGGCCGCCCCGGTCTCGGACTGATTGCGATGAGACAGGCAATCACGTGCCCGCCAAACTCAATGCTTCCTGACTACAAAACGCTTCAACCACCTATGCAATACCAAGGTGGTTATCACGTTTTTGGGCACAAGGTCGGTTCGCCATGAGACATAGCGTCGCCCGATTTCAGGTGAGGGCGAGTTTCGGCGACTAAGTTTCGCGCCGGAGTGAAGCGACCCCGGCGGGGCTGGGGCCGCCCATTTCCACCGTCAGAGACCCGCAATTAAGCGGCCGACGGTCGGTCAAACTACCGCCAACAGGTTCTTGCTTCCAAACTAGTTTGGAGTACCTCGGTTGCGCGGAAATCCGCCTCAAAAGCACGAAACAATTGCCACTTTCTCCTGTTCTGACGGATTCCATAAATCAAGGCGGAACAGACACTCATGCGCAAACTACTTCTCGGGATGGTGCTCACGCTGCCAATCACTCATATTTCTCAAGCATCAGCGATGCCTGCAGCACATCCTCTTCTGAGCGATGCCGCGGTCAACGTCGATCTCATCGAAGTAAAGGGCGGGCATGGACGCGGCCATGGTTGGGGGCGTGGCCACGGTGGTTATCGTCCGTTTGGTTGGAGCCGCGGCCGCAAGGTCGGTTGGCGCGGGCGGGGCTGCCCACCCGGTCACTGGAAGAAGGGCTGGTGCTGAAACTGGGCCATAGGAACGGACTCAGGAGCAAGTCGCGCTGACATTCCGACTATGCCGCCGCCGGGGCCTCATCGCCGAATGGCCGGAACCATGATCATGTGGCGTTTTAGTTACTTCGCGAGATGAACCTTTCTTGCTATGACGCGTCTTCTGAGCATGGATCAAGATCGGGAAAAACTAGCGATCGAGACCAAGCGAGCGCGCCTGTTAGCTCACGAGTTCACGTCCAGCCCGACTGACGAACACATCCGGGAGCTAGAAGTCGAACTGGTTGCGCGCCTGAAGTCACTGGATTCCAATCCTCCACGGTAGGCTTAAAGGACCTTGGGTGGAGGAACTCGGAAGCGGGTGCGGAATTGAATTTGCATGCCCAAAGAGATCACAATCACGCTTTGGTCCCTGGTTGCTGCATGCTTGTTTTCGTTCGGCATTGTAGCGGTAATCATTGCTCACTGAGCGAAAACGGGCCGCCAACCGGAATGATCGACGACCCGCACGTGAGGATTGCCCGGACCAACCGCGGTGTAAATAGTTGCAAGCGCCTAGCCGCCTGAGTAGACGGCCCCGGCGGGGCTGGGGGCGCCAGAGCCGTCCCCTCCTGAGCGCCCATTGAGGGCGCTGAACCAGCATATCGGGAAAGGCGGTAAAGGGCAGGGAGTCTTGGTCGGGCCCGGCCCGCTCCTGGACGCCACATTTTCCAGCCAGTGGGAACAAGAAGCGCGCTCTTATGTCTTAACTCACACGAGCGACCAAAGCATCGGCCGTTGAGGTGACGAGGTCCGGACTCCTAGGCACCCCGGGCTTGTTCGTTTCTTTAGCGCGCAAAAGTTACTTCTTCAGCAGCAGGCCAACAGAGCGAGCCATTCGCTTTACCGATCGGGCATACTTCCAATGGTCTCGTTTCTAATCGTCGCTCACGCGCGGGCATTCACACGGTTTGGCCGCTTTATCCCGGCATGATGATTCGGCGCTCGAAAGAGTGCATCGTGAGGGACGGCTCTGGCACACATTAGCCCCCAGCCCCGCGCCAGAGCCGTTTCCCCTAGGTCCCGTGTTACCTGCTGGGGTGGTAGGACTTCCGCATGCAGCGATCTCGTTCTGCGATCGTCTTGGAAGTCATCACCGCGGCGGCGGTGGTCGTGCTTGTGCTGTACGTGCTGCTCGGGCCGTCCAACTAGCCATCCGCGCGGGCGCCGCAGTTCACTAGGCGAACAGCTCGGCGTCGGCCGGTGTGAAGATCACGTAGGTTCCGGACTCGTGCATCACCAGCCAGCCGCGCTCGATCGCGAGCCTAATGCCGGCTCCGTACTCGGCCGGGCTGCCGCCGTCGCGAAACAGAAACGGTTCGTTGACTTTCTCGATGTGGATGCGCCCTTGAACCGGCTCGACGGCATTGGCGATCTCGAGGATCCAACGCGCGGCTTTTTCCGGGTCGGCATAGGGGCGGGCGGTAGTCATGCAGCAGCCTTGTCTTCCTTATCCTCGCCTCGGGCGACGATCCTGATCGCATCATCTTGCAACGGCCGCTGCAGCGCCTTGGCCTCATCCCACGGCGCCCGCATCCACACGTCGCGTTCTTCGTCCGTGAGCAAGATGACCGGCATGGCCTTCGGATGGATCGGTTCGACGATGGCATTCGGCGACGTGGTGAGAAAGCCGTAGACGTTATGCGGGCCGGGGATCGGTTTCGATTTCGTCCCGCGGTCGCCTTTGAACTCGCTCCAGATTCCGGCAAAGCAGGTGAGGGGGCGATCGTCATTGATGGCGAACCAGACGACGTCCTTTTTCTTGGTTTCGGGGTTTGGCTCGGGCGCATACTCAGCGAAGCTGTTGAACGGCACCAGGCAGCGGGTTTCCGGCTTCAGCCAGCCACGCCAGTGCGGCGAGGACGTGTTGCGGATGTTGGTCACTGGCGGCCCGCCGGTCCGCAGCGGTGGCGGCATGCCCCAGCGCATCAGGACTAGCTCGCGCTCGGCGCCGGCGTTGCGCACGACTGGCGCGGGATAATCTGGAAATACGCCGGGCATTGCTGGCAAGTTGCCAACATAGCGATTCATCACCCGAAAGAGCGCGCGAATGGCTTCCTGGTTGGTGGTGATCGAGTAGAGGTTACACATTGGCAGGTTCGGTCATGTGAGCGGCCCTGACGTGCCCTTCCATACCGGGGATGTCAATCGCTACGCCGCAGAAGCATCGCGAGCGGCCATCCTGCGTTTGCGTCGGCAGCTTGCGGCCGTCCTTCCACATTCTCTGTTTCCATGCGGTCCAGGCGCGCGCATAGCGGTACTCGGCAAAGTCGTCGTCGGTGAAGGTGGTCCGCAAATTCCGCCACGCAGCTTCGAACTTTTGTCGCGCGTCGTGTAAATCGATAGCAGTGCCCCCAGCGTCGACACCGCGATGCGCTGGCGGAACGAAACCGCAGTACCACTCCAATTGATCTACGGTGGTGGGAACACCGGCGCGTGGGCCGATATCGCCGATACATACATCGCCGAAATAGATCTTCCATCGGTCTTGATCCAGGCTGACAGCGTGTATACCACGCCACCCCTAAACACGTCTTCAATCAACGCCGCGGCCGGCTTGGTTGGCTGGACGTCCGGGCAGATGCTTCGCCCGAGGAAGTATTCATTGCTGTAGGGCGACTCCGCAAGGAAGCCAGAGACGAGATAGACGGCTAATCCAATTCCTCGACAAGACGGACAACTACCTGTCCCGCGAATTGGAGGATGACGGCGACCGGGAGGCGGTCGGCGATGACGAACCGTCGCTTGGCTCTTTCGATCGGATGATGAACCAGGAAAAGTCGCATCGGCAAACGTTCGGCGAGGCCGACATCGAGCCGAGCAGGACGACGCCGACCGCGAAGACGACGACCCGGACGAGGCGAAGCAACAGCCGCCGGAAATGGGCGGTGTCCTATGAGCGAGAAAACCGAAGAGGATTGCGCCACCATCATCGACCAGGGCAATCTGCTATGCGTCATGCTGGCTCAACCGGACGCGGACAGCGCCCTAAACGAAATGCACCGGATAGCCACGCTGATTGGGGATCACGCGCGAGCTATCAGGTGCCGGAATATCGCGGGGGTCGAATGCGCCTGATCCGTCTCCTGATCGCCCGCTACAAGCTCGGGTTTGAGCGATGGCGTCTGAGCCGACACAACAACCCCTCGTTAACTTCGGGCCCGTAAGCTCAAAGCAATCGCGGAGGTCATCACTCGCGAGAGTAATGCGTAGAGCCGTCGCTGTCTCAACCCAGCGGCGGCTTTTGCGTGCAACGGTTACCTCCGCGCCTATGCGTACCAGCAGGGCGGTCACTATCGTGAGGCGATCGACGGTCTTCAATGGATCGTGGACAATCTACAAGGCGTCCTGGTCGACGAACGCTTCGGTATGGCGGGCTATCCGTCAGTGCTCGCGCGCGGCTCGCTGGCTCGGTGCCTGGGAGAACTCGGCGCGTACGCCGAAGGGCGGGCCTGTGCGGAGGAGGCGATCCGTCTGGCGGAAGCGCTCGACCAACCTTTCAGCCAATGCGTCTTGAGGACGTGGCTGGGCTATTTTTACGTCGGTCAGGGCGACCTGCGCACCGCGATCTCTCTGCTCGAGTAGGGTCGTGCCCTGGTCGAGCGATGGGATCTCCCGCGCATGGGTGCCTTCGTCGCTTCACAACTTGGCATGGCGTATGTCCTCAATGGCCGGCCCGCTGAAGGCGTGCCGCTGCTCGAACGGGCCGAGGCGCAGCTTGATCCGTGCGAAGCGGGATCCGAGAACCGCATCGCCATTCCGCTATGCGAAGGATTTCTGCTGGCCGGACGGCTAGAAGAAGCTGATCGACTCGCTGTCCGCGCCCTCGACGCCTCCAGAAAGCGCAGGGAACGTGGATACGAAGCGCAGGCTCTCCGGCTCCTCGGGGACATTGCCGCGCGCCGCGATCCGCCCGATGCCGGCGAGCCCGAATCCCGTTACATCGAGTCTCAGAAACTGGCTGAGGACCTTGAGATGCGGCCGCTCCAGGCCCATTGCCACCTCGCTCTTGGCAAGCTCTACCGACGGACCGGAAGGCCACACGAGGCGCACATTGAACTTTCTAAGGCGGTCGAAATGTTGCGGACAATGGAGATGACGTTCTGGCTGTCGGACGCAGAGTCAGAACTGGCGGGGGTGATGACATCACCATCGGTGAAGCAAATCGGCATATAGGCTCGCCGTGGCCCATCGACCGGTGCCGAGCCGGGTGGCTCGGCGAGAGCCCCCGGCGCCTCTCTCGCTCGAATGTCCGTTCCTGGCACCTTTGAGACATGATCAGAAAACGTCTGCTTACCGGGGTAGACCGGAAGTGATTGACGCCCCGTCGGAACGACGCGATTGACCCAATTCGGACATCGGAAGCGAAAAATGTAACGCCGCGTAATGAGAGTGACAGTGAACCCTCACGTCAAGGGCACTTCCCTTTCACACAATAGCCGCACCGATGTAATGAAAGCCTGGGCAAACAAAGCGTAGAATGCGCGGCCAGAGGGGGCAGTGTTCCGGTTTGTATTAGGGGCGCAGTTGATCCAACTACGACATAAGGCGCAAGCGTGGATAAATCTAAATGGGCGTAACAGGGGATTTCCGGCTAGGCCCCGACGCCGAATTTTTCTTGTGCGATATTGAACATCGTACGTCACACGCGGATGGTTATTTTATTGGTCTCTATAAGACTCATGGGGCAGGTCAACTCAAACGGAGAATGACCATGAGCGATAACGTGACGTTATTTCCGAACATCTTGCAGCCAGCAGCTGCTTTGAAGGCCTATGCGCCGATAGGCGTCAAGTTCTGGGAGAACCAAGAAACCGCGCTCGAAGGCTTTAAGGAATTTGCGGACGGTTGGTTTGCCCGGCGTCATAAGGGCATGCAAGCGGCGCTTGAAACGGCCAAACATATTGGCGATGCCGAGACGCCCTCCGATATACTCCGGGAATATCAGAACTGGGTCACGCGAGAGATGGAACTGTTAGCGGAGGATGGAAAGGCCTATCAGCAACAAGTGCTGAGGGCCGGAGTTCAGCTGAGCGCACCGCCGGAAGCGCCACAGGCCGACGAGCGTCGGACCGGCTAACGCCCCCCTTGTCATAAAAGCGGACCGTCCCGCGCGGCTCCGGACCTTCGCCGATCTCAATCTCGGCGTCGTGAACTTGCGCCAGCACTTTGAGTCAGGTCGCGCATGTCGAGCAACGCTCCGCAGATCGGGCAATTGCCGAAATGATCGGCCTCGGTTTCGGCAACGCCGTCGGGGTCGATGCCTCGATAGCCGCCTGCTTTCGTCATTGATCCCGCGCGAGCTTCCGGCGTCCCCAATGCTTGTCCTTCCGCGACGAGTCGAACACACGTTCAACGCGGCGGTTTAAGGCTCTCATGAGCCAATTCGCGCAAACATCGTTGGCCCTCCCAATTCCGCGACCAGCATCAGGCCCTCAATCGCGGCTTGCCATTCAGGGGTGAATAGCAAACGGCTAAGGCATATTCGTTTCCCCCTTGGGTGGCACAAGTCGCACCTTTTTAGAGCGAGTGCCCGGTCAATCGCTTTCTCGGCTTCGACCCCTGCCGCCGATTTACTGTGCGCTTGGCCCGTGATCACCACGTCCGCAACCGACGCGGACCATTTCCACAAGTCCCGCCCGATGCCTTGAACGACCGTATATTCGATGTCTCGATATTTCATCATTGTCCGCACCTAAGCTGGTTAGCTGCGTCTCTGGTATAGCTTGGGATTCAAATAAGAACTCGAGCAGGCAACCCGCAAGAACTCGGTCAACTGTAACGGGAATTGCGTAGGCGCCTGCCCCTACTATCGGTTCTTGGCGGATGCTGCATCAACACATCGTGGCCATCTGTAATGCATGCACATGAAGGTTGTGGCCACTTCCGTTCCTGGCACCTTTGAGACATGGCGACCGACCCTGACGATGTCCGTTTCCAGGGGGATAGCGTTGCAAAAGTCCCAAAAGGACGCGCGGCTAATTTTCCGCGAAAGAACGAAATAAGCGACAATCGCCGGTCAATGTAGCCTCAGGCCCGTTGTCGGAATCGCCGGTGAGTTTAGCGCCCGACAGCGTGGTCCCCACGTTATTATTCGATCGTCGCGCCTATGGCTCTAAGAATTTAGGTCGCATTACGCAAAAAGACTTTTGCAACACTATCAGGGGAAGACCGGAAGTAGTCGGCCGACGACCAGAACGACGCGATTGACCCAGAGCAGTCCTCACATCGGGATCGCGGTTGATCCTAGCAGGAAAACCCCAAGCAAGTATGTCAAAGCCGCTGCCCGAATCCGCCTTCTCATCCGGTCGGCCGCTTGGAAAGCGCTACCCAAGGATCGGCCGCAGGGCTATGATCACCTCCAGTGCCTCAGTCACCAAGGCCAAGTGTGACTCTAACATTTGACACTGGTAGCGCGTCTACTAGGTTGAACGTCTTATCAGTGCACGTGGGGAGGTTACGATGACACCATTCTCCCGTCGCCGTTTGCTCGACATTGCTGGCTCTATAACTGCTGCGTCCGTCCTCAGCGCGCTGCGCCCCGTCCGAGTTGCGCAAGCGGCTGAGGAGAAGAGCGCGTGGAATGTCAAGGGCCTGTACATGGAAGCCTGCAATTGCGAGGCAATGTGCCCCTGCGTCGTCGGAAATGCCCCGACCCCCGGCTTGTGTACGGTCCTTCTCGGCTACCATGTTGAATCCGGCCGGAAAGGCGACGTGACGCTCGATGGATTGAACGTGGTGAGAATGAACTTCTCGCCAAGCCACATGGCGAAAGGCAATTGGCGGGGGGCGTTCTACATCGACGAGCGCGCCAACCCTGCGCAGCGCGAGGCACTGAGCGCGATCTTCTCCTTCAAGCCGGGCGGTGCGTTTGCGGCGCAGGCCGGATCGGTCGCTGAAGTGCTCGGCGTCAAGTTCGTGCCGATCACGTTCGAGGCCTAAGGACGGCAGTGGAAGATGGCAATCGCTGGAATCGGGGATGCCGACATCACTGCGATCGAGGGGCTGGAGGGCAAGGAGATCCGTATCGAGAACTTGCCGCGAAGAGCTTTTCCAAACGTGGCCGCGAAATCCACGCATACCGCGTACAAAGACTTCGATCTCCAGTGGGAGATCAGCGGCAAGAGTGGATTCTATGCGCCCTTCGCCTTCAACTCGGCCTGAGATTCCTCGCCTACTCTCAATGGAGATTTGGCGCCTCTTGCCGGTGGGAGCCATGCTTGGGCTCTTTATCGGCGGGGCTTGGACGTACCTTGTCTACATGGCTTGGGGCATGCGCCACATGGATGTCGGTATGGACATGTGGATCATGCCGCAGATGGTGGACTGGGACGCGACCGATCTCGGGCTCGTGCTGCTGATGTGGGCGGTGATGATGGCGGCGATGATGTTGCCATCGGTCCTGCCGGTGATCCTGGTCCTTATCCGCTTCGGCGGCTCCGCGCACGCCGCCGGGTTCATCGTGGGATATCTTGTGGCCTGGGGTGGATTCAGCGTCGCGGCGACTCTCGTGCACTGGGCACTACTCGAGGCGGCCCTGGTCTCGCCGATGATGGAGAGCGCGAGCGTGCCCTTGAGCGCCGCTGTGCTGGCCGTCGCTGGCCTCTTCCAGTTCACGCCATTGAAGAACGCCTGTCTCGTCCGCTGCCGTTCGCCATGGGGTGCGGTGCTCAATCCGTCGAGCGCGACAATCGCGATGCGCGAGGGCTTTCGCCATGGCGCTTTTTGCGTCGGCTGCTGCTGGGTGTTGATGGCGCTGCTGTTCGTCGCAGGCGTCATGAATCTGCTTTGGATCGCGGTCATTGCCGCCTACGTCATCGCAGAGAAATGGGCGCCGGGCGCGGAATGGTTTAGCCGCGCGGTCGGTGCACTGTTGTGCCTAGCGGCGGTTGTGGTGTTCGGCGTCGGCGCAAGCTAAAGACGTCTCAGGTGCTGGCGACGAGCATGAGGAGATTGCGGTGCTTCATTCGATCATCCTGTCTTGCAGGAGGGATCGCGGAGATCGCTGCACCGGCGGAAATAAGTCTTCATATCCTGAGGGGGCGGTCTGCGAGCGATTTCTTACCAAGAAGGCGAGCGCCGCGTTCACGCGCCTGACGTCAGCTTGTGGCACCTTTGAGACATGCTGCTCGGCTCTGAGTGTCCGTTGATCGGGGTAGACCGGAAATGGCTGCCCACGGTCGAAATGACGCGAATGACCCAAAGCCGACAGGCGATGGTGGGGCTCCGATCTGATGATGCTTCACAAAGCGGTCCGGTGCGCCCAGCCTAGTAAATCTGTTCACCGCAACGTGTCGAGCAATAGTCGCGCGGTCTTGCAGCCGAACTTCCGATTATACGATCGTGCAGCGTTATACACCGAAGCGAATCTCATATTGGTTTTGCAGGCCCACCGCCCTAGAATTGCGGGGATCGCAGGACGAGCGAAATGCAGTATGTTTGCGACGCGCCGAACGGTAAGGCCTGGTTCCGTATCGAGACGGAAGGTGAAGCGGTGCATGAGTCGCGCCTCATGAGCCATACGGTCGAGAAATATTTTCGCCGCGAGCGGGAGAAGGCAGTCCAGTCCTGGCGTCCGGAGCGACCCAACGCGATCGAGCGCGACATCGGCCTCAAGGCCCATGTAGAGCGAGAGATGCCGCTTTTCCTCACGTTGCGCGACAGGGAGGGCAATGCACTGACTACAGCGATGCTGCCGCCGGGTGGCAAGGATCGCGGCGGGTTCCGGATCATCATCGTTGCCGCATCCAATGCCGATCCTTATCCTCAGCAGGACGCGGCCATCGCTGCGCTGGGAGCGCATTTCGGTCTCACACTGGATCGCGACCGCTGCTTCCCCTACGGCCGCTAACGATGTCGGCTCATGGACCGTTCACCCGCGAAGCCTGTCTCTGCCTGTAACTTTCAATCATCGCTGGCGTAGTGTCAGAGGATAGCAAAGCGGCGCTGCGCCGCCCGGTCGAGAACAGGCGCTCCGACTGTGGGGTCTTTTGGCGTTCTTGGTTATTCCCGGCGGGGTTGGTTTTCTCTATCCAGCGCCTCTTGCAACTCTTTCTTGGCTTGGTGGTAGAATTCATCGTCTTTGCCCGAGGGCTCGCCAGCCTGCTGCCAGAGCTCATAAGCCCGCCGGACAACATCCATTTCCTTGGGTGTGGCCATGCCTCTTCCTTGAAGCGCAGTCCCGCCTTTGGGGTTTGGGGCCGAGGGCAGAAACGGCGCTGTTGCCAGCGCCGTTTTGGTGCACCACACGCGTGGAATCGGCCCACTTCGACTGGCGCTGGCGGGAGCGACCCGCTCTGGCTCTGCTGGCGTGGGAAGCCTTGGTCGCGATCCGATGATGAGGCTATGCCGCAACGAACCGTAGTCAATTGGAATAAACACTTAAATTTAGGACAGCAGCTTTGACAGGCTGCGCAGTTGTCGCCAGAAAGAAACAGGGGACTAGCTACGAAGTTGACTCGCTCAAGCCTGTCTGTCTCAATTAAAGACCTCCCTCAGATTGGCGCCAACCCGCAGTCTTCAAGACTGACGAAACGCCACCGCAGCGGATTTTTTCATCTCGGTTACATACTGGCGGGCGGCCTTGCTTATTGCGCGAATAGCTTGCCAAGCCTCGGTGGCTTCCAGCCATGCCTTCGCTTGGCGGAATTTTGTGTACGCCCAGAGAAAGGCTGGAAATTTTCATCAGCTTGAATTGACCGGTTTCAAGATTCGCTTCACTGCCAATTCTCCTGGCAAATTCAAACCCACGAGAGTTCGAATGGTTTCACTTGCCAGTGCGAAGCGGGGTCTCATTTGACGGAACAGGTCAGCTCCGAAGTTCAGAATTGAAGTCCAAGCTTCAAGGGTTGCCGTTAGCTGACGGATGCGAGCAGCATTGCGCTCTTGGCACTTTTCGGACCTGTTGTTGTCACCTGACGATGTCTACTTTCTTAGGGTAAGGCGGTCATCTCTGTCACGAGGCCCAACTTCCGAAAGTGACCCTCAGCAGACATCCGACGAGGCGAGAGGCAAGGCGGGCGGGTGCAGCCATCTATCCAGAAAGTACAACGGCACCATTCCGACCAAGTGAATTGCTGTGCCGGCCATCAGTGGAACAGCGCCATAGACCAGACCCAAGTAAAAGGTGACCGGAGCGAGGGTAAACGTGAGCAGGGAGATGATAGTCAGAAGCGTCAGAAAGATGCAGATAGGAGCGCCGAGGAAGTAGCGGGCGAGCATCCATTTATCAATTGCGTTGCGCTTTCGTGTCACGCTCATTGCCTGGCCGAAAGCGAGGAAGAATGCGATGAATGGAGTCAGCGTCGGAAGCAACCCCAATGCGCCTATCCAAACGCCCACTAGGTCAGGATAGAGTGGCCGAATCGTCACCACAGCCAGATATGCCACGGTCGTGGTCCAGATCGTCAGGTAGGTGACAATGACTGCCTTCGTTCGAACGATCATGGCCCCTCCGCTCGTGCGCGCACGATTTGGATTAGCAAGTAGCCTGCATCGAGAGTGAGAACAGTCCCAATAGCATGAGTGCCCTTAACAATGACCCGCGCTCAAACGCGAGAGATTAGATCAAATTGGAAATGTCCTCTTTCTGACGGGTAGTTGAGTTTACGTTCGGCACGGTCAGCAATTGGCCCATGATTATGCCTCCGATGGGAGCGCGCATGTTATCCTTCCGCTTCTGGCACCTTTGAGACATGCCCGCCTGTCCTGAGAATGTCCGTTCACCGGAATAGAACGGAAGTCGCCGTAGTCCGGTCAAACCGACGCGAATGACTCGGAAGTAGGCCCTAGTCCAGCAGCGGCCCGATATGCTTTGATTGCGTGGGGCTGGAACTGAGACGCAAGGGTGGCCTTATGTACATGTTCGTTCGAAAGTACACCAAGGTTCGTTCGGTTGCGGATGCTGCCCGCCGTGCCAAAAGCGGCATCGGTCAAATCCTAAGGGAATCGCACGGATTCAGATCTTATTATGTACTGGATGGGGGCGAAGGCGTCGGTGTGGCTGTGATGATATTCGAGGACCGCGAAAGCGCCAATGCGGCGAACGATAAAGTACTGGAGTTTGTTCGAGCAAGCCTGTTTGACCTTAATCTTGGAGACCCCGAAATCATCGCCGGAGAAGTTTTGGTGAATATAGAATCTGATGCGTAACTGTTCGTAGAGGCTACTCATCAGCTACGTGCGCAAGCACGGCGTCGAGAGGCGGCCGTAGCGCTCGCCAATAAGAAAAGTCGTGTTCACTTTGACCTTTGCGCGTGAACGCCAAGTCTTCACTCAGAAATTGTCCAGAGGGGTGCGCGCGCGATGTCGCCTATTGGCCCGAATGCGAAGTGCCGAACGCCTCGGAGATGTCTGCTCATCGGGGTAGACCGGAAGTCGTCGGCCTAAGGTCAGAATGGCGCGATTGAAACTGCATGGACCTGAGACGGGCAGAGCATGTCTGCTCTGCCCGGGTACTTCAGAGGTCGGCTCCCGCGGGCGCGGTCCACTGCGAGCTTCCGTCAGTAAGCCGCGATGGGATTGCCGGGCGAGCCGGTCGCGCCCACAAGCTTCAACGGAGCCCACGCAAACAGGAACTCGTATGCTCGATCCGAGGAGAGCTGCTCAAGGTCGAGATTCTCCAGCAGGTAGATCCCACGCCGCGCCGTCAGGTTCATATGGCAGTAGGCCCAAGCCTTGATCAACGTGGGCGGCTCCTTGGCGAAGTCGTAGGGTTCGATGCCCCAGTTATCCATGCCGAGCATGGAGACCTTCTGCGCGGCGAGATGGTCGCACAACTCCGCGCTGGCGCCAGGCTCACCCGAGTTGGCCTCGACATTGTCGCGCTGAGCCTGATCAAGCGGCTTGTTCATGTTGTTCTTCCAGAGCTGGTCCCAGCCTGTGCGGATCAACACCGCATTGCCCTGCTCAGCATCGCCAACGCCTTGGCGTGTCAGCGCGTCGCGATAGTCGGCGAGCGTGATCGCATAGCCCTTCGGGAGACGCTCAACGCTCTTCAGCGCAGCGATGTCGACTAGGATCCCGCGCGTAAAGAATGATCCGACATTCTCTGGACCGTTCTTGGTGAGCCCGCGCGGCCCGCCTACATCCTCCAGCCGCACACCGTTGTACATGTAGTTGCCATCTTTCCAACCCTGCGCCTGGCGGCCCGTGATCTTGATCATTGGATGCGAGAGCGCGTCGAATTGTGTTCCGGCTTGGCCGATTTCGGCGGTCAAGAGCTCGTCCATGAAGGTCTGCCGCGTGCCCGGATCCCCCAGGGCAGGTCATGTGTGGGCGCTCCACCGCCCGGAATGCTGAGCGCCCAGGTGCGACCCGGGAAGAGCGGCATTCGCCCGTGGTACGGCATTCCAAGCGTCGCGGCCACGCCGCGCTTGACGAGCTTGGCCGCTGCAATGCGCGACTCGGGCGTGATCCAGTTCGTTGCACCTGCCTGATCGTTCGGACCGAATTCGCTCGGCCACCATTTCTCATCCACCGGGTTGTTCCCAGCTGGCCTGTTGTGCCGCAACCTCGGCTGCTACCCCAAGCAAGATCGCCACGAACATTATCGTGGTGAGTGGTCGTCTACGCTTCGCCTCCATGACCTTCCTCCTTGTCGGGCGAGTGGACTCAATGACGGCCGGATCGCCCGTGTCCCGCCGCGCAGGCCCTATCAAGGGTACTGGGTGCGCTTTTCTGTTATAGAACTAGAGTGCTGAGCGCCGCCCGAAACTGCAAACAAACGGTCCAAACGCGCTTTGGTTCAACGAAGGCCGCGCAAGCGTTAAGACCTCAAGGCCAAACCGATTACTTGCCGGCGCCTTCGGGCGCGCGTCTCCAGGTTGAGGTCTGTATCCTCTTCCTGGAAACGCCAGCTTTGTCCGCCAGCCGAGGCGAGCACGAGCTCGCCCTGATCCATCCGCCACAGAATGAAATTCAATCGTGCCCCCAGCAGTTCGCCGCCGGGCTTGATGCGCAGAACGAGCGCAGCCTCGTGATTAGCCACCGCGGTACTGACGAAGGTCACGGCGCACGGGATCGTCTCGACAGCGGACGTGGGAGGGAGCCCGTCGAGCGCGAAATGGTCCATCCGCGCCGAACGCGTTCCAAGGCTAGGACAAGAGTTGACGCCGGCGCCAGAATGCGTGGGACTCGATTTCGGCGGAAGTCACCAGGACTTTGATGCGTTGATCTTCGTTGGGCAATCAGCCATCGCCCCAATAACGGCCGAAGCAGATTCGATTCGCAGGAGTTAGTTGCGTCGCTGATCTCCAGCGTTCTTCCCGCAAAAATCGCATTGCGAATGTCTGCTTTCCGCAGCGGACCAAATGTCCGGTCATGGCACCTTCGAGACATGCCGGCAGGCGGCAACGATGTCTGTTTATGTGGGTTGAGCGGAAGTCGTCGGTATACACCTAGACAGGCTGTCTCGCCGGAGGGATCATGCAGCGCGAGGAGAACTGGGGCGCCGATTGCCCTTGGGCAGGCCCCAAACGGCCGTCACCCAATGCGTCCGCAAGCAAAATGCCTGTGGTAACTTGATGATGATCATCGGGCATTTGCAGGCTGGAAAATGGCGATAGCCCATGCCTGGCAGTTCGCTCCAACTGGAGTGATGAAACATGGATCCATCGGTCACCGATTTCATCGCGAGGGAAGCGCGTTTTGGCGCCCGGAACTACGAACCGCTCGGCGTCGTTCTGTCGCGCGGCGAGGGCGTCTTTGTGTGGGATACGCAGGGCCATCGCTACCTCGATTGCCTCTCAGCCTATTCCGCGGTGAATCAGGGCCACTGCCATCCGAAGATCTTGGCGGCGATGGTGGAGCAGGCGGGCCGGCTGACGCTGACGTCGCGCGCCTTTCACAACGACCAGCTGGCCCTCTTCTACGAAGAGATCGCGGCGCTGACCGGCTCCCACAAGGTGCTGCCGATGAACAGCGGCGCCGAAGCGGTGGAGAGTGCGATCAAGTCGGTGCGCAAATGGGGCTATGAGGTGAAGGGGGTTCCAGACGGGCAGGCCGAGATCATCGTCTGCGCCGATAATTTTCACGGCCGCACCCTTGGCATCATCGGCTTCAGCACCGACCCGGCGGCACGTGACCATTTCGGACCGTTCGCGGCGGGCTTCAAGATCATTGCCTTCGGCGATGCCACGGCGCTGAAGAAGGCAATCACGCCCAACACGGTCGCCTTTTTGGTCGAACCGATCCAGGGAGAAGCGGGCGTCGTCATCCCACCGTCAGGTTACTTTACAGTAGTGCGCGAACTCTGCACTGCGCACGACGTGATGCTGATTCTGGACGAGATCCAGACCGGGCTCGGCCGCACCGGCAAGCTGCTCGCGGAACAGCATGAGGGCATCGAGGCGGATGTCACGCTGCTCGGCAAGGCGTTGTCCGGCGGCTTTTACCCAGTGTCGGCCGTGCTTTCGAACAACGCGGTGCTCGGCACCCTGAAACCTGGCCAGCACGGTTCGACCTTCGGCGGCAATCCGCTGGCCTGTGCGGTGGCTCGGGCCGCGCTGCGCGTGCTGGTCGAGGAAGGGATGATCGAGAACGCAGCCGCCCAGGGCACCCGCTTTCTCGATGGCCTGAGCGGCATCCGCAGCAACACGATCCGGGAAGTGCGCGGACGCGGGCTGATGCTGGCCGTCGAGCTTCATCCGGAAGCAGGCGGTGCACGTCGCTACTGTCAGGCCCTGCAGGCCCGAGGCATCCTCGCCAAGGACACGCATGGGCACACGATTCGCATCGCTCCGCCGCTAGTTATCTCCAGCGATCAGGTCGACTGGGCGCTGGAACAGATCGCCGCCACTTTGAGGCAGGACTTCTCGTGACCACCGGCCAGCGCGGCCGACTGCCGTCGTTCTGTTAGTCCCAATACACGCCCGCATGCCTCATCTTCCGGGTAAACCGAAAACCCATTTTAAAACTCGCGTGCGGATGCATGCGCTCGCTGAGCTATTTCCCTTCGCTGAGCTACTGGTGTCGAGTGCTTGCTGATGGAGGGATACAGCTCGGCCATCTCTCGCGTGCGGGATCGCTGATGACGAAACCGTCGGTCCGATGCAAAACCTGTTCGAGACAGTAAAAATCGGCCTCGATTCGTTTTGACGAATAGGAGCGGGGCTACCCGCTCCGCTGATGACGGAGTCGTCGTTACGGGTCCGCGTGACGATGCTCGCATGAAACTATGCGGCGCGGGTTTTGTTTTTTCCCGATCGGGCGACCTTTGCCTTTTTGGCGGATTTCGTCGCAACCAATCTCGTGTCGGTGGGCGCTGCGGCGTCAGCGTTGCTGCCTGAGTTTTCAATTGATGTCGTGAGAATTTCGCGTTGAGCATTGAGCCAATAGATGTCTGCCTGGCCCTCGGGTTCACCATCGGCGATCCAGAGGTGGTAGGCACGTTCGCGAATGGCCTCTTCCAGATTTGGCATGGGATTCTCCTTTCATGATGCGCCCAGCCCCGGCAGGCAAAGTCTTGCTCCTATAAGGTTAACGAAATCTTAACGGCTTGTGTCGGTTGGATTGCCTGGTCGGATTGCGATCACCAGGTCTCTTTGAAGCGCGTCAAGATCGCGGCGGCGGGTGAGGGACGAGCCTGCCGCCGCCGGCAGCGCGATCGGCTCGTCGAACTTACGGCCCCAGCCTGATGAACGCTCTGGCATCTCCTCGTCCCGGGAGTATCCAACCCGAGGCGGGTTGCGTTGGCAATCAGGTTGGCGTCTATTTCCTCAGACTGGGCGAAAAGAAGAAAAAATCCTAAGAGGGCGTGCGCAAATTTCGCGCCGCCAAAATGGGCGCCAACGGAGCGGCGGCCGACGTCGATCATCTCAAAAGCTGCGCCAATGTGCCTCCAGCCCGGCATGGAGCCAAAACCATTCCAGTCGCTGGTTGGGATTTGAGAGCAACAGACAATAGGTGGAGAAGGTCGCCTGAGCAGGTAGGATGATGCACTGAACTGCCTGCGATTCGGAGGGGCCATGACCAAGCCGCGGCCAAGAACCGGTAACCTCTTAGCGATGCGTGCAGAGACCGGAGAGAAAGTCGATAAAATTCCAGCCGCGCGTTTCCCGGTTCAACACGAAATCCAGCAACTGCAAAAGGAATTGAGCGATTTTAACGAGCGAATCATAGAATTGGAAAATGAAGGCCATCGCGGCCATGCGATGGAAGTGTTGAAGGCAAAGGCAATAGACTTTGCACGGCAGATCGATGAACTTCGCTGCTTGCTAGTCGAACCGCTTCCGAAAGATTAGAACCTGCAATCAGCCAGATCATGCTGGGCACCGGCATCTTCCACGAACGCCGATACGTCATGTATTCACGCCGGCGAAGCTGAGGATCAGCAAGAGATTGCTATTCGAGAATCCGGGGCGGATTTTTTCATACGTGTCCCACGTAAAGCAAACCCCCCGCCGGTCTGGGTAAGACGGCAGGGGTTCTTGCGGGTGGATGGTACGGGGCTAGGGGAGGTTGCTCCTAGGTGTCGCGCCACGGACCTACTCGACGAGCAAACGTCTTACATCAGGTTCCCACAAGGCGATTTTCTGAGCAGTTGGTCTGAACTGCATACTCGAAGGCAGCACCTTCAGGATCGTTTTCCTCGAACTATTCTGGGCCGCGTCCTGGCTCCAAAGACCTTCAGGTGATCGCGGTCACCAACCTGCTTGGCGTTTTCGACGTAGATCCAGACGGTCATGATTGGTCCCTCTTGAGCTTCCGCTTCCCCCAATGGGTATCCTTGCGCTCGGGATTGAATTCCCGAACGATGTGACGGTTGAGCGCCTTCATGACCCCGATCCGCGCCATCATCGCCAGAACGCCCGCGTATCAAGAGCCGCCTTACATCCGGTTTGGAATGCCCCGCGCCGGGCCATAACTTTAGGAATATGATGCGTGACCATTGGGAGTTTACGCATGGCAAAAGAACCGCACCAAAAGACCAACGCCGAACTCGCGCAGGATTTGTCCACACGGCCTGACAGTCTCATCCACCTCACCGCAAAGGCCGAAATGGCAAGAAGAGCCGCCGTACAGGACCAGTGGCGGAGCTGGATCATGTTCGCTTCCGTGGTGATCGCAGCGCTCGCGGCCGCCGCTTCGGCCTGCTCGGCTTACTTCGCCTATCTCAGTTCGCTCCATAAGTGAGAACGTCAGAACGCCCCGCGCGAAAAGGTGGTGCATAGGCGCCTGTCTTCACTCCACCTCATACTGGAACGCCACGCCTTCCGGGTCATTCTCCTGAAGCCATGTCTCGGCGGCTTTCTCGCTCGCAAAGATCTTTAGGTGTTCCTTGTCGCCGACCTGCTTACTGGCCTGTTGATATCGATGGGGCGCCAAGAAGCTACAAAGCCCGGCCGCCCGTGAAGTCCGGTAGTGCCTCAGTTTGAAATTTAGAACTTGCCTTCCCGTCTGAACTTGGCGGCCAAATCAGTATCAAGCTTTTCAATCCGCGCTATCGTCACTTCCCGTTGCCACAATTATCTGCTCATTCGTCCCCATTCACTCACCGCGCGACGAATGAGTAGATAATCCAGATTACGACGAGAGCCGCTAGAACAAGTATCCAATTGGGAACTTGACTACCCGCTATCGATGTCTTCCGGCTAAACCATTCCATGGCCTTCCTCCCAGATAGACCGCCTCACTCGCGCGACCTCCCACGCTTCCAACACCCCAACGATATCACCGATTTTCCAAAGCCGCTTGGTAACATTCGCGGCCATCGCTGAAAGAGCCCACTACCGCATTTGACCCTCCCTTAGAAGCTTACCGCTAAGCATTACCTATAGCTGGGCTTATCGCAATGCAGGAGGTGGAAATGGGTCAAAGCAGGGTATTGCATAGCCACATGTCGAGCCAGCGCGATTCTTGGTGGTATTTGGTACAAGACGACAATGGCGCGCTGTTCATCGATTATGAGAATGACGTCTCCCCTGAGGACGGCAGGACGCGCACACCTATCAACGAGTTTATTGCCAAGGATAGAAACGGTGCGGTGAGAAAAGCCATCCAGTTGCTAATCGACCGCATGTTCGAGGATAGAGATGCCAAGGGGTCCTAAGGGCGAGAAGCGGCCAGCCGCCGCCATCGGCAACGCCATCATGATCTCCAAGATCGCCACCGGCGAGATCGAGGACATCACCACCGAGGACGGCAAGAACGCGGCCGCCGTGGCGCTGGGGCGCATGGGCGGCAAGGCGCGGGCCGCGGGCATGTCGGCGAAGAAGCGGAAAGAGATCGCCAAGAAGGCTGCGGAAAAACGCTGGGGAAAGTAAAAGAGTCTGCTTGCAAGCAAGCAGAGGCGCCCCCGGAAGGGGATGGTGTCATTTTCCCTTCGCCTTGGAGCCTTTGGTTTTCGCGGGCGGGGGCCCCGCAGCCTCCCTGGCGAGCCGCTCTGCCTTCAGACGCTCACGGTTGTTAGTGAAGGCCTTCTGCGCGATCTCGTGCTCAGTCATTGCCTTCTTGGCATCGACTTGGCGAAATGCCTTACGCGCATCGCGCTCGGCTTTGGTGGTCGGCTTTGGTGGTTGAAGCCCGCCCGGCGGCTTTGTCATTTCTTCGCCTTCAGCCCGATCTCGACTGCCTCTCGCGCCAGCCTTTCTGCTCTAAGGCGTTTGTGGTTTGCATGGAATTCTGGCTCGGCTTGGCTGTCCGATATCGTCTGCCTCGACGAAAGCGGGTGGAGAGCCCGTCGCTCGAGCTCGTCCGCAACCTGTTGCTCGGCAGACCGCTTCGGCTTGATCATTTGCTTTTTCCCTTCAGCCCGAGTTCGACCAGGCGGCGGATGGCTTCTTAACGCAAATCAGCGGGTCGGCTGGCTGGTACTTCCGGTTTTCGGCCTCGCAGCCTCCTTCGCGCGCTCGGCCTGCCAACTCCAGATCGCGGAATGCTTCGGAATGAAGCTTGTCGATTTCCTCTTCCGTGACCGGCCGATCAGCGGGGGCGCGGTTGGCTTGGTGATAGCCTTTTCCATGCCGCACATGACGCGCGCGGCGGATTATAAGCAAGTCAAATAGCGACGGCGCTATTCCGGGTGGCGGAGCTGAGGCAGAGCTTGGGGCAACGTTTGGCCGCACGGCGGGCCCGCGACATTGAGGCAATGATCGCTACCCGCCCACCCGTAACGAAGTAAGGCCGCCGCGTCTTAGGGGCCGCCCCAGCACGGCAACGCCATTTGCTGGTCGTCGGCAACGCTACCGGTGTTTTGGAACAACTGGATCCTGCAAACTGGTCGGAACGGTCAAAGGCACTAAGATTTGGGCGGGTGACTGTGTTGGTGCATCAGAACTTAGGGGTGCTGCGAACACTGAAGAACTCTCATCACCTCCCGCGGTCGCTCCCTCTGAAAAGCAATAATAGAAGCCGAGCAGCCTCGCGGGTGCGCGCTTGCGCCTATAGCACCGACTGGAGAAATCGTATCGCAAGGTAGACGCCTATCGCCGTGACGAATGTGATGCCAATGGCGATGGCAGTGTTTCGGACGACGTGTCCCCAGTTCCGCTAATCCGCAAGACGCAGCCTTACAGCAAGAGGACCGCGCACAAGGGCATCTGGGCTTCAATCGGGCTTGCTAGTCCTTTGCCGTGGCGGTGTTGAAGCCGTGATCCACCTTTCCGGCATAGAGCAGGCCCTCACCTTTCTGCCTCCCGACATAGATGCCATCGAAATTCTTATCCTTCATAGCGAAGCCGGCGATGGTCAGCGTCTCGCCCTGGGCGCAGGTTTTCTTGACCCAGTCCCGGCCGCGCCCCGAAAGATAACGGCTGTCGCGGAGCTTGGAGACGACGCCTTCCAGCCCGACCTTGCAGGCATGCGCGAACATCTCTTTGCCATCGACCTCAAAGCTTTCGCTGAACTGGATAGCCGTCTTCTCGATCAACTTTTTCGGATGTGCCTTGCGCTCGATGAGCGGCAGTTTTCTCAGGTCCTGGACGTTCAGATAGAGCAGGTCAAAGGCGATCATCACAATCCGATTGGACTTGCCACGCAGTTCGTTCTGCAGCACGGAAAAGTCGGTGGTGCCATCTGCCGCCGGAACGGCCACCTCGCCGTCGATGATGGCGCTGCCGGCGTTGATCAGGTACGCGTCGCCAGCGACTTTGCTGAAGCGCCTGGTCCAGTCATTGCCGCGGCGGGTGAGGATCTTGATGGCATCATTATGGATGTGGAGCTGGACGCGGTAGCCGTCGAACTTGATCTCGTGGATCCAGCGCTCGCCGGACGGTACTTTCTCGATCGAGGTCGCCAGCGCAGGCTCGATGAATCCGGGGAAGGGCGCCTTCACCCCGACCGCCGCCACTTTCTTGCGCTGAAACGCCACGCCGCAAACTCCACGCCACTAAAGCTGATTCAACTGGCACAGGCGAATCGTTCCGGCCGGAAAAACGGGAACGCACCGCACCATGACGCGCGTCGCAACGCAGGGGTGGAATGCGGTCTTTCGCATGCGGGATAAATAGGCAACCGCGGAAGAAATGCGAGTCTGAGTTAGACCAGCCGAAGGCTCAACTGGCGCCGATCGCGATCCTCGTGCCGCTCGACAAAATCAGAGATCGTAGAGGGAAGATCGCGCATCTGCAGATCGCAGCGACGACGCAGTTCGCGCGCGACGTCTTCTGAAACATCTTCCGACCAGCGCTCGGTGGTATTGAAGGCGACGACGCGGATGGGGTTGCTATATTGGCCGATCAGTAGGTCTTGAATGACCGTTTCGAGATCGGTGGCCTCGTAATCAGCTTCGCGCCAGGCGCGGCCTAATCGACCGAAATCATCCGCCACCAAGTAAACCGTTTCATCGTTGTCGTTCGGGACTATCGACGGCGTCCAACTAGACCTACGCATTATGAACTCCACGCAACGCGGAATTAAATTTACCTGACCTGAATCGTTCCGGCAGGAAGAACAGGAATCCGCCACATAATGACGCGTTGCCGCTCCCAATGGGAGGTAGAAGGCTGCAACTGGGACCGCACCGCTGACTGATCGCTGCTAATTTGACGCAACCCCAATTGATCGAATTGCATTCAGTTCCGGCCAGCAGGGGCGCAGGGTGGCTTCACGCTCATCGGCGGCGTGGCGGCGCGGGCGCTCGCGGCCCTCGCCCGACCGGTGGAGCTTGAGATCGTGGGATATCCTGCACTCAACGGAGAGTGCACACTCAACGGAGAGTATGCCATGACCCTGCTCATCAAAACGCTTGCCACAATCGCAGCTGGAACCGTGCTCGCTACGAGCGCCTTCGCCCAGAGCGCGAGGGAGATCCGCGGCGCTTCGCCGTTCGAAACAACGCCCAGCAATCAGAGCGCCTCGGTGCTGCTCTGGCGCTGGCCGCAAATGAAGACGTTCATCGAGCAGGCGGTGCCCGGATCGATGTTCGAGCTGTCCATCAATCGACGCACCGGTTTCGTTCCGCTTGCCGTCAAGTAGGAGCGGTTCTATGTCCCTGCGATGGCGGCTCTAGCCCCGCCCACGAGTGTTAGTAGCGCAGCTCGCGCGGTTCGGAGGTCTTGTGGCCGGAAGTGGTGGACACGGTCGCACCAATTCCAGTGCTGGCTGCCGGCGGCGTCACAAAGGGCGAGGCGTTCGTGCGTTCCCGAAAGACCGTTTCCCGGTGTCTATTGCATTACATCTCGCAGTCGTCGTCAGAACGAAAGGAATGCGGATGTCGCGGACAGTGGCACAGATGATTGTCGAGTTGTTAGAACAGGTCGGCGTAAAGCAGATTTTTGGATTGATCGGAGATTCACTCAATCCGTTGGCGGATGCGGTTCGGCGCAGCAACATCGAATGGATCGGGGTCCGGCATGAGGAAGGCGCGGCGCTTGCGGCGGCCGGCCAAGCACAGCTGACCGGCCGGCTCGCGGTTTGCGCCGGCACCACGGGTCCGGGCAGCAATCACCTTGTTGCAGGACTCTATGAAGCAAACCGCAATCATGCACCGGTGCTGGCGCTTTCCGGCGAGATGTCGCGACGGCTGAAGGGAATCGAGTTTGTTCAGAGCACCGAGCCTGATCTGCTGTTCCGCGATGTGTCGCTTTACACCCAGACCATTTCGTCAGCTGCGCAGGCGGCCAGCGTGGTACAGCAGGCAATCGCGACGGCCTATGCAGGGCCCGGTGTCGCGCACTTGACCCTTCCGCAGGATGTCTTGTCGGAGGCTGCGCATGGCGAGCCGACGAGCCTTGCGACTTTGCGGCCGCGAAATGAAGTGTCGCCTTTAGAAGCCGAGGTTGATGAGTTGGCTCGCCGTATCAATGAGGCACACAGCGTCGTTGCAATGTGTGGCTTCGGCTGCCACGGCGCCGCTGACCTGGTACGACAATTGTCAGATCGGCTGAAAGCTCCGCTGGTCCATACGATGCGTGGCAAAGATATTCTGCCCTACGACGATCCGCGATGGATGGGTGGGCTTGGCATGATCGGCACCCGACCAGTCTACAGCGCTGTGCAGCACGGCGATCTGCTTCTGATGCTGGGTACGGATTATCCCTATTCAAACTTCCTGCCCGCTCACGGCAATGTTGTCCAGGTCGATGAGCGGGCGGCTGCGTTAGGTCGAAGAACACGAACCTCGTATGCAATTGTCGGCTCCGTCAGGCCTACGCTCGAACTGCTGCTGACGAAGCTGAAGCCGAAGAATGATGCGACATTCTTCGATCGAGTGAAGAACGAGCGGGCCAAGTGGGATGGCATGCTGGACCAGCAGGCCAATCTGAGCAGGAGCCAGCACAAAATTCATCCTCAGGCTGTAGCAAGAGCCGTCAGCGATCTCGCGAAGCAAGATGCGGTGTTTGTCCTGGACACGGGACTGAACACGCTTTGGTCCGGCAATTGGATCCGGCAGAGCGGCGGCCAACGAATTGTGGGCTCGTTCAACAATGCGGCCTGCGGCACTGCACTCGGCCAAGCCAATGGAATTCAGGCGCTTGATCGTGGCCGACAGGTCATAGTGCTCACCGGTGATGGTGGCTTCAACATGCTGATGGGCGAATTTATGACGGCGGTTCACCACCAGCTGCCTGTCAAGGTCGTGATCTTCAACAATGCAGCACTCGGCCTTATCACGCTGGAAGCGGAAAGTGTTGGGATCGTTCCCTTCAGGGAGGCGATCGAGTTTCCCAATCCTGATTTTGTCGCGCTCGCGCGAGCCTGCGGAGCGAAAGGCTTTTCAGCCAAAACACCCGAGAACCTGCTTCCGGCGATCGTTGAGGCACTGAGCTGCGAGGGCCCGGCGATCGTGGATTGTCTTGTTGCATCGGACGAGATGCCCAATATTCCGCATCTCGAACTCGAACAGGTCAAAGGCTACGCGATGGCCAAAATAAGGGAAGCCATCGCCGCCGTGGTGGGCGGATGATCATGTCCCGCGTCGTGGATGAAACGTGCACGATGCCGCCCCGCGGTTGCGCGAACGAACAAGATAATATCCCAGGCGCTTTTGGAAAAGCCAACACCACGCAGCGGCGAAGAAGGTGCAGTACAGGACACAAGAACGTTATCGCGGGCGCAGCACTACACAAGAAAGTTGAGTTCGGCTGGCTTTGCGCAAACTCTATCCGACCGCCTATTGCTGACGAGCGGCCGGCAGCGCCGCTAAACCGTGATGGGCTTTGATTGAATCGGAGTTCATCCGCCCCCTATGTGTCACGCCCAATCCAGTTCAGCTCCGGTGCTGAAAAGCACCCGATCGGCTTGAAAGGCACCTTACGCATTGTCGAGCTCTGATAAGTCATTGAAATTGCAGCAAATGCGACCGCCCTCCGAGCGCACCAGGCAAATCAATCACTTAGAATGCTACACATCAGAACGGACCTTTCAGTCGAGCTCAAGGGTGGCTTCGGCGGCGCTGCTGGAGCTCGCGCGGGATCTCGTCGCATCTGAAGCAGATTGGCCTAAATGTGACGGCCATCACCGCCCCTCGATTCGATTACGGCGCGAACCGCGTAAAGACGAAGTCGCGTCCCTTCACGCGGGCGCACTCATTGATGGGAATCTCCCTTCACCTCAATGGAGAGCTTGGCCGTGCGCAAACTGCGCTCGAAGCGGCGTTGCGGTATGGGCCTCGTTCTGGCCGGAGCACCACGAACTATCTTGGCTTCGACGGCAGGATTCTGGCCGGCGCGATCCTGGCCAGGACGCTCTGGTTGCGAGGCCATCCGGATCGGGCGGTGGAGCGCGCCCTTCTGACGACCGAGGATGCAGAAACCCTTGACCATCCGCTGACGCTCTCCATCGCTCTCGTCTGGGCTGCCTCGGTGTTTCTCTGGATCGGCGATCTCGATCGCGCAAATGCGCATTTTGATCGACTTTTCGCGCTTGCCGAACTCCATTCTCTCGGACCCTATCTGGCGGTTGGGCGTGGTTTCCAGGGGGAAATTGCCATTCGGCAAGGCGATGCAGACAAAGGGATCAGGAGCTTGCAATTTGGCCTCGCTGAGCTTCACGCGGCGCCCTATGAACTGCTCACCACGCCGCTCAACATCGCGCTCGTTCAGGGCCTCGCCGCAACACGCCGGCTCGCAGAGGCCCGCACACTGATCGACGAGACGATCCAGTCGGTCGAAGCGAATGGTGATCTGTGCTATAAGCCCGAGTTGCTGCGCGTGAAGGGCAATCTTGTTCTTGCAACGCCGGGGCCTAGCGCCAATGAAGCGGAAGCATATTTCACGCGGTCGCTCGAACTGAGCCGTCGTCAAGGGGCGCGGGCATGGGAGTTGCGCACCGCAATCGATCTGGCTGCTCTGCTCGCCGCCCGCGGTGAACGTGAGCCTGCCCGAGAACTTCTCCAACCGCTATTCGAGCACTTTGCGGAGGGTTCCGATACGCCGGATTTGAAGTCTGCCGCCCGCTTGCTGGCGACGGTGGGTTAGCTGGGCTCTCCCATATGTTGCCGCTGGAATTTAAGGAAAAGCTTTCCAAGATGCCGCATCGTAGACGCTGTTGATGAGCGAATCCGGATCAGCCGACGGCTGCCAGCAAGGGGAAAGGCGAGGCAAGCGCACCCAACTCCTCGGCTGCGATGGCGAGCTCAATGGATTGCAGCAGCGTATCCGTTGTGGAGCGGGTCTGCGATTGCGACGAAGGCGCCCAGCGCCCCAACGAGAGGAATCCGATCTTCTTCATGCAGGCAATCTATGGGATACCCGGCGCCGCTTGCGATTGCCGATGTGGCACGATGGTGGAAAGCGTTTTACTATCGGGTCGAATCCTTAGCTGAGGCTCCGGTTCCAGCACACACACAACCCGCCTAAGCGCCCGGAAAGCGCCGATTTCGCTGGCGTTTTCGAGACCCTCCGGAGAGAAGCTTGAGAATCCCTTCCTCTCCGCCATTTCAACTGAAACTATTCGACCGATAGAGATCAGACTATGGAAGACATCGAGTTTAAGAAATATAAATCTGAAATACGGTCAACAATACGAAAAGTACTTTCGCAATCAGAACCTGGACGTCTGGATGAGGCCGCGTTTCCTGCGTACTCACATCCCAATCCGCTCATCAACTGGCTTTTCTGGCAGCGACTCCGGAAGACTATGGAATACCTTGAGCCGCACGCACCATACCAGCGTGTGCTCGATTTCGGATGCGGGTCCGGCGTACTTCTACCGTTTCTTGCGAAGATTTCCTCTCACGTCACCGCTGCCGATCTTGATCTGACGCCGTTTGAGCGCATGAAAGCACAGATGGGATTTCACGCGAACATCGAAACGCTCGACCTCAAGACCGCAACGCTGCGTGGATTGCCCACCGCATCGTACGATGTCATCACCGCACTCGACGTACTCGAGCACGTCGAGGATCTCAACGGTACGCTCAATGATCTCTTGCGATTGCTCAAGCAAGGGGGCCGGCTCATCATATCAGGTCCTACGGAAAACATCTTTTATAAGCTCGGTCGTCGCATGGCTGGAAAAGAATATTCCGGCGACTACCACGAGCGGGGTATTGCCGAAATCAAACGAGAGGTCGCCAATCGCGGCGCGATTGACCAGATTGCCGTTCTCTATCGTCCTGTTCCGCTTTTTGATCTCTTTGCTGCGGTTCGCTAACTAGCGACATAGCCCCCGACGTCGATGTCGCTGATCGACTTCAGCGCACCGTGGCGTAGCGCAGCGGAGAAATCGGCGGGCTCGCACTTTCATTAACGAGCGCCACGCGATCTCGTCCAAGCAGCGGTTACTGGCGGCTTGGCGCGATCGACGTCCGCAACGGGCATGACGATGAGCTGGAGCTTCATCTCGAATGTGTTGGCAACCGCGGGTTCGCTCCGAAAAGCGTTGCCATACTTTCACCTCGTCGGTCCGGACAGAAAGCAATGGGGGCGAGTTACACTTGCGGTGTTGCCGATGGCAATTCGAATTGAACATTTGGCAGGTTGCTCATCATTGCGGCAAGGACACCAGTAGCCAAGCGCCCGCGGCCACACATGCAATGCCGGCAGCACGCGCGATCCATCGTCCGACCGGCGTAAGTTTCTCCAAAAGGACAAGCAGTGCCAAAAGCGCAATCCAAAGCACGTTCATCATCCCGCCTACGAACAGAAGCGCCATCAAAGCCCAGCAGCAGCCGACACAATAGCCTCCGTGCCGAAGCCCCAGCAGCAGGCAGCCCCGCAGGTGGTTCTGAAAGCCGCCGTGGCGCATCAGGAACTGAAACGGCGACTGGCATTGGGCGAGACAGACGTTCTTGAGCGGAGTCCATTGATAGACTCCCGCCGCGATCAGTACGATTGCGCCGAGAAGATTGCTGGCGATCACCATCCGGGAATCCAGCAGGGCTGCCCGCTCGATTACCCATTGGAGAAAGGTGGCTGCCAGCGAAAAGCCGCTCCAGGCGAGGAGATAACCGGCCGCAAACCAGCCGGTCGCGGCGAACGGCTTGCCCTGCGCTTTCCACTGTCGACCCACCCGGGCGTACATCAGGATCATGGGCGCTGCCGAGGGCGCCATCATTCCGACCATCATCACCGCCCACATCAGGAACACATACGCGAACTCGACCGCTCGCCATGGCTCGTTGGCCGGCAACATGATTCCGATCCCGGCCGGGATCATGCGGAGCCCGGTCATGTCCATGCCGCCCATGTCCATGTCGTTGGCGAGCCAGAGCACATAGCTCCATGCCAGCGCGACAATGATGCCGATCGCGCCGCCGACGACCCAGCGATCGCGCCGAAGCACGGTTTCCAGGGTGCTGTCGGTCATTTGCGATTGACGTTGCCGGCCTTGTCGCAAGGCCGGTATCAGGAGTTGCGTTAAGCCCGGTTCGACCAGCTGATCGGCGCATAGAGGCCGTTCTTGCCGGAATTATCCCAGCGCATGCCAAGATCGCTGAACGTATTGCCGGGGGCGCCGACTGCCAACGCCATCTTGTCGGGGCTAACCGGATGGCCGATGTTCGCCCACATTTCCCCGCTCGGATGCATTGTCGGCAACGGATCGACGGACATGTGCAGAATACCCGGGATTTCCGCGGACCGCGTCTTGCCGTCGATTTGGAATGTGATGGGGACCTTGCGCACCCCCAGGTTCTTGCTGATCAGCGGAGTGAACGCGGCCATCGGACCACCGGCGGCGCCGGTGAAGATCGCAGCTAGAGCCTCGGTCTGCTCATCGTTGGCGCGCTGATCGATATAGGCGGCCACCGACCAATCTCCGTCTGCCATGACCCCAGGTGCGTGGAGGATAACCAGGACATTGAGTCCATCGAGCACGATATCGCCATAGCGGCCGCCTTCGATGTGGAAGATCAGCGGTACGTTACAGAAGCCCTCGGTCGGTCGCGAGGTCAGCGGGGGTGCTGCCGACACGAGGCAGGGACACGCGATGCTGCAACTGCAATTCTCGAAATAGTCACCAGAAAGGTGCCATGGGACGTCAGCCATCGCTCTCTCCCGCCAGACCGAACGCGATAGATCGTTTTCAAATGAACTACGTGTAGTTGAAAATTACGCTGTGCGGGGAAGTACCGCAAGCCGATTCCGTGGTGAATGGGGCGGCTAGATCAGGCGCGGATCGAGAACGAAAGGGTCTACCGCGACGGTAGAGATGCGCGCCGCTGCTGGATGACGGTGGTTGATTAGGACGTTCAGGTCGGGAGATTGATCCAGCGGGACGATGGCAGAGGGAACGCGTAGGAGCGGCGTCAAGAGCGAGCCGTGCCATTGATCGCCTTGCTGTTGTGTCCAGCTTTCCTGTTGTCGCCAATCGGCGGGCAGGTCGGTGAGCCCACGGGTATCGACGCCAAGATCGTCCGGCACGTCATAGCGAACCATCATCAACTCGGGCAGGAGCATGGGATCCTCCACATGCACGAGTTTTTCCAGGACGCATAGAGCCGGCGATGTGGCGCAGTAGGTGACAGGGTGCCCCACCGTATTCCAACGGCCGTCAAACAGCAGACCGTAGCCGCCATCGAATGCTCTCGCGTGCTGCGCACCTGACAAGCGCCAAAGCAGCATCAGGCGGCGGAACCCCAAGCGATTTTTCCGAGTATGGTCTCGATGACGCGCGCGCCAGCCTCGGTTTGCGCCACTGCCAATGGCATCTCGCCGTGCAGTTCTGCCAGTGGACGGCGAAGCCATACATTCGCCTTGTCGACATTTCCGAACGTTTCCTCGGCGACAGTCTGGACACGCAGCAGTCGAACGGCGCGATCGGATTCCTCAACCGTAAGAGGTTGCTTTTTGTCGGCGCGATGACGGCGCGTGCGCTGCGGTATAATAAACAGCTCTATTTCCCGGTCACTGAGACCTGCCTGCGCCAAGCCTCGAAGTGCCGCTAGCGGAAGCCGCTTTCGAACCACCAGAGCGAGGTCAGCCTGAGAGCGCACAACGCCGCCAAGTACCGGGCGGCCGCCGAGCTTTTTCGCCACTATTTCAATAACAGACATAAGTGCCCCTCAGGCGGTCGGCAATATGCCGTATAATTGGCGGCAGATTGCCAAATTGCAAGAGTGTGGGAGCAAAAGAATTTCGATCCAGAGGCGAGCGCGCCAGAAACCCGCTTACGGCTGCTTGTTCGGGGATCGAGGTGAGAGCGGTACTCGAAAGGTCCTCAATCGTGCGAGCTCGGGAAAGCTTTCCGCGGCGCTGGCGGAAACTAACCCGACGACCGCGGCCGGAACTTCCTTGCCGACCAGCCGACTGATCGCAGTGGTTTGACCTTTGCTCAGTTGGACTTCGGGCGCGCCGGCCGCCCCCATCGCTGTCCTGACGCGGCTGATCGACTGTTCGGAATATCTATCGTCGATCGCAATTGTCTTACCGGCCAGTTCGGAGACCGACTTGACGTCAGGACCCGCCACCAGGATGGCCACGAGGGCGTCCAGCGACGCATCCAACGAGGGGGGCGACATTCGTTCCGCGACTGCGGAGGCGGCCGCCACCTGCTGCTCTGTCGTTCGGGTCTGCGGAACGTCAGTCGTTGAATGCGGATCGGCGGCGCTTGCGCGAGCAGCTTCGGAAGCAACAGCATTGCCTGTTGTCTGCTGGTTCGTTTGCGGAGAAGGACGCGGTATCGGAACAGCAGACGCGGCTTTCGCCGCGACCTTGATTGGCTTAGGTGTTCGACGGATGGCGTGGTCCGCGTGAGACCGGGGTGGACTGTCGCCGCGCCAGGCGACGGTGGATACCGGTTTCTTTGTGGCAGAATCGCTTTCATCCGGTTCAGGTTCAATCGGCACATGAACCGCGGTCAGGCAGGCCAATGGGTTCAGGCCAACGCACGATGGCTGTGTTGATTGTTGGCTACTGCAACCGACCAGGGTGGTAGCCAGCGCGCAAATAAGAAGCGTCCTCAATCGATCCTCCTGAAGAGGTTGAGTGCGGCCCGCAGTTCTTGCGGCGTGAAAGATCTTGCGCTGGAGCGTCAATCATTGATGCAAACTGTTAAACGCCCATTAAGCGTCGACCATGCGCAGCCTGATGCGCCGGCATGGTTAATGCGTGGGCCGGTGCGGCTTCAAGTGAATGGAAGCGCCCAGGTCGCCCCACGGCGCATGTATTCACACGGCTGCCTTCTCGTTGCTTTCTTCGATGCAGGATTCCGCCACGAATCGGTCGCTATGTTCGCGCTGGGGGTGTTCATTGGGTCATGGAGATCGCCTATGGCGAGCATCGAACGACTTCACAGAACTGCGCCGCTGGATTTAGCCAAGCTTGAAGAAGTTGTCGTAGGGAGCCTTCCTGCGACCAGGGCGGCCCCGTCGGGGCCGATGCCGGACTATGTCGAGCATGAAGAGGGCGTTACGCGCGTCGGCGCGCTCACTGCCGAGGCTGTGGTACGTGACTATGAAGCCGCTGCCAAGGAAATCGAAGCCATGGGAGCCGAGCTGATCAACGCGGCGAAGAAATGCGAGGCAATGACCGCCGAAGTGCATAATGCCATTGCCTTCATGCGCGATACCGCAGCCTCGTATCGTGAGGAAGCCAAGAAGATCTTCAAGCGCATCGAAGAATGCTCGATCTTTACCGAGCAGGTTCGGAAGACCTGCGAGAGCGTCAAACTCAAGATGATCGAAGGCAAAATATAGCCGCCGCGAGAAATCCGGAACATTGATCAGGTTTGCCGTCCCGACGGTAGGCCATGTTTTTCGAATAGCGTGTGTGAATTGCGGTACACGCTGGTGCCGCGAATCAGGTTAGTTTGCAGTTTCTCCCTAGACTCGCACCCGCCGCAAATGGCGGGTCCTCTTTGCGGTATCCGACGGTCAGAACAGCCTCACAGCGTGCTGCGGTGGCCGCAGTGGCTGATGAGGCAGGTCCGCACCCGTTTGTAACAGCTTAGTATACTTGGGTGATCGTATACTTGGGTGATCCGATACCCTCCGAGCGCACCGCAATGTTGCAGTTTGGGCCGAATACAATTCTGCGAGGTGTTCGCGTGTCCGCAATGACACGGCCCCGCGAATCCTTTGCTGCGGCCTGCGGGTTGATATCCCTACCGTCGCACCGTTCGCGTAAACTGGACGGGCCGGCCGGCTGTTGATTCCCGCCGGCTTCGCCGCCGTTCGGCGCTTCCAGGAAGTTCGACGCGACCAAGACCACCCGGAGCATCTTCATGCTGTTTCTGAGCTATGCCTATCGATTCCTCTCCAACTTCGTGTTCCTGGCGCTGGTCTATTTTGCTCTGAATTTCCTCGAAAAATACCAGCACCGCGTGGTGGTCGCGGTTCTTGTGCTGGTCTATGCCGGCATGCACGCGGCGTCCGCGCTGCGGTCGTTTCATTTCTTCCAGCGTATTGAGCGGCTGGAGCTGGAGGCGCGTCGCCTGGTGGCGGCGCTGGGCGAGGGGCCGAGTTCGACGTCTACGCGCAAGCAGGTTATCTCCGACGTCAGCGCGCTCCGCCATGCCGGCGAGATAAAGGCCTATATCGACCTGCTGTTTCTCGCCATCGTCATCCTGCTCTGCATCGCCAAGATCGTGACGAATTGAGCCTTGTCCCGATTGCGGGCTCAGGAAATGCATCAAAACAAATGATTAGGCGGCGGTCCTGATCCATTCGATCAGAACCGACAAGATCAACGCTTCTTCAAGCCGGCGACCCGAACCGATCGCCCATTCCGCTTGGTTTGCACCGCCGGCTTGGGCGAGGTCCCTTCGGCGTGTTGCGGCGTCTGCGCGGCTTGTCCGGTAGTTGCCGGGGGCTGGGCCGCAGCCGCGCGGCCGTGACGGTGAGATTTGCCACCGAGCTTTGCGGAGGAGACTTCCGTTGAACGCGCCTGCGCAACCGTTGCCACCCGGCGTGCAGCCGAGGCTAGCGCGCTCGCAAACGTCGGTTCCGGAATTTTGAAAATGCTCGCCGCAGGCACGGGCAGCGCGGCCAGCGTGCCGGCCGGCGGCAACATCGTTTGACTGGACCATAGCGTTACCGGCGGCAGGGGAATGCCTCGACCGCGCCGCGCGGCGCGTCCGCCGAGATCGGTCGTGTGCCAATCGAGATCGGACAAGGCCGGGACGGGAAGCGCCGCAGGGCCGGCAAAAGCGAATTTCGGAACCTTCGGCCAGCGCGACGTCGCCACCATATCCGGCGCCGGATGCAACTGCCATTGCCGGGGCTCGGTCGGTGTCGCCGGCCGTTCCGGTGTCGCCGGCACCACATGGACGATACGATAGCCGCGCGTCTTCAGTTCGTGCAGGATCCTTGGCAGCGCGATGACCGTGCGCGGCTGAATGTCATGCAGCAGCAGGATGCCTTTGCCCTTTCGCTCCAGCCGCTGCATCGCGAGCTCATAGACGCGATTGGCAGAGACGTCGCGCCAGTCGTCGGCCGGGAAATCGGCGCTCCAGAGCTGAAGCCCCTTGGAAGCGGCAAATTCCTCGATCCCGTCGTTGCGGCGCAGGCCGGGAATGCGCAGGAACGGCGCGGGCGCGGTGCCGTCGGCCAGCGCCGCGGTCACCGACGCGATGCCTTGTTCGATTTCCTGTTTGGAGCGGTCGAGTGGCAGGCGATCCATGCCGCCCGGATGGTTCTGGGTGTGGGTGGCTACCGTGTGGCCGGCGTCGCGCACCTTGCGCACGCCTTCGGGGTTGGCGTTGGCCTGGCTTCCGACCAGGAAGAAGGTCGCCTTGGCGCAATGGGCTGCGAGAATGTCGAGGATCTGGTTGCTGTATTTCGGCAGCGGACCGTCGTCGAAGGTCAGCACCACCTCACGTTCCTGCAGCGGCAGCGTCTTGCCATATTGCATGGTGCCGATGACGGGATAGGCGCGCGGATCGACCACGATGGTGCGTGACGTGCCGATGGCGTCGGGATGACCCGGGCAATCCGCGGCAGGTGCAGCCTGCGCGGCGACAGAGGTGAGCAGGCCCACACACAAGGCGGTCCAAGGACGCCGGCGAAGCTCCCCCAATACGCTAGCGATCATTGAACCCCGGCTTCATTCCAAGAGCACGCAACTACTTACATCTGGTGCCATGAATGCCGCCTTAATCGTCTGAATTCCAGACTTAATTTGGCTTCGGAGGCTGATCCGGGCGGAAGAACAGCGCCAACCAAAAAGATCGTGACCTAATGTGCTTTGTCGGACACGGTTTTGGCAGCCGCCGGAACCAGATGGACCACGCGATAATGGTTGTCGCGGAGATAGCGCAGGAAGGCCGGCAGCATGGCAGCGGTCTGCGCTTTGGGGTCGTGCAGCAGGATGATGCCCTTCCGGGCGACTTGCAGCCGCTCGGTGAGCAGCTTCAACTGCTGCGCCGCCGTCATGGGAATCCAGTCGCCGGCCCAGAGATCGGCGCCGAACACTGCGATGCCGCGTTTTTGCAAAGCCTCCAGTGTTGCGTCCGTCATTTCAAAATGAGGGAAGCGAAAGAACGGTGTGGTCGGGCTCGTGCTGGCCGTCCCGTGAAGCGCCGTTTCGACCGCCGCGATGCCCTTGTCGATCTCGCCGATGGCCGCCTCCGGCTTCATGTATTTGAGATTGTGGTGGGTCCATGTGTGGTGCGCAATGGTATGGCCCTGGGCCGCTATTTTTCGCACCAGTCCGGGATGTTCGGAGGCCGGCTTTCCGATCAGGAAGAAGGTGGCGCGCACGCATTCATGTGCCAGCGCCGCCAGTATCTTCTGGTCCGTCGGAGGCCATGGCCCGTCGTCGAAGGTCAGAACCACTTCGTGGTCTTCCAGTGGCAGCGTTTGAGGAAAGCTCTTGAGCCCCACGCGCGGGTAGGTAGCGGCGTCCACCGCGAGAACGCGTGAGGTGCCGAGCGCGTCCTTGCGGCTGCATTCGGCAGCCTCAGCCACCGTAACGAAGGTCATCCATGCCGCGACCGCCGAGCATAGCGCCGCACTGAAATTTCGGGTCATTTTCGGTCGGGCATATTTGGCATTGCGCTGGGTGTTGCCGATTAGGTAAGCGTGCAGCGTAACTCAGACAAGTCCCTCAATCTGTCAAACCGGCGAGGCGTGGCATGGCCGAGAATATCGACGTTGCCCAAGCCGAGGCGCGACCCGAGGGAGGCTCCGTGCTCGACCATCTGCCGATGCGGGATGAAGAAGGGCAACTCCGTCACGAGTTTGTCGAAGAGATCACGCGCGCCATCCATGCCGCCGACCGGCCGCTGTTGTGCGAGGTGGTTGCGGAACTGCATGAGGCCGATCTCGGCGATTTGATCGTGGCCCTCGAGCCTGAGGATCGCGTCACCCTCGTCGAGATCACAGGGACCGATTTCGATTTCTCGGCGCTGAACGAGGTCGATGACGCCGTCCGCGAGGAAATCCTAGAGGAACTTGAACCGGAGACTGTCGCGGAAGGCGTTCGCGAACTGGAATCGGACGATGCCGTCCAGTTGCTCCAGGGCCTCGATGAGGAGGATCAGGAAGAGATCCTCGAAAAGCTGCCGCCCTCCGAGCGCGACACGCTGGAGCGCAGCCTGCTTTACCCGGAAAATTCCGCAGGCCGGCGGATGCAGTCGGAGTTCATCGCGGTGCCGCCGGACTGGACCGTAGGCCAGGCGATCGACTACATGCGCGACACCCCGGACCTGCCGGACCGGTTTTACGAGATCTATGCGGTCGATTCCGAGAAGCACTGGCAGGGCGCGGTTTCGCTCGACACGCTGTTGCGCGCGCGCCGGCCGGTGCCGCTCGCCGACCTGATCGAGGAAGACCGTCGCCGTGTCTCCGTGCTGGACGACCAGGAAGAGGTCGCGCGGATGTTCGGTAAGTATAATCTGGTCGCGGCCCCTGTTGTCGACACCACCAACCGGCTGGTCGGCGTCATTACCATCGACGACGTCGTCGACGTCATCGAGGAAGAAGCCGACGAAGATTTGAAAGCGCTCGGCGGCGTCACCAGCGACGAAGAATTGTCCGACAGTGTCTGGACCATCGCGCGCGCCCGCTTCAACTGGCTGCTGGTCAATCTGGCGACCGCGTTTCTGGCGTCCTCCGTGCTCGGCCTGTTCGAGGGCCAGCTCGAGAAGATGGTGGCGCTGGCGGTGCTGGCGCCGATCGTGGCGAGCCAGGGCGGCAACGCCGCGACCCAGACCATGACGGTGGCGGTGCGGGCGCTCGCCACCCGCGAACTCGGCTCCAACAATGCGCTCCGCGTCGTCATGCGCGAGGCGATGGTCGGCCTCGTCAACGGTCTCGCCTTTGCCGTGATTACCGGCGTTGCTGCGGTGGCGTGGTTCAAGATCCCGGGGCTCGGCATCGTGATCGGCCTTGCCATTATCTGCAACCTGGTCGCCGGCGCGCTTGGCGGCATCCTGATCCCGATGGTGCTGGAACGGGTTCGCGCCGATCCGGCAGTGGCGTCGGGCACGTTCGTCACCACCATCACCGACGTGGTCGGCTTCTTCTCGTTTCTCGGTATCGCCACGCTGTGGTTTGGGCTGAAATAGCGCCGCATTTATCGTTAATCGGGCCTTAACGCGCTTGGCCGATGATGTTGGCTCACGAGGTCAACATGCAGCGCTTGCGGCTGAAAGCGGACGGACGGATCGTCGAACTGCGGGACGGGCAGGAGTTTCCGCTTGCGCCGACGATGCCCGGGCTCGCGCCTGCGATGCCCAGGCTCGCGCCACCTTCAACTTCGCCGGTCACTCCTGACGCAACGCCGGGCGAAACCGGCGCGCTGCCGGCCGTGCGCGACCTGCGCCGCCGCGCGCAGCTCACACAACTCGAATTCGCGGCAAGACTTGGCGTCCCCGTCGAAACCATCCGGAACTGGGAGCAGGGCAAGCGTGTCCCCCGAGGGCCGGCGCGGGCGCTGCTCGCCGTGATCGCGCATTCGCCTGAGACCGTGTTCGCCGCGCTTGCCACGGAAACGTCGCCGGCCTAGTTCCCTGGTTGACGCATTCTTGACGCGAGGGGAAATTCAACCCTGGATCGATCCCGCGTAAAAATGCTTGTGTTGGCAGCGCTGCGAGGGCGGCCCATAATGGGGCGCGATCTCCGGAAAGCTGCCGATGGATATTGTCGAGGCCAATGGTGCAAAGATCCCGGCGATCGGGCTGGGCACCTGGGAATTGCGCGGCCGAACCTGCGCGCGGATCGTCGAGCAGGCGCTGCGGCTAGGCTATCGCCATATCGACACCGCGCAAGTCTACGAGAATGAGCGCGAGGTGGGTGAGGGCATGCGCGCCTCAGCCGTCAGGCGCGACGACATCTTCCTCACCACCAAGGTCTGGCCCAGCAATTTTGCGCCGAAGGATCTCGAACGGTCGGCCAAAGAAAGCCTCGCGCGGCTGCGCCTGACTGAGATCGATCTGCTGCTGTTGCACTGGCCGAACCCGCAGGTGCCGCTGGCGGACACGCTGGGCGCGCTGGCACGGGTCAAGCAGCAGGGGCTCGCCCGCCATATCGGCGTGTCCAATTTCACCGTGGCCCTGATCGAGGAGGCGGTGGCGGCGTGCCCCGAGCCTCTGGCGTGCGACCAGGTCGAATACCATCCCTATCTCGATCAGACCAAGGTCAGCGAAGCCTGCGCGCGCCACGGCATGGCCGTGGTGGCCTACAGTCCGGTCGCCAAGGGCCGCATCAAGAACGATCGCGCGCTGCTGCGGATCGGTGACCGCTATCGCAAGACGGCAGCCCAGGTTTGCCTGCGCTGGCTGGTGCAGCAGGGCGTGGCGGCGATTCCGCGCACGTCGAAGCTCGAGCGGCTTTCGGAGAACATCGAGATCTTCGATTTCGAGCTTTCGGAAGAGGACATGCAGCAGATTTCCGGCATGGGCAGCGCCAGTGGCCGGTTCACGGATTTCGGCTTCGCGCCGAAATGGGATTGAGGAGTTGCGCCGCCCGACGCTATGCTGTCGGGCAGGGAATATCGAAAATCGTTCAGATGCCGATGGAGCTGCGACGGATCATACCTTCAGAGATCACGGCGTCGGCAATCGCGCATGTGTCGTTGCTGACGCTGGTGCTGCTGTTTTCCGACGTCCATCCGTTCGGCACGGTGACTGCCGAGCAGATTCCGGTCGAGATCGTCACGCCTCAGGATATTCCCGAACAGCCAAAGCCAGCCGAACAAGCCGTTGCCGAGACCAAGCCGGAACCTGCCCCCACGCCGCAGCATGATTTGTCGCTACCGGAAAAGCCTGCTGCCGCCAGCGCAGCCCCGCCGTCCGGGCAACTGCAACCTCAGCGGCAGGCTGCGCTCGCCACGCCACCCGCGGCGCAGCCGCCGTCACAACCGGCGGCGCCGGCCGACAAACCGCCCGAACCGGATATCTCGATCAAGTATCAGGTGTTGCTCGGCTTGCCGCCCGACCTTGCGCCGCCGTCACCGTCTTCCTCGCAAGCCAGCAACAAGGGCGACGACAATTTTGATGGGCCGGCGACCGAGGCCGCCGACATCGCGAGCACCGTGATCACGAAATTCCGTAGGCATCTCAAGACGTGCTCGAAACTGCCGGCCTCGCTGGCAAGCAACGACGACGTGAAGGTCAAGCTGCGGGTGTTGATGACGCCGGACGGCAGGCTGGCCGCGGAGCCGATCCTGATCGAGGCCAGCGCCTCCATGAAGGGACCCTTACTGATGCAGGGCGCCATCCGTGCGCTGTCGGCCTGTCAGCCCTACGCCATGCTGCCGGTGGATCGCTACGGCGAATGGAAAGTGCTCGATCTCAGCTTTACGCCGCAGGATTTTAACGCTTCCTAGCGCGTGAACGCACCGCCGCTCGATCATCCGATCACCCCGGCGTCAAAAAAGGAGAAGTGAAGGTCGCTCTCCAGGGCCAAATGGAACTACTGCAGGCGAAACGGGAGCGCCGGCCGGACGTTGAAAGACAATCGACCAGAAACGTCGAACCCTCGGCCGACGGCAAGCTCGGGGCCCATTCACTGACGGGAGACGAGCATGACACTCATATGGCTTGGTGTGCTCCTTGTTCTCGGTGGGGTGTTGCAGATGGTGTATCAGCCACTCTGGCATGGCCGGCTAAGCGGTAGAAGGCGGCTTCGCGCCGGGCAACCCAGCGACACCTTGGAACCTGAAAGACCGGCTGGCGGCTTTGGGTTCAAAGCGAGCTGGCCTGGTCTTGCGCTCGTTGCGCTCGGCGCCGCCTTCTTGCTGATTGGGGCAGTCTGAATCTGAAACCAGCTCTCGGCGCAGGTTTCCGCTTGAAGACGCTCTAACTCCCCATCGCCCGCCAGGCGTTCGATGCGAATTGCCGTCGCCAGGTGACGATGACGACGAGCGCGGTCGTCAGCAGCAAGACCCAGGGGCTGACGAACCAGCCGAGATAGCCGAGCGCGAAGAAGAACGCACGCTGGCCGCGATTGAAGTGCCGCCCCGCCGCCTCGAACAGACGCGTCGTGCGCATCACATGGGCCTCCGCTTCCGCGGTGTCGCGCTGTGACGACGGCGGCATCGCGCCAAGCAGGATCGCGACATAGTTGAACAGGCGGTAGGACCAGGCGAATTTGAAGAAGGCGTAGATGAAGATCAGGATCAGCCCGACGCATTTGATTTCCCACAGGGCGGGCGAGGGGGTGAGATCGACCGGCAGCTCGCGAAGCACGGCGAGCGCATCGTTGGTGGCGCGCAACAGCGCCAGCCCGCCGCCGATCGCGATCAGGCTGGTGGAGGCGAAGAAGGCGGTGCCGTTCTGCAGCGAGGCCATGATCTGCATGTCGACCATGCGCGCCTCGCGGTCGAGCATGTTTCGCACCCAGACCTCGCGATAGCGGTTCATGCGCGCCGATAGGCTGTCGCGGCCATAGGCGGTATGCTCGAGCGTGAAGCCGTAGGCCAGCCACTCCGCGACAAAGAACGCGACGGCGGCGATATCGACCCAATAAGCGCCCATGTGGCGAGATCCCCGATGATGGCTACGGCATTGTGATGTACAGGTTGAATGCGTGCGGTGCACTATGGCAAGATCACGGTCCCAACAGGATTTCCCCGCAAATGTTGAAACTGGTCATCGGCAACAAGAACTATTCGTCATGGTCGATGCGGCCGTGGCTGGCGCTGCGCGCCAACGAAATTCCGTTCGAGGAAGTGTTCATCCCGCTCTACACCGACGACAAGGCGGACAAGGACCGGATCCTGAGCTTTTCCCGAGCAGGCAAGGTGCCGACGCTGATCGATGGCGACGTCACGGTGTGGGACTCGCTTTCGATCATCGAGTATCTCGCCGAGAAATACCCGCAAGTGAGGCTGTGGCCTGAAGACCGCGCCCGTCGGGCGCATGCGCGGTCGATTTCGGCGGAGATGCATTCGGGCTTCATGCCGCTGCGCAATGAATGCGGCATGAATCTGCATCGCCCGGTCGGTGCGATCGATCTGTCGGATGACGCACGCGCCAATGTGGCGCGCATTCAGGAAATCTGGGCGGATTGCCATCGCCGCTACGGCAAGGAAGGACCGTTTCTGTTCGGCGCGTTCGGCGGCGCGGACGCGATGTTTGCGCCGGTGGTGCATCGCTTCCGCACCTATGCGATCGAAGTGGGGGACGAGGCGCGGCATTATTTCGATGCGATGATGTCGTTGCCGGCTTTCCAGGAATGGACCCGCGCGGGCCTGGCCGAAACGCTTGTCATCGAACGCTTCGAGACGGTTTGACGCCTCGCAGTTGGCCGGGTCGGAGAATTGCCTGATTCCGCGCCAGCGGCGGAAGGAATCAGGCCAATCTTCGGTCACTCTGTCCTAAATCGGGAAACGGGGGCAGGCCGGTTGGCCATGCGGATTTTCGAGGGGAAGCCGGAGAGCCGGCTTATCGCCCTGAAAAACATGCAGAATTTGCGTATTTGCCATGCCCCGATGTTACTGGCTTTTGGAGGGGCGGCTGTGCTAGGTTGCCGCAGGGTTCTCAAGTCGGCCGATAGCTAGCGGGACCGTGAGCGCGGCCGGCGTTCTTGCGTAATGGAGAGGGCGTTGAAGCATAAGTACTCCGTTGGAGAGACTGTCTATTTTACTGCCAGCAACGTTGCCCGTCCGGCCGCCAGCGGCACCTATGAGGTGATCCGGCTGCTGCCGACTGATGGCGACGACTGTCAGTATCGCATCAAAAGCTCGACCGAAGCTTTCGAACGGGTCGCCAAGGAAAGCCAGCTCGCGGTTTCCTGAAACAGTTGTGTGCAAGCAGCCGGCTGACGGAGTTCCACCTCGACCGCCGTCAAAAGGCCCCGTTCGCAGAACCATTCTGCCGAAAAGCGAATGCGGTAAAGACGCATTCGTCTTTCGGACGCGATTGATGCTGCGTTAAGGGACACCGCGCATGAACTGGGCCTGGGCTGCTTCGCTGGATCAGATCTGGCGCTCGCCGAACCTTCCGTTGTACCTGACGTTGGCCACGGCCGGATTTGTCGGGATCATCGTCCTGATCACGCTGTTGCGCGTGGAGAGATCCGCTGCCAACGGCGTGCTGGCGCTCATCACGCTGCTTGCGATCGGTGTCGCGGGAGCCGTGACCTTCCGCGGCTTCGGTGCGGCAAACACCGTTCAGTCGACCGAGGCGCGCCCGGTTCAGACGGCCAGCGCCGCGTTGCCGCAGCTTTCCTGCATCGATGACCTTGCCGGTGATGCTGTCCTTTCCGCTTGCGAGAAGACGCTGTTCGGTTCGGCCGAGTCGGTGGCCGCCGCCGTGTCCTACGCTGCCTCGCAGATCACGCTGCTGACATCACTGGGCGATGTCGCCACCGCGAATAAGGGCGCCGGCTCCGACACGCTGGCGCTGCGCCGCGCCCTCGAACAGGACCGTTACGGGCTGGTGGCCTATGTGCTGACGACCCGTGACCGCTGCACGCCGACGGCCTGCCGTGCGTTCCGCTCGCTGACCGACAGTCGCCAGATCGTGGCCAACATGAACGAGCGCGCTTATGAAAGCCTGATCATGCGCTACGCCGCGTCGTGGAACGCGCCGCCGCAGGCCGCTTCAGGCCTGGTCGCGGCGCTGCCGCCGTCCGTTCCCACGGGCAAGCCCACCAACGCCGAATTCCCGACTTCGGCCTCCACGCCGCCGGTCAGCATCATGACGCCCGAGCCGCCATCTGGGGCTAAGCCGCCGGCAGCCGCAACGGCGCCCGCCGCACCGCGGCCGGCCGCGGCGACACCGCCGGCATCGACGACACCGCCACCAGCACTGGCCGCGGCCAAGAAGCCGCCGCCGGCGCAGAAGCGGCCATCTGGCGCGGCGCCGGTCCAGCTCGCGCCATCGGCTTCGGCGCCTGCGCCCTCCGACAACGAGTGATCTTTTCAAAGCGCGCGCAGGCCGCTACATCGGCGGGATCATGCCGCTTCATCTCATCAAGCTTGCCGTCGGCTGCGAGTCGGTCAAAGAGCTCAAAAGCTGGGTTGCCGAACGAATGGCAACCGCCAAGAAAAAGGGCCTGCCGCTCCGGCACGTCCACATCACCCGGATGACGCCGAAGCGCGACGGCGAGATCCTCGCCGGCGGTTCGCTCTATTGGGTGATCAAGGGTGAAATCGCCGCGCGCGAAAAGATCATCGCGATCGAGCCGTTCCGCGACAAGGACGGTATCGGACGGTGCCGTCTGGTGATGCAGCCCAAGGTGTTTGCGGTCTCGCCGCGGCCGATGCGGCCGTTCCAGGGCTGGCGCTATCTGGCCGAGGATGCCGCGCCACCGGACCTCACCAAATCCTCCGCCGCCGGCGTGGCTGCGATGCCGGAACCGATGCGGCGCGAATTGCGCGACCTGGGGCTGCTCTGAGCAAGCCGCGGTCGTCGCCTAGAGCGGGATGGGTTGGAGTCGAATCGATTCGCCATTAGCGCGAAGCTAACGATCTCGTGTTCCGGACGCAGTGCAGATACTCTTCGGCGGTACACCGCAGGGCCTAGACACAAAATCGCGAAAACAAGCCCATGCAAAGTAGAATGAGCCCCGGCTCGCAGCACTCACGCCGCTTGCGTCCGGGGCACGAGATGGTCCGTCGTCACGGCCCAGCTCAATCTCATCCTGCTCTAGACCCCGATGTTGTCGATCAGGCGCGTCGTGCCGAGCTTTGCGGCGACGAGGATCCGCACCGGTCCGTCCTTCATCGACGCGATCGGCGCCAGCGTCCCGGCGTGACGGGCCTCGAAATAATCCAGCACAAAGCCGGCGGCGGTGACCTGCTCGCGGCCGGCTTCCATCGCGGCCTCGAAATCGCCGCCGGCCTTCAGCCGCTTGGCGCTTTCCTTCATGGCGCGATAGAGCGTCGGCGCGATCTGCCGTTCCTCGGGCGAGAGGTAGACGTTGCGCGAGGACATCGCCAGCCCGTCGCGTTCCCGCACGGTGCGCGAGCCGATCACCTTGACGCCGAGGTCGAGATCGGCGGCCATCTGCGTCACCACCCGCAACTGCTGAAAATCCTTCTCGCCGAAGATCGCGACGTCCGGCCGGACTTGCGTGAACAGCTTGCCGACCACGGTGGCGACGCCGCCGAAGAAGTGCGGCCGGAAACGATCCTCGAGGCCGGCGGTGGCCGGACCTTCGGGCACGATGCGGGTGGCGAAGCCGTCGGGGTACATCGCCTTGACATCCGGATTCCAGATCAGGTCGACCTTCTCGGCGGTGAGGCGGGCAAGGTCGGCCTTCCAGGTGCGCGGGTACGAACCGAAATCCTCCGTCGGCGCGAACTGCGTCGGGTTAACGAAGATCGAGACGATGACTTTCTGGGCGCGGCGCCTGGCGAGCTGCACCAGCGACACATGCCCGTCATGAAGCGCTCCCATGGTCGGCACCAGCGCGACGGTGGCCTTTCGGGCGCGCAAGGCCTCGACGGCGCGGCGCAATGCGGGAACGGTACGGACGACCATGGGACTTCGCGACATCTGGCCTCGATCTCTTGCAGCTTCTGACAGGGTGAGGGGAGCGGCGCTCCCACACTTCTCGGCGGGCGCGCCGACCTTATAAGGCCATAGCATTGCCGCCAAGGTTGCCCGGAAGTGGCGAGCCTGGCGGCAGCTCAATACGAGGGCAGGCGCACGCCGCCGTCTGGTTGACTCGCACGCAGGCCGATCGTTGCAGCGAAGCGACATCCTTCGCCTTCCGGATTCATGATTAAAGACACACTGCGAGCGAACTGAATGCGTCGTCGCGCATTTCACTTGACGCGAAGCGGCGTGTGCTTTGAAGATATCGAGTGGGGGTTGAATCATGTTGGTTCAGGCGAGTCAGGGTCAATTCGGTTCGGCGCATGTCGTCGTGCTCGGCAATGAGAAGGGCGGTTCCGGAAAATCCACCACCGCCCTGCACATTGCTGTTGCCCTGATGAAGGCCGGGCAGCGCGTCGCCACCATCGATCTCGACTGCCGTCAGCGGAGTTTCACCCGCTACATCGCCAACCGGAGCGCGTGGGCGCGCCGCACCGGTCTCGATCTCGAAATGCCGGTGCATTACTGCATCAAGCTCGGCGAGACGATGCAGATCGCCGACAACGAAAATTCCGAATTCCTGCAGTTCGCCGAGGCGGTCAGCACGGTGGAGCGCGCCTTCGACTTCATTGTCATCGATACGCCGGGGTCGGACTCCTATCTGATGCGGTTGGCGCATTCGATGGCCGACACGCTGGTGACCCCGATCAACGACAGCTTCCTCGATTTCGACGTGCTCGGCACCGTCGACCCGGCGACCTATTCCGTGACCGGCGAGAGCCATTATGCGGAAATGGTCCGTGACACCAGGCGCAAGCGCCGCCAGCTCGACGGCTCCACCACCGACTGGATCGTGGTGCGTAACCGCCTGTCGATGATCGGCTCGCGCAACAAGCAGCTCGTCGCCGACAGCCTGAAGGACCTTTCGCTGCGGCTCGGCTTCCGTTCGATCGACGGATTTGCCGAGCGGGTGGTCTACCGCGAATTCTTTCCGCGCGGACTGACGGCGCTGGACGACATCGACGAGGCCACGCTCGGCACGCGGCCCAGCATGGGCCATGTGACGGCCCGCGAGGAAGTGACCAGCCTGTTGCGCCAGCTCAAGCTGCCGCTCGACGAGCGCGGCCGCCGCCGCGCCGCCAACCGCGCCGAATGGTTCACCCAGGTCGACAAGCCGCTCGAAGTCCACGACATCATCATCAGCGCCTGACCTCGATCCGCGGCCGACTTGCCGGCCTATCGCGGCTGGATCACCGTCATCCAGGCCAATAACGATCCGTACACGAGGGACTAGAGCCGCTCGCTGGTATTTTTGCACCTATGGATCGTGGGTTCCCGGGAACTAACTGCGTAGCATCGCGTTTTCATTAGACTTTTATCGAGCACTCGAACCGAAGGTTGATAGGAGGCGTCCTAAGAAAACGGGCCGAATTTGTGGGAAACCGGGCGGCTGCATAATGGTTAGGTGCGTCGCACAATGATCAGGCGGTCAGTACACAACATTTGGCCTTTATGTCACGCCATCGTGACATATATCATCAACAAGGGACCGGAAGAGTCTCAGGAACAGGGATAGCCCTTAGCGGGGCGCGAGGACAAATATGAAACGTGGAATTCTCGTTCTGCTTTCACTCTCGGTGCTGGTCGCTGTCGCGTATTTCACCGCGAGCAAGTGGGCGATTAGGCACGAGACGATTGCATTCCACGATCCCGACCGAGACAACCGCCTGGTGGCGGTTAACGTTGCTGTTCGCCGTGACAAGGAAATGCAGGCCAATGCCGGCTTGATCAAACTGCCGGTTGCAATCCTCAATCACGGCAATACCGTCAAGCACACCGAATACTCGTTCCTTGCAAACGTCTTCGCTTGGCGCGGCTACCTTGCGGTCAGCCCGCAGCACGATCTGCCGACCGACCCGCCGATGGTGACCAAGGTCGGCGAGCTCTATGTCGGCCGTCTGCCGCAAATTCAGCGCGGCGTGGCCAACATCCATTTCGCCATCCACAAAATGAAGAAGATTCAGCCCAACGCCGACTATGAGAAGGTGACGATGGTCGGCCATTCGATGGGCGGCGACATCACGATGTATTTCGCCAAGCAATACCCCGACGAGATCAAGAAGGTCGTGACGCTGGACAATCTGCGCGTGCCGTTCCTGACCGAAGGCAAATTCAAGATCCTGTCGTTCCGTTCCAAGGATACGCAGTTCAAGCCGGACCCGGGCGTCGTGCCTGACGACGAGGAGTGCGAGCAGGCCGGGATCACGGTCGTGAACACAGGCTTCCAGCATAACGACATGCGGGACACTGGGCCTGACGCCGCAAAATCCTCGATCCGGGCGATGCTCGACAAGTTCCTCGACGAATCCGACAAGAGCAGTGCGCTGAAGCCCGTGCCCACCAAGATACCTGACGTTCTGACCAGCAGCCCGGGACCGGTGCCGCTGTCCGTGCCGTTGGCCAGCAATCCGGCGCCGAAGAACAAGCCCGTCACGAACTAGGCAACTGACCGCTAGCGTGCGTTTGCGGCTGCGCCACCGGCGCATTGACCGGTGCCGTGCACCGTCCCACATAGAGCTTGCTACATAATCGCGAGCGCTCATGGCCGGTGAACCTATCAAGCCAAAATCGGCAGGCGATGTTGCTTCGGCAAGGGCCGACGCGCGTAAAGGCGGTCCATTGCCGGAGGCCAAGCCGTCGGCGTCGGAAGACATCGCGGCCTTCGTGGCGAAAGCGCGCGCAATGTCGCCGCACCGCCCCGGCGCCAGGGGAAAGCTGGTGTTTGCGCTCGACGCCACCATGAGCCGGCAGCCGACCTGGGACATGGCCTGCGCGCTGCAGGCCGACATGTTTCGCGAGGCGGCCTCGCTCGGCAGCCTCGACATAAGGCTGGTCTATTACCGCGGCTTCAACGAATGCCGCGCCACGGGCTGGATCTCCGATTCCGCGCAACTGGCAAGGCTGATGAGCAAGATCGGTTGCCAGGGCGGCAACACCCAAATCGGCAAGGTGCTGTCGGAGGCGCGCCGCGAGGCGGTGGCGTCTGGCGTGCGCGCCGTGGTGTTCGTCGGCGACGCCATGGAAGAGGCCGTCGACGATCTCTGCGCCAAGGCCGGCGAGCTCGGCCTGCTCAAGGTTCCCGTCTTCATGTTTCAGGAAGGCCACGACGCCGTTGCCGAACAGGCGTTCCGCGAGATTGCGCGGCTCACCGGCGGTGCATGGTGCAGGTTCGATCCCGGCGCCGCGGCGCAGTTGCGCGAGCTCCTGCGCGCCGCCGCAGCCTATGCCGCCGGCGGGCGCGAAGCGCTGCTGGCGCTATCGAAAACCACCAGCGGTGCGGCCGCACTGATCGGCCAGATGAAGTGATTACGACTTTGGTTGCCACCGCGCCGAGCGCCATGCTTTTCGGCGCCGGTGCCGCTATATTAGACCCATGCCAACCCTGATTGCCGGCATCGTCGCCGTTGTCGTTCTGTACTTGTTGCTGCAGATGTTTCGTGCGGCCAACCCGGTCGTGCTCGCGCGCGTGATCAAGATCGTGGGCGGCGTGGTGGCGCTGGCGGTCGCGGCCTTCACCGGGCTGCGCGGTGAGCTTGCGGTTGCGATCCCGCTCGGCATCTTCGGCGCCGGACTGCTGGGCTGGTCGCCGTTCGGGCCGGGTGGCTTCAGCAGTATCGGCGGGATCTTCGGCGGCGGCGCGCAACGTTCGTCAGGGCAAGCCTCGCGCGTCCGTTCGCAGTTTCTCGACATGCGCCTTGATCACGACAGTGGCGAATTGTCGGGCCGGATCGTGGACGGACCGAATGCCGGCCGCTCGCTCGACGAGTTCGACCTGCCGCAATTGATCGCGATGATAGCGGCCTTCGACGCCGAGAGCGTCGCCTTACTTGAAAGCTATCTTGACCGCCGGTTTCCCGCTTGGCGTCAGAACGCGCAAGGCGATACGGCAGGGGGGCAGCGCCGCGCGGCGGCGACTGGAAAAATGACGGACGAGGAGGCCTATCAGATCCTTGGCCTGCAGCCGGGGGCGGGGCGTGACGACATCAGCCGGGCGCACCGCGCCCTGATGAAGAAACTGCATCCCGACCAGGGGGGCTCGACGTACCTCGCTGCCCGTGTAAACGAGGCCAAGGATACCCTTCTTCGCACGCATCTCTAGCTAACTCCGGCTCACGCCACCGACGCTACAAACCGAGAGTTGCTTACCTGTCATTCTCTGACTGACGCCCCACATCGCCCGCCGTTGTCCGGCGTGGTCGATCGTTCATTGCAGGGAAACCTAACCGGAAATTCTTGACGAGAAGTTTTCGCCGGCCGCATCGGGCGTGATCATGCGAAAGCCGTCGCGACTGTGCTGTGAAAACAACAAAGCCGACGCTTGCGGCGCCGGCCTTGCGAACTTCAAAACGGGAGCCCGGATCAGTTGCGAACGGTCATGCAGGAAATGTCGGCGCGCTTGAGCGTGCGGCACACCGCTTCGGCCTGATCGCGATCGAGACCGGCGAAGCGGGCGCGGAACAGGGTACGGTTGTCCTTGGCCACGACCGACTCGGTGAAGGGGTCGGCCTTGCTGAGCAGGGCGCTGGCCTTGGTGCGGGCGAGATCGATCCGCTGCTTGGCTTCGCTTTCGCTTTCCAGCGCGCCGACCTGGACGATCCAGCCGGTACGAACCACTACCGGCGTGGCAGGCTTGACGGCGTCGTTCTGTTGCGCGGCCTGCGGCTGGGCGCGGGGTGCCGGATCGGCATAGGCCAGCGCCTGCGCGTGTGGGGCTTGCGAGGGGGCATGTGCCAGACTGGACGCGGGCAACACCCCGAGCACGCCGTTTCCGGTACCGTGACCGGCCGGCTGCTGCGGCATGGCTGCCCTGAGAGCTTCCTTGGCGGCTTCGATCTTGTTCTCGGCGGCCTTCGCCACAACGGCGCTGGAAGTCTCGGCGATTTCGGGGCGGGCCGGCGGGATGGCATTGGTAACCGGCGGTGCTGCCGGCTGCGAGCCGCCGGCTGACGCCAGCTTCATCGGCCCGGCCTTGACCTGAACCGTCCTGACCTTGACCGGCTTCATCGGCTCAGCCGAGCCCGGGATCGCTGAGATCGGCTGGGTCTGGATGACGCCGCTGGTCAATGGTGCGGGTTCGGGTTTGGCTTGCGGCTCGGATTTGTTCTGTTCGACCTTGCCGGGCGGCGGCGGCAGGGCTGCAGCGGCCGCCGCCATCAGCGATGGTTTTGCCGGGGCAATCGAGCGGGTCACGGGCATGGCTGCGAGCCCCGGTTCGCCAGCGGCGAGGGGGCCGCCGGCTTGAACCGCCTCGGCCGGACGCGAAACGGTCGCGGCTTCGGCCACGTCTACGGTGCCATCCGCGGGATTGCGCTCGGTGATCGCGGCGACGGTGCGCTTGGTGGCACCCTTGTCGAGATTTTCGGCCAGCAGGTTGCGCATGGTGGCGTCGCGCGAACCGCCGCTGCGGCCGCCCAGCACCACGCCGATGAGGTGGCGGTTGCCGCGGCGCATCGAGCTTACAAGGTTGAAGCCGGAGGCGCGGGTGTAGCCGGTCTTGATGCCATCGACGCCTTCGACATTGCCGAGCAGGCGATTGTGATTGCGGATCGACTGGCCGCGATAATTGAACACCGAGGTGGCGAAGTACCGGTAGTAGCGCGGGAAGCGATCCTGGATCGCACGGCCAAGCGTGGCCTGATCGCGCGCCGTGGTCAGTTGCTCGTCGTTGGGCAGGCCGGACGCGTTGCGATAGGTGGTCTTGCTCATGCCAAGCGCCCGCGCCTTGCGCGTCATCAGCCTGGCGAATTCGGCTTCATCGCCGGCAATCGCTTCGGCGACCACGACGGCGGCGTCGTTGGCGGAACGCGTCACGAGGCCCTTGATGGCGTCCTCGACCTTTAGCGTCTGGCCCGGGCGCAAGCCGAGCTTGGTCGGCGCCTGCTCGGAAGCATGCTCGGAGACTTCCATCTCAGTATCCAGCTTCATCTTGCCGGCGTCGAGGCGCTCGAACAGCAGATAGAGCGTCATGATCTTGGTCAGCGACGCCGGTCGCCGGATGCCGTCGGGATTGTTCGAGGAGAGCACCGCGCCTGAATTGCCGTCGACGATGATGGAAGAGAATTGGGGGCTGTAGCTTTCCCGTACGACATGGTGGTGGCGACGATGCTTGGAGCGGCGCGCTTCGGCGCTCTCGCTGCTGATCAGTATTGCCGTGGTGAAGGTAATGAGCCCGAGGGCGCACACTCGCAACGCGCGCGAGGAAGCCAAGGTTGTACGAAGCATTTACTTCCCCGTCCCAATTTCTGTCTTGATCACCGGCTCGTGAGGCAAAATTGTGCCCACCCACCGCCGATGTCTCCCTGCTCGGAATACCGATCCGGCCTTTACGCGCGGCCCGGTTGGCCTATCAGGTCGCTTTTCTGGCTAAGATACTGTTCACAAACAGCTTTCAGGCTGTCTGCCGGAAGGCGAACAAGTCCAGGAATCAGGTTAGGCGGAGCGAGTTTCCAAAAGATTAATTAACTCTTGCGTAAGACTCCGGGTTTTTGCGCTAATTGGCCATATTTGTGCGTCGCACAACATTTCTTGACTTTATTGTGCAGTGCACATATATCAGAGATTGTCAGGGGGCCGGGACCTCCCGGCAATCGGTTTTGCACCTGCAGTCTGGGAAAGGACTCCATGATGGTCAAAGTTGAAGACATTCAGAACTACGGAAAAGAGCATCTCGAAACGGTTGCCGCTTCCGCGAGCAACCTGCAGAGCGGCGTTCAGGCGATCGCGAGCGCCTATGGCGAGTACGCCAAGAAGTCATTCGAAGACACCAAGTCGTTCGTTGAAAAGCTCTCCGGCGTGAAGTCGCTGGATAAGGCGCTCGAAGCGCAGACCGAATTCGCGCGTTCCTCGTACGAGACGTTCGTCGCGGAATCGCAGAAGATCGCGGGTCTCTACACCGATCTCGCCAAGCAGACCTTCAAGCCCTACGAGGGCCTGGTCGCGAAGTTCACGCCGGCCGCGCACTAATTCGCGAGGCTTCGGTTCCGATTGGATCGGAACCGAACACGTCCTGTTTGACGCTATGCGCATACGAAATTAGAAGCCCGGCCGTTGCGGCCGGGCTTTTTTCTTGGGTAGCCTGCGACGGCTCGCGGTTATTTCGCGAAGCGCAGCCTGGCCAGCGACTGCCCAATCGAATTGAACACCGACAAGATCTGGCTGGGGCCGGTGACCAGGTAGAATTTGTCGCTGACGCTGGCGCCGTATTGCAGGACGGCAGAGGTCGAAACGGGCATTCGGGGTCCTTTGTCAAATCCGACAGAAACGATTAACCTTGGTTCGGATAGCCGAGCCGGGAATCGGGCCGGCCGGGGATCGCGCCAGGCAGCGTCAATGCGCTTGCGGCGATCCGGCGGCGGACCCATATTCCGGGTGCCGACCCGGCCACCGGGTCGGACCGGGGAGCGGCGATCTGGAAAAAAGCGTTGCTGGAAACGTTGCGGTAGCTCACGCCAGAGCCGATCGCAAGTCGGCCAGGATACGCCGTCCGGTCACCCCTTTGGAATTCGAACGCCTGAGCCATGTTGCAGTCAACCTTCAAAGCTTGTCCGTCCGTGCCGGCCACGTCATCCGCCTCTGCTCCCCGAATGAGCAATGACGAGAACCGCAATACCGGAACCGGTGGGCCGTCGACGTCGGTCATCACCAAGGTTAAGCCGAAGACCAAGCGTCCGAACCTTTATCGTGTCCTGATTCTGAACGACGACTACACGCCGATGGAGTTCGTCGTTCACGTGTTGGAGAAGTTCTTCCAGAAGGACGCCGAAGCGGCCACCAAGATCATGCTCCATGTCCATCACCACGGGATCGGTGAGTGCGGCGTGTTCACCTACGAGATTGCCGAGACCAAGGTCACGCAGGTGATGGATTTTGCGCGCAAGCACCAGCACCCTCTGCAGTGCGTGATGGAAAAAAAATAGCCGCGCATGGCGATTGACCCGGCCGGAGAGGGGAACGGGTCTTGCAGTGATCGGTTGCTGACTGACGGAAGGCGATCCGTATCCCGGTATTTTTCGGGGAAGGCGGCGCGGAGTGCAGCCGTGGCGCGTGAGTTTAGAGAAAAACCACGCTTGCGGAACCGGTCTTTCGCCACGATCGTGCGTAACTATATGACAGGTAATGACGAAGGTTGTTGTTGCCTGACCGGGCAATGGCGATCATGATGACCGGGGGCCATAGAGGACGAGAATGCCAACTTTTTCCCAAAGCCTTGAACAATCCCTGCATCGTGCGCTGGCGATTGCAAACGAGCGTCATCATCAGTACGCGACGCTCGAACATCTTCTGCTGTCGCTGATCGATGACTCGGATGCGGCGGCGGTGATGCGCGCCTGCAGCGTCGATCTCGACAAGCTGCGCACCAGCCTCGTCAATTATCTTGAGACCGAATTCGAAAATCTGGTGACCGATGGCGCCGACGACGCCAAGCCGACCGCCGGATTCCAGCGCGTGATCCAGCGCGCGGTGATTCACGTCCAGTCCTCCGGTCGCGAAGAAGTGACCGGCGCCAACGTGTTGATCGCGATCTTCGCGGAGCGCGAGAGCCACGCCGCCTATTTCCTGCAGGAGCAGGACATGACGCGGTACGACGCGGTCAACTATATCAGCCACGGCATCGCCAAGCGGCCGGGCGTCTCCGAAGCACGTCCCGTGCGCGGCGTCGACGAGGAGACCGAGACCAAGGGCAACGAGGACGCCAAGAAGAAGGGCGAGGCGCTCGAAACCTATTGCGTCAACCTCAACAAAAAGGCGCGCGACGGCAAGATCGATCCGGTGATCGGGCGCAATGCCGAGATCAACCGCGCCATCCAGGTGCTGTGCCGCCGCCAGAAGAACAATCCGCTGTTCGTGGGCGAGGCCGGCGTCGGCAAGACCGCGATCGCGGAAGGGCTCGCCAAGCGCATCGTCGATTCCGAAGTGCCGGAAGTGCTGGCGACCGCCACCGTGTTCTCGCTCGACATGGGCACGCTGCTCGCGGGCACGCGCTACCGCGGCGATTTCGAGGAGCGGCTGAAGCAGGTGTTGAAGGAATTGGAGGCGCATCCGAGCGCCATCCTGTTCATCGATGAAATCCACACAGTGATCGGCGCCGGCGCCACCTCCGGCGGCGCGATGGATGCGTCCAACCTGCTCAAGCCCGCGCTCGCCGCGGGCAACATCCGCTGCATGGGCTCGACCACATACAAGGAATATCGCCAGCATTTCGAGAAGGACCGCGCGCTGGTGCGCCGGTTCCAGAAGATCGACATCAACGAGCCGACGGTCGAGGATGCGATCGCGATCCTGAAGGGCCTGAAGCCCTATTTCGAGGATTACCATCGGCTGAAATACACCAATGAGGCGATCGAGGCCGCGGTGCAGCTCTCCTCGCGCTACATCCACGACCGCAAGCTACCCGACAAGGCGATCGATGTGATCGACGAGTCGGGTGCCGCACAGATGCTCGTCTCCGAGCACAGGCGCAAGAAGACCATCGGCATCAAGGAAATCGAGACCACGATCGCGACCATGGCGCGGATCCCGCCCAAGAGCGTGTCGAAGGACGATGCCGAGGTGCTGAAGCATCTCGAACAGACCTTGAAGCGCGTGGTGTTCGGCCAGGACAAGGCGATCGAATCGCTTTCAGCAGCGATCAAGCTGGCGCGGGCAGGCCTGCGCGAGCCGGAGAAGCCGATCGGCAGCTATCTGTTCTCGGGCCCCACCGGCGTCGGCAAGACCGAAGTGGCCAAGCAGCTCGCGGCCTCGCTCGGCGTCGAGCTGTTGCGCTTCGACATGTCCGAATACATGGAGCGGCACACTGTGTCGCGCCTGATCGGCGCGCCTCCCGGCTATGTCGGCTTCGACCAGGGCGGCCTCTTGACCGACGGCGTCGACCAGCATCCGCATTGCGTGGTGCTGCTTGATGAAATCGAGAAGGCGCATCCGGATCTGTACAACGTGCTGCTGCAGATCATGGACCACGGCAGGTTGACTGACCATAACGGCAAGCAGATCAACTTCCGCAATGTGATCCTGATCATGACCACGAACGCAGGCGCGGCGGATCTTGCACGGCAGGCCTTCGGCTTCACGCGCAACAGGCGGGAAGGCGACGACCACGAGGCGATCAACCGCCAGTTCGCGCCGGAATTCCGCAACCGGCTGGATGCGATCGTCTCGTTCGCCCATCTCAATGCCGATGTCATCGGCATGGTGGTCGAGAAGTTCGTGCTGCAGCTCGAGGCGCAGCTTGCCGACCGCGACGTCACCATCGAGCTGTCGGAGACCGCCAAGGCCTGGCTGATCGAACATGGTTACGACGAGCAGATGGGCGCGCGTCCGATGGCGCGTGTGATCCAGGAGCACATCAAGAAGCCGCTGGCGGACGAAGTGCTGTTCGGTCACCTGAAGGGCGGTGGCCATGTCCGCGTCGTGCTGGTCAAGGACGAGGCGAGTGCCGAAGGCAAGGACAAGATCGGCTTCGAGTTCGTCGAGGGACCGGTCACGCCGAAGCCGGAAAAGCTGCCGGGCGCTCGCAAGCGCAAGCCGAAGCCGGGCGGCCCCAACGGGGGCGGCGGCTCCAAGGGGCCGGCGTCGAAGGGCCCGCTGGTCAAGGTCTGATCGCGCTTCGACCGGGAGATACGGAAGAATGCAAAAAGGCCGGCTCGACAGCCGGCCTTTTTCTGTGGCGCGTTGCGGCGCTCAGCGCTCGCCGAGCAATTCGTCGATCTGTCGCTGGAGCTGTCGCTTCTTGATCTGGCTCCTGCGCAGCCGTTCATCGAGGTCGGAGACCGGCTCGGCAGGGCTTTCCGCCCGGAAGGCGACGCCGACGAAATTGTCGCGCCACCAGATCACTTTGGCCAGGAAGGAGCGGCCCTTGCGCGCGATGCGCAGCGAGAGCTGCTCTTTCGGCAACTGGAGGTCATTGCTGAATTCGATGGTTGCGCCGTGATCGGAAATATTGCGGACGATGCATTCGCGCGTCGCGCCGTGTTCGCCGATCTCGGCGACGCCGCCATACATTACCTTGTCGCGCACGCTCTCGCGTCGGTCCCGCATTGAAAATCTCCCAAGAAACAGGGAGACTTTTACCCCGCTTTATTGCCCGTAAAAGACCGGCCGCCGCAAAATGCGGCATTAACGTAAATTAACGGCGGTTCCGATGCCGCGGATTTCGGAACAATTGCAGCACAAAAACAGCCGGCCTGCTGCGGCGGAACGGCGACAAGCCATGATCGTTTGACTGACGCTTCCACGCAATGCACGCCCCTGGATTGCAAACTGCCATGCCGAGAGGTCGGTTGCTTCGCGCCCTATGGTGCACGGTGTCGCTGTTGTCCTCATGTGCGAACGCTTTCGCTGAGGACGCGGGTGAGGCGACGCGGTCGAGCGCGACGGCTCTTCAGAAGGCGGCCGGTCAGGCGCGCGAGAGCGAGGCGCGCGAGGCAATGTGCCTGATGATCGAATCGGCGGCCAAGGCATCGAACTTGCCGCTGGAATATTTCGCGCGCGTGATCTGGCAGGAGAGCCGCTTTCAGCCTGGCGCGGTAGGGCCGGTGACGCGCAGCGGCGCGCGGGCGCAGGGGATTGCGCAGTTCATGCCGGGAACGGCGAACGAACGCGGCCTGCTCGATCCCTTCAATCCGGTGCAGGCGCTGCCGAAGTCGGCCGAGTTTCTGGGTGAGTTGCGCTTGCAATTCGGCAATCTCGGGCTCGCGGCGGCGGCGTACAATGCCGGCCCGCGGCGGGTGCAGGAATGGCTGGCCGGCACCGGGCCGATGCCGCAGGAAACCCGCAACTACGTAGTCGCGATCACAGGCTCCACGGTCGAGGAGTGGGCCGCGGCAGGACGAAGCGGCAAGATGCCGGAGCTCGCGCGGACATCGAGCTGTCGCGAACTGATGGCGCTCTTGAAACAGGCGCCCAATCCCTTTATCGCCGGGCTGGAGCAGCGCGTGAAGCTGGCCGCCGCGAAGGTGTGGGGCGTGCAGCTCGCCGCCGGCTTTTCCCGCGACAAGGCGCTCGCGATGTATGGGCGCGCGGTCTCGCGCCTTTCGAGCGTGATCGGCAATCGCGACCCCAGCATCCTCGCCTCGCGCCTGCGCAGCCGCGGCCCGGCGACGTTCTACCAGGTGCGCTTCGGCGCCGACACGCGCGGCGAGGCCGACGACCTCTGCAACCGCATCCGCAAGGCAGGCGGCGCATGCTTTGTGCTAAGGAATCGGGGCGTGACGGGGTGACAATGCTTCTTCCGTCATTCCGGGATGGTCCGAAGGACCAGACCCAGAATCTCGAGATTCCGGGTTCGATGCTTCGCATCGCCCCGGAATGACGACGTGTGTTTCTCGTTCATCGCATAGCCGCCCTGAGCCGCGCTTGCTTGACGCAGGGCGCTTTCACCAGCCCTATGCCGACGACTCTAACCCTCATCCCCGGTTACCCGTGGCGCTACCTCCGCTCTCTTCCCCCCAATGGAAAAGCCCGTTGCGCGCGTTCGCATGGGGCGTGAGCTCGGTCGCCTCCACGGTGCTGACGCTGGTGCTGTTTGCGACCTATCTCGGCATCGGTGCGCTGGCCCATGACAGCCATTACAGCCTGGGCTGGGTGCTAGGAAGCACGTTGTTGGTCTGGGCAGGCCCGGCGCAGATCATCCTGATCTCGACGCTGGGCTCCGGCGCGACCGCGGTGCAGGCGGCGATTGCGGTGACGGTGAGTGCGATCCGGCTGTTTCCGATGGTGGTGTCGGTCCTGCCGCTGATGAAAACGCCGCGGACAAAGCGCCGTCATCTCGTGCTGGTGACGCATTTCATCGCGGTCACGCTGTGGGTCGAATGCTATCGGCTATTGCCGAAGGTCCCGCGCGAGCGCCGCATAGCGTTCACGCACGGGCTGGGCTGTGGCCTTGTCACCGTTTGCATGGTCGCGACTACGCTTGGCTACGTACTTGCCGCCAAGCTGCCGCCGCTGTTTGCGGCGGCGATCCTGCTGCTGACGCCGCTGGCGTTCCTGCTTTCGACGGCGCGCAACTGCAGGCAGATATCGGATGTGCTGGCGCTGGTGCTGGGGCTGGCGTTGTTTCCGCTGGTGTCGATGCTGCATACCGGCGTCGATATCCTGGTCAGCGGGGTCACCGCCGGTACCATTGCCTATGGCGCGCACTGGTGGCGGGAGAGGGCGCGCGCATGAGCGAGTTTTTTGGCAGCCCGCACGCGCTGTTGGTTTTGATCCTTGCGGGCTTTCTGCCCAACGAGATCTGGCGCATGGCTGGACTCTGGTTCGGCGCCGGCGTCGATGAGGGCTCCGAAGTCCTGGTGTGGGTGAGGGCGGTGGCGACCGCGATCCTCGCCGGCGTCATCGCGCAAATCCTGGTGCAGCCGCCGGGCGCGCTGGCCGGCGTGCCGGACTGGCTGCGTTATGGTGCGGTCGCGGCCGGCTTTGCAGTATTCATGCTGACGCGACGCTCGATCTTTGCCGGTGTGGTCTGCGGCGAGATCGTGCTGCTTGCCGGGAAATGGTGGCTCGGTTGATTGCAGGCGACGGATAATCCGCTACTGTCCGGCGCACAGGAATCTCACTGGATTAGAATATGGTTCGAGAAAGTGAAATCCGCGAAGGTGAACTGACCGTCGACATGCCGCCGGCCCGCGACGCCGGGCTGGTGTTTATCGGCCGCATCCGCACGCCCTGGAAGTCGCGCCTGGAAACGCCTCGGCAGGGCCGCCAAGACGGCCCGGTCTGCCGGCTCGAGATTTTCGAACCCTGGGTGCCCGCGATCAAGGGCATCGACTTCTACGAGAATCTCGAGGTGATCTACTGGCTGCATCAGTCGCGCCGCGATTTGGTGCTGCAAAGCCCGAAGAACAACCAGAAAACCCGCGGCACGTTTTCGCTGCGCTCGCCGGTGCGGCCGAATCCGATTGGCACCTCGATCGTGAAGTTCGTCAAGATCGAGGGCAACGTCATCCTGGTGCGCGGCCTCGACTGCCTCGACGAAACGCCGCTGCTCGACGTCAAGCCCGACCGCTGCGAATTTACGCCGCTGGCGCCGCCACAGGCAGGCGATTTCGAGACGGAGTAGTTACGCGTAGCCCGGATGGAGCGAAGCGAAATCCGGGAGCGATATCGCAAACGTCGCACAAATCCCCGGATTGCGCTTCGCTCCATCCGGGCTACGGAATCGCTATAGCGCCGCGGCCAGCTTGGTCGCGTTGTCTTCCAGCACCTTGACGTCTTCCTTGCGGCTCGCGGGCGGCAGCAGGGCGACGCCGTCGTGGCGCGGCATGACGTGCATGTGCAGGTGAAACACGACTTGCCCGCCTGCGGGCTCGTTGAATTGCTGCACGGTGATGCCGTCGGCATTGAAGACCTTCATGGCGGCGGCGGCGATCTTGTGTGCGGCGCGCGCGACATGGGCGTAATCGTCGGGCGCGATGTCGAGGATGTTGCGGGCAGGGACCTTCGGGATCACCAGGGTGTGGCCCGGCGAACGCGGCATGATGTCGAGGAAGGCCAAGACGTGTTCGTCCTCGTAAACCTTGTGGCAGGGAAACTCGCCGCGCAGGATTTTTGCGAAGGGGTTGTTGGCGTCATAGGCGGGCATGGTTCTTCCCTCGAGGTTTGGTCGCAATTTCACGTCGCTCATCGAACAGGTCAAGCCTCGTCGGCTGCTTTGCGGAACGGTCCGGCTTCCGCCAATTCGCGTCCGACCTCCGCCACATAGGCGCGCTCACGCTTCAGGTAGTCCGCGATCGCGCGGCGCAAATCGGGATCGGCGATGAAGTGTGCGGAGTAGGTGGTTTGCGGCAGGTAGCCGCGGGCCAGCTTGTGCTCGCCCTGTGCGCCGGCCTCGACGATCCTCAGGCCGCGCTGGATCGCAAAATCGATGGCCTGATAATAGCAGACCTCGAAATGCAGGAACGGGTGATGCTCTATCGCACCCCAGTTGCGGCCGAATAGTGTATCCGAGCCGATGAAATTGATGGCGCCGGCGATCCAGCGGCCGTTGCGCTTGGCCATTACCAGCAGCACGTCGCGGCTCATGCTCTCGCCGATCAGCGAGAAGAATTTTCGGGTGAGATAAGGCCGGCCCCATTTGCGCGAGCCGGTCTCCATGTAGAACGTGAAGAATGCATCCCACGCGTCCTCGGTGATGTCGGCTCCCGTGAGATGGTGGATGGTGATACCAGCGGCAACGGCCTCGCGCCGCTCGCGCTTGATCGCCTTGCGGTGGCGCGAGTTCAGCGAGTTCAGGAAGTCGTCGAAAGTCCCGTAGCCTTCATTGTGCCAGTGAAACTGCTGGTCGTTCCGCTGCAGGAAGCCGTGCCGGCCTAAGAGTTTCGCTTCCGCCTCGCGGGCGAATGTCACATGCACGGAAGAGGCGCCGGTCGCGTTGCAGAGCGCCATCAGTCCGCTCGCGAGCGCCGAGCCTATGCGGTCGCGGTCGACGCCGTCGCGAATCATTAGCCGCGGTCCAGTCGCGGGGGTGAAGGGCACCGAGGCCTGTAGTTTCGGATAATAGTGCCCGCCGGCGCGTTCATAGGCATCCGCCCAGCCGCGGTCGAAGACATATTCGCCCTGGGAGTGCGATTTCAGATAGCAGGGCACGATCCCGACGATGTCGCCGCCGAGCCGCGCCAAGAGATGCCGCGCACCCCAGCCGGTGCGGGCGCAGGCCGAGCCGGAGGCTTCGGCGGCCGAGAAAAATGCATGAGAAACGAATGGGTTATAGACGGGCTTACAGGAAACGCTTTGAGACCCGGTTGCAGCCAGCGTGTCGAGATTTTCGAGACTGTTCGGATTCGGCTTTGGATTGGCGCAGGCGTCCCAATCCGCAGCCTTGATGTCGCTGACGGAGGGGACGGCTTCGAGGGTGATTTCGGATGACGCCATCTAGAAATTCAAACCGGTCCCATCATGCGATCAGCCATCGCCATGTGACCAACGCCCTGCAAAGATCGTGCATCGGGCGGGTGAGTTCAAGGTGGGCGGTGCGCGCATCAGGTTCCCGGCAGGAACTCCTCGAAGATGATCTGGTCGGCATAGCGCGCGGCACGCGCGCGCTGCTCGGGCGTGCGCACGGTCCAGGCGAGCAGCGGCAGGCCGAAGACGTTGCGGGCGATCCAGGGAGCGACCGCGGGCAATTCGTTCACCCAATAGGCGACGAAATGCGGCCGGCTCCAGAAGGCGTGACGGAGATGCGTCATGCCTCGGCGCTGTTCCACCGAGGCTTCGGGCCATTCCTCGGCGGTATATTCGCGCTCCGCCACGATGCCGCGGGCGCGGCCGGGGATCAGTTCGCGCAGCGCCACCACCTGGTCCGGGTCGAATGACATGCCGACCGCAGGGCCGTCATACGAGGCGAGCACCTCCGCCATCCGTTTCACCAGCCGGCGATCACCGCCGAAATGGCTTTTGACCTCGATCACCAGCGGTACGCGGCCGGCGACGAGCGAACAGAGATCGCCGAGCGTCATCATCCGCTCCGGCGTGTTCTTGAAGCTGACAGCCTTGAGTTCGGCCGCGGTCTTGCCGAGCAGCGCGCCGGAACCCTCGGTGAGGCGGCCGAGCGCGTTGTCATGATGCACCATTGCTTCGCCATCCAACGAAAGCTGGATGTCGCATTCGATGGCGAAATTGCCGTCGACGGCGGCCTGCGCGGCGGCCGGCATATTCTCGACAATGCCGCGCGAAATATCATGCAGGCCGCGGTGGGCGACCGGCCGTGCCGTCAGCCAGTCCGGAGCACGCATCGGAACGGTCCCGCTCAGGACACCTCGAAGACGGCGTCCACCTCGACGGCGGCATCCGAGGGCAGGGAGGCGACGCCGACGGTGGTGCGGGCATGCCGGCCCTTGTCGCCGAACGCCGTGACCATCAGGTCGGAGGCGCCGTTGAGCACCTTGGGCCCGTCGAGGAAGTCGGGCGCGGAATTGATGAAGCCGCCGAGCCTGACGACGCGTACAACCTTGTCGAGATCGCCGAGCGCGGCCTTGACCTGGGCCAGCAGGTTGACGCCACAGCCCTGCGCCGCGGCGTAGCCCTGTTCGATGGTGACGCCGGCACCCAACTTGCCCTTGGCGATCAGCTTGCCTTCCGCATTGGCGCACACCTGGCCGGAGACGAACAGCAGGTTGCCGCTACGCACGAAGCCGACGTAGTTCGCCATGGGGGTGCGGGGCTCGTTCAGAACGATGCCTTGTGCCGCCAGCTTCTGTTCGACTGTACCCGCCATGTTTTTGTCCCCGCTTGATTTGATTGAACTGACCCGCGATCAGGCCGCATTGTTTCGCGCATCGCGCCGCTCGTTGCAAGCGACGGTCGATCTGTGTCCCGCGCTCGCGATCGAAGCGAAATCCCGCCGGAAAATGCCGAAAAGCGGGGCGCTTCGGCCGCTAATTCTTGCGTTTTTGTGGCGCGGCCCTAGTTGCGACGCAATGGAGCCGTCACTAATGTAATCGAATCTCCCTTGAGGAAAAAACTGGACATGGCTAGCTCGTTCCCGATTCCGGTCCGCGCTTTGGCGCTCTCGGTTGCCGCGACCTTGATATCCGGCTTCGCAGGCGGACCAGCGCTGGCAGGCGCAAGCGGGCCGTTTCTCGCTCACCAGGCGCTGTATGAACTGAAACTGGTCAAGTCGCGCGGGACCAACGCGATATCAGGCGCACGCGGCCGCATCCTCTACAATTTCTCAGGCAGCGCCTGCGAGGGCTACACGTCCGAATTCCGCCAGGTGTCCGAGCTCGACAGCGGCGAGGGCAAGCTGACACTGAGCGACCTTCGCTCGCGCTCCTGGGAAGACGCTTCCGGCAAGAGCTATCGCTTCAAGATCGACACCCGCATGAACGATGCCGACTCCGCGCCGATCGACGGCGTGGCGGAGCGGGCCGGCGACCGCATCACGGTCAAGCTGAAGCAGCCGGTTGCGAAGACGTTCGAGCTCGACGGCAAGATCGTGTTCCCGACCGAGCAGATCAAGCACATCATCGCCGCCGCCCGCGAGGGCAAATCGGTGCTGGAGCTGATGGTCTATGACGGCTCCGACAATGGCGAGAAGGTCTACAATACGCTGTCAGTGATCGGGCAGCCGATCCCGGGCACGCGCAGCATCGCATCGCCCGATCCCTCGACCGCCAACGACCAGATGAAGACGCTGACCCGCTGGCCCGTGACCGTGAGCTATTACGACCGCGACGCCAAGGCGAAAGATGGCGAGCAGACACCGGTTTACGCGATGTCATTCGAGCTGTTCGAGAACGGCGTCTCCCGCGCGCTGGTGCTCGACTACAATGATTTCGTGATCTCGGGCGCGATGGGCCGCTTCGATGTCAGGGATTCCAAGCCGTGTAAGTAAGCGCACCGTCCCGCCGGTCGGCACCCCGGAGACTGCGCCCGCGCGTCTTCAACGTTCGCTTGATGTCATCCGTGCGTGAAGTCGCCGGGCTTCAATCCGAGCGCTTTGACGGCTGGCTCCGGAAGCGGTCCCCAAGCTTCGACCCTTTCGTTCGGGGCCATCATTGCGGCGATAATTGCCTCGGCCTTTGCCGGATCCTGCTCAGCCACATAGTAGACCGAGCGAACGGGTGAACCGCCTCCCAACGGTTCGGTTGTTACGAGGACGACCTGACCATTTGCCATGTTTCCGTATACCACTGACGTGATGTCGCTTCCACGGTGGTAGTGGCCGATCCCCACAAAGCCGCGGTGCAGCAACGGCTGTTTGGGTGCACCATCTTGTATTGTTCTGGTCGAGCACCAATTACCAACATGGGAGGCACAATCGCTCCAGGAGCGATGACGTGGCCAGTAAGAAAATGGCAGACGGAGGGCTGCCGGTGGTCGCGCGCTTTGAGGTGCGCCACCGCAATTACCTCGCGCCAGACGGCTCGATAAACAGGCCGCTCCCCGCGTTCGCCTCCGATGCAAATTTGCTGGTCTCGCTCTATCGAGCGATGGTGTTGCTTCGCAGCTTTGATCGAAAGGCTGTTGCACTGCAACGCACCGGACGGCTTGGGACCTATGCCGTTTCGCTCGGCCAGGAGGCGGTGTCCGTTGGCATCGCCAGCGCGATGCGGAGCGAAGACGTCCTGCTGCCCTCCTATCGGGATAACGGTGCGCTGCTCTGGCGCGGCGTCAATCCGGAAGAGATTCTGTTGTTCTGGGGCGGCGATGAGCGGGGCAATCACTTCTCCGGACCGGTCGAGGATTTTCCATTTTGCGTTCCGGTGGGATCGCAGGCGCCGCATGCCGCTGGGGTTGGCTATGCCTTCAAGCTGCGTAAAGAGCCGCGCGTCGCCGTATGCCTGTTCGGCGACGGCGCCACCTCGAAGGGCGATGTCTACGAAGCGATGAATTTTGCCGGTGTGCACAAATTGCCGGTCGTGTTCGTCGCCACCAACAATCAATGGGCCATATCCGTACCCTTGCGGCTGCAGACCGGTTGCGAAACCCTGGCGCAGAAGGCCATCGCCGCCGGGTTCATCGGTGAGCAGGTGGACGGGAGCGACGTGGTGGCGGTGCGCGCCGCGGCTGAAGAAGCCGTTGCCGCGGCCCGCGACGGCCAAGGGCCGCGCTTTATCGAGGCGCTTGCCTACCGGCTCGGCGATCACACAACCTCTGACGACGCATCACGCTATCGTCAGGAGGCAGAAGTTCAGGCGCGCTGGAGGGAAGAGCCGATTGCACGGTTGAGAGCCTTTCTCGTCGGCCAAAAAATGTGGAGCAAGGCGGAGGAGGAACGGCTTGCCGCGGAGTGCCATGAGCGCGTCGAGGCAGCGGTCGAGCGCTACCTGGCAACAGAGCCGCGCCGACCCGAAACCATGTTCGATCACCTTTATGCCGAACTGCCCGAGGTCTATGCCGCGCAGCGCCGCGAACTCGCGGGAGAGGGCGATGTCTGAGATGACGTTGGTCGAAGCCATCAATCTGGCGCTCGCCCGCGCAATGGAGGATGATCCTGATGTGATCGTGCTTGGCGAGGATGTCGGCATTAATGGCGGCGTCTTCCGCGCGACCGCCGGGCTGCAAACGCGTTTCGGGTCGGAGCGCGTCCTCGATACGCCGCTTGCCGAACTCCTGATCAGCGGACTCTGTGTCGGCATGGCGGCGCAGGGGTTGAAGCCCATCGGCGAGATCCAGTTTATGGGATTTCTGTATCCCTGCATCGATCAACTGGTGAATCACGCTTCCCGAATCCGCAACCGCAGCCAGGGACGGCTCACTTGTCCCATGGTTCTGCGCACGCCGCATGGCGCCGGCATCCGCGCGCCCGAGCATCATTCCGAAAGCACCGAGGCGATGCTCGCCCATATCCCCGGCTTGCGCGTTGTCATTCCTTCGTCGCCGGAACGCGCATACGGACTGCTCCTCGCCGCGATCCGCGATCCCGATCCGGTGGTGTTTCTGGAGCCGACCCGCATCTACCGCGCGGCGAAAGGCGAGGTGGAAGACAACGGCGAAGCCTTGCCGCTGGATGTCGCCTTTGTCCTGCGGGAAGGCCGCGACGTCACGCTGATTAGCTGGGGGGCGATGCTGAAGGAAACCATGGCGGCTGCCGACGCGCTCGCCGTCGAGGGTATCACAGCCGAGGTCGTCGATCTCGCCACGCTCAAGCCTTACGATGAAGTCACGGTGCTCGGTTCGGTGGCAAAAACCGGGCGTTGCGTCATTGTGCACGAGGCGACACGCACCGGCGGATTCGGAGCCGAGATCGCCGCGCTGATCGCCGAACGCAGCCTGACCTCTCTGCTCGCACCTGTAGCCCGCATCACCGGCTACGATACGGTGATTCCGATGGCCCGGCTCGAGCAGCACATGATGCCGTCGGTCGGTCGTATCGTCACGGCCGCGCGAAAGGCCTGCCAGTTCAGTTGATGTTCAGCGGACTTATCTCATGCGTCAGTTCGTATTGCCGGATCTGGGAGAGGGTCTCGAAGAGGCGGAGATCGTGAACTGGTATGTCAACGAAGGTGATCACGTCGTCACCGATCAGCCGCTGGTTTCCGTCGAAACTGACAAGGCCGTCGTCGAGGTGCCGTCACCGTCGAGCGGACGCATCCTGCATCTGTTTGGCGTCAAGGGAGATGTGGTGAAGGTAGGCGCGCCGCTCGTCGAGTTTGCCGAAGGTCCCGAGCAAGACACCGGTACAATTGTCGGCGAACTCGGCACCAGCGAGCAGCCGCCGGCGGCAGCGGCACCTTCCGGGCCGGCGGCTGGACAGAAAGCTCAGGTGTTTCCGGCGGTGCGTGCGCTCGCGCGCAAGCTCGACGTCGATCTCGAGCTTGTCGAAGCCACGGGACCCGGCGGCTTCATCTCGCGTGCGGATGTGGAACGAGCTGCCAAGACTTTGTCCCATACCGGGCCTGCCGAGCCCCTGCGCGGTTTGCGGCGTGCGATGGCGCAGCGCATGACGGCGGCGCATGCCGAGATCGTCCCGGCCGGCGTCACCGATGAGGCCGATATCGACGATTGGCGGACCGGCGAGGACGTGACAATCCGGTTGGTGCGCGCGATCGCTGTTGCCTGCAAGGCAGAGCCTTCGCTCAATGCCTGGTACAATTCCGGCGCCGGTGAACGGCGTCTGATCGACCGTATCGATCTCGGCATCGCCGTCGACACCGGGGGTGGCCTTATTGTTCCCGTGTTGCGCAATGTCGCTGAGCGGGACATATCGGACTTGCGAGCCGGGCTTGACCGGATGCGGGCGGACGCGGTCGCGCGCTCGATACCTCCGGGAGAGTTGCGCGGCGCCACGATTACGCTGTCGAATTTCGGGATGATCGGAGGCCGCTTCGCCAGCCTGATCGTGGTGCCGCCGCAAGTGGCGATCATAGGCGCCGGTCGTATTACCCAAGGGGTTGTCGCGTATCGGGGCCAGCCGGCGGTGAGGCGCGTGCTGCCGTTGTCGCTCACCTTTGACCATCGCGTCGTAACGGGCGGTGAAGCCGCTCGCTTCCTGGTAGCACTGAAATCGGATCTCGAGCAGTTTTCGTGAGACGGTGGCTGAGATACGAACGGTCCAAGCCCAGCAAGCGTCCTGACTTGACCGGGAAATGCTGCGGATCGCCAATTCGGCCTATATTGAGATTCGGCGAGGATATCCCATATCATTTCGATAAGGGAGTCCTCGCTGTGCAGACTGTACAGGCGACTCTTGTTGCGGCCGCTGCAGCCGTAGTTATGGCTGTTTCTCCCGTTGCTGCCTCAGCAGGGGAGAACAACAGCAAGCTTGCGCTGACCATCTCGGTCGACGGAGCGATCGGGCCGGCAACGGCCCGCTACGTGAAAGATGCGCTGACCAAGGCAAGCGAACGACGTGCCGAGGTTGTCGTTCTGCGCATGAACACACCGGGCGGTCTCGCAACCAGCATGCGCGAGATTATCGCAGACGTGCTGGCGTCGCGCGTTCCCGTGGTCGGTTACGTCGCGCCCTCCGGAGCCCATGCGGCCAGCGCAGGGACCTATCTCCTTTACGCCACGCATATCGCGGCCATGGCGCCGGGCACCAATCTCGGAGCGGCGACGCCGGTGCAGATTGGCGGCCCGCTGCCAGGTTTGCCGGACGCTAGCCCTGACAAGGGCGACAAGGATAAAGACAAGAAGGACGGCGACCAGCAGCCGAAGACCAGGGATTCCATGACGGCGAAGGCGACGAACGACGCCGTCGCCTTGATCCGCAGTCTTGCCGAGTTGCGTGGCCGAAATGCCGATTGGGCGGAGAAGGCGGTGCGGGAGGCCGCCAGCCTTTCGGCCAATGCAGCATTGCAGGCGAATGTCATCGATCTCGTTGCACGTGATCAGGCCGAACTGCTCAGGCAGATCGATGGTCGCGCGGTCGAGGCTGCGGGTGGCGATACCCGACATTTGGCGACGAAAGATGCTGTCCTCGAAGCGGTCGATCCAGGATGGATCTCACGATTCCTGGCGGTCATCACCAATCCCAATGTTGCGCTGATTTTGCTCCTCGTCGGCGTCTACGGCCTGATTTTCGAATTCACTTCGCCCGGCGCGGTCGCCCCCGGGATTGTAGGCACGATCTGCCTGCTGCTTGGCCTCTATGCCCTCAACCTGCTCCCGATAAACTACGCCGGCCTCGCCTTGATGGTGGTCGGGATCGTGCTTCTGACCATCGAAGTCTTCAACCCGACCGTGGTTATCGGCCTCGGCGGCATCATCGCCTTTGTGCTCGGAGCGATCATGCTCTTCGACGTAGAAGCGCCGGGCTACCGGGTGTCATGGCCGGTCGTCGGCATCACGGCGGCAATGTTTATTGGTCTTGTTCTCGTCGTACTCAGATCGCTTCGACGCGCCGGCAAGGGTCCGGTACGGGTCGGTGCACAAGCCATGCGTGGCCTATCTGCAGAGGTCATCGACTGGTCTGAGAACGAGGGCCACGTCTTCGCGCAGGGTGAACGCTGGCAAGCGCGCGGCGCTGAAACCTTCAAGCCGGGAGAGGTGGTCGAGGTGGCCAACATCATAGATTTGACGCTGGTGGTGCGGCGCCGACCGACGCTGATCGGCAAGGAGGTACGTCATGATGCTTGAATATCTGACCTATGCGTCGCTTGCGGTAATCGTAATCCTATTTTTAGCCTCCGCCATTCGTATCCTGCGGGAATACGAGCGCGGCGTCATCTTCACGCTCGGCCGCTTCACTGGGGTGAAGGGCCCGGGACTCATCATCCTGATCCCAGTTGTGCAGCAGATGGTGAAGGCCGACCTCAGGGTGATGGTACAGGTAGTGCCACCCCAGGACGTAATTTCGCGCGACAACGTCCCGGTCAAGGTCAACGCCGTTCTCTACTTCCGTATCGTCGATGCCGAGCGCGCCATCATCAAGGTCGGCGATTTCATGGCCGCAACCAGCCAACTGGCGCAGACCACGCTGCGCTCGGTGCTCGGCAAGCACGAACTGGACGAGATGCTCGCCGAGCGGGACAGGCTTAATTCCGACATTCAGGAAATTCTCGATCAGCAGACCGACGTCTGGGGCATCAAGGTTACCACCATCGAGATCAAGGATATCGATCTCAACGAAACCATGGTGCGCGCGATTGCCAAGCAGGCCGAGGCGGAGCGGTTGCGACGCGCCAAAGTGATCAATGCGATGGGCGAGCAGCAAGCCGCCGAGAAGCTAGTCGAGGCCGGCCGAACGCTTGCGCGGGAGCCGCAGGCGATGCAGTTGCGCTACTTTGCGGCGCTGCACGACATTGCCGGCGAGCGCTCCTCGACCGTGGTCTTTCCGCTGCCGATGGATTTGCTCGGCCATCTGCCCGGACGCCGGAACGAAGCAACGTGACTTTGGTCGTGACCTGGGTCGTTGCCGGTACAAGCCGATCGCGTGATGCTGCCCGAACGGTCAAGAGCGCTGATCTATCGACGCCCCTGAGCAATCGGTTAGAAAGTGCGGCTAAATCCGCCGACCGGGGAGAGCCACAATGGTAACCTATGTTGTGCTTGGAAGCTTCACCGACCAGGGAATCCGCACCGCGAAGGACTCGCCGAAGCGGGCAGAGGCTTTCAAGAAAATGGCCGAAACCTTCGGGGTCACCGTCAAGGAGCTGTTCTGGACACAGGGACGGTATGATGTTGTGACAATCCTCGATGCGCCGGATGAACTTTCCGCCATGGCGCTTAGCTTGAATCTTGGCGCCCTGGGCAATGTTCGCACCGAGTCGTTGCGTGCCTTCTCGGCGGCGGACATGACCGAGGTTGTCGGCAAGATGCTCTGACGGCCAGGACGCGCTGAGCATTCTGCGAAAACCAGTCTGGTCGAGAGCGCCGGACCCGGATACGCTTGGCCCAATCATGCAGGTCAGGGAGGCGCAAAAATGAGCAAGCTCGAACAACTTCGGCCAAGCGGCCTTCACCATAATCCGGCTTATTCCCACGTCGTCGTCGCCTCGGGCGCGCGCACGATCTATATCGCGGGACAGGTGTCCGTCGACGAGGAGGGACGGGTGGTCGGCGAGGGTGATCTGGCCGTGCAGACGACACAAGTGATGCACAATATTGGCCTGGCGCTGAAAGCAGCCGGCGCGAATTATTCCAATATCGTGAAGATCACTACTTTCGTCGTCGGCTATAAGCCGGAGCTCCGTCCCATTATCGGCAAGGCGCGCTCGGCGTTCTTTGAAGGCATGGAACCGCCGGCGAGCACGCTCGTCGGTGTAACGGCGCTTGCGGCCCCTGAATGGTTGATCGAGATTGAGGCAGTGGCCGTCGTCGATTGACGTTGCGGCGTCTTCGTCATTGCGAGGAGCGATAGCGACGAAGCAATCCATCAATCCCCGGGCGGCGAGGTGGATTGCTTCGCTTGCGCTCGCAATGACGGGCGAGGTCGGCGGTCTACTCCTCCTCGTCCTCTTCCTTCGCCGGTCCCTTGTACGCGATGCCCCTGATCACGGCGGCATTGCCGAACTTCTTCCGTAAGTTATCCATCGCGCGCTCGGCGTGGGCCGAACGGCGGTCGAGCATGTCGGTGTCGTCTCCTTGCGATTCCTCGCGCAGCGCGCTGACGCCGGTGCCCATCAGGCGGAAGGCGGTGCCGTCGATTTCCTTCGACAGCATTTCGCGTGACACCGCAAAAATCTTCGCGGCGAGCTGGGTTGGCGCCTGAATCGATTGCGAGCGGGTGCGCTGCCTGAAATCGGTGGTCTTGAGCTTCAGCGTGATGGTGCAGCCTGCGAGATTGCCGTTCTTCAGCCGTGACGACACTTTCTCCGACAGCCGCCACAACAGCCGTTCCAGCGTGGCGAAATCCCTGATGTCGGTTTCGAACGTGGTCTCGCTCGAAATCGTCTTGGCGCCGCGGTCCGGCACCACGGTGCGGTCGTCGATGCCGCGTGCCAGCCGCCACAGCCTGCGGCCTTCGCCGCCGAATTGCTTCATCAACTCGACCTCGTCGGCGCGTTGCAGGTCCGCAATGGTGCGAAAACCCCGCTGCACGAGCTTTTCCTGGGTCGCGGGGCCGACGCCGTAGATGAAGCCGACCGGCTTGTCCGCGAGCATTGCGCGGGCCTCGACCTGATCGAGCGCGGCAAAGCCGCGCGGCTTGTCGAGATCGGAGGCGATCTTGGCAAGGAACTTGTTGCAGGACAGGCCGACGGAAACCGTGATCCCGATGTCGCGTTCGACGTCGCGGGCAAAGCGCGCCAGCACCTTTGCCGGGATCATGCCGTGAACGCGCTGCGTGCCGGCAAGATCCAGGAAAGCCTCGTCGATCGACAGCGGTTCCACCAGCGGCGTCAGCGTCTGCATGGCGTGGCGTACCTCGCGGCCGACGCGGACATATTTCGAGATGTCGGGCGGGATCACGATTGCCTGGGGGCAAAGCGCCAGCGCCTTGAACATCGGCATCGCCGAGCGTACGCCATAGGTTCGCGAGACGTAGCAGGCGGCCGAGACCACGCCACGTTTGCCGCCGCCGATGATCACGGGCTTGTCGGCAAGTTCCGGATTGTCGCGCTTCTCCACCGTGGCGTAGAAGGCGTCGCAATCGATATGTGCCAGCGTCAGCGAAGGCAGGGCGTGATGGCGGACAAGGCGCGGGGAACCGCATTCGCCGCAACGCCTGGCCTTGATATCGAGGTCGCCGAGACAATCCCGGCAGAAAGCGCGCGGACCGTCAGAGGATGCCGCGGGCGCGGTCACGGCACGTCGCGCTCCCAGTCCGGGTCACCGAGCACCTGGCGGGCGGCGGCGATATTGGTCGGATGCACTTGCGAGGCGCTCGCAAACGCCTTCACGGTCGCGTCGTCGCGCATCACGAAATCGAGCACAGACGCCAGAAATTGCGGGTCGGCCGCAGCCGTTCGCAGCGTCTCCGGACCGATGCCGCTTTCGGCCAGGAACAGGCCGAGCCTTTCCGGATCGCCGGCAATGAAACTCAGCGCCTGAACTGCAACGATTTCAGCTACTTCGAGGGGGTTGTGAACAGTCTTTTTCAATAGATGGGTTTGCCTTTCCGTTAACTTATGGTCTCTAATTTGGAACCATCATGCCCGAGTCTACGCTGTGTGTTCAATAATGGACCGCTTCGTAAAACTTGGCGCATCGATTTAACTGGTTAGAGCGAACTTGGCGCTAGTTTGAATTCACTTTTCGACAAGCCCGGCGGCGGTGCTGAAGTACTGAAAGGCCGGACTTGTTTCCTGAAGATGAGGGGAGGGACGGGATGGCAAAAACCGTCCTGATCGTGGAGGACAACGAGCTCAACATGAAGCTCTTTCGCGACCTGTTGGAGGCGCATGGCTATCAGACCTCGGGGACCAGCAACGGTTTCGAGGCGCTCGATCTCGTCCGCAAGCTGCGTCCTGATCTGATCCTGATGGATATCCAGCTTCCGCAAGTGTCGGGCCTCGAAGTGACGCGCTGGATCAAGGACGATCCGGAGTTGCGCGCCATTCCGGTGGTTGCCGTCACTGCCTTTGCGATGAAGGGCGACGAAGAGCGCATCCGCGAGGGCGGCTGCGAGGCGTATTTGTCCAAGCCAATTTCCGTCGGCAAGTTTATTGAAACCGTGCGGCGCTTTATCGGGTAGGAGTGAGTTTCGATGTCTGCGCGTATCCTCGTCGTCGATGACGTCCCAGCGAACGTCAAGCTGCTGGAAGCCCGCCTGTCGGCCGAATATTTCGACGTGCTGACGGCTTCGAACGGCGCCGAGGCGCTCGACATCTGCGCCCACTCCGAATGCGACATCATCCTGCTCGACGTCATGATGCCCGACATGGACGGTTTCGAGGTCTGCCGTCGGCTGAAATCCAACCCGGCCACGCATTTCATTCCGGTGGTCATCGTCACGGCGTTGGACAGCCCGTCTGATCGCGTTCGCGGGCTGGAAGCCGGCGCCGACGATTTTCTCACCAAGCCGGTGTCCGACGTGGTTCTGATCGCGCGCGTTCGGTCCCTGACGCGGCTGAAGATGATGACGGATGAGCTGCGCATGCGCGCCATCACCTCGCTTGAGATCGGCATGGAGGCGCCCGAGCGCAGCGCGATCGCCGACAAGGGCGTCGGCGGGCGGGTCCTTTTGGTCGACGACCGGCCGTCGTCCTACGAGCGGCTGGCGCCGATCCTTTCCGCCGAGCACACCGTCGACGTCGAAATCAATCCGGCGGAAGCGCTGTTTCACGCCGCCGATGGCAATTACGATTTGCTGATCGTTTCGCTCAGCCTGGAAAATTACGACGGCCTGCGGCTGTGCAGCCAGGCGCGCTCGCTGGAGCGCACCCGCCAGTTGCCGATCCTCGCCATCTCCGACGCCGACAACAATGCGCGGCTGCTCCGCGGGCTCGAAATCGGCGTCAACGACTATCTGTTGCGCCCGGTCGACAAGAACGAACTGCTGGCGCGGGCGCGCACCCAGATCCGCAAGCGGCGCTATACCGATCATCTGCGCGACAATGTGCAGAATTCGATCGAAATGGCGATCACTGACGCGCTGACCGGCCTGCATAACCGCCGCTACATGGAAAGCCATCTCTCGACGCTTGTCGAGCAGGCCTCGAGCCGAGGCAGGCCGCTCGCGCTGATGATCCTCGATATCGACTTCTTCAAATCCATCAACGACACCTACGGCCACGACGCCGGCGACGACGTGCTGCGCGAGTTCGCGGTGCGCATCCGCAAGTCGATCCGCGGCATCGATCTCGCCTGCCGCTACGGCGGCGAGGAGTTCGTCATCGTGATGCCGGAAACCGATATCCAGGTCGCCGGCATGGTCGCCGAGCGCCTGCGCCGCTCGATCGCCGGCGAAACTTTTGCCGTCAACAAGGGCACCAAGCGCATCGACGTCACGATCTCGATCGGGCTGGCGACGCTGGACCACAAGGACGAGCCTGTCGCCGACGTGCTCAAGCGCGCCGACATCGCGCTCTATCGCGCCAAGCACGACGGGCGCAACAGGGTGGTCTCGACGGCGGCGTGACTCACCACGGTCGTCCCTGCAAACGCAGGGACCCATAGCCACCGGCGGATGTTTTGCGAACAGCGTCGGCCACTCTGCTCTATTGAAAGATCACGCGGTATGGGTCCCTGCGTTCGCAGGGACGACGATGGATCAGTGGTCGCCTCAGGCAATCACCGTAGCGTCCTGCTTCACCGCCTCATACGCCAGCCGTTTGAACTCGAACGAGAACGGATGAACGAACGACATCTGGCGCTGCGCCATCATCACGCCGGCCATGTTGCGCTTTGGCGAGATCCACCATTGGGTGCCGGCGACACCGCCCCAGTAGAGTTCACCTGACGCATCGGGGTGATCGAACGCCGAAGGCTTGAGGATCAATCCGCCGGCGAGGCTATACGCCTTGCCGGGCTGTTCGCCCATCAAGGCAAAGCGGATCCACTGTCCCTCAGGCAACTGGTTCGTCATCATCTGCGCGATCGTCTCCGGCTTGAGCAGGGTCGGGCCGCCCGGCAGCAGGCTTCGGATCAATGCGACCATGTCGGGCAGCGTTGAAACCAGTCCGCCGCCGCCACTGAGCCTCGCGATCGGGCGCAGATAAGCGCCGGGAAAGGGCGCCTTGTCGGTTCGGGTCAATCCCGGCTTCATCGGCTCCATCAGGTCGGCGCCGGCGTAGTACGCAACGAGCCGTGCCTGATCCTTTTCCGGCACCAGGAAGCCGGTGTCGACCATGCCGAGCGGATCGAGGATGCGCGCCTGGATGAATCTATCAAAACTCTGGCCGCTGATGACCTCGACCAGCCGCGACACGACGTCCGTGGCGAGCGAGTATTCCCACGATGTGCCGGGATGATAGATCAGCGGCAAGCCGGCCAGCACGTCCACCATGTCAGCCAGCGTCGTCATGGGATTGTGGACGCCGCGGTCGTTGAGGGCCTTGAAGATGGTCGTGCCCGGATCGAAAAAGCCGTAGCTCAGACCGGAGCTGTGGCTCAGGAGCTGACGGATGGTGATCGAGCGCTTCGCCGGCTCGGTGTCATCAAGTGACGTTGCACCCGGGCGCAGGACTTTCCGATTTCCAAGCTGCGGAATAAATTTTTCGATCGGATCGTCGAGCTTGAGTTTGCCTTCCTCGAACAGCAGCAGCGCGGCGCAGGAGGTGACCAGCTTGGTGTTGGAAAAGACGCGAAAGATGTGATCGGTGCGCAGCGGCGTCTGTGCTTCCTTGTCGGCCCAGCCGACGCAGTTTACATCGACGAGGTCGCGTCCGATCATGACCGCCCAGGAAATGCCTGATAGCAGGTTGTTGTCGACATACCGCTGCATCGCCGCCTGCGCCGGTTTGAAGTCGTAACCGTTAGCGGTGACTTTCAGATCTTCCATGCTCGCTCCCCTGTTTCACAGCTTCGCGCTGCTTGTCGTCCCTGCGAAAGCAGGGACCCATAACCACCGGCGCTAGTTGCGAAGAAGGTAACTACCACATCGCCTGACTGAAAGGCCACGGCGTATGGGTCCCTGCTTTCGCAGGGACGACAGCGGAGAGTGCCTCAAGAAGCCGACCTTGACCGCCGTTTCTTTGCCGTATGTTTGTTCTGCCGATCAGCCGCACCAACCTTCACCCCCGCATTCTTCAACAGCACTATCGCCGCTTCCCTGGCCGCCCGCGCCATCGCGGGATCGTTGCGGACGAGATCCTGCGCGATCGAGCCGTCGACGAGCAAAGCAAGCTGTGTCGCAAGCGCTTCTGCCTCTGCGACGCCGAGCTGCGCGAGCAGGTCGCGAAACCAGAGGCGGCGGCTTTCCTTGAAGGCGACAGCAACCTTTCGGACCGACCGGTCTTCGCCGAGTTCGGCAACCGCATTGACGAAGGGACAGCCACGAAAATCTTTTGCCGAGAAGCGCCGTTCCAGCGAATCGAAAGTGCCGAGAATCTGCTCGACCGGCGATTTGTCTGATGGACGCGGAGCCACGAAACGCCGCGCCAGATAGGCTGAGATCAGCGCGTCCTTGGATGGGAAATGGTTGTAGAGCGTGCGCTTGCTGATGCCGATTTCAGCCGCGATGGTGTCGACGCCGACCGCGCGAATTCCCTGCAGATAGAACAGCCTATCCGCGGTTTCGAGAATCCGGTCCTTCATGTCGGGTTTGGCGGGCAGGGTAGCCATGCGAATGCGTGGGTCACCGTTAGCTTGACAGCAGAGCCCCCTTATAGCCTAGTTACACAGGTCTGTGTACCTATTTCAGATGTCAATTGCAGGACGCGGCGTTCGAATCGCGGCCGATAGCGAGAACAAAAACAATGGCCCTGCTGCAAATCCTGCGTCCGACACTGCCCATCCTGATCGGCGCGTCCATCATGCTCACGCTCAGCATGGGCCTGCGGCAATCGCTCGGCCTGTTCATGCAGCCGCTGACGCAGGACATCCGGATTTCGGTCTCCGATTTCACGCTGGCGCTCGCGGTGCAAAATCTCGCCTGGGGATTTTTGCAGCCGCTCGCCGGTGCGTTGACGGTGCGCTACGGCTTCCGCGCCATCATGGTGGCGGGCGCGCTGCTCTATGTTGCCGGCCTTGCCTTGATGGCAGGCGCGAATGGCTTTCTCAGCGTCATGATCGGCGGCGGTGTGTTGATCGGCACCTCGCTGGCCTGTACCGCTGCGGCGATCGCGATGTCGGTAGCGGCCCGCGCGGTGCCTGCGTCGGTGCGCTCGACGGTGCTCGGCCTGGTGTCGGGTGCGGGGTCGCTCGGCGCGCTGCTGTCGGCGCCGATCGGGCAGATGCTCAATGAAGGGTACGGTTGGCGTGTCGGCCTGATAGGCTTTGTGGTGCTGTCGCTCCTGATGATTCCGGCCGCCTGGTACGCGGGCAGGGTGGACAATATCCCGCTGCCCAAGCCGGCGGATGACGAAATCGGCAACTCTTCGGCCGGCGTCGCGACCAGGATCGCGTTCTCCAACGCCTCCTTCGTGGTGATGACCGGCGCCTATTTCGTCTGCGGCATGCAGCTCGTCTTCCTCACCACGCACCTGCCGTCCTATCTGGCGATCTGCGGCATGGACCCGATGCTGAGCGCGCAGACGCTCGGCATGATCGGCGGCTTCAATGTGCTCGGCAGCATCTTCTTCGGCTGGGCCGGGCAGCGCTGGAACAAGCTGGCGCTGCTTGGCGGCATCTACATCTTCCGCTCGATCGCGCTCGCCTGGTACTTCACGCTGCCGCCGACGCCGGCGACCACGCTGCTGTTCGGCGCCATCATGGGCTTTCTGTGGATGGGCGTAGGCCCGCTGGTCGCGGGCGCAGTCGCCGAGATGTTCGGCCTGAAGTGGCAGGCGATGATCCAGGGCCTCGCCTTCATGAGCCACCAGGTCGGCAGCTTCCTCGGCGCTTTCGGGGGCGGGGTGCTCTACGACGCGCTCGGCTCCTATACCATGGCGTGGCGGATCGGCGTCGCGCTGGGCTTGGCCGGCGGCATCATCCAGGTCGCATTTGCTCTGATCCGGCCGAGCGGGCCGCCGCAGTTGCAGACGGCGTAGGGCGGCGACTCCATCGCCAGCCGTCATCACCGCGAAGTATTTAGTCCGGAGACATGGCTGACACCTGTTCGAGGTTGGTCGTTGGTCAAGCCGGGCGATGACACTTATGCGTGGAGCGGCCATGCTCGGCGCAAATAAAAACAGGGCCCGAAGGGCCCCGTTCAATCCGCCAGCGACGCGCTTACGAATTACTTGATCTTCGATTCCTTGAACTCGACGTGCTTGCGCGCGACCGGGTCGTACTTCTTCTTGACCAGCTTGTCGGTCATGGTGCGCGAGTTCTTCTTGGCGACGTAGTAGAAGCCGGTATCCGCCGTGGAAACGAGCTTGACCTTGATGGTGACCGCTTTGGCCATGTTCAGAACCTCAAATATGGGGATATCGGGCGCCGGCCAAATCGGCCTGCATTTGCGCGCAACCTAGCTTCTGATCGCTCAAAGTCAAGGTTTTCGGGGCAAAAACCGGCCAGATTCGAGGTGGAATCCATGTTTTGCGCGTATTCTGATCGCAAAACCGGTGTCCACTTTTGCGGAATTTGCGCGTTAACCCTCGAAGAACCGGTTTTTCGGCCTCGGCAGCCCCAGATTCTCCCGCAGCGTCTTGCCCTCGTACTCTTTCCGGAAAATCCCACGCTTCTGCAGTTCCGGCACCACCTTGTCGACGAAATCGTCGAGCCCTGCGGGGAGGAACGGGAACATGATGTTGAAGCCGTCGCTGCCTCGGCTCATCAGCCATTCCTCCATCTGGTCGGCGATGGTTTGCGGCGTGCCGACAAAGGACAGACCGCCATAGCCGCCGACGCGCTGGGCGAGCTGGCGCACCGTGAGCTTGTCGCGCGCGGCGGCATCGACCAGGCGCTGGCGGCCGCTCTTGCTGGCGTTGGTTTCGGGGATCGGCGGCAACTGCCCGTCGGGATCGAAGCCGGAGGCGTCGGTGCCGAGCTGCACGGAGAGCGAGGCGATGGCGCTGTCGTAATGCACCATGCTGTCGAGCTTTGCTCTCTTCTCTTTTGCTTCTTCCACGCTATCGCCGACCACGACGAAGGCGCCGGGCAGGATCTTCAGGTGCTCGGGGTTGCGCCCGATCTTCTCCATGCGGCCCTTGATGTCGGCATAAAGCTTCTGCCCGTCGGCGAGGCTGCCGCCGCCGGTGAACACGGCTTCCGCCGTCTCCGCCGCGAGCTGCTTGCCGTCCTCGGATGCGCCGGCCTGCACGATCAGCGGCCAACCCTGCACGGGGCGGGCGATGTTGAGCGGCCCGCGCACGGACAGATATTTTCCCTTGTGATTGAGCACGCGCATCTTCGCCGGGTCGAAATAGAGCCCGGCCTCGACGTCGCGCACGAAGGCGTCATCGGCGAAGGAATCCCAGAGACCTGTGACCACGTCATAGAATTCGCGCGCCCGCTTGTAACGCTCGGCGTGCTCCATGTGGTCGTCGAGCCCGAAATTGAGCGCGGCATCCGGATTGGAGGTGGTGACGATATTCCACCCCGCGCGCCCGCCAGAGATGTGGTCGAGCGAGGCGAAGCGCCGGGCGACATGATAGGGCTCGTCGAACGTCGTCGATCCCGTCGCGATCAGGCCGATATGTTCGGTGACGCTGGCCAGCGCGGACAGCAGCGTGAACGGTTCGAACGAAGTCACCGTGTGGCTGCGCTTGAGCGCATTGATCGGCATGTTCAACACGGCCAGATGGTCGGCCATGAAGAAGGCGTCGAACTTGCCGGCTTCGAGCTTCTGGATCAGTTGCTTGATGCGCGGGAAATTGAAATTGGCATCTGGCCATGCGCCCGGATAGCGCCAAGCGCCGGTGTGGATGGATACCGGCCGCATGAACGCGCCGAGCTTGAGTTGCCGCTGTGCCATTACCCCGTTTCCGTCGCTGTTATTGTTGGGGAAGAGATAGGGACGGGCAGCGGCGGCGCCATCGGCGGGGTCGAGAAGAATTTTGCAATTTAGGGGATTGGGGGAGAACAATTCGCCGGCGCCAATACCGTCATTGCGAGCGAAGCGAAGCAATCCATCTATCCCCGGGCGGAGGCATGGATTGCTTCGCTGCGCTCGCAATGACGGGGAGAGAGTGGAGCCTTACGCCCCCAGCACATCCTTCTGCATCTTGCCGCCGTAGAAGTGGAAGAACGGCACCGGAGCGTCGTGGCGCAGCGGGCCTGTGGCGAGGCGGCGGTCGAGTTCGGCGAGCACGTTCTTGGTCATGGCATGGGCGTCGGCGAGCGGCTGCGAGCCGATCTCGACCCATACCAGTTCGACCAGCTCGGCATCGGCATGGATCACGCCTTCAACGCGATGGGCGATGCTGGAAGCATCCGCGGTGAAGAAGCGCGTATCGAAACGGCGGACGCGGCCGGGCGGGGTGATCGCGCGCGCGATCAGGAACAGGCCCGACGGATCGGGCAACAGGCCCGCATCCGCAAACGGCTTCCAGGCGCCGTCGAGCTTGATCCGATTGTCGACCTTGCGGCCAAGGCAGAGACCGGTTTCCTCGCAGGCCTCGCGGATCGCGGCAACCGCCAGAGCACGGGCGCGCGACGGCGCGATCTTCGGGCTGCCCTTGAGCAGGTTGGCCTCGAGCTCGGCGGAAATGGGAGCGGCGACGGGAATGCGATTGTCCGACTTGTCGACACGGCCGCCGGGGAAAACATATTTACCCGGCATGAACACCACCTTGTCGTGGCGCTTGCCAACCAGAACCTTCGGCTTCTCGCCCGAGCGGTCTATCAGGATCAGCGTGGCTGCATCCTTGGGCCGGAAATAAGGATGGTGATCGGCTTCTTTTCCTTCTTGTACTGCAGTCGCGACTTCGCTCATTCCATCCCCGTCTTGGTGTTCTTGTTGCTGCCGGTTTAGCTAGACCCTAGACCGGTGGAATGTCGCCAGGGGCATTCTCGTCAAAGCCGTGCATGCGCAGGGCCCACTGAATGCCGACCACTGCGCCCTTGATCGGCTGCAACAGTACCAGCGATAAAAGGAGCGTCACCGGCAAGTAGATCGCCAACTGCAGCCATACGGCCGGCGAGAAATTGGTTTCGATCCACAAAGCCGCCGGTACCACGATGTGACCGACAACGACGATCACGAGATAGGCCGGCAGATCGTCAGCGCGGTGCGGCGTGAAATCGAGCCCGCATACCGAGCAATTATCAGCCGTCTTCAGAAAGGCGCGAAACATCTTGCCTTCGCCGCAGCGCGGGCAGCGGCAGCGAAAACCGCGCTTCATCGCGGTCCAGAGATCGCGCTTCTCGCCCTGCACGGTATCCCGGCTCCATGTCGTCGCGGTACTCACCGTTTCCATGACTTGCCTTTCTTCGATTTGCCGGGCTTGGCTTTACCGGACTTGCCCTTGTGGGGCTTGCGAACCTTGTCGCGCGGGCTGCGGCCCGGATGCGATTTCGACGCCCTTGTCGACGCTTTCGCACCGTCGCGTTTTCTGCCGCGCGGAATGACCTGGCCTTCCGACAACAGCTCAAACCGCAACGCGCCAGCCACTGGTGCAGCTTCTACCAGACGCACGTCGACAACGTCACCCAGCCGGTGCATGGCACCGCTGCGTGAGCCGACGAGCGCGTGACGCGTCTCGTCGTAATTGTAGTACTCCGTGCCGAGCGTGCGGATCGGGATCAGCCCGTCGGCACCGGTATCCGAAAGCTTCACAAACAGGCCGGCGCGGGTAACGCCGGAAATCCGGCCCTGAAACGTCGCGCCGATACGGTCGGCGAGGAAATGCGCGATCAGCCGGTCGGCGGTCTCGCGTTCCGCCTTCATGGCGCGGCGTTCGGTCACCGAAATCTGCGCCGCGACTTCGCTCAGCGTCTCCAGCGTCTCGGTGTCGGGCAGCGCGCCTTCGCCGAGACCCAGCGCGCGGATCAGCGCGCGATGCACGATCAGATCAGCGTATCGCCGGATCGGCGAAGTGAAATGCGCATAGCGCCGAAGGTTGAGGCCGAAATGGCCGTAATTCTCCGCCGAGTATTCCGCCTGCGCCTGCGAGCGCAGCACCACCTCGTTGACCAGCGGCTCGTAATCCTCGCCGCGGACCTGGCCCAGCACCCGATTGAACAGCGAGGGTCGTAGCGCGCCGGTCTTCGCAAACGGCAGGTCGAGCGTCTTCAGGAATTCCTGGAGATTATGAACCTTCTCTTGCGTCGGCTCGTCATGCACCCGGTAGATAAGCGGAAGCGCCTTCTTTTCAAGCATTTCGGCGGCGGCGACGTTGGCGAGGATCATGAATTCCTCGATCAGCCGGTGCGCGTCGAGCCGTTCCGGCACGATGACGCGATCGACCGTTCCATCCGGCTTCAGCAGGATCTTTCGCTCGGGCAGGTCGAGGTCCAGCGGATCGCGTTCGTCACGCGCAAGTTTTACCAGCGCGTAGGCCGTATAGAGCGGTTTCAGTATCGGCTCCAGCAGCGGGCCGGTTAAGTCGTCGGGGCGTCCGTCGATCGCGGCCTGCGCCTGCGCATAATGCAGCTTGGCGGCCGAGCGCATCAGCACGCGATGAAAGCTGTGCGAGCGCTTGCGGCCGTCGGGGCCGATCACCAACCGCACTGCGAGCGCGCCGCGCGCTTCGCCCGGCACCAGTGAACAGAGATCGTTGGAGATGCGCTCGGGCAGCATCGGCACCACGCGGTCGGGGAAATAGACCGAGTTGCCGCGCGTCAGCGCGTCACGGTCCAGCGCCGCGCCCGACCGCACGTAGAAAGCGACGTCGGCAATCGCGACATGGACGATGTAGCCGCCCTTGTTGTTCGGATCGGGATCGGGCGCGGCGTGCACCGCGTCATCATGGTCCTTGGCGTCGGGCGGATCGATGGTGACGAGCGGCAGTTCGCGCCAGTCCTCGCGGCCTTTCAGCGTCGCGGGCTCGGCGGCCTCCGCCTCGCGCAATGCTGACGGAGAAAAAGCTTGCGGGATTTCGTGGGCGTGGATCGCAATCAGGCTGATCGCCTTTTCGCTCGACAGCGAGCCGAGCCGCTCCTTCACCTTGCCGGAGGCAAGGCCGTAGCCGCGCGAGCGAACCAGATCGACGCTGACGAGGTCGCCGTCCTCGGCGCCGCCGGTGTCCGTTGGCGCAATGTTTAGTTCGCGCCCGGCCTGCTTCTTGTCGACGGGAACGAGCAGGCCGCCGCCGCCAGGCAGTTTGCGGAAGATGCCGAGCAGGCGCGTGCGGGCTTGATCGATGATCTTGATGATTCGGCCGCGATAGGGGGCGCCTTCGCCATCATCGGCCTTCTCGATCCGCAACAGGGCCCGGTCGCCGACGCCCGCAGCGGTGCCCGGTTGCAGACGGCGCGGGACGTGGATGCGGATCTTCGGCGCGGGACCGTTTTCCTCGGTGTCCCATTCGGTGGGGGTGGCGAGCAATTCACCATCGGTATCGCGGCCGGTGATGTCGGCGATCACGGTCGGGGGCAGGAGCGCCGTCTCGTGGATCTTCCGGCCGCGCTTGGCGATGGCGCCATCGTCGGCGAGTTCGCGCAGGATGCGCTTCAGCTCGGCGCGGTCGGCATTCTTCAGACCGAACTCGCGGGCGATTTCCCGCGTGCCGATCTTGCCTGGATTCGCACGGATAAAGGCGACGATGGCGTCTCGGGCCGGAAAGCCATTGTCATGTTTTCTCTTCACTTATCCCCGGGCCTTGCCCGCGCTCTTCTTCGCAGGCGTTTTGGATGCTGCTGTGGGCTTGGCCGCCATTGTCTTGGCAGCCGACGCGACTGGCGCGCGCGCCTTGCTGATGGCTTCCGACTTCGGCTTCGCCGCGGCTTTCTTCGCTGCCGCCTTCTTGGCAGGTTTTGGCGTGCCGGGATCGGAAGCCTTGTCGGCAGCCTTGGCGGCGGTCTTGGCGGCTGCCTTCTTCGGTGCGGCCTTCTTCTTCGCGCCGCGCTTCGGCTTGCCGCCGCCCTTGGCGGCGCGCTCGTCGATCAGTCCGATGGCTTCAGCGAGGGTGATGGTATCAGGCGTCTTGTCGCTCGGGATCGTCGCATTGACGCCGCCGGCCGTGACATAGGCGCCGTAGCGGCCGTTCTTCACCGCGACGCCGCCAAGGCTCGGATGCTCGCCGATCGGCTTGCCGGGATCGGCGCCAAAGCGGCGGCCGCTTGGACCCTTGGCGATCTTCTCCGCGATCAGCGTCACCGCGCGGTTGAGGCCGATGTCGAATACTTCGTCGCCGGCTTCCAGGCTCGCATAGGTCTTTTCGTGACGTACGAACGGGCCGAAGCGGCCGATGCCGGCAGTGATCGGCTCGCCGGTTTCCGGATGCTTTCCAATTTCGCGCGGTAGCGACAAGAGCTTCAGCGCCAGGTCCAGCTCCATGTCGCCGGGCGACATGTTCTTCGGGATGCCGGCGCGCTTGGGCTTTTCGCCTTCGGCATAATCCTTTTGCTCGCCGAGCTGGATGTAGGGGCCGAAACGTCCGGCCTTCACCGTGACGTCGAGGTCGGTCTCGGGATCCTTTCCGAGCACACGATCGGCGCTGGCTTCGTTATCGGCGGCGAGCGGGCGCGTGTAGCGGCATTCCGGGTAATTCGAGCAGCCGACGAAGGCGCCGAACTTTCCGGCCTTCAGATTCAGTTTGCCGGTGCCGCAGGTCGGGCACTGCCTGATGTCACCGCCATCGGCGCGGGCGGGGTAGATGTGCGGCCCTAGCATGTCGTCAAGCGCGTCCAGCACCTCGGCGACGCGCAGATCCTTGATGTCGTTGACCGCGCCGATGAAGCCGATCCAGAAATCCTGCAGCACCTGCTGCCAGGAAATCTCGTTGTTGGAGATGCGGTCGAGCTGTTCTTCCAGCGCGGCGGTGAAGTCATACTCCACATAGCGCGAGAAGAAGTTTTCGAGGAAGGCGACCACGACGCGGCCCTTGTCCTCGCCATGCAGCCGCTTCTTCTCGAGCTTGACGTAACCGCGGTCTTTGAGGACCTGCAGGATCGAGGCGTAGGTCGAGGGGCGGCCGATGCCGAGCTCTTCCATCCGCTTGACCAGCGAAGCTTCCGAGAAGCGCGGCGGCGGTTCGGTGAAATGCTGGGTGACGGCGAGCGCCTGCCGCTTCAAGGCTTCGCCCTGGCTCATGGCGGGGAGGCGGCGCGAATCCTCGTCCTCCTCGTCGTCGCGGCCTTCCTGGTAGAGCGCGAGGAAGCCGTCGAACTTGATGACCTGGCCCGAGGCGCGCAGTTCCAGCACGCGGGAGCCCGCTTTTGCCGCGATGTCCACGGTGGTGCGTTCGAGTTCGGCCGATTCCATCTGGCTTGCGATGGTGCGGATCCAGATCAGCTCATAAAGCTTGGCCTGATCGGTATCGAGGCGGCGGCGCATCTCGGCGGGCCGGCGCGACAGATCGGTCGGGCGGATCGCTTCGTGCGCTTCCTGGGCGTTCTTGGCCTTGGTCTGATACTGGCGCGGCGCGTCAGGCACATAGGCGTTGCCGTAATCCTCGCCGATCACCTTGCGCGCCTGCGTGATCGCGGAGCCGTCGATCTGCACGCCGTCGGTTCGCATATAGGTGATGAGGCCGGTGGTCTCGCCGCCGATGTCGATGCCCTCATAGAGCCGCTGTGCGATGCGCATCGTGTGCGCCGGCGCAAAGCCGAGCTTGCGGCTGGCTTCCTGCTGCAGCGTCGAGGTGGTAAAAGGCGCCTGCGGATTGCGGCGCGCAGGCTTGGCTTCCACGGTCGAAACCGTGAAGTTTGCGGCTTCGATCGCCTTTTTGAGGTCTTCGGCCTCCGCGCCGGAGCCGATATCCAGACGCTGGATCTTCTTGCCGTCGGCGCCGACAAGGCGCGCCTCAAAATTGTCGCCGCGCGGCGTGGTCAGCGTTGCGACCAGCGACCAGTATTCGCGGGGGACGAATTTTTCGATTTCGAGCTCGCGGTCGCAGACCAGGCGAAGCGCCACCGACTGCACGCGGCCGGCCGAGCGCGCGCCCGGCAGTTTGCGCCATAGCACCGGCGAGAGCGTGAAGCCGACCAGATAGTCCAAAGCGCGGCGCGCCATATAGGCGTCGACCAGCGCTCCGTCGATCTGCCGCGGCGCCTTCATCGCATCGGTTACGGCCTGCTTGGTGATGGCGTTGAACACCACGCGCTCGATCTTCTGATCCTTGAGCGCGCGCTTCTCTTTCATCACCTCCAGCACGTGCCAGGAGATCGCTTCGCCCTCGCGATCAGGGTCGGTTGCGAGAATCAGTCGGCTGGCGCCCTTCAAGGCCTTGGCGATGTCGTTGAGCCGGCCGGCCGCCTTGGGATCGACCTCCCAGATCATCTGGAAATTGGCATCCGGATCGACGGAACCGTTCTTGGCAGGGAGGTCGCGGACATGGCCGAACGAGGCCAGAACCTCGTAGGAGGCGCCCAAATACTTGTTGATAGTCTTGGCTTTCGCCGGCGACTCCACGATGACGATATTCATGTCATTCCAATGGCTTATGGGAAAAGATAAAGGCGGGTTCCGCGAGACTCGCGGCCCACCGATTGGACCCGAACATGGGTGGTGAGGCGGCCCCTGTCAAATCCGCAGTAAGGAAGCAGGGACCCCTTGGCTTCGACTTTATATCCACATAGGTACGAAGTGCTGCCTAGAGTTGCGTCAATAAAGGAGTTATTTCTGGGCAATATTCAAAGCCATTGGATGCAAATTTTTTGAGCAAGGCTTCAGGCGGCCGGAAGCGGAAAGCAAAAGCTTCAGGCAAGCGTCGGGACTCGCCACCCGAGGAACGAACCGCTGAACGAGGTGAGGAGGGCGGCCCCGACGAGGCCGTGACCTTTATCGCGGAGACCGTTGCCGAACTGGTCAAACTGGCGGAGCGTCACCGGCTCGAGGTGCTCAGCCATTTGCTAAGCATGGCGCAGCTCGAGGCAGAAGAGCGCCTGCGCACCCGGAGCAAGCGTAAGCTGTCTTAACATTCGATCTTGTTACCTCGCCCCGCTTGGGGGAGAGGTCGGATCGCATCGCAGATGCGATCCGGGTGAGGGGTACAGGTCTATCGATAGAGCTCACTCGCGGAGGCAGCCCCTCACCCCGACCCTCTCCCCGTAAAGAACGGGGAGAGGGAGAAGAACTCGCTTATGCGACAACCCGCTTGCGTAGCTTCGCTGCCGGGCGCGGCTTCAGCGCAGTATCGCCCGCGCCCAGGAGCCGCCCATCCTGCGAATAGAGTTCGAGCTTGCGAACCGGCTGGCCGTTTTCCTTGTCGACCAGGATGGTGCTGATCTCTTCCGGCCGCTCGTCGAACTCCTCGCTCCATTGCCGCAAGGCGACCAAGATCGGGAAGACGCCGCGGCCCTTTGGCGTCAGCAGGTATTCCTGATACGCGCTGCCGTCGGAGGCGGGCGCGGTTTTCAGAATGCCCTGATCGGTCAGCGCGCGCAGCCGCACCGTGAGGATGTTCTTGGCGAGGCCGAGCCTCTTCTGGAATTCGCCGAAGCGGCTGACCCCGAACAGCGCCTCGCGAATGATCAGCATCGACCACCAGTCGCCGATCGCATCCAGCGAGCGTGCGATCGGGCAATCGTCGTGCTCAAAGCTGGTCCGTTTCACCATGGTGGGCTCCGTCGATAAAGGCCAGATCACGGCCTTTTGTGGTTGCAATATTAAACCAGGCGCTCTAACTGGGCAATCTAGTTTAATCATGCAACCATTGGAGGCGGCCATGAGGCTCGCGAACAAGACGGCGTTAATCACAGGGGGCAACAGCGGCATCGGGCTTGCGACCGCAAGGCTGTTCGTGGCCGAAGGCGCCAAGGTCGTCATCACAGGACGAAACCAGGTGACGCTCGATGTCGCCGCGGCGGAATTGGGCCCGAATGCGTTCGCGGTCGTGGCTGACGCCACCGATGTCGCAGCGACCGAAGCCGCAATCGGGAAGGGGGCCGCGAAGTTCGGCAAGTACGACATTCTGTTCGCCAATGCCGGCATCGCCGGCGGCACGCCGCTGGGCGCGACTGATATCGATGCGTTTCAGAAGGTCATCAGCACCAACCTCACCGGCGTGTTCTTCACGGTTCAGTCCGCGCTGCCGCATCTCAACGACAACGCCTCGATCATTCTCAACGGCTCTGTCATCTCGGTGCTCGGCATCCCCGGCTATTCGGCCTATGGCGCGGCGAAAGCAGGCGTGCGGGCGATGGCGCGCATCATGGCCTCCGAACTGTCGCCGCGCGGCATCCGCGTCAACGTGGTGGCGCCGGGCGCGATCCGCACCCCGATCTGGGGCGCGGCAATCGCAACGCCGGAAGCCGAAAAGGCCTTTGAGAAGCGAATCGCGCTCTCGACGCCGCTCGGCCGCATCGGCGAACCCGATCATATCTCCAAGACGGTGCTGTTCCTGGCGTCAGACGATTCCGCGCATGTGCAGGGCCAGGAATTGTTCGTCGATGGCGGTGCCACGGCCTCTCCGAGCGGCGCGCCGATCTATCGGGGATGAAGCAGGCCTCCGCAAATTGACGTCCGGCCAGCCCGGAGCCCTGCGACCGATTGGCGCTGGGCCGGAAGGGCGCATTGAACGTCAGTTGGCATTGCCAGACATTCAAAGGATGGGAGTCTTTTGACCGAAGAGAACCGGAGAGCAGTCATGCCGAAAAGGGTCGACGTCTCTTCATCTGCCTCGCAGGATTCGGACACCGCTCAGTTCGTTTCAGTAGCGCTGTTCTCCGGCATCGGTCTCTTGGTTTCCCTCGTCATCGTTATCTGCCGCATCAACGGCCTTTTCTGACCGGGCTCTTTTGCCATCATGCGCGAACGGCTGCCGTCGGGCGACGGCAGCCGCTGTCGCCCAAACTCAGGCGGCGTTCAGATCGCTTGCGGCTTTCAGCGCACCAGCCACGGCTTTTTCGCGATGTTCGGGACCAATCTGGATGCCGTCGGCGGAAATGAATTCAGGGCTCTTGATACCGATGAAGCCGAACACCCAGCGCAAATAGGTTTCGAGATGCTCGCCGGCGGCGGCCGGCGTGCCCGGGCCGTAATAACCGCCCCGCGACAGCGCGACGATGACACGTTTGTGGCCTGCCAGCCCTTCGGCGCCTTGCGCGCTGTACTTGAATGTTTTGCCTACGACCAGGATGCGGTCGATCCAGGCCTTGAGTTGGCTCGGGATGGTAAAGTTGTACATGGGCGCGCCGAGCACGACGATGTCGGCGGCGAGGAATTCTTCCAGCACGGCCTGACCGGCGGCGATATCCTCGCGCAGCGAAGCTTCCGGGGCCGCCCCCTGGCCGGCGGCGAGGTGTGAGCCGGTGAGATGCGCCAGCGGCGTAAGCGTGAGATCGCGGTAGCTGACTTCGAGCCCGGGCGTAGATTGGCGCAGGCGGTCGACGATGGCGGCGGAAACCTGACGGCTGACGGAGTGGGGGCCGAGAACGCTGGAATCGAGATGCAGAAGCTTCATGAGGTCACCCTTGGTATAAGTTTGTAACTGGCGCTATATGAGTGACTGTCCTAAAACCCCGCAAGAACGCACATTTTTTACACCCGAGCACATCCATGAGACCCGAGCACAAAAAAGTGCCTGCCTTTCCACCCGGTCCGCACCTCGACAGTGACTGCCGCGGCGCGGCCTCCGTCCTGGCGCGGGTCGGCGACAAATGGAGCGTGTTCGTCATCATGATGCTCGGCGATGGCCCGAAGCGCTTCAACGAGATCAAGCGCATGATCGGCGGCATCTCGCAGCGGATGCTGACGCTCACGCTGCGCGGATTGGAACGGGATGGTCTCGTGACACGAACAGTATTTCCGACCATTCCGCCGCGGGTCGATTACGAATTGACCGAACTTGGGCGTGGCTTGTCTGCGCCGGTAAAGGCGCTCGGCCAATGGGCAATTGAGCATCAGCCGGAGATCCAGCGTGCGCGGACGAAATTCGACGCGCGCAACAGCGAGTCCTGATCAGATCATCGACACCAGCCCGCCGCCGTGGCGCTCCAGCCGTCCGGCGAGTTCGAGTTCGAGCAGCACGGTGCGCACGAGGGTGGGCGAGAGGCCCGACATCCGGATCAGATCGTCGAGGCTGACAGGGCTCGGTCCGAGCAGCGCGAGGATGCGTTCGCGCTCGCCCGGATCGGTGTCGAAATCGAGCGGCTCATCATCGCCTTCGCGCGCCTCGAGCACGGTCGGCCGCTCCATGATCGGCTGCACCGCGTTGATGACGTCGCTGGCTTCGGTGACCAGCGCAGCGCCCTGCTTGATCAAATCATTGGTGCCGGCGGCGCGCGGATCGAGTGGCGAGCCGGGCACGGCAAAGACTTCGCGGCCCTGTTCGGCGGCCATCCGCGCCGTGATCAGCGATCCCGAGCGGTGCGCGGCCTCCACCACCACGACGCCAAGCGATGCGCCCGAGATCAGGCGATTGCGCCGTGGAAAATCGCGGGCGCGCGGCACATGGCCGAGCGGCATTTCGGAGATCGCGCCGCCTCGTGGGAGCAGGGCGGCCAGCAAATCCTCATGCTCCGCCGGATAGATCCGGTCGTGACCGCCCGCTAGCACCGCGACCGTGCCGCTCTCGATCGTCGCGCGATGCGCAGCCTGATCGACGCCGCGCGCCAGCCCGGAGATGACGACGAAGCCGGCTTCTCCAAGGTTGTGCGCCAATTGGCTGGCGAATTTCAGCCCGGCGCCTGAGGCGTTGCGTGAGCCGACAATCGCGATCATCGGCCGCATCATCGCATCGAGGTTGCCGCGCACGCCGAGCAGGGGTGGCGCATCGTCGAGCGCCGCCAGCCGCGGCGGATAGGCGGCTTCGCCGGGCGCGACCAGCGAGACGCCGATCTTGTTGCTCGCGGCAAGTTCGGCCCGTGCTTGCTCCTCGCTGCAGATGCGCCCTGAGCGAGTAGCGCCGCCACGCCGCGCCAGATCCGGCAGCCGCTCCAGCGCCGCGCGCGCATTGCCGAAGTGGCTGATGAGCGAGTTAAAAGTGCGCGGGCCGACATTGTCGGACCGGATCAGCCGCAGCCGGTCGATCCGGTCGGCGTCGGTGAGGTGGGCGGTGATTTGCGTCCGGTCATCCATGCGATGCAGCTTTGCCCAACCGGAGATTGCAATCAACCTGTTTGATTGTGATGGGTGTTACGCTTGCTCCATGCCAAGGCTCTCCGTAACCTGCGTCCTCATCAGAGGAATGCCTTCATGATCTCGCTCGCCGAACTTCAGCGCCGCATCGATGCCGGCGACCTTTCCGCAGACGCCGCGATCGCGCAGTCGCTCGAAGCAACCAGTGCACATGAAAAGTCCATCGGCGCCTTCGTTTGTCGGGACGAAAGTCTTCGCGCGCAAAGCGTCGGGCCGCTGCGCGGGATTGCGGTCGGTATCAAGGACATCATGGATACGGCGGATTTCCCGACCGAGATGGGCTCGCCGATCTACCGGGGATTTCGATCGCGCGGCGATGCCGCCGTGGTGATGATGCTAAAGCAGGCGGGCGCAAGCATCGTCGGCAAGACCACGACCACCGCGTTTGCCTCGATAGATCCGACGGCGACGCTCAATCCGCACAATCACGGTCATACGCCGGGCGGATCGTCGTCCGGCTCAGCGGCAGCGGTAGCGGCGGGCATGATCCCGCTCGCGCTGGGAACGCAGACCGGCGGTTCGGTGATCCGGCCGGCCTCATTCTGCGGCGTCGCTGCGATCAAGCCGTCCTACCGTTTGCTGCCGGCGGTCGGCGTGAAGTGCTATTCGTGGACGCTCGATACGGTCGGGTTGTTCGCGGCCGGTGTGGACGACGTGGCGCGCGGGCTGTCCGCGATGACCGGCAGGCCCGAATTGCTCCTGCCACCTGATATTCCGACTCCGCGCATCGGCGTGGTGACACAGGATTTCGCCGGCGCGCCAGACGCGTCGGGTGGGGAGGCGTTGCGGATCGCGACACGGGCGGTGGAAAAAGCCGGCGCCTCGGTGCATGCGCTGGACTTGCCCGAGATTTTCGCCGAGGCATGGCGCGCGCAGCCGATCGTGCAGGAGTTCGAGGCGCATCGGGCGCTTGCCTGGGAATATCGCGAACATTACGCGGAGATGGCGCCGCTGCTGCGCGCAAAGCTGGATGAAAGCAGGAACACGCCGCCTGTCGCCTATGACGAGGCGATCAAAACAGCGAGCCGCGCCAGGCAGGCACTGGAAGAACTGTTCGACGAAGTCGATGTGCTGCTGACGCTGCCGGCCCCGGGTGCTGCGCCCAAGGGATTGGGCTCGACCGGCGACGCCCGCTACAACCGCCTCTGGACGCTGATGGGTGTGCCTTGCGTCAATGTTCCCGCGCACATCGCGGACGGCGGTTTGCCTGTCGGCGTGCAGGTGATTGCGAGATATGGCGCCGATGCCAAGGCGCTGGCTGCAGCGCGGTTTGCGGAAGACGCACTGCGGCGGAAGTAGGTTACCTCGCGCCGATCCGCCCCTCGGTCCCGGCCTGCAACCGCTTGATGTTCTCGGTGTGCTTGTAAAACAGGAGCAGCGTCAGCACGACGAACAGCGACGCCAGCGCCGGATGGCCGAACCACCACAGGAACAGCGGCGTGACGAAAGCGGCGACCAGCGCCGACAGCGACGAGTAACGCGTGGTGAAGGCGGTGGCGAGCCAGATCAGGCAGAACATCAGGGCTGCGGGCCAGAACAGGCCGATCAGCACGCCGATATAGGTTGCCACCCCCTTGCCGCCCTGGAATTTCAGCCAGACCGGGAAAAGGTGACCGAGGAATGCGCCGAGCGCGGCCAGCATCGCCGCATTGGCGCCGCCGAAATAACCGGCGATGATGACCGCGAACGTGCCCTTGAGCATGTCGCCGATCAGGGTGGCCGCGGCGAGGCCCTTGCGGCCGGTGCGGAGCACGTTGGTGGCACCGATATTGCCGCTTCCGATCGAGCGCAGATCCTGAGTGCCGCCAAGCTTGGTCAGCACCAGGCCGAACGGGATCGAGCCGAGCAGATAGCCGATCAGGAAGGCGACGACGAGGAATGCCTCAGACATTGCGGTAGCTCCCACCGCGGCCCGTTTCGGACGAATCAGACGTGCTCATAAACTGTCCGCCCGCCCACGATAGTACGCACGACGCGCCCCGAGAAGCGGGCTTCGTCGAACGGCGTGTTCTTGCACTGCGATTTCAGGTCCGCGGGATCGAGCACCCAGGGCGTGTCGGGATCGATCACGATGACGTCGGCCGGGGAACCAGCGCGCAGCGAACCGCCGGGCAGGCCAAGCAGCTCCGCAGGCCGCGTCGACATCGCCCGGATCAGCGTCTTGAAGTTCATCTCGCGGTTGTGGATCAGCCGCAGCGCCGCCGGCAGCATGGTCTGCAGCCCAACCGCGCCGGGCGCCGCTTCCGCGAACGGCAGCCGCTTCACCTCGACGTCCTGCGGATTGTGATCCGACATCACGACGTCGATCAATCCGGAGGCCACGGCGGCAACCAGCGCGAGGCGGTCGTCCTCGGTGCGCAGCGGCGGCGACAATTTCAGGAAGGTGCGATAGGGGCCGATATCGTTCTCGTTCAGCGTGACGTGATTGATCGACACGGAAGCGCTGACGTCGAGGCCGGCGTCTCGCGCGCGCTTGAGGATTTCCAGCGACTCGATCGAGGACAGTGATGCCGCATGGTAGCGCCCGCCGGTCAACGCCACGAGGCGCATGTCGCGCTCCAGCATCACGGCTTCGGCGGCGTTGGGAATGCCGACGAGGCCGAGCCTGGCCGCGAATTCGCCCTCGTTCATCACGCCTTCGCCGACGAGGTCAGGGTCTTCGGTGTGGTGCACGATCAGCGCGTCGAAATCGCGCGCGTAGGTCAGCGCCCGTCGCATCACCTGCGCATTGGTGACGCTCTTGTCGCCATCGGTGAAGGCCACCGCGCCGGCGGCTTTCAATAGCCCGATCTCGGTCATCTCCACGCCGCCCAGGCCCTTGGTCAGTGCGGCCATCGGGTGGATATTGACGATCGCGGTGTCGCGGGCACGGCGCAGCACGAAGTCGACCGTCGCCGAATTGTCGATAACGGGCGAGGTATCCGGCTGGCAGATGATGGTGGTGATACCGCCGGCCGCAGCCGCCTGGCTGGCGGAGGCAAAGGTTTCGCGGTGGCTGGCGCCGGGCTCGCCGACGAAGGCACGCATGTCGATCAGCCCGGGGGCGACGATCTTGCCGGCGCAATTGACGATGTCGGTGCCTTCGGGCACGCCGGCGGCGCCGATGCCGCGTTTTGAGTCCCGGATCATGCCGTCGGCAATCAGCACATCGCCGGGGCCGTCGTAATCCCTTGAGGGATCGACGACGCGGGCGTTGGCGAGCAGGATCGGGCGGCGTTCTGTCAGCATGATTTACGCGTTCGGCAGGTTGCGGGCGAGCGCTTCCAGCACCGCCATCCGCACTGCCACTCCCATTTCTACCTGTTCACGGATCAGCGATTGCGCGCCATCCGCCACGATCGAGTCGATCTCGACGCCGCGATTCATCGGTCCCGGATGCATCACCAGCGCGTCCGGCTTGGCGTAAGCGAGCTTCTTCTGGTCGAGACCGAAATAGTGGAAGTATTCGCCGGACGACGGCACAAATGAGCCGTTCATCCGCTCGCGCTGCAGCCGCAGCATCATCACGATGTCGGCGCCATTGAGGCCCTCGCGCATGTCGCGTGCCACCTCGACACCCATTCGCTCGATGCCGCGCGGCAGCAGCGTGGAGGGCGCCACCACTCGGACGCGCGCGCCCATGGTGTTGAGCAAGAGGATGTTGGAGCGCGCCACCCGCGAATGCATCACGTCGCCGCAGATCGCGATGACCAGCCCTTCCAGCCGGCCCTTGTTGCGGCGGATGGTCAGCGCATCCAGTAGCGCCTGGGTCGGATGCTCGTGGGCCCCGTCACCGGCATTGATCACGGAACCGTCAACCTTGCGCGCCAGGAGTTCCACCGCGCCGGAGGCGTGGTGCCGCACCACCAGGATATCCGGGTGCATGGCGTTGAGCGTCACGGCCGTGTCCATCAGCGTCTCGCCCTTGCGGATCGAAGACGAGGACACCGACATGTTCATGACGTCGGCCCCTAACCGTTTTCCCGCCAGTTCGAACGAGGATTGGGTTCGGGTCGAGGCCTCGAAAAACAGGTTCACCTGGGTGCGACCGCGCAAAGACGTGCGCTTTTTGTCCACCTGGCGGTTGAGCTCGACATATTCCTCGGAAAGGTCGAGCAGGCCGGTAATATCGGCAGCGGAAAGCCCCTCGATTCCCAGCAGATGCCGGTGCCCGAGGACGAAGGTCGATTTCGATGCAGGGGTCATTAAAGCGAGAGCTATAGGCAGAGATGCCGGGTAGGGCAAGCTTCAAATCCTGCGTCCGGACTTATCCACTAGCGCATCGGCGGCAGGGAAAACGGCGGCGGATGGTGTCCCCTACCGCCGGTTTCCGCTAGGGTGCCGAGATCGGCGCACGATCAGGCCATGGAAAACCTACGGCATTTCATTCAGTGCATTCGGATTATGTTGTGGGCACTGGCGTAACCATCAGCAGGGGTGCGACAAGGCGGATGGCACTCGCGGCGATATTCGCAGCGGGTTGCCTGGCGAGCGCCGCGGCGCAGACGCCAAAACTGCCCGCCGGCTTCGTCTATCTGCGCGATATCGATCCGACCATCATTCAGGATACGCGTTACGCCGGCCCCAACAATTTCGTCGGCCGTCCCCTCAGGGGGTATCAAGCCGCCGAATGTGTGGTGAAGCGCGAAGTCGGCGTGCTGCTGAAGAGCGTTCAGGAAGAGCTCGCGCTGCAGGGTCTGTCCTTGAAGATGTTCGATTGCTACCGCCCCACGCGCGCGGTTGCCGACATGGTGGCGTGGTCGCGCGACGGCAAGGAGACACCGGCGCAGAAGCGCTACAATCCGTCGTTCAGCAAGGCAGACCTGTTTCGTCTGGGATATATCGCCGAGCGTTCCGGGCATTCCACCGGTGCTGCGCTTGACCTTACGCTGGTCGATCTGAAGGCCGATAATTCAGCGGTATTCGATCCCACCAAGGAATACGGCGACTGCACCGCCAATGTGAACCTTCGCGCGCCGGATGGCAGCGTCGACATGGGCACCGGCTATGATTGTTCCGACGTCAGGTCGCACACATCAGCGAAATCCATCACCGCAGCCCAGCGCCGCTGGCGGGAGAAGCTGGTTCTGGTGATGGCGCGGCGAGGATTTGTAAACTATTCGAAGGAGTGGTGGCACTTTTCGCTGCCGGGGGCGGGCGGGCCGGCCTATGATTTCCCGATTGTACCGAGGAAATGAATCACGGGGTTCCAGGATCAGCCATGAGCCAGGCAACATTCGCGACCCATGAGGTCTTCAACCAGTCACCACCGTTTGAGGATATCGATCTATTTGCGGCCGATCGGCCGTTGGTCGAAGCGGTGGCCGCCAACGGCGGCGCTTCGGCCGAGGGCGAGTTGTCGGACTTCGGCAACCACTGGGGTTCGGCCGTCATGGCCGAACGCGGCCGCGTTGCCAACGAGAACACGCCGAAACTGCGCACCTTCGATGCCCGCGGCAATCGCCGCGACGAGGTCGAGTTTCATCCGGCCTATCACGAGTTGATGGCGCATAGTGCGCACGCCGGCGTGCACAATTCGACCTGGAACGGGTCAGGCAAGCCGGCCGGCGGTGCGTCGGAGGTGATCCGCGCGGCCAAATTTTACATGGCCGCGCAGGTCGAGACCGGACATCTCTGCCCGATCACCATGACGCGGGCCTCCGTCGCCGCGCTGGCAGAACAGCCCGACCTGCTGGCCAGGGTGATGCCGGTGCTGGGCACGCGTTCCTATGACCCGAGCTTTGCGCCGTGGCCGACAAAACGCGGCATGACGCTCGGCATGGGCATGACCGAGAAGCAGGGCGGCACCGACGTGCGGTCCAACATGACGCGGGCGGAGCGCGACGGGAATGCCTACCGCATCACCGGGCACAAATGGTTCATGTCGGCGCCGATGTGCGACGCTTTCCTGGTGCTCGCACAGGCCGAGGATGGCTTGAGCTGTTTCTTCATGCCGCGCTTTACGCCCGACGGGTCGATCAACGCGATCCGGTTCCAGCGGCTCAAGGACAAGCTCGGCAACCGTTCGAACGCCTCCTCGGAAGTCGAGTTTCACGGCGCCCATGCCGAGCGCGTCGGCGACGAGGGCAAGGGTATCCGCACCATCATCCAGATGGTGCAATTGACCCGGCAGGATTGCGCGATAGCTTCGGCCGGTCTGATGCGCTCCGGTCTGGCGCATGCGCTGCACCACGCAAGGCATCGCAGCGTGTTCCAAAAACATCTCGCCGATCAGCCGCTGATGAAGGCGGTGCTGTCGGACATGGCGCTGCATGTCGAGGCCACCGTCGCGCTGGTGATGCGGCTGTGCCGTTCGTTCGACCGCGCGCCTGTCGACGCCAAGGAAGCCGCCTATATGCGGCTGCTGACGCCGGCCATCAAATACTGGGTCTGCAAGAGCGCGCCCGGCTTTCTCTATGAGGCGATGGAGTGCCTCGGCGGCAATGGTTACGTGGAAGAGGGCATTGTGGCACGGCATTACCGGGAGGCGCCGGTCAATGCGATCTGGGAAGGCTCCGGCAATGTGATGTGCCTCGACGTGCTCCGCGCGCTGTCGCGCGAGCCGGAAGCGGCATCCGGCATCTTGCATGAACTGACCGGCGAGACGCTCGGATTGCGGGGCGCGGGTGAGGCAACCGCGTTCATCGGCAAGGCCTTCCACCGGCCGGACAGCGAGCGCGTGGCGCGGCTGGCGGTCGAGAAGCTGGCGCTGCTGGCGGCTTCCGCCGCGCTTAATGCGGCGTCGCCGCGGCATGCGCAGTTGTTCGCGGCCACGCGCCTTGCCGGGAATCACGCCGGCATGTACGGCGCGGTCGATCTGGCCAATGACGACATAAGCGGACTCTTGGAGCGCGCGCTGCCGTGAGCATGAATGCGTCTCACCGTCCTGGCTGGGTTTGCCGCCTTCGCTGAAGCTTCAGCGGCAAGCCCGGGCATGACGAAGATAATCCTCCGGCTATGAAAGTCACTTGATGGACTCCCTCACCACCGCAAGTCCCACTGCCGTACCGCCCGCGATCCCCGATCAGCAGCCGCCACGCGTCTGGAAATTCTGGGGCACGTCGCTGTGGGGCCTGTTCATCTTCGCAGCGGTGTTCCTCGGCCAGGTCACGGTCATCATCTACTTCGTGCTGCGGCATGGCGGGTCGTTCGACATCGCTGATGCGATCCGTATCGTCGGCAGCGGCCTTACCATCTCGCTGTCCGTCATCCTGGGACTGCCCGCCGTGCTGCTGGCGTCGTGGGTCGCGATCCGTCCGACGCGGATACCCTTTGCCGAATATCTGGCGCTGCGCTGGCCCTCATGGCGCAATTTCCTCACAGGCGTCGCCGCGCTGGCGATTCTCGTCGGCGGCTGGGACCTGCTGTCGCGGGCACTTGGGCGCGAGGTAACGCCGGGCTTCATGGGCGACGTGCTGAAATCAGCCCAGGCCGATGGCGCGCTGTGGCTGCTGGTGATCGCGTTTTCCGTGGCCGCGCCGATGTGGGAAGAGATTTTTGCGCGCGGGTTCCTCTACCGCGGCTGGTCGGAATCAAGGCTCGGCGTCGCCGGGGCCATCTTCCTGTCGTCGCTGGCCTGGACCGCGCTGCATCTGCAATACGACTGGTTCTTCTTCGGCGAGGTGTTTTCGATCGGCCTGCTGCTGGGCTATCTGCGCTACCGCACCAATTCGACCTGGCTGACCATCGCGCTGCACGGCATCAATAATCTGGCAGCGACGATTCAGACCCTCTGGTTGGCCGGGCAGGGGTAAGGCTCTCTCCCCGTCATTGCGAGGAGCGCCAGCGACGAAGCAATCCATGTCTCAACTCGCCGCCCTATGGATTGCTTCGCTTCGCTCGCAATGACGGCTACGCCACCAATGCAATCGCAATCGGCATCGTGATCGCCGCCAAAATGGTCTGCAGCGTGATGATCTGGGCCAGCAGCGGGGCGTCGCCACCCATTTGCCGCGCCAGCACATAGGCCGAGGACGAGGTGGGCACGGCCGAGCAGACAGCAACGATCACCAGGCCTGAGCCCGATATGCCGAACCACAGCGCCAGCGCGATGCCAAGAACCGGCATCAGGATCAGCTTGAGGAACACCGCGATCGAAGCGGCTAGGCTCGGACGGAACATACCTGCAAGCTGCAGGCCCGCGCCGGTGACGAGCAGTCCGATGCCGAGGGATGAGCGGCCGAGCGCCTCGGCGACGTCGTGCCAGACCTGTGGCAGCGGCAGATGCGTGACATTCACCGCGAGCCCGATCGCGCAGGCCCAGATCAAAGGATTCGTCAGCACTGTCATCACGATCGCGCGGAGCGACTGCTTTTCCGGCGTAGCGTAGTGAGCCAGCACCGACACGCTGAACACATTCACAAGCGGAATGATCGCGACCATGGCGACGGAGGCCAGCGCCAGCCCGGTGTGGCCAAAGAGATTGCTAGAGATGGCGAGCGCGACAAAAGTCTGCCAGCGCGTTGCGCCCTGGAAGATCGAGGTGAAGGCCGGGCCATCGATGTTCCAGCGGCAGAAGAGGGGCCGCAGCGCCAGGCACAAGAGCGACATCACTAGCGCCGAGAGCATCAGCGCGCCGCCGACTCCGGCCACCGGAACGCTGGACAGATCGGCCTTCACCAGCGTCTGGATCAGTAGCGTCGGGAACAGGACGTAATAGGTCAGCCTCTCCAGCCCGTGCCATTGCGTGTCCAGCCGCATCAGGCTGCGCTTGAGGATGAAGCCGAGCACGATCAGCAGAAACACCGGCAGCAGCGCCGAGATCACCACCGCCATCAGCGATCTCCGCGCAGCTTCGCCAGCCGGTCCAGCGCACCCTGCAGGATGAACATCGCGGCATGCTCGTCGATCACCTCGGCACGGCGGGCGCGGGAGACGTCCATGCCGATCAATTCGCGCTCGACGGCCGCGGTCGAGAGCCGCTCGTCCCATAAAGCGATGGCAAGCCCCGTGAGGTTGGAAAAATTACGGGCAAAGGCGCGGGTCGATTGCGCGCGTGGCCCCTCGCTGCCGTCCATGTTGATGGGCAGGCCGAGCACGAAGCCGACGGCGCTGCGTTCGCCCGAAATCGCCAACAGCCGCGCCGCGTCGGCCTTGAAAGCCTTGCGCTGGATCGTCTCGACGCCGGTCGCCAGCCGGCGGTCAGGATCGGACGCGGCGACGCCGATGGTCTTGGTGCCGAGATCGAGGCCGATGAGGGCGCCACGCTCGGGCCAGTGGGTGACAGCATCGATCAGGGGAAGGATAGGGGCGGGCATGGTTCCGCTTAACACGCGGTGTGCCGCACAGGCAAAGCCGATCAGGGCGTGGCGTCCATGCGAGAACGCCACGCCATCCGTCGATTTAGTCTTACCGGATCGCGACCGGGTTGATCATGCTCTGCACGCCGCCCTTGAAGCGCGGCTGGCCGAGCACGAACAGGAACTCATAGGCCTTGTCCTTGGCGAGCTCTGCCGTGTCGAGATTTTCGAGGATATAGGTCCCGTTCATCGCCAGCAGGATCTGATGCACCTCGAAGATGTTTTTCGACTCGAAGGGAAGGACTTCGAGTCCCCAGGTATCGGCGCCGACGGCGACCACGCCCTTGCCGGTGAGATACTTGGCGCCTTCGACCCCTAGGCCCGGCTCACCTGCACCATAGCGCTTGTCATCCTTGCCGATCAGGCTGAGCCAGCCGGTGTGGAAGATCACGACGTCGCCCTGGCGGATTTCGACGCCCTGTTTCTTCGCGACTTCCTCGATCTCCTTGACGTTGAAGGCGGTGCCTTCCTTGACCACGTCGGTGCCGTAGTGAGCCGCCATGTCGAGCAGTACGCCGCGGGTCACCATCGGCGGAACTTTCTCGATGCCGAGCTTTTTCAGTCCCGTCGGATCGGCGAAATCGGCGAGTTTGTTGCCATTATAGTAGACGTGCTCGATACCGAGATGGCCGAGGCCGTCCAACTGACTACCGACGCCGACCCAGCCTTCAATGATGTCGTCGTTGTAGGTCGTCTTGTTGGGTCCAAGGCCGGGAATGCCGGCCTGGCCGGGCTGCACGATCGTGACCTTGAAGGCCCGCGGCGGATAGGCGGGGGTCTTGGAATCGACGGGAATGCCGAGCGCGTAGGTTTTGCCGGTCTTGACCAAGCCCGCTGCTTTCACGACGAGTTCGGGCTTCATGTAGTTGGCGGCGCCGATCTCGTCGTTCGGCCCCCATTTCGATTTCGTCCAGTCTTGAGCGCTTGCCGTTCCGACCGCACCCAACAAGGCGACAGAACAGCTCAATACGAACGCAATGCGCATCGCAGTCCCTCCCAGATTGACGTTATGGTTTTTGGTAGCCAGCACCTCATACTAACGTAGTAGTGTGGGGCGGCCAGAGGTTTTTTGAGCATGACGCTCGCATCGCCGTCCGAGGAAGGGTGCAGCGCAAATCGTCTTGTTGCGGAAAGATGGCAGAGAAGTTTCGTCCGGCGGAATGAACGCGGGTAAGGCTATTTGATGGATGCGCTCAGTCTGTTCGGCCTGTTCGCGGTGACCGCGATGCTCGTGGCATACGCGCTGGAGGACCGCAGCCACTGGTTCATCCTGGCCTTCGCTGGCGCCTGCGCGCTTGGCTCCGCTTATGGATTCTTACAGGGCGCCTGGCCGTTCGGACTGGTCGAGGCGATCTGGACCGGCGTTGCGGTGCGGCGCTGGTATGTCAGGCTGCAATGACCTCGCCATTGTTGCTCAGGCAGGATGCGAAGACCTGCAGGGCACTGTATTGATGCGCCGTGCGGCGGGTGATGAAAAGCGTCTCCACGCGTGACTGCGCCGGGCTTAGCGTGTGGATGCTCACGCTGTCGTTTCGCCCAACTACAGCGCGCGGCAGCAGCGTCACGCCCATGTCGGCGGCAACGCAGCCGATCATGCCGTCGAGCGTGCCGAGTTCGAACCGCGCGGAAGACGGCCAGCCGAATTCCGAGAAGATCTGCTCGAGCCGCTGGCGGTAGGTGCAGCCGGTGCGGAACACCAGCGCGGTCGGCCCCGATTCCGGCGTGCCCGCGCGTAAAGCGGCGAGGCTCTGCCATCGCAGTGCCGTCACCAGCACGAGTTCTTCGCGGAAGGCGACCGTCGTATTGAGTTCGGCATGCTCGACCGGACCTGCGACGAACGCGCCGTCAAACGTGCCGTTGAGCACGCTGGCCACCAGCTCGGCCGTTGTCGAGGTCCGTAAGGTCAGCCGCACCGCCGGGAAGCGCCGATGGAAATCGGCGAGCAAAGAGGGTAGGCGCACTGCCGCCGTCGTCTCCATCGAGCCGATCGCGAGCGGTCCCTTCGGCTCGCCGTCGTCGCGCGCGGCCAGCAGCGCCTCGCGCGACAGCGCGGCCATCCGCTGCGCATAGGGCAGCAAACGGCGGCCGGCGCCGGTCAGCGTCATGCCGCGGCTGTGCCGCTCGAACAACGCGGTGCCGATCTCGGCTTCGAGCGCCTTCACCCGCTGCGTGACGTTGGATTGCACGGTGTTGAGTTCGTCGGCAGCGCGGGTGATGCCGCCGAGCCGCGCGACTGTGGCAAAGGTCGTCAGGTCGGACAATTCCATGCGATCCGCGCGTTTTCTTTTCTAGATGGCTACATTCTCAACAAATCACTTATCCAGAATTCTAGTGCCGGCTAGGGTGCCTGTCCAGATTAGGAGAATTGATATGTCGATCAGCACCCCATTGACGACTCTTTTGGGCATTGAGCATCCGATCTTGTTGGCGCCGATGGACATTGTTTCCGGTGCGCGCCTGACTGCAGCCGTCAGCAATGCCGGGGGTTTCGGCATTCTTGGCGGAGGCTATGGAGACAAAGCCTGGCTTGAACAGGAGATCGCTAAACTTAAGCAGCTCGCGCCAGCCCACTTTGGCGTCGGCTTCATCACGTGGAGCCTGGCGAAGCAGCCAGACCTGCTGGATCTCGCACTGAGTGCCAGACCGCGGGCGATCTTCCTTTCATTCGGCGATCCTAAGCAATTTGCATCCCGCATCAGGGACGCTGGAGCCTTGATGATCTGCCAGGTTCAAGACGAGCAATTGGCACGCCAAGCTCTAGATGCCGGTGCCGACATTCTTGTGGCGCAAGGAAGCGAGGCCGGCGGCCACGGCGCTTCCCGCACAACATTGGATATTGTGCCCGCCATCGTCGACCTCGCGGCCGGCCGCGTGCCGGTGGTGGCTGCTGGCGGGCTTGGAGACGGACGCGGGTTGGCGGCAATGATGATGCTTGGCGCCGCCGGTGTTTTGCTCGGCACACGCTTTTATGCCAGCCAGGAAGCCGATGGAGCGGAGGAAGCCAAGAAGCGAATTTGCGCCGCCACCGGCGGCAGCACCACTCGCGGTCTTATCTTCGATATATCGCGCGATCACGTGTGGCCGTCGCCGTTCACAGGGCGTTGCCTGATCAATGATCATTCACGACGCTGGGCCGGCCGTGAACTTGAACTCCTACAAGACAAGACCGCCACCGCCGAATACATGGCTGCAAGGGCCACGCGCAATTTCGACATCGCAGCGGTGATTGCGGGCTCAGGGGTCGGACTGATCCACGATATCCCGCCAGCCGCCGAGGTCGTTGATAGGATCATGACCGAGGCAGACCAAATCCTGCACGGACGCCGCAACTCATCCGCGGCGTGACCGGATCATCGATCTTTTTCAAGAGCCGGATAGGCCGGTCGGATGGGCCGCGAGATGCCGGCGACGGAGCTAACCCGTTGCTCGCGGGGGCTGCGCTGGTGCGGCTAGGTGCGTTGGACGGAGCCGCTTCGCCCTAATGCGCCGGCTCGTCGCGCCTGACGTCCAGATGCTCGGCGGCCAGCGACCGGTAATGCGCGGCCATCTCTTTGTAATGTTGCCGTGAGATCGGATCGGTCGCGCTTTCCGCGCGGCGTTCGAACATTTCCGCCTTTTCCTGCAGGATCTTAGCCCGAGACATGGCTCTCCCTCCTGTTTTGTCAGGTCAAGCAGGCGAGGTAGACGATCGCGACGCCGAGCACAGTCCCGATGGACTAAAGGGCAGAATCGATCCCAGCCTTCCGACCCGGCGCTGTCGTTTTCGATGGTCGACATAATACGGCCTCCCGATTGCCCAGGCCGCGACTACATCCCCCGACTGTCCAGGACGACTACGTAAGGAGGCAAAATCGTTTCGTCAGGGCGCTTCGGGCTCAAAATCTTGTGTGCCTGGGCAAGATCGACCTCAGGTTCGTAGAAAGCGGACATTCGGCGCCTGTTCCCGCGGTTGCGGCGCAAAAGCTGCCTCTGCTATACGGCAGATGCCAATTCTCCATTAGAGGCCTATATTTATGTCCGTTGATGCCTCCACCGTTCGCCGCATCGCGCATCTGGCGCGAATTGCGGTCACCGAGGCCGAGGTTCCCCATCTTCAGGGCGAGCTGAACGCCATGCTGGCTTTTGTGGAGCAGCTTTCGGAAGTGAACGTCGACGGTGTCGAACCGATGACCTCGGTAACCCCGATGGAAATGAAGAAGCGTGCCGACGTGGTCAATGACGGCGAGATCCCTGACGACATCGTCAGGAACGCGCCGGAAACGCAAAATCGCTTCTTCCTGGTGCCGAAGGTCGTTGAGTAACTTACTCTGTCTCGAGATCGGAAACTCCGATGTGTCTGCTCTGCGACGATGAAAAGGCCTATCAGGCTTACATGAACTATCTCGACGCGATGGAGCGGCAGGGCAAGGCCGCCGATCCCGACAAAGCGATGGACGCCGTCCTCGATCAGCTCGAGGCCGCCGACAAGGCGCGCGCTCAGGGATCGAATAGCCCCGCCAATGACAAGACGCTTTCTCCTTTCTTCTGCAGCCCGATCAATAAATGACCGACCTGACATCGATGACGATCGCCGAGGCCAAAGCCGGCCTCGCGAACAAATCTTTCACCTCGCTTGAACTGACGGATGCGCATCTCGCCGCCATGGAAGCGGCGCGTTCGCTCAACGCCTTCGTGCTGGAAACGCCGGACCAGGCGCGCGCCATGGCGCGCGCGATCGACGCCAGGATCGCCAAGGGCGAGGGCGGTCCGCTGGCCGGCATTCCGCTCGGCATCAAGGATCTGTTCGCGACCAAGGGCGTGCGCACCACCGCGTGCTCAAAGATCCTCGGCAATTTCGTACCGCCTTACGAATCCACCGTGACCTCGCAGCTCTGGCGCGACGGCGCGGTGATGCTCGGCAAGCTCAACAACGACGAATTCGCTATGGGCTCGTCGAACGAGACCTCGTGCTTTGGGCCGGTGGTCAATCCGTGGCGGCGCGAAGGTTCCAACACCACGCTGGTGCCGGGCGGCTCATCGGGCGGCTCGGCATCCGCCGTGGCGGCGCTGCTCTGCATGGGCGCGACCGCGACCGATACCGGCGGCTCGATCCGCCAGCCCGCCGCCTTCACAGCGACCGTCGGCGTCAAGCCGACCTACGGCCGCTGCTCGCGCTGGGGCATCGTGGCGTTCGCGTCTTCGCTGGACCAGGCAGGGCCCATGGCGCGCACGGTGCGTGATTCTGCGATCCTGATGCGCTCAATGGCAGGCCATGATCCGAAGGACACGACCTCCGTCGACATCGGCGTGCCCGATTACGAAGCCGCGATCGGTAAGTCGGTGAAGGGCATGAAGATCGGCATCCCCAGGGAGTACCGCCTCGACGGCATGCCGACGGAAATCGAAAAGCTCTGGAGCGAAGGCGCGGCGTGGCTGAAAGCGGCCGGCGCCGATCTGGTCGAGGTGTCGCTGCCGCACACCAAATATGCGTTGCCGGCCTATTACATCGTGGCGCCGGCGGAAGCCTCGTCCAACCTCGCGCGCTACGACGGCGTGCGCTACGGCCTGCGCGTGCCCGGCCGTTCGATCGGCGAATTGTACGAGAACACCCGCGCTGAAGGCTTTGGCGATGAAGTCCGCCGCCGCGTGATGATCGGCACCTATGTGCTCTCCGCCGGCTATTACGACGCCTATTACCTGCGTGCGCAAAAAGTCCGCACGCTGATCAAGAAGGATTTTGAGGACTGCTTTGCCAAGGGCATCAGCGCGATCCTGACACCGGCGACGCCGTCGGCGGCCTTCGGCGTCGGCGAAAAGGGCGGCGCCGATCCGGTCGAGATGTATCTCAACGACATCTTCACGGTGACGGTGAACATGGCGGGACTGCCGGGCATTGCCGTGCCAGCCGGCAAGGATGCGCAAGGCTTGCCGCTCGGCCTGCAACTGATCGGCCGTCCGTTCGACGAAGAGACGTTGTTCTCGCTCGGCGAAGTCGTGGAACAGGCGGCCGGTCGCTTCACGCCACAGAGGTGGTGGTGACATGGCGGACTTCCGCGCCAGCTTGACGGACGCAGCGCCCCCAGCGGGCCTGGAACCGCCGCTGGCTGCATTGTGGTGGGCCGCCAAGGGCGACTGGGATCGTGCGCACAAGATCGTGCAGGACGAAGGCGACGCTGATGCAGCCTGGGTGCACGCCTATCTGCACCGCGTCGAAGGCGATCTCGGCAATGCCGGCTACTGGTATCGCCAGGCCGGACAGCCGGTGGCAAAGGATTCTCTGGAAGCCGAATGGGAGCGGATCGTGTCCGCGCTGCTCGGGAGTGGAAAAGCATGAACGTGTCAGTCAAACCCGGAAAACTGATCAAGGGCCAGACCGGCGACTGGGAAGTCGTGATCGGGATGGAGATCCACGCCCAGGTCACCTCGAAGTCAAAGCTGTTCTCGGGCGCCTCGACCGAATTCGGCGGCGAGCCGAACAGCCATGTGTCGCTGGTCGATGCGGCGATGCCGGGCATGCTGCCCGTCATCAACGAGGAATGCGTCAGGCAGGCTGTCAGGACTGGACTCGGCCTCAATGCGCAGATCAACCTGCGCTCGGTGTTCGACCGCAAGAACTATTTCTATCCGGACTCGCCGCAGGGCTACCAGATCAGCCAGTACAAGTCGCCGATCGTCGGCGAGGGCGAGGTCGTGGTCGAACTCGACGGCGGCAAGACCGCGACGATCGGGATCGAGCGGCTGCATCTGGAGCAGGACGCCGGCAAGTTGCTGCACGATCAGTCGCCGACCATGTCTTATGTCGACCTCAACCGCTGCGGCGTGGCGCTGATGGAGATTGTTTCAAAACCGGACATCCGCGATTCCGAGCAGGCGAAAGCCTACGTAACAAAACTGCGCTCGATCCTGCGCTATCTCGGCACCTGCGACGGCGACATGGAGAAAGGATCCTTGCGCGCCGACGTCAACGTGTCCGTGCGCAAGCCGGGCGGGCCGCTCGGTACCCGCTGCGAAATCAAGAACATGAACTCGATCAACTTCATTGGCCAGGCGATCGAGTACGAGGCGCGGCGCCAGATCGAGATCATCGAGGATGGCGGCACGATCGACCAGGAAACGCGGCTGTTCGACCCGAACAAGGGTGAGACGCGGTCGATGCGCTCCAAGGAAGAGGCGCATGACTATCGTTATTTCCCGGATCCGGATCTGCTGCCGCTCGAGTTCACACAAAGCTACGTCGATGAGCTGAAATCGAAGCTGCCGGAATTGCCGGACCAGAAGAAGGCGCGCTTCATCGAGGGCCTCGGCTTGTCGCCTTACGATGCCAGCGTGCTGGTGGCCGAGCGCGAGAGCGCGGTCTTCTACGAAACGGTGCTCGCCGGTCTTGCCGACAAGGCGCGCGACGGCAAGCTCGCGGCCAATTGGGTGATCAACGAGCTGTTCGGCCGTCTCAACAAGGAAGGCCATGGAATCTCGGACTCGCCGGTGTCGGCGGCGCAGCTGGCTGCGATCGTCGATCTGATCGGCGAGGGCACGATCTCCGGCAAGATCGCCAAAGACCTGTTCGAGATCGTCTGGACGGAAGGCGGCGACCCGCGCGAGCTGGTCGAGGCGCGCGGCATGAAGCAGGTCACCGATCTCGGCGCGATCGAAAAGGTCGTCGACGACATCATCGCCGCCAACCCGGACAAGGTCGCGCAGGCGAAAGCCAAGCCGCAACTCGCCGGCTGGTTCGTCGGCCAGGTGATGAAGCAGTCCGGCGGCAAGGCCAACCCGCAGGCGGTCAACGACCTCTTGAAGGCGAAGCTCGGCATCTGAAGCGTCCCGTAATGGGACGCTCGCAACGTCGGCGGCGTCGCGATCGAAGCGCGCGTGCACATCGATCGTTCATCCGCGATCCAAAAATTCACCATGGCGACTGCAAGCGCGCGTCCGAATCGGTGATCGCGATTCGTCCGGAAAATTCGTTTTTGGCGAGCGTCGGCGAGGCTCCAACGCTGTGACCATGAAAATTTTTTTATTGCCAAACTTCGCGACTCAGAGTCCGTGCGCACGGCTTTTTCACGGCATCATTGAGTCGCCACGACACTGATCGTTCATCGATGATCGTGATCGTGAATTCAAAAAAGTGCTGTAGTAAAGGCGATTCCTGCAATATTGACGAACGCTGGCGGTCGTTGTCGCGGCACTTTTTGCATCAAGCCGCGAGCATGTTGTGGTGTCGCCGACGTCGATGCTTCGCGCGCTCTCACATTGCTGCGTCAACACTTCCTTAAGCGGGACGCTGTTTTTTTGAATGCGTTGGTGTATTCGGGATGTAGTGCATCTCGATTCCCGAGTGCACGCAGCAGACTAGAGCCATCTCACTTACATTAGGAGGGCAACATGGCCAAGAAAGCTAAGAAGGCAAAGAAGGCGAAGAGCGCAGTGAAGAAGACTGCGAAGAAGACCCGCAAGGTCGCCAAGAAGAAGAAGTAACTTCGCTTCTCTGAGAATTGCCGGCGACTTGATGCCGGCACGTCATTAGAGCCTTCAGATACGGTTTGCTTCTCGAAGCGGATTTAAGGTCTGACTGCTCTGGTCGACGATAGAGGGTGTCGGCGAGACATCAGGTCAAACGGCTGGATCGTATTTCGAAGGGGCTCGCTCTTTCAAAAACCGGTCCGGCAGAAGAAATAAGTTTTCTTCGTTCGGTGCGGGTATCTCTGGAGATCCGCAATTTCACCAGGGCCCAAGCCCGGTGTGAAATCTGGTCCTGACGTGTTCGCCGACGCCCTCGTTCCCTCGGGGCGTACTCGTCCCCGGAACGCCCACTTTCGCTGGAGCGCTCCGATAGCCCGCGCATCACGCGTCCGGCGCCAAAGGTTTCTTCCGTTCATTTTGATCATTCGCAGGCGTGGATTGTTTCGGTTCCACTTGTTCCGCCAAGCGCGTCATCCCTCGTCAATTCGGTATCGGCCCGCGCCGTGATCTCCCGAGTGGGCCGCAGAAACTGCGGGACACCGGATCAACCGCTGGAACACATCAGCGTGCGGCGGCCTGTCGCGCCGGTGCGGTAGCGAATGAAGACACCGACGTTGCCGCAATGGTTATCGTTCTGCGAAACCGCAGGGTAAACCGAACTTCACGATTGACCACTTCTCCCTGTGCCGCAGGCACTTCTGCGATTTCGCGTTCGGCAGCGCAATGCGCGCGTTTACACCCCGTTCATCGCGAACCTTAAACTGCCCTTCAAATTTGATCGGCCATGATCATCCCAACAACAGACCGGAAAACGGTACGCGCATGATCCGCCAAAGTGTGGGCGGTTTGGCGATCAGATCATGCGCTCTTCCAATAAAAGGGCGCGCGATCGGACGCAAAACCGGTTTCCACTTTTGCTGGTCGCGCGCTGGGATGTTTCAACAGTGGACGGGGGCCGCGCTCGGGGGAGGGCGGCAACGATAAAAAGGGGAGCTACGGATGTTTCAGGGGCAGATTGATCTCGATACGGCAATTCCGGTAGAGGCGACGGCGATCCCGGATGTGCTGTTCGAGCGCGGCCTTTACTGGGCGAGCGGTCGTTCCGGCGTGGTGAACCTCGTCGCGGCCCACAAATGGTTCAATCTCGCCGCGCTGAAGGGGCGCGCGGATGCGATCTCCATGCGCCGCGAGGTCGCGGCGATGATGTCGGATGCCGAAATCGCTGCCGCGCAGCGCGAGGCGCGTGCGTGGATGTCGGCGCATTAAGGCTAGGCGCGGCCGGCGTCACACCGGCGGCTCGCCCTTCGCAAGGCAGCATTTCTTGAACTTCTTACCGCTCCCGCAGGGACATGGATCGTTACGTCCGACGTTGCGCCAGGGATTCCTCACCGGCTCGCTCGGGTACGCGAATTCGGCCCACGGGGCTTCCTCGTCGCCATCTTCGAAGACGTCTTCGGTGCCGCGCGTCCAATCCAGCGATACTAGCACGTCCTCGATGTAACCGAGGTGGTATTGCGTGAATCGATCGATGTCGTCGGGCGCGTATTCGGCTACGGCAAGGTCGTCATCGAACTGGGAGCGATCAATCCATTCCTCGGGTATGCGCTCATCGCGAAAGGCATTGCCGACGAGCGGCACCAGGTCGCGCAGGCCGAGCAGGGCGATTGCCTGCAGCCAGCCCGCCCAGGCCAGATCGCCGTCTTCGGCCGGCCGCTCTTCATAGAACCGAACAAGGAATTCCCGAAACCGATCGCGCTGGATGCGCCGCTGCCACGCCAGGAAGGTCGCCGCGCCGAACAACGCTTCACGGATGGATCCGTCGATTGAGCGATCGATGATCAGAGCGAGCAGGGCGTCGGCATCATCATCGAACACGCCCGTGACAATATTGGCCAGGCTTTCAACGACGGTGTCGCCGATGAGATCGTCGACCTCATCGAAGGGCCGGCGCAGCAGGCGCAGAAGGGGCTGGCACGTTTCCCGGTCCCGTGCACCGCCCAGGATATGAAGCCCGCGGAATAGCAGCAGGCTTTCATCGTCCGACAAAACTTCGCCATCCGCCGCCCGCAGCAGAACGGCGCGCAAACTCGGCGCGGCTTCCTCGATTCTCACCGTGCAAATTCCGACAGCGAAATCCGGCAGCTTCGGCTCCGTCGCGACGGCATGAAGGTGGTCTTCGATCGGACCGAGATCGGGCGTGTTCTCGCCGTCGCCAAGGATCGCTTCGAGTTCTTCCTTTTTCATGATGTGCTCCGCTGCGTGTTGCAAATCCGATGCTGATCGGAACTCTCCGCAAGAGACGGTTCAGCATCGCCGCAAATGGCGCAATGGTTATGGCAGAGGAGGAAGGGGACGACCCGAAGTTCCTCCGTCTGACTATCTTGCGTTCGAGACGAGTCCTGCTTTTCGTCCGGGCCGCCCCGCTTGACGGCACACTAAGGACGACGCCTTCCGGCCGGCGCCGTGGCGGCTGGAGCGGAAATCGCGGAGAAATCCGGACCGGCCGGCTAGCGCAATCTTGTTTATGGCCTATTCTTGGATCGATGTCGAAGCGCCCGCCACATCCATCAAATATCCAACGGCCGGGTTCGAGCAGTCAGGTGCTCGAAAGCGCGGCGTTTGCGTTGCGGATGCAGCGTCCCAATGAGGCCGAGCGGCTTGCCTTTGGTGTATTGAAATCGGACCGGGGCAATGCCCTTGCCGCGCAAATTCTCGGACGCGCGCTGCTGATGCAGAACCGTGCCGACGAGGCGATCGCCCCGTTGGAGAGGGCGACGCGTCGCAGTGACGATCCGCAGATCGAAACCCTGCTGGCCGGGGCATTGGCCGCCATCGGGCGGGGCCACGAGGCGCTTGACCGGTTGCGCCGGATCATTGCGCGGCGGCCGCCATTTCCGCCGGCGTTTCTCGAGTATGCGGGCCAGCTTGGCAAAATTGGACGCGTCGACGAGGCCATCGCGGTGCTCGAAAGCGGGCTTGCGCTCACCCCCGACGCAGTCGATCTGCGAGCAGGGCTTGGGTATCTCCATATGAAACGCAACGATCGCGCCAAGGCGCGCGCCATTTTTTCGCAACTGCTCGCGGCGGCGCCGGAACGGTACGACGTTCTCGTTGGGTTGGCCAAGGTGATGGGGCTGGACGGTGAATATGCCGCCGCCGCCGATCTCTATCGGCGCGCGCTCGGGATGCGGCCCGACGATGCCGTGACGCGCACCAATCTCGGCATATGCCAGCTTGAGATGGGTGAGCGCGAGGCGGGAGAAGCGAACCTGCGTGCGATAACGCGTGGCGCGCCGCAGTTGGCCGGGCAGGCGCTCACCTCGCTCGCCGCCGCTTCGCATGGTCGTTTCTTCCTGCGGCCGAGCGCCGCCGCGAAGTTCCTGAGCGTTGAATGAAGCTGACTGTCGTTATGCCCGGAATTGCCGGCGATAGATGCCGGTCTCGCGGTAGATCGCAGTTGTGAGATCGTGCGTCCGCTGCGCATCTTCCTTGGTGAATGTCGCCGTGCGCGCGATCCAGCTTTCTCGTTTGACCGGCATGCACTGAGCGACCGGCGTACCCTTCGGCAGCACGCCGCTGAAATTCGCGTCGTGCCAATGCGCCGGAAAATGTATCCAGTTGTCATGGTAGAGGTCGCAATCGACCAGGCCGGTCAGCGTGGTGAACGGCAAATCGAAGCGGTTGGCCGGATGCGTGAACAGCACCGAATAGCCTTCCGGCGCCTGGATCGTCCATAGGTTGTGGAATTTGATCAGGAAGCGATCGGCGTCGAACAGCGGCGTGCCGCTGACCTGACTGGCGTCGTGGAAGCCGACCGGCGATCGTACGAAGCCGACCTCTCCGCCTGGCGGCAGATCGTTGTCCCAGGTGAATTCGCCGTTCTCGACCTTCAGGTCGCAGATCAGCGGAATCAAAAAGCCGGAGGTCATGGCGTCGACAAAGGGCGGACAACGCTTGAGCGTGTCGCCGACCCGGAAAAGGACCGGATTGAATGCCTGTGACGGCATCGCCTTGAACCAGTCGGGCACGCCGAGCGCTGCCGGCACCGGCGGTGGCAGCAGCCCGTCCAGTTCGATCGGGCAGCGGAACGTCAGCGTCATCGAACTCTCTTGTTGCGAAGTCATGTTTTCTCCAAGGGCTGGATGTTCGATGCTTGCAGCGCTGGACTGTATGGACGCGGGCGTTACGTTTGGAATCGGCTCAGAGGGCTGCTGATTTGGCGGTAGATTTGCTTAAAGCTTGATTATGGGCCCAACAATGGACCAATCGGCTCGGTATTCATACAAGATGAATAGCAATGGCGGAGCCGGAGGGAGAAAGTTCGAACCAGCCCGCCGTCGCTGCTTCTCTTGCACTTCATCGCGGCTTGCCGCGCCGAAGCGTAAAGGGCTGGACAAGGCGGCAATGGCGGAGCCGGAGGGATTCGAACCCTCGATAGGGCTTTACAACCCTATAACGGTTTAGCAAACCGCCGCCTTCAGCCACTCGGCCACAGCTCCATGAGGGCGGATATGCCTGACGCGAGGGCCAGCCGCAAGCGGCAGATTCAGATTACGCCAAGGCCATTTAGAGGCGCAGTCGCTTGGTCCGTATTTCCCGCGATGGCCCGTATCCCGTGGCGCGCGTTCAAGGCGCATCTTTCCGGAGCTCTGCAGCCTCGGGGGCAGGGTCGCATCGATTGGCAGGCGTGCTCGATACCGGGGCGCTGCCGGTAATTATCGTTGTCTGATCGTCCCGCGCCGTTTCGAAATCGCGCGAAATTGATTCGATATCGCTGGCGGGCCCGATTCGATGCCACGCACACCATGGTTCCAGATCTTCGACGTGAAGCGCCGACGTTGGGCCGCACTCTATAGCCGCACTCTATAAATGCATCTCGGTGCGGCAAAATATCGGGCTTCCATCGTTTTTTGCCGGCTTTTTGCCATGGTTGGGCTCCCGTCGTCGTGAACCTGACCCCGCCTTTGCGTTCCTCGCAGCCCGCGCCGCGGCCGGATGGCTTCGTCCATTGTCTCTATTAATGCGCACGATGCGCGACTGCGGATTCGGTGAGCTCGCCTTCGATTCGATGCGAGAGAAGACCGCTAACGGGGGCGCAAACTGCTTGTTGCGCTGCCACCGTTACAATCGGGACGTCAACTGGAACTATTCAAAATTGCCCAATAGAAGCAATAGCTTGCAGAGAAACTTCAATCACAATCGCGTGTTATTTGTGCAACACCTTTCGGAAAAGGGGCGGAGCTGGCCCGCTCGAAGCGGTTCCTTTGTTGCGTGTACAGGAGTCCTCGGTAATTGTGATCGGGCGACGGAGGGGGGCATCCCGAGGTCGTCCCGTTTTAGGTGGTTCGCTTAAGTCCCTCGCGTTCATGCGGGAGTGTCCGAAGGCGCGAAGCGACTAAGCGGGTTTCAGGGGACAAGGGAACCAACCTTAGGGTGTTTCACCCAGCGGATCCGGAACCTTCCCTACAGAGCAACTTGGAGGTTTAACATGAAGATGGTTAAGAGCCTTATTCTCGGCTCAGCGGCGGGTTTGATCGCCATGAGCGGAGCTCAGGCTGCCGATCTTCCCGTAAAGGCCAAAGCGGTCGAGTACGTGAGGATCTGCTCCCTGTATGGTGCGGGTTTCTTCTATATCCCGGGCACCGACACCTGCATCAAGCTGGGTGGTTATCTGCGCATCGACACCACGTTCAACGGCAACGTCTACGGTGGTCCGGCCTGGAGCGGCGATCTCGGTCAGGGCAACCGCTACCGCGACCACTTCGCTAGCCGTTCGCGTCTGGCGCTCACGGTTGATACCCGTACCGCTACCGAATACGGCGTGGTCCGCACCTTCGGCCAGGGTAACTTCCAGTTCAACAACTTCGGCACTGGCAACCCGGCCGCACTTGCCGCGTTCCCGGGCGGCGCTGCAAACGCGCTCAACACCGCGGGTGGCGGCTACGTCGCAGTCGACCAGATCTTCCTGCAGTTCGCCGGCTTCACCTTCGGTAAGTCGGTTTCGGCTTTCGCGACGCCCTGGAACGGCTACCCGGGCAACAACAACTCGTTCTTGATGGGTGGCCCTGACTACGTCACCGGCGTCAACAACATCCAGTACCAGGCGCAGTTCGGCAACGGCGTGTCGGCCACCATCGGTCTCGACGATCCGACTCAGTACGGCCGTACCTCCCTGCTAAACTTGGGCGTGGGCGCCACACCCGCAGTCCCAGCGTTTAATATCCAAGCCACGGCCGCTGGTGCTAACGCCTACGGCGGAACGCATGCTCCTGACATCGTCGGCAACATCCGCGTCGACCAGGCCTGGGGTCTGTTCCAGATTTCGGGTGCTGCGCATCTCGTGAACGCTTCCTACAACGTCCTCAACGTTGGCGGCACTCCGAACAACCTCTCGGAAATCTCCGGTCACCCCGACGACAAGTGGGGCGGTGCGGTGATGGCAGCGTTGCAGATCAAGAACCTCCCGACCGGTCCGGGCGACGACTTCAAGATCGATGCCACCTACGCCAAGGGCATGACGAAGGCCGTGGTCTCCACGAGCGGTACCTCGCCGAGCTTCGCGATGTTCGGTTCGACCGGCCTTGCGGGCGGTTACCAGAGCATCGGCTTTGGCCAAACGGCTGATGCGGTTTTCCTGCCCGGGTTTCTTACCGGCGGTCTTACCGGCGACATCAAGCTGGTGGATTCATGGGGTATCCGTGGTGCGTTCAACCACAACTGGGATCCCTACTGGTCGACCAGCCTTTGGGGCAGCTACGGTTCGGTGCGCTACGGCGGCGACGCTCTGGACATCCTCACCGCCAAGGGTCAGTTCTGCGCGAGTTTCAACTTCGGCAAGGTCGTGTCTGCAGACTATAGCTGCAACCCCGACTTCAACTTTGCCCAGGTTGGTGTGGTCACCCGCTGGACTCCCGTCAAGAACCTGACGTTCTCGGCTGAAGTCGGCGCGTTCTTCCTCGACCAGAAGTTCACGGGTGCTGCCATTCTGACGCCGGCGGCTCCGAAGCCGACCGCCGTGTACGAGTTCAAGGACCAGAGCACTGTGTTCCTGAACGTTCGCGCTCAGCGTAACTTCTGATCCCGAAAGACTTGAAACACTCGGAGAACCCCCGGCAGGAAACTGCCGGGGGTTTTTCTTTGTCGTGCTCTGAAGCTGTCGTTTGTGGCCCTGCATCCGGCCATGCGGTGTCGCCGCCTGGAAACTCAGGCGGTGGTATTGGCCGGGAAGGCGGGAGCTGACGGGATCGTTGAGGCGGGACACCGTGCGGCACGACGTGGCTGGCGGCGCCGTGTAAATCTAGGTTGCTGCTATTCGACGCTGGCGCTCGCGCCGCGATGCAGGTCGGCTTCGATCTGAAGCTTGGTCCCGCCGCCGAACCGCGTGCGATAGACCTGCATGTTCTCCATGATCCGCTGCACGTAATTCCGCGTTTCGGAGAACGGAATCAGCTCGACCCAGTCGACTGCGTCAACCTTGGGATCACGCGGATCGCCGTAACGCTCGATCCATTTTTTGACGCTGCCGCGGCCGGCATTGTAGCCGGCGAAGGTCAGGATGTAGGAGCCGCGATAATCCTCGAGCAGCCCGCCGAGCTCGGCGGCGCCGAGCATGGCGTTGTAAACCGAATCGGTCTTCATCCTGTTCAAGTCGAAGCCGACGCCGGCCCGTTTGCAGACATAGCGACCGGCATCCGGCGTCACCTGCATCAGCCCGTAGGCCTGGGCCGGTGAAACGACGGCGGGATTAAAGGCGCTTTCCTGCCGCGCGATCGAATAGATCACGCTCGGCTCGACCTCGGGCCCGATCTGCTTGAACGACGGGATACCTATCACCGGATAAGCGTAATGGTCGAACGGCAGGCCGCGGTTGAGCGCGGCCTTGCCGAGCAGCAGCATGCCACGGGCGTCCCTGTGGCGCGCGGTGAGCTCACCGAGGCCCACCAGCGCATCGGGATCGCCATTCTCGCCCATGTCGGCGAAAATCGGGATCGCAAGCTCGCGCTCGTCGAGCTCATAGAGCAGTTGAACGGCACGGACGATCTCGAGCCGCTCAACCCCTCGGCCGCGGCCTGTCGGGACGCCGTTCAAATCGAGCTGCGGCAGTCCGAGCTTGGCGCGCGCCAGTTGGCCGTAATAGCTCGTCGACTGCTCGGCCGCCCGGCCATAGGCGGCGCGAGCTTCCTGCGCGCGGCCTGCCGCTTCCGCCGCTCGGCCCTGCCAATAGCCGGCGCGCGCCAGCGCGGTCGGGTTCACGCTGCCAACGCCGATGCGCGCGAAGTGCTGGGCGGCGACCGCCGGATCCTTCAGGAACCGCAGCGCGATCCAGCCCGCGGTGAATTCCTGCTCGGTCTTGTAGATGTCGCGGGAGGGAAGCGCCGCGTCCCGCGCGATCAGATAGGCGTTGCGATGTTCGCCGACGTCCAGCATCTTGCGCGCCAGTAGGCGCCGCTCGATCCACCATTCATTGAGATTGTGCAGGCGGTTCGGGTCTTTCGGCACGGCCAGCATGAGCTGCGCGGCCTCGTGGAACTTCTCTTCGCGGCGGAGCCACTGGATCCTCGCGAACATGTAGCCGGGGTCGCTATGCAGTTCGTGCGGCACCGCCTCGAGCAGCGCCTTGAGGTTGGAGGATTTCTTGTTGGCCGCGATGCGCGCCTTGGCCAGCGCGACGTGGCCCGACCCGAGCCGCTTGGCGGCTCGCATGCCGCCGGCTTCCTGTTCGGTGCCGTACAGCAGCGCGTCCATCCGCGCCTTGTGGTCGCCCGCGGTCAGTAGCGCGCCGAACATATCGAGCGCCGCGTTCTCGGTGTCCTCCGACATGCCGTCATGGCGCCACGCCTCGCGGACCAGTCGTTCGGCATTGGTGCGATCGCCGCGCGCAAGCATGGCCTTCGCCAGCGCGAACTTGCCCTTGGCCGAGATCGGCGATTGGTTCTCGAACCAGGACCAGACGGCCGCGTCGTCGCGGCGGTCGTCCCAAATAGCTGCTTCGATGCGCCGGCGCAGAAAGGTTTGCGACGGCCAGCTTGGATTGCTCGAAACAAACGCGCGGTAGCGTTCGACGGAAGCGCCATTGTTGTCGCTGCGCAGGATCAGCCACTCCGCGAGTTTGCGGGCGACCGGATCCGATATCGCGGCCTGCGCCTGGGTTGCATCTCCGGTTTTCTGCTTGCGCACCAGCTCGATGACGTTCTGCAACGCATCCTTGTCGGCCTGCGAGGTCGAGGATGTTGCGGCTACCGCTGCCGGCACGTGCTTGCGCTGATAGGGCGGGGCAGCATGCTGACGCGTAGCAGGTGCGAGGATGGGCGGCGCTGGAGCGGACGCGGCCGGCGCCGCTGCGGCATGGGCAGCGGGCGCGGTGTGCGCGGTGGCCGCGGGCTTGGGAACCGCGCTACGCGAAATGGGCCGCGGCTTGGGTAGGGGAACTTTAGGCTTGGCCCAGGCTTCCAAGGGGAAGGCCGTCAGCCCGACCGCCAGCGCCAGGCTCGTGGCCAGTGCGGTCGATCGCAGTGCGGCGGCGCGGGCGGGAAGGGTCACGGCTTTCCTCTGCGGCGGCGAATCATTCAATCGCTCGAGCCTTAGGTCTATTTTGATGGAATATGTGGACAAACTACTAAAAGCGTCGTGGCCGATCCTGTTTGCGCCATCACCGCGGCAAAATCGCGGCTATCGGCACATTTGAGGAAACCAGATGCCGGCCAGCCTAAGAAAGAGCGTCGAAACAAAGCGCTAGCACCATACGGCACGGCCCTTTCGCCTGATCGCCAGACCCGATATGAATTGAAATCCAGTTTCGGTCGTGCCGTTTCTTAAGCGTTTGGAGGAAGCCCATGGCAGCCAAGACAAAATTTCGGGGATCGTTCACCGCCTTGGTCACGCCATTCAAGAACGGCTCGCTCGACGAGGCCGCCTTCCGTGGTTTGGTGAGCTGGCAGATCACTGAGGGAACCCATGGCCTGGTGCCCGTCGGCACGACCGGAGAAAGCCCCACGCTGAGCCATGACGAGCACAAGCGCGTCGTCGAATGGTGCATCGACGAGGCCAAGGGCCGGGCGCCCGTCATCGCGGGCGCAGGCTCCAATTCGACCAAGGAAGCAGTCGAGCTTGCCGAGCACGCTGAGAAGGCGGGGGCAGATGCGGTGCTGGTGGTGACGCCCTATTACAACAAGCCGACCCAGGAAGGCATGTACCAGCACTTCAAGGCGATCAACGACGCGATCGGGATTCCGATCATCATCTACAACATCCCCGGCCGTTCGGTGATCGACATGTCGGTCGAGACCATGACGCGTCTGTTCGAGCTGAAGAACATCGCCGGCGTGAAGGATGCGACCGCCAGCATGGTGCGGGTATCGCAGCAGCGCGCGGCGATGGGCGAGGACTTCAACCAATTGTCGGGCGAGGACGCCACCATCCTCGGCTACATGGCCCATGGTGGCCATGGCTGCATCTCGGTCACATCAAACGTCGCGCCGCGGCTGTGCTCGGAATTCCACGCGGCATGGCAGAAGGGCGATCACGCCACTGCGCTCAAGCTGCATGACAAGCTGATGCCGCTGCACAACAACCTCTTTATCGAAAGCAACCCCGCGCCGGTGAAATACGCGCTCTCGCTGCTCGGCAAGATCGACGAGAAGCTGCGTCTGCCGATGGTCCCGGTGTCGGAATCGACGCGCGTCGCGGTGCGCAGCGCGATGGTGCATGCCGGCCTGATCAACTAGGCCAACGGCTGACCTCGCGCGGTGAACGAAGAGCGGAGGCCAACATGCTGAAGGAATTCCGCGAATTCGCGATGAAGGGTAACGTCGTCGACCTCGCCGTCGGCGTCATCATCGGTGCGGCCTTCGGCGCCATCGTGACCTCGCTGGTCGGCGACGTCATCATGCCGATCATCGGCGCGATTACCGGCGGTCTCGACTTCTCCAATTATTTCACGAGCCTGTCGAAGTCGGTGACGGCGACCAACCTGGCCGACGCCAAAAAGCAGGGCGCCGTACTGGCTTGGGGCAATTTCCTGACGCTGACGCTGAACTTCCTCATCATCGCTTTCGTGCTGTTCGTGGTCATTCGCGCCATGAACAAGTTGAAGCGCAAGGACGAAGCCGCGACAACGCCGAAGCTGACCAAGCAGGAAGAACTGCTGACCGAGATCCGCGATCTCCTCAAGAAGAGCTAACGTGGCAGACAAGAACGAGCGCCCTATCAAGGTCGTCGCCGAAAACCGCAAGGCCCGGTTCAACTACGCGATCGAGGACACGATCGAGGCCGGCATTGCGCTGACCGGCACCGAAGTGAAGTCGATCCGGAACGGCAAGACCACCATTGCGGAATCCTACGCGGATTCCAAGGACGGCGAGATATGGCTGATCAACGCCAATATTCCGGAATATCTGCAGGCCAACCGCTTCAATCATGAGCCGAAACGGCCGCGCAAGCTGTTGCTGCACCGAAAGCAGATCAACAAGCTGATGGGCGCGGTCGATCGCGAAGGCATGACGCTGATCCCGCTCAAACTCTATTTCAACGAACGCGGCCGAGCCAAGCTGCTGCTGGCGATCGCCAAGGGCAAGAAACTGCACGACAAGCGCGAGAGCGAAAAGAAACGCGATTGGGGCCGGGAAAAAGGCCGCTTGATGCGGGCGCGGGGATGAAAATCGTAGGATGGGTAGAGCGCAGCGAAACCCATCAAAGTACTTGAGGACCGATACTCATGTTGATGGGTATCGCTTCGCTCCACCCATCCTACGGCACCGAGCATGACGAGGCCTGAGATGAACCAGAAGAATCTGCTTGAAGTCGATTGGAGCAAGATCCCGGTGCCGATAGACGATGGTGCGGCGGCGCATCTCGTCGGCATGATGATCCCGCCGGTCACGCTGCATGCCACCGATGACTCTTCGGTGACGCTATCAGCGCTTCCCGGCCGCACGGTGGTATTCGCCTATCCTCGCACCGGGGAGCCCGGCAAGATCAGTCTGGTCGATGACTGGGACATGATCCCCGGAGCGCGCGGCTGCACGCCGCAAACCTGCTCGTTCCGCGATCTGTTTGCGGAACTGAAGGCCGCCGGCGCCAAACACGTGTTCGGCCTGTCGACACAGGATAATGTCTATCAGACCGAGATGGCGTCACGGCTGCATCTGCCTTTCGCGGTTCTGTCGGATGAGAAGCTGGCGCTGACCCGCGCGCTTGATTTGCCGACCATGGAGGTGGCCGGGCTGACGCTGATCAAGCGGCTGGCGCTGATTATCGACGACGGCCGCATCCGCCACGTCTTCTATCCGGTGTTCCCGCCCGACCGGAACGCCACCGACGTGCTGGCGTGGCTGAGAGAAAACCCGGCTTGAATCGTACCAACCATTAAACCCTCGTGATGAGAAGGCGCCAACGGGTCCGCGCGTAGCGCGGCCCGATGACAGGCTCAGCGCCGTCACCGGACGATGCTTCGCATCGCCGGGAGAACCATGTGGCCCCGCTGGTGCCACTCATCCTTCGAGACGCACGAAGACGCGCTCCTCAGATGAGGTCTGGCAGGAGTGGTGGTGGAAGACCGCTGAGCACAAGCGCCTCTGCCCGCCCTACAAATCCAGATCCTTCCGCACTTTCGCAAACACGTTGCGAAACATCTCCGGCGTCAGCACCCGCGTGTTGGTGTTGTAGCGGGAGCAATGATAGCTGTCGTAAAGCTTGATCGCGCCGGCGCTATGTACGGCACCGTGCGCAAAGGGGGCAGCGCCATTGCGCACGCCGACCGCCTTCAATGTCGATTCATGGGCGATCCGCCCGAGCGCCACGATCGCGCGAAGCCTCGGCATGGTCGCAATCGTCGCGGCCAGGAATTGCCTGCAGGTGTTGATCTCGGCAGGCAACGGCTTGTTCTGCGGCGGCACGCAGCGCACCGCATTGCTGATCCGGCAATCGACCAGCCTCAGTCCGTCGTCCGGCCGTGCCTGATAGACGCCCTTGGCAAAGCCGTATTCGAGCAAGGTCGCATACAGCAAGTCGCCGGCGTAATCGCCCGTGAACGGGCGTCCGGTGCGGTTGGCGCCCTGCAGGCCCGGCGCCAGCCCGACAATCAACAGTTGCGCGGCGGCATCGCCGAATGAAGCGACCGGCGCATTGTGCCAATCCGGCTCTTTCGCGCGCGCCTGCGCGCGAAATTCGGCGAGCCGCGGGCAGAGCGGACAATTGCGGTCGGGTTCGGCAGAAGCAGGGGCGGGGAGGCTAGCCATGTGTTCAATGCGTTTTCGAGCGAAAGCCAGCCCCGGACCTAATCCTGGATCGATACCGGTTCGCGTCAAGAACGCGCATCAAACAAAAAGCCCGGGTTCTGTTTCAATCAGAACCGAGGCTCTAGCAGCGTACTGGCACATTCTCAATCGTCGAAATCGTCCTCGCCGGCCCGCGGCGCCATGGTGGTGGCGCGCTGCAGGAATTGCGGGGCGTGATGACGCGGCTCGCGCGGGGCAGGTCGTTCGGAGGGATCGCGGCCGAGCTTGGATTGCAATTCCACGAGATCGGTGAAGACGTCGGCCTGACGGCGCAGTTCGTCGGCGATCATCGGCGGCTGGCTCGAAATCGTCGAAACCACCGTGACGCGAACGCCGCGGCGCTGCACGGCTTCGACCAGCGAGCGGAAATCGCCGTCACCTGAAAACAGCACGATCTGGTCGACATGCTCGGCGAGTTCCATGGCATCGACGGCGAGCTCGATGTCCATGTTGCCCTTCACCTTACGGCGGCCGGAGGCGTCGATGAATTCCTTCGTCGCCTTGGTGACGACGGTGTAGCCGTTGTAGTCGAGCCAGTCGATCAGCGGACGGATCGAGGAGTATTCCTGATCCTCGATGATCGCCGTGTAGTAGAACGCACGCAACAGCGTTCCTCGGCTCTGAAATTCCTTGAGAAGGCGCTTGTAATCGATGTCGAAGCCGAGCGTCTTGGCCGTTGCGTAGAGGTTGGCGCCATCGATGAAAAGCGCAATCTTGTTGGAAGCTGGTGACATCAAATGGTTCTCACGTTGTTGTTAGCTTTTCTAGCGCAGCGGCCATCGACCGCGCGCACTTTCTAGGTCTGTTGCCTAAAGTTCGGTGAATCGTGCCCCACGACAGTCACCACTGCAATTATGGTGAGGCGAGGGCGAAAAACCTATACTTTTGACAGTGCAATGAAGAGATTTACTTGTCCTGCACAGCAACCTTGCCGCGTCCGGACGCTCCGGCCCATTGGCCCCAGAGTTGGCGTACCAGAGCCCATTAGGAAGGCAAATCACAAATTTAGTCTTGCGAAACAGCCTCCGGCCCTATAACTAGCCCCCAATACCGACATATTTGGCCCCATTTAACGGAGCGACAGTCTATGGCGCGCGTCACCGTGGAAGATTGCATTGACAAGGTCGACAACCGGTTCGACCTGGTGTTGCTGGCGGCACATCGCGCCCGTATGATCTCGTCCGGGTCGCAACTCACGGTTGATCGCGACAACGACAAGAATCCGGTCGTTTCGCTGCGGGAAATCGCCGATTCCACTATTTCCCCGGAAGACCTGCGCGAGGAACTTGTTCATTCCCTGCAGAAATTCGTCGAGGTCGACGAGCCTGAGCCCGATACCGTGCCTTTGATAGGCTCGGCCGGCGCCAGCGTCGATGCCGACGACACCGAGGTTGCGGTCGAGCGCATGACCGAGGAAGAGCTGCTCAAGGGCCTCGAAGGCTTGGCGCCGCCGGAAGAGCAGCCCGAAGAGGACGAATAGTCCGGATCATCCGGGACGTCCGAACTACCCGATCTGTCAAAGGCCCGGACATTTGTTCGGGCCTTTGCTTTTGTTGACATTTTTGCGGTTACGATGCGTCCTTGGCTAACGCGGCCGAAACTGGCCATCGATTAGGCAGTCTAGCCACCGGGATTGGCGTGCAGGATGGCCGCAAGCCATGCGAAATTGAACGTTCCGCAGCTCCAACGGGGTGCAGCTTCGTTCGAAGACGCATTAGATACGGAAAATAGCGGGCCGATCCGGTCCGCGGAAGAAGGGCAGTGATGTGATGGCGTATTGGCGCCGCAACTCCCGGCAAATGCAGGCCGCGACCGGTCAGGTCGCGGTCGCGCCGGCGTCGCCCGTGGCGCAGAAGCCGAAATCGCCGCGCTCGCGCATGATGCGGCAATACGATCTGGTCGAACGCGTCCGCACGTATAACCCGGACACCAACGAAGACCTGCTCAATCGCGCCTATGTCTACGCCATGAAGGCGCACGGCACGCAGACCCGCGCGTCCGGCGATCCCTATTTCTCGCATCCGCTCGAGGTCGCGGCGATCCTGACCAATCTGAAGCTCGACGACGCCACGATCGTCGCAGCGCTGCTGCATGACACGATCGAGGATACCGAGGCGACGCGCGCCGAGATCGACAACATCTTCGGTCACGAGATCGGCGCGCTGGTCGAAGGGCTCACCAAGCTGAAGCGGCTAGAGCTGGTCTCGCGGGAGGCCAAGCAGGCCGAGAATCTGCGCAAGCTGCTGCTTGCGATCGCCGACGACGTCCGCGTGCTCCTGATCAAGCTCGCCGATCGCCTGCATAACATGCGCACGCTGGAATTCGTGCCGCACGCCTCGCGCCGCCGCATCGCCGAGGAGACGCTGGACATCTATGCGCCGCTCGCCGGCCGCATGGGCATGCAGGAGATGCGCGAGGAGCTCGAGGACCTCTCGTTCCATACGCTCGATCCGGAAGCCTATGCGGTGGTGATGCAGCGGCTTGATGCGCTTGCCGAACGCAACCGCAATCTGGTCGGCGAGATCGAGACCCAGCTTTCCAAGAACCTGCAGAAGAACGGCATAGCCGCGCGGGTCTATGGCCGTCGCAAGCAGCCGTTTTCGATCTGGACCAAGATGGAGCGCAAGTCGGTCGGCTTCGAGCAATTGTCCGACATCTACGGCTTCCGCATCGTGATGCAGGACGTCGAATCCTGCTACCGCGCGCTCGGCGTGGTGCATACGACCTGGCCGGTAGTGCCGGGCCGCTTCAAGGACTACATCTCGACGCCCAAGCAGAACGACTACCGTTCGATTCACACCACGGTGATCGGTCCGGGCAATCAGCGTGTCGAACTGCAGATCCGCACCGAGGAAATGAACCAGATCGCCGAATTCGGCATCGCCGCGCACGCCTTCTACAAGGAGGGCATGGGCTCGCCGACCGAGCGGCTCAAGCACGAATCCAACGCCTTTGCCTGGCTGCGCCACACCGTCGGGATCCTGTCCGAAAGCGCCAATCCGGAAGAGTTTCTGGAGCACACCAAGCTCGAGCTGTTCCACGACCAGGTGTTCTGCTTCACCCCCAAGGGCAAGCTGATCGCGCTGCCGCGTCAGGCCAATGTGATCGACTTCGCCTATGCCGTGCATACCGACGTCGGCAACTCGGCGGTTGGTTGCAAGATCAACGGCAAGTTCGCGCCGCTGTCGTCCGAGCTGCAGAACGGTGACGAGGTCGAGGTGCTGACCTCGAAGGCCCAGCAGGCGCCGCCCTCGGCCTGGGAATCGCTGGCGATCACAGGCAAGGCCCGCGCGGCGATCCGGCGCGCGACCCGCACTGCGGTGCGCGATCAATATGCCGGCCTCGGCCGCCGCATCATCGATCGCCTGTTTGCCCGCGCCAAGATCGAATATGCCGACGATAAGCTGAAGGGCGCTCTTCCCCGACTGGCGCGCGCCTCGATCGAGGACGTGATGGCTTCCGTCGGGCGCGGCGAGCTGAAAGCCTCCGACGTCGCCCGGGCCATGTATCCGGATTACAAGGAAGAGCGGATGGTGCGCTACGGGGCCAAGAAGAGCCTCGCGGTGAAATTGAAGCTGAAATCGCCGCCGCATCCGGCGCGCAGCACGTCCGTCATCCCGGTGCGCGGCATCAATTCCGATTTGCCGGTGAAGTTCGCGCCAAACGGCGGCGCGGTGCCGGGCGACCGCATCGTCGGCATCGTCACGCCGGGCGAGGGGATCACGATCTATCCGATCCAGTCGCCGGCGCTGAAGGATTTCGAGGAGGAGCCGGAGCGCTGGCTCGACGTGCGCTGGGATATCGACGAGACCATGCCGCAGCGTTTCCCGGCGCGGATCCTGGTCCACAACGTCAACGAGCCCGGCAGCCTCGCCCAGGTCGCCACCGTGATCGCCGAGCATGACGGCAATATCGACAATATCAGCATGTCGCGCCGCTCGCCCGATTTCACCGAGCTGACCATCGATCTGGAGGTCTATGACCTCAAGCATCTCAGTGCAATCATCGCCCAATTGCGCGCCAAAGCCGTCGTCGCCAAGGTCGAGCGCGTCAATGGGTAGGCGTTCACGCGCCGTCGCCCCTCATGGTGAGAGGCGCGAAGCGCCGTCTCCGGACGATGCTCGCATCGCCGGGAGAACCATGAGGCCCGGCTGGTGGCTCTCATCCTTCGAGACGCGCTTCGCGCTCCTCAGGATGAGGAACTCGCACTATAATCCCTGACTTGTTCTGAATACCTGCGAGTCCCAAAATGCCCGTTCCTCCGCTCCGCCTCGGCGTCAATGTCGACCACGTCGCTACCCTGCGCAACGCGCGGGGCGGTGCGCGGCCGGATCCGGTGCGCGCGGCGCTGGCCGCGATCGAGGCCGGTGCCGACGGCATCACCGCGCATCTGCGCGAGGATCGCCGTCACATCCGCGATAACGACATGGCCCGCCTGAAGGCCGAGATATCGAAACCCCTGAATTTCGAGATGGCGGCGACCGAGGACATGCTGCGGATCTCGCTCGCCACCAAACCCCACGCCGTGTGCCTGGTGCCGGAGCGCCGCGAAGAACTCACTACCGAGGGCGGATTGGACGTGGTCGGCCAGCACAATGCGCTGGCACCGTTCATTGCGCGGCTGAACGATGCCGGCATCCGGGTGTCACTGTTCATCTCGGCCGACCCCCACCAGATCGAGATGGCGGCCAAGCTGCGCGCCCCTGTCATCGAGATCCACACCGGCGGCTGGTGCGATGCCGTGGTCGACGGCCACGCTGCGAAGGCCGAGGCGGAATGGCAGCGAATCATTGATGGAGCCGCTTTGGGGCGCGCCGCAGGTCTGGAGGTTCATGCCGGCCATGGCCTCGACTACCAGACGGCGGAGACGATTTCCGCGCTGCCCGAGATCGCCGAACTCAACATCGGCTACTTCATGATGGGGGAGGCGCTGTTCGTCGGCCTTGGCGAGACTGTGCGGCAGATGCGCGCCGCAATGGACCGCGGCCGACAGAAGATCGCGGGCCGGCCATGATCATCGGCATCGGCTCCGACCTGGTCGACATCACAAGGGTCGCCAAGGTGATCGGGCGCCACGGCGACCGCTTCCTCGACCGCATCTTCACTGACGCCGAGCGCGCCAAGGCGGCGCGCCGCGCCAACAGCGAAAGGATGGTGGTCGCGACCTATGCCAAGCGATTCGCCGCCAAGGAGGCTTGTTCCAAGGCGCTCGGCACCGGGATCCGGCGCGGCGTCTGGTGGCGGGATATGGGCGTGGTGAACCTGCCCGGCGGCCGACCGACCATGAAACTCACCGGCGGCGCGCTGGCCCGGCTCGAGGCGCTGACGCCGGAAGGGTTCGAAGCGCGGATCGACCTGTCGATCACCGACGACTGGCCGCTGGCACAGGCCTTCGTCATAATTTCGGCGGTCGTTCCCGGCAAATCATGAGCCGCGCAGGCGTTTGCGCCGGGGAAACGGAACAAAACTAAAAATCATTGATTTATCAATGGATTATGAAGTTTTGACGAGGCGCTTGATTGCGCGCCCACCAACAACCGTCTAAAACGCCGCGAACGACGTGTTCGAGCCAGGGCCGATTCAGGGTAGCGCCGGAATAGGCCTTCAACATCAGTATTGAGACCGTTTTCCTGACGCGAACGTATCAGGCGATTCGCGTGCGGAAAACGTTCTGCCACCGTGCGGGCCAGGGCTCGCGGGAATTGGGAAAGCAATGAGCGTGACATCCGGCACAAAATCTGAAAGCGGCTTGGGTGAAACCATCCGCGTCGTCATCCACGCTCTCCTGATCGCCCTCGTGATCCGCACTTTCCTGTTCCAGCCGTTCAACATCCCCTCGGGATCGATGAAGGCGACGCTGCTGGTCGGCGATTACCTGTTCGTCTCGAAATATTCCTACGGCTATAGCCACTATTCCATTCCGCTGTCGCCGCCGCTGTTCTCGGGCCGCATCTTCGGCTCGGAGCCGAACCGGGGCGATATCGTGGTGTTCCGCCTGCCCAAGGACGACTCCACCGATTACATCAAGCGCGTTATCGGCCTGCCGGGCGACCGCATCCAGATGCGGGAGGGCCTGCTCTACATCAACGAGAAGCCGGTCAAGCGCGAGCGGCTTTCCGACTTCATCGGCGAGGATCCCTGCGGCTCCGACGCCACCGCGCGCGTCAAGCGCTGGAAGGAAACGCTGCCGAACGGCGTCAGCTATGAATCGCTCGATTGCGTCGACAACGGTTTCTACGACAACACCAATGTCTACACCGTGCCGGCCGGCCACTTCTTCATGATGGGCGACAACCGCGACAACTCGACCGATAGCCGCGTGCTCTCGGCGGTGGGCTATGTGCCGTTCGAGAACATCGTCGGCCGGGCGCAGATGATCTTCTTCTCCATTGCCGAGGGCGAACATGCCTGGATGTTCTGGCGCTGGCCGACTGCCGTGCGCTGGAATCGCCTATTCTCAATCGTGCGATGAACGACGAAACAGCGATCATTCCCGATGCGCCGACCTCAGGTGAGCCGGACCAGCCGGCCGATGCCGCAGGCGTCGCTGCGCCAAAAAAGAAGAAGCGCGGCAAGGCCGGGGCCAAGGCGGCCGCTGCCGCGATCGAGGGACGCATCGGCTACAAATTTTCCGATCCGGCACTGCTGACGACCGCCTTTACCCATGTCTCGGCCTTGAAGCCTGCGACCCGCCATCGCGCCGACAGCTATCAGCGCCTGGAATTTCTTGGCGATCATGTGCTCGGGCTGATCATCTCCGACATGCTGTATCGCGCCTATCCGCGGGCCGATGAGGGCGAATTGTCGAAACGCCTCGCCGATCTCGTGCGCAAGGAAAGCTGCGCTGACGTCGCCAAATCGCTCGGGTTGCTCGACGACATCAAGCTCGGCGCGGTAGGCGCAGGGGCGGGCGCGCGCCTGCGCAAATCCGTGCTCGGCGACATCTGCGAAGCGGTGATCGGGGCGATCTATCTCGACGGCGGCTATGCGGCGGCATCCCAATTCGTCGAGCGCAACTGGCTGGAGCGGATGCGCAAGCCGCGCCGGCCGCTGCGCGATCCCAAGACGGTGTTGCAGGAATGGGCCCAGAGCAAGGGGTTGCCGACGCCGGTCTATCGCGAGATCGAGCGCACCGGGCCGCATCACGACCCGCAGTTCCGCGTCGCTGTCGACCTGCCGGGACTGGCGCCGGCCGAAGGCGTCGGCGGCTCCAAGCGCGCTGCCGAGAAGGTCGCAGCCTCCGTGATGATCGAACGCGAAGGCGTCGGCGGCGGCAGCAATGACAGTTGAAGTCTCATCCGGCGCCGCGCCCGCCGAAACCCGCTGCGGCTTCGTTGCGCTGATCGGCGCCCCCAATGTCGGCAAGTCCACCCTCGTCAACGCGCTGGTCGGCTCCAAGGTCACCATCGTCTCGCGCAAGGTGCAGACCACCCGCGCCCTGATCCGTGGCATCGTGATCGAGGACAACGCGCAAATCATCCTGGTCGATACGCCCGGCATCTTCTTGCCGAAGCGTAGGCTCGACCGCGCCATGGTCTCCACCGCCTGGAGCGGGGCCCATGATGCCGACCTCGTCTGCATTCTGCTCGACGCCAAGGCCGGACTGGACGAGGAGGCCGACGCGATCCTCAACAAGCTCGCGATGGTACAACATCCGAAAATTCTGGTGCTGAACAAGATCGACCTGATCCCGCGCGAAAAACTGCTGGCGCTGGCGCAGGCCGCCAACGAGCGCATGAAATTCGAACACATCTTCATGATCTCGGCGCTGTCGGGTGACGGCGTCGACGATCTGCGCAAGACGCTGGCGCAGATGGTTCCGCCGGGGCCGTTTCATTACCCGGAGGATCAGATGTCGGATGCGCCGCTGCGGCATCTGGCGGCGGAAATCACCCGGGAAAAGATTTACCGCCAACTCCACCAGGAGCTGCCGTATCAATCGACGGTCGAAACCGATAGCTGGACCGAGCGCAAGGACAAATCGGTCCGGATCGAGCAGACGATCTTTGTCGAGCGCGAGAGCCAGCGCAAGATCGTGCTCGGCAAGGGTGGCGCCACCATCAAGTCGATCGGCGCGGATTCGCGCAAAGAGATCGCCGACATTCTGGGCGTGCCCGTGCATCTGTTCCTGTTCGTCAAGGTGCGCGAGAACTGGGGCGACGACCCTGACCGCTACAGGGAAATGGGGCTGGAATTCCCCAAGGAATGATTGAGGAACGTCATTGCGAGCGGAGCGAAGCAATCCATCTAACCATGGATGCAAAAACGACGGATTGCTTCGTTCGCTTCAGCGCAAAATTGCTTTGCAATTTTGTCGCGAGCTTGTCGCAATGAGGGCTAGAACTAACTTATGATGATGCAACAACAAACAAGCCCGATGAACGTACCCCGCAACGTGGTTTGGTTTGAAGCGCTGCTGTATTCGTCGCTGACACTGGATGCGATTTCAGTGGCGTTTCAGGACCGCACGCCAACGGCGAAGATGACGGCGCAGATGATCAACACTGGAACGCTGATGGCGGCCGGCCTGATCCTGCTGCTGGTCTACTTCGTCTGGCTCGCCGCCCAGCGCCGCAAAAACTGGCCGCGCTGGGTCTTGGCGGCGGCCCTCGTATTGTCGGTGATTTCGCTCGTGCAGGTGATCGGCGAGAAGGGGCTGGCATTCGACAGCGGCATCGAGGTGATCTCCTGCGCGCTGACCGCGATGGGGCTTTATTTCTCCTTCACCGGCGACGCGGTCGGATGGTTCAACGCGTGATCGTTGCGGTTGCGTAGGGTGGGCAAAGGCGCGCTTCGCGCCGTGCCCACCCATCGGATGCGACACAGTTTGTTGATCGTGGTGGGCACGCTGCGCTTTGCCCACCCTACACGCTCCCAAATCCTGTAAACTCCGCCCATGGAATGGACCGACGAAGGCATCGTGCTGGGCGTGCGGCGGCATGGCGAATCCTCCGCCATCGTCGAGCTGCTGACGCGCGGGCATGGCCGGCATCTCGGCCTGGTGCGCGGCGGCTCCTCGTCGCGGATGCGGCCATTGCTGCAGCCCGGCAACAGCGTCACCGCGGTGTGGCGAGCCCGGCTCGACGAGCATCTCGGCACCTACGCCATCGAGGGTACGCGGCTGCGTGCCGCGACGCTGCTTGCGTCCTCGCACGCGGTCTATGGCGTCACCCATCTGGCCTCGCTGGCGCGGCTGTTGCCTGAGCGCGATCCGCACGAGGACATCTTTGAGATGCTCGACCGCACGCTGGATGATTTCGACGATGCCGGCGGCGCCGCCGCGCACGTGATCAGGTTCGAGCTCGCCATGCTGGCCGAACTCGGCTTCGGCCTCGATCTGGAAACCTGCGCCGCCACCGGCGAGACGACGGACCTGATTTATGTCTCCCCTAAATCCGGCGGCGCGGTGTCGCGGCGGGCCGGCGAGCCCTATCGCGACCGGCTGTTGCGGCTGCCGGCCTTCCTGCGCGAAGGCGAGGGCGGGGCGAACGGCTGGTCGGACCAGGACCTGCAGGACGGCTTTCGCCTGACCGGGCTGTTCCTGCTCCGCCACGTGCTGGAGCCACGGGGGCAGGGCCATTCGGACGCCAGGGACGGGTTCATCAACGCGGTGACGAGGCGCCGGGCGCGAATCAGTTCGTCGGCGTGATCCCGTCGTCCCTGCGCACGCAGGGACCCATACTCCGCGGCCCATCCATTGAAGCTCTGGCGTCAGCCGTTTTTCGCCACAAACACCTGTGGTTATGGGCCCCTGCGTGCGCAGGGGCGACAGATCCCCATTCGGATCTTGCCCGATTCACCGCAAAAGTTTAACGCCTCCCCATGGGAAAACGACAGCTACCGCCGGAAGAACCGGCTGAAATCCACGAGGTGATGCTGCGTGATGCGCTGGAAGAGCGCTATCTCGCCTACGCGCTCTCGACCATCATGCACCGCGCTTTGCCGGACGCCCGCGACGGGCTGAAGCCGGTGCACCGGCGCATCCTCTACGGCATGCGCCTGTTGCGGCTCGATCCGGGCACGCCGTTCAAGAAATCGGCAAAAATCGTCGGCGACGTGATGGGCTCGTTCCATCCCCACGGCGACCAGGCGATTTACGACGCCATGGTGCGTCTGGCGCAGGATTTCGCCTCGCGCTATCCGCTGGTCGACGGCCAGGGCAATTTCGGCAATATCGACGGCGATAACCCGGCTGCCTACCGCTACACCGAAGCGCGCATGACCGAGGTCGCGCGGCTCCTGCTCGAGGGCATCGACGAGGACGGCGTCGAGTTCCGCCCGAATTACGACGGCCAGAGCAAGGAGCCGGTGGTTCTGCCCGGCGGCTTCCCGAATCTGCTCGCCAACGGCGCACAGGGCATCGCGGTCGGCATGGCGACCTCGATCCCGCCGCACAACGTCGCCGAGCTCTGCGACGCCGCGCTGCATCTGATCGACAAGCCCGAGGCCAAGTCGAAGTCGCTCCTGAAATGGGTCAAGGGCCCGGATTTCCCGACCGGCGGCATCATCGTCGATTCCAAGGAAAGCATCGCCGAAGCCTACATGACCGGGCGCGGCTCGTTCCGCACCCGCGCCAAGTGGGTCCAGGAAGAGGGCGCCCGAGGCACCTGGGTCGTCGTCATTACCGAGATTCCATGGCTGGTGCAGAAGTCCCGGCTGGTCGAGAAGATCGCCGAGCTGCTCAACGAGAAGAAGCTGCCGCTGGTCGGCGACGTCAGGGACGAATCGGCGGAAGACGTCCGTCTCGTGATCGAGCCGAAATCCCGCGCGGTCGATCCCGCGCTGATGATGGAATCGCTGTTCCGGCTTACCGAGCTCGAGAGCAAGATTTCGCTGAACCTCAACGTGCTGATCAAGGGCAAGATCCCCAAGGTGGTGGGGCTGGCCGAGTGCCTGCGCGAATGGCTCGACCATTTGCGCGACGTGCTGGTCCGCCGCTCCAACTACCGCAAGACCCAGATCGAGAACCGGCTCGAAGTGCTCGGCGGTTACCTGATCGCCTATCTGAACATCGACAGGGTGATCAAGATCATCCGCACCGAGGACGAACCGAAGCCGGCGCTGATCAAGGCGTTCAAGCTGACGGAAGTCCAGGCCGATGCCATCCTCAACATGCGCCTGCGCTCCTTGCGTAAGCTCGAGGAATTCGAAATCCGCACCGAGGACAAGAACCTTCGGGGCGAATTGAAGGGCATCAAGTCGCTGCTCGGCTCGGAAGCCGAGCAATGGTCCAAGGTCGGCGAGCAGGTCCGCAAGGTTCGCGACATTTTTGGGCCGAAGACGCCGCTCGGCAAGCGTCGCACGATGTTTGCCGACGCGCCCGAGCACGATCTCGCCGCGATCGAGGAAGCCTTTGTCGAGCGTGAGCCGTGCACGGTGGTGATCTCCGAGAAGGGCTGGGTGCGCACGTTGAAGGGCCATGTCGAGGATATCTCGGGACTTGCCTTCAAGACCGACGACAAGCTCGACCACGCCTTCTTCGCCGAGACCACCTCAAAACTGCTGCTGTTCGCCACCAACGGAAAATTCTATTCGCTCGACGTAGCAAAGCTGCCGGGCGGGCGCGGCCATGGCGAGCCGATCCGCATGTTCATCGACATGGAGCAGGACGCGGCGATCGTGTCGCTGTTCGTCAACAAGGGTGAGCGAAAGTTTCTGATCGCGAGCAGCGAAGGGCAGGGCTTCGTTGTCAAGGAAGAGGATTGCGTCAGCAATACCCGCAAGGGCAAGCAGGTGCTCAACGTCACCATGCCGAACGAGGCCTGTGCAATCGCAACCGTGCGGGGTGACACCGTTGCCGCGATCGGCACCAACCACAAGATGGTGCTGTTCCCACTCGACCAGGTGCCCGAGATGGCCCGCGGCCGCGGCGTTCGCTTGCAGAAATATTCCAGTGCCAAGCTATCCGACGTCGCCGTGTTCGAGCTCAAGGCGGGGCTGACCTGGAAGGATTCCGCCGGCCGCGAGCAGAGCATGAGCGCCAAGGAATTGTCCGACTGGCGCGGCAACCGCGCCGACGCCGGCCGCCTCGCGCACGGCCTGCCGAAGTCGAACAAGTTTTTGCGCGGGGTTGAGTGACGCGAGGTGATTGTTGTCGTCCCTGCGAAAGCAGGGACCCATAACCACAACCGTTCGTAGGTTGGTGTCGCTGGAGCTCCAGATCGCCTCAACAATTGAGAACGGTGGTTATGGGTCCCGGCTCAAGGCCGGGACGACGGAGGAGATGGCCGCCATCGTTATATCGCGCCTGTAATAGTATTCGAAACTCCACGGGCTATATAAATCGCCGTCGAACCATCGAGACGACGGTTGTCAGGAATGGCGGACGATCACGCTCACCACGATCATTCCCACGCGCATGATCATTCCCATGGTCACGCCGGCCACAGCCACGCGCCCGATAATTTCGGCTGGGCGTTCGCCATTGGCGCGGCGCTCAACACCGCCTTCGTCATCGCCGAGCTGATCTTCGGCTACGCCGCCAATTCGCTCGCCCTGATTTCCGACGCCGTCCACAATCTCTCCGACGTGATCGCGCTGCTGTTGGCGTGGGGTGCGGCGTGGCTTGCGCAGAAGGGGCCAACGCAGCGGCATACTTACGGCTATCGCCGCGCCTCGATCCTGGCGGCGCTGTTCAATGCCGGCCTGCTGCTGGTTGCGGTCGGCGGCATTGTCGTCGAGGCGGTCGACCGCCTTTACAGCCCCGCGCCGGTTGCGGGCTGGACAGTCGTGATGGTCGCGGCGCTGGGCGTCGCCATCAACGGCTTCACCGCGCTGTTGTTCATGCGCGGCCGCCACGGCGACCTCAATATCCGCGGCGCCTATCTGCACATGGCGGCGGATGCGGGCGTTTCGCTCGGCGTGGTGGTTGCGGCGCTCATCATCATGCTGACGGGATGGCTATGGCTCGATCCCGCGATCAGCCTCGTTATTGCGGCCGTGGTGTTCTGGAGCGGATGGGGGCTGGCGCGCGACAGCGTCAATCTCGCGCTCGACGGCGTGCCGCGCGGCATCGAGCTTGCGAATGTGCGGGACTACCTCGCCGGGCTGGAAGGCGTCTCGGAGGTGCACGATTTGCACATCTGGGCGATGAGCACGAACGAGACGGCGCTGACCGCGCATCTGGTGCGGCCCGGCGGCACCGATGACGCCTTTTTGCACGGCGTCTGCGAGGAACTCTCGCACCGTTTCAACATCCACCATTCCACGCTGCAGATCGAAGCCGCCGCCGAGGTCTGCAGACTGGCGCCAGCGGAACGGGTGTAGGTCCGTAGGATGGGTGGAGCGAAGCGATACCCATCAGCGTCACAACCAGTATTGATGGGTATCGCTTCGCTCCACCCATCCTACAAGGACTCAAGCCCAACCCGCAAACCACAACGCCACGCCCGCCGCGCACGACCCCGCCAACACCCAGAGCATCCCGATGTTGAGGCGGAAGATCGCCGTCGCCGCGGCAGCCGCGAGCACGAAGGCCGCAAGATCGAGGCTTCCCCACACCGGCATGTCGAACGACAGCCCGAACGAGCGGGCCGGCGTGGTTTGCCGGAACAGCGTGTGCAATCCGAACCAGATCGAGAGGTTCAGGATCACGCCGACCACGGCGGCGGTGATCGCGGACAGCGCGCCGGCAAGCCCCTTGTTGCCGCGCAGCGTCTCGATGTAGGGCGCGCCGAGGAAGATCCAGAGGAAGCAGGGGATGAAGGTTACCCAGGTCGCCAGCAACCCGCCGAGCGTCGCCGCGACCATTGGTGACAGCGCGCCGGGATCGCGATAGGCGGCCATGAAGCCGACGAACTGTAGCACCATGATCAGCGGGCCCGGCGTGGTCTCGGCCATGCCGAGGCCGTCGAGCATCTCGCGCGGCTCCAGCCAGTGATAATGCTCGACCGCCTGCTGCGCGACATAGGCCAGCACCGCATAGGCGCCGCCGAATGTCACCATCGCCATCTTGGAAAAGAACAGCGCGATCTGGCTGAACACATTGGCTTGCCCGAGACCGATCAGGAGCGCCGCGACCGGCACCGCCCAGAGCAGCAACCACACCGAGCTTACGCGCAGTGCACGGCCGACGCTCGGGCGAACGTGATCGGGCAATTCCTCGCCTAGCTGGCTGTCGACGGCTGCCGTCTTCTTGCCACCGCCGCCGTGCTCTACGGCGGCGAATTCCGGCCGTCCGCTGCGCGCGCCGAAATAGCCGATCAGACCGGCCGCAATGATAATGATCGGGAAGGGGACGTCGAAAAAGAAGATCGCGACGAAGGCGATGGCGGCAAGCGCGATCATCACCCGGTTGCGCAGCGCGCGCTTGCCGACGCGGACCACCGCGTGGACCACGATCGCGAGCACCGCGGCCTTCAGCCCGAAGAACACCGCCTCGACGAAGCCGACATTGCCGTAGGCCGCGTAGATGTAGCTCAAGGCCATGATGGCGATGATGCCGGGCAGGATGAACAGGCCGCCCGCCATGATGCCGCCGGCGGTCCGGTGCAACAGCCAGCCGATATAGGTCGCAAGCTGCTGCGCCTCCGGGCCCGGCAGCAGCATGCAATAGTTCAGCGCGTGCAAAAACCGGCTTTCGGAGATCCAGTTCTTTTCTTCGACCAGGATGCGGTGCATGACCGCGATCTGCCCGGCCGGGCCGCCGAAGCTCAGCACGGCGACCCGCAACCAGACCCGGAACGCTTCGCCGAAGCTGATGCCGTGACCGAGGTCACGGCTTGCGCCGGCCTCGGTCGTCTTGCCCATGGTGGCATCCATTACGGCTTCGCCTTGTTGGTGGGCCAATTATGCGTCTCGCCAGTTGCATCGCGACACCAGCGGTAGAACGCGTCATACAGCGTCATGCCGGCTTCCAACTGCTCGAGATCATCGTCGAACATGCGCGACAGGCCGAGGGAAGCGGCGAGCAGTCCAGGCGCTTCCGGCGACAAATCGAGCCGTCCGGTGTCGGCGCCGCGCACCATCGCCGCCAGCCGCAGCAGGGGTGGCGTCGCCAGACCGAATTCCTCGATCATGACGTCGAAGGTGCAGAGTTCGCCGCGGTGGCTCCAGAATACGTTCTCGACATCGAAGGGCGCAGCGTTGAAGCGCTCGCTGACCCCTAGCACTTCCGCGGGCGTGACGAACAGGAACACCGCATTCGGATCGACAAACCTGCGGATCAGCCACGGGCAGGCGATGCGGTCGATCTTTGGCCGAGCCCGCGTCACCCACACCGTGCGGCCCTGCGCGTCGCGCGCCGGGAGTTTCGACGCCGGCACCAGCGGTAGTTTTGCCGCCTTCCAGCCTTCAAAGCCGCCCTCCAGCGCTTCGGCCGAGACATGGAGATGCCGCAGCCAGGCGGCAGTGCCTTGTGCCAGTTTCTGGCCGCGCAGGCAGACGACGATGGCTGAGCGGCCGGAGAATTCCTCGCCCCAGCCGGCGGCATCCTCATGGTTGCGCCTCACCGCACCCGGAATCAGCCGCTGGTCGGCGGCAAAATCCTCGTCGGTACGGACGTCGATCAGGGCAGGCGTGTTCGCCGTGCCGATCAGTCGGGAAAGCTTGTCGGGAGATATCGTGGTGTAGGATGACATGGTTGCGCCCTCGTAAGAGAAAACGGGACGCGATACTTGGGCATGTCGCCTCGTGGGGAGATCGCAAAACCCCCATGGGCCGAATTAAGCGCGCCGCTGCCCGGCTGTCAATCGGTTCTCGGCGAGTCCGCAGCGGGCCCACGTAGGATGGGTAGAGCGCAGCGAAACCCATCATTTCGTTCATCGGCGCCAAATGATGGGTATCGCTGCACTCCACCCATCCTACACAAGGGCGCTTGCGATCCGCCGGCTTCGGTCCTAGCTTAGCCATATCGGGGACGAAGCAGGCTCCCCGTCAGACGGTCCGCCGTCCAAGCTCTGCGCACCTCTCGACGTGTCGAGGATGGCGCATGGACGCTGGGATGACCGATATCGCGACTGAACCAAAACCCTCCACCGCAAACGCGCTGATCAGGTTGCTCTATGTCGCGCGGGGCCTGCGCGGCTTCGGCGACGGTTTTGCGGTCATCATCCTGCCGGCCTATATGACCGCGCTGGGTTACGACGCGGTCGCGGTCGGCATCGTCGCGACCGCGTCGCTGCTCGGCACGGCGCTGCTGACGCTGGTCACGGGCCGGATCGCGCCGCGCCATGACCTGCGCGCGCTGCTGATCGCAGGCGCCACCCTGATGGCAGCCACCGGCATCGCCTTTCCCGCGGTCGAGCATTTTGTGCTCATCGCGCTGGTTGCGTTCATCGGCACGATCAATGCTTCGGGCGGCGATCTCGGCGTGCTGGTGCCGCTCGAGCATGCGGTGCTGGCGCACAGCGCCACCGACGAGCGCCGCACGCAGGTGTTCGCGCGCTACAGCCTGATCGGTGCGCTCTGCACCGCGGCGGGTTCGCTCGCGGCCTCGCTGCCCGATCTCCTTGTTGCGGGCGGCAGCACGCAATTCGTCGCGTTCCGTCTGATGTTCTATGCCTACGCCGTGCTCGGCATCGCCTGCGCCGCGCTCTATCGCTATGTGCCGCATGCGCGCGGCGAGGAGAAGGCTCCGCAGACGCCGCTCGGACCGTCGCGTGGCACCGTCTACAAGCTCGCGGCGCTGTTCAGCATCGATGCCTTCGCGGGCGGTTTCGTCGCTCAGTCCCTGCTCGTGCTCTGGCTGTTCGAGCGCTTCGATCTGTCATTGTCTGCGGCCGGACTGTTTTTCTTCTGGTCGAGCACGCTGAGCGCCTTCTCCTATCCGGTTGCCGCCTGGATCGCGAAACGCATCGGCCTCGTGAACACCATGGTGTTCACGCATATTCCTTCCAGCATCTTCCTGATCCTGGCGGCGTTCTCGCCGAACCTGTATCTGGCGCTGGGGCTGTTGCTGCTGCGTTCGGCGCTGTCGCAAATGGACGTGCCGACCCGCACCTCCTACGTCATGGCGGTGGTGACGCCAGCGGAACGTCCGGCGGCCGCCAGCGTCACCGCCGTGCCGCGCAGTCTCGCGTCAGCCATCAGCCCGGCCATCTCGGGCGCGCTATTGATGACATCGTTTACGGGGCTGCCGCTGGTGGTCTGCGGCACGCTCAAGATCGCCTATGACCTGGCACTCCTGTTCTCATTCCGCCATATCAAGCCGCCGGAGGAGCAGGGGCGCTAGGCTCGCGTTAACGCCAACGCGGCTCGCGCGGTTACCAAGGCGATCGCCGTCCGTCGGGGAGGGGGTCCATCACCCGTCGCTCATCGCGAACATGCGACCATTGCGCCAGCTTGATCTCCGGAGTGTCGGGCGCGTTGGACCCTTCCGAGTGAAAGGCGAGTTTCTGGTTTGCCTGCACCTGGTATTTGGCGGCCTGCGCCAGCCAGTACCATTTCTTGTCCGGTTCGCTCAGCGCGTGCTGACGGCACTCGGCTTCCAATTCACGTAAGCGGATCGCTTCATTCATAGTCAATTCCAGAGCCTTAGGCTCCAAACCTACCGGAGCCTCGAAACCACCGAAACCCGGGTTCCGGTAACTCCTCATGGCAAAAACTTCTTGACGGCACGCTATGCCGGTCCGAGGCAATTGATTGAAATTTAGGAATGGATTGTCGCGATAATTAGTTGATTTGGCTGGTACCGCGTCAATACGCTGCGATGCTGCTCACGAATGCCCGCCTAGACGACCAGCAAAGCACCCGACACCAGAAGAAGCACCAGCACGATCTTTCGGAACGTTGCCTCGTCGAGCCGCCCGAACAGTTTCAGCCCAAGCCAGGTGCCGGCGAACAAGGCCGGCAATCCGATCAGGAACAGCTTGATCACCTCCGGTGTGACCGCGCCCCTGACGCCGATCCACAAGGCGCTCATGGCGAAGATCGCAACCGCCGCCGGCTGAAACACCGTGCGCTGCACGTCCTTGGGCCAGCCGCGCAAGTCGCACCATATCGTCACCAGAATTCCGGCAAGCCCGGTAATGCCGCCGAGCACGCCGTTGAGGAGTCCGATGGCGGCGTCGGCCGCGGCGCCGCCCGCTTTCACCGCGGGGATGGCCGGCCGTAGCAGCGCGTAGAGGCTGTAGAGCACCAGGAAGGCGCCGACGCCCATGCGGACATGGGCAGGGTTTGCCCAGGTCAGGATGCCGACCCCGACGGGAACGCCGAGCGCGGCCCCGGCCACGAATGGCCAGAGCCTTCGCCAGTCCAGCGCGGCGCGCAGCTTCCAGACCGAATAGCCCTGCACGAGCAGCCCGAATGCAATGATCAGCGTCGCCGTTTGCAGCGGAGTAAGGAGGTAAAGCCAGATCGCTGATACGACGAGGCCGAACGCGAAGCCGGAGAGGCCGGCGACCAGCGCGCCGGCAAAGGTTGCGAGAAAAAATAGCGTCAGTTCGAGTGTCGTTCCATCCATGTGCTCGCTCCAATCCAAAGCGAGCAGCGCTTGAATGGGATCGCCATTTCACGGGGAGGCCGCGATTTCCCCGAAAGGAGGCTACGCCCGCGATGCCCGCTGAGCAAGAAGCAACGCGACGCTTGTTCGCGATGATCGTGCTGCTGACACTTGCCGCCATTGCGCAAAGATTCGGAGGAAGAACATTTTTGACTCGCGCGCGATCGGGCGCGCTCATATCTGCAACGCGCATTGCAATTGATCGCGGAAAGGGTGGGCGGCGTTGGGCGAATGGGTTGGGGTGGCGATCGCACTTGTCTCGAGCAGCCTCGGCGGCAGCGCGGCAGCGATTACGCGTTATCTCGCGGGCAATGCCGATCCGATCACGCTTGCCATCCTGCGATGGGGCATCGGCGTCTGTTGTGTGCTGCCGGCGGCGCTCTTGTTGAAGGCGCGATGGCCGCGCCGCAGCGATTGGCCCGCTGTCACCGCCCTCGGCTTCTGTTTCTTCGGCGTATTTTTCGTCCTCTACACTATCGCGATGACGTTCACGACCGCCGCGCGCGCCTCGCTCGCGCTGGCGACACTGCCGCTGCACACCATGGTGGTCGGCGCAATACTCGGTATCGAGCCGCTGACGAAACGGAAATCGATCGGCGTCTGTATTGCGGTGCTCGGCGTCATCGCCGCGCTCGCTACCGGATTGTCAGCCGCGCCGCCGGGCGCGTGGCGCGGCGAACTGATCATGACCGCCGCCGTGCTCTGCATGGCGTTCTACAACGTCTGGTCCCGCCCGTTTATCCAGCGCTCCAGCGCGCTCGGTTTCCTCACGGTCGGCATGGGGACGGGTGCCGTGGCGCTGATCCTGGTCGGATCGCTGACCGGCAGTGTCGCGGCCTTGAGCCAGTTCGGAACGCCGCAATGGATCGCGGGCGTTTATCTCGGCGTCGCCGGAGGAGCGCTCGCGTTCATCCTGTGGGTGCTGGCACTTGAGCGGGCATCGCCGACGCGCGTCGCCAACACCATGACGGTCAATCCGGTTGCCGCTGGCCTGCTTGCCACGCAACTCGTCGGCGAGCCGATCACGCCGAATCTTGTTCTCGGTCTTATCGCGGTGTTCGCCGGCATCTGGATCGCAACGTCCGAGGTGAAACCGGCACGGCCGTGAAGGTCAATTGCATGTATCACGCCCGTCATACGAAGGCGGGAAGGGATTACCCTAAGTGACTTGGCCGGGTACCATCGGAGGTCGAGAGGTGGTCAGGGAGCCAAGCTATGATGATCGAGGTCCGTCAGATTCGCGAGGACGACATTGAGAGTTTCCATGCCGCCGTCGACGCAGTGGCGCGCGAACACAAATATCTCGCGCTCCTCGAGGCCCCGCCGATGGAGCGCGCGCAGGCCTTCGTCCAGCGCAACATCGAGAAGGGCTACCCACAGTTCGTCTCCGTTGCCGATGGGCAGGTCGTAGGCTGGTGCAACATACCGCCGGCCTCTCGCGAGGTGATGGCACATGTTGGCGATCTCTTCATGGGCGTGCTGCCGAACTGGCGCGGTCGGGGATTGGGTGAGCGCCTGCTGCGGGAAACTCTCATGGCGGCGGATGCGTTCGGATATCTGCGCATCGAGCTTGGGGTATTTGCGGACAACGCGCGTGCCGCGTCGCTCTACCGCAAGTCCGGATTCATCGAAGAAGGGATCAAGCGGCGTGCGATTCTGATCAACGGCGTTTTTCACGACGAGGTCATCATGGCGCGCTTCAGGGACTGAGATGAAGCCGGGATTCGCGCAGGAACGGGATTTAGCACGCCTCACGCCGCAGCAATCGCCTCGATCTCGATCAGGAAATCCGAACCGTACAGCTTCGATACCTCGACCAGCGTCACGGCGGGCGCCGCCGGCGGCGTCACCGAGGCGAAGAAGCGGTTTCGGGCTTCGCGGTAGGGTCCGAGATTATCCATGTCGGTGAGGAATACCGTGAGCTTTACGAGATTGGCCGGCGTGCACCGGCTGGCCTCCAGGGCAATCGTGAGGTTTCGAAACACCTGCTCCGCCTGGGCTGCAAAATCACTTCTGCCGACCACATTGCCGTCGCGATCGAGCGCGGTCTGGCCGGCGATGAAAATGATGCGGCCCGCGTTCACCTCGACGATCTGCGAATAACCGGGCGGCGTTCCCAGTTCGGGCGGATTGATGCGGGTGATCATTTCAGACATCCTCCTCTTTCGTCATGCTTCGAGGTGGTGGTGCGCGTAGCAGCATCAGCGCCAGCAGCGCGGAGAGCGACAGCGCCGACGACACAATCAGGATGCGGCTGCCCATGACGTCGATCAAGAGGCTGAACGCCAGCGGCGCGCCGGCCTGCGCAATCCGCGCCGGGGCGCCGATGATCCCCAGGCGATAGGCATAGTTTTTCGGCCCGAAGATCGCGAGCGGCATCGTGCCGCGCGCAATCGTCAGGATACCGTTGCCGGTGCCGTGGAAGACGGCAAAGATGCTGGCCGCGCCGCCGCCGAATAGTCCGATGATGGCCGCGCCGATCGGGTGCGTCAGGCAGGCGAGCCGCCCGGACACCAGCGGGTGATACCGCGACAGAAAGCTCGCCTCGAAGATGCGCGCGGCCACCTGCGATGGACCGATCAGCGCGCCGGCGGCGACCGCCTGCAGCGAGGTCGCGCCGGCGGATTCGAGAATGCGCGGCAGATGCGCGGCCATCGCGCCGGTGACGCTCCAGGAGGCGGCAAAGGCAAACGCCAGCAGGATCATGGTGCGGTCGAGCGGGATATGCGGCTTGACGGCGGAAGCAACGGCCGCCTTTGCGCCGGCGACCTGTGGCAGCATCAGCCAGTTGATCGGCAGGCCGATCAGGATGTGTGCCGCCGCCCACGCAAAGCAGGTGTTGCGCCAGCCGATCGTTTCCAGCCCCCACGCGGTCAGCGGCCATCCCACGGTGGAGGCGAAGCCTGCGATCAGCGTGATGCCGGTGATCGAGCGTCGCGCCGCGTCGCCGTAGATGCGGCCGAGTGCGCCGAAGGCGGCGTCGTAGAGGCCCGCACCCATGCCGATGCCGAGCAGGAGCCAGGCTGTGAGCAGAACAGGTATCGAATAGGTTAAGCCGAGCAGCGCCAGTCCCGCGGCCAGCACCAGGTTGGAAAGCGACAGCACGGAACGGCCGCCGACCAGATCGATCTGCCGGCCGATGCGCGGCCCGAGCATGGCGGAGATGACAAGCGATGCAGAGAAGGCGGCAAAGATCCAGTTCGAGGAAACGCCGAGATCGCGCGCGATCGGATCGGCGAGGATCGCGGGCAGGTAATAGCTCGAGGCCCAGGCCAGCGTCTGCGTCGTGCCGAGCGCGACAATGATGGAAAACTGGTTGCGGTTCACTGCGTCTCTCTTCTCGACCAATAGAGCGCCAACGGCCCAAGCAGGATGCCTGCCGCCAGCACCGAAAATGCCGCCATCCAGGCCGATGAGCTTTGCGGCCCACCCGCAGCGTCCAGCGCAACACCGACCGCCCAGGCGCCAAGCGCGGAAAGGCTGAAGCCGACGGTAGAATGCATCGCCATGGTCGCGCCGCGATAGCTGGGATCGGCGGCCATCGACATGCCCGAGGTCAATGCGCCGGAATCGGCGGGCACAGTGATGGCGTAGACCAGAACAAGCGGCAGCAGCAGCCACGGCGATTTGTCGGCGAGCATGCCGATCGAAAGGGCCACCGTGGCGGAGGCGAGCATCACGGCTGATATGGCGCGGTGGCGACCGAACCTGAGCGCGAATTCATTGCCGAGGATGCTGGCGGGCATGGCGAGTACGGAGAATACCACGCTGACCACGATCGGCGTCAGGATTGAAGCGTCCGAACTCCTTGCCGCCACGAACGTCCAGAACGCCACGATCCAGGTCCTGATCCCGTACAGTTCGAAGCAGTGCGCGCCATAGCCGAGAACAAATCCCATGGCGTTGCGGTTCTGAAGCACCGGTGCGAAATCAAGTAGCCGGCCCGACACCGGCGCCGGCTTGACCGGCCGCAACAGCAAGCAGGCGGTGAACATGATCAGCGGTCCGGCGGCGGTGACGAAAAATGCGCTGCGCCAGCCCCAGGCTTCTGCAACGAGCTGGGAAACCAGAAACGACAGGCCGACACCGAACGAGAAGCTCGATGTGTAGAGCGTGATCGCGCGGGATGAATCGCCCGGCGCGAGACGATCGGTCAGCGCCTTGAGGCCCGGCATATAGGCGCCGGCAAAGCCCGCGCCGGCCATCGCGTTGAAGAGGGCGCCCGACCACAGGCCGGTCGCAAACAGGCCGAACAGCAAGGTGCCGAGCGCGCTCAGCGCCGAACCTGCGATCAGTATTTTGCGCGCGTCGATACGATCGGTCAGCGTCGCCAGCACCGGCACGGTCAGCATGTAGCCGGCGGCGCCCGAGCCAGCCAGCAGGCCCGCCTGCGCCCCGCTCAAATGCCATTCCGGAATCAGGAACGCGGCGAGGATGGAAGGCACGACGACGTGCGGAAGCAGGCTGCCAAGCTGCCCGATGCACATCGCAACGATGACGGAGCGTCCCTCCAGAAAAATTCCGCGCACTCCCTATTGATCAGGATGCGCAACCGCATCCCGTCTTGCCTTGCTGCTTTGCTTTCTCATCCGCGACGCAACAAGCGTCAACATCTGATAATGCAGGGCCGCCGCAGCAATTGCTGGCATCTGGCGCGAGCGAACGGCTGCAGACGCCGGTCTCGGGCAGCACCAGTTCGACCCGTTCCGCGGCTGCGCGGTCGCCGGCGATGTCGGCGGCGATCGAGCGCACCTGTTCGTATCCCGTGAGCATCAGGAAGGTCGGCGCGCGGCCGTAGGATTTCAAGCCGGCGAAATAGAAGCCGGGTTCGTCCTGCGCCAGCTCGCGCGCGCCGTGCGGCCGCACGGTGCCGCAGCTATGCTCGTTGGGATCGATCAGCGGCGCCAGCGCGAGCGGACATTCGATCGCCGGATCGAGCCGGATGCGGAGCTCGCGGGTAAAATCGAGGTCCGGCCGGAAGCCGGTCGCGACGATCAGTTCATCGACCACTGCCTGGCGCGCGCTGCAGGCGGAGACAGCGCCGACGATAAGGCGAGCGCCGTCGGCGATGACATGCGAAACGCGAAATCCGCTTTCCAACTTGATCCGGCCCGCCGTCACCAATGCCGCGAAAGCCGCACCCAGTTCGCCGCGGGCCACCAACTTGTCGTTCGCACCACCGCCGAAAGCCTTGGCTGGATCGCTGCCGCGCAGCAGCCAGACCGGCCGCGTCCCCGGTGCCTGTTCGGCCAGTTTTGCCAGATCGGTCAGCGTGCCGATCGCAGAATGCCCGGATCCCAGCACCGCGACGATCTTGCCGGCATAGCGCGCGCGGTCGCTGCCGAGCACGTCCGGCATGCCGTAGGCGATCCGGTCCGCGGTTTCGTTCTCGCCGATGGCGGGAAGACCATTGGCGCCCGCCGGGTTCGGCGAATGCCAGGTACCCGAGGCATCGATGACCGCGTCGGCCTTGAGGAACTTCTGACCTTGCCCGTTCTGGTAACGGATTTCAAACGGCGCGGCCTCGCGGCCCCTCGTCTTGAGCTTGTCGAAGCCGGCGCGGCTGATCCCGGTGACGCGGCTCGAGGTGCGGATGTGAGGCTCAAGCGCGGCGTGGGTCGCAAGCGGTTCGAGATAGCGCTCGACCATTTCGGCGCCGGTCGGGTACTGGCCGGGCTCGGGAGAATTCCATCCCGATGTCGCCAGCAGCCGCGTTGCGGCCTTGTCCACGTTGTACTCCCAAGGCGAGAATAGCTGGACGTGGCCCCATTGCCGCATGGCGTGGCCGACATTGTCGCCAGCTTCCAATACGATCGGCTGCAGCCCGCGCTCCAGAACATGGACGGCGGCGGCAAGACCGACCGGCCCGGCTCCGATGATCGCGACGGTCTTGGCTCCGGTCATGACGTTCTCCCATGAAACTAGAAGTATCGAAATAGAGGTCAAAAAGCGCTATGCCGCGGTCTTGGTATCAGTGGTTTCGGCGCTCTCGGTGCAGCACTCCGCAACGAGAAATCCCACCAGCTCCCGCATCACTTCGTAATTGGCGTGGCAGATCAGCGTAGTCGCATCGCGTACCTGCGTCACAAGGCCGACCACCACCAGCGCCTTGATGTGGTGGGAGAGGGTGGAGGGCGCGATTTTCAGCTTCTCCTGCAGGCGGCCGACCGCAAGGCCAGCGCCTCCGGCGCGGATCAGCGCGCGATAGATTTTTAGCCGGGTCGGATTGCCAAGCGCTTCGAGATGGGCGGCTGCGTCATCGAGTTTCATAGGCCATCGTCTCACTCTAGTCCGAATCTGTCAACGGTATTTCTAGAATTATCGAAATAGACGGGGGCGGCGTCCTTGCTGCCGGAGTTGACATGGAATGATATATCGATAAGTCTGGATATATGGAATCAGAACAGGCCATTCTCGCGCTGGCCGCGCTTGCCCAATCGACCCGCCTCGAGGTGTTTCGGCTGCTGGCGAAGCACGAGCCCGAAGGGCTCGCCGCCGGCGATATCGCCAAAAAACTGGCGGTGCCGCAAAACACCATGTCGTCCCATCTGGCCATCCTGTCCCGCGCGGGATTGGTGACGGCGCGGCGCTTCAGTCGTTCGATCGTCTATCGAGCCGATCTTAAGGCGTTTCAGGTCGTGGTCTTGTTCATGCTGCGCGATTGCTGCGACGGACGCCCCGAGATCTGCGGGCCGCTGATCGAAGACCTCACGCCTTGTTGTCCACCAAAGACAAGGAGGAAAGCTCATGCCTGAACGCATCTACAACGTGCTCTTCCTGTGCACCGGAAACACCGCGCGTTCGATCCTGGCGGAATCGATCCTGCGCAAGGAAGGTCACCGCAACTTCCGCGCCTTTTCCGCCGGCAGCCAGCCGAAGGGGACGGTCAATCCATTTGCAATCAAGGTACTCAACCGTCTTGATTACCCGACGGACGGATTGCGCTCGAAGAGCTGGGAAGAGTTCGCGCGCAGCGATGCTCCCGTGATGGATTTCGTCTTCACGGTTTGCGACAACGCGGCCGGCGAATCCTGCCCGATCTGGCCGGGACAGCCGATGACAGCGCATTGGGGAATCGAAGATCCGGCTGGCGTCGAGGGCACCGACATCGAGAAGGAAGCGGCGTTCGTCGAGGCGTTCCGTTATCTCAAGAATCGAATTGCCGCCTTCACCAGCCTGCCGCTGGAAAGCATCGACCAGCTATCGCTTGGGACCAGGCTGCGCGACATCGGCCGCGGCGACGGCGCAACCTCAGGCCAGGAAAAGGCTAGCTGATGAACGAATTCGATCTGCCGCGCCGGCTCGCGGCTGAAGCCCTCGGGACCGCGCTGCTGGTTGCGACGGTGGTCGGCTCCGGCATCATGGCCGAGAGCCTGACCAAGGATGTTGCGCTGGCGTTGCTCGGCAACACGTTGCCGACCGGCGCGATTCTGGTCGTTCTCATCACCATCCTCGGACCCGTTTCGGGGGCGCATTTCAATCCGGCGGTATCGCTGGTGTTTGCATTGAAGCGCGAGCTGACGCCGCGCGACACGCTTGCTTACATCCTTGCGCAGATCGCTGGCGGAATTGCCGGGACCATGATCGCGCATGCGATGTTCGCGCTGCCTTTGATCGATGCCTCGCTGAAAATGCGAACCGGCGGAGCGCAATGGTTCGCGGAGGGCGTCGCCGCCTTCGGGCTGGTCGCCACCGTATTGGGCGGCATTAGGTTCAACCGCGCCGCCGTGCCGTGGCTGGTGGGCCTCTACATCACCGCGGCCTACTGGTTCACAGCGTCCACCTCCTTCGCCAATCCGGCGGTAGCGATCGCCCGCTCGATGACCAATACGTTTTCGGGCATCCGGCCCGCCGACCTTCCGGGTTTCATCATTGCCGAAACAAGCGGGGCGCTCGTCGCGTTGCTCTTCATGGGCTGGCTGCTCGGCGGAAAAGGCTGGGCAAGCGCAGCAATGAAGGAGGCTCGGTCATGACCGTCACGATCTATCACAACCCCGCCTGCGGCACCTCGCGCAACACGCTGGCGATGATCCGGCAGAGCGGCGAGGAGCCCGAGGTGATCGAGTACCTGAAGACCCCGCCGAGCCGGGCGCGGCTGGTCGAACTGATCAAGGCGTCGGGCCTCTCGCCGCGCGAGTTCCTCCGCGAGAAGGGCACGCCCTATGCCGAGCTTGGCCTCGCCGATCCGAAGTGGAGCGATGACGAGCTGATCGACTTCATGATCGCGCATCCGATCCTGATCAACCGGCCGATCGTGGTGACGCCGAAGGGCGTCCGGCTGTGCCGTCCCTCGGAGTTGGTGCTCGATCTGCTCGATAATCCCGCGCAGTCCTTCGTCAAGGAAGACGGCGAGGCGGTGACGCGCGCCAAGGACTGAGCAAGGGTTGAGCATGCGCGTCCCGGACGCGGTGCAGCGTGTAACGCTGCTCCGCAGAGCCGTGACCCACGGTGAAAGTATCGGCCCCGGCTCAGCAGCGCACCGCTGCGTAGCATCCGGGGAATGCGAGCCGCACGAGCCTTCCACCCGTCACGATTGCACGGCATAATGGCCGCATGGAACTCACACCCCGTCTGCGCCTGACGAACTGGCTGGTCAGCCAGGGCCTCACTGGCTTGCCCGAAAATGACCTGGTCCGCGGCTTCTGTGAGCGCTGTTGCGCCGAAGGACTCCATGTATCGCGCGGGATGGTCTTCATCGATACGCTGCACCCGATTTTCGAGGGGCGCGGCTTTCGCTGGAACGACGCCGAAACCAACGAAAGCAACGTGTTCGAATATGGCTCGACCAGTGAGGGCGAAGCTGCGCAGGCCTGGCGCAGCTCGATCTTCTATCACATGCTCGAAAACGGCTTTTCGGAGCTGCCGATCGACCTCGCTGACCGCGCGGCGCAAAGGTTCAAGTTCGTCAATGAACTCGCCGAGAAGGGCCACAAGCATCTCGTGGCCTATGTGCATCAGTTCGGCGAGGCCGGCACCATGGGGCAGATGGACTGCGTCTATTCCTATTGGGTGACAAGGCGCGACGAGGGCTTTGGGGCGCAAGGGTTAGCTGCGCTACGCGATCTCGTGCCGGTGCTGGGGCTGGCGGTCAAGTCCGCAGCGCAAGCCGACATCACCAAGACGCTGGGACGCGTCTATCTCGGGCGCGACACCGCCGAACAGGTGCTGCGCGGACGGATCACGCGCGGCGTCACCGAACGCATCAACACGGTGCTGTGGTTCTCCGACCTGCGTGGCTCGACTGCGATCAGCGAGAGCATCGATCCCGGCGAGATCATTCCGTTCCTCAACGATTATGCTCATGCCTCGATCGACGCCATTCACCAAGCCGGCGGCGAGGTGCTGAAGCTGATCGGCGACGGCGTGCTGGCGATGTTCACCCATGACAACATGGCGAAGGCAATGCGCGCCGCGCTGCGGGCCGAGCATCGCTTCCGCCGCAACGTGAAGACGCTCAACGCCCGCCGCAACGAGGAGGGCCGGCCGGTGACGACGGCCCATGTCGGCCTGCATGTCGGCGAGGTCTTCTACGGCAATATCGGCAGCGACGACCGCCTCGACTTCACGGTGGTGGGCCCGGCCGTCAACGAGGTCAGCCGCATCGCCTCGATGTGCCGCTCGGTCGACCGGGAACTCTTGATGTCGTCGGCGTTCCGCGCCGGCCTCGACGCCGCCGGGCGAAACTATCTGGTGTCCACCGGCCGCTATGCGCTGCGCGGCATCGGCCGCGCCCAGGATCTCTACACGCTCGATCCGGATATTGCGGCGGACGAGGTCGTAGGTGGGAAGTACGAGCGGTATCTGGCGGGTTAGGTTGCAACCACACGAGGGGCTGATGCAAAACCCAAGACTAGCCGCTCCCGGGATTGTTCTCGGTACCATCATGCTTGTGGCTTCGGTCTGCAGCGCTGCCGCATACGCCCAAGGCGCAGCAGAGTCCGGCTGGCCGACCAGCCAATGGCCAACATCCACGCCGGAAGAGCGGGGCATGGACTCGGCGGCGCTTGCCAAGCTGGTCGAGTTCGGAAAAAGCCGCAGCTTCGACAGCTTGCTGATTGTGCGGCATGGCCGGATTGTCCTCGATGCCTATTACGCGCCGTATGCAGCGGATATTCCCCACATCACCAACTCCACCACCAAAGCTGTCATCGGCACCTTGATGGCGATCGCCTCCAAGGACGGGCTGCTTGATAGCACTGATCGTCGGATGCTGGACTTCTTTGCAGACCGAAGCATTGCGAACGTGGATGAAAGGAAAAAGGCAGTAACGGTCCAGAACCTGCTGGACATGACCTCCGGACTAGACTGGGAGGAGCCGTTGAGCGGACGGCCGGTTTCGATGATCGCAATGGAGCGCAGCCCGGACTGGATCAAATTCATTCTCGATCGTCAGATGTCGAGCGCACCCGGAGACATCTTCAACTACAACAGCGGCAATCCGCATTTGCTTTCCGCCATCCTCACTGGGCTGACAGGGTTGAGCGCGTCGGATTACGCCAAGGTCAGGCTTTTCGGGCCGCTCGGCATCAACACGTGGAATTGGCGGCGCGACCCCCAGGGCATCTCGACCGGAGGATACGGTCTGGCCTTGCTGCCTCGTGACATGGCGAAGATTGGCTATCTCTACTTGCGCCATGGCGAATGGGAGGGCAAACCGCTTGTTCCTCCGGGATGGGTTGAGAAGACCCGTCACGCGACGGTGAACATGAATTCGTCGCGCGCACCGACGCTGCGATATTCCAATCTCTTTTGGGCGCTGCCTGACCGGAAGGTCTACATGGCGGTCGGATACCACTGCCAGGTGATCATGATTTTTCCCGAGCTGGACATTGTTGCGGTGACGACGGCCAGAGACTTTTGTCCGTTCGGCAAAATGGCTGATGATATTTCCGGCGCGGTCAAATCCGAGACCGCGCTGCCGCCGGACCCCGCCGGCACAAGCCTGCTTGCAGCCGTCATCCGCGAGATATCAACCGAGAAGCCGAGCGAGGTCGGCGCAACTCCCGAGATCGCGTCTTCCATCTCGGGAAAGACATACAAGTTTCTGAGCAGCGCACTGAATGTGCGATCGCTTTCGCTAACCCTTACCGGTCCGAATCCGCGTTATGAGCTGGAGATGAATAGCCGGGATCCAACAAGGCCGCCACTCAAGTTTACCGGCCCGATCGGGCTTGACGGACTGTTTCGCAAGAGCGATCCGACGGTCTTCGGAGTCGCTGCGACCAAGGGAAGCTGGCTGGACGGCCAAACATTCGTGATGGAACGCCGGATGCTGGGCGCGGACGCCCCGTTACAAAAATGGACCCTCAGGTTTGACGGCGGCACGCTCAATCTTCGTGGCAATGACAGGGCCGGCCTTGAAGTTTCAATCGTCGGAGAACCGGCCGATTAGCCACGCAAGATGTCCTGGCCGGCCTTCGCTCGCATCGTATAGAGCGCCACGGCCACCAGCGAAAACACCATCAGCACCACGCCGAGCGCGAACAGCGCCTCATGCGATATCGTCGCCGCGAGCCAGACGCCGATCGCGGCCGTCATCATCTGCGAGAAGCCAATGAGCGCCGATGCCGCGCCGGCTTTGTCGCCGAACGGGGACAGCGCCTGCGCCGTGCCCAACGGACTGACGATGCCCATGCCGAGCAGGAACACGCTCATGGCCGCAAGAAACGGCAGGAAGGAGGGGACGTATAGCGAGACCAGCAGCATCGCGAGGCTGCCGGCGGCGGCGGCGAACAGTCCGCCCCGGATCGAACGATCGAGCCCATAGCGTGGCGCAAGCCGGGTCGCGAGCATGCCGGCGGCGAACACGATCAGCACCGTACCCGCAAAGAACAGGCCGAGTTGAATCGGCGTAAAATGCATCGCTTCGATCAGCACGCGGGGCGCGGCCGAGAAAATCGAGAACAGCGCGCCCAGAATCAGGCTGACGGTTGCCGCCGGCACCACGAAGCGGCGGTCACGGAGCAGGGCGAGGTAGGTTTTTGCGATCGCCTGCGGATCGAGCGGGGTGCGTGTTGCGAGGTGGGTCTCGCCAAACACCATGCCGTAGGCGAGGGCGCCGAGCCCGGCGAAAGCCGCGAGGAATGCGAATTCGGAGCGCCAGCCGAAAGCGTGGTCGAGCGCACCACCGAGCAGCGGCGAAAAGCCCGGCGCTGCCGACATTGCGATCATGATCAGCGCCATCGCGCGGCCCAGAGCGGGACCGGAAAACAGGTCGCGGGCAATGGCGCGCGACAGCACCGAGGTGGCGCAGGCGCCGACCGCCTGGATGACACGGCCAATCAGCAGGCTTGGCAAATCACTGGCGAGGCCGCACCAGACGCTGCCGGCGAGGAAGATTGCAAATCCGGCCAAGACCGGCCAACGGCGGCCGTAGCGGTCCGAGATCGGCCCGACCACGAGCTGGCCGATCGCGAACACCGCGAGGAAGACCGTGATCGCTGCGGTGACGGCCGCGCTCGTGACGTTGAGCGACGCCGCCATCTGCGGCAGCGACGGTAGCAGGATGTTGGTGGCGAGTGTTCCAGTGGCGGCGAGGCCTGCCAGGACAGCAATCTGCAGGACAGTGGAAGAAGCTTCCGAACGAGGGCCAGTGTCGATTGCTGCAGTCTGGTTAGCCATGAGGGTTCCCGCTTCTGTATGAAATTACGTATATCATATAAAGCGGGATGGGAAAGCACCAACGGGCTCCGGCCAGTTAGAAGGAAATGCTGGCAAAAACCGTCATTGCGAGCCAACGGGTCGGGGCGAATGCCCGCCCGATGACAGGCTGCGCGATGCAATCCAGGGCCGCAAGAGAGGCTGGATTGCTTCGTCGCCATGCTCCTCGCAATGACGGTTTCGGCCAGACGGCTAACACCCTGCCGCTTCACCCACCATATCTGGCTGCCGCGCCAGCGAGACCGCGGGCGACAGCAGGATCACCAGCGCTTGCGCCGCGAAGATCGCCGCCGCCAGATAGAGGCAGGCTTCCGCGCCATAGAGGCCGCCGACGATGGCGCCGAGCGCGGAGCCGAGCGGACGGGCGCCGTAGCTCATGATGTTGATGGCGGAGACGCGCCCGAGCAGCGACGGCGGCGTCACCGATTGCCGCAAGGTCGTGGTCGAAATCACCCAGAGGATCGGACCTACGCCGAGCAGGAAGAAGCTCAGGCCCGCCAGTGGCGGCGTCGGCACGATCGTGGTCAGCGCCATCACGGCCGCGGCGACGAATCCCGTCACCGGCCCGAGCCCGATCACCGTGCCGAAGGCGAGCCGCTGCATCACCCGCGTCGCTGCAAGCGCGCCGACCACCATGCCGACGCCGTACATGCCAAGCGTTACGCCGACGCCGGTGGCTGACAGTCCGAGGTGACGCACGGCGTAGGGCACGAATACGGCCAGCAGCAGGAACGACGCCGTGTTGAAGATGAACTGCGTGATGAACACCGGCCGCAGCAGCGGGTGATGCAGCACGAACGCGGCGCCTTCCTTGATTTCCTGCAACGGATGGCGGCGCGGGGCAGGATTGCGCGCCGGCTCATAGATGCCCGACAGCAGCACGACTGCGATCACGGACAAAGCCGCGGCAAAACCGAAGGCTGGCGCGGCGCCAACCCATCCGACCAGCACGCCGCCGAGCGCCGGACCGCTGGCGAACGCGATGGTGCGTGCGAGTTCAATCCGCGCGTTCGCCGCCGGCAGTTGTTCCGATGTCACCAGCGACGGCACCAGGGCGGGCGCGGCGACGCTGTAGGCGACGGTGCCGCATACCGCGATGAAGCCGAGCAGCGAAAGCAGCGGCAAGGTCATCAGCCCGAGCCAGATCAGCAACAGGATTCCGGCGAGCGCCACGGCGCGCAGCGCCTCGGAGCCCGCCATCACCCAGCGCCGCGAAACGCGATCGGCGAGGAGACCTGCGGGGATCGCGAACAGGATGAAGGGCAGCGTCAGCGCCGTCTGCAGCAGCCCGGTCTGGCCTTCGCCGACACCGAGCAACAGCACCGCGACGATGGGGGCTGCGGCCAGCGCAACCTGCTCGGCCGATTGGGCCGCGAGGTTGGACCAGGCCAGGCGGTTGAAGGTCACGGGCAGGCGAGGCGTGTCGGCGGCGGACATGGCGGTATTCCTTGGCAGAATCGATCTGGCCCATTGTCTGGCCTATGGACGATCCGACCCACCCGTTTCCCGACAAGCCCTTCTACAAAGAAAAAACCTCCACACGCGAACGTGTGGAGGCGATTAACCTTCCATCATGGCCGGCGCATTATCCGGCACGTTCTTCCCTGCGGAAGAATTCGCATCAAACGTCGAACAGGAAATCGTGCTTTGTGAGTTCACGGGGCCGTACGTCGGTGAGTTCGATCCGGTCGTCACCAACCTGGACCACCGTATTCCCATGGTGGTCGCCCCAGATCCTCACATCGAAAAAGTCCAGGCGGCCGGCATTCTCAAACACCAGCATGTCGATGCCTGGATCGAAATCAGTGATCTCAGCTTTGGTGGATCCGAAATCAAACACGAATCGGTCAGCGCCGTCATTCCCCGTCATCGTCTGCCTGCCGGTTCCGGCGAACAGATAGTCGCCTTGCGGGCCGCCGATCAGCGTGTCGTTGTCATTGGAGCCGACGACGATCTGGCGGGCTTCGGGGTCTTCGGATTCCACGCCGCCGGCAAGGCCGGTGTGCCGCACATAGGTGACGAAGACATCGTCCTGGATATGCTTGGTGTCGGTATTGCGCAGAATGATATCTGCCAGCGTCGTGCCTTTGATCTCGGACAACGTCCTGGAATCAAACCCCTGATTCTCGAACCAGAACCGGTCGCCATCGCGCAACGCCTCGAACTGTCTCGCAATGATGGCCTGGAAGGTTTCGCCGACAAGCGCGCCAGGGACATGATTTTCCGACAAGCCGCCGGTCCACAGGCCGACATTATTTACATTGCCGTAAGCTGCTTTCAGTCCGGCCAGCGTTTCCGGGTCGCTCGTGATCTGGCTGAAATCCGTGTAGGGGTCGAGGCCGAGCGCTTCACGGGTCTGGTTGAGCGTGCCGAGGCCAAGGTCGCGCGCGCGCTGGATGTTAATTGCGGCGAGATCCATAGACACCGGTGGATCGAAGAGAAAATTGCGCAGGTCGTCGACGATGCGCGCATCGAGCGCCTGTGACGGATCGGCGGCCAGGTGGCGCAATTGTCCGTCGGCGCCGCCATTGTCAATGAAGTTTGCCGCCGGCTGGAAGAACACACCCTTGAGGTCTTCCTCGGAGCCGGCGATGACTTCGCCGTTTTCCGCAAGACCTTCGGTTTCGCCCGACACGATCGAATGTCCGAAGCGGAACGCCGCGGCGACGAATTCCAGTGACAGGTGAGGATCGACGCTGGGGTCATAACCGTCATAGGGCGTGAGCGCGTTCTTGCCCACGAGGTTTGGCAGGAACTCCGAATAGGTGATGTTGGCGATTTCTGCCGTCACGATGGCGCGGGCGTGATTGTAGAGCTGGTCGCCGCTCCAGTTCGGATGCTCAAGGTGCAGTTTGTCGACCCAATAGTTGTGTTCGCGCACGAACAGCGTGTGCAAGGCGGTAAGCGCCGGATTTTCTGCGGCGCGGACGTCGCCGGCCACGACCATGCCGTCGACGATCGGCAGGTTGTTGCCCTGCGACGTCAGCATGTGGCCGTCGGCGGTGCGCAGGCTGGCGGCGGTCGCGGCGCTGGACCCATAGACCATCGAGGCGTCCAGCCAGGCGGTATTGGAATTGACCGCCATGGCTGGATTGGATGTGCCCGCACCGGTCGTGGGATCGATAATTGCGCGAGTGATCGGAATGACGGTGCCGTCGGGAAGCACGGGATCATCAGCCGGTACCATGACGCTGATATCGCTGACGCCGTCCGTCCGCGTCAGCGTCATGTCGTGATCGATGAACTGGCCCCAGGCGTACATGAAGGCGGAGACGCCTTCCGGGTTCGCCACATCAGGATCGCCGGCGCCGACCACAAGATTGCTGATGGTGCGCGGATTGTTGCCGCTGAGCGGGACAGAAATGCCGTCGGCAAAATGCGCCTCGCCGATACGTCCGAATTCGGTGCCGGCAGCGTTGAGGGTGGAATCGGATTGATTGTTCTGTGAACCGTCGAAGCTGCGGTATTCGATTTTTACAGGCGGCGGATCCGGTTGGCACGGCGAACCATGAGGGCGATGAGACTCATTCGGGCCGTGAGAGCCATGCGATCGGTGCGGCAAAAAAGAATGGCCGGAAAAACCGCCGAAATGAAAATCGTCGTCTCCATCCTGGTTTCCCCAGGTTCGCTTGAACTGATGCATTTGGCCGCCTCCCTCAGTTGCAATTGCGAATTATTTGCAAGTAATGTCACTAATGAGAGGCATTTGCAATAAGGAAGCGCACGACGGTCAATTCCTCTCGTCATTCCGGGGCGCGCGAAGCGCGAGCCCGGAATCCATTCCACCAGAGAGCTCGCGCCAAAGAGGCGCGCCCCGGAATGACCGAGGGAGCAACGGTCATGCTTCTTGCCCAGCCACCACGGCCAAGCCCGTCTGCAAACCCGCGTGTTTCCCGACAAGAAAAGGAGAGATTTCAAGAAAAAGGCCCGCCGCGACAGCGGCAGGCCTCGCTGGATTCCCGACTTGGCCGGCGTTTCGGCCGCTTGATTACGATTTGGGGCCGAGCGTTGCCCTGCCCGCGCCCGAAATCGTCGTCGGCGGCGCTACATCATCGTCATCGATCTCAAGCGCAGCAGGCAGTCCGGCGGGGATTGCCGGTTGCTGCGCGGCCAGCGCGTTGGTCAGGCTGGTCAGGGCGTCCGGCCCTGCGGCGAAGCCGCCTTCGGCGAGGATCTTGTCGATGATCGGCTTGAAGGCCGAGACCGACAATAGCTGCGCCGCAAGGCCGTCGCCGAGGCCAAGGCCGTTACCGTGGCCATTCATGGCGCCATTGCCGCCGCGGCCGAGCATGCCGCCGGTGTCGAAGATCCGGATGTCCGAAATCTTCTCGATCGGCTTGACCGCTTCGGCCAGCGCGTTGGGAATGATGTTGATGCGCGCCAGCGTGAGATCGTAGTCGACCATCGCCGAGGAGAGCTTGTTGCGGGCTTCCGCCTTCAGCGCCGCCACCTCGGCCTCGGCCTGGCCGAGCGATTTGACGCCGGTCGCGCGGGTGATCGCGGCATCGGCATCGGCCTTGGCCAGCATGGTGATGGCTTCCGCCTTGTTGGTCGCGGCCTGGTTCTCGGCTTCCGCCATCACGGTGATCGGCATCGCCTCGGTTTCGGCGGCCTTGCGCGCCGCGATCACGTTGATGATCTTGTCGCGTTCGGCGATTTCGACGGCTTTGGCGGTGGTGACCTTTTCTTCGGCTGCGATGGCAAGCGCCCGCGCTGTTTCGGCGACGGTCTGCGCCTCCGATTGCTCCTTGCTCTTGGTGGCGACCGCGATCGCGCTTTCCTGTGCGACGATCTGCAGGTCGCGCTCCATCTCCGTGTTGCGGCGTTTCACCGCGAGATCGGCCTCGATCTTCCTGGTGTCGCGCAACTGGTTGGCTTCGGTCTGCTTGTTGGCGACCGCCAGTTCCTGCTGGATGCGGTATTCCGCTTCGTTCTGCAGCGCGGTCTGCTCGACCTGTGCGGTCTGCGCGCGCATGGCGGCGGTCTTGTTGGCGATGTCGCGCTGCTGCGCCAGCTCCGCCTCGCGCTTGGTGGCTTCGATCGTCAGCGTGGTCTGGCGGGCGACGAGGTCCTGCTGCGCGATGTTCACTTCGGTGGTGCGGACGATCTGGTTGCGCTCCTGCTCGCGTTCCCTGGTGATCTTGGTCAGGGTCGTCAGGCCGTGGGCGTCGAAGAAATTGCTCGGGTTGAAATGCTTGATGTCGCTCTGGTCGAGCCGCGTCAGCGACACCGATTCGAGTTCGAGGCCGTTGTTCTGGATGTCGGCGCCGACCGCTTCCTGCACTGACTTTACGAAGGTCGCGCGCTGCTCCTGCAGCTCCTCGAGGTTCATGGTGGCCGCCACCGAACGCAGGCCGTCGACGAATTTGGCCTCGATCAGCTCGCGCAGCTCGCCGGCATTGTTGGTGCGGCTGCCCAGCGTCTGCGCGGCGAGCGCGATCGACGAGCTGTCGGGTTTGACGCGCAGGTAGAATTCGGCGCCGATATCGACGCGCATGCGATCCTTGGTGATCAGCGAATCCGGACCGCCGCGGGCGACCTCGAGCCGCAGCGTCTTCAGGTTGACCGCAGCCGTCGAGTGAAAGACCGGAAGGACGATCGAACCGCCGTCGAGGACGACTTTCTGGCCGCCGAGGCCGGTGCGGACATAGGCTTCGTCACGCGTGGAGCGGCGGTAGAGTTTGGCAAGCAGGAGACCGATAACAAGAACGACAATGACGCCAATAACGACGGGTACAGCAAGTTCCCACATGTTTTAAGCCCTGTCTGAACGTTGTTGCGCAATGAGGTCGGTTGGTGCGGAAATGGCGATAAAGCTCTTGGCGTCACGGTCGACCAGCAACACGCTGGCGCCGACCGGAAGCGGCGTGGATTCGGGACTGGCGCGCGCCACCAGAGAGTGCCAGTTGCCGAAGACATCCTTGAGACGGACGCGGCCGGGCAGTCCCTGGTCGAGCGGCCCGATCGAAACTTCGGCGACATGGCCGATGAAATCGGCCTCCTCGACCGCATAGGTCTCGTCGCGCGGAATGATGCGGGCGATGCCGCGGCTGGTGACGCGGATGACGGGAAGACTGCAGGCTGCGGCCGCAAGCGCGGCGATCGAGGCCGGGATCGAAATCCCCACACCGTGCGCGAGGCCCTGCAGGAAGAATCCCGCGATCGAGAACACGCCGAGCGCGAGAATGATCAGGATCAACAGCGGCAGACGTCCCGCGTTGATCCACAAAAACAATCCGCCGAGGCCGTTGCCGCTGTCGGCGTCCACGGTGACTTCCTTGCCGACGAGTTCGCTGATCGAGAAGCCGACCAGCGTCGCCAGTAATTCGATTCCGCCGAGCGCCAGCATGATCGCTGCAGCCACGGCGAAGGGCCGCACGTCCGGCGCCAGCAGGATGTCCGTCAGGGCACTCATTGCTGCGATTTGATCCTTTCAAGGCGGGCCGCGATTTCCTTTTCGCGGTGTAGGCGGTCGAGTTCGTCGAGCTCCTTGTCGCCGGGCACGCCGGCGGCGGGCACACCTGTGACGCGGGCGATCGCGGCCATGGCCCGATCGGGACTCACTATCTTAGTCGCACCAGCCGCGCGTCCGGTTTCCTGCGGCGAATGCTTTTCGAGGCTCGCTTCGAGATCGGCGAGACGGGTTTCAGCTTCACGACGCGCGCCAAGCATCGCCTGTAACGCCTTGGTCTGCTCGTCGATTTCGAGCTCGATGAAATCCATCGCGCGTTCGAGTGCAGTGCCTTGCGATTCCAAATCAATTTGCCGTGCAACGCCGGCGCGCGCGAGATCCTCGCGGTTTTCTGCAACCGCAAGACGAATCTTGTCCGTCAGCCCGGCAATTTCGGCGTCGAGTTCTTCGCGCCGGCGCTTGAGGCGGAACTCCTCCGCGCGCGACTTGCCGAGCGCATGCCGCGCTTCATCGGCGCCGGCGTCGATCTCGCGGATCGCCTGCTTGACCAGCGCGACCTTGTTGCTGTTCTCGGCATTGTCGATGGTCTCGCTGGCGATGGCGGCAAGAAGTCTGCCCATACGCGCAAGGATGCCCTCGTGAACCATGGTCTTCTCCTCCGGTGCTGTGGATTTCGATTTGACGGCGATGTGGATTTCGTAGGCGCGGCCGTCCGAGACCAAGTGAGCCGGGAAGGGACTTTCCCAGCCGGCAAGATAGCCGGGGACCTCGAACGGAACCAACACGCGTCCTTTGACAGTGCTAATAGTCAGTGAAGTAGGCCCCTTGATCGCGAACAACTTGTCGTCGAGTGGAATTTTGCGCACCGCGGTATCCGCCACATAGTTGGCGCGGTCACGCAACCCGAGCGTGACAAGGCGGGCCGGCAGGCCGGTTTCGTTACGAATCCTTTCGTAAGCCTGGGCATGAAGAGCGACGAGGTTCGCACCGACAGGCGCGACCTCGGCGAGGATCTCCATCATCCGGCCGTACGCAGCAAAGGTCGCCTCGAACGCCGCAATGGCGGCCTCGTCGGGGGCGAGGGCGTATCGCAGTGTGGCCGTGGGCGTTTCGACTGGAAGCTTGATCATGTCTGCAGCGTAAAGCACTTCTTCAGTACTTTATAAGATGTGCGGCGGTATCATTTCCGTGATCGCTAGATGCAGTTGCAAATGAGTTGCAATAAGGGTGGATTTCGGTCATCTTGTTTGGATGGACGCCCGAACGCCCGCCGAGAGCTTGCCTATGACTGATGCGACTGCCGCCGGTTGGCGCGCCGAGGCCGCCGCTGGCATCCAGCCCAGCCTGCCCGAGGTCAATTCGACCATCTCGGTACCCTTTGGCGGGCATTGGTCTCGCCGGCTGCTGGCCTTTCTCGGCCCCGGCTACCTGGTCTCGGTCGGTTACATGGACCCCGGCAACTGGGCGACCGACCTCGCGGGCGGTTCGAAGTTCGGCTACACGCTGCTGGCGGTCATCCTGATGTCGAACCTGATGGCGATCCTGCTGCAGGCGCTGGCCGCGCGCCTTGGCATCGTCACCGACCGCGATCTCGCGCAGGCCTGCCGCGCCAGCTTTTCGCGCCCGGTCAACTTCCTGCTCTGGGTGGTCTGCGAGGCCGCGATCATCGCCTGCGATCTCGCTGAGGTCATCGGCACGGCAATCGCCCTGAACCTGCTGTTCGGCATTCCCCTGATCTGGGGCGCGCTGATCACCGCTCTCGACGCCTTCCTGCTGCTCTTGCTGATGAACAAAGGCTTCCGCTTCCTCGAAGCCTTCGTGATCTCGCTCCTGATCGTCATCGCGGTCTGCTTTGCGGTCCAGATCACGGCAGCGGCGCCGCCGGTGGCCGCGGTGCTGAAGGGCTTTGTGCCGTCGCCCCAGATCGTCACCAATCCGGAGATGCTCTACATCGCGATCGGCATCATCGGCGCCACGGTGATGCCGCATAATCTCTATCTGCACTCCTCGATCGTGCAGACCCGCGCCTATGAACGGAACGACAAGGGCCGCCGCGAGGCGATCAGATGGGCGACGACGGACTCGACCATCGCGCTGATGCTGGCGCTGTTCATTAACGCCGCGATCCTGATCGTCGCCGCCGCCACCTTCCATGCGACCGGCCGCACCGAGGTCGCCGAAATCGGCCAGGCATATGAGCTGCTGTCGCCGCTATTGGGCCTCGGCATCGCCTCGACGCTGTTTGCGGTCGCGCTGCTTGCCTCTGGCCTGAATTCGACGGTGACGGCAACGCTGGCCGGCCAGATCGTGATGGAAGGCTTTCTGCATCTGCGCCTGCCGAGCTGGGCGCGGCGGCTGCTGACGCGTGGTATCGCCATCGTCCCGGTCGTGATCGTCACCGCGCTCTATGGCGAGCGGGGCACCGGCCAGCTCCTGGTGTTCAGCCAGGTCATCCTGTCGATGCAGTTACCGTTCGCAGTCATCCCGCTGGTGAAGTTCGTTTCCGACCGGCGCAAGATGGGCAAGTTTGCCATTCCCCGAAGCGTGGCGGTGGTGGCGTGGATCGTGGCCGGCGTGATCGTCGCGCTGAACGTGAAGCTGTTGTTCGAGGCGTTCTTCGGGTGAGGCGGGATTCGTAGCCCGGATGGAGCGCAGCGCAATCCGGAGCCGCGAGTCAAGATTCCCGGATTGCGCTGCGCTCCATCCGGGCTACGACAGCCTAATCCTGCGGCTCGGTCAGCATTTCGCCTGACGCATCCACGCGCAGCCAGCCTGACGGCGCCAGCCGCTGCTGCGGCAGGAAGCGGCCCTTATAATCCATCTTCTTGGAGCCTTCGATCCAGTAGCCGAGATAGACGTAAGGCAGTCCGAGCCGGCGGGCGCGGGTGATGTGATCGAGGATCATGAAGGTTCCGAGCGAGCGGCTCTGCTGCGACGGCTCGAAGAACGAGTACACCATCGACAGCCCGTCGCTGAGCACGTCGGTGAGCGCCACCGCGATCAGCTCCTCGCCGCGCCCGGTGATGCCGGTGTCGACGCCGCGCTTGCGGTATTCGATGATGCGGGTCTCGACATGGCTGTCTTCCACCATCATCGCGTAGTCGAGCACGGTCATGTCGGCCATGCCGCCATGGCGGTGGCGTTTGTCGAGATAGGCGCGGAACACCGAATACTGTTCCGAGGTCGGCACCGCGCTGCGCTGTTCGCCGATGATGTCGGCGTTGCGCGCCAGGACCTTCTTGAAGTTGCGCGAGGGGCGGAATTCGTTGGCGATGACGCGCACGGAAACGCAGGCGCGGCACTGGTCGCAGGCCGGGCGGTAGGCGATTGACTGGCTGCGGCGGAAGCCGCCATGGGTCAGGAGGTCGTTGAGGTCGCCGGCCTTGTCGCCGACCAGGTGCGTGAACACCTTGCGCTCGTGTCGGCCCGGCAGATAGGGGCAGGGCGAGGGCGCCGTCAGGTAGAACTGCGGGGTGTCACGCGAGTGTTGGGTCACGTCGGGTCGTCAGGCCTCCGAAACAAATCAACCATAGCGCTTTCGCGCGAAGTAGACACCGGTCGCGTTAAGAAAACGCCTTAAAACGAAAAAGCGCCGGCCCGTCCCTGCTTCATCCGGGGCCGGACCGGCTCTAACATCGCGCCCCGAGGGCTCACGGTCAATTAGTTTGCTGCTCGCTCAGTAGCTGCTGCGTGCCGACGGCGCTACCTGGGTACGAACCGAGCTGTTGATGACCACGGTTCCCAGGATAATGTCGTGCAGCAGCCGGCGGCGCCCGTTGAACAGCCCGACCAGCAGCACCAGCGGCGTCAGGAACGAGATCGAGAGCCAGTACAGCACGGCATGGCAGGCGCCGAGCACGAAATAGCCCGGTGCGCCGTACCAGGTGCGCACTTCCAGATCCATCGCACGCATGCCGAGGGTGGCCGAATGCGGCCCGCCGATTGAGGCGCCGTAATAGACGATCGCCCACACGATGGTCGCAGGCCAGGCCAGCCAGAACAGCATCCAGCCGAGACCCAGCGTGATGATGCCGAACAGGCCGATGAAGATGTAACCGAGGATCACGGGCACCGACAGCACGATGAGGTCGATCAGGAACGCAAACACCCGCCGCGTCCGCACGCCGCGAAACAGTTCCGGCTGCAGATCGGGATCGAACGCATGCGGCGGCACCCCGCCGTCGTTCCGCCAGGCGCCGCCAGCATTCGAAGCGCCGCCGGTATTGCCAGAGCCGCTATAAGACATGGTCCGTCCTCCAGGCCGAATTTCCCGAACGAAACATGGGAACCGGCCGCGCGCTCGCCAAGGGCCTGCGACCATTAACAGCGCGCAATATTCGGGGTGGGGAACGCCCGGCTTTCACGCCGTCATTGCGAGGAGCGTCAGCAACGAAGCAATCCATCCGTCCGATCTGCCGCGCGATGGATTGTTTTGCTACGCTCGCAATGACGTGGAGAGGACGGGAGCCTACTTCTCCGCCTTCAACCTCTCCGCCGCCTTCGGCGCAAAGTACGTCAAGATCCCGTCCGCGCCGGCGCGCTTGAAGCCGAGCAGGCTTTCCATCATTGCGCGGTCGCCGTCGATCCAGCCGTTGTTGGCGGCGGCTGCGATCATCGCGTATTCGCCTGATACCTGGTAGACGAAGGTCGGCATCGCAAACGTGTCCTTCACGCGCCGCACGACGTCGAGATAGGGCATGCCGGGTTTCACCATCACCATGTCGGCGCCTTCGGCGATGTCGAGTTCGACCTCGCGTAGCGCCTCGTCGGAATTGGCGCTGTCCATCTGGTAGGTGCGCTTGTCGCCGGTCAGCGTCTTGGCCGAGCCGATGGCGTCGCGGAACGGGCCGTAGAAGGCGCTAGCGTATTTCGCCGCGTAGGACATGATCTGCACGTCGAGGAAGCCGGCCTCGTCCAGCGCCTCGCGGATCGCACCGACGCGGCCGTCCATCATGTCGGACGGCGCGATGACGTCGCAGCCTGCCTCGGCCTGCACCAGCGCCTGTTTCACCAGCACCGCCACCGTCTCGTCGTTGAGGATCCTGCCGTCCTCGATCAGCCCGTCATGGCCGTGGCTGGTGAAGGGATCGAGCGCGACATCGCAGAGCACGCCGAGGTCGGGGAATTCCTTCTTGATCGCGCGCACCGACTGGCAGACCAGGTTGTTCGGGTTGAGCGCTTCGGAACCGGTCTCGTCGCGCAGGGACGGCTCGGTATAGGGGAACAGGGCGATGCAGGGGATGCTCAGCTTCGCCGCGCGCTCGGCGTCGCGCACCGCCTGATCGACAGTGAGGCGGTCGACGCCGGGCATCGAGGCGACAGGCGTGCGTGTGTTATGGCCGTCAACTACGAACATCGGCCAGATCAGGTCATCGGTGGTGAGCACGTTTTCGCGCACCAGCCGCCGCGCCCATTCCGCCTTGCGGTTGCGGCGGGGGCGGATTGCGAGGTCAAGCGGGGTGGAGGCGAGGGCGGCTTGCCGCCGCGGCGCGTCGCGCATTTCGATCGGACGCCCGAATTTGATCGCCATGTGATGGGTACTCCTAAGGCGCGGTCAGTTTTGATTTGTTCCAGTTCTAGCATCTTGAAGGTGTCCCGTCACCGCGCCTTGATCTGTCTCATCGGCAATTGATTTTACCGTCCCGGCGGGCCAAGACATGGTCCATGAGGACATTCCAGCCCGCGTTGAGTCCCGATTCCGAGGTCAGCTTCCATGTCTGATACTTCGGCGCGCGATCAGGGGCGGGACAAGGGCAGGGATAATGCGATGTCGATGGCGGCGATGTCGTCGATGTCGTCGGAGCGGATCGAGCCCGACGAGAATGTCTGGACGCGCCGGCTGGTGCTGTTCCTGCGCATGATGGCGGTCATCTCGATACTGAAAGGCCTGTACCACTGGGCGCAGGTGACGGGCTTCATCGGCGGCGAGGAAGAGGCGTTCGAGAACCAGTCGATGGCCTGGCAGACCGCGACCGTCTATTTCGCCGTCATCGAACTCGTCGCCGCCGTCGGGCTCTGGCTCGCGACGCCCTGGGGCGCGGTGGTGTGGCTCACCACCGTGGTGTCGATGGCGGTGATCGAACTGATGTTTCCGGGGATCTATGGCGGCAGCCTGACGGTGGTGGCGCTTGAGGCCGTGATGCTCGGCGCTTATCTCGCACTCGCCTGGATGGCCGCGCGCGAGCGCCCGCCGTAGTAGGATGGCTTGCGCCGATGTACTCCCTCGCCCCGCTCTCGCGGGGAGAGGGTCGGGGTGAGGGGTCTCACCGCGAGTCGAATACGTGGATAGAGCCCCTCATCCCGACCTTCTCCCCGCAAGAGCAGGGAGAAGGAGAAGAGAAGCGCAACGTGTCAGTTTCCTGCCATAATCCAGCCGCGTGCAGAAACCACAACGCGATCCCGTACAATTTTCAAAAAAATTTTCCGGTAACGCTGCAGTCACCGTTAAGGGGCGTAAAGGGTTCCACCACACCTGTTACGCGAGCGTTTCGATTTCAGACGTACCTGTTTCCGAATGCGACAGCACATGCAGACGAAGCGTGAACATCGCGCCTTCACCGTCAATGAAGCGTTGCGAAAACCCCTGTTTCCATGGGCTTAATCGACGATTCACTGTCTTAAATTCATGATCTCTTTATTCTCTTATTTAAGCGGATCTTCAAACCGCCCCCTTAAGTTGAAGCTATCAGGCGGGACAAAAGTTTCGTCGAAATAAGTCGATAAAAACGACTACAGGGGAAGTGTCATGATCAAAGCCGTTGCAACGGCGGTGGAAACCGCTGAACGCTCTGCCGGTCAAACTCCGGTGCAGCCGCTCTATCTGGAAGCGTTGACTCTGGTGGAGCGGTTGCATCGCCGGCTGCTCGACGTCATCAAGGACGAATTCGATCGCCGCGGCCGCGCCGATATCAATTCGGTGCAGGCATTGCTGCTCTATAACATCGGCGACAAGGAACTGACCGCGGGCGAGCTGCGCACGCGCGGTTACTATCTCGGCTCCAACGTCTCCTATAACCTGAAGAAGCTCGTCGAGCTCGGCTTCCTCGATCATCAGCGCTCGCGCGTTGATCGTCGCTCGGTCCGCATTCGCCTCACCCCGCAGGGCCAGGAAATCCGCAAGATCGTAGATGCGCTCTACCAGAAGCACGTCAAGACCGTGGAGCAGGTCGGCGGCATCTCGAACGAGGAGTTCGCGACGCTGAACAAGTCGCTGCACCGGCTCGAGCGGTTCTGGACCGACCAGATCCTGTATCGGCTCTGAGAATTTCGATCCGTTCGCGGTCAAGCCGGCCATCACAAGACCGGCAGCCAAAAGCGGACAAATGAACTGGCAAGGCAGTAAGCCCTGCTCGAAACGCACTGGCCCCGGTCTCCCGGGTCCGGTGCGTTTTGCTTTTGCAAGGCTGTTGACGTTCGTTTATTAGGAAGCTCGATTCACTCAGGGAGTGTCGAACGCATGGCGCACAATCGCTGGCTATCGCTGCTTGGAGCCGCATTGTTGTTCGTGGCGGGCGGGGCGCAATGCGCCGAAGACAGGCCGGTCGGGCCGGGGCCATGCGACGACTCCAAAGGACAACAGGATGCGAACGAATGTTTTGGGAACGTTTGGCGCAAGGCTGACGCTGAGTTGACGCAAGCCTACAACCGCCTTCGCGAACGTCTTTCCGACAATCCAAAAGGGAAAACCTTGCTGCGCGATGCGGAGCGAGCCTGGATCAAATTTCGAGATGCCAACTGCGCGTTCCGGTCATTGGCCGTGGAAGGTGGTAGCATGCAGCCAATGATGTACGCCATTTGCAGCGCGGAAATGACGCGGGATCGACTCAAGCATCTCCAGACGCAATTGAATTGCGAAGAGGGCGATCCGAATTGCGTGGCTCCATCGCGCTGACGGCGTCGAATTGAGGCGAGCATCCTATTGCGTCGGATCGTTTTTCCAGCCCGCTCCCTCTTGTTTTTCCGGCGCCGCGGCGGCAGGTGCATGCGCCCTTGCGGCGCGCGTCGCCACAATCCGGATTGACGAGCCTTCGACGCCACGCCCATAATCCCAGAAAATACAGGCTTCACGCACGTACCGGCCGCAAGAGTCGTGACGGCCTGATGCCCAGGTGGGGAAAACGGGCTTGTCGGCATCGCGGCGTCCCATGTTCGGCGAGCAACAGCGGTTCGTGCTGCTTCTGATCGCGCCGGCTGCGCTGCTGCTGCTGTTGTTTCAGGTCGTGCCGATCGTCATCGGCGCCAACGCCAGCTTTCGCGACTGGGCGCTCTATAATCCCAGGAAGACCTGGATCGGCTTCGACCACTACGTTGCGGTGATATCAGATCCGGCTTTCCTTTACGTGGTGCTGCCGAACACCTTCCTGTTCATGGTGCTCAGCGTCGCCGGTGCGCTGGTGGTGGGCCTTGCGCTGGCGCTGCTGCTCAATCGGCCATTCCGCGGCCAGAAGCTGGTGCAGACGATCCTTTTGGTGCCGCTGATGGTGGCACCTGTGATCGCCGCGATCATGATCCGCTGGATCTTCAACGACCAGTTCGGCATAGTCAACGTGGTGCTGGAGGCGATCGGCCTCGACGGGCAGCCCTGGCTGGTGCAGCGTTGGAGCGCGTTCGGCATCATCCTTCTGACCGACATCTGGCTGTGGACGCCGTGGTTCACGCTGCTGCTGCTGGCGGGCCTGCAGAGCCTGCCGAAGGAGCCGTTCGAGGCCGCCGCCATCGACGGCACCACCACCTGGCGCGTGTTCCGTTTCCTCACGCTGCCGATGCTGCGCCCGGTGATCGTGGTCTGCGTCGTGATCCGCGCCATCGATGCCTTCCGCACCTTCGATATCGTATGGACGCTGACCGGCGGCGGGCCGGGACGCTCGACGGAACTGTTCAGCCTCTATGCCTATGTCCACGCCTTCCTCAACCTCGATCTCGGCCGTGGTTCGGCGGCGGCCATCATCGGCGGGCTCATTATCCTCGTGATCGGCGTGGTGCTCTATCGCCTCGTCGACCGCATCGCAAAGGTATGACCCGATGGCCATGGTGCGCCGCTCCGAATTCCTGCCGTGGCTGCCGCCGATGGGCCGCAAGACGCTGTTCGCGCTGGCGCTCGCTTTCATCTGCTTCGCGTTCGCCTTTCCGGTGCTGTGGCTGATCCTGACCTCGCTGCGGCCGGAATCCGGCGTCTATTACGTCCATCGCGGCACCGAGTTCACCCTCGGCAATTTCGCCGAGGTGCTGCGCGAGGAACGGATCGTCGAAGCCTTCGTCAACAGCGCGCTGATCGCAACGCTGGCGACCGTGTTCTCGCTCCTGGTCACCGTATCGAGCGGCTACATGCTGTCGCGCTTCACCGGGCCGGCCTCGCGGCTCTGGTTCGGAACCATCTATGTGTTCCGCTGCGTGCCCTACATCTCCTGGGTATTGCCGCTATATTTCGTGACCCAGAGCTGGGGCATCTACGACACCTATACCGGGCTGCTGCTGCCGCACGTGGCCGTGCACATCTGCTTCTTCTCGTGGTTGATGAAGGGCTTTTTTGACGGCATCGATCCGTCGATGGAATATGCCGCCATGATCGACGGCTGCACCCGGTGGGGTGCGTTCATCCGCGTCGCGGTGCCGTCGGCGCTGCCGGCGATTTCCGCGCTCGCCGTGCTGTGCTGGCTGTTCACCTGGAACGAGTTTTTGTTCGCGCTGATCCTGACCGGCAACCGCGTGCCGATGATCACGGTGGTGATGGCGCAGTTCGTCACCGAGATGGGACTGCGCTGGAATCTGATGGCGGCGACCGCGGTCATGGCGCTGGTGCCGGCCTTCCTGATTGCATTGTTCGGCCAGAAATACGTCATCCGGGGCTTGAGGATTTAGGCAAGGAAAGATCGAGGCACGACACAACGACAAAAACAGGAGGAGAGGCGATGCAGGGACTGGCAAGATGGTTCATGGCGGCGACTGCGGCCTTGGTGGCTGCGACCGGTGGTGCCGCCGCACAGGTGAAGGAGCTGCGGATCGGCTACCAGCCGAGCCCGATCCAGGATGCCTCGATTGCGATGTTCGAGGCCTGGGGCGCCAAGAACGGCGTCAAGATCGTCAAGGTGCCGAACTCCTACGGCGTCTATGTCGAGAAAATGACGGCCTCGCTGACCTCGAACGCCGACCAGTATGACGTCATCTGGCACAATGACGACTGGGGCCAGACCTGGGCGCATCTGCTGGAACCGATGGACGACGTCGAAGCCAACAAGTTTGCCGACAAATGGAGCATGGCCCCCGTCGTGTTCGCCAACGCGCAGGGGCAGAATACCGTCGTGCCGATGGGCCAGACCTTCAGCGTGTTCTTCTACCGCTCCGATCTGGTCAAGCCGGAGGAGGTGCCGAAGACGCTGGCAGAGCTCGTCACGGCAAGCAAGAAGCTGCAGGCGGACGGCAAGGTCAAGTTCGGCTATGTCGCCGGCATGGCGATGAACCACACCTGGTTCAGCTGGCTCTGGTCGATGTGGGGCAACAATTGCGATGTGCTGCTGCCGGCCTACGAGCGGGACAACAAGAAGCTTGCGGAAGCCGGCTGGAAGTCGGGCCTGACCGAACCCTGCATGCAGCAGACCGTCGAATATTGGTGGGATGCGATCAACACCCACAAGATCGCGCCGCGCGGCATGCCGGCCTATGACCGCAACGAGGCCAACGCGATCTTCATGTCAGGCGACGCCGCATTCACCGTCGCAGACACGCTATGGTGGGGCACTTTCAACGATCCCGCCAAGTCGAAGATCGCAGGCAAGATCGCCGCCGCGCGCTTCCCGCTCGGCCCCAACCGCACCAGGCCGTTCGCCTGGGACGATATCTGGGGCTGGGCGATTCCGAAATCGATCGCGCCCGAGCGCAAGAAGCTCGCCAAGCAGATGCTGGAAGCCATGATGCTCGACGAGGAAGGGCAGATGAAGCTCTGGAAGGCGACCGGCGCGCCGCCGCCCAACACCTCGTTCTGGCCGAAGATCGCCGAGCAGGACCAGTTCATGAAGCTCTTGAAGGAGTCGGTGCTGGATTCCCCGGACAAGGTGCGCGGCGCCTATTACTTCCCGCAATGGCCCGCCGTGCACAAAGCGTTCAACGACACCGTCACCAGGGCCGTCACCGGCAGGCGCGAGGACATCGCAAGAGCGCTGGCCGAGGGCGCGCCGCTGGTCAGCAAGGCCGCGCAATAGTCCAAACGCCAAGCCCCGCCGCGCACGACGCGGCGGGGTCGTCTTTGAACGAACATCTGATGCAATGAGACGGCGAGGCAATGGCAGCAATTTCACTCAGCAAGCTCAACAAGCATTATGGCTCGCTGTTTCACGCCGTGAAGGACGTCGATCTCGAGATTGCCGACAAGGAGTTCGTGGCGCTGGTCGGCCCGTCAGGCTGCGGCAAGTCCACGACGCTGCGCATGATCGCAGGGTTGGAAGACATCACCAGCGGCGATATCCGGATCGGCGGCAACGTGGTCAACCATCTGCCGCCGCGCGACCGCGACGTCGCCATGGTGTTTCAGAACTACGCGCTCTACCAGCATATGAGCGTTTACGACAATCTCGCCTTCGGCCTGCGCAACAAGAAGACGGCGGAAGCCGAGATCAAGGTGGCGATCGACCGCGCCGCCGGCATGCTCGGGCTGCACGAATTGTTGCAGCGCAAGCCAAAGCAATTGTCGGGCGGCCAGCAGCAGCGCGTCGCGCTCGGCCGCTGCATCGTGCGCAACCCGCAGGTATTCCTGTTCGATGAGCCGTTGTCGAATCTCGATGCCAAGCTGCGCGCGCAGATGCGCATCGAGATCAAGCGTCTGCACGCGGAGATTCCGACCACGTCGGTGTTCGTGACCCACGACCAGGTCGAGGCCATGACGCTCGGTGACCGCGTCGTCATCATGCGCGACGGCAGGGTTCAGCAGACCGGCACGCCGCTGCAGGTCTACGGCAAGCCGGCCAACAAGTTCGTTGCGGGTTTCATCGGCGCGCCCGCGATGAACTTTATCGACGTCACCGTGCGCAGCGAAACAGGCGCGACGTCGGTGGAGGGTGAGGGGCTCAGGTTGACGGTGGGTGCCTCGCAGGCGCCTGCGCTCGCGGCCCATAACGGCCGGCGCGTGATCCTGGGCGTGCGGCCGGAGCATCTCGTGCTCGGCGACGGCGCCCCGGGCCTGGGTTTCGACGCCCGCGTCGAGGTCGTAGAACAGCTCGGCTCCGAGATCTTGCTGGAGACGAGGGTGGGCGGCGCCAGCGTCACCGCCGCCCGCGTGCCGGCGGAAACGGTCATCGCGCGCGACGATCAGGTCCGCCTTTCGGCGCAGGCTGGCCGCCTGCATTTCTTCGATCCCGAGACCGAGCTGCCGATTTCGGGGTGAATTAGACCGAAACGACCGCTTTTGCTGCCAAAACGACGAGTTTCCCAAACCGCGTTTCCAAGCAGTGGAACCATCTCGGCGCTTGCGCATTGTCGGGCCTGTCACGGAACAGGTGAGGCATGCTGGTCGAGCGTGGAATTCAGGTCATGAACTTCGAGGTGGTGGGCGACGCCTACGCCATCGCGTCGAACTACCTGCGCAGGACCGGCGCCATTGCCGATACCGTCGTCACCGACGAGCGGTTGTTCGAAATCATCGTAAAGCTGTTCCAGCGCGGCGAATTCAACAGGATCCGGCTCGCAAACAAGGCGATCGCCGAATTCGAAGCGCGCGTACCGGCCTGACCGCATCACCCGCATCACGCAATTCAGGAGAAGTCCATGGAAGCCGCGATCGACCGCATTATGCAGACCTATGACCTGCTTCTGAACCGCACTGCCGCGGCCAGCGACGAGGCGCGCGCGAAGGTGACCGAATACGTCGCCAAGCTGGTGGAAGCGGGCGAGAAAGATCCGCACCGGCTCACCGTGTGCGGCCTGACATATTTGCGCCAGCTCGACGGCAGCAACGATCCGGTGAAGGGGGGATATACGGGGCTGTAACGAAAGGCTGTTGTGGCCGCGGCTTGGCTGGCGCACGTGCGGAAGCAGCACGCGGGAAGGGAACCTCTTGCTGCCTTGCGCATGCCGCCATAGATTTCGTGATCCGATCGGCGGAGGCTTGCCATGACCTCAATAACCCGTCGTGTGTTCCTGTCGCTTGCGGCCGCCCTCGCACCGGCTTCGGCGATCGCCCATCACGGCTGGGGCGGATACGATACGTCGAAGTCGTTCACCGTCACCGGCAAGATCCTGAAATCGACCTTCGAAAACCCGCATTGCGAGATCGAGATGGAGGTCGACGGCAAGCGCTGGCACTTCATCCTCGCGCCGCCGTCGCGCATGCAGGCGCGGGGTGCTACCGCTGACCTGATCGCGCCCGGCAAGACCTGCACCGTGTTCGGCTATCCCCATACCAGCAAGCCGGACGAGGCGCGGATCGAATATATCGTGCTCGGCGGCAAGCGCATCGAGTTGCGGTAGGTCGCGGGTGGAACACGAGCTGGCCGCATCGATATTCCTGTCCCTGCAGGAAAGCGCGCTGGGTCATGTGATGCGCTCTTCACCTGCGCTTTATCCCGCGGTCGAGATTTTGCACATCATCGGCTTTGTCGTGCTGGTGGGGTCGATCCTGGCGCTCGATTTGAGGATGCTGGGGCTCGGGCGCGCGATTGCGATCCAGCCGATGGCGCAATTGCTGCTGCCGTTGTCGCGCGCAGGCTTTCTGCTCGCGATCAGCATGGGACTTTTGCTGTTTTCCGCCGATGCGTCACATGTCGTGAAAAATCCGGCATTCCATAGCAAGCTGCTGCTGATTGCGGCGGCGCTGGTCAACGTCGTGATCGCGCATTCAGGCCCATGGCGTCATGTTAAAAGCTGGCATGATGAAGCGCCCGGCGGAGCCAAAGCCACCGCGCTGATCTCGCTTGTGCTGTGGCTCGGCGCCATCTGCGCCGGCCGCCTTATCGCGTATTTCTGATGGAGGCCGCCGTGCGCCGCATGCGCTTCGCCATCCTCGCAGTCCTTCTCGGCTTCTGCGGCACGGCGGAGGTCGCCGGCGCCGACGACGCTGCCAATGCCGGGAAGGCGCTGCGGGCAGGCGGCCATGTCGCGTTGATGCGCCATGCCGATGCGCCGGGAGGCGTCGGCGATCCGCCCGGCTTCCGCGTCGAAGACTGCGCCACGCAGCGCAACCTCAGCGCCAAGGGAAGGGCGGACGCAGAAAAAATCGGAGCGCGGCTGAAGCGGGAAGGGATTGCGTTCGAAAAAATCCTGAGCTCGCCGTGGTGCCGATGCATCGACACGGCAAAATTGCTGAACCTCGGGACGGTCGAAACCGAGGCGACATTTGGCAATGTCGTGGTGCTGCGCGATCAAAGAGAGACGCTGACGGCCGGCGCCCGCGCGCTCATCACCAAATGGACGGCGCGCGGAAATCTCCTCGTCGTGACGCACGGCGCGAACATTGCGGCGCTGACCGGCATCTCGCCGGCCAGCGGCGAGATCGTCGTGGTCAAAAGCGGGAACGGTGAAGCTGTCGGCCGTCTGATGCTCGAATGAGCGTGGCTCGCCTCCAGACGCTATCGCGCGTTCGCCCTCGCGTCTTTGTTGCGATACCGGTTCCAGTTGGCAATCACGGCCTCGTATCTAACCGGCTTGGTGGGCAAAGGATCGAATTGCCTGACGGGCAAATCAGCTAGATGTTTTGTCCAGTCGCTCTCGCAAAAATATTCTGCTTTCGTTCTCACCCAAATCAGTCGCATAACCCCGCCCGTCTCACGGCAGATGAGGGGCGCTGGCCATCGTCACTGACGTGCGGTGAGATGCGATGGACGCAGATGGCGCGCTAGACGTACGCGCCTTAAGCGTACGGTGAAGTCGTGTGGTTCGGGCGTCGCGGTGCTGGCGCTAAGTTGCGCGGAATTTTCTGCGTGGCGACGGAGGCAAAAGAGCCGTTCTCCGGGAAGAGCACGAAGTAAGCCGTAAAGCCATTGCGCAGGGAAGGCCGGAATGCTCCCGCTGCCCTGTATGCTCGTGTGCAGTTTTGTTTGCGCAAATCGCACGCGAGACCGCGGGTGCAGCAAGCACCCGGTCTTCCCTGCGCCCTCTGATTGGAGAGGGCCAAACGAAGATGCACACCTCGGGCGCAATGCGCCGCGAGATCGCGAAGTCACATCTGCGTAGGATGGGATGGGTAGAGCGCAGCGAAACCCATCACCGCATGCGCAGTATCAGTGGCATTGATGGGTATCGCTGCGCTCCACCCATCCTACAGGCCGCCAGGTGGATTGCTCCGCTTCTCGCGCAATGACACTCTCAAGCCAACGGTGCCCATCAACAACAACAGGGAGGAAACCCATGCTCACGCTTCATCACCTCAACGACTCCCGCTCGCAGCGAATTTTGTGGCTGCTGGAGGAGCTGGGCACGCCCTATGAGATGAAGCGCTATCAGCGCAACGCCGAGACACGGCTTGCGCCGCCGGAGTTGAAAGAGGTTCACCCGCTCGGCAAGTCGCCCGTCATCACCGACGGCGGCACGACGATTGCGGAGTCCGGAGCGATCGTCGACTACATCATCCGCCGCTACGGCCAGGGAAAAGATAAACCCGCGATGATGCCTTCGCAGGGAAGCGCTGATTACGAGGCCTACAACGAGTGGCTGCACTATTCCGAAGGTTCGGCGATGCTGCCGCTGATGCTCAATCTCTACGTCTCCCGCCTGAAGGAGGCGGGTGCACCGCTGCATCCGCGCATCGACAGCGAACTGGCCAACCATCTCGGCTATGTCGATGCCGCGTTGAGGGGGCGGGAGTTCTTTGTCGGGGCGTCGCTGACCGGCGCCGACATCCAGATGAGCTTTGTCGGCGAGATGGCAAAGGTATTCAGGAAGCTGGACCCATACCCGAACCTCGCCGCCTGGCTGACGCGGATGCACGCCCGGCCGGCGTTCCAGCGGAGCATCGAAAAGGGCGGGGCCTACCGGTTTGCGTGACTCTCCGTCGTTCCGGCCAAGCGAAGCGCGAGCCGGAACCCATACGCCGCGGACGTGGGAATGGGCACCCTGGGCGCCGCCTTCGTCTCCCAATGACCTACCGGGGGTATGGGCCCCGGCTCAAGGCCGGGGCGACGAGGGAGGGGGCTCCCTCCCCACCATATCTTGCATAAATATCAGCCTTGTACCGCAAGTGCTTGGCCAATTCCGGCCAATGTGGTATCTCGCAGGCGCTTCTTTCGACCGCCACACCAGACCCGCCCGCTTCGCCCCTAAGGGCCTGCGGCGGTGGAGATATTTCGCCCCATGACCTCCTCGTCCTCGAGCCCCAAGACCGCTTCCGCGCCCGACTCGTTCTTTACGGCCACGCTTGCCGAGGCCGACCCGGAAATCGCCGCCGCGATCAAGGGCGAACTCGGCCGTCAGCGGCATGAGATCGAGCTGATTGCGTCCGAAAACATCGTCAGCCGGGCCGTGCTGGAAGCGCAGGGTTCGGTGATGACCAACAAATACGCTGAGGGCTATCCGGGCGCGCGTTACTATGGCGGCTGCGAATGGGTCGACGTCGCCGAGACGCTGGCGATCGAGCGCGCCAAAAAACTGTTCGGCGCGCAGTTTGCCAACGTGCAGCCGAACTCCGGCAGCCAGATGAACCAGGCGGCGTTTCTGGCGCTGCTGCAGCCCGGCGACACTTTTATGGGCCTCGATCTCGCCGCCGGCGGCCATCTCACGCACGGCTCGCCGGTCAACATGTCCGGCAAGTGGTTCAAGGCCGCGCACTACACGGTGCGGCGCGAGGACCAGATCATCGACATGGACGAGGTGGCGAAGCAGGCCGAACAGGTTCGCCCGAAGCTGATCATTGCCGGCGGATCGGCCTATTCGCGCTCGTGGGATTTCAAGCGCTTCCGCGAAATCGCCGACTCCGTCGGCGCCTATCTGCTGGTCGACATGGCGCATTTCGCCGGCCTCGTCGCCGGCGGCGTGCATGCCTCGCCGGTGCCGCATGCGCACGTCACAACCACCACCACGCATAAATCGCTGCGCGGCCCGCGCGGCGGCCTGATCCTGTGCAACGACGAGGCGATCGCCAAGAAGCTGAATTCGGCGATCTTCCCGGGCCTGCAGGGCGGTCCGCTGATGCATGTGATCGCTGCCAAAGCCGTCGCCTTTGCCGAGGCGTTGCGGCCCGACTTCAAGGTCTATGCGAAGAACGTCGTCGAAAACGCCAAGGCGCTGGCGGAAACGTTGCGCGGCCACGGCCTCGACATCGTCTCCGGTGGCACCGACAACCACCTGATGCTGGTCGACCTCCGGCCGAAGGGCCTGAAGGGCAATGTGTCCGAGAAGGCGCTGGTGCGTGCCGCCATCACCTGCAACAAGAACGGCATTCCCTTCGATCCCGAAAAACCGTTCGTCACCTCCGGCCTGCGCCTCGGCACCCCGGCGGCGACGACGCGCGGCTTCGGTGTTGCCGAATTCAAGCAGGTCGGCGGCATGATCGCCGAAGTGCTCAATGCGCTGGCGCAGTCGGAGGACGGCAAGGCTCCGCTGGTCGAAGCCGCGATCAAGGAACGCGTCAAGGCGCTCACCGATCGCTTCCCGATCTATCAGTAAAGGCCTCGTTGGATGCGCTGTCCTAGCTGCAACAGTCTCGATACGCAGGTGAAGGACTCGCGTCCGACCGAGGATTCGGCCGTGATCCGGCGGCGGCGGGTGTGCATCGCCTGCAATTTCCGCTTCACCACCTTCGAACGGGTGCAACTCCGCGAACTGACCGTGATCAAGCGCAACGGCCGCCGGGTGCCGTTCGACCGCGACAAGCTGGTCCGCTCGCTGCAGATCAGTCTGCGCAAGCGGCCGGTCGATCCTGAGCGGGTCGAGAAGATGGTTTCCGCGATCGTGCGCGAACTCGAAAGCGGCGGCGAGGCAGAGGTCTCCTCGGAGGCGATCGGCGAGATCGTGATGGAGCACCTGCGCCAGCTCGACGACGTCGCCTATGTGCGCTTTGCCTCTGTCTATCGCAATTTCCGCGAGGCCAAGGATTTTGAGGCCGTGCTCGGCGAACTCTCCGCGGAAGACGCCGCGCGGGTCGCCACGTTACGCAAATGATCTTCCGCATTCTGGAAGAGCAGTACGGGCAGAAGTCGAAAGAGGCCAAAGCGGCGGACCTGCGCTTCATGCAGCTCGCGCTCGCGCTCGGCCGGCGCGGGCTGGGGCGTACCTGGCCGAACCCGGCCGTCGGCGCGGTCGTGGTGAAGGATGGCGTCATCGTCGGCCGCGGCTGGACGCAAGCAGGCGGCCGGCCCCATGCCGAGCCGGAGGCGCTCAAACGGGCGGGCGAGGCGGCGCGCGGCGCTACGCTCTATGTGACGCTGGAGCCCTGTTCGCATTTCGGCAAATCGCCGCCCTGCGTCGATGCCGTGATTGCATCCGGCATTTCTCGCGTGGTGTCGGCGATCGAAGACCCCAATCCTGAAGTAGCCGGGCAGGGGCATGCCAAACTTCGCTCGGCCGGGATCACGGTCGATGTTGGCCTCGGCGCTGCGGAAGCCGCGCGCGACCACGCCGGACATTTCCGCCGCGTTCGCGACAAGCGCCCGCATGTGATCCTGAAACTCGCCGTGTCCGCCGACGACAAGATCGGTGCCGCCGGCCACAGGCCGGTGGCGATCACGGGCGAAGCGGGGAAGACACGCGTGCACCTGTTGCGCGCGCAATGCGACGCCATCCTGGTCGGCATCGGCACCGTGCTGGCGGACGATCCACTGCTGACCTGCCGCCTGCCCGGGATGGAGGCACGGTCGCCGGTGCGGGTGGTGCTGGATCGCGCGCTTCGCGTTCCCGGCACCAGCAAGCTGGTCCATTCCGCGCGCCAGACGCCGCTCTGGGTCATGACGTCGGACTTCGCCGAAGCCCCCGCGGCCATGAAACTCGGCGCAGCCGGCGCGCAAGTGATGCGCGTTGCGGCCATCGCGAAGCCGCCGGGTCTCGATTTGGCGGCCGTGCTGCACGCGCTGTCCGACAAGGGCATCACACGGCTGATGGTGGAAGGCGGCTCGCGGGTCGCCTCGTCCTTCGTCGCCAGCCGCCTCGTCGATGAAATCTGGCTGCTGCGTGGGCACGAGGCAATTGGGGCCGACGGCATTCCCGCGCTGGACGCATTGCCGCTCTCGTCAATCACCGGGTCGTCCGCGTTCAAGACCCGTGCTAGCGAAAGCCTCGGCAAAGACACTCTCACTGTTTACGAGCGCGTGTAATGTTTACCGGAATTGTCACCGACATCGGCGAGATCGTCGCCTTGACGCCAACGGCGCAGGGCCAGTTGCACCGCATTCGCATCGCCTGCCGCTACGACCAGACGACCATCGCGGACGGCGCCTCGATCGCCTGCAACGGCGTCTGCCTGACGGTGGTCGCCTCCGGGGTCGCAGGCGGCAAAACCTGGTTCGACGTCGATGCCGCCGCCGAGACGCTCGGCATGACCACGGCCAAAGGTTGGATCAAGGGCACCAAACTCAATCTCGAGCGTGCGCTGAAGATCGGCGACGAACTCGGCGGCCATATTGTCGCGGGGCATGCCGATGGCATTGCGACCATCGTCAAGCGCGATGATCTGCCCGATATGGCGCGCTTCGAGCTCCGTACCACGCGGGAGCTGGCGCGTTTCATCGCCGCCAAGGGCTCGGTGACGCTGGACGGTGTGTCGTTGACGGTGAATACGGTCGAGGATGTCGTATTTTCGGTGCTGATCATCCCGCACACCCTGAGCGTCACCACGCTCAGCGGTTGGCGCGCAGGCAGCGAGGTCAATATCGAGGTCGACCTGATGGCCCGCTATGCGGCGCGGCTGTCGGAAATGAAGTGACAGGGTGTCATACGGCGCTTAAAACGCCGGCCGAACCCTCATGGTGAGGAGCGTATTTGCGCCGTCTCGAACCATGAGGCCCGGACGTAATCCATCCTTCGAGACGCGGCCAAGAGGCCGCTCCTCAGGATGAGGACCGAGCAAGACGGAAGATAGTTTATGGCAGACGCACGGCGCGCAGCGCTGAAGGACCAGACCGACATATCAGGCGCGCGCGCGCTGATCGTAGAGGCGCGGTTCTATGACGATATTCAGGACGCGCTGTTGGAAGGCGCCGTCGCCGAACTGAAAGCTGCTGGCGTGACGCACGACGTCATCACGGTACCCGGCGCGCTGGAAATTCCGGCCGCAATCGCGATTGCGCTCGATGCTGCCGAAAGGAACGGCAAGCCTTATGATGCAGCAATCGCGCTCGGCTGCGTGGTGCGTGGTGACACCATCCATTTCGAGATCGTCTCGATCGAATCCTCGCGCGCGCTGATGGATCTGGCGGTCGCGCGAAAAGTTCCGCTCGGCAACGGCATCATCACCGTCAACACCGATGCGCAGGCCTGGGCGCGGGCGCGCGCCAGCGAGTTGAACAAGGGCGGCGATGCCGCGCGCGTGGCGCTGGCGATGCTGCGCATCAAGCGTCGGCTGACGAAGGCTTAGGCGATGGCAGACAGCAAGAAGCCAGCGAAAGCTCCCGACAAGAAAGCCAACCGCCGTGGCGCGGCGCGGCTTGCCGCCGTGCAGGCGCTCTACCAGATGGACATCGCCGGTGCCGGCATCAACGACATCTTCGCCGAGTTCGAAAGCCACTGGCTCGGCAACGAGGTCGAAGGCGATAAGTATCTGCCTGCGGAAGCCGCCTTCTTCCGCGATGTGGTGTCGGGCGTGGTCCGAGACCAGGCAAGACTCGATCCCCTGATCGATGATGCGCTGTCGAAGGGATGGCCGTTGAAGCGGATCGACGCGATTTTGCGCGCGGTGCTGCGGGCCGGTTCCTACGAGCTGGAGCACCGCAAGGACGTGCCGGGCCGCGTGGTCGTATCCGAATATGTCGATGTCGCGCACGCCTTTGTGGAGAAGGACGAGACCGGTATGGTCAACGCCGTGCTCGATCAGATCGCGCGTCAGTTCCGCGCCGACGAGTTCGCGCGTGGCTAACGCAAAACCCGCGTCCGGCGAGGATGCGCTGATCGCGCGCTATTTCCGGCCGCTTGCGACCGACCCGGGCGCTTTCCGCCTCGACGACGACGCCGCGGCCCTAAAGCCAAACGGCGACGACGTCGTCGTGACGACCGACGCCATCGTCGAAGGCGTCCATTTCTTGCCCGACGATCCGCCCGACACGGTCGCGCGCAAGGCGCTCCGGGCGAACCTTTCCGATCTCGCGGCGAAGGGCGCTACGTCCGCCGGCTTCGTGCTGACGCTGGCCTTGCGTAGCACCGACGATGCCTGGCTGAAGCCGTTCGCGGCGGCGCTCGGCGAGGACGCCACGCAGTTCAATTGTCCGCTGCTGGGCGGAGACACCGTCTCCACGCCGGGCCCGCTGATGGTCTCGGTCACCGCGTTCGGCCGTGTGCCGCCGGGCAAGATGGTTCATCGCGGCGGCGCCAAGCCCGGCGAGCGCGTGATGGTGACGGGCACGATCGGCGACGCCGCGCTGGGGCTTGCGATCCTCAGAGGCGGGAAGGTGCATGCCGCCGCTTCCGACAAGGCCGCGCGCGACGCGCTGATCGGGCGCTATCGCGTTCCGCAGCCACGCGTGGCCATGGCTGAGATCGTTCGCGACCGTGCCAGCGCGGCGATGGATGTGTCTGATGGCCTTGCCGGCGATCTCGCCAAGCTGTGCCGCGTGTCCGGCGTATCCGCGGTGATCGATCTGGAGAAGGTCCCGCTGTCCGGCGCGGCGCGGGATCTGGTGTCGCGCGGCGTTGTCGGACTGGAGACGTTGATCTCCGGCGGCGACGATTACGAGATCCTGTGCGCGTTACCGGAGGATCGCGCCGAAGCGTTCGCGCAGGCCGCGCGGCAAGCCGGCGTCGCCGTGAGTTCCATTGGAACGGTGGTGGCGGGAAGCGCGGTTCCGAAATTCATCGACGGGCAGGGCAGGGAAATCGCGCTGGAACGGCTGTCTTACGGCCATTTTTGAAGGCGACGCCGTTAACGCCTTTGGTTTTATTTCCCGTCAGCCATTGCTATTTCGCAGGAAACCTATAGGTGTATTGCCATTCGATTACCGTCGTGCCTTTTCGAACGCGCCCTAAGGGGCTTCTTCCAGAGACATCGTCGATATTGGATTTGAATCCGTGCGATCGCCGTGCGGAATGAAAGCCTAGGTGCTTTGGAGAAGAGAAAATGGCTACAGGAACGGTGAAGTGGTTCAACGGTCAAAAGGGTTTCGGTTTCATTGAGCCGAGCGATGGCAGCAAGGATGTGTTCGTGCACATCTCGGCCGTCGAGCGTGCCGGCCTCGGCGGACTAGCCGAAGGTCAGAAAGTTCAGTTCGAACTCAAGACCGACAAGATGCGGGGCAAGGTGAGCGCGGAAAACCTGTCGCTCGTCTAAGGCCTCGAAAGGTCGTTTCACGGATGTACTGGAATGGCTAGTGAGCCCGCTCGATCCCGATAGGATTGGGCGGGTTCTTGTATTTTGGGTCCGGCCCCAACCTCAAGGCAAGCACCTGCCGCCGCGCGAGCGACAACTTCGCACGCCCGGTTACCGGTGAATCCTTTCAAAAATCGACGGATTCTGGCCTCCGCGGCGTTGCGCCGGGGAGACGATTTTGGCATGGTCCCGCCGATTTGAGGTCACCCTTTTGGGCAGGGAAGGCCTCCATAATAAGCGCCGGCCGCGCTCGCGGGATGGCGTGGGGCGGGAAAACCAGCATCTGAGGCAACTTCTATGACAGCATTATGGGTGATTGTGCTCTGCGGAGCGCTTTCGATCGTTTACGCCATCTGGGCGACGTCTTCTGTTCTGAAATCGGATGCCGGCAACCCGCGCATGCAGGAAATCGCGGCCGCGGTGGCTGAAGGCGCGCAGGCTTATCTGCGCCGCCAGTACATGACGATCGGCATGGTCGGCATCGTGATTTTCGCCCTTCTGGCCTACTTCCTCGGCATGCTGGTTGCGTTCGGTTTCCTGATCGGCGCTGTGCTGTCGGGTGCGGCCGGCTTCATCGGCATGAACGTCTCGGTCCGCGCCAACGTGCGCACCGCGCAGGCAGCGACCACATCGCTGGCGGGCGGCCTCGAGCTCGCCTTCAAGGCGGGTGCGATCACCGGCCTCCTGGTGGCCGGTCTCGCGCTGCTCGGCGTCACCATCTACTTCGCCGTTCTTACCCAGGGCATGGGGCTGAAGGCCAACGACCGCGTCGTCGTCGATGCACTGGTCGCGCTCGGCTTCGGCGCCTCGCTGATCTCGATCTTCGCCCGTCTCGGCGGCGGCATCTTCACCAAGGGCGCTGACGTTGGCGGCGACCTCGTCGGCAAGGTCGAAGCCGGCATTCCCGAGGACGATCCGCGCAACCCGGCGACCATCGCCGACAACGTCGGCGACAACGTCGGTGACTGCGCCGGCATGGCAGCCGACCTGTTCGAGACCTATGCGGTGACTGCGGTCGCCACCATGGTGCTGGCCGCGATCTTCTTCGCGACCTCGCCGCTCCTGGTGCCGATGATGACCCTGCCGCTCGCCATCGGCGGCGTCTGCATCATCACCTCGATCATCGGCACCTTCTTCGTCAAGCTCGGCGCCAGCCAGTCGATCATGGGTGCGCTGTACAAGGGCCTGATCGCAACCGGCGTGCTGTCGCTGCTCGGCGTTGCAGCCGTTGTCTACTGGCTGATCGGCTTTGACACACCGCTGCGCGCTGGCAATGCGTCGTTCACCGGACTGACGCTGGTTTGGTGCGGGATCGTCGGCCTTGCCGTCACCGGCCTGATCATCTGGATCACCGAATACTACACCGGCACCGACTATCGCCCGGTGAAGTCGATCGCGTCGTCGTCGGTCACCGGCCACGGCACCAACGTGATCCAGGGTCTGGCGATCTCGATGGAATCGACCGCGATGCCCGCGATCGTCATCATCGCCGGTATCCTCATCACCTACAGCCTTGCCGGCCTGTTCGGCATCGCGATCGCGACCACGACGATGCTGGCGCTGGCCGGCATGATCGTCGCGCTCGATGCCTTCGGCCCGGTCACCGATAACGCCGGCGGCATCGCCGAAATGGCCGGCCTGCCGAAGGAAGTGCGCAAGTCGACCGACGCGCTCGACGCGGTCGGCAACACCACCAAGGCGGTCACCAAGGGCTACGCGATCGGCTCCGCCGGTCTCGGCGCGCTGGTGCTGTTCGCGGCCTACAATGAAGATCTCAAGTTCTTCATCGCCAACTCTGCCAAGCATCCATATTTCCAGGGTGTGCTGCCCGACTTCTCGCTCAACAACCCCTACGTCGTGGTCGGCCTGCTGTTCGGCGGCCTGCTGCCGTATCTGTTCGGCGCGATGGGCATGACGGCGGTCGGCCGCGCGGCTGGTGCGATCGTCGAGGAAGTGCGGCGTCAGTTCCGCGAGAAGCCCGGCATCATGCAGGGTACCGACAAGCCGGACTACGGCAAGGCGGTCGACCTGCTGACCAAGGCGGCGATCAAGGAAATGATCATTCCGTCGCTATTGCCGGTGCTGTCGCCGATCTTCGTCTACTTCGTGATCTACGCGATCGCGGGTGGCGGCGCGGCCGGCAAGTCAGCGGCGTTCTCCGCCGTCGGCGCCATGCTGCTCGGCGTGATCGTGACCGGCCTGTTCGTCGCGATTTCGATGACCTCGGGTGGCGGCGCCTGGGACAACGCCAAGAAGTACATCGAGGACGGCCACTTCGGCGGCAAGGGCTCCGACGCCCACAAGGCGGCGGTGACCGGCGATACTGTCGGCGATCCCTACAAGGATACGGCGGGTCCCGCCGTCAATCCGATGATCAAGATCACCAACATCGTGGCGCTCCTGCTGCTGGCGATCCTGGCGCACTGAGCGCGCGACAAGTTGTCGAAAAGAAACCCCGCGGTGCGAGCCGCGGGGTTTTTCATGCGCGAGCCCGGTCAAGCATCTGCGATATTTGCCCGTCCCATTCTGGATGCAGCTGCTTTAGCGGCGCGAGGAAATGACTCTCGGGCCCTGTCAACTCGTTCATGCGGCTTGCGCAGCGGCGTGCATCGTCCACGTTGCCGAGTGCGACATGGCAGCATGCGAGCGTTTCCAGTGTCGGACGAAACGTCGGGCGAATGGCGAGCACCGTGTTGGCGGTCGCAAGGGCACGCTCGGCTTCTCCGGCGAGAAGCTGTGCATAGGCGAGCAGATTATACCAAGTGAGATTTTGCGGATCGTTCGGATTTAACGTCAGGCCATGTTCAAGCGGTTCGATTGCGTCTCGTGCCAGGCCCGCGAACAGACGGGCCAGGCCGAGAACCAGATGCCCTAATGCGAAGCTTGAGCTCAATGCGATCGCTTTCTCGGCTGCCGATACAGCTACCAGCGGCGTGTTTCTGTATGCGTTGGCAATGGCGAAGGCGTAGTGCGCATAGGGATCTCTCGGATCGAGTGCTATCGCGTGCGCCGCGGCATCCACGCCTTCCTTGCTGTCCGCGTCGGGCGCGTCGCTCCAGCCGTACGCGATTATCCCGGCGCTGACGCGCCCGAGCCAGATGTGTGATTCCGGCAAGTCCGGGTCGATTGTACAAGCGTGGCGAAAGAGCGCCCGCGCCGCCAGATGGCCGTCGCGGGTGACCTTGTGGAAATGCCACATTCCCCGACGCACCAGGTCCCACGCGGTCATGTTGCCGGTATGCCGCATGGCCGCAACGTAGGCTTCGCTTTTGAGAAGTTCGGGCTCGATCGCACCCGCTACCCGCTCGGCGATCTCGTCCTGGATCGCAAAGACGTCCGCCATCTCCAGATCGTAGCGCTCCGCCCATACATTGCTGCCGTCGCTCGCGTCGATGAACTGAGCCGTAATGCGCAGCCGAAGGCCGGATTGGCGAACGCTTCCCTGCAACACGTAACGCGCGCCAAGCTCACGAGCGGCTTGCAGCACATCGATCTGTTTACCCTTGAAACTAAAGGCAGAACCGCGCCCGACGACCCGGAACCAGCGAAACCGGGATAGCGCCGTGATGATATCTTCGGTCAGCCCATCGGCGAGATATTCCTTGTCGGCTTCGCCAATGATGCCGAAAGGCAGAACAGCGATAGAGGGGCGAGACTGGGCATTGCTCTCAGCGCGCTGCGGTGTGGCGCTCTGCGCCCGCCAAGCGACCGGCGCAGCAAACCGGTAGCCGACACGCGGGACAGTCGTGATCCATTCGGAGCCGTCCTTCGCGGTCCCGAGCAGCTTGCGCAGCGCCGCGATCTGGACCGACAGATTGCTTTCCTCCACCGTGACGCCAGGCCACGCAACGTCCATCAGGCTAGCTTTGCCGAGGATTTGGCCGGGCGCCTGCAGGAAAGCTTGCAGCAGGAGGAGGCCCTTTTGGCCGACCGCGACCGGTCGGCCGTCCCGCGACAGCATTCCGCGATCCATATCGAGCATGAACGGGCCAAAGGTGAAGGGCGCACTGGGCATGCGGCAGCTTACCGAGCTTTGGAAGAATTTGGAATTTTTCGGACCGATCTTTGAGACTTCGGCCATCCGGACAAGTGATCCTGCCCGTGTTGAGTAAAACAACCGGAGAGACGGCAATGAGCAACATGATCGCACGGGAACGGTACGGCGTGGACTCAGGAGCTGGCGGGAAGGGGATCGTCGTGAAGGGGAGCAAAGGCTACCGCGCCGAACAGGGATCCGACTATCAGCCGGGCATCAGCGCGGAGACTGTCGGCTCGAAAATGATCTGGCTCGGCGTTATTACGCGGCCGGCCGGCCGGCGCACCAAGGCCCATGTCCACGAGCACCACGAGACGGCGCTCTACATGATGAGTGGGGACGAACTGGAAATCTGGACTGGCGATCAGTTACAGCACTGCGAAAAGGTTCACCCCGGTGACTACATTTACATTCCGGCGGACGTTCTGCACGTTGCGGTCAATCGCGCCGCCACGCCGGCGGTCTTTGTCGGATCGCGCAGTGAGGCGACTGCACAGGAGAGCGTGGTGCTGCGGCCGGAGATGGATGCGCGTGTGCCGTGACCGGCTGCTGGCAATCCCGACGCACTGAGCGACGAGAAGCTGATCAAAAGAAAACCCCGCGGTGCGAGCCGCGGGGTTTTTGATTGGGATTGCCGATCAGGCGCTCAACCCGCGTCCATCTGCAGGCCTTCGCGCTTGATGATGTCGCCGAACTTCGCGGTCTCCGCCTGGATGAAGTCGGAATACTGCTGCGGCGTGCCGTGATCGGTGCGTGCGCCGATCTTGGCCATCTGGTCCTTGATGTCATCGCGCTCCAGGAACACCTTGATTTCCTTGTTGAGCGCGTCGACCACAGGAGCGGGCGCGCTCTTCGGCAGGAAAATGCCAAACCAGGATGAGACGTCGAACTTTGCAAGCTCCGATGCGCTCTCGCGCATGGTCGGAACATTGGGCGCCAGCGCGGCACGCTCCGGCGTGGTCACCGCCAGGGCATTGAGCTTGCCGTCCAGAACCTGCGGCAGCGTCGGATAGAGATTGTCGAATAGGATCTGGATATCGCCGGCAAGCGCAGCCTGCAGCGCCGGCCCGGCGCCGCGGAACGGCACATGCACCATCTTGAGCCCGGTCAATTGCAGGAACCAGGCGCCGGTGAGGTGGGGGCTCTGCCCGACGCCGGACGAGCCATAGGTGAGCTTGTCCGGATTGGCCTTGATATAGGCGGTCAGGTCCGCGATCGACTTGATTGGCACCGACGGGTGCGCCGATACGATGTTTGGAATCCGGATCAGGTTGGAAACCGGCTGCAGCTGATCCGCCTTGTAGGGCATGTTGCGGAAAATGCTGTAGGCGATCGCGTTGGGGCCGGGATTGCCGACCAGGATGGTGTGTCCGTCACCCTTGCTACGCACGGCTTCGGCGGTGCCGATGGTGCCGCCACCGCCGGAGCGGTTCTCCACGACCGCGGACTGGCCCCACGACTTCTGCAGATGTGCCGCCAGCAATCGTCCCATCACATCGGTGGTGCCCCCTGGCGCCGCCGGCACAATGAGGCGGACGTTTTCGGTCGGCCGCCAGTCGGCGCCGAGACTCGCGCGCGGCAAGATCGCTGCCGCTGAAACGGCTGCAGCTCCGGTCAAAACATGGCGTCGAGAAATAGCTCTAATCGTCACAAGTTCACTCCCTGCTGAATCATTATTTGCAAGGGACCGTAGGCAGCGCGCGCGCAGAGGGCAAGCGGGCGACTTGGCGCAGGATTTCCGCGTCGCGGAACAGAGTGAATCGGAACTGACCGAGCTCTAGTTAAAGCTGAGTAGCTTGAACAGCGGCGTCAGGTAGCTGAGCTCCTGGCCGGACGTCGGCGTGGTGCGGCTGATGAAGTCGAAGATCTTGCCGTCCTGCAATCCGTAATTGGCGAGCCGCTGCACCTGGCGATTCTTGTCGAAGTAAATCGCGATCACGCGCTGGTCGACGACCTGCTGATTCATGAATGCGACTTTGCGCTCAGAGCGCTGCGAAATGTAATAGAACACCTCGCCGTTCAAGGTCGCGACCGTCGACGGCGTTCCCATCACGATCAGCACCTGATCCTGGCTGGCGCCGATCGGAATCTGCTCCAGCGCGTTGGGCGGCAGGATATAGCCCTTCTGGAACTGCTCGCCGGTGCACCCCGCGAGCGTCACGCAGACCAGTGCCGCGGCCGCAGCCGCCCGGAAGCCGCGCCAGCGCATGGTCAGGCGGCGAGGCGAGGGCACACAGGTGCTCAGGTGGCTCATCTCGATCATATCAGGAATTAGCCCGTCCTCTTGCATCGCGCGGTGCGTTGACGTACCGGGCAGCATGCTGGATTGCAACACGCGTGGCCCGGGAGGGCTCGCTTGCGGAACCCACAATGCTTTGGCCATTCAATCACTTCAGGAAACCCCGGGCGCGGTTGCGCGGCACCATCGAGGCCATCTATGGCATGATCGTGACGCAGGCGCGAGAACCGTTGTTTTATCGGGACTTTGGGGTTCCGGACACGGTTAACGGCCGTTTTGACCTGCTTCTGCTGCATTTATGGCTGGTCTTGCGACGCCTGAAGTCAGTGGAGGGCGGCACGGCCCTGTCACAAGGGCTGTTCGACCATTTTTGCAACGATATGGACGATAATCTGCGCGAAATGGCGGTTAGTGACCTCAAGGTGCCGAAGCGCATGCAGGCCTTCGGCGAAGCCTTCTATGGCCGGACGGCGGCCTATGACTTTGCGCTGACGGAGGGCCGTGAGGCACTGGCGCAGGCGATGTGCAAGAATATCCTGAACGGCGAGAACATCGAAAAGGCCCGTCTGCTTGCGGCATATGCCGAGGCGGCGATGGCCGCTCTCGACCGCCTCGACGAGGCGACGCTGGTGAGCGGTTCGGCCAAGTTTCCTTTGCCGGAGAATGGCGCACAGCAATGAGCAAGAACGACGCAACAGAGAAGCTCGACCCGTGGCGCGTCCCCGTTGCGGTCGCGCAAATCCCCGAAACGGGCCTGCATCGCGACATCGAGGCCGATCAGGCCATCCGCAATGCGGTGGCCGAGACGGGCAGCTTGCGCGAGGTGTCGTCGGTGCTGGCTTCCTTGGACGTGACGCCACAGCGCGGCGGCCGCTTCCATGTGACTGGCCACGTGCGGGCGCGGATCGGACAGACCTGCGTGGTGACGCTGGAGGAGATCGAGAGCGAGATCGAAGAGCCGATCGACCTGATCTTCGCGCCACCCGAGCAGATCCCGCAGATGGCCGCGCTGGTCGAGGAGGCCGGGGAGAGCGACGAGGAGACACCCGATCCACCCGAGCCGATCGAGAACGGCATGATCGATCTCGGCAGGGTCGCCACCGACGCATTGTATCTCGCGGTCGATCCATATCCGCGCAAACCCGGCGCCGTATTTGAGCCGGTGGTTGAAGCCGCCGACCCCGAGGATCACCCGTTCGCGGCGCTAAGGGCGTTGAAGGCAGCGCCGAAAAAATCGGGCAGCAGGAAGCCCAAGGGCAAGTAGCAGGCAGTTAAAGTGGTCGGCGAAGCTGCCATCGGCTCGAGGTAGCTGTCATGTCCGATCCCGAATATCTCGTAAGATGTTGAATTATATAGGGATACTTGTTACTCTTGATTTCGGGCCACACAGCTTCCCTTTCGCCAAAAGACGCGGTCAAGAGGTTGTGTCGGGACGGGGACACGCTATTGTCGCGGCCCGGCGGGGGCGCGGTGTTGCGTTTCGCCGAGCACCGTGTAGCGGTGCCATTCCAGTGCGCGGCCGGGCTCTACGAGGGCCGCAAGAGATCAGGTTTCCGGGACGTTCATGCCGCAAAAGGTTCGAATCGCGCTTGACGCCATGGGTGGCGATGTCGGCGCATCGGTCGTCATTCCCGGCGCCGCAATCTCTTTGAAACGGCATCCGGACACCGAATTTCTGCTCTATGGCGACAGCAAGCTGATCGACGAGCAGCTTGCCAAATATCCAGCGCTGAAGGCAGCCTCGCACGTTGTCCATACCGACGTGACCGTCAGCATGCACGACAAGCCGAGCCAGGCGCTGCGCCGCGGCCGCAAGAGCTCGTCGATGTGGCTTGCGATCGATGCCGTGAAAAGGGGCGACGCCCACGTCGCGGTTTCCGCGGGCAATACCGGCGCGCTGATGGCCATGGCGCGCTTCCACCTGCACACCATGGCCGGAATCGATCGCCCGGCGATTGCGGGCGTGTGGCCGACCGCGCGAGGCGATTCCGTCGTGCTCGACCTCGGCGCCACGATCGGCGGCGACGCGCGCCATCTCGTGGCGCTGGCGGTGATGGGCAGCGCGATGGCGAGCGTGCTGCTCAACCGGGAACGGCCGACTGTCGGCCTCCTCAACATCGGGGTCGAGGAGATCAAGGGTCATGAAGAGATCCGCGAGGCCGCCGAGCTGCTGCGCGCGAGCCAGCTCAATTATATCGGCTTCGTCGAAGGCGACGGGATCGGCGCGGGCGCGGCTGACGTGATCGTGTCGGAAGGTTTTAGCGGCAACATCGCGTTGAAGGCCGCGGAGGGAACTGCACGCCAAATGGCAGATTTTCTGCGCAATGCCATGGCTTCAAGCTGGTTTTCCCGGATCGGTTATCTGTTCGCCCGCAGCGCCTTCAAGGCGCTCCGAGACAAGCTCGACCCGAACAAATCCAATGGTGGTGTGCTGCTCGGCCTGAAAGGCGTCGTTGTCAAAAGCCATGGCGGAATCAGCGCCGAAGGCTTTGCCTATGCGGTCGATGTTGGCTATGAGATGGTCCGCTGCGATCTCCTCACCAAGATCAATCATATGCTTAATCGCGACGGCAGTGCGCTGGCTCAAGCGCAGACCGCGCAGGAGGTTGTCTCGTGACTGCGAAACGTTCGGTCGTGCTGGGCTGTGGCTCTTATCTGCCGCAGAAGGTGCTGACCAATGCCGAACTGGCTGCGCGAATCGATACTTCGGACGAGTGGATCGTGCAGCGCACCGGCATCCGGCAGCGCCATATTGCGGCCGAGGGCGAGTTCACGTCGCACTTGGCGATCAACGCTGCGCGTGCGGCGCTCGAGCATGCCGGCCTCGACGCGCAGGCAATCGACCTGATCGTGCTGGCGACATCGACGCCGGATCATACCTTTCCGGCAACCGCGGTCGCCGTGCAGAACGAGCTCGGCATCCATCACGGCGCCGCCTTCGATCTGCAGGCGGTATGTTCTGGCTTCGTCTTTGCGCTGGCTACGGCTGACAATTTCCTGCGCTCCGGCGCCTACAAGCGCGCGCTGGTGATCGGCGCTGAGACGTTCTCGCGCATTCTCGACTGGAACGATCGCGGAACCTGTGTGCTGTTCGGCGACGGTGCCGGCGCGGTGGTGCTCGAAGCGCAGGATCAGCCGGGCTTGCCTTCCGATCGCGGCGTGCTGACGACCCATCTGCGCTCGGACGGACGGCACAAGGCGAAGCTCTATGTCGACGGCGGCCCGTCGACGACCCAGACCGTCGGCCATCTTCGGATGGAAGGCCGCGAAGTGTTCAAGCATGCCGTCGGCATGATCACCGACGTGATTGTTGATGCGTTCGATGCGACCGGCGCGACGGCTGATTCCATCGACTGGTTCATCCCGCATCAAGCTAACAAGCGAATCATCGATGCTTCAGCGCACAAGCTTCATATTGCGCCGCAGAAGGTGGTACTGACCGTCGACCTGCACGGCAATACGTCGGCGGCTTCGATTCCGCTGGCGCTGGCCGTCGCCGTCAAGGATGGACGCGTGAAGAAGGGCGATCTGGTGCTGTTTGAGGCCATGGGCGGCGGCTTTACCTGGGGTTCCGCCCTCGTGCGCTGGTAAGCGCGGCCTAAAAATACCGATTAAAATTGTAGTGATGTTCCATGCGTCTGCATGATGGTCGCTGTTGACCATTGCGTGCTAACCTCCTAATTTCAGGGAATAAATTGTTCGCCGAGAGTGCGGGGCAGGCGATGACCGGGACCGGAAAAACAGTCACACGTGTGGATTTGTGCGAGGCGGTCTACCAGAAGGTGGGCCTGTCGCGAACGGAATCATCTGCATTTGTCGAGCTCGTTTTGAAAGAGATCACCGATTGCCTGGAGAAGGGCGAAACGGTGAAGCTGTCGTCGTTCGGGTCCTTCATGGTGCGCAAGAAGGGTCAGCGTATCGGACGTAACCCGAAGACCGGTACCGAAGTGCCGATCTCGCCGCGTCGAGTGATGGTGTTCAAGCCGTCAGCTATTCTGAAGCAGCGGATCAACGGCCACGCGCCCGGCAACGGTGAAAGCAAGACCGACTAACGAGACCGAGTAACACGGCCGCGTAACAAAGCGAGTACTGCGTCTTCACCAACAAGATGAGTTGAGAGGAGCTGGCATTTGGACAAGGCGCCGGATGCGTTCCGCACCATCAGCGAAGTCGCTGAAGAGCTCGATATTCCCCAGCACGTGCTGCGGTTCTGGGAGACGCGGTTTGCCCAGATCAAGCCGATGAAGCGAAGCGGCGGGCGGCGTTACTACCGCCCCGACGACGTCGACCTCCTCAAAGGCATCCGTCGCCTGCTGTACGGCGAGGGCTACACCATCCGCGGCGTGCAGCGGATCCTGAAAGAGCACGGCATCAAGTCGGTGCAGGGCCTTGCCGATCAGACCTCGGCCGTCACCTTCGGCGCCGTCGAGGAAGCGATCGGCCTCAGCCTGCAGGAGCCGGAGGAGCAGGGCGAGACGCTGGTCGCCGGTGCCGACGACGAGGACTACGAGACCGAAGAGAAGGAAATCGACTACCGCTTTGTCGATACCGACGATGACGGCATTTTGCTCCCCTTCGCCAAGGGCAAGCCGGGACCTTCGGAAGCCGACCGCGAGCGGTTGGAGCGGGTCCTGCAGGAGCTGATCGCCTGCAAGCAATTGCTGGATAACGCCCTGAAGGACGGTTGAGGGGGCTGTAAGATTGGTCGGAGCGAGAGGATTTGAACCTCCGACCCCTAGTCTCCCAGACTAGTGCGCTAACCGGGCTGCGCCACGCTCCGATGCCGTTCCATTAGCTGCGATCAGCGCCCGGCGCAAGGCGCGCGAAGGGCCTCATTGAGGCGACCGGTGGCCAGTTCCACCCCCTAGATGCCGAGAACCCAAACGGCAACAATGGCGCCAAGTACAGCTACTCCGCTGATGGTCCAGCCCGTGACATAAGCCGCACCATCCGATTCCGGTCGATCGACCATGGTATCGTGCCAGGGGGCCACGGGCGGTCTCCTCTGCGTTGATGCTGCCTCCAGTCATTAGGTCGTCGGCGGGAGGCCAAAGGTTCAACATGTGCGGAAGACGCAATACTCCCCTGCAGCGCGATTGCCCGCACAAGCTGGATAACCGCGCCGCCCTTCAATAGGCTCGCCTCCAACCGGCCGAAAAAGCTGCCGGGAACGCGGGATGCAATCCGCGGATAGCGGATGGAAACGCGAGGCCAACCCATGACAGCACGTCCTACCGGCGTGATACCGCCGATGACGACGCCGTTCCGAAAAGACGGCGAGATCGATTTCAAACTCGTCGCACCGCAGGTTGACTGGCTGATCGGCGCCGGCAGCCACGGCATGGCAGCCGGCGGCTCGACCGGCGAAGGGCATACGCTTGACCACGAAGAGTATCGCGACCTTGTCGCGGCGACCGTGGAAGCCGCGAAAGGGCGCGCGCCCGTCATCGCCGGCATCATAGTTGACTCCACCCGCGACGCAATCCGGCGCGGCAAGCTGGTGCGCGACATGAACGTCGCCGCGCTGCAGGTGACGCCGGTGCACTATCTATTCAAGCCGGACGAGCAGGCGATGGTCGATCATTTCCGCCATATGGCCGATGAAACCGGCATGCCGATCATCATCTACAATGTGGTGCCGTGGTCCTATCTCTCGCCGGCGCTGCTGAGGCGGATCATGAACGAGGTGCCGCTCGTTGTCGGCGTCAAGCAGAGCGCTGGCGATTTGAAACTGTTTGCCGACCTCATGATGATGGCGCCGGACAAATTGATCTACAGCGCGGTCGACGCGCTGATGTATCCATCCTATGCGCTCGGCGCGCATGGATCGATCGCGGCGATCCTGAGCGCCGCGCCGCATGCTTCCGTCGAACTCTGGAACGTCGTCAAAGCGGGCAACCACGACCGCGCGCTGGAGCTGCACAAGAAGCTGCTGACACTGTGGAACGCCATCGTCTCCGACAATCTTCCGGCATGCACGCGCTACGCACAGTCGCTGCAGGGGCTGCCCGCGACATTCTCTCGCGCACCGATGCCGGAAGCATCGTCTGCGCAACAGGCAGCTATCAGAAAGGCACTGGAGGGATTGGGCGCGCTGCGCGGCTCTCGCGAGGCGGCGGAGTAAATTCCGCCGCGCGAAAACGTCAGCGAGACAATCGAACCGCGTTTCACCGGTGGTTTTACCGGCAGTCGCGAGCTGTTACTGTCCCGTTCGTACGGGCCCCATTGCCATGAGGGCCCCAACTCAAAAATTCAAAAACCGAGGTGACGATCTCATGAAGGACTTTGCCGGAAAGTTTGCCGTGATCACCGGAGGCGGCACAGGCATGGGCCGCGAACTCGCGCGCCAGCTCGTCGCCGAAGGCTGCAATGTCGCGATGTGCGACGTTTCCCCGGAGGCGATGGCCGAGACCAAGCGCATGTGCGAGGCGGAAAAGTTGCCGCAGGGCCTTCGCGTCACCACGCACGTCGCCGACGTCTCGATCGAGGCTCATCTCCAGCGCTTCCGCGATGAGCTGATCGAGCAGCAGGCGACCGACAAGATCCATCTGCTGTTCAACAATGCCGGCATCGGCGGTGGCGGCAGCCTGTTCACCAACACGCGCGAGCAGTGGGAACGCACCTTCAACATCTGCTGGGGCGGCGTCTATCTCGGTGTTCGCACTTTCCTGCCGCTCATGATGAAAGCGGACGAGGCCCACATCGTCAACACATCGAGCGTCAACGGCTTCTGGGCGTCCGTCGGCCTGGGCGCCTCGCACACCGCCTACAGCGCCGCCAAGTTCGCGGTGAAAGGGTTTACCGAAGCACTGATGACGGATCTGCGGCTCAACGCGCCGCACATCAAATGCTCAGTCGTGATGCCCGGGCATATCGGCACGTCGATCGTTTCCAATTCGCGCAAGATCCAGAGCGGATCGGAATCCGAAGAACTGAGCCCGAATGAAATCCTGGCGACGCGGCAGCGCCTGAAGGGCATGGGCATCGATACCGTGCCGATGTCGGACGACGACATTCAGAAAATCGCACTCGACCGCGCGCGCACTTTCCGCGAGGAGGCGCCGACCACGGCGGCGGTCGCGGCAAAGATCATCCTTGACGGCGTCAAGGTTGAGCGCTGGCGCATTCTCGTCGGCGACGACGCCCACAAGCTCGACGAGCGGGTGCGGCAGGCCCCCGAAAAGGCCTATACACCGGAGTTCTACAAGAGCTTTACGGAAGAGGTCGGCTGGCGGCTCGGGTAGCGGACGATCGGTTCTGATGGAATCAGAACCGAAGCTCCGCACTCCGGACGCGTCGTCACGGCAACTGACGCCGCTCACGCGCGCGAGACGCGCTGACGCGAACCCGGGCGGTAGGCGAGGCGGGTGTGGCCCGAGCAATAGGGCATGCCTTCCACCGGCGTATTGCCACAAAAGCAGAAGTCTTCTGCGCCTGGCGTGCTGATCGGCCAGCGGCACCGCTCGTTGCTGAGTTCGAGCAGCGAGCAGCGCTGATTGCTGGCGATTGGCTCTTCTTGCAGCGGCTGAGCGTTTTCGTAAACGGACTGCAGTATTTGATATTGCAACCGGGGAATGGATTTCCGCGAACGCTCCCTGGCAGCCTTGGTCGGTCGCGGTTCGGCGGGGGCGGGGCCGCGCGTCAATTGCAGGCGCGAGAGCTTGCCGATCACGGCGTTACGGCTGACGCCGATGCTGGCCGCGATCTCGCGGCAGGTGAGGCCGGCTTCAAAATGGCTTTTCAGGAGTTCGACGCGATCGGTGGTCCAGGTCGGTACATTCGTAAGCATTTTCTCGGTTCCACATTCTGTGAAAACCGCCGCGTTGCTCCCGTCAGGACGTCTTGCCGTTGTCGCGGATTGCAAGCAGCCCATCCTTGATGGCCAGCCGAATGCCTTCCTCGATCAGGGTCCTTGCAACGCCGGGAACGCTTGTGCCGTGGGTGCCCTGTCTCACCAATCTTTCCATATAAGCGATGGTCGAGAGCGCCAAGGTCACGGGAACGCGGTCGGTTTCGGCTTTTTCTGTAGCCATGGGGAACGCTAACTTTTAAACGCTGTACTGAAAAGTTACTATTTCGACTCTATTTAGTTTTACACACATGAGTCAAACGGCTTGTGGATAGCTCTCTATCCATTTGAAAAAACATATTAAAAGCCAAAGTCGGGTTTGTGGATTAACCAAAGTGCCCGTGACGCGCAGCGCGCGGCAGTCTTAACGGCGGTTAGAGGCGCGGCGAAACGATCCAGCCGTGTGGGCCATTTCCCCATTGCTTCGCGCTGCAGGGAATGCCGATGATGCCCTGGGACGGCGGCAAGGGCGCAATGACGGTAACGAACGGTCTCTACACCATTCATATCGAGATGACGGACGGCGGCCATGGCCGCGCGCACGGCGTGATTGTGCTGCGCGACGGCAAGATCGCCGGCGGTGACTCGTATTTCTATTACACGGGCTCTTACACCGCAGATCGCGGCAAGTGGCGCGGTGAACTGATCACCAACGAGCACACGAAATCGGTTGGCGCGCTGCCGCTGTTCGGCGGGCGCGAAGTCACTTGCGGCTTCAGCGGGTCGTACGCCGCCGATGGCGCGCAGGTGCAGGGGACTGCGTTGGTCGGAAAGACCAGCGTGTTGTTTCACGCGCGGCTGAAGCTGCGCTCTCCTTTTTGAGGAGCCGCAGGTCGTCCGATCAGCCGTGCACGACCGTCTTCGCGATCATGCAGTGAATGCCCTTGGAGCCGTTAACGGTCTGCGTCACCCGCAGATCGGCGGCGAGACTGCAGAGCGTGTAAGCGTCCTCGCGCGACAAATTGCGCTTCTCGCCGAGCAGCAAGATCATGTCGCGCAACGCGCGCACCACGCATTGATCGAGATCGGGGTCCATCGCCATCGTCATGTAATGCGTTGGCGTTTCCGCACGGGGATAGCCGAGCTCCAGATCCTTGCGCAGCGTCAGGCGGAAGCGGCCTTGCAATGCCGTCTCGATCGCGGTGACGCAGACTTCGCCATCGCCCTGCACGCCATGCCCATCGCCGCAGGAGAACAGCGCGCCCGGCACGAACACCGGCAGATACAGCTTGGCGCCGGCGCCCAATTCCTTGTTGTCGAGATTGCCGCCCATCGCGCGCGGAATCAACGAGGTGATGCGGCCCCAGGCCGGCGGCGGCGCCACACCCATCACGCCGAAGAACGGCGCCAGCGGCAAATCGAGCCCCCATGGCATCCGGCCCACCATTCGCTCGCGGTCAAGCGGGATGTTGATGATGCGCGTCTCGTGGAAATCGTCGGGCAGGGTGCCCGCCAGCGGGCGGATCAGATTGTAGCCCCAGTCCTGCCGGAGCTGGACGTCGAGAATGTCGACCTCCAGCACGTTGCCGGGCTCGGCGCCGGCAACCGCGACCGGGCCGGTGAGGATGTGACCCGGGACCATGCGCTCACTCCGCGCGTGAATGTCGGCAAGCTCGGCAGGTACGTGAAACTTGGCTCGGTCCGGCATCACGTCCGGCCCGCCGGTCACGGTGTCGATGGTGACCTCGTCGCCGCTGGCGATGGTCAGGACGGGCTTCAATTTCGCTTCGAAAAAGCCCCAGTGGCAGGTTTCGGGGCTGGAATGCAGATGATGATAGGCCATGAGGGGGACTTTTGGTTGCTGCAATGGCGTCGTATGACGCTCTATCAGACATTATCAGAGGCTTCCCCTTGTTTTTTGTCCTCTCCAAGACGCTCGGCTCTCTGCTGTTGCCGACGAATCTTCTGATCGGCGTCGGCTTCGTCGGGGCCATTCTGATGTTCACGCGCTTTGCATCGCTGGGGCGCAAGCTGGTGATCGCAGCCGTTCTGCTGCTCGTGATCTGCGGTCTGTCGCCGCTCGGGAACCTGCTGCTCTATCCGTTGGAGCAGCGCTTTCCGCCATGGGACAACTCGCGCGGGGCGCCTGACGGCATCATCGTGCTCGGCGGCTCGATCCAACCCGAGCTCTCCGTCGCGCACAGCACGCCGGTGGTGCTCGGCGCGCCCGATCGTCTGATCGCGGCTGCGGCGCTGGCGCACCGCTATCCTAACGCGCGCGTCGTATTTACCGGCGGCAGCGCGAAACTGATTTCGAACGACGCCAGAGAGGCCGATTTCGCCGGCGCCATTTTCGAGAGTCTCGGCATCGACAAGTCGCGCCTGGTCATGGAACGGGCTTCGCGCAATACGCAGGAGAACGCGGAATTCTCGAAGGTGATGCTTGCGCCCAAGGAGGGCGAGCGCTGGCTTTTGGTGACGTCAGCTTCCCATATGCCGCGATCGGTCGGCTTGTTTAGGAAAGCGGGATTCGCGGTCGAGCCCTATCCCGTCGATTGGCGGGTCGGCCGAGGCGGCGATGTGTGGAATTTCACCAATATCGCAATCGACGGACTAGGACGGACCGACGTCGCGTTGCGCGAATGGATGGGGCTGCTCGCCTACCGCGCCACCGGCAAGATCGACGAGTTGCTGCCGGGCCCAGCATCGAAGTAGAAGCCGGTCGCCAGCCGGGCTACAATCACGCAACAGGCGGGGCCGCCGATTTGGGAGTTTACGCCATGCAACAGCAGACGCCGCCGGAAGCGTTCGATTTGGCCGGCATGGTGGCCGACCTGAACAGCCTGCTGAGGCTGAAGACGACCGTGATCGGCATCAAGATGTTTGCCCGCGTCGAGGAGATGGCCGCGATCCCGAAGATCCGGCGTCCCTCGGCGGTGCATACCACCGACCAGATCGTCAGCATGGCCTCGCGGCTCGGCTGGACCGTCGGTATCACCGGCGACGATCTCGTCGGCGCGCAGTGCCGCGCCGTGATTGGGCTGGCGCCGCAGGACGAAAAGTGGCTCGCCGGGGAAAATTATGTCGGAGTCTGGCACAGCACGGCCGAGGACGCGCGCAAGCGTCAGGAGGCGCTCGACGTCGTACCTTTCGGCCAGTATCAGGCGATGGCGGTGAGCCCGCTCACCAGCGGCCGGCTCAATCCGCCCGATATCTGCCTGGTCTACGCGACGCCTGGCCAGATGATCATTCTGATCAACGGCCTGCAATATACCGGTTACAAGAAATTCGAGTGGGGCGTGGTCGGCGAGACCGCCTGCGCGGATTCCTGGGGCAGGGCGCTCAAGACCGGCGAGCCAAGCCTGTCGCTGCCGTGCTTCGCCGAGCGCCGCTACGGCGGCGTGCCGGACGAGGAGATGCTGATGGCGCTCAAGCCGGAGCATCTTGCCAAGGCCATTGTCGGGATGAAGCAATTGGCGAAGAACGGCCTGCGCTATCCGATCGCGCCCTATGGCATTCAGGCCGACGTTCGCGCCGGCATGGGCGTGTCGTACGCGAAGAAATAAACGACCGTCATTGCGAGCGAAGCGAAGCAATCCACATACACCGCGAAGAGATTTTGGATTGCTTCGCTTCGCTCGCAATGACAAGAAGACCCAAACGTCAATTCCAGGAACCAAAATATGTCTTCGTCGAAATTCGACATCGTCGTCTACGGCGCCACCGGTTTCACCGGCCAACTCGTCGCCGAGTATCTGGCCGCGCACTACAAGGGCGACGCCAGCCTGAAATGGGCGATGGCCGGGCGCAGCAAGGACAAGCTCGCCTCCGTTCGCGATGCGATCGGCGCGCCTGCGGATACGCCGCTGATTGTGGCCGATGCCAGCGATCCCGCATCGTTGAAGGCGATGTTGGATCAGACGAAATCTGTGATCAGCACGGTCGGCCCGTATCAGTTTTACGGCAATGAGCTGCTTGCTGCCTGCGTGGCCTCGGGTACCGATTATTTCGATCTCTGCGGCGAACCGTTGTGGATGCGGGAGATGATCGACAAGCATGAAGCAGAAGCGAAAGCCCGCGGCGCACGCATCGTGTTTTCATGCGGGTTCGACTCGGTGCCGTTCGAACTCGGCGCATTCTTTGTGCAGGAGGAAGCCAAGCGGGTGTTCGGCACGCCGGCTTCCCGCGTTAAGGGGCGCGTGCGCGACATGCGCGGCACCCTGTCCGGCGGCACCGCCGCGAGCGCCAAGGCGACCTTCGATGCCGTCGCCAAGGATCTCAGCCTAGTTGCGATACTCAAGGATGCGTTCGCGCTGACGCCCGGATTCAAGGGGCCAAAGCAGCCGCCGGGCAGCAAGCCGGCCTATGAGGAAGACCTGCAGTCCTGGGCGGCGCCCTTCATGATGGCGCTCATCAACACCCGTAACATCCATCGCTCGAACATGCTGATGGGCTTTCCGTACGGGAAGGAGTTCGTCTACGACGAAATGGTGCTGACGGGTGCCGGCGAGAAGGGCGAGGCCAACGCCAAGCTGGTGATGGCCGCAAATACCGAAAAGACCGGCCCCGGTGCACCCAAGCCCGGCGAAGGGCCGTCGAAGGAAGAGCGCGAGAACGGCCTCTATGATCTGCTCTATGTCGCCATCGCGCCCGATGGTCGTCAGGTCCGCGCATCCGTGAAGGGTGACCGCGATCCCGGCTATGGGTCGACGTCAAAGATGATCTCGGAATGCGCAATCTGCCTGCTGCGCGACACGCCGGATGTTCCAGCCGGCATCTGGACGCCGGGGGCTGCGATGCAGCACAAGCTGATCGAGCGGCTGGTCGATCATGCCGGATTGACGTTCACGGTCGAGAAGTAGCTTCGCAGCGTAGGACGGCTTCGTCGGCGCTATGGCCGCGGAATGGTGTCGGCCTTCCAGCGCTCGGCGGCAACGAACATGCCCCACATCGCTCCCAGCATGAGCCAGAAGTGCCGCCAATGGTCGGTATCGATGATGAAGCTCTCGCCGACGGTGCCGAGGAACGCGGCGAAGATCGCCAGATAGGCCGGCTGCCAGGGCACGCTGACGAAGACATAGCGGAACCCTGTCAGCACGGTGACGCAGACCAGTACCGGATAGCAGACGCCGGAGAGCCATCCGCCTGACATGAACGCGTTCAGGTAGGAATTGTGGGTGTCCTCGGGAAAGAAGCGGTTGAACTGCAGCGGCCCGATGCCGAGCGGTAAACCAAGTGCCATCTCGGCTCCGAGAATATGCCGGCCGAAACGTCCGAAGCGGCCCCCGTCGTAGCTCTGATCGAAACTGGCGCGCTGCTTGAATAGTTGCGCGATCGGATCGAGCGACAGCAGCACAGCAACCAGCGCCGCCGCCAGCACTACGGTAACGAGCGCGACCACGATGATGCGCGAGCGCTGCGACTGCGAGCGGCTGGTCAGCACCATCAACGCCAGCATGAATACGGAAGTGAGGATCAACTGGCCCCACGCGGCGCGTGAGAACGAAAGGAGGATTGCCAGCGACAGGACGCCGAACGTGATCGCGCTGCGCAGCGACTTGCCGAATTTGTCCGAGACGACGCTTTGCAGCGCGAACAGCGCCGGCAGGATCAGGAACGCGCCGAGCACGTTCGGATCCTTGAAGGTGCCGCGGGCGCGGTCATACAGCGTCAGCAAGTCACGCCCGCCGGGAATGAGGTTGAAGTAACCGGCAATACCGGCAAGCGCCGCAATCAGGGCGCCGACGATGAGGCCGCGCCGGAGCATGTCGAGCCGCGCCGCGGTATCCTCCGATATCACCATCGCGAACAGAATGACTGTTACCGCCATGTACCACGAGGTCGCGATCCAGTTCGGCACGCTGGGCCGGTCGAACACGGCGACCGAGCTGACGGTGTAGCCGACATTGATCAAGAACAGCAGCAGAAGCAGCGGCATGAACACCAGCCGCATCCGCAGGCCGGTTGCGAAAAAGACTACCGAGGCCGCAAACGTGGCCAGTTCATAGGGACTGGGCTCAATGAAGACGATCGCGACGGATGCTCCGACCAGCCATACCATCGCGCGCTGCAAGGCAAGCACGCCGGGCGCAGCCGTCATCGATGGTAGGGAGCCTCCGGCCGTCGCCGCATAGGTCATCGAATACTCACGCACTCACGCAACGCAACAAACAACTGAACCTGCTATCCGCGTCATTGCGAGGAGCTCGCGACAAAATTGCAAAGCAATTTTGCGCTGAAGCGACGAAGCAATCCACCTATCCCAGAGCCGCGCGATGGATTGCTTCGTTTCGCTCGCAATGACATCAACTCAATAGGCGTTCTCGCTCTTGGTCATTAGTGCCAGCGGCGTCTTGAGCAGAATGCAAAGATCGAGCAGCACCGACCAGTTTTCGATGTAATAGAGGTCGAACTCGACGCGCTTCTGTATCTTCTCGTCGGTGTCGACTTCGCCGCGCCAGCCGTTGATCTGCGCCCAGCCGGTGATGCCGGGCTTGACGCGGTGGCGCGCGAAATAACCATCGACGGCTTCGTCGAACAGCCGGCTCTGCAACTTGCCTTGCACGGCGTGGGGACGGGGGCCGACCAGCGAGAGGTTACTCTTGAACACGACGTTGAAGAGTTGCGGCAGTTCGTCGAGGCTGGTCTTGCGGATAAAGCGCCCGACGCGGGTGACGCGGGGATCGTTTTTGGTCACGACCTTGGAAGCAGTCGGATCGGCTTGATGGTGGTACATCGAACGAAACTTGAAAACGTCGATGCGCTCATTGTTGAAGCCAAACCGCTTCTGGCGGAACAGCACCGGCCCGGGGCTGTCGAGCTTGACCGCGAGCGCGACCAGACCCATCACCGGCAACGCCAGCACCAGGATCACGAAGCCGACGACGTGGTCGAACAGCCACTTCATCACCAGATCCCAGTCGGTGATCGGCGCCTCGAACACGTCGAGGGTGGGCACCTCGCCGACATAGGAATAGGAGCGGGGACGGAAGCGCAGCTTGTTGGTATGGGCGGAGAGGCGGATATCCACCGGCAGCACCCACAGCTTCTTCAACATCTCGAGAATGCGCATCTCGGCCGAGATCGGCAGCGCAAACAGCACGAGGTCGATGCGGGTGCGGCGCGCCAATTCGACGATGTCGTCGACCTTGCCGAGCTTGGGACTGCCGGCGCAGGTATCCATCGCACGGTCGTCGTTGCGGTCATCGAACACGCCGAGCACCTTGATGTCGGAATCATCCTGGGTTTTGAGCGCCTGGACGAGCTGCTCGCCGCTCTGGTCCGCGCCCACGATGATGGTGCGGCGATCGAGCCGGCCCTGATGAGCCCAGCCGCGCACCAGCGAGCGCAGGATCACGCGCCCGGTTACCAGCGCCGCAAGGCCCGTGAAGAAAAACGCCGTGAGCCAGAGCCGCGATATTTCGCTGCCGAGCTTGACGATGAAGGATGCGCCGATGAACAGCAGGAACACGAACGCCCAGGATGAAGCCATCCGGGTCATCTGGCGAAGGTGGCCGCGGAATAGCTGCACTTGGTAGATATCGGCGGCCTGGAAGCTGATCACGGCCGTTGCAGCCACGCCAAAGATCGCCGCGAGAAACTCCCAGGAAAACCCCCTGAGGGAGGCGACATATCCGAAATAGATCGCGACGCCGATCGCGCTCAGCATCGCGAAATCGATGACGCGAACCACGCCCGCGATCACGATCGGCGAGTAGGCACGGCCGACTTTCTGGTTGCTGACGGCAAGGGCGGCCGGAGTGAGCCTGCGGCGCCGTTCGACCGGTGGACGGTCGGCGCTGGCGGTCGCCGCGGCATCGAACATCGAGCGTGCGTTAATCGGTTCCACTGGTCCACGTCCGTTCTGGAGCACACACGTAAGAAAATGTGCTTGCCGATGCGGAATTCCCCGCACCCACGGCTTACGGGACAAATCGGAAGAAACGGTTACGTTGGTAAAGAACGGTTAACGATTGGCAAACGCCTCGCGGTATCCGGCAAAAACGCCCTCGACCATCGCCTTCTGCGAAAAATGCTGGAAGATTCGTTCGCGCAGTGATTTGGCCCGCTCCTTCACCGCAGCCGGATCCTTGAGCGCGATTTCGATCGCATCGGCCATGGCGGCGGCGTTGCTGGGGGCGAACAAGGCATCGCCATGCGGGCCGAAAATCTCGGGGATGCCGCCCACGTTGGCGGCTATCATCGGAAGGCCGGCGGCCGCCGCCTCGATCACGACATATGGCATTGAATCCCCGCGGGAAGGAACCACCAGCAGCGAGCCCTTGGAGAAGCCCAGACGCGCTTTGACGTGGCCGATGAACCGCACGGCGTCGCCGAGGCGGAGCTCCCGTACCTTGGCCTTCAAGCTTTCGCTCTCCTCGCCATCGCCGGCGAGCGTGAGCGTCACCTTACGACCGTCGGCGCGCAGCCGTGCCACAGCGTCGATCAGGAGGTCGGCGCCCTTGATGTGCCGGAACTCGCCGACATAGATCAGGTCGGTAGCGTCTTCGGCTTTCACGACCGGATCGAATTCACTGGCGGTGACGCCGTTGAACACGCATTGCACCAATCCCTTCGGCGTGCCGATGGTGCGCTGATAGGTGTCGCGCGCAAACGCGCTTTCGAACAGAAACAGGTCGGTATCGTTCATCAGCGCGCGTTCGACACGGGCATAGATGTTGCCCTTCATCGTCGTCAGCGGATAGTGGAGCGAGCCGCCATGCGGCGTGTAGACCCGGATCCTGTCGCGGGAAGCGGTCCTCAAACGCATGAAGGTGCCGGCCTTGGCGCCGTGGCCGTGCAGCACGTCCGGCTTCAGTTGGCGGATCATGCGCTGGAATCGGGCCCACACCAGAACATCGCTCGGCAGCGGCTCACGGCGGATGGCCGTGCGGTGAACGCCGAGCTTGAGCCGGGGGGCAATTTCCGCCAGCGCCTGCTCGGCGCGTTCACCACCGGTGAGGCTGTCCGCGATGATGCCAACGTGATGGCCGCGCTCGGCCTGGCCGTTGGCGAGATCGAGGATATGGCGGAAAATGCCGCCGACCGGCGCACGCGTCGCGTGCAGGATACGAAGCGGCTGACCGTCAACGAGAGGCATGATCAGAACCAGCGCTTGCCGACGAGGACGGTGTCGCCGGGGCTGAGTGGGGTGCCTGATGGCACGACGAAACGCGCCGGTCCCGACGCATCGGTATGGGTCAGCGTGACGCGGTCGCGCCGCGCGCGTGGCGAAAAGCCGGCTGCAATGGCTACGGCACTCTCAGCAGTCATGTTGGGTACATACCATAGAATCGGGGCTGCCTTCGGACGCGATGGCGACCGGCGCGGTCCGGCCCATGCAGCCCGCAAGCGCCAGTGCAGCAGCCAGACATGGAACTGGGGCGAGCGCGCCTCGCATAACGGGAATCCTCGAAAAGTATCCGCCGATTAAGGGCTTTGATGGTTAACAAAAAATGACCGGGCGCGTGCGGCGCCCTGTTTGAGGGTGCAAACAGGGCAAGTTAACCCAGCGGCAACCATAATGAGGCAACCATAATGACGTGTACTCGGGCAGGGTTCGAGCGGACCAGCAGTTGCGTCCGCGGGGGTGTGCGATGCGTTTGGCGTTCTGGCGTGCAGGCAACGACAAGCCGGCGATGCGACGGGCGATGGCAAGGCCCGCGCCTTCGGCGCAGAAGCCCGTCGCCGCATCCGAATCCGGCGATCTCGATCTGCATGTGCTCGGTCATGCGCTGATGCGCAAGCGGAGCTGGATCATCGTCCCGACGGTGCTGGCGCTGGTAGCGTCGTTGGCCGCGGTCAACATGATCACGCCCCGATACAAGTCGGAAGCGCGTATCCTGGTCGATGGGCGCGAGAACATTTTCCTGCGGCCGACCGGCGAGCGCAACGAGGAGCGCACCGCGCTCGACGCCGAGGCCGTCACCAGCCAGGTGCAACTGCTGCAATCGCGCGATCTGGCCCGCGAGATCGTCAAAAAGAACAAGCTTGCCGAGTTGCCTGAATTCGATCCGGTGCTGCGAGGCTTCTCGCCGATCAAGTCGCTGCTGGCCCTGATCGGCATCGGGCGCGATCCGTTTTCGCTGACGCCGGAAGAGCGCGTCTTGGAGGCCTATTACGAGCGCTTCACGGCCTACGCGGTCGACAAATCCCGCGTCATGGTCGTCGAATTCCAGTCGCGCGACCCAGAACTCGCCGCACGCGTCGCCAACTCGATCGCGGAAGGCTATCTGGTGCTGCAGCAGGACGCGCGGCAGGATCAGGCGAAGGCCGCGGGCCAATGGCTTTCCGGCAAGATCGACGATCTGCGCAAGAAGGTTTCGGAAGCCGAATCACGGGTCGAGGATTTCCGGTCCAAGTCGAGCCTGTTCGTCGGCACCAACAACACCACGCTGTCCAATCAGCAGATGGGCGAGTTGAACACGCAGTTGAACAACGCTCGCGCCTTGAAGTCGGATGCGGAATCCAAGGCCCGGCTGATCAAGGAGATGCTCCAGGGCGGCAGGCCGATCGAGGCTTCCGAAGTGCTCAATTCCGAATCGATCCGGCGCATGTCCGAGCAGCGGGTGACGCTGCGCGCGCAGTTGGCCGAGCAGTCGTCGACCCTGCTCGACGGCCATCCTCGCATCAAGGAACTCAAGGCGCAGCTCGGCGATCTCGATCGCCAATTGCGCGAGGAGGCGAGCAAGATCTCGCGCTCGCTTGAGAATGACGCGCGCCTTGCTGCCAGCCGGGTTGACGGTCTGAAAGACAGCCTTGAACAGTTGAAGAAGCAGGCGACATCGAGCAACGGCCAGGACGTGCAGCTCCGCGCGCTCGAGCGCGAGGCCAAGGCGCAGCGCGAACTGCTCGAATCCTATCTCGCCAAATACCGCGAGGCGACGGCCCGCGAGAACATCGAGGCGGCGCCGGCTGACGGCCGCATCATCTCCCGTGCCACCGTTTCCAACACCCCGGCCTATCCGAAGAAGCTGCCGATCGTGCTGATCGCGACGCTGGCGACCTTGCTGCTCACTTCGGGCGCCATCGCGACCGGCGAACTCTTGCGCATGACCGCGCCGCGGGCCCGCGATGCGATTTCGCCGGAAGTTGCGCTTGAAGCTGCGCCCGCTATTGCCTCTGCGGTGCCGCTGGAGCCTATGCGCGCGTCGTCGATCGTGCCCCAGCTTCCCGCGCCGCCAACTGTCGAGGCAGACGACATTCCTATGCCGGTGTCGAGCGAGCCCTGGATAGATGCTCCCCGCATGGATCACCTGGCGGAAGCCGGTGAGATCGAGCAAGTCGCGGACGTCCTGGTGAACGCTGGAGCTGCGGCGCGCAAGGTGACTGTGCTGGGGACGGCATCGAGCGAGAGCATCACACTGACCGCGCTGACGCTGGCGCGGCTGATCGCGCAGCAGGCGAAAGTCGTGGTTGTCGATCTCGCGGGCTCTTCGTCTGAGATCACGGCGGTATCGGTCGATCCGGCTGCGCCCGGGCTCGCAGAACTGATGCAGGGCGAGGCGTCATTTGCGCAAATCATCACCAGGGATCGGCAGTCGCGCGTTCATCTCGTCAGCGCCGGACACCCTGGCTTCGACCGCGAGCAACTCCAATCGCCGCGGCTGACGCTTGCAGTCGACGCGTTGCTGCGGGTCTACGACCATGTATTGCTGGATGCCGGCACGGCCTCCGATCTGCCGGCCGAATTGCTGACGTCGCACGCGCGGGCGGTCGTGGTGCCGGATGCATCGATGGCCTCAGATGCGCGCACGCTGATGTGCGACCAGCTCAAGGCGGTGGGTTTCTCCGAGGTGACGATGCTGAGCAAGCCGTGCCAGGCTTCGGATGCAGTCGAACCCGGCCCGCGCGTCGTGGCGGCTTGACGAGAGATGTATCGACGTCATTGCGAGGAGCGCAGCGACGAAGCAATCCATATTTCAGCAAGCGGTGAAATGGATTGCTTCGCGGAGCCTGTCATCGGGCGGCGCTTCGCGCCGACCCGTTGGCTCGCAATGACGGGGTGAGAGAGTTTTCCTAACTGAACGCGTTGCGCAGCTTTTGCGCCATTTCGAGCAGCGCCGGATTATGCTTCACCAGCCGCTTGGTGCGGTTGAGGCTCGACATGACGCTGGCGGCAAGCTTGCCGCGCTGGCTGAGCGGGATGAAACTGTCGAAGATCGGCTCGTCGCTCTTGCAGAACAACCGCTTGTAATCGTCCGATCCGATTCCGAGGTCGAGGGCGCGATAATCCTGTCCGGCATAATGATCGATGATGTCGCGCATCAGGATCAGGCCGGGGCTGTATTTCGAATTCGCCGACATCGTGTAGGTATTGAACATCATCGAGAACCGATGGCCGTCGGCGACGCCGGCGAAGATAGCGATCACTTCCTCGTCGCATTCCAGCGCGTGGATGTCGATGGCGTGCCTGCCGCCGGCGAGCGGCGCGGTGCAGGCGCTGCGGACGAATTCCTCGATGCCGGGATCGGCGAACACGTTCGGCAGCTTCTGTTCGGCCATCCGCAGCGGCTTGACGCGGAAGAACCAGTCAAGCAGTCGGGTGATGTCGGCCTCTGACGACGCAATGTAACTGCGGTAGCCGGGCAAGGACTGCAGCTTGCGTTCCTTGCCCTTGAGGCGACGCCGGAACGAGTTGCTGACCAGCGCCGCGGGCGCGGCGCCAGGCTCCATCACCAATAGCGGGCAATCATTGGCGGACGGCTGATGCGGCAGCAAGGCAAGTGGATTGGGCAGATCGCGCCAGCGAAGCGGTTGCTGGTGCAGCGCGAGGACGTCGGCTTCGGACCGTTGCGATATCGCCGATATCAGGCCATCGAGATCGGCTTGCGTTGCGCTTGCGGCGAAATCGCGGTCGAACAGCGCCATGTTGAAAGTGGAATGCTTGCCGCCCATGAAACTGGCGCAACGCGCGCCATAGGCGTGCCTGAGCGCGAGCGGGAGCAGCACCAGCGGGCGGCGCTCCGCGTCGTAGGCGATTACGATAAAGGGAGCGAGACTGTCGCGCTCGCCGACCTGCCGCTGCCAGGGACTGAGGAAGTCGAACCGCTGATACGGTGTGAAGAAGGTTTGCGCGCCTTCCAGGTTGCGCCAAATACCTTCCGCCGCGGCCAGATCGTGAACGATGTCGATGCCGGCGATGCGGCTCGCCTTTGACCACGTTCCTGCATCCGCCGTCCGGTCTTCAATCGCGGCAGCCATGGTCATCGCAGAGCCCGTGCTATATGAAATTGTTTACAAATTTCGGCTTTGGCCGACCTTCGCAGGGAAATGTCAACAAAGGGTAATACAATCGGTGCGCGGCGGGGCAGCGCGACCGTATGGTGGGGACGGGAACGTTGGCGTCGGATATCGGAATTTGGCGGCGGGCCGGAATGGAGCTCGCCTATTTCAGCGGCTACTTCAGGCTGAAGCAGCACGAGACCGGCGGCGCAGGCGTCATTTTGCGCTTCGAGCGCGTGCGTCCGCGGGATTCCCGGCGGTTTCAGCCGAACCGGTGGCGCGAAATCACGCCGCAATTTCTCGATCGGACCATCCGCGCGCTGAAGCGCTGGGACTTCGATCTGATTACGATGGACGAAGTGTGCCGGCGGGCGGTAACGCTGCCGAAGGCCAATCGATTTGCCTGCCTGACCTTCGACGGCGGTTGCAAGGATGTCATCACGCAGGCTTATCCCGTACTGTCGAAGCACGGCGTGCCCTTCACCGTCTACCTGCCTACCGCGTTTTCCGACGGGCTCGGCGAAGCCTGGTGGCTCGCGCTGGAAGACATGATCGCCAGCGAGGATCGCATCAGCCTGGTGATCGACCGCCAGGAGCGGCGTTTCGCTACCGGCAGCACGCCGGAGAAGTATGACACTTTCGAATTTCTGGCGAGTTGGATGCGGACACTGCCGCCGCCGGATCTTTCGTTCGCGATCCACGACCTCTGCACGCGCTATTCCGTCGATCTCGCGGCGCTGTCGCGAGCAGCGTCGATGGATTGGGGCGATCTGGCGAAGCTCGCCGCCGATCCGCTGGTGACGATCGGCAGCGCCACGGTGAACAATCCCGCGCTGTCCAACCTGAAAGCAGCCGACGCGCAACGCGAGATGACGATGGGCAAGGCGGTTGCGGAGACCGCCTTGCGCCAGCCCGTCAGGCATTTCGCCTATCCGTTCGGCGACCGGCAATCCTGGCGCCGGGAACATGTCGTGATGGCGCAGGAAGCAGGTTTTGCCAGCGCGGTATCCACGATCCCGGGTGTCGTCGAGGCCAAGGGATATACAAATCTGCATGCACTGCCGCGGATCGCCTGGGACGGACGGCAGCGTTCGCTGCGCATGATGCGCGTGATGCTGTCCGGAATCATGTTTCCGCCGGTCAGGCCGACCAGGGACAATTGGGTCTAGAGCATGATCCGGAAAAGTGGGAACCGGTTTTCCCTCGCGACAAACGCGGAACGCGTTTGCGCGGAGATCATGCTCAAATCAACGAGCGACCGCATTCAGGTGGCGCGATCGGGCCGCGACATCCAGCTCACGATCGGCATTGCCGGCAGCACCCATCCGAGCCCCGCCACGACATAGAAGATCGCCTGCAGCAGGCCTGAACCGGCCAGCCATGGCGTCTGGGCAATGGTCATTCCGAGTAGCGACCACACCACGACCAGCACCAGCAAGGCGATGGTTCCGAAGAATTTGCGGGTGCGTATCGTCATGGCGGATATGTCAGCCTCGTGGCGGGTTGCGCGCGGGAAGGGGCGGACTATAAGGGGCGCGCCAATTCAATCAAGCGCGCCTTCCAGGCGGGCCGAGATGGGTTTTATGACCGGTAGTTCCGCACAGCAGGCCCCGTATCTCGGCGCCGTCAGATGGTGGCTGATCGCGGTCGCCGCGCTGATTGCGGTCATGGTGCTGGTCGGCGGCGCCACGCGGCTGACGGAATCCGGATTGTCGATCGTGGAGTGGAAGCCGGTCACCGGCACGTTGCCGCCGCTCAACGAGGCGCAATGGGTGCAGGCGTTCGAGGGCTACAAGGCCATCCCGCAATACCGCGAACTCAACGCCGGGATGAGTCTTTCGGAGTTCAAGATCATCTTCTGGTGGGAATGGAGCCACCGCCTGTTCGGGCGCGTGATCGGCGCGGTCTATCTGCTGCCGTTCCTGTATTTCCTGTGGCGCGGCGTGTTGAGCACTGAGCTGAAACGGCGGCTGTGGCTGATCTTCGCGCTCGGCGCGCTGCAGGGCGCGGTCGGCTGGTGGATGGTCGCGTCGGGCCTGTCGCAACGGACCGAGGTCTCGCAGTATCGTCTGGCGACGCATCTGGTGCTGGCCCTGATCATTTTTGCCTCGATCGTCTGGACGCTGCGGCGGATGAGCGCGCGTCCGCAGCCCGTTGTCCCGATGCGGCTGAAGCTCTCCGGGGTAGCTCTGCTCGTCCTGACTTTCATCCAGCTTTATTTTGGCGCGCTGGTCGCCGGCCTGCGGGCGGGCAGGGTCTACAACACCTGGCCCGAGATCGACGGCGCGTTCATTCCGTCGGCGGCGAGGCTGTGGTTCGAGGAGCCGTGGTGGCGCAATTTGTTTGACAATACGCTCACCGTGCAGTTCGAACATCGCATGACCGCCTACGCGCTGTTGGTGCTGGCAGTTCTGCATGCGGTCGATGCGGTCCGGTCGCGGGCCGGTACGGCCGTGATCGGCGGCGCGTGGTGGCTGGTGGCGGCGATCGTCCTGCAGGCGGTGCTCGGCATTCTCACTTTGCTGCATCAGGTGCCGATCGACCTCGCGCTGGCGCATCAGGCGATGGCTATCGTCGTCTTGAGCCTTGCGGTTCTGCAGACCGAGCGCCTGGTTGCGCGGCGCACTGAGATCGACCGGCAGAAGCTGGTGATGCCGCTCGGCCAGCACGGCTGAAATTGAGTAATTCTAATCTGACGCGATTGCTGGAAATCCCCAGTTTGCAGGGCTTTCTTCGCCTTGACGTGTTTGTGTGGCATCGGACCGCTTTACTTGAATGGCCTGCGCGATAAAACGAGCCAAAACAGGTTCGTTCCATGTCCTCAGCATTCATCCAGGCCGCCGTCATTCTGCTCCGCGAGGGGCTCGAAGCCATGCTCGTGATCGCAGCGCTAGCGGGCTATCTGACCAAGGCTGGCGCGGGGCACCGCATTCAGGCGCTCTATGGCGGCGCGCTCGTGGCCGTGGGCGCCAGCTTCATTGCGGCCTGGTTGTTTGCGGTACTGAACTCGGGCGAGCACAGCGACATCCTCGAAGGCGTCATCATTCTCGTCGCCGCCGCGCTGATGCTCTATGTCAGCGGCTGGTTGATGGTGAAGCAGGATCCACGCGGCTGGCAGGAATATCTCGCCCAGAAGGCAGACCAAGCATTGTCGCAGGACACGGTGTGGGCGGTCGGCGCGCTCGCCTTCCTGGCGGTGTTCCGCGAAGGCGCCGAAACCGTGCTGTTCATCAACGCGCTAGCGACGACCGAAGGCGGCTGGGGCGGCGGCCTATTCGCCGGCCTTGCCGCGGCGACGGCAGTCCTTGCCGTGCTGTTCTATTTCATCAACCTGATTGCGCGAAAGCTTCCGCTGCGGCCATTGTTCATCGTCACCTCGGCGTTCCTGTTCGCGATGGCGATCAAGTTCATCGGCGAGGCCGTGCAGGAGTTCCAAGAACAAGCGATCATTACGGTCACCGACGTCAAGGGCTCGGCATTCCTGACCGCGATCGGCCTGAACCCGACGATGGAAGCACTGTCGATCCAAGGCCTGGTGATCCTGTTTGCGCTTGCGACCTATTCGGTGGTCCAGCGCAACAACCGCCTGATGCGCGAGGACCGCGCCGCAATGCGCGCGGCCGAGTAATCTGCGGAAAGCTACGCTGCCTGCCGATTGAGTCCCAAATGGTCGAGCCCGATATCGAGCGCGGCTGAGCTGTGGGTCAGCCAGCCGGCGGAAATCAGGTCGACACCGGTCGCGGCGATCGCTCTGGCGGTCTCGGCCGTGATGCGGCCTGAAGCTTCCGTGATCGCCCGGCCGCCCGTCATCGCCACCGCCTGACGCAGTTCCTCGACCGTCATGTTGTCGAGCAGGACGGCATCCACGCCGATCGCAAGGGCCTGTTCGAGCTGCGACAGCGTATCGACCTCGACCTCGATCTTGACGAGATGCCCGGCATGCGCTTTTGCGCGCTCGATCGCGGTCCTGACATCGCCGGCGAGCGCAATATGGTTGTCCTTGATCAGGATAGCGTCGTCGAGGCCGAAGCGGTGATTGCTGCCGCCGCCGGCGCGGACCGCGTATTTTTCCAGCGTGCGCAATCCCGGCGTGGTCTTGCGGGTGCAGGCGATGCGCGCCTTGGTGCCTTGCGTGGCTGACACCAGCGAGGCCGTCGCGGTGGCGACGCCGCTGAGATGGCAAAGGAAGTTCAGTGCGGTCCGTTCGCCGGTCAACAGCCCGCGCGCCGGCCCCTCGATCGCGGCGATCACGTCTCCCGGCACAACGATGCTGCCGTCAGGCCGCTCCGTGGTAAGCCGGATGGCAGGATTCACGAGCTGAAACGCGCACCGCGCGATATCGAGCCCGGCCACAACGCCGGGCTGGCGCGCGCGCAGCACCAGCGAGGCTTGCCTGTCGGCTGGGACGATCGCATCCGCCGTGATGTCGCCGGCGCGTCCGAGGTCTTCGAGCAGGGCGGTGCGAACCAGCGGCTCGTACATAAGAGGCAGAAGCGGGGTTAGTGTCACGGCTGGATACTCCCAACAGACAGAGATCCGGATTCAACAATGTCGCTGGCGGTGTCGAGCGTTTCCGCTAGCGAGACGGAAGACGGCATGGCCGAGGGTAGGGTCTCGGGGTAGTCGTTACGGTAGTGGCCGCCACGGCTTTCCTCGCGGCGCCAGGCGGCGATGGCGATCATCAATCCCACCAGCGCGGGATCGGAAGCTGCATTTCTGCCATTGGTGATCGGGTAGAGGCTGCGGATCACGCGTTCGATACCGTACCGGTCGCGGAGCACGCCGAGGCCTTGCGACAGGATCGGCCGCACGGCTGAAGGATCGGATGCAGGCGCAAGCGCGTTGATCGCGCGCGCTTTCAACGCGCTGCGGCTCGCGCCCTGGATGCTGTCTGCGACCCACTGGGCGCAGACAATGGCTTCCATCAGTGAATTGCTGGCGAGCCGGTTGGCGCCATGCAGGCCGGTGCGGCTTACCTCGCCGCAGGCCCAGAGGCCGCTCACGGTGCTGCGGCCTTCGATATCAGCCGATATCCCGCCCATGTGGTAATGCACCGCCGGCCTCACGGGAATCGGATCGGTTGTAGGATCAATCCCGGCCATTTTGCAGAACGCAGAGATGACGGGATAGCGCTTGGCGAAGTCTTGTCCCGGACGTTTCCGTGCATCGAGGAAGACGCGATGTCCTTCCGCGCGGCGCCGCCAGACCGCGCGCGCAACGATGTCGCGGGCCGCAAGCTCGGCACCAGGCTGGTCTGCCATGAAGCGTTGCCCGGTGTCGTCGATCAGGATCGCGCCGTCGCCGCGCACGGCCTCGGTCACCAGCGGCATCGGGCGTGACGGCCCGTCGAAGGCGGTTGGGTGAAACTGGATGAACTCGAGATCGGAGAGCAGTGCCCCCGCACGTGCCGCGAGCGCAAGTCCTTGGCCGTAACAGCCACTGGGGTTGGTACTGTCGAGAAACAGGCCGCCAATACCGCCCGTTGCGAGTACGACGCGAGCGGTGTCGATCACGAACGCGCCCTGCGCGTTCACGGCAAGCACGCCCCTGATGGAGTTGTCTTCGACGATCAGGCTCCGCGCCTCGACACCTTCAAGCAGGGTAACCGATGGACAGCGGCGCACCACTGCGATCAGCGCGCGCATGATCTCGCGCCCGGTGCCGTCGCCGGTGGCGTGCACGATGCGGTTACGGCTGTGTGCGGCTTCGAGGCCAAGCCGCCAGCCGCCGTCGCGACGCCGGTCGAAGGCGACGCCGAGCCTTGCGAGGTGCTCGACGGCCGCGGGTGCTGCGTGGATGATCTTGCGTGCGACCACTTCATCGCAAAGCCCCGCGCCTGCGGCCAGCGTATCGGCGAGGTGCAGGGCAGGGTCGTCATCGTCGCCCATCGCCGCGGCAAGCCCACCTTGCGCCCACAGGCTCGATGCTTCAGCGCCAAGCGGCGCCTTCGACAGCAGCACGACCGGCTCGGGTGCCAATTGGAGCGCGGTCATCAATCCGGCTGCGCCGCCGCCGATGATGATGGGACGGTTGGCCAGCGCTGAAATCTCCGTGCTCATATTGCCAGCATCCTTTCGACAGCACGCCGGGCTGATACCGCGATGGCAGGATCGATCGTCACCTCGTGCCGGCCAGTCTCCAGTGCATGGCGGATGTTCTTCAGCGTGATCCGCTTCATGTGCGGGCACAGATTGCAGGGCCGAATGAACTCCACGTCTGGATGGAGCACCGCGACGTTGTCGCTCATTGAGCACTCCGTCAGCAGCACGACACGAGGCGGGCGTTTTTGGCCGACGAAGTCCGACATCGCCGCCGTCGAGCCGGAGAAATCGGCTTCCGCGACCACCTCGGGCGGGCACTCTGGATGCGCGAGGATGGTCACGTCAGGATGATTTTCGCGCAATTGCCGGACGTCGGACGCCGTAAACAGCTCGTGCACCTCGCAATGGCCTTTCCATGCGATGATCTTCACGTCCGTCTGCGCCGCGATGTTCTGCGCGAGATATTCATCCGGCAGCATGATCACGCGCTCGGCGCCGAGCGACTCCACAACCTTGCGCGCATTGCCCGAGGTGCAGCAGATATCGGACTCCGCCTTCACCGCCGATGAGGTGTTGACATAGGTGACGACGGGAACGCCGGGATAGCGCTGCCGCATCAGCCGCACGTCCTGCGCGGTGATTGAATCTGCAAGCGAGCAGCCCGCGGCGAGATCGGGGATCAGCACGGTCTTTTCCGGGTTCAACAGTTTGGCCGTCTCGGCCATGAAGTGCACGCCGGCCAGCACGATGATGTCGGCATCGACTTTGGTGGCTTCGCGCGCCAGCAGCAGGCTGTCGCCCACGATGTCGGCGACGCCGTGAAAGATTTCCGGCGTCTGGTAATTATGCGCGAGGACGACGGCGTTGCGGCTGCGCTTGAGTTCGAGGATGGCGTCGACGTCCTCGGCGAAGATAGCCCATTCAGGCGGCGGGATGACCCGTTTGACCCGGTCGTAAAGCTCTGCGGAACGCGCGAGTGCAGTGGAGCTGAGGTTCGCCATTTATACTCTCCTTGAGTATATCTTGGCTTATACTTATCCTGAGCATAATCGATGTCAAGTGCGCGAGAGCGGGAGCTTGGTTCCGGCGATCGCCCGTTCCGCCAGCACGGCATGGCGGAACCGGAATAATTTGGCCGGGCGACCGACAGTGTCGGCGGCGATTGCGCCAGTTTCCTCAACGAGTTGTTGCTGCTCGATCAGGCGGCGAAAATTCTGCTTGTGCACCAGCCGGCCTGCAAGCGCCTCAACGCTGCGTTGCAATTGCAGCAGGGTGAATTCCGCCGGCATCAGTTCAAACACCACGGGACGGTATTTGATTTTGGCGCGCAGCCTCGCGATGCCGGTCGCGAGAATCCGGCGATGATCTCCGATCATTTGCCTGCCAGGGATGACGGCAGTGGCATCTGCCCCGTCACGCACCGCTTCCGGGATCAGGCCCGCCTCATAGAGCAGCTCATAGCGCTGCAACACCAGTTCCTCGTTCCAGTCGCGCTCGTCGAGACCAAACGTAATGGTGGCGCGCTGCCAGCGTTCGCGCTGCAGGGCCGTGGTCGCGGCGGATTTCGCCCACGCCCGCAGGCGGGACGCCAATGTCTTCGCCAGCGATGCGGGTAGACCGGCCCGGCGGTCCTCCCAAGGGAAATACTCGTACCAGCCGGACCAATGCGCCTCAAAGCCCTGGCCGACCTTGTCTTCGCGGGTCAGGCCCAGATAGCTGATCGAGATCGAATGCGGCGACTTGGTATCTCCGGCCCGCCCGCGATCGGCGAAAGTGTAGAGCTGCTCGACATAGCCGAGCGGATGGCCGGTCTGCGCCTCGACCCACGCCCGCAATCCCATCTGCAGCGAGCGGTGCGTAAATTCGAACGGGCCGCTCGGCAGCGCGCCGTCGTTTGCGATGGTCATGATCTTGGGCTCGCCGTCGGTGACGGCAACAAGGACGGCGACCAGATCCGCCGTGATAGCGTTGGCAGCGCCCGTCTTGCTGGTTTTCCGCAGTGCCCCTGCCACGTCGGTCGTCCGTCTCCGTTATTGGCTAATGCGCGTTTAGCAATATCCGTACACGCCGCAAGCGTACGGCAAACGGTTCCAATAGGGACCATAGGACGGGCCGCCGTAGTAGGGGCCGTCGTAGCTGTAGGAATGGTTGGTTCCGTAATAGCCGGGCAGCGTCGATGAGCCCGGCAGCAGCGGTGTGCCGTAGACGCGCGGCGCATAGGGCACAACGCCCACCGGCGTGAACAGCACGTCGGGATCCTCTTCCTCGACCACCAGCGTGCGGCCGCGCCGCACGTAGAGCGGTGCAGCAGCAGGCGCGACGGTCGTTCGGTACTTGTAGTGCGGTCGCGGAAGGCCGGGCGGCAATTGGCTTGCCGCTCGAACCGTAACGCTCTTGGTAGCGCTCTTGGGAGCAGGGGTGCCGTCGGCGGCGGCAGTGCCGATCGCGAAAATCGCGACCAGAAATGGCATCATCCAGCGCAGCATCGTTGGCTCCGAATCATCGAGGGCGGCTCAGCGCCACTTTATGCCGGAATGAGCGTTAACGAGAGGCTTGTCGTTTCGGGCTGATCCCGTCATTCCGGGGTGGTCCGAAGGACCAGACCCGGAATCTCGAGATTCCGGGTTCGATGCTGCGCATCGCCCCGGAATGACAGTCATCACGCACCAAGCGCCTGCTCTAAATCCGCGATCAGATCTTCCTTGTCCTCGATGCCAATCGACAGGCGCACAACATCGGGCGCGGCGCCGGATCTCACCTTGGCGGCGTCGTCGAGCTGGCTGTGCGTGGTCGACGCCGGGTGAATCACCAGCGAACGCGTGTCGCCGACATTGGCGAGATGCGAGAACAGTTTCAGGTTCGACACCAGGTTGACGCCGGCGTCGTAGCCGCCCCTCAGGCTAAAGGTGAATACTGCACCGGCGCCCTTCGGCGCGTATTTGCGTGCGAGCTTGTTGTACTTGTCGCTGGCGAGGCCGGCATAGTTCACCGACGCCACGGCAGAATGGCCGGCAAGGAATTCCGCGACCGCCTTGGCATTCTCGCAATGCTTCTGCATGCGCAGCGGCAGCGTCTCGATACCAGTCAGGATCATGAAGGCGTTAAACGGGGACAGCGCCGGACCGAGGTCGCGCAAGCCCAGCACGCGGCAGGCGATCGCGAAGGCGAAATTGCCGAAGGTCTCCTGGATCCTGATGCCGTGATATTCCGGCCGCGGCTCGCTCAGCATCGGATACTTATTGTCCTTCGACCAGTCGAAGGTGCCGCCGTCGACGATGATGCCGCCGAGCGAATTGCCGTGGCCGCCGAGAAACTTCGTGAGCGAATGCACGACGATATCGGCGCCGTGGTCGATCGGACGGATCAGATAGGGCGTCGCCAGCGTGTTGTCGACGATCAGCGGCACGCCGGCCTTGCGGGCCACTTCCGCGATTGGCTCGATGTCGGTGATGCTGCCGGCGGGGTTGGCGATCGATTCGATGAAGATCGCCTTGGTGCGCGGCGTCACAGCGCGCTCGAAACTGGCGATATCGTCGGGGTCGGCCCAAGCCACGTTCCAGCCGAAGCTCTTGAATGCATGCGTGAACTGGTTGATCGAGCCGCCATAGAGTTTTCGCGCGGCGATGAACTCGTCGCCCGGCATCAACAATTGCTGCAGTACGACAACCTGCGCCGCGTGCCCGGAGGCGACCGCGAGTGCTGCGGTGCCGCCTTCCAGCGCGGCTATGCGCTCTTCCAGCACGGCGGTGGTTGGATTGCCGATGCGGGTATAGATGTTGCCGAACGCCTGCAGCCCAAACAGCGAGGCGGCGTGGTCGGCATCGTTGAACACGAAGGACGTGGTCTGATAGATCGGCGTCACCCGCGCGCCGGTGGTGGGATCGGGCTGCGCGCCGGCATGCACGGCAAGGGTCGAAAATCCCGGGAGACGGTCGGTCATTCTTTGCGTCCTGTTCGTTTGACTTGCTCGAAATGCGCTGAAGATGCTGATGGCAGGCGGGTCCGCCGTCAAGGCGAGGCGTTCACATGTGGCGGATTGGAAACGGGCCTGCTTCGTTAGGCCGCGACTTCGGAATAATCGTTTCTCATTGCGCTACGTCGGCTCGCTTTTGTTCTTTGCGGCGCGATCCGATGCCGCCGTCGCGCCGCCGCCGACGCTCATCCGGTTCAGAGAGAGCCGCATGCCCTGCGTCGGGATAGGCGCGCGCTTCGAACTCAGCGTACGCGAGTTGACTCCCATCCATGAAATTTCCGACGACAGCCGTCCATACTCGATCTTCGGACAGCGGTTCATCACGACCTTGAGGCCGGCGGCTTCGGCCTTCTCGGCGGCCGCGTCGTCGCGCGCGCCGAGTTGCATCCAGATCACTTTCGGCGGCGGCGACAATGTCAGGGCCTCGTCGACAACAGGCATGATGTGGCTGGAATTACGGAAGATGTCGATCATGTCGACGGGATGGCCGATATCCGCCAGCGAGGCGACGAAGGGCTTGCCGAGCAGGCTCTTGCCGACATGGCCTGGATTGACCGGAATCATGTCGTAGCCGCGCTGCGCCAGATATTTGAAGGCGAAGTAGCTCGGCCGCACATTGACCGGCGACGCGCCGACCATTGCGATCGATTTCACGGAGTTGAGGATGCCGCGGATGTAATTGTCGTCGTAGGCGTCGTGGTTCATCTTCTATCCGGCTGGTCATTCCGGGGCGATGCAAAGCATCGAACCCGGAATCTCGAGATTCCGGGTTCTCGCTTCGCGAGCCCCGGAATGACGACGCAGAAATTGCGTCGTCACTTGTCCTGCCACTTCGGCTCGCGCCTCTCGATGAAGGCGCCGATGCCTTCCTCGGCGTCGCGCGCCATCATGTTCTCGGTCATCACTTCCGCCGCATAGCGGTAGGCGTCGGCAAGGCTCATTTCAGCCTGGCGGTAGAACGCCTCCTTGCCGAGCTTAACCGTATAGGCGGATTTGAGCGCGACCTTTTGCGCCAGCGCGATCGCCGCATCGCGTTCGGTGCCGGCGGGCACGACGCGGTTGACGAGGCCGATATTCTTCGCCGTCGTCGCCGAAATCGGCTCGCCGGTCAGCAGCATTTCCATCGCCTGCTTGCGCGGGATGTTGCGCGACAGCGCCACCATGGGCGTCGAACAGAACAGACCGATATCGACGCCGGGGGTGGCGAAGCCTGCAGCCTCGGAGGCGACCGCGAGATCGCAGCTCGCCACGAGCTGGCAGCCGGCGGCGGTTGCGATGCCTTGCACGGCAGCGACGACAGGCTTCGGCAGATGCACGACAGCCTGCATCATCGCACTGCAGGCGTTCATGATGTGCCCAAAATAGGCGCGGCCGCGATCGGCATCGCTGCGGCGTGCGGTCAGTTCCTTCATGTCGTGGCCCGCGGAGAAGGCCGGACCGTTGGCTGCGATGACGACGGCGCGGACGCTGTTGTCGTCATGGATTTCGTTCAGCGCGCCGTGCAGCTCGGCGATCAGGCCCTCCGACAGGCTATTGCGCGCCGCCGGCCGGTTGAGGGTGAGCAGGCGGATGCTGCCGACGTTTTCCTGCAGCAGGATCGGAGGTTGCGGCGTCGGTGCGCGAGCAGTCTGGGCGGGCATCTCTGAGGTTTCCACTCCAAGATTTTCATTTGGGTTTTGATGACAACCTAATGTAACAGGCGCTCTGATGCGAGGGCAGGGTGGCATGGCGGCAGCGAAAATGAGCGTGGCTGAGCTGGAGAAGTTCCTCCGCGAGGAATTTCCGCAGGCCTTCAGCGACGGTGACATCACCATCGAGAGCGCCGACGGCGAAACCTGCCTGCTGCGGCGGCGCTATGACGAGCGGATGCTGCGTCCAGGCGGCACAGTGTCGGGGCCGACGCTGATGGCGATGGCCGATTTCGCGATGTATGTGGTGCTGCTCTCGGCGATCGGCCCGGTGGGACTGGCGGTAACGACCAACCTCAACATCAATTTCCTGCGTAAGGGCCTACCAGGCCAGGACGTGCTGGCGGCAGCACGCCTCCTGAAGCTCGGCAAGCGGCTTGCGGTCGGCGAGGTCAACCTGCTGTCGGGCTCGTCGCCCGATCCGATCGCCCATGTGACGGCGACCTATTCCATTCCAAATACGTGAGGTTTTTAGCGGTAACATTACACCATATTTATAAGATACTGTTTTTACAGGATTTATTTGTGTGTCTTGGCGTTGACGGACGGCGCGCTGTTCTCTAGAAACCCGCCAGTTCGGCGCATCTGGCGCCGATTTCCATTTTGACGGAATTCCTCACATGAAAACCTATTCGGCAAAGCCCGCCGAGGTGACGAAGAAGTGGGTCTTGATCGACGCCAAGGGTCTGGTGGTCGGACGGCTCGCCACCCTGGTCGCCATGCGCCTGCGCGGCAAACACCTCCCGACCTACACGCCCCATGTCGACTGCGGCGACAACGTCGTCATCATCAACGCGGCGCATGTCGTGCTGACCGGTCGCAAGCGCGACAACAAGGTCTACTACAAGCACACCGGCTTCATCGGCGGCATCAAGGAACGCACTGCCAAGTCGATCCTCGAGGGGCGCTTCCCCGAGCGCGTGGTTGAGAAGGCCATCGAGCGCATGATCCCGCGTGGTCCGCTCGGCCGCGTGCAGATGGGCAATCTGCGCGTTTACCCCGGTCCTGAACATCCGCATGAAGCCCAGCAGCCCGAGAAGGTTGATATCGCTTCGATGAACCGCAAGAACATGAGGGCCGCATAAGATGTCGGATACCATGCAGTCGCTCGACCAGTTGGCGTCGCTGAAGACGGCCGCTCCGGAAGCGCCGAAATACGTCAAGAAGGTCGACAAATATGGCCGCGCCTATGCCACCGGCAAGCGCAAGGACGCGGTCGCCCGCGTCTGGATCAAGCCGGGCGCCGGCAAGATCCTGGTCAACACCCGCGAAGTCGAGGTCTACTTCGCCCGTCCGGTGCTGCGGATGCTGATCCAGCAGCCGCTCGTCGCCGCCGCGCGCTCCGGCCAGTACGACGTCATCTGCACGGTTGCGGGCGGCGGTCTGTCGGGCCAGGCGGGTGCCGTGCGTCACGGCATCTCGAAGGCGCTGACGAACTTCGAGCCGGATCTGCGCGGCGTGCTGAAGAAGGGCGGCTTCCTGACCCGCGATTCCCGCACCGTGGAGCGCAAGAAGTACGGCCGGGCGAAAGCGCGCAAGTCGTTCCAGTTCTCGAAGCGCTAATTGCTTCGCTAAAATTGCAGCGATGGCTGCACCCATCGAACGAAAAAGGGCGCCGATCGGCGCCCTTTTTTGCTTACCATTTAGTGATCAGTTACCACGGGTTTTCGTGAAAACTTGCTTACCCGCACAAACGGAATTGGAACACGGCGCTTCTAGTGTCCACCGTGCGATGGCGCGAAATTGCATTTTCAGTGTGCGCCGAACAAGTTGCATCACACGCGTTCGGGTGAGCCCATGTCGTTCGATACGTCCACGCTGTATTTGTTTGCCACAATGGTTGCAGGCATGCTCGGGGCCATGCTGTTGCTGTTCGGCAAACAGGAAAATATCCCGGCTTTGAAGTGGTGGGGGGCCGCCTATCTGCTTGGCGCAGCCTCGGTGGCGATCTGGACTATCGGCGGCGCCAAACTCGGCGACACGTTGCTGCTGGCGCTGCACGCGGTCGGCTTCGTGGCCTGCGGCATGGTCTGGAACGCCGCGCGTGTATTCCATGGTCGCAAGCCGAATCTGCTGGGGCTATTGCTTGGTGCGATCGCCTGGGTCGGCATCGCGCTGGCTCTGCCGTCGCTCAACCCCGCCATGCGGCTGATCGTCGGTGCTGCGATCGTTGCGATCTACGCAACACTAGCGGCTTCCGAATTGTGGAGCGAACGGCGGCGGACGATGCAGAGCCGCTGGCCGACGATTGCCGTGCCCGTGATGCATGGCTGCGTGCTGATGCTGCCGATCCTGCTCGGCACCCTGCTGCGCCCGCATGACGAAACCTTCACCAGCAGCATCTGGGTGACGGCGTTCTCGATCGAACTGGTGCTGTATGCGATCGGCACCGTGTTCGTCATCTTCATGCTGGTGTCGGACCGCGCCGTAACGGTGCACAAGACCGCGGCTTCGGTCGATGCCCTGAGCGGAATGCTGAACCGCCGCGGTTTTTCGGAAGCCTGCAACCGGGTGATCGAACGCGAGGCCGCCGCGGGCCGGCCGGTGACGGTCATGATTTTCGACATCGATCATTTCAAGAGCATCAACGACCGCTTCGGCCATCCCGCGGGTGACGAGATCCTCAAATTGTTCTCCACCGTCGTGGTCAGCAATTTGCGCATCAGCGACCTGTCGGGGCGGATCGGCGGCGAAGAGTTCGCAGCGTTGTTGGCGTGTTCGCTGGACGAGGGCGTGATCGTGGCCGAGCGCGTGCGCGAGGCGTTCGAGGCGTCCAATATCGTCTGCGAGCAAGGTCCGGTCGACACCACCGTCAGCATCGGTGTCGCCGGCGGACCGGCGGGCACGGAGCTGGAAGTGTTGCTGGCGGCGGCCGATACCGCGCTCTATCAGGCCAAGCGCGGCGGCCGTAACCGGGTCGAGGCTGCGGCGGAACTGCCGCTGTCGCTGGAGAACTGGCGGCGCAAGACCGCCGGGCGCGCGGCTTCGCAACGCCAGGTGCCGGCGACGACCTAATCGTCCCGCGCGAACAAAGCGATATGTCAGGAGATTGATGCAACACTTTGGATTCGGTGTCGGCCGCAAAGGCGCGCGGTAACTTCCCGTTTACCATTCCGTCCATATCATCTGCGCCATGGATTCACTACGCAGACGAAACCCGCAGGCTGCCCTGGTGTCGCTCGAAGCGGACGCAGCCTCCGCCCGTGGCGGGTTTGCCTGCATGTTCTCGACTTCGGAAGAATTCGAGATGGCGCTCATCACCGAGCGCCGTGCGCAGGGGCATTACGATCAGCGCAGAATGCGCTGGCCTGCCATAATGTTCGCCGGCTGTGCGCTGATGGTCGCCGGCGCTGCGCTGCTGTTCGGCTAACCGCCAACTCTCCAATCACGACCTCACTTCGCCAGCGGATCGGGGCGTACCTGAATGTGCACCGCGCGCGGCTTTGAGCCTTTGCCGCCCTCCATCAGCCAGGGTGTGCGGTCGCCGCTTGAACTCCACAGACCACGGCCTTTCCAGCCTGCGCCCGGATCGTCGATGCGCCCGTCGAGGCCCTTGGCGAAAAAGCCGAGCGGATAGGGGATGCGCAGCATCACCATCTGCCCATCCTTGAGGGCGACGAACCCGTCGTTGAGGTTGGCGGTGGAGATCGGGATGTTTTCGCCGAGCCCGGTCGTATTGTGGTGATCGACCCAGGTGTAATAGCTCGCCTCGGCGCTGGAGTTCTCGAAGCCTTCGAAGCCGGGTCCCGGATATTTGAAATAGGAGAAGCCTTCCGGGCAGTGATTGCCGGTGGCTTCCGGCCCGTTCAGCGGGTTCTTGCATTTGCTGCGATCGAAGCGGATCAGGCTCCCGTTGGAGCCCGAGCCCCAGAGCACGCCGTTCTTGTCGATATCGCCCCCGCGGACGCCGATGCCTTCCTTCGGAATGGCATAAAACTCCGACAGTTTGGTCTTGGGATCAAAGCGCATGAAGCCGGGCGGCCCGACGAACACGTTGACGGTGTACCAGACCGAGCCGTCGGTCGGATGCGGCATCACGGCGTAGGGGCCGGAGCCCGCGATCCGCATATCCTTGCCGGCCTCCGCCGGCTTACCCGGGTCGGTATATTCGTCGACCTTGCCGTTGCCGTTGGTGTCGAGCACGAATGGTGCCCATCCCTGTGCTTTGACGGCATCGCCGGTCTCGTCCCATAGCCTGGTATTCACCCATCCGGCGACCGGGCCGGTCCCCGAGAGCCACAGCGTATCGTCGGCGTCGTAGCCGAATTGCGGATGATGGGTGCCGAAGCAGGTATCGACGAAGCTGTACTTCTGGGTCTTGGGATCGAATACCGACACTTGCCGTCCCGAGCGTTCGAGCGGAAACGCCTTGGCCGACGGGTGATCAGACCCCTTCTTGCAATACGCCGGATTTTCGATGCCGCGCACGGCGGCCGCCAGCCACAGGCGGCCCTTCTTGTCCAACATGCTGTTGTGATTATTGGTCCGCTGGCTCCATATCTTCTCGTCGCCCCAATAGGCCGAAGGGCTGACCGGATTGAGGAGGGCCGTGCCATGCAGCGGAGGGCCGAACGATTCCGGCGCGTTGGGATCGGCGACCGGCATCTTTGAGAACGTCATCTTGTGCGTTTTGGGATCGAGGATCGGCATGTCGTCGGAGGAATATTCGTTCGCGCCGAACAGCGGGCCGTAGGCGTTGACGGTCGGATAACGCCGGTCCGAGGAGATCAGGTCGTGGACGAAGTGCTTTTCGGTCGCCCATTCCCAGGACGAGATGACGACGTTGCGCTCGATGCCGGCCGGCCGCGGCGGTTTTTCTTTCGGCAGTTCGCCCTTGGCCACCCGGTCGGTCCAGTCGCCGAAATATTTGAACGGCACGCCACCCATTTGCCCGGCGAGCCGGTTCACCATCCATTCGCCGGTCTGCCCTGCGGCAACACGGCGCATCCAGGCTTCCTCGTGCGATTTGAATTCGCCGAACCCGCCCGGAATCGTGCGCGTGGATTCCTGGCCAAGCTGATGGCAGCCGATGCAGTCGACGTTGTTCATCCGCTGGCGCCAGATGTCCTGCGTGATCTCCTTCGGAATCTCCGTGCTGCCGCCGAAATCCTTCGCCGGCGGAATCTTCATCATCGTGTACCAATAGATTGCCGAGTAATAATGGGCCGCCGCCGCCTCGTTTGGCGCCGGAACCGCCGTGAGGTTGACTTGCTGGCCGGGCTTGGCCCGCATCTTGGGTGAATCCACGAGCCCGTAGCCGCGGACCCAGATGGCGTAGTTCACGTTCGGCGGCAAGTCGGGGATCACGTAGCGCCCCTGATCGTCGGTGACGACGATCTTGGCGAATTTCGTCGGCAGCTCGGTGGTCTCCGCGATGACCCAGACGCCGGTCTCCGGCCCGTTCGGTCCGCGCACCACGCCGCCGATATCGTCCTTGTCGATTGCGACCGCCGGAAGCTGCTGCGCATGCGCTGGTCCGGCCGACAGGCTGAGCATGCTCGTCGCCGTGGCCAGCGTGAAGGAGAACAGGATCCGACCGAAATTCATCGTTTCTCTCCCCGTGACCGTGAGCTTGTCGCTCTTGTTTGGCGCGAGCCTACACCAAACAGGGTTGAGGCGAGAGCATGTCGCCTGCACGATTTCGTCATGCTTGACGCCGCCAGCGTGCGTCGCAGCAACTCCGATGCGTTGCGTCTGCCTTTTGCTTTTTTAGGCGGCTGGGTTAGACACGCCAGTTCTCATGTGGAGGCACAACTCGAATGATTACCGAAATCGCACAAATCGACGTCAAGCCGGGCACCGAGAAGGATTTTGAAGCTGCCGTCGCCCAGGCGCGTCCGCTGTTTCTGCGGGCCAAGGGCGGCAAGGGCTTTGAGCTGCATAAATCGATCGAGAAGCCGCAGCGTTACCGGCTGATGGCGCAATGGGAGACGCTGGAAAACCACACCGTGGATTTTCGCGGCTCAGAGGACTTCACCGCCTGGCGCGCCCTGGTCGGGCCGTATTTTGCTGCTCCCCCCGAAGTCGAGCATACCGAGACGGTACTGACCACGGCGGACTGAAGCCATCAGCCGGCCGCGATCGCGACGTGCGAGGCTTCCGCCTTGAAATGGTCGATCATCACCTTGGCGATCGCCATCAGGGGCAGCGCGAGCGCCAAGCCCCAGATGCCGAAGACGACGCCGAGCAGGATCTGGAACGCAAACAGCGTGGCCGGCGGAATATCCAGCGCTTGACGCTGGATGATCGGGGTCAGCACATAGCTTTCCAGCGCGTGCACGCCGAGGAACAGGATGAAGGCGGAGAGGGCCGCGACCCATCCGGAGGCGAGACTCGCGAGCACCACGATCAGCCCGCCGAGGATCGCGCCGACGGTTGGGATGAAGGCGAGAAGTCCTGCCTGGATGCCCAGGATGAACGAGCTCTGGATGCCGATGATCGATAGCCCGATCCAGGTCACCAGAAACACCGCGACCATGGTGATGATCTGCGCGATCAGCCAGCGCTCCAGCGTATCGCCGATCCGGTCGACGATCATGATCGCCCGCGTGCGGTGCCTGGCCGGCGCCATGAACAACAGGCCGTTACGGTAGACGCTGGGCTGCGTCGCAAAGGCTATGCCCAGGAACAGCACGATAAAGAAGTTACCGACCGCGCTTGCGGTGCCCAGAATCAGTTTCAGGCTCTGGCTGAAAATGGCGCCGCCGCTGGCCGCAATCGTGCCGGCGCTGGGAAGTGCGTGCGGCGTCGGCGTCGCGCTTTGGGCGGCCGGCGAGGCATCATCCGACGGCGACGACACGGTGCCGAAATCGAAAAAGCTGGTGTCGATGCCGTTCCGTTCCAGGAAGCCCTTGACGTTGACGAGCTGCGACTTGAGCGTGTTGCTCAGCGCCGTCGTCTGCTGGGCGATCGTGGTGCCTCCGAGAAAGACAATGCCCGACAGCATGCCCGCGACCACCAGGCAGACCATCGTCAGCCGCAGCGCATGGGGGAGCCGCACCACGCGCCCGAGCAGATTGCTCATGGCGTTGAGCGCGACACCGAGCAGCATGCCGGTAAATATCAGGAACAGCGTCGCGGCGAAGTGCCAGGTGAGCGCGAGCAGTGCGGCGAACAGCACGACACCTATGCCGCCGACTGAGATCGCCCACGCCAGATCGTTGCGGGCCTGAAGGCGATTGTCAGCCGGACCTGTCACGTTGATTCCTTCTCGTGAGACATTGCTCAGCCAGTCATTCGCCAGAATCGGGCCGGGATCAAGCGGGCGCGCGCGCGCCGGTTTGACGCTGCCGCATCCGGCATGCCAAGCGGTGCACGAATCTGATATGGCGGCCGGCGAGGGTTGAGATGAATTTCAAATGGTTCGGCCCGATTGCGCTGCTGGCGGCGCTTGTGATCGGCGATCAGATCAGAATCAACCGGCCTGCCCACAAATATCGCCTGACAGTCGAGGTCGAGACGCCAGAGGGGCGCAAATCGGCCTCTAGCGTGATGGCTGTCCATCCCGACCGTAGCTATACCCGCCGCGGCCAGACCCGCTCCCTCGGCGATGCCGTTTTCGTCGAGCTCGGGGCGGGCAAGAATCTCGTGGCGCTGCTGGCGCATATCGACAACAATCTCATGCTTGATGACATGAATTACGTGGCCCTGCGCGCCTATGCGGCGGCTTCCGGCAAGCGCGTGCCGTTCAGCGAGATGAGCCGGTTGGCCGGTGCCGTGCCGGTGGAGGGCGCGCTGATCCCGGTGCTCGCCACCTTTGCCGAACCGGCCGCTCCCGGCAGCGCGAAGGTGGTGCCGCCGGACGATGTCGAAGCGGTGCTCGGCAAGGGCTATCGCCTCCAGGGGATATCGACTGAGGTGGTGCTGAACGGGTACTGGCCGCTCGATTTCGGCGGAGCGCTGGGCGAGCCGGTGACGCGCGGAATCCAGGCGAAACTGCCGTGGCTGACTGGGGCCGACAATTCGGCGGCTACGGCGCTCCGGGCGGCCGGTTTGCCCGGGGTCGAAGGGATCGACGCCCGAGAGGCCTTCACGCGAAAATAGCAGGGCAGCTCCGCTGCGGCCTTGCGGATATTGATCCGCCGTCCCCTCGCAGGCATTATCTTCTGCAATCATGGCCCAACCCAGAAGATCCTTGCACGGGAAGATGACAGCGGAAATTTTGCGATGAGGCGGCCCGTGGTCGGTGTGATCGGGAACGCCTATCGCGTCGAAAATCGTTTCCAGACGCAGATGGTCGGCGAACGCAATTTGCGCGCGGTCACCGACGTGGCGGGGGCGCTGCCGCTGATGTTTGCGGGCTCGCCCGAGATTACCGATATCGGCGCGCTTCTCGACGTCGTCGACGGGGTGATCCTGACAGGCGCCCGCGCCAATGTTCATCCGACGCGTTTCAAGACCGAACCGCACGAGCGGCACGAACCCTATGATATCCACCGTGACGACGTCGCGCTGGCGCTGACGGAGGCCTGCGTTGCCCGCGGGGTGCCGATCTTCGGCATCTGCCGGGGCTTGCAGGAAATGAACGTCGCCTTCGGCGGCTCGCTGCATCCGGAAATCCGTGAGATCCCCGGCCGCATGAACCACCGCATGCCGCGGCTCGAAAACGGCGAGATCCATCCCGACCCGACCGTCGTGTTTGCCGACCGGCACGACGTCCACCTCACGCCCGGCGGCACCTTTGCAAACCTGCTCGGCTGCGAAACCATTCGGGTGAATTCGCTGCACGGGCAGGGCATCCTCGAACCCGGCGAGCGCATCGTCATCGAAGGCATCGCCGAGGACGGCACCATCGAAGCGATCCGGATCGCGGACGCCGCGAGCTTTGCGCTCGGTGTCCAATGGCACGCCGAGTACGATCCTCAGCGCAATCCGATCAACCGAAAGCTGTTCGAAGCGTTCGGCGAGGCGCTGAAGGCGCACAGGCGGGCGGCGTAGGGGGCGCCGGACAGAATCGTCATTGCGAGATTCGAACTGCGTAGGTGGCCAGTACGCCTTGCCTTATCCACGTCATTGCGAGCCGCCCGGTCGGCGCGTAGCGCCGCCCGATGACAGGCTTCGCGAAGCAATCCATTCTTTCCGTGTACGAGGTGACAATGGATTGCTTCGCTACGATCGCAATGACAGGGAAATAGCGACGCAGACATCACTGTCATCCCCGCGCAGGCGGGGATCCAGTACGCCGCGGCTTCTCGGCTCAATCACTGCTGCCTCTGGAATACTTGATCACCCGCTTTCGCGGGTGACGACAACTGAATGTGCATCTACGTTCTCGCGGCGCATTGCGCCCGAGGTTTGCATCTTCGTTTGCTCTCTCGAAGAACAGAGGGCGCAGGGAAGACCAGGGGCGGATCGAGCAAGTTCCGGATATCGCTGCGCTCACCCGGGCTACGCTTGCTGCATCGGAGGGCGGGACGAAGCGCGATTGCGGTGACGCTGCATTAACGCAAACCCAAGCTTTGCAGGAGCGACGGTGTCTGGGCATTTTGCACTGACTGCTCCTGTGCTCGGGCGTCCGGTGCGGCCGGTACCTCGACCCGTGCATTTTGCTCTTCCCGGACCCTTGCTCGATGATTTCGCTGGGTTCGGATCTCTGCTCGCGCATTATGCGCGGACCGGGCCCGTCGATGCTTTTTCGTGGGCTGGGCCTGAGCTGGGGCATCTTGCACAACCTGCACTGGGGCAGCTTGCGCGGGCTGTACGGGCACGACCTGTGCCCGCGAATCTTCCTTGGCCGCCCAGGCTTCGAATTCCTTCAACAAGACTTCGGCTGGCGGCTGACCGTTCTCGGTTTGATTCTGATCGGCAGGTTCAGAAGCAACAGCAATTTCGTCGCGTGTCGGCGCGTCGCTTGTCGTCGTTGGCAAATCCTGAGTGCCCGCGATTGATTGAATTGATGACGTCGACGGATCGGTGCCAGGCTGAAGCGCCGGTTTGTCGACCCACGAAGCCGTGATGTCCGCAACGAGCGCGACTGGATTTTCTACCGATAGGATCGCGATACCGACCGCCGCTGTCGCCGTTACCCCAAAAATACTCGCTTTGAGGATTCGCAACGAGAGAGCCGCTCTGCCCAAAGCCTTCCCGATATCCGGCTGCACGGTTTCTTCGGCTTGCTCGGTGAGAAAGACAGGATAACGCTCGTCCGGCGGGAAACCGTCTTTTGTCGCCATTTGGTCGATGCCGCCTCTTATTTGTTCTGCTGTACCAGTAGCTCGCCAGCGAGGTCTAAAAGCGACAATCACCGCCACGATTTAGGAGAGATTTTGATTTCACTGGGATTCGGGAACCGGGAACCGCAAGATCACGCGGGAACCCGGATTGCTTTGAGCGCGAGCGGAAATGGCCGCCACAATAGCAAAAGGCGCCCCGCAAGGAGCGCCTTTCGCATCGGGACGGTGATATCTGCGGCGCGAGCGCCGCGCGGGATCACTGCGAATAGTACATCTCGAACTCGACCGGGTGCGGGTCATCTAGAAGCGCTCGACTTCGGTCATCTTGAGCTCGATGAAGCTGTCGATGAAGTCGTCGTCGAACACGCCCCCGTGCTTGAGGAAGGCGCGGTCCTTGTCGAGATTTTCCACCAGTTCACTAGCTCGTCATTGGGCCTTACGACGCGCGGGCGCGGGCGCAGCAGCCGGCCGCAGCTCCATTGTGGATACGCCTGCCGCAATATTCACGCCCGTCTGCGCCTGCACAGATACCGGCTGCATCATGACCGTGCGGTCCGAGCCTCCAACCAGAACGTTGGCACTCGCTCCGGCGCCGACCGTGCCGCCGGCGGTTGCACCCGTATAGGTTCCCGCCAATGCTGCCCGGCGCAGCGTGGTCGGCGCAAAAACCGCCCAGGCCAGCTGGCCGCCGGTCGTGGCACCGATGTCGAGGCCAAGCGTACTGACGGTGCCCTCATAAGCCTCGCGTGCCCTGCCTCTCGTTGACGCAAAGAAGCAGCTCAGTTGCCGCTGCCCCCCGACAACGAGGCCTACACCGGGCGCTATGTTGCAGGTGAGCGTGCCAACCCTCGTCCGGCCGGTGTCCTGAGCCGTGGCCGGAGCCATGGCAAGGGCAAGCACCAGGGCGGCGCATGTGGTTGCGAGACTATTCAAGGTTGTTTTATTCAGCGTTGCTTTGTTCATGGGCGTCCCTCCGTCGACGCATTCTGGATGGACCCCCTCAACGCGCAGCGCCATTGCGATGTTCCAAGTCTCGTTCCGCTATAGCGGCCTTACAGGCGGTAAATCATGGATGTGCTGGTCGGAGGCGGGCCGTGGAAGGTCCATCGATCGCTTACGGGCCATATGAGCAGGAATTCGCGGCGGCATTCGGCCGTATGAAGTACACGAACCAGGCGGCCGAAACGCTTGACTTTCCTTCGCAAAAACAAAAGGCGCCCCGCAAGGAGCGCCTTTTGCAGCGTTGGACGGTGATACTGGCGGCGCGAACGCCGCGCGAGATCACTGCGAATAATACATCTCGAACTCGACCGGGTGCGGGGTCATCTCGAAGCGCTCGACTTCGGTCATTTTCAGCTCGATGAAGCTGTCAATGAAGTCATCGTCGAACACGCCGCCGTTCTTGAGGAAGGCGCGGTCCTTGTCGAGATTTTCCAGCGCTTCGCGCAAGCTGCCGCACACCGTCGGGATCTGCTTCAGCTCTTCCTTCGGCAGATCGTAGAGGTCCTTGTCCATCGCCGGGCCCGGATCGATCTTGTTCTTGATGCCGTCAAGGCCGGCCATCAGCATCGCGGCGAAGCCGAGATAAGGGTTGGCCATCGGATCGGGGAAGCGGACTTCGACGCGCTTGGCCTTCGGGTTTGCCGTGTAGGGAATGCGGCAGGAGGCCGAGCGGTTGCGCGCGGAGTAGGCGAGCAGCACCGGGGCTTCATAACCCGGGACGAGGCGCTTGTAGGAGTTGGTCGACGGGTTGGTGAAGGCGTTGATCGCCTTGGCGTGCTTGATGATGCCGCCGATATAGTGGAGGCAGGTCTCCGAGAGGTCGGCGTATTTGTTGCCGGCGAACACCGGCTTGCCGTCCTTCCAGATCGACTGGTGGCAGTGCATGCCAGAGCCGTTATCGCCGTAAACGGGCTTCGGCATGAAGGTGGCGGTCTTGCCGTAGATATGCGCGACCTGGTGGATGCAGTATTTGTAGATCTGCATCTGGTCGGCCATCAGCGTCATGGTGTCGAACTTCATGCCGAGCTCGTGCTGGGCGGAAGCGACTTCGTGGTGATGTTTCTCGACCTTGACGCCCATCTTGGCCATCGCGCCGAGCATTTCCGAGCGCATGTCCTGCACCGAGTCCTGCGGCGGAACGGGGAAGTAGCCGGCCTTGGTGCGGATGCGGTGACCGAGATTGCCGCCCTCATATTCGGTGTCCGAATTGATCGGCAGTTCCGAGGAGTCCAGCTTGAAGCCGGTATTGTAGGGGGTGGTCTGGTAGCGCACGTCGTCGAACACGAAGAACTCGGCCTCGGGGCCGAAGAACACGGTGTCGCCGACACCAGACGATTTCACCATCGCCTCGGCCTTCTTGGCGATGCCGCGGGGGTCGCGGTTGTAGGGCTCGCCGGTGGTCGGCTCGAGCACGTCGCAAACGATAACCATGGTGGTCTCGGCGAAGAACGGGTCGATCGTCGCGGTCACCGGATCGGGCATCAGGCACATGTCGGATTCATTGATCGCCTTCCAACCGGCGATCGAGGAACCGTCGAACATCTGGCCTTCGGCAAAGGTGTCTTCTTCGATCATGCTGACGTCGAAGGTCACGTGCTGCCACTTGCCACGCGGATCGGTGAAGCGCAGGTCGACGTATTTTACGTCGTTGTCCTTGATCGATTTCAGGACGTCTTTGGCGGTCTTCATGAATACCCCTTTTGGCTGCGGGACGGTTTCCAGGAATCTAGCGACAACGAGACTTCGCAGACGATCGATTGAGGTATCGCGAACGAAATCAGGCCGCCGGAGCAGCCCTTTTCTTGTTTTTCAGTCGCAAAACTTCGGATAGCACCCGGCTTAGATAGCGTCCAGCCCGGATTCTCCGGTTCTGATCCGGATCGCTTCCTCGATGTTGGAGACAAAGATTTTGCCGTCGCCAATGCGCCCGGTCTGGGCGGCGCGGCGGATCGCGTCGATGGCCTTCTCGACCAGCTCATCCGAAATCACGATCTCGATTTTCACCTTGGGCAGGAAATCGACGATGTATTCCGCACCGCGATAGAGTTCGGCGTGTCCCTTCTGCCGGCCGAAGCCCTTGGCTTCGGTGACGGTGATACCCTGCAGTCCGACTTCCTGAAGCGCCTCTTTCACCTCGTCGAGCTTGAATGGCTTGATGATGGCTTCAATCTTCTTCACTGAGCGCCTCCCGGGCATTTCCGAATTCAGAATGTGGATAGTGTCGATGTCGCGCGAGGCGCCGTCTGGTTTGATCCTAGCTTCCGGCACAGCACCGGAATGCTCATAATTGACGCGAACTGCGACGATCATGAGCCGGTTTCTAACCGGCTTCCCCAAAAGCAGGGTCTATGCCAAGTTGTTAAGGCGCCTGATTTTGGAACGTTATCAGACTTTTAACAGGCTGGTGGAGAGGTCTGGCCGGAACGTTGCATGATAGCGAAGCTTATAAAATAGGCAAATCGATCAATTCTTATGCAGATGGGGGCTAGGCGAGCCGCGCGCACGGCGGAATGTGCCTCTGGAAAAGGCTGACGGATCGAGGATTCGGCATGGAAGTTTTGACCACGACTGAGATGGAGCGTGCCGACCGGCTGACGATCGCCGCCGGCACGCCCGGCTTCGCGTTGATGATGGGCGCGGGCCAGGCCGTGGCCGAAGCCGCGATGGATCTTGTCGAGGAGGGGCCGATCGTGGTGGTCGCCGGCCGCGGCAACAATGGCGGCGACGGCTTTGTGGCAGCGGCCGAACTCGCCGCGCGCGGCCGCGAGGTTTCCGTCATCCTCCTATGCGAGCGTGACAGCCTGCAGGGCGATGCCGCACTCGCCGCGCGCGGCTGGAAATATCCGGTGCTGCCGTTCAACCCGCAGGCGATCGGCAAGCCGGCCCTGATCATCGATGCGCTGTTCGGTGCCGGGCTCAATCGTCCCGTCAAGGGCGATCCGCTCGACATGATCGAGGCGATCAACGCCAACGGCGCGCCGGTGCTCGCGGTCGACCTGCCGAGCGGGATCAACGGCACATCCGGCGCCGTGATGGGCGCTGCGATCAATGCCGTGGAGACGGTGACCTTCTTCCGCCGCAAGCCGGCGCATCTGTTGATGCCGGGGCGCAAGCATTGCGGCCGCGTCCGCGTCGCCGATATCGGCATCGATCCGGGCGCGCTTGAGGAGATCCGGCCGCAGACATCAGAGAACGTTCCGCAAAGCTGGCAAAAATCCTTCCCCGTTCCCGAGATCGACGCCCACAAATATGCCCGCGGCCACGCCGTCGTGCTGTCGGGGGAACTGCCGTCGACCGGCGCGGCACGGCTCGCGGCGCGGGGTGCATTGCGGGCAGGGGCCGGGCTGGTCACGGTGGCCTCGCCACGCGACGCGCTCGCGGTGAATGCCGCGGCGCTGACGGCAGTGATGGTGCGCCCCGTCGATACCGTGGTCGAATTCGCCGAGCTGATCGGCGACAGGCGGCTCAATTCGATCGTGATTGGGCCGGGCGCCGGCATCAATGAACGCACGCGTGATCTCGTGCATACCGCGCTGTCAACCAAGCGCGGCCTCGTGCTCGACGCCGACGCGCTGACGAGTTTTGCCGACGCGCCGGAGCGGCTGTTTGAATCGATCAAGGCGAGTGAGGACCCGCAGGTCGTCCTCACCCCGCATGAGGGCGAATTTCCGCGCCTGTTCAGCGATATCAGCAACAAGCATCCCGGCCGCTCAAAACTGGAGCGGGTGCGCGACGCCGCTGAGCGCTGCGGCGCGGTGGTGCTGCTGAAGGGGCCGGATACGGTGGTGGCATCGCCCGACGGCCGCGCCAGCATCGCCTCCAACGCGCCGCCTTCGCTCGCGACGGCCGGCGCCGGAGATGTGCTGGCCGGGATCATCGCGGGGCTGCTCGCGCAAGGTGTCGCCGCATTCGAGGCCGCATGCATCGGCGTCTGGATGCACGGCGAGGCCGCGACTGAGGCGGGTCCGGGGCTGATCGCGGAAGATTTGCCGGAAGTGCTGCCCGCAGTGCTTCGCCGGCTCTATGATCAATTCGGGATTGAGTACTAGTTGCGTAGGATGGGTGGAGCGAAGCGATACCCATCGTCTTCACGGTTGCAGGCGTTGATGGGTATCGCTGCGCTCCACCCATCCTACGGCGACGGCACCAGATATTTCGCCACCGCCGTCTCGTCCCATTCCAGCCCGAGCCCAGGTCCTCGCGCGGTCACCGTGCCATCGACGACCTTGGCCGGTTGGGCGAGGATCACGCCGGCGAAATCCAAAAATTCGAGCCAGTGCGCGGTTGGCGTCACCGCGAGCATGTGGGCGCTGGCTTCGGCGAACAGATGGCTCGACATCGGAATGTTGGCGGCGTCCGCTTGGGCTGCGACCTGCAACCAGCCGGTGATGCCGCCGCACTTCATCAAATCGAGCATGATGAAATCGCTGGCACCTAGCGCGATCGCCTCCGCAAAGCCGCGTGGGAACCACCAGTTCTCGCCGGCCTGAATCGGCGTCGGGGATGCCTCGCGCACTTTTGCGTGTCCTGAGAGGTTTTCCTGCGGCACCGGTTCTTCGATCCAGTGCAGATCGTAGGGAGCGAGGCGGGCAATCCGTCGCGTTGCTTCAGCGGGATCGAGCGACTGGTTGAAGTCGATCATCAGCGCGACATCGGGACCGATGAGGGCGCGCACGCCCTTGACCACGCGTTCGTCGTTCGCGGCATCGCCGTCGCCGCCCTTGATCTTGATGCCGCGAAAACCCTGTTCGAGCGAGCGGCGCAGCGCCTTCTCGTCGGCGACGGGATCCACGACGCCATAGCTGTCATAGGCCTTGATCGGCTTCGGTGAGCCGCCGAGCAGTTCGGCCACGGGCCTGCCTGCGATCTGACCGAGCGCGTCCCAATAGGCCATGTCGAGGCCGGACACCGCCATGCCGACCAGGCCCTGCCAGCCGAGCAGGCGGAATTTGGCATCCATCGCCGCCATCAGATCATAAGGCGCGACCGGTCGGCCGGTGAGTTCGCGCCCGATTTCCTCGATCAGGTGAACCAGCGGCTTCAGCGTCAGCCTGGTGTAGGCGAAGATATAGGAATGGCCGGTAGCACCCTGATCGGTCTCGACATCGATCAGGACCAGCGGCCCGACATCAATCACGCCAAAAGCGTTCTTCACGGGGCGCGCGAGCGGCACGACGAGACCGCGCGCTTTGACGCTGCGGACGGCGGGAACGGGCTTGCTCATGGCTTGCTCCTCACTCGACAGCGTACCACCGCACCAGCCGCGGCGCCGCCCAGTCGGTCGCGACGGACTCAATCAGCCAGCGGCCGGCATGTTCGGCCAAGAAGGCGATGCGCTGGGTCTGGCCGGGCTCGATCGCCAGTGTGTCGAGCCAGAACGGCTTCCAACCGTCGTCGAGCCGGTCCAGCAGCCGGAAGTGATGGCCGTGAAGGTGGAAGACGGTGGCTGTGGCGGCGCGGTTGGTGAGCGCCAGCACCACGGTGCGTCCTGTTCTGGCGCGGAAGGCGGGGGCGGCGGTGGCGCCAAAGCTGGCCGGCGTAACCCAATCGCCTTGGGGACCGCCGAGCGCCAGATCGACACGGGTCGCGCCCTTGAGCTCGATCCGCTCGGGCAGGCCGTTAGAGGGCAGCGGCGGCGCGGTCCGAAGCGGGGCGGGGCGGATCGGTGGCTCACTGGAGACGATGATCTTGCCGACCGGCCGGGCCTCCTTGCCGTCGTGCAGGAGGATCGCCGTGGAACTACCTGCCGGCATGGTGATGTCGATGAAGACATCGGCCCGGCCGCCCGGCGCCAACACCAGCGCGCCGTTGCGGGCCTGGAAGGGCTCGGCCGGCTGGCCGTCGACGGCCATCACGCGAACCTCGTAGGTCTCTATTTTCGTTGCAATAACAGCCCGTTGACAGGCGCTAATGAAGCGGAGTCTGACGCGTTCGTTGGTTCGTGCTGAGATATCGAATGAAGTTTTGCCATTGACCGTATAGGCCGGCATGGCGTCTTTGGGCTCGACGCCGGGCGCGATCGCCGTGCCGCCGGGCAGGACCCGCCAATCCTCGACCAGAAACACCTCGTCGCGATCGACCGCGATCGTATTGCTTTCGCGGACCACCAGCGCCCGAGCCCGCGACGGCCGTGCCTGCCCATCCCCGAGAAGGCCCATGTCGCACAGGAAGGTCCCGGCATGGCGCAGCGGCAGTTGCAGGGCCAGCTTGCCACCTGCGGCGAGCGGTGCGCGCGCGGTCAGTGGTTCGGCCGCAGCTACGCCGTCGATTCCCCGCCAGTTCAGCACTGCAGGCGCCGGCAGCTCGTTGGAGAACGCGACCTCCAGGGTATCGCCGCGCTGGTACCGGAGCTCAGGCCCTTGCAGCGACCAGATCGGCGTGAGCGGGCCATCGCGCAAGGCGAGGGCGTCGGCCTTGGCCTGGAGCGCCAACGACGGGCGTCCCTGGGCCCGGGTCGTGACAGGCCATAGCGGGGCCAGCGCAGCCGTACCAAACCCCGCCAAGAGGGTGCGTCGATTGACCGTCGCGGAAAGTCTTGCCATCGGGCCAATGGGGACCATTTTTTGTTGTCTCTGTCCTAGCTGTGACGCCTTGCCCCGGTGGTGTCAAAAGGGCCATTTTTTTGCTGCGGAGGTGTAGGCTCATGTTATAAGCCCGCCGCCCGCGGCATCGCGGCCGGGTATGGATGCTTTTCACGCGGGCGTGGCGGAACTGGTAGACGCGCTGGATTTAGGTTCCAGTGACGAAAGTTGTGGGGGTTCGAGTCCCTCCGCCCGCACCAAGCGCTCTATCCAAGCGTTTGCATGACGAATACTGGAGGGCCTGCGTCCCCGTCGAGGGGGAGCCAGGGTCAGCCGAACCACCGGCGCAGGCTGCAAGGCCACGCCTCGAATATTTGACACTGCCGGGCCTGTCGGGCCCGGCGCAAGCGGAAGAAGATTGACACCATGCAGGTCACCGAAACCCTCGCCGAGGGATTGAAGCACGAGTTCAAGGTCAGCGTTCCCGCATCGGATCTCGATGCCAAGGCGGACGCCAAGCTGGTCGACCTCAAGGACAAGGTGAAGCTCAATGGTTTCCGTCCCGGCAAGGTGCCGGTGAGCCACCTGAAGAAGGTGTATGGCCGCTCGGTGATGGCCGAGACCATCGACCAGACGATCCGCGACACTAACACGCAGATCTTCACCGACCGCGGTTTCCGCCTTGCGACCGAGCCGAAGATCACGATGCCGACCGAGCAGAAAGAGGTCGAGGAGCTGCTCGCCGGCAAGACCGATCTGACCTACACGGTTGCGATCGAGGTGGTGCCGACCATCCAGCTCGCCGATTTCAAGACCTTCTCGGTGGAGAAGCCGGTGGTCGAAGTCACCGACGCCGAGGTCGATGAGGCGATCAAGCGCATCGCCGACCAGAACCGTCCCTACGCGGCGAAGGCCGAGGGCGCCAAGGCCGAGAACGGCGACCGCGTCACCATCAGCTTCAAGGGCACCATCGACGGCGTGCCGTTCGATGGCGGCACCGGCGAAGGCATCCCGGTCGTGATCGGCACCGGACAGTTCATTCCGGGTTTTGAAGAACAGCTCGTCGGCATCGGGGCAGGCGAGACCCGGACGCTGAAAGTGTCGTTCCCGAAGAACTACGCCAGCGAGAAGCTCGCCGGCCAGCCGGCCGAATTCGAAACCACGGCAACCCTGATCGAAGCGCCGGGCGACAGCAAGATCGATGACGAGTTCGCCAAGACGCTCGGCCTGGAATCGCTCGACAAGCTGAAGGAGGCCGCGCGCGAGCGTCTGGTCGCCGAGTTCGCTGGTGCGACACGTCAGCGCGTCAAGCGGGCGCTGCTCGATCGTCTCGACGACAGCCACAAATTCGAGGCGCCGCCGTCGCTGATCGAGGAAGAGTTCAACCTGATGTGGAACTCGATCAAGGCCGAGATGGAATCGAGCGGCAAGACCTTCGCCGACGAGAACACCACCGAAGAGGCGGCCAAGGAAGAGTACAGAAAGATCGCCGACCGCCGCGTCCGGCTCGGCCTCGTGCTGTCGGAGATCGGCGAAAAGAACAAGATCACGGTGACCGACGACGAAGTCGGCCGCGCGGTAATCGAGCGTGCGCGTTCGATGCCCGGCCGCGAGAAGGAAGTCTGGGACTACTATCGCAACAATGCCAACGCGCTGGCCCAGCTTCGTGCGCCGATTTATGAAGACAAGGTGGTGGATTTCATCCTCGAACTTGCTAACGTGACCGAAAAGAAGGTCTCGCGCGAGGATCTGTTCAAGGACGAAGACGAGAAGAGCGCGGCCTGATCGATTTGATCGGGCTGACATTAATGATGAACGGCGAAAGCGGCGTGGTGGCGGCACCCGTCGCTATGAGATCGCCCGCGAATCAGCTTGAACTCGCCTCGTTCGGCTTGCAATTGCCCGGCCTTGTCGCCGGGAAATTGGCTCATATCTGTGAGTGGCTCGCTAACGCGAGTTCGAGTTGAAGTCCTGCATCACGGGACGTTCGTCCGCGCGCGGCAATCATGCCGACTGGCCTGCCGATGGATGTTCGCCCCCGCCTGTTTCTACTAACCCTTGTCTCTTACTAACCCTTGGGGTGACTAATGCGCGATCCCGTTGAAACCTACATGAACCTCGTGCCCATGGTGGTCGAGCAGACCAACCGCGGTGAACGCGCTTACGATATTTTCTCGCGGCTTCTGAAAGAGCGCATCATCTTCGTGACCGGTCCGGTCGAAGACGGCATGTCGACGCTCACCGTCGCGCAGCTCCTGTTCCTTGAGGCGGAAAATCCCAAGAAGGAAATCTCGATGTACATCAACTCGCCGGGCGGCGTGGTGACATCGGGGCTTGCGATCTACGACACGATGCAATTCATCCGTCCGCCGGTGTCGACGCTGTGCACCGGGCAGGCGGCTTCGATGGGCTCGCTGCTGCTCGCCGCCGGCGAAAAGGACATGCGCTTCTCGCTGCCCAATTCGCGCATCATGGTCCATCAACCTTCGGGCGGCTTCCAGGGCCAGGCCACCGACATCATGCTGCATGCGCAGGAGATCCTGAATCTCAAGAAGCGCCTCAACGAGATCTATGTGAAGCATACCGGCCAGACCTACAAGGCGATCGAAGACGCGCTCGAGCGCGACAAATTCCTGACCGCCGATATGGCCCGCGACTTCGGCATCGTCGACAAGGTGATCGACAAGCGCCCCGAAGAAGCGGCGGTGGTGAAAATCCCGTAAGGTAACGGATTGCGATACCCCGCGTTGACCTTAATGGTTGGTTGAATCGGCAAATGTGGCCGAAAGCTGCGTGCTTGTGCCCCCGCACGGGCCGAAAGTTCCGCTTTCGTGCCGGTTTTGCGGCGTGGCAATACCGCAACGCTCGGTCGATTTCGTGAACTTCTCCCCGTGCGAACGCCACAAATCACGGTATTGTCACGGGTAGCCATTCCGACCCCGATTAGCGAATTCTTGATAGTCGGGTGTCAGCATGGTTGGCTGTGTGGGATGGTTAAGATCGCGGGGGATTCTAGAAGCCGTGATTCGCACGGTGCGTAATTGAGTTAGGGTCTTTTCTGGTACGGAATTTGCTCTATCTACCTTGAGGTCCGGTGTGAGTGCCGGAATGGGTCGATCGGGTAACGGATCGAACGGCGGACGGAGACAGGAATGAGTAAGGTTGGCACGAGCGACTCCAAGAACACGCTGTATTGCTCGTTCTGTGGAAAGAGCCAGCACGAAGTCCGCAAACTCATCGCGGGTCCAACCGTATTCATCTGCGACGAATGCGTCGAACTCTGCATGGACATCATCCGCGAGGAGAACAAGTCCTCGCTGGTGAAGTCGCGCGACGGCATCCCGACGCCGAAGGAAATCTGCAAGGTGCTGGACGATTACGTGATCGGCCAGAGCCATGCCAAGAAAGTGCTGTCGGTCGCCGTTCACAATCACTACAAGCGGCTCAATCACCAGACCAAGCACAACGACGTCGAACTTGCGAAGTCGAATATTCTGCTGATCGGTCCGACCGGTTCGGGCAAGACGCTGCTGGCGCAGACGCTGGCGCGCATTCTCGACGTGCCGTTCACGATGGCGGATGCGACGACGCTGACCGAAGCCGGCTACGTCGGCGAGGACGTCGAGAACATCATCCTGAAGCTGTTGCAGTCGGCCGACTACAATGTCGAGCGCGCGCAGCGCGGCATTGTCTATATCGACGAAATCGACAAGATCAGCCGCAAGTCCGACAATCCGTCGATCACCCGCGACGTGTCGGGCGAGGGCGTGCAGCAGGCGCTGTTGAAGATCATGGAAGGCACGGTTGCCTCCGTGCCGCCGCAGGGCGGCCGCAAGCACCCGCAGCAGGAGTTCCTGCAGGTCGATACCACGAACATTCTGTTTATCTGCGGCGGCGCCTTCTCAGGGCTTGAGAAGATCATCTCCGCGCGCGGACGTTCGACCTCGATCGGTTTCGCCGCCCAGGTTCTGGCGCCCGAAGATCGCCGCACCGGCGAAATCTTCCGTCACGTCGAACCGGAAGACCTGCTGAAGTACGGCCTGATCCCGGAATTCGTCGGCCGTCTGCCCGTGGTCGCGACGCTGGAGGATCTCGACGAGACCTCGCTGAAGAAGATCCTGACCGATCCGAAGAACGCGCTGGTGAAGCAATACCAGCGGCTGTTCGAAATGGAGAACATCGAACTCACCTTCGCCGACGAGGCGCTTGGCGCGGTCGCCCGCAAGGCGATCGAGCGCAAGACCGGCGCGCGGGGCCTGCGGTCGATCCTCGAGAGCATCCTGCTCGAGACCATGTTCGATCTGCCGGGCCTGGAAGGCGTCGAAGAGGTCGTGATCTCGCGCGAAGTGGTCGAGGGAACCGCCCGTCCGCTCTACATCTATGCGGACCGTTCGGATCGCGCGGTCGAGAGCAGCGCCAGCGCCTGATACCATCAGGCCTGCCAGAACTCACTACTTCCAATAGCGCGGCTGTCGGACTTTCCGACAGCCGTTGTAGTGTAAGCGTTTTTCGCGCGTCTGATCCGCAATTTGCGGTCATTTTCCGTGACTTGACACCCCCATACCCGATAGCCACCTAATGCTGATGGTGGCGGAAATCACGTTCGAGATTCGTCGCAATATCATCCGGTGAGAGACGGCAGCGAAGGCGGCCGGGGCGATCCGGAACTCCCGGCACCTTGTGGCGGTTGCGCAAGCGAGCGGACTGCGTGCAAGGGGGCAAAACAGAAGGAATAGGCCATGACAACCCCCAAAACCCGGCCAACCATCGTTCTCGGCGAAAGCCATTCGTATCCGGTGCTGCCGCTCCGCGACATCGTCGTTTTTCCGCACATGATCGTGCCGCTGTTCGTCGGCCGCGAGAAATCGATCCGCGCCCTCGAAGAGGTGATGAAGAACGACGCGCTGATCCTGCTCGCGACGCAGAAGAACGCGTCCGACGATGATCCAAGCCCGGATTCGATTTACGAAGTGGGTACGCTCGCCAGCGTGCTGCAGCTCCTGAAGCTTCCCGACGGCACCGTGAAGGTGCTGGTCGAAGGGCTCGAGCGCGCGCGGGTGCAGAAGTATTCCGACCGCATCGAATATTACGAAGCGAACGCCATTGCGCTCGCCGACACCGACGCCAATTCGGTTGAAGCCGAAGCCTTGGCGCGCTCGGTCGTGTCCGACTTCGAAAGCTATGTGAAGCTGAACAAGAAGATCTCCGCCGAAGTCGTCGGCGTGGTTCAGGCGATCACTGACTTCGCCAAGCTGAGCGATCAGGTCGCCCAGCATCTGGCCGTCAAGATCGCCGATCGCCAGGGCATCCTGGAGACGTTGTCCGTCACGCAGCGCCTGGAGAAGGTGCTGGGGTTGATGGAGAGCGAGATCTCGGTGCTGCAGGTCGAGAAGCGCATCCGCTCGCGCGTCAAGCGCCAGATGGAGAAGACCCAGCGCGAATATTACCTGAACGAGCAGATGAAGGCGATCCAGAAGGAGCTCGGCGACGACGAAGGTCGCGACGAGCTGGCCGATCTGGAAGAGAAGATTGCCAAGACCAAGCTTTCCAAGGAAGCGCGGGAGAAGGCGCAGCACGAACTCAAGAAGCTGCGCCAGATGTCACCGATGTCCGCGGAAGCAACCGTCGTGCGCAACTATCTCGACTGGCTGCTGTCGATCCCGTGGAACAAGAAGTCCAAGGTCAAGAAGGACCTCGAGGCGGCGCAGGCCGTGCTGGACTCCGACCATTACGGGCTCGAGAAGGTCAAGGACCGCATCGTCGAGTATCTTGCGGTGCAGTCGCGCGCCAACAAGCTGACCGGACCGATCCTGTGCCTGGTCGGGCCTCCCGGCGTCGGCAAGACCTCGCTCGGCAAGTCGATCGCGAGGGCCACGGGCCGTGAGTTCGTGCGCGTGTCGCTCGGTGGCGTGCGGGATGAAGCCGAAATCCGTGGTCACCGCCGCACCTATATCGGCTCGATGCCCGGCAAGATCATCCAGTCGATGCGCAAGGCCAAGACCTCGAATCCGCTGTTCCTGCTGGACGAGATCGACAAGATGGGTGCCGATTTCCGCGGCGATCCGTCGTCGGCGCTGCTCGAGGTGCTCGACCCCGAGCAGAACTCGACCTTCAACGACCACTATCTGGAGGTCGATTACGACCTGTCGAACGTCATGTTCATCACGACCGCGAATACGCTCAATATTCCCGGCCCCCTGATGGACCGCATGGAGATCATCCGGATCGCGGGCTATACCGAGAACGAGAAGGTCGAGATCGCGCGCAAGCACCTGATCCCGAACGCCATCTCCAAGCATGGCCTCGATTCCAAGGAATGGTCGATCGACGACGATGCCTTGCTTCTGATGATCCGCCGCTACACCCGCGAAGCGGGCGTGCGTAACCTGGAGCGTGAGCTCTCCACACTCGCCCGCAAGGCGGTGAAGGAGCTGATGATCTCCAAGAAGAAGTCGGTCAAGGTCACCGAGAAGACCCTGGAAGACTTCCTCGGCGTGCCGAAGTACCGCTTCGGCGAGATCGAGAGCGAGCCGCAGGTCGGTATCGTCACCGGGCTTGCCTGGACCGATGTCGGCGGCGAGCTGCTGACCATCGAAGGCGTCATGATGCCCGGCAAGGGCAAGATGACCGTCACGGGCAATCTGCGCGACGTGATGAAGGAGTCGATCTCGGCGGCGGCGTCTTACGTCCGCTCGCGGGCGATCAACTACGGCGTCGAGCCGCCGCTGTTCGACCGGCGCGACATCCACGTCCACGTGCCGGAGGGAGCAACCCCGAAGGACGGACCGTCGGCGGGCGTGGCGATGGCAACCGCGATCATCTCGGTCATGACCGGCATTCCGGTCCGGCACGATGTCGCGATGACCGGCGAGATCACGCTGCGCGGCCGCGTGCTGCCGATCGGCGGTCTGAAGGAGAAGCTGCTGGCTGCCGCGCGTGGCGGCATCAAGACGGTGCTGATCCCGGAGGACAACGCCAAGGATCTCACGGAGATTTCCGATGCGATCAAGGGCGGCATGGACATCGTCCCCGTTGCGCGGCTCGATGACGTCGTCGGCAAGGCGCTCGTCCGCGCACCGGTGCCGATCGTCTGGGAAGAGGACACCAAGGTGCCGGTCAAGCCGGATGCTTCGGACGAAGCAGCCGGCGGCCTGACGGCTCACTGATCCCGATCAGTTACTACTGATCCGATCAGTCACCACTGATTGATCCAGTTTGGAAATGATAAAACGGCGCCTTCGGGCGCCGTTTTTGTTGTGTGGATCGGATTCGAGCAAGCGGAGTTGAAGGGGATGGAAATCGACGGGCAATGCCATTGCGGCGGGGCGGCCTATCGGGCCGACATTGATCCGAAGGTATCGATCTATCACTGCACCGATTGTCAGAACCTGACAGGCTCGCCGTACCGGGGACACCGTGCTCTGTTCCGCCGACCAGCGCCCTGCAAAACCCCGCGATATGGCACCCTTGCGCCAAAGGGGGTCGCAGGGCTAAACAGGCGGCTCAAGGGCGGCTAGCTCAGCTGGTTAGAGCATCTCGTTTACACCGAGAGGGTCGGGAGTTCGAATCTCTCGCCGCCTACCAGCCTTCGCGCTGACGCGCTACGGCTCGGCAAGCCAGCACAAGTGCGTGAGCGCGAAGGCTGTCGCGCCGAAGCTCGAAGAGCGAAGGCGGACCGACAGAAAGCCTGCGCACACATGGATGCCCCCACAGGCCACGAACAAAACGCCGACCAGGTCGCCTACTGGAACGGGCCCGCCGGACAGCGCTGGGCCGCGCGGCAGGCGGCGCAGGATGTCCTGCTCAAACCGGTCGCGGACCTTGTCGTCGATCGGGCCAGCTTGAAGCCGGGCGAGCGTGTCATCGATATCGGTTGCGGCAGCGGCGCTACGGCGATCGCGTTCGCGCGAGAGGTCGCGCTGTCGGGCCACGTGCTCGGCGTCGACGTATCCGGCCCGATGCTGGAGCGCGCGCGGCAGGCTGCGCCGAAGGACCTGCCGATCGATTTCATTCTGGCCGACGCGACCGTCTATCCGTTTGAGCCGGCGAGTTTCGATGTGCTGGCCTCGCGGTTCGGCGTGATGTTTTTCGCCGATCCTGCGCTGTCGTTTGCCAACATGCGGAAAGCGCTGCGGCCCTCGGGCCGGCTGGCATTCGCCTGCTGGCGCGAGCCGCGCGAAAATCCGTTCTTCATGACGCCGCTGCAGGCCGCCTACAAGCATGTGCCGAAACTGCCGCAGCTTGGGCCGGAAGACCCCGGCCCCTTCGCATTTGCCTCGGAGGCGCGCGTCCGCCGCATCCTCGGCGAGGCCGGCTTTGCAAGCGTCGAGATGGAAGCGTGTCCCCTTCTGCTCGACGCCGCGATCGGCCGCGGGCTCGATGGCGCCGTGCAGGGCGCGCTGGAAATTGGGCCGGTGAGCCGCGCGCTGGAGGGGCAGCCGGAAGAACTCCGGAACGCTGCCGCGGCTTCCATTCGCGAAGCACTCACGCCGTTCGCCAAAGGTGATGCGGTGCTGCTGCCGGCGTCGGTCTGGATCGTGACGGCGCGGGCGTCGTGATCAAGCGGGCGCGCCGTTGCGCCATGCCGTCATTGCGAGTCCTGGCGGTTGATCCATTTCAGACCTTGAACGCCGGATCGCCACCTTCACGCCCCCAAATCGCCTAACGACTCAACGACGCTTGTTGCAACAGGCTGGCGGCGATGCGCATGGGTGCAGCAATGATGCGCTTTTCCGATCTGTATCTTACTCCGGCCCGGACTGGGCTGATTATGGTCACGCTGCTTTCGCTTGGCGCGATCGTCGTTGGAGCCATCACTGTGTCCGAACACAGTGCGGTCCGTAGGCACACCGCCCCTGAGAACGGTGGCCGAGTCATCCTGGATATTGGCGTCGCAGACCTGAGAGGGTCGCTGCCGTAACTTGTTGGACGGGCAACACGCGTCCGCCCCTACGCCCGTTCTTCCCAGATCATCGCCAGATGCACGATGGTCTCTGCTGCCTTTTCCATATCCTGGCAGCTGACCCATTCCAGCCGGGAATGAAAGGCGTGTTCGCCGGCGAAGATGTTGGGGCAGGGCAGGCCCATGAACGACAGCCGCGAGCCGTCGGTTCCGCCGCGGATCGAGCTTCGCACCGGCGCCAGGCTTGCGCGCTTGATCGCCTCGATAGCGTAATCGACGATCTCGGGATGGCGGTCGATCACCTGCTTCATGTTGCGGTATTGCGGCTTGACCTCCATCCGGTAGGTCGAGTGCGGGTAATCCTTCATCACGCCTTTGACGATGTCTTCGAGCAGGGTTTCCTTTTCCAAAAGGCCCGCGTCGGTGAAATCACGCACAATGAAGCCGATGGTGGCTTTCTCCAGCTCGCCCTTGATGCCGACTGGATGCAAAAAGCCTTCCTTGCCCTCGGTGGTCTCCGGCGAGCAGGTGTCCTTGGGCAGGCGGTCGATGATAGCGGCGGCGATCTTGATCGCATGCTCCATCTTGCCTTTGGCAAAGCCCGGATGGGTCGAGACGCCCTCGATGGTGATTGTGGCGCCATCGGCTGAAAAGGTTTCGTCCTCGATATTGCCTGCGGATTCGCCGTCCATCGTATAGGCGAAGTCGGCGCCGAGTTTTTTCAGGTCGACCTTGTCGACGCCGCGGCCGATCTCCTCGTCGGGCGTGAACAGGATCTTGATCGTGCCGTGCTTGATATCAGGATTTTGAATCAGGAACCGCGCCGCATCCATGATCTCGGCAAGGCCGGCCTTGTTGTCGGCCCCGAGCAGCGTGGTGCCGTCGGTCGTGATGATGTCGTGGCCGATCTGGTCGGCGAGCGCGGGATGGTCGGCCGCGCGGATCACCTGGGTGGGATCCGCCGGCAGCACGATGTCGCCGCCCTGATAATTCCTGGCGATCTGCGGCTTGACGTTGGCGCCGCTACAATCAGGGGAAGTGTCCATGTGCGAGCAGAAGCAGATTACCGGCACCTTTTTATGGGTATTGGCCGGGATGGTGGCATAGACGTAGCCGTGCTCGTCGAGATGGGCGTCGCCAAGTCCCATTGCCTGCAACTCGGCGGCGAGCAGGCGGCCCAAATTCTTCTGCTTCGCGGTGGAAGGGCAGGTCGGAGAGGCCGGATCGGACTGGGTGTCGATCACGACATAGCGCAGGAAGCGCTCGGTGACATCGTGGGTGAAGGCTATGGGCGAGGCCAGCATGACGATCCGCAAAAAGTTGAGCCGGAAGCGCTCTATAACAGAAAAGCGCCATTCCGGGTCCCCGCCTGAATGGCGCTTCTGGTGCAATCAGGAGGACGCGCGTCGGTCAGAGCATGATCCGGAAAAGTGGGTACCGGTTTTCCCTCGGGACAAACGCGAAGCGTTTGCCCCGAGATCATGCGCAAACAAAAAGATGACCGACGAGCGTGATTCAACGCAGTTGAACAGGCTCTAGACGGCTTCCTTGAGTTCCTTGGCTGCGCGGAAGGCGACCTTCTTGCTGGCCTTGATCTGGATCGGCTCGCCGGTGGCGGGGTTCCGCCCCGTGCGGGCGGCGCGCTTGCGGACCTGGAGGATGCCGAGCCCAACGATACGGATCCGCTCGCCCTTCTTCAGGTGTTTTGTGATCTTGCCGACCATGTCGGTCAGGATCGCCTCTGCGGCCTTCTTCGACAAGTCGTGCTCCTCGGCGAGAGCCGCTGCCAGATGCTTGAGTGTGATGGTAGCTGGAGCCGCTGCTTTCTTCGCCATAACTGGCTCTCCTCGTTGGTTGAATGGCTTGACGAGCGTTTATGAATACCGGTCTGCGCCGGGAAAGCGCGTTGTGTGGTGACTTGAAACCCGAAGAGCGGTACAGCCAGAGCGGCGAGGGCTTCAAGAAACCCAGACATATCGGGCCTTAAACGATTCGGGTGATCGCTCCTACGCTGTTTTACCTGAAAACAGGCCGTTATTTGCATCGGAATCGCAGAAACGCCCGTTTCGCGCGGGGATTCGCAACGTCCTTGACTAAGCGGGAGCGGGCCTTTATGCCCTCGGTTCGGCGCGGATCAGGATCTGATTACGGCATCCGCGGGAGTAGCTCAGTTGGTTAGAGCGCCGCCCTGTCACGGCGGAGGCCGCGGGTTCGAGTCCCGTCTCTCGCGCCATTTATCAATGGCTTGATGCTGATCTTTCGAGACCGCTGCAAACAAAAAGGCCGCCCCAAGGGCGGCCGTTTTTATTTCCATGCAGCCGGTTTTGCTTAACGGACCGTCGAGGTGCTCGAACTGGTGATGACAACCGGCTTGCCCGCCTTCACGACCTGGGCGGTCTGGCTGTAATCCGTACCGGTCCGAGCCGAGATGCCGAAAGCCGCAACAGCGATGCCAGCCACGAGAGCGACAACCACTATCTTTAAGTGGGTGCTACGATCCGCCGAGTGAAATGAGTGGTTCATGTAATGCCTCCCGGACGCCTTTGACGTCCCGTGTTGGCTAGAGACGTACGCCCAGTCTGTTTCAGGATCGTTTCGCGGTTTCGGCAAAATGGTTTCATTCGGCCGGTTTTTGGCCGATTTTTCGCCAAGACATCCGTGATGTAGATCACATACAGACCCGAGGCCGACACCGATGCGGCCCACGCGTAAGCCCAGCGGGGTCAAAACAGTAACAAGAACAAAGGGGAGGGCCGTCGGCGAGCCGGTCGGCTCAGCTCGCCCGCTGAATATCGGCGCGGATCGACCGCGCCGCCCAGATGAACAGGAGAGCTCCGACCGTTGTCGTGAGCGCCGCCGACAGCAGCGAGTACCGCACGGCCTGGGCGCCAAAATCGTTCTTCAGCGCATCGTTGAGCATGCCGACCGCAAGCGGGCCGACGCCCTGGCCGAATCCGGCCGCCGTCAACAGCATGATTGCGGATGCCAGCGCCCGCATGCTCGGCTTGGCGACGGTCTGCGCGATCGCAAAGATCGGACCGAGATGAAAGCCGACCAGGAACGAGGTTGCCGCCAGCGTCGCTACCATTGTGGTGAAGTCCTGGGTCAGCATGCACAACGCAAACACCGGACCGGCGAGGCCCGACGTGACCGCGGGCGCCCACAATTTCCAGCGATCGTCGCGGCGGCCGATCTGGGCCACCACGAACCCGCCGAGCAGCGTGCCGGCGATGCCGCACAGCCCCTTGAAGGTGCCGGCATAGGTGCCGATTTCGGCGCTGGAGAGATGATGCACCCGCGCCAGGAACGGCGGAATCCAGGCCGAGGTCGCGTAATTGGTGTAGGTCGTCAGGCAAAAGCCTGCCAGCAGGATGACGAATGTCCGCTGCGAGGCGAGGAAACCAAGCGTCGGCCCGATCGGCTCCGGCGTGAACGTCTCCGCCATCGCGCCGCGCTTCGGTTCGGAGATCGTCAGCCACAGCACGGCGGCGAGCGCGATGCCGGGCAGGCCGGCGACATAGAACGCCATCCGCCAGCCGTAGTACTGATTGACATAGCCGCCGATGAAATAGCCGAGGAATACGCCTAGATAGGTGCCGATGGCGTAGATGCCGAGCGCGCGCGGGCGTTCGTTCTTGTTGAACAAGTCGGCAATGATCGACTGCGAGGCCGGCGTGCCGCCGGATTCGCCGATGCCGACGCCGATACGCGCCAGCGCCAGCGTCGCCACGCTTTGCGCCGTGCCGCAGAAAACCGTCATCGCGCTCCAGAACCCCAGCGCAACGGCTACGATGTTGCGGCGGTTGAAGCGGTCGGCAATGCGCGCGATCGGGATGCCGAGCAGCGAATAGAACAGCACGAAGCCGAAGCCCGCGAGCAGACCCATCGTGGTGTCGCTGAGCGCAAACTCTTTTTGATCGGCTCGATCAGGACGTTGAAAATCGTGCGGTCGAGGAAGTTCAGCGCATAGATGACGGTTAACAGGGCCAGCACGTAATATCGCCGGATCGAGGGCTTTGCGGCGGCTTTCGTTTGCAAGACTGCCTGTGGCGCGAGATCGACCATGGTTTCCCCCTAAGCGGATTTCTTCCGTTTCGTTTGCGCCTCACGCCTCGCGAATGAAATTCCCCGCCTCGAATTCGACCGGCGGCGCGTTCGAATCGAAGGAAACGCCGATCGGATCGCGGCCGGCGGCTATCGTTTCGAGTTGATCGCTCAGCATCCGCCGGATCATCAGGATGCCGCGGTCGCTCTGGCCGAAATGCTCTTCCGAATGCAGCGTCACCGGGCCCTGGCCGGTCTGCGCCTCGTAATCGCCGGGGAATTGCTGGTGCTCCCGTTCGGTCATGTCCCACCAGAACTTGCCGTTGAATTTGGAGCGCATCCGCCCGATGTCGCCCGAATTCTTCACGCGTCCCGCGACATAGATGCGGAACGACGTGTCGTCGATCGGCAGCGTCCAGCCGATCGATTCGACCCTGGCGAACTGCGCGACGCGGGGATTGGGCACGACGCGCAGCGTGGGGAGGGCAGCTTCCGTCACCCGATAAAACACCTTGCCGTCGTCCTGATGGCGGATCGAGCGCACGGTGACGCCGCGCGAAGAGGTCTCGAACTTCACCTCCGGCATCGAGGCCATCATGTTGGTGAATTGCGGCCCTGAGAACGAGCCGTGCAGCACCGGGACATGGTAGGGGTCGACCACGTTTTCAAAATGCTGCAGCCAGTTGCAGGGAATAACCGCCGGGCCGCCGCCTCCGATGGAGGAATCGTCCGCCTCGACGAACTCGCCATCGTCCATCTTTTCCAGACATTCGTAGCGCGGCAGCACAGGCTTCTTCTCGGCCGGTCCGAGATAGGCGAAGATCAGGCCGTAGCGCTCCTGCAGGGGATACCAGGGCTGCCGCACCTTGTCCTTGAACAGGCCGCCCTCGGGCTCGCAGGGCTGTTCGAGGCAATGGCCCTCGGTGTCGAACTTCCAGCCGTGATAGCAGCAGCGGATGCCGTCCTCCTCGACCTTGCCGTAATAGAGCGTGGTGCCGCGGTGGCAGCAGCGCGCGTGCAACAGCCCGGCGCGGCCGTGCCTATCGCGAAACAGCACCAGATCCTCGCCGAGCACGCGTACTTTTCTGGGGATATCGGTCGCGTCGCTGGCGAGGCCGACCGGGTGCCAATAGCGCCGCAACAGCTCGCCCATCGGCGTGCCGCGGCCGACCAATGTCAGCTCGGTCCGGGTCGTGGACGGCTTCATGGCGTAGCCGGTCCCGAGATCGCGATCCCGCTGCGTGATGGTCATTCCGTTTCCTCCCGCCACGGCTTTTGACGCCGCGGTCGTTTTGACATGCTTGAGGGAAGTGAAATGCAAATCGATGACAATGTCAACGATTGCGATATCATATCGGTCGATTGCTTTGTTCGATGGCCCTGTTCGATTGCCCTGTTCGATTGCCTTGTTCGATTGCCTTGGCCGATGAGCTTGGCATCGGCTCGCTTTATTGGCAGAGGTTTGGGATGAGCCAGAAACCCCGAAAGCAGACCACGCCTGCGCCCGCTGCGGGGAATGACGAGGCATTGGCGCCGATTACCGCGATGATGTCGTCGCGGCTGATGGTGCTGGCCAATCTGCTCAAGCGCGGCGCGATCCTGCGCTATAAGCGGCTGGCGGGGTTGTCGTCGGTGGAGTTCGGCCTGGTGGCCTCGCTGGGGCGGCGGCCGCCGATGAGCGTTATCAGGCTGGCGGAAGCGGTCGGCATGGACAAGGGGCAGATCAGCCGGGCGCTGGCGGAACTGGTCTCGCGCAAGCTGGTGGCCAAGGAGGTCAATCCGCGGGACAACCGGGAGACGCTGGTTTGCCTGACCAAGGCCGGGCTGGCGGCGCATGACACCATTGTGGCGGGCGCGCAGGAACGAAACCGGCGGCTCTTGGAACAGCTCAGCAAGGACGAGCACAAGGTGCTGCTCGACCAGATTGGCCGCCTGACCGACACGGCCGCCCAAATGCTCGCGGACGAAAAGGATTTGAATTGAAATTCGGGCACCTTGCGGCCCGGCGCGCGTTGGTCGGGCGAGGCAGGAACGCAACACTTTTTGGTGTTCTGCCGACGCGTCACGGGCGGACCGAGCCCTTGAGACGGCTTGTCTTGCGCCCCCTGTTGCGCTGCGCTAAGGCAAGAATAATTCCAATCAACGAATCTGCGGTCGAAATCCGCAGGAAAAGGCACCGCCGATGTCCGGCATCCTGCAAGATTACCTGCCACTTGTCGTGTTTATCGGGGTGGCGAGCCTTATCGGTCTGGCGCTCCTGATCGCCCCGTTCCTGGTCGCGTTCCAGCAGCCGGACCCCGAAAAGCTGTCCGCCTATGAATGCGGATTCAACGCTTTTGACGATGCCCGAATGAAGTTCGACGTCCGCTTCTATCTGGTCGCGATCCTCTTCATCATTTTCGACCTCGAAGTGGCGTTCCTGTTCCCGTGGGCGGTTGCGTTCGGCAAGCTCGGCGCCACCGGCTTCTGGTCGATGATGGTGTTCCTCGCCGTCCTCACGGTCGGCTTTGCTTATGAGTGGAAGAAAGGCGCGCTCGAATGGGATTGAGCCAGACCGCTATAGGCTCTTCGCCTGACATCGCGCAGGCGCCGAAGGGCATTCTCGACCCCTCGACCGGCAAGCCGGTCGGGGCCAAGGATCCGTTCTTCCTCGAGGTCAACCACGAACTGTCAGACAAGGGCTTCTTCGTCGCCGCCGCAGACGACCTGATCACCTGGGCGCGGACGGGCTCCCTGATGTGGATGACGTTCGGTCTCGCCTGCTGTGCGGTCGAGATGATGCAGGTGTCGATGCCGCGTTACGACGTCGAGCGTTTCGGTTTTGCGCCGCGCGCCTCGCCGCGACAGTCCGACGTCATGATCGTGGCGGGCACGCTGACCAACAAGATGGCGCCGGCGCTGCGCAAGGTCTACGATCAGATGCCCGAGCCGCGCTACGTGATCTCGATGGGCTCATGCGCCAATGGCGGTGGCTACTATCACTACTCCTATTCGGTCGTACGCGGCTGCGACCGCATCGTGCCGATCGACATCTACGTGCCCGGATGTCCGCCGACGGCGGAGGCGCTGCTCTACGGCATATTGCTGCTGCAGAAGAAGATCCGGCGCATCGGGACCATCGAACGCTAAGGTTTAGGTAATGGACGACGGCAAGCTCGACGCCCTTGGGCAGACGATTGTTAGCGCGCTTGGCGGCGCGGCCAGCGCCCATGCGGTCGCGTTCAACCAGCTCACCGTCACGGTCGATGCGGCGAAGATCGTCGAGGTCATGAAGTACCTGCGCGACGATCCGGCGCTACGCTTCGTCAACGTCACCGACGTGACTGCGGTCGATTATCCCGGCCGCGAGAAGCGTTTCGACGTGGTCTATCATCTGCTGTCGCCGACGCTGAACGGGCGCATCCGCGTCCGCGCCGAAGCCGACGAGACCACGCAGGTGCCGTCGATCATCGGCGTGTTTCCCGGCGCCGACTGGTTCGAGCGCGAGACCTACGACCTCTACGGCGTGATCTTCACCGGCCACCCCGACATGCGGCGGCTGCTGACCGATTACGGTTTCGACGGCCATCCGCTGCGCAAGGATTTCCCGCTCACCGGCTTCGTCGAGGTCCGCTACGACGACCAGGAGAAGCGGGTGCTCTATGAGCCGGTGCGCCTCAACCAGGAATTCCGCAAATTCGATTTCCTCTCGCCATGGGAAGGCGCGGACTATCCGCTGCCGGGCGATGAGAAGGCTGAGCCGAAGGCCTGACCATGAACGAACAACCGCAAAACCTTCGCAACTTCACGATCAACTTTGGCCCGCAGCATCCGGCCGCGCACGGTGTTTTGCGCCTGGTGCTGGAGCTCGACGGCGAAGTCGTCGAGCGCGTCGATCCGCATATCGGCCTGCTTCACCGTGGCACCGAGAAGCTGATTGAGGCGAAGACCTATCTGCAGGCGATCCCGTATTTCGATCGGCTCGATTACGTCGCGCCGATGAATCAGGAGCACGCGTTTTGTCTGGCGGCGGAAAAGCTGCTCGGCATCACGGTGCCGCGCCGTGGCCAGTTGATCCGCGTGCTCTATTGCGAGATCGGCCGCATCCTGTCGCATCTGCTCAACGTCACCACGCAGGCGATGGACGTTGGCGCCTTGACCCCGCCGCTGTGGGGCTTTGAAGAGCGCGAAAAGCTGATGGTGTTTTATGAGCGCGCCTCCGGCTCGCGCATGCACGCCGCCTATTTCCGCGTCGGCGGTGTGCATCAGGACCTGCCGCCGAAACTGATCGACGACATAGAGGCGTGGTGCGACCCGTTCCTGCAGGTGGTCGCCGACCTCGAAACGCTGCTGACCGGCAACCGCATCTTCAAGCAGCGCAACGTCGATATCGGCGTGGTGACGCTGCAGCAGGCCTGGGAGTGGGGCTTCTCCGGCGTCATGGTGCGCGGCTCGGGCGCGGCCTGGGACCTGCGCAAGGCCCAGCCGTATGAGTGTTATGCCGAAATGGATTTCGACATTCCGATCGGCAAGAACGGCGACTGCTACGACCGCTACTGCATCCGCATGGAAGAGATGCGCCAGTCGGTGCGCATCATGAAGCAGTGCATCGCGAAACTGCGCGCGCATGACGGGCAGGGCCCGGTCGTCGTCGAGGACAACAAGATCGCGCCGCCCCGGCGCGGCGAGATGAAGCGCTCGATGGAAGCGCTGATCCACCACTTCAAGCTTTATACCGAAGGCGTCCGCGTCCCGGCCGGCGAAGTCTACGCCGCGGTCGAGGCGCCGAAGGGCGAGTTCGGCGTCTATCTGGTCTCCGACGGCACCAACAAGCCCTACAAGTGCAAGATCCGCGCGCCGGGCTTTGCCCATCTGCAGGCGATGGATTTCATCTGCAGAGGCCACCTGCTCGCCGACGTCTCGGCGATCCTCGGCTCGCTCGACATCGTGTTCGGAGAGGTCGATCGGTGATGGTGCAGGCGCCCATCCAGTTTGACCGGGCTTCGGGCGCGCTCGTTGGCGCGAACGCGTGGGAGCGTTTGGCCGCGGTTGCGCTGACGCTGGGGTCGAAGGTGGCGTCGAACTTTTCGCACCGTGGCTACAATATGTGCGCGAACCTGTTGCGCACGACGCTGCCCGAGCGCGGCATCCAAGTTAAACTAAATCCCGACGCCGTCTTCGAGTTTCCCTATGGCGACGGCTACTGGAGCAAACTGCTCAATCGCACCTACAGCTACGAGGACGAGCTCGAGCTGCTGTTTCAGGACTCCGCCGACGTCGACTACACGCTGCTCGATTGCGGTGCCAATTACGGTTACTGGTCGGTGCTGGTGTCGAGCAAGCCGTTCGGATCGCACAAGGCGATCGCGATCGAGCCGTCGGGCCAGAATTTTCCAAAACTCGCCAACAATGCCAAAATCAACGGCAATCGTTTCGAGGCGATGAAATGCGCGATTGGCGCTGCGCGCGGCTCCGCGCGCCTGTCCGGCACCAAGCATGAGGCCTTCAGCATCGCCGGCGACCAGTCGGACGGCGAAGAGGTGCCCGTCATCGCGCTCGACAATCTGCTGGACGACGGCAAGATCACTCCCGGCGGCAAATATCTGATCAAGCTCGACGTCGAAGGCGTCGAGATCGAGGCCATGAAGGGCGGCGCGCGGCTGATGCTGGGCGACAGCGTGCTCTTATGCGAGGAGCATGGCAACGATCCTGAGCATACCGTGTCGCGCTACATCCTCGATCAGACCCCGCTGAAGCTGATCGTCTACGATCCGCGCAGCCACCGCCTTGAAACCGTGACCGATCTCTCGATCCTGGATCGGATCAAGGTTTCAACCCATGTCGGCTACAACGTGTTCGGCACCGCAAGCGCATTCTGGCTCGCCCGGATCGATGCGCTCAATGCGAAAGCCGCGCGCCGCGTGCAATGAGAGACTGAACGATGTCCGTCCGCCGCCTTGCCCCGAAGGAATTGCAGCCCGCGAGCTTCACGTTCACGGATGAGAATCTCGCCTGGGCCAAGGCGCAGATCGCAAAGTATCCGGCGGGCCGCCAGGCGTCGGCCGTGATCGCGATCCTGTGGCGCGCGCAGGAGCAGCACGAGGGATGGGTTTCGGAAGCCGCGATCCGCGTGGTCGCCGACCTCCTGGAGATGCCCTACATTCGCGTTCTGGAAGTGGCGACCTTCTACACAATGTTCCAGCTCCAGCCGGTGGGCAAGAAGGCCCATGTGCAGGTGTGCGGCACCACGCCGTGCCGGCTGCGCGGCGCCGAGGACATCATCAAGGTGTGCCAGAGCCGCATCCATCACGATCCGTTCCATCTGTCAAAGGACGGCAATTTCAGTTGGGAAGAGGTCGAGTGCCTTGGCGCCTGCGTGAATGCGCCGATGGTGCAGATCTGGAAGGACACCTACGAGGACCTGACCAAGGAAAGTTTCGGCAAGGTGCTGGACGGCTTTGCGTCAGGCAATCCGCCGAAGCCGGGTCCGCAGGTCGACCGTCAGTTCTCGGCGCCGGCGGGCGGGCCGACGACGCTGAAGGAATCCACATGACGCGTGACGGCACATGGCTCGTGGACGGGCCGGGAAGGGACGGCGCGATGAAGAACTGGCGCTATATCGGCATGCATGCCGTCGCGGCGGCTGCGTTCATATTTTTGCTGCAGCGTTACGGGCTGAACGCAACGCTCGAATCCAGCCTGTTGTGGGCGCTGACCTTCGGCGGATGTGCCGCAGGCCTCGCCTACGCGCAGTCCAATCGTTGATCCGCTAGGAAGCTTCAAGTCATGCTCGACGACAAGGATCGCATCTTCAAGAACCTCTACGGCCTCCATGATTGGGGCCTGGAAGGTGCGCGCCGCCGCGGCGCGTGGGACGGCACCAAAGCGATCATCGACAAAGGCCGCGACTGGATCATCAACGAGATGAAGGCCTCGGGTCTGCGCGGCCGCGGCGGGGCCGGATTCCCGACCGGCCTGAAATGGTCGTTTATGCCGAAGGAATCGACCGACGGCCGGCCGAGCTATCTCGTCGTCAATGCCGACGAATCCGAGCCCGGCACCTGCAAGGACCGCGAGATCATGCGGCACGATCCGCACCTGCTCGTGGAGGGCTGCCTGCTCGCGAGCTTCGCGATGGGCGCGCATGCCTGCTACATCTATGTGCGCGGCGAGTTCATCCGCGAGCGCGAGCGGCTGCAGGCCGCGATCGATCAGGCCTATGACGCGAAGCTGGTCGGCAAGGACAATATCAACGGCTGGCCGTTCGACATCTATGTCGCGCACGGCGCCGGCGCCTATATCTGCGGCGAAGAGACTGCGCTGCTGGAGAGCCTCGAAGGCAAGAAGGGCCAGCCGCGGCTGAAGCCGCCATTCCCGGCCAATGTCGGCCTCTATGGCTGCCCGACCACTGTCAACAATGTCGAATCCATCGCGGTTGCGCCCGACATCCTGCGGCGCGGGGCGGCGTGGTTTGCCGCCATTGGCCGGCCGAACAATGTCGGCACAAAACTGTTCTGCGTCTCCGGCCATGTCGAGCGGCCCTGCAACGTCGAAGAGGCGATGGGCATTCCGTTCCGCGAACTGATCGAGCGCCATTGCGGTGGCATTCGCGGCGGCTGGGACAATCTGAAGGCCGTGATCCCCGGCGGCTCGTCGGTGCGCATGGTGCCGGCCGAGCAGATTATCGACACGCCGATGGATTTCGACAGCCTCAGCAAGCTGCGTTCCGGCCTCGGTACTGCCGCCGTGATCGTGATGGACAAGTCGACCGACCTGATCCGGGCGATCGCGCGCATTTCCTATTTCTACAAGCATGAGAGCTGCGGCCAGTGCACGCCATGCCGTGAAGGCACGGGCTGGATGTGGCGCGTCCTGACGCGCATGGCGGAAGGCCGCGCCCACAAGCGCGAAATCGACATGCTGCTGGAAGTGACCAAGCAGGTCGAAGGCCACACCATCTGCGCGCTCGGCGACGCCGCAGCCTGGCCGATCCAGGGCCTGATCGCGCATTTCCGCCATGAGATCGAGGCGCGTATCGACCAGTATTCGCACAAGGCCGACATCGACGACATCGGCGTGCGCGATCCCGTGAACATGGCGGCGGCGGAGTAGGGATGACGATGTCGCAACCGAGCGTTTTCTGGTGGCAGAGATATGGAACGCTGGCGCAGATGGCGCAGGCGGCCGTGGCGCTGCTCGGCTTTGTTGCGATCCTGTTCCAGATCAACGAAATCCGCACCAACAACCGCGCCACGAGCGCGCGGCAGGCGTTTCTGGGCTACACCGATCTGGCGTTCAAGAATCCCAAGTACGCGCAGCCGGACTACGAGAAGATCAAGGCCGCCGGCGGCGATGAGCAGGTTCAGTACGAGAGTTTTGTCACGTATTTCCTCTACGCCTGCGAGGAGGCGATCGGCGCGTTCGCGGGAAAGCGCGAGTGGCTGGCGTCCTGCGATTACGACCTGAAGCCGCATCTGCCGTTCCTGTGCGAGAAGAACGCGGCGCAGCCGGCCTATCTCGCCACCTATGGCGCCGAGACCCAGCAATGGATCAAGACGGCGCTGAAGACCGCCAGCGTTACACCGCCAGACTGCAAGCTGGGAAAGACTTGAGACAGCAATGACCAAACTCATCATCGACGGCAAAGAGATCGATGTGCCTGCGGAGTACACGCTGCTGCAGGCGTGCGAAGCCGCCGGCGCCGAAATTCCGCGCTTCTGCTACCACGAGCGGCTGTCGATCGCCGGCAATTGCCGGATGTGCCTCGTCGAGATCAAGGGCGGCCCGAAGCCGGTCGCAAGCTGCGCCTGGGGTGTGCGCGACTGCCGGCCCGGTCCAAAGGGCGAGCCGCCGGAAATTTCCACGCGTTCGCCGATGGTCAGGAAGGCGCGCGAAGGCGTGATGGAATTCCTGCTGATCAACCATCCCTTGGATTGCCCGATCTGCGACCAGGGCGGCGAGTGCGATCTGCAGGACCAGGCGATGGGCTACGGTGTCGACACCTCGCGCTATGCCGAGAACAAGCGCGCGGTCGAGGACAAGTATCTGGGCGCGCTGGTCAAGACCTCGATGAACCGCTGCATCCAGTGCACGCGCTGCGTCCGCTTCTCCGCCGAAGTCGCCGGCGTCCCGGAAATGGGCGCGACCGGCCGTGGCGAAGATATGGAGATCACGACCTATCTGGAGCAGGCGCTGACCTCGGAGCTGCAGGGCAACCTCGTCGATATCTGCCCCGTCGGCGCGCTGACCTCAAAGCCTTACGCGTTCGCCGCGCGCCCGTGGGAGCTCGGCAAGACGCAGTCAGTCGACGTCATGGATGGCGTCGGCTCCGCAATCCGCGTCGATACCCGCGGCCGCGAGGTGATGCGAATCCTGCCGCGCATCAACGAGGCCGTGAACGAGGAATGGATTTCCGACAAGACCCGTCACATCGTGGACGGCTTGCGAACGCAGCGGCTCGACCGGCCCTATATCCGGGAGAACGGCAAGCTTCGCGCCGCGTCGTGGATGGAAGCTTTTGCGGCGATATCGGCCAAGGTCAGGATGAGCGACGGCAAGCGGATCGGGGCCATCGCCGGCGATCTCGCCGCAGTCGAGGAGATGTTCGCGTTTAAGGACCTCTTGGGCAAATATGGCTCCACCAATCTGGCGGTGCAGGGCGGCGACGCCTTTGACCCCAGGGCCGGGCGCGCGACCTGGATCTTCAACCCGACCATTGCCGGGATCGAGCAGGCCGACGCGCTGCTGATCATCGGTTCCAATCCGCGCAAGGAAGCCGCCGTCCTCAACGCGCGCATCCGCAAGCGCTGGCGGACGGGCCAGCTCAAGGTCGGCGTGATCGGCGCCAAGGCCGATCTCACCTATGATTATGATTATCTCGGTGCGGGCACGGACACGCTCAGCGAACTCGCTGGTGGCAAGCATTCCTTCACCGAGGTGCTGAAGGCCGCCAAGAACCCGATCGTGCTGGTCGGCGCCGGCGCGCTGGCGTCGCGGCACGACGGCGCGGCGGTGCTGGCGCTGGCGGCCAAGATCGCGGCAGGCGCAGGCGCGCTCAAGGACGGCTGGAACGGCTTTGCTGTGTTGCAGGATACCGCCTCGCGCGCGGGCGCGCTCGACATCGGCTTTGCGGCTGATAAGGGCGGCCTCAGCCTGGCGCAGATGACGACCTTCGGTACGCTCGACGTGCTATTCCTGCTCGGGGCGGATGAAGTAAAAGTGCCGGACGGCACGTTCGTGGTCTATATTGGCACCCATGGCGACCGCGGCGCGCACCGCGCCGACGTCATCCTGCCCGGCGCGGCCTATACCGAAAAATCCGGCCTCTACGTCAACACCGAGGGCAGGGCGCAGATCGCCAGCCGCGCGGCGTTTCCGCCCGGCGAGGCGCGCGAGGACTGGGCGATTGTCCGGGCGTTGTCGGATGTGCTCGGCAAGAAGCTGCCCTATGATTCCCTCGGGGCGTTGCGCCAGGCCCTGTTCAAGGCTGTGCCGCACCTGATGCGGATCGACCAGATCGAGCCCGGCAAGGCCGAGCAGGTCAAGGCGCTGGCGGGTAAGAAGGGCGGCAAGGTCGACAAGAGCCCGCTGAAATCGTCCGTCGAGGACTTCTATTTGACCAATCCGATCGCGCGGGCCTCGGCGGTGATGGCGGAATGTTCCCGGCTGGCGGCCGGGCGAATGCTGACGGCAGCGGAGTAAGCGTGACCTGATGGCTGATTTCTTCGCAAGCTCGTTCTGGACCGGGTTTCTCTGGCCGCTGATCGTCATGGTCGCGCAGAGCCTGCTGCTGCTCGTCGTGCTCCTGGTCGCGATCGCCTACATCCTGCTCGCCGATCGCAAGATCTGGGCCGCGGTGCAGATCCGCCGCGGCCCCAACGTGGTCGGCCCCTGGGGCCTGCTGCAATCCTTCGCGGACCTTTTGAAGTTCGTGCTGAAGGAGCCGATCATTCCGTCCGGCTCCAACAAGGGCGTGTTCCTGCTGGCGCCGCTGGTGTCCTGCGTGCTGGCGCTGGCCGCCTGGGCCGTGATTCCGATGGATGCCGGCTGGGTGATCTCGAACATCAATGTCGGCGTGCTCTACATTTTCGCGATCTCGTCGCTGTCGATCTACGGCATCATCATGGCCGGCTGGTCGTCAAACTCGAAATACCCGTTCCTGGCGGCGCTTCGCTCGGCGGCGCAGATGGTATCCTACGAAGTCTCGATCGGCTTCGTCATCATCACCGTGCTTTTGTGTGCCGGCTCGCTCAACCTCTCGGCCGTGGTGGAAGCGCAGAATGCCCGTGGCTTCGCCAGCCTGATCGGGCTGCCGCAGCTCACCATCCTGAACTGGTACGTGTGGCCGCTGTTCCCGATGTTCGTGGTGTTCTACGTCTCGGCGCTGGCCGAGACCAACCGTCCGCCGTTCGATCTGGTGGAAGCGGAGTCCGAACTGGTCGCGGGCTTCATGGTCGAATACGGCTCGACGCCGTATTTGCTGTTCATGCTCGGCGAATATGTTGCGATCACCACGATGTGCGCGCTGGCAACGATCATGTTCCTCGGCGGCTGGCTGCCGCCGGTGGCGCTGCCGCCGTTCACCTGGATCCCGGGTGTGGTGTGGTTCGCGCTGAAGCTGTTCTTCATGTTCTTCATGTTCGCGATGGCGAAGGCGATCGTGCCGCGCTACCGCTACGATCAACTGATGCGGCTCGGCTGGAAGGTGTTTTTGCCGTTGTCGCTGGCGATGGTGGTGATTGTGGCCGGGGTGCTGCAATTTGCCGGCATCGCACCGAAGTGAGGCCGTCATGAGTATCAACGTCAACGCAACCGCCCGCGCGCTTCTGCTGAGCGAATTCGTATCGGCGTTCTTTCTCGCCATGCGCTATTTCTTCAAGCCGAAGCCGACGATCAACTATCCGTTCGAGAAGAACCCGATCTCGCCGCGGTTCCGCGGCGAGCACGCTTTGAGGCGTTACCCGAACGGCGAAGAGCGCTGCATCGCCTGCAAGCTGTGCGAGGCCATTTGCCCGGCGCAGGCGATCACGATCGAGGCCGGCCCGCGCCGCAACGACGGCACCCGCCGCACCGTGCGCTACGACATCGACATGGTGAAATGCATCTATTGCGGCCTGTGCCAGGAAGCTTGCCCGGTCGATGCCATCGTCGAGGGACCGAATTTCGAATTCGCGACCGAGACCCGCGAGGAACTCTACTATGACAAGGCGAAGCTGCTCGCCAATGGCGACCGCTGGGAGCGCGAGATTGCGAAAGCAATCGAACTCGACGCGCCGTACCGGTGAGGTGATGAACGTGGCTATTAGGATTCATGCATTTGCCGCGCAAGCGGTGGGCCCTCTCCCCCCTTGCGGGGGAGAGTGGGAGAGAGGGGTAAGCCCCGGGGTCGGTGCGCGTGGCTTACCCCTCTCCCTAACCCTCCCCCGCAAGGGGGGAGGGAACACATTTGCGTCCGCGGTTAGCTTCTCGCTCCATGGCGGGAGGTTCGCATGATCCTTCCCGCACTGTTCTTCTATCTCTTCGCCGGCGTCTGCGTGGCGTCGGCGGTCATGGTGATTGTCTCGCGCAATCCCGTGCACTCTGTGCTGTACCTGATCCTGGCCTTCGTCAACGCATCCGGCCTGTTCGTGCTGATGGGCGCCGAATTCCTCGGCATGATGCTGATCGTGGTCTATGTCGGCGCGGTCGCGGTGCTGTTCCTGTTCGTGATCATGATGCTCGACGTCGACTTCACCGAGCTGCGCGAGGGTTTTCTGGAATATCTGCCGATTGGCCTCGTGATCGGCGGCATCTTCCTTGCCGAGCTGCTGCTGGTCGCGGGCGGATGGGTCATGAAGCCCGATACCGCCAAGCAGATCACGGCGGCGATCCCGACCAATGTCAGCAACACCGAGGCGCTCGGGCTGGTGCTCTATACCAAGTACATCCACTACTTCCAGATCGCCGGCATGGTGCTTCTGGTCGCGATGATCGGCGCCATCGTGCTGACGCTGCGCCACAAGGCAAAGGTCAAGCGGCAGGATATCAACGTGCAGAACGCGCGGACGCCGGAACTCGCGATGGCCGTGCGCAAGGTGGCGTCAGGGCAGGGGCTGCAGGATTCGGATGCGGCGGAGTGGGTGAAATGACGATCGGTCTGGGCCACTATCTCGCGGTCGCCGCCACCCTGTTCACGATCGGGATCCTAGGCATCTTCCTGAACCGCAAGAACATCATCGTCATCCTGATGTCGATCGAGCTGATCCTGCTCGCCGTCAACATCAACCTGGTGGCGTTCTCGACCTTCCTCGGCGACATCGTCGGCCAGGTGTTTGCGCTGTTGGTGCTGACGGTTGCCGCCGCCGAGGCGGCGATCGGTCTCGCTGTGCTGGTGGTGTATTTCCGCAACCGCGGTTCGATCGCGGTTGAAGACGTCAATCTGATGAAGGGCTAAAGCAGCTATGGTTCAGGCAATCGTCTTTCTGCCGCTGCTGGGCGCCATTCTGGCCGGCCTGATCGCGATCATCGGCGCGCATGCGCGCAACCCGAGCGGTGATGAGGTCAAGCATTACGACCATGGGCATGGCGATCACGCGCATGCCGCTGTTGCCCATGACGAACATGGCCATGAAGATCACGGCCACGACGACCACCACGTCTCGGAGCCGCCGGCGCAGGGGTCGCGCGCGGCCGAACTGATTACGACAGGACTTCTATTCATATCCGCCGCACTGTCCTGGGTGGTGCTGGTCGACGTCGGCTTCATGCACCATGATGCCCGGATCGCGCTGTTCCCCTGGATCAATTCCGGCGATCTGCATGTATCGTGGGCGCTGCGCGTCGATACGCTGACCGCCGTGATGCTGGTGGTGGTCAACACCATCTCCTCGCTCGTGCACCTCTATTCCATCGGCTACATGGACGAGGATCCGTATCGGCCGCGGTTCTTTGCCTATTTGTCGCTGTTCACCTTTGCGATGCTGATGCTGGTGACCGCGGACAATCTGGTCCAGCTCTTCTTCGGTTGGGAAGGCGTCGGTCTGGCCAGCTATCTCTTGATCGGTTTCTGGTACCACAAGCCGTCGGCGAACGCGGCGGCAATCAAGGCCTTCATCGTCAACCGCGTCGGCGATTTCGGCTTTGCGCTCGGCATTTTCGCGATCTTCATGCTGATCGGCTCGACCGACTTCGAGACGATTTTCGCCGGCGCCCCCGGGCTAACTGGCAAGACCATCAATTTCTTCGGCTGGCATGCCGATGCGCTGACGCTGACCTGCCTGTTGCTGTTCATGGGCGCGATGGGAAAATCGGCCCAGTTCCTGCTGCACACCTGGCTGCCGGACGCCATGGAAGGCCCGACGCCGGTTTCCGCGCTGATCCACGCCGCGACCATGGTGACAGCCGGGGTGTTCATGGTGGCGCGGCTGTCGCCGCTGTTCGAGCTCGCGCCGAACGCGCAGGCCGTGGTGATGTTCTTCGGCGCCACCACCGCGTTCTTTGCGGCGACCGTCGGCCTCGTGCAGAACGACATCAAGCGCATCGTCGCCTATTCGACCTGTTCGCAGCTCGGCTACATGTTCGTGGCGATGGGGGCAGGGGCCTATTCTGTCGGCATGTTCCATTTGTTCACGCACGCCTTCTTCAAGGCGCTGCTGTTCTTGGGCTCCGGCTCGGTGATCTATGCGATGCATCACGAGCAGGACATCCGCAACATGGGCGGGCTGAAGGACAAGATCCCCTACACCTATAGCGTGATGGTGATCGGTACCCTGGCGCTGACCGGCTTTCCGCTCACGGCCGGCTATTTCTCCAAGGACGCGATCATCGAGTCCGCCTACGTCGCGCACAATCCATTCGCGTATTACGGCTTCGCGATGACGGTGATCGCGGCCGGCCTGACCTCGTTCTATTCGTGGCGCCTGATATTCAAGACGTTCCACGGTGAGCCGCACGACCAGCACCACTACGAGGCGGCACATGAATCGCCGATGTGGATGCTGATCCCGATCGGCATTCTCGCCGCAGGCTCGATCCTGGCCGGCTTCCCGTTCAAGGAAGTGTTCGCGGGCCACGGCGTGGAAGAGTTCTTCCGCGAGTCGCTCAAGATGCATCCGCACATCATCGACGAGATGCACCATATCTCGCCTGTGATAGCGTTCCTGCCGACGGTGATGATGGCGCTGGGCTTCCTGATGTCCTGGCTGTTCTACATCCGCCGGCCGTATCTGCCGGTCGAACTCGCCAATCAACACCAGATGCTCTACCAGTTCCTGCTCAACAAATGGTATTTCGACGAGCTCTATGAGGTCATCTTTGTACGACCGGCGAAGTGGCTCGGTCGCTTCCTCTGGAAGAAGGGCGACGGCTTAGTCATCGACGGCTTCGGCCCGGATGGCGTTTCGGCGCGCGTGCTCGATGTCACCCGCAACGTGGTGAAGATCCAGACCGGCTATCTCTATCACTATGCCTTTGCGATGCTGATTGGGGTCGCCGGGCTGATCACCTGGTTCATGTTCGGCTTGGGGGCCCAGTGATGACAACCTGGCCGATTCTTTCCGTCGTCACTTTCCTGCCGGTCATCGGCGCGCTGGCGATCTATCTCACCCGCGGGGACGACGACGCTGCGCAGCGCAACGCGCGCTGGATCGCGCTGTGGACCACGCTGGTCACCTTCGCGGTGTCGTTGATCCTGGTCTGGCGCTTCGACGCCGCCAACCCGGATTTCCAGTTCGTCGAAAAGGCGAACTGGCTGGCCAGCGGCATCACCTATCACATGGGGGTCGACGGGATTTCGCTGCCGTTCGTGATCCTGACCACCGCCTTGATGCCGTTCTGCATCATCGCGAGCTGGAAATCCGTCACCAATCGCGTGCGCGAATACATGATGGCGTTCCTGCTGCTGGAAACGCTGATGGTCGGCACCTTCTCGGCGCTCGACCTCGTGCTGTTCTACCTGTTCTTCGAGGGCGGCCTGATCCCGATGTTCCTGATCATCGGCGTCTGGGGCGGCCCGCGCCGGGTCTACGCATCGTTCAAGTTCTTCCTCTACACGCTGCTCGGCTCGGTCTTGATGCTGCTGGCGATCATGGCGCTGTACTGGAATGCCGGCACCACCGACATCCCGACCTTGATGAACACCGCCGTGCCGCGCTCGCTGCAGACCTGGGCTTGGCTGGCGTTCTTTGCCTCGTTTGCCGTGAAGATGCCGATGTGGCCGGTGCACACCTGGTTGCCCGACGCGCATGTCGAGGCGCCGACTGCGGGCTCGGTGATCCTGGCCGCGATCCTCCTGAAGATGGGCGGCTACGGCTTCCTGCGCTTCTCGCTGCCGATGTTCCCGCTGGCATCGCATGATTTCGCCTGGATCATCTTCACGCTGTCGGTGATCGCCATCATCTACACCTCGCTGGTGGCCTTGATGCAGGAAGACATCAAGAAGCTGATTGCCTATTCCTCGGTGGCCCATATGGGCTTCGTCACCATGGGCATCTTCGCAGGGACCACGCAGGGCGTGGCCGGCGGCGTATTCCAGATGGTGTCGCACGGCATCGTCTCCGGCGCGCTGTTCCTGTGCGTCGGCATCGTCTACGACCGCATGCATACCCGCGAGATCGCGGCCTATGGCGGCCTGGTGAACCGGATGCCGCTCTACGCGCTGGTGTTCATGGTCTTCACCATGGCCAATGTCGGTCTGCCCGGCACGTCCGGCTTCGTCGGCGAATTCATGACGCTACTCGGCACCTTCAAGGTCTCGATCCCGACGGCGACCTTTGCCACGTTCGGCGTGATCTTGTCGGCCGGCTACGCGCTGTGGCTCTATCGCAAGGTGGTGTTCGGCGCGCTGACCAAGCCGTCGCTCGCCAGCATCAAGGACCTGACGTTCCGCGAGAGCCTGACGCTGTTCCCGCTGGTGGCGCTGACCATCCTGTTCGGCGTCTACCCGAAGCCGGTGCTCGACATGTCGGCGGCCTCGGTTCAGCAACTCGTCAACAATTACAATGCCGCCGTGACTGCCGTGAAGGCAGCCGCGTTGGTCCAGTAACGTAGCGTTTTCAAGCGAAGTGGAAACCGGTTCGCGTGAAGAAAACGCGTCAAGGATATAAAGCACCATGAGCTTTTCGAGTGCAGGTTATCAGTTGCTGCCGGTGCTGCCGGAGCTGGTGCTGGCCGTCGGCGCCATGGCGCTGTTGATGCTGGGCGCCTATCGCAGCGAGGGGACGACCACCCGACTGGTTACCGGCTTGGCGGTGGTGCTGCTCGTGCTGACCGGCGTGCTGGAGCTGATGCTGCCGGCCGGCAAGCTCACGACCTTCGGCGGCAGCTTCATCGTCGATGACTTTGCCCGCTTCCTGAAGATCCTTGCGATCATCGGTTCGGCGGTCACGTTGATCCTGTCGACGGAGTTTCTGTCCGATCCGTCGCGGCGCATTTTCGAATATTCGATCCTGGTGCTGCTCTCCACGCTCGGCATGATGGTGCTGATCTCGGCCGCCGACCTGATCATGCTCTATCTCGGGCTCGAGCTGATGTCGCTTGCACTCTACGTGGTCGCCGCCAGCAACCGCGACAACGCCAAGTCCACCGAGGCCGGCCTGAAGTACTTCGTGCTCGGCGCGCTGTCCTCGGGGATGCTGCTCTACGGCGCTTCGCTGATCTACGGTTTCACCGGCACGGTCGACTTTGCCGGCATTGCTGCGGCGGTGAAGACCGGCAGCGTCGGCATCGTGTTCGGCCTCGTATTCCTGCTGGCGGGGCTCTGCTTCAAGGTATCCGCCGTGCCGTTCCACATGTGGACGCCCGACGTCTATGAGGGCGCACCGACGCCGGTCACGGCCTTCTTCGCCTCGGCGCCGAAAGTCGCGGCGCTTGCGGTGTTCACCCGCGTGACATTGACGGCTTTCCCCGGGATCGTCCCGCAGTGGCAGCAGATCCTCGTGTTCGTCGCCATCGCCTCGATGGCGCTGGGCTCGTTCGCCGCCATCGGACAGAGGAACATCAAGCGCCTGATGGCGTATTCGTCGATCGGCCATATGGGCTTTGCGCTGGTCGGGCTGGCGTCGGGCACGGTGGAAGGCGCGCAGGGCGTGCTGGTCTACATCGCGATCTATGTCGCGATGACGCTCGGCACCTTCGCGGTCATCCTTTCGATGAAGCGCGACGGCCAGCCGATGGAGCAGATCAGCGATTTCGCAGGCCTGTCGCGCACCAACCCGATGCTGGCGTTTTTCTTCGCCATGCTGCTGTTCTCGCTGGCCGGCATTCCGCCGCTCGCGGGCTTCTTTGCCAAATGGTACGTCTTCGTGGCTGCGATCAAGGCGGGCCTGTTCACGCTCGCCGTCATCGGCGTGCTCACCAGCGTCGTGGGCGCGTTCTACTATCTCACCATCATCAAGGTGATGTATTTCGACGAGCCGGCCGGCCAGATCGAACCGATGCGCATCGAATTGCGCACGGTGCTGGCGGTCGCCGGCATCTTCAACATCTTCTTCTTCGTCTATCCGGGGCCGCTGGTCAGCGTCGCCACGGCGGCGGCGAAGTCGTTATTTTAGATGACTTTCACGCTCGGCTCCCGTGCCATATCGGCGGGCCACAAGCTCGTCGCCTTCGACCAGACCGGTTCGACCAACACGGAGGCGATGACGCGCGCCCGCGAGGGAGAGCGAGGGCCGATGTGGTTTGTGACCTCCATGCAGACGGCGGGTCGAGGACGGCGGCAGCGGGCCTGGATCGCGCCGCGAGGTAACCTCGCCAGCAGTGTCCTGGAGGTCCTCGATGTATCACCCGCGGTCGCGGCGACGCTGGGCTTCGCCGCGGGGCTCGCGATCGAGACAGCATTGCATAAAGTAAGTGTCGAAGCGTCGCTGCGAGCGGCGGGATCGGACCATATGAAGTTCTCCCTGAAATGGCCGAACGACGTCCTGGCCGGGGGGCAAAAGCTTGTCGGTATCGGCCTGGAAGCGGAGGCCGTGGCTGACGGTCGCGTCGCCGTCGTGGTCGGCATCGGGACCAATGTCGTAGCGGCCCCGGAGGGCTTGCCGACGCCAGCGACCTCGCTCGCCGCGCTCGGCGTCCATATCGGCGCGGAGGAATTGTTTTCGGCGCTGTCGAACGCCTGGGTTGAATTCCGCGGCATCTGGAACAATGGACGCGGCTTTGCGGAAATCCGCACACTGTGGCTGGAGCGGGCCGCGGGACTTGGCGAGCGGGTCGCGATCCAGACCGGCGGCGCGACCATCGAAGGCACGTTCGACACCATCGATGAAACCGGCTGCCTGATTATCCGGACAGCGGAAGGCAAGCGCATGCCGGTCGCCGCGGGCGAGGTCTATTTCGGCACCGCGGCATCAGTGGGAGCGGCCTGATGGCGCGGCCGGATGAATTGACTTTTGCCCCGCTTGGTGGCGTAGGCGAGATCGGCATGAACCTGTCGATCTACGGGCTTGGCAACCGCCAACAGCGGTCCTGGCTGGCGGTCGATCTCGGCGTCTCCTTCGGCGACGAGGAGCATCTGCCGGGCATCGACCTGATCATGCCCGACATCCGCTTTCTGGAGAAAGAGCGCAACAATTTGATGGGCCTGGTGCTGACGCACGCCCATGAGGATCATTTCGGCGCGATCATCGACCTCTGGCCCAAGCTGCAATGCAAGGTTTATGCGACCAAGTTCAGCGCTGCTTTGTTCGAGGCCAAATGCGCCGCCGAGCGCAATCCGCCAAAAATCCCGGTGACGGTGGTGCCATCAGGCGGCCGGGTCAATCTCGGGCCGTTTACCGTCGAGTTCATCCCGGTCGCCCATTCGATCCCGGAATCGCATGCGCTCGCGATCCACACCGCGGCTGGCACTGTCCTCCACACCGGCGACTGGAAGATCGACCCGACGCCGATCATTGGTCTTCCGACCGACGAGCGGCGCCTGCGCGAACTTGGCGATGACGGCGTGCTGGCGCTGATCGGCGATTCCACCAATGCGGTGCGGGACGGGCGCTCGCCCTCGGAGACCGAGGTCGCCGCCACCATCAAGAAGCTGGTCGGCGCGGCCAAGGGCCGCGTCGCCGTTACCACCTTTGCCTCCAACGTCGCGCGCGTGAAAGCGGTTGCGGATGCCGCCAGGGACGCCGGCCGCGAGGTGGTCGTGGTCGGCCGCGCCATGGAGCGCGTGGTGCAGGTCGCTCGCGAGACCGGCTATCTCGAGGGCGTGCAGAATTTCCGCGGCGCCGACTATTACGGCCATTTCCCGCCGGACAAGGTGCTGGCGCTGTGCACGGGAAGCCAGGGCGAGCCGCGCGCGGCGCTGGCGCGTATCGCCAATGATGACCATCCGCAGGTGACGCTGAACAAGGGCGATAGCGTGATCTTTTCCTCTCGCACCATTCCCGGCAACGAGAAGGCCGTCGGCGCCATCATCAACGGGCTGGTGGCGCAAGGCATCGAGGTGATCACCGACCGCACCGATCTGGTCCACGTCTCCGGTCATCCGCGCCGCGACGAACTCCGCGACATGATCTCCTGGGTGCGTCCGCAGCTCCTGATCCCGGTTCACGGCGAGGCGCTGCACCTGTCGGAGCACGCGAAACTGGCGCGTGCCGCCGGCGTGCCCAAGGTGCTGATCTGCCGCAATGGCGATCTGGTCAAGCTCGGCCCGGGCGACCCCGGCATCATCGACGAATTGCCGTCGGGGCGGCTCTACAAGGACGGCGCGATCCTGGAGGATGCAAAATCCCGCGCCGTGGTGGAGCGGCGGCGGATGGGCTTTTCCGGCTGCGCCTTCGTGGCGCTTGCCATGACCGACAAGGGCGAGCTGGTCGACGATCCCGAGGTTGATCTGGTCGGCATCCCCGAAAAGAATACGGCCGGCGAGGTCATCGACGAGATCGTGTTCGACGTGGTGGTGTCGACGGTGGAGAGCCTGCCGCGGGCGCGGCGGCGCGATCCGGACGCGACCGCAGAATCGGTGCGCCGCGCGGTGCGGGCGGTCATCAACGAGCAATGGGGCAAGAAGCCGATTTGCCTCGTTCATGTTCTGACGGTTTGAGGTAGAAAGCGTTAGTTCGACAGCTGCTCAAACCCCTCATCCTGAGGAGCCCGCAGAGCGGGGGTCTCGAAGGATGTAGGCCCCAGACGGGGCCTCATGGTTCGCCCGGCGATGCGGAGCATCGTCCGGAGACGCGCGGAGCCTGTCATCGGGCCGCGCTACGCGCGGACCCGTTGGCGCTCCTCACCATGAGGGGTGGCCTATGACGTAGTTAAGGGTTAGCGGACCGCGCGGATACGCCGCGAAGACGCAGGAAGCAGGGAGTGGAGTGTCATGCTGGGCCGGCTCAATCATGTCGCGATCGCGGTCAAGGATGCGGAGAAGGCCGCCAAGATCTACGGCGGCGCGTTCGGCGCCGAAATCTCCGGCGCGGTGCCGCTGCCGGAGCATGGCGTCATTACCGTGTTCGTGACGCTGCCGAACACCAAGATCGAGTTCATCCAGCCGCTCGGCGAGGCCTCGCCGATCGCCAAATTCGTCGAGCGCAACGCTGACGGCGGAATTCATCACATCTGCTACGACGTGCCCGACATCATCGCCGCGCGCGACAAGCTGATCAGCGAGGGCGCGCGCGTGCTCGGCGACGGCGAGCCGAAGATCGGCGCGCATGGCAAGCCGGTGCTGTTTTTCCACCCAAAGGATTTCTCCGGCGCGCTCGTCGAAATCGAACAGGCCTGACCTCATGGCCTATACCCTCTCCACGGCGCTTGCGATCTACTTCGTGCTCTGGTGGGTCGTGCTGTTCACGACGCTGCCATTCGGCGTCCGCAGCCAGCATGAGGACGGCGAGGGAGCGCCCGGCACCGATCCCGGCGCGCCGGTCATGGCGCGAATGGGCTACAAGCTGCTCTGGACCACGCTGATCTCGGGCGTGATTTTCGGCATCGGCATGTGGGCGTATCACCAGGGCTATCTGAACATCGAGCGGCTATCGAAATTGATGGGGCTGCCGTTCTAAGCTTTGATCCGGCGGGGTGAGATGGCGTCGGAAGAAGCCGCAGGGATTATCGATCTGTATCAGCGCAAGGCGCGGGATTGGATCACGAGCCGCGCCCGCGCCACCCTGTTTGAAAAACCCTGGCTCGACCGTTTCCGTGCGCTGCTGCCGCCTGCAGGCCCGATCCTCGATCTCGGGTGCGGATCCGCAGACCCGATGGCCGCGTATCTGATCGGGCTTGGTCACCCCGTCGCTGGTGTGGATTCCTCCCCGGCGATGATCGATGTCTGCCGAAAGCATTTTCCCGAGCAGGAATGGATCGTTGCCGATATGCGCTCACTTGCCTTGCGAGAGCAGTTCTCCGGCATCCTTGCGTGGGACAGTTTCTTTCACCTCTGCCACGACGACCAGCGCCTGATGTTTCCAGTGTTTCGCGCGCACGCGGCACCGAGCGCAGCACTGATGTTTACAAGTGGTCCTGCGCATGGTGAGGCGATCGGGAATTTTGGCGGCGAGCCGCTGTATCATGCGAGCCTCGACCCGGCCGAATATCGTTCGTTGCTCGATCGGAACGGGTTTCGCGTGGTGTCGCATGTCGTTGAGGACCCCGACTGCGGCGGCCACACTATCTGGCTCGCGCAGCTCGTTTGAGACGCTGGGGCAAGCGGGGACGGTGAATGCTGGTCGCCAAGAGCGTCTTTTGCGACTATGACCCGATCAAGAAAAAGGCCGACATCGGATCGAACTTCATGGAGCGGGAAACAGGGTCAGGATTCATTTATCCGAGCTAGAAGATAACGGTTCTCCAGCGAGACCTCAGTTAATCCGGGCGTTTCGGTCATCGCTTGCGGGCCACAATGTAGGGGCGTTGGTCCTTGCCCTTGCTGGCGTGGCTCTCTCTGACAACAACGTCGAAACCCGCGCCAATGATCAGTTGCTCCAGCGCGGACGCGCCGAGGGAGCTGACATGCGGCGCCTTTCCGATGACTTGCATCGCGGGCAGCAGGACCAGCCGGATCAGCGGGTTCATGTCTCCCAGGCAAGGCGTTTTCGAGATGAACAGTCCCCCGGGCTTCAGCAGGACGTGGATGCTCCGCAGCGTGTCCGGCACGTTGCGCACCAGATGCAGATAGTTGAAGCCCAGAACGGCATCGAAGCGGCTTTCCTCGTGGGCCAGTTCTTCGGCGGTCGCGGTGCGAAAGGAAAGTGCCGGGATCGACTCGACCGCGAGCTTCTCTTCGGCGATCGCGATCATCCCGCCGGAAATATCCGTCGCGAGATAGCTCCGTACGCCATTCGCGAGTCGCAGCGCCGTCGTTCCCGTGCCGCAACCCAGTTCCAGCACACTGTCTCCAGGCTGCAGATAAGCGCGCGTGCGTTCGAGCGTGCGCTCGTATCCGTTTGGATCCGCGATGCGGGATTTGGCGTACCTGCGGGAAGACCTGTCCCAGAAACGGGCGTCGCTTGTGATGCTCATGTGCCGTCCACCTTTCGGCAAAGCCTACTATGCTTCAGACAAGAAGATTGTGGAAATCTGACAGCGTTTTGCGATTATGATCCGGTCAAGAAAAAGGCCGATATCGGCTCGAATTTCCTGGAACGGGAGTAAGCGACTGGCAGCCCGGTTTCGCCTGATCGCTTCAGGTCACCTCGCTTTGTTTGCGGGGGAGAAGGCATCCCCGGATGAAATGCGGCGTGGTGCACTGCTGATCCGGGACACGGACGACAAGGGCGCCATCCGGCGATCCGCTCGCGCAGGTGCCGTGCATAGCTTTGAATATAGATGTCGCCAGCAGGATCATACCGGCGATCGCTATCCTCAAGCTCACAGCAATCTTTTGGTCGTTCCAGAATTAACCGCCAGCGCGGACATCAAGGTTAACTAACAAGCTTACCCAAGGGATTCGGTTGCTCGCCTCCACGGGAGAGCTAACCGTCTGGGCTGCATTTCGAGACAGCTTTGGTCTCTGCTCACATTTTCATTTAGGGAGCGCTGCCATGGTGCGTTCAGTAAAACCACCGATTTTAGATACGGTCGATCTTGAACGCGAAATTGAAGAAGAGTTTCGCAAGCTGCCAATTCACGAATCCCAGCCGACCGATTTCGCGCCGCCTTCCGTTCGCGCTCCGGATTTGGGGATGCCAGACTATGTGGAGCATAGCGAAGGGGCGACGGAGATCGGCAAGCTGTCGGCGGAAGCTGTTGTCCGCGAATATGAAGCTGCGGCGAAAGACATTGAGGCCCTGGGCGTTGAACTAGTTGAGCAGGCCAGGCAATGCGAGGCCATGAGCCGCGAGGTGCTCGCGGTGACTGAAGAACTGAAGGAAACCGCAGCGCGCTACCGTGCGGAGGCCAAACGCGTCTTCCTTCAAATTGAGAACTGTTCGTTGGTGACTGCAGAGGTCCGCAAGATCTGCGAAGAAATGAAGGACAAGATCGCAGCTCCGGCCATGGCCGAAACTAAAGCCGGGGAGTAAAGCGGAGCCACCCGGGTACCGACGACGGTGCTAGCGCGCCCTAGCTAGCTTCGTTACAGGGGCCGGCGGCTGAATGTCGTCGAAACGATTAATCAGCCGCTCTAATAGCTCCATGCGCATTCTACCGCCTAATCAGATGGCTCGGCGCTGCCTATAACAAGCGCACGGACCAACGTCGGGTCTGACAGCCTGCGTGTTGAAGCCAGTTGCGCGCCGCAGCTATCGGGAAATTCGCGCTCATCGCTCCGCCCCGCCGCGCCTGCGCCACGGAATACAGGCGAGCGATAGAAACCCCATGAATCGAGTTCGACGTGAAATTTCTCCGCACCACAATCGCATCGGTGTTCTTGATGGCATCGTCATTCGCACAAGTTCAGCAACCCAATGTCACGGGTAGGAGGCTGTCACCGAAAGACGTGCGGCGGGTTGTAAAGCTTTGTTCCCGGGCGACGGCGATGAGGTAGCGAAGGTCGTCGAAGCTGCCGCGCGGCATTTATTGCACCACCTTATAAGTACTTGCAGATAATAGGGACTAGTCGCGGCAGAGCCATCCCCTAATTGTCATCGTGGCCCGAGGCATCGCGTAACGCGATGCTTCCCGAAGGAAGCTGCGATCACATCGGACATGCTGCTCACCGGTGAATCGTGTTCGAAGCCCGGGAACCGGTCAGGAGGCAGCGTAGTTATTCGATGCCCGCGGAGCGGCGCATAGGCCGCCGTCTGCATCAATCAGTGCTCAGCAAACCGGGAGGCAGCAATGGCGCTCGCGATCAAAGTCAACGGTACCATGCAGAGCGTCGATGTCGATAATGACGCGCCGCTCCTCTGGGTCCTACGTGATGCGCTCGGCCTGGCCGGCACGAAGTTCGGCTGTGGTGTCGCACAATGCGGCGCCTGCACCGTGTTCGTGGATGGCAAGCCAATGCGCTCCTGTACCCTGCCTATCTCGGCGCTCGGCACCCGCGAGGTGACCACCATCGAGGGCGTATCCGGGCGGGAGGCCGAGGCGGTACAGCAAGCCTGGATCGCGCGCGACGTGCCGCAATGCGGCTACTGCCAGTCAGGCCAGGTGATGAGCGCCGTCGCGCTCCTCAAGCAGGTCAAGAAACCGAGCGACCGCGACATCGATCTCGCGATGAACGGCAACGTCTGCCGCTGCGCCACCTACGTCCGTATCCGCGCCGCGATCCACGACGCCGCCCGCGCGCTGGAGGGCTGAGCCATGACGACACATGACGTTGCGCTTTCACGCCGCGCGATGCTCAAGGGCGCCGCCGGCCTCGTCATCGGCCTTTATCTGCCCGAGAAGGCGCGCGCGCAATCGGGCGCGGCGCACGCCTTCCGTCGCGCCGCCGGCGGCGCTGATTTCGCGCCCAACGCCTTCATTCGCATCGGCGCGGACGATACGGTGACCGTACTGATCAAGCATATCGAGTTCGGCCAAGGTCCCTTCACCGGTCTCGCAACCCTTGTCGCCGAGGAGCTCGACGCCGACTGGTCGAAGGTGCGGGCCGAGCACGCGCCCTCCAACACCGACTTCTACAAGAATTTGGCCTTCGGCGTGCAGGGCACGGGCGGCTCCACCGCGATCGCCAATTCGTACGATCAGATGCGCAAGGCGGGCGCGACTGCGCGCGCCATGCTGGTCGCCGCCGCGGCGCAAAGCTGGGGCGTGCCGGCGCGCGAGATCACGGTTGAGCGCGGCGTGCTGCGCCATACCGGGACCGGTCGCGAGGGCCGCTTTGGGCAGTTCGCCGAGGCAGCCGCGCGCCAGCCGGCCCCGGCCGACCCGCCGCTCAAGGACCCATCCGTCTTCCGGTTGATCGGCCGCGACGACGGCTCGGTCAGGAAGCTCGACAGTGCCGCGAAATCCAACGGAACGGCGCAGTTCACGATCGACATGCGCGAACCCGGAATGCTCACCGTTGTCGTGGCGCACCCGCCGCGGTTCGGCGCCCGGGTCGCGTCCTTCGATGCGAGCGCGGCACGCGCGATCCAGGGCGTGGTCGACGTCAAGCAGGTGCCGACCGGCGTGGCCGTCTACGCCAACGGCACCTGGCCGGCGATCAAGGGGCGCGAACAATTGCGCATCAGTTGGGACGAGTCGGCCGCCGAGAAGCGCAGCAGCGACCAGCTCATCGAGGAATACCGCGCGCTGGCGCGCCGGCCTGGCCGCATTGCCGGTGCCCACGGGGACGCGATCACGACGCTCGCGCGCGCCGAGAGAATCATCGAGGCCGAATACGTTTTCCCCTATCTCGCGCACGCCCCCATGGAGCCGCTCGACGGCTTCCTGCGCTGGGACGGACAGCGCGCGCATGCCCGCTTCGGCAGCCAGTTGCAGACGCTCGATCACCAGACGATCGCCACGGTGCTTGGGCTCAAGCCGGAGCAGGTGGAACTGGAAACGATGCTCGCCGGCGGCAGTTTCGGGCGCCGGGCGCAGCAAACGAGTCATCTGGCGGCGGAATTGGCCGAGGTGGCGAAGGCGATCGACCCTGGCCGGCCGGTGAAGCTCGTCTGGACGCGCGAGGACGACATCCGCGGCGGCTATTACCGTCCGCTCATCGTGCACCGCATGCGCGGCGGCCTCCGTGATGGCAAGATCGTCGCATGGACCGACACCGTCGTCAGCCAATCGATCTTGAAGGGTTCGCCCTTCGAGGCCGTGATGGCAAAGGGCGGCATCGACGCCACGTCGGTCGAGGGCGCGAAGGAAATTCCCTACGATATCGCCGATTTCCGCTGCGATCTGCACACGACGGATGTTGGCGTGCCGGTCCTGTGGTGGCGCTCCGTCGGCCATACGCACACCGGATATGCGGTCGAATGCTTCGTCGACGAACTCCTGCAGGCGACAGGGCAGGATCCGGTGGCGGGCCGGCTCGCCATGATGGGCAAGGCGCCGCGCGAGGCTGGCGTGCTGCGCGCCGTGGCCGAGCTCGCGCAATGGTCCGGGCCCGGCCCGGTCAATGGCCGCGCCCGCGGCGTCGCGGTAGTGAAGAGCTTCGACAGCTACGTCGCCCAGATCGCCGAGGTCTCGGCCGGCGACGACGGTCCGCGCGTGCATAAGGTCTGGTGCGCCGTCGATTGCGGCGTGCCGGTCAATCCGGACGTGATCCGCGCGCAGATGGAAGGGGGCATCGGTTTCGGTGTCGGTGCGGCACTCTACGGCGAGGTGGCTCTCGACGAGGGCAGGCCGGTGCCGGCGAATTTCGACACCTACCGCGTGCTGCGCATCCACGAGATGCCTCAGGTCGAGGTGCACGTCGTCAACTCGTCCGAGAAGCCGACGGGCGTCGGCGAGCCGGGCGTGCCGCCGATCGGGCCCGCCGTCGCCAACGCAATGGCGCGGATCGGCCTCGGGCGGCCGCGCCGCCTGCCACTGGTGAGGGCGGTCGCATGATGCGCGCACAGGCTCTCCTCGTGGCGGGGGCGGTCGCCGTGACGGCTCTCGTCGCAGCTGCGGTAGCGCAGACCACCCGACAGCCGACTGCGAAGGACTTGCGCCCCGTTCCGAGCTTCCAGAACATCGCCGATCAACAGGCGCGTTCGATCGCGCTGTTCGAAGAGGCCGGCAAGGTGCTGCAGCACCCGCGTTGCGTAAACTGCCACCCGGCGACCGAGCGGCCGTTGCAGAGCGACGCGATGCGGCCGCATCAGCCGCTCGTGGTGCGCGGGGCCGACGGGCACGGCGTGCCCGGCATGACCTGCAATACCTGCCACCACGTCGCGAATTTCGATGCCGCCCGCGTGCCCGGCCATCCGCAATGGCACCTCGCCCCGGCGTCGATGGCTTGGGAGGGGCGTACGCTTGGCGAGATCTGCGCGCAGATCAAGGACCCGAACCGCAACGGCGGCAAGGACATGGCCGCGCTCCTTCACCACATGGCGGAGGACACGCTCGTGGGCTGGGGCTGGTCGCCCGGTCCGGGCCGCGAACCAGCGCCAGGCACGCAGGCCGCGTTCGGCGCCTTGCTGCGGGCCTGGGCTGATACTGGCGCGCATTGCCCGCCGTCATGAGGCCGAGGTGTTAACGCCGTATGCCGTCAGGAATGTGCGGGTCTTGGCTGCATCAAACGCGTTTCGCATCGGTCGCTGCAGGGCGACTGTCCCAAGGACCGATTTAGCGAGCGTGTGTTAGTCCGCCGTCCGCTCCCGCAATCGCTGCGCATAGACGTTGATCACGAGCGCCGCCAGCAGGATCAGGCCGCGGATCAAAATCTTCAGGAAGCTGTCGATGTTGACGTGATCGAGGCCGTTGTTGAGGACGCCGAGCACGAACAGGCCGACGATGGTGTTGCCGATGCCGCCGCGGCCGCCAAAGAGACTGGTGCCGCCGACGACCACCGCGGCGATCGAATCCAACAGATACGTGTCGAACTCATTTTGCTGGGCGCTGCCGAAATGCGCTACCCCAAGCATGCCGCCGATGCCGGCGCACACGGCCGAAATGACCATGACGCTGCCGAGGATCAGCTTGACGTTGAGCCCGGAATATTCCGCCGCCTCGCGGTTTCCGCCGACCATGTAGACGTAGCGGCCGAAGCGGGTGTAGGTCAGCACCAGATGGCCGCCGAGCAGCATCAGGGCCGCTACGATCACGATCCAGGGAATGCCGCCGATCGATGTCGATCCCAGCGTCGTGACCAGCGGGGGCACCTTGTAGGCGATCTGCCCGCGCACCAACAGCGCAGAGATGCCGGCCGCGATCTGCATCATTGCCAGCGTCATGATGAAGGAGGGGATGCCGATCACCGTCAGCCCGAAGGCGTTGACGAGGCCAAGCAGGGCGCAAAGCGCCAGCGCCAAGAGGATCGCGGCCCATCCGGGCATCGGCACGTTGGCGATGTTGACGTAGGATTCCTGCAGCGTGAAATAGGCGACCGCAATGCCGGTGACGTTGGCGATAGCGGCGATCGACAGGTCGATTTCTGCGCACAGGATCACGAAAGTGAGGCCGACGGCGATAATGCCGGTGACCGAAATCTGGGTGAGGATGTTGCCGAAATTGTCCAGCGTCGCAAACGACGGGCTGGCGGCCGCGAAGAAGCCGAACAGGCAAATCAGCGTCAGGAACGGCGCGATGTTGCGCATCTGGGACCGCAGCATCGCGGCGAGCCGGTGCGGGCGCTTGCGATCTGGAGCCGCGACTGTCACGCTTTCACCTGAAGTCATGTCGGTCTCCTCATGCCGCTTCCAAGAGGCGGTCCTTGCTGATCTGTTCGTTGGCAAATTCCCGCACCACCGCGCCGCGCTTGAGCACGATGACACGGTCGGCGAGCGACAGCACCGTCTCCGGCTCGGTGGAGAGCACGATGATGGCGAGTCCCTTGGCGCGCAGATCTCTGACGATGTGGATGACGTCGTTCTTGGCGCCGACGTCCATGCCGCGGGTCGGCTCGCATAGCACCAATAGCCGCGGCGGGTAGCTCAGCCATTTCGCCAGCGCCACCTTCTGCTGATTGCCGCCGGACAGCATGCCGAGATCGAGCTCGACCGCTGCCGGGCGGATCCGCAATTGGTCGACCTGCCGCGTGGCGATCGCGCGTTCGCGCGACGGCTTGAGCAGCAGGGATGAAATGCGATCGAGGACGCTGATCGAGATGTTCTTGTAGACCGGCTCCTGGTGGAACAGCATGTCGCGCCGGCTCTCGGGCACGAACGCGATTCCGGAACGCCTGGCATCCGCTGTGCTGCGGAAGGCCTTCTGGTTGCCCGCGACCGCGAGCGTGCCGATATCGGGCTTTATTTTGCCGAACAGGATCCGCGCCAGCTCGAGCTGTCCGCATCCCATGAAGCCGTAGATGCCGAGCACTTCGCCGGCGCGGGCCTCGAATGAAACCTCGCGCAGGCGGCCCGCCAGCGTCAGCCCGTTTGCGTTCAGCACCACCGGCTGATCGGTCGGCGGCGGCAACATGATGTCGTGGGTGTAGGTTTCTTCCAAGGCCTCGCGGCCCTTGCCTATCATCGCCTCGATTAGTGCCAGCTTGCTCGTCTCCGAGGCGGCGGCCTCCGCGACCTTCCGGCCGTTGCGGAACACCGTGACGACGTCAGAGACGCGCAGGATGTCCTCGATGAAATGGGAGATGAACACGATGCTGGTGCCTTCGTCCCGCAATTGCCGCAAGGTCGCGAACAGGCGCTCCACTTCGGGCGGTGACAGCGCCGAGGTCGGCTCGTCGAGAATGATGATGCGGGCGCCCGAGAACAGCACGCGGGCGATCTCGATCAGTTGCTGCAGGCCGATCGGCAGGTCGCCGAGCCGAGACATCGGGTCGACATCGATGCCGAACCGCTTCAGCTGCTCGCCCGCCTCCCGCGCCATGCGGCGCCATTGCACGAGGCCGAGGCGGTTGGTCGGCTGGCTGCCCAGAAACACGTTCTCGGCTACCGTCAGGTCCGGCGCGACGCTGAGTTCCTGATGAACCATCGCGATGCCGGCTGCATGCGCGTCGCGCACCGATCGAAATCGGGTCTCCCGGCCGTCCAGGACGAACCGGCCGGAAAAATCCGCATGCACGCCGGCGATGATCTTCATCAGCGTACTTTTCCCCGCGCCGTTCTCGCCGACGAGACCATGGATCTCGCCGGCGGTGAGCGCGAAGTCGACTCCACGAAGGGCCTCGACACCGCCGAAGGCCTTCGTGATCTCGTGCAGTTCGAGGATGGGCTGACGTGCCGATTGCATGCTGATTCAGATCAGGAAGTGATCCTCCATCCATTGCATGCCGGCCGCGTTGGCTTTCGTCACCACCGGGCCGTCCGTGATCACATGCTTCGGGATGCCCTGTCCGCTCTTCTCGCCCGCGGTCACCGCGGCGACGCCGGCGATGATGGCGCCGCCATGGATGCGGCAGGAGGGATTGCGGACGGTCGCGAACATGCGGCCTTCGCTCACCGCCTGGATCGCAGGCGGCATGGCGTCGACGCCGCCGATCAGGATGTTGGTGCGGTTACGCGCCTTCATGATGTTGTAGGCGGCCAGCGCCATGTCGTCGTTGTGGAAGAACGCCGCATCGATCTGCGGGTGCTTCGTCAAATAGGTCTCCCATAACCGAGCTGTCTTCGAAACGTCCCAATCCGCCGGCTGGGTGTCGAGCACCTCGATGTTGGGGAATTGCTTCACCACCGTGTTGAAGCCCTTGGCGCGGCCCTGCGCGCCGGTATGGCCGAGCGCGCCCTGCGTCATGATGATCTTACCCTTGCCGCCCATCGCGTTGCAAAGCGCCTGCGTCACCGAAGCGCCCATGAATTCATTGTCGGGCGCCAGGAAGGAATGAACCTTGATCTGGTCGAGCGGGGCGATCAGCGTATCCATGTCGATCACGGGGATGCCGGCATCGATCATCTTCTGCACCGGCTGGGTCAGCGTGCCGATGCCGAAGGCCTGGATGGCGACGAAATCCCATTTCTGCGAGGCCATGTTGTCGATCGCCGCACGCTGCTTGACCGCGTCGAGCTGGCCGTCGAACCAGGTGACCTCGACGTTGAACAGCTTGCCCCACCATTCCGCCGCCTGCTTGCCCTGGGCGCACCAGGTCGCCTGCAGGCCCGCATTGGAGAACGCGGCCTTCAACGGCTTTTCAGAACGTGCGGCCGCCGCCAGCGCCGGATTGATGCCCAGTCCCCCGAGCAGGGCGGTCGCTGCGCCTGCCGCGCCTGCTGCCTGAAGAAGGTCGCGCCTGGTCGTTACGGATTTGTCAGTCCCGGACATCGTTTGCTCCCTCGCTTGTTCATTTGTTATCGCCGACGGCGTCGATTGCACGCACCGCGGATCGAGGCAGTCTTTCACACTCCGCGCGTTTGCTGCAACAATGCCGTCCAAGGAATCTTTCAAGGAATCCTTGCGGCCAATCGGCCGTGATCAGAGTGCGTCATTCACACTGCGCTGCAACGAGACCCTCGATCTCCCCGAGCAGGTTTCGCCATGCTGTATCGATTTCGTCCGACCAGTCGGCTCCGACGATGTCGCGCAGAGTCTGCGCAAGGATGCTGAAGAACGCCACGAACAATTCACGCGGGGTGCCATAGGCGTCGTGCGAAGAAACTTCGGATGTGATCAGGCGGAAATGGCCGCTGCGTTCGCCAGCAAAATCCAGGATGGCGTCGATCGTGAGTGCCAGCATCGAACCCTTGACGAGTTCGCTGCCTTCGGTCCGGAACATTGTCCGTGCTTCGGGATGCGCGTCGAACAGCCGGCGATAGACCAGCGGCGTCAGATCCTCGCAGCGCGCCGCGGCCAGTTCAAAACTTCGCTCGATTGGATTTGACGATGCTGTCATTGTCGTTTGCGATCGTCTCAAAAAAAAGAGCAGGGCGCCAAGCCCTGCTCAAAAATTGTGTCGACCCTTAATTTCCTCGAAAAGTGAGATTTGCTCTTGATTGTCGAGGCGACGCTGCTTGTGCGCGTCAGGGCTCCTCCCGAGACTTGGACCACCAAGCTTGAGCCTCTCGGCCAGCCTGAGGTTGAATTGGTAGACCATCTTTTTCGTCTTGTCACCATTTTCGGCAACGTTTGTTCAAAATTCCAGCACTCTGCGAAATGATTGGGAATTTGCTACTCGCGGTTGTGGATTTAGCTGCAATACGCCCGAGGCTTGGTATTGGGGTAGGGCGCCCTCCAAATGCTGCAAAACGCATCGCTTTTCGCCAGCATCTCTCCTTGAAGCTGCAACATAATTCCGGGAACTTGATCTCGACTTCAGACTCTCATGGTAATTAAGGTCTGAAGCGGATGGGATTGTGATGCGCCGCCGGCTGAAGAATTTTCTGCCAATTGTCCTGATTGCCCTGGTGGTGCAAATTTTTGCACCCATCGGCGCATGCTGGGCGGCGAGCATCGCGGCCTCCGATCCGCTCGCTGGCGCCATCATCTGCCATGGCAACAGCGCCCCCGATGCCGGGCAGGCTGACCAGGCCAACCATCGCGCCCATGACGGATGCTGTTCGGTTTGCAGCGTGCTGCAGACCGGTGCGCCGGTCGACGTGCCGCAGACTGCGGCGATCGACATCGATCGGGTTGCCGAGCAGGTGGCCTGGTTCGACTTTGCTTGCCGGCTGACAAACGCTCGCGCCGGCAGCCACGCGCAGGCGCGTGCGCCTCCCTCCATTTCCTGACCTCACTTGACCTTTGTCAAATGGTGCGGCCGCGGCCGTGCCAGTTCGTTCAATTTAGCTAGCCGGCCAAAGAGCTGGCGTCAGGAATGTCTTATGTATCCCCATCGTGCCGTGGGAAGCGCGAGCCTGCTTGTACTTGGCAGTGCGCTATCCCTCATGCCGTCGAACGCGAATGCCCAGACGGCGCTGCCGGCCGTGACCGTCGATGCGCCGCGCGGCGCGACCGCCAGACCTGCGGCCCGCAAGCCGGCCGTTCGCGCCGCTGCAAGAAACCAGGCGAGGCCGCCTTCGGCCAATCCCGCGCCTGCCGCCTCGCTGACCGCCGGAATTACGCCGAGCGTGGCGCGTGCGCTGCTCTACCAGGCGCCCAACGGCCAGACCGAGACGACCATTGATCGCAGCCAGTTCGACAACCGGCCAGCGTTCTCCATTGCCGACGTGCTGCGCGAGAGCCCCGGCATCTCAGTGAAGCAGGGCAACGGGCCGCGCGATGTCGGCATCTCGATCCGCGGCTCCAACGCCCGAAACGGCTTCGGCATCCGCAATCTCGTAATCTTCGACGACGGCTTTCCGGTCACGCAGCCGGACGGGCTTTCCCGCAGCGACCTGATCGATCCCAAGGCCTATGGCGCGATCGATGTCATCCGGGGGCCGTCGTCGGCGCTCTATGGCAACTATGCGACCGGCGGCGCGCTGAATTTCCGCACCCGCCCGGGCGGCACGATCGACGGCGCCGAATACGGCGTCGATGGCGGCAGTTTTGGTTACCTCAACAATTATCTGGCCTACGGCAAGAAGGTCGGCAATTTCGAGGGCTCGCTGTTTGCGAGCGATGCGCGCGGCGACGGATTTATCCAGAATAGCTGGTTCAATACCCAGACGGTGAATTTCCTCGGCACGCTGCACGCGACGCCTGACGACCGCTTTACCGTCAAGTTCATCAACAACAACCTCGACGCCCGCCTTCCGATCCGGCTGTCGCTCAACCAGTATTATCAGAATCCCTTCCAGGCGGGGTGCGATATGGCCGGTGTTGCCGGCTGCGCCTCAGTTAACCTCCTCAACAACGGCTTCAACGGTACAAGGACTCCGATCACCGCTGTGCAAGCCGGGCTCGGCCGCGACGATCGCCGCACCATCGTCGGCGGCAGATGGGAGCACGACTTCGACAATACGACGACCTGGCGCAACCAGTTCGTGTTCGACGATCGGAACATCAATCAGCCGACCGGCGCCACCAGCGCCATCGGCGATTTCCCGTCTTACAACTACATGAGCGACGTCACCAAGCGCGGCGAAATCCTCGGCATGGAATCGACGACGTACTTTGGCGCGTTCTACAACACGCTGACGGCGTCGAGCGACAACCGCAACGTCATGCCGGGAGGCAATGCAAAGCTCGGCCTTCTCGCGAGCAACACCTTCAGCGATACGTCGAACTACGGCGTTCGCGCGCGCGAGGAACTCAAGCTGACGCCGAACCTGACGGCGATCGCCGGCATCGGATGGGAAACCACGCATCTGAAGGGAATCAACACCTCTTACACCTACGGCACGCCCAATGTCCCCATAGCAACGCCGGGAGTGCCGATAGTCGCCGACCGCCAATTCCAGAACACAGCGCCCGAACTCGCGCTGCTCTACAAACTGAACAGCGAGTGGCTGTTCAGGGCACGCGTCGCCACCGGATACGGCACACCGCAGGTTGGCAACCTCTTCGTCCTCTCGAACGGTCAGAACGGCAACAACACGCAGCTAAAGACGCAGCAGAACCTCGGTTACGACCTCGGGTTTGACTGGACGCCGAACAACACGCTCAAATTCAGCGCGACCGGCTTCTACGAATTCTTCAAGAACGAGCTGGTTACGCAGGCCACGCAGGTCGGCGCCCCCAATGCAAGTTACACCTTCAATGCGCCGCGATCGGAGCATCGGGGTGTCGAACTGGCCGCGGACTGGAAGTTCCTTCCGGGCTGGCGATTCACGGCGGCGTACACCTATCTCGACGAGGTCTATACAGAGTACACCGAGAATATCATCAACGGCGCGACGTTCAGCTTCAACCGTGCTGGCAACAAGATTCCCGGCATCTCGCCGCACGAACTGACGGCGCGTCTTGGCTATGAGCAGATGTGGGGGCCGCTGGCAGGGCTCGGGGCGTTCGTCGAAGTTCAGTGGAAGGATTCGTTCTACATGGACAACGCCAATCTCTTGAAGGCGCCCGGTTACGAACTGGTCAATCTCAACGTCCACTACAACACAGACCTCGTGTCCGACTATTTCAAGTCGTTGAGCATGTATGTCGAAGTCAGGAACGTGTTTGACCGGACCTATGTGGCTTCCGCAAATAATATCGCGAACTCGGTCACGACCGCTGGTGCTCCAAGTCTAGCGAACGTACTGGCGAACACGACCGGCTCGATCTACGCGGGTTCCCCGCGCGCATTCTTCGCCGGCATGAAGCTGGCGTTCAAATGACCGGACAACAACGCAGGAGGAGTAAAGCCATGCTGCGAATGAGCCTCATCGCGACGCTCGCTTTCTCGCTTTGCCAAACCACAGCGCAAGCGCAAATGAGCCATCATCATCACGCTTCGGAAGCGGCATGCGAGGAGGTCGACTTGCGCTGCGCGTCGAAGGTCACGCCGACCTTCGCGTCAGATGGAACGCTGTGGCTCGCCTGGATGGCGGGGGGCCGTATATCGGTGGCGAGTTCGAAGGATCAGGGACGCAGCTTTTCGACGGCGGTTCAGGTAACGAAGGATAAGCTCAACCTTGATTGGGGCCCCGATGCCCGTCCCCAGATCGTCGTCGAGAAAAGCGGCGGTATCGCACTGGCGTTTTCGACCTTCCGGGACAAGGCGTTCAACGGCCAGGTGCTCGCCACCCGTTCGACCGACGGCGGCCAGAGCTTTGCCGAGTTGCGGCCGATCACGTCGAGCAACGAGAGTCAGCGCTTTGTGGCGCTCGGCCTCGATGCTGATGGTTCGGTGTTTGCGGCCTGGATCGACAAGCGCAACCGCGTGCCTGGGCAGCAGAGCGGAAAGAAGTATGAGGGGGCAGCGCTGTTCTTCGCGTCGTCGAAAGACGGCGGGGCGACCTATGCCGAGGCGCGGCTGGCGGCCGACAACACCTGCGAATGCTGCCGGCTTGGCCTCGCGTTCGCCGGCCCCGGCCGTCCCGCGGTCGTGTTCAGAAATATCTTCGAAGGCGGTGTGCGGGATCACGCGGTCATGACGTTCACCGATCCGGGGGCGCCGGGCGAGCTTCGCCGTGTCAGCAACGACAATTGGCAGATCGCAGCATGCCCACATCATGGGCCCAGTCTTTCGATCTCGCCTGCAGGGACCCATCACGTCACCTGGTACACCAACGGCAAGGCACGCAAGGGGCTGTTCTACGCCCGCTCGAATGACGAGGGCCGGACGTTTTCCGATCCGCTTCCGCTTGGCCGCGCCGATCGCAATCCCACGCGGCCGTACGTGCTGACGGGCGCGCGCGGCGCCACCATGGTCTGGAAGGAGTTCGACGGCGAGAAGACCGCGGTCAATGCGATGACGTCGCATGATGAGGGCAAGAGCTGGTCAAAGCCTGTCGCGATCGCCACGACGACGGATACGTCCGACCACCCGTTGCTGGTCAGCGACGGACAGAAAGTCTATCTTTCCTGGATGACCAAGGCCGACGGATATCGCCTTCTGCCGATCGGAGACGGATCATGAAACGCTGCCTGCTGGCTGTGATATTCCTCATTGTCTCCCTGGCCGCCGTGCCGGGAGCCGAGGCGCCTTCCGAGTTCACGCTGAAGCCGTTCGTGCGGGGAAGCTGGCAGGACGTGCTGCGTTCGCACGCCGGGCGTCCGACGCTGGTGCATTTCTGGGGAGTTACCTGCGGCCCTTGCAAGATCGAATTGCCGCTGCTCGGACAATTCATGAAGGATCATTCCGAGCTCGACGTCGTGATGATCAGCGCCGATCTCGTTCCGAATCTGCCCGGCCCAACGCGCGCGATGCTGGACAAGGCCGGCCTGGGGTCGGCGGAGAACTGGATTTTCAGCGACGGTTTTGTCGAACGCCTCCGGTTCGAGATCGACCCGGCCTGGCAGGGCGAGATCCCGCGCACGCTGCTGATCGGGCGGGACGGAACCGTCACCACGATCGAAGGTTCGGCCGAAATACCGGACCTCGAAAAATGGCTGGACCAGCAAAAGGTCGCGAGCAAATAAAGACGCGCTCCCGCTATTGTGAATACTTACGTTGCGTTCTCAAGTTAAGGCAACAGCGGGCTTGGTCGTCCGCTGTGCCGGCCATACTTTCATAAATCGAAAGACATACGATGAAACCTGTTCTGCAACTCTTCGCCTTCGCCGCCCTGTTTGCCCTCGTGGGTGCGCCCGCGCACGCCCAGGAGGTCAAGGCCGGCGAGCTCGTCATTACGCAAGCCTGGAGTCGCGCGACGCCTGGCGGCGCGAAGATTGCGGGTGGCTTTCTCACGATCGAGAACAAGGGCGCTGCGCCCGACCGCCTGATCAGCGGCTCCGGCGATTTCGCCGGCAAGGTCGAGATTCACGAGATGGCGATGAACAACGGTGTCATGACTATGCGTCCGCTCGACAAGGGATTGCCGATCGAGCCGGGCAAGACGGTCAAGCTCGCGCCGGGCGGCTACCATTTGATGCTGATGGATCTGAAGACGCCGCTCAAGAAGGGCGACAAGGTGCCGCTCACGCTCGAATTCGAGAAGGCCGGCAAGGTGACGCTGTCGCTCGACGTGCAGGGCGTTGGTGCGCAGGGCCCCGCTGGTGAAATGAAGCACGATCACTCCGGCATGAAGAAGTAGAGAGGCGACGATAGCCTGGTTGTTGATCACGCCCCCAAAGGAGCGCTTGTGGTAGAGCCAACGGGTCCGGCCGCGGGCCCGGCCCGATGATAAACTCCGCGAAGCCCATCATCGCATGAACCGGTGCTGCCGGCATCGATGGGTATCGCTTTCGCTCCACCCATCCTACGAACGCCTTCGCGGGGTATGACGCCGTTGTGAAGGCATGAGGACCAGGAGGCCTAAAAACGGCCCGAAAATCCGCCTTTCCGGCCGCTTTTCACCGGGCCTGGCCTTGTATTTTCGCACCCGATCCGGTTTCACTGCACCTCTTCCGGTATCCCACTGATTCCTCGAGTTGACCTATGCGATTGTCGCGGTTTTTTCTGCCCATCCTGAAAGAGAATCCGAAAGAGGCGGAGATCGTCTCGCATCGCCTGATGCTGCGCGCAGGCATGATGCGGCAGGAGGCGGCCGGCATTTACGCCTGGCTCCCGCTGGGCTTTCGAGTCCTGAAGAAAATCGAACAGATCGTTCGTGAGGAACAGGACCGCGCCGGTGCGCTGGAACTGTTGATGCCGACGCTGCAGCTCGCCGACCTCTGGCGCGAGAGCGGCCGCTATGACGCCTACGGTCCGGAGATGCTGCGCATCGCGGACCGCCACAAGCGCGAATTGCTGTACGGGCCGACCAACGAGGAAATGATCACCGAGATCTTCCGCGCTTATGTGAAATCCTACAGGAACCTGCCGCTGAACCTCTATCACATCCAGTGGAAGTTCCGCGACGAGCAGCGTCCGCGTTTCGGCGTGATGCGCGGCCGCGAATTCCTGATGAAGGACGCTTATTCCTTCGACATCGACGAGGCGGCGGCGCGCCGTTCCTATAACCGGATGTTCGTCGCCTATCTGCGCACCTTCGCGCGGATGGGACTGAAGGCGATCCCGATGCGCGCCGAGACCGGCCCGATCGGCGGCGATCTCAGCCACGAATTCATCGTGCTGGCGGAAACCGGCGAGTCCGGCGTGTTCTGCAACAGCGATGTGCTCAACCTGCCGATCCCGCCCGACGATGTCGATTATGATGGCGATCTCACTGACATCATCAAGCAGTGGACGTCGGTCTATGCAGCGACCGAGGACGTCCACGATGCCGCGCGCTACGAACGCGAAGTGCCGGCAGACAAGCGCGTCAATACCCGCGGCATCGAGGTCGGTCAGATCTTCTACTTCGGCACCAAATATTCCGATGCGATGAAGGCGCTGGTCGCAGGCCCCGACGGCGTCGACGTGCCGATCCATGGCGGTTCCTACGGCGTCGGCGTCTCGCGCCTGGTTGGCGCCATCATCGAGGCCTGTCACGATGATGCCGGCATCAAATGGCCGGAAGCCGTGGCGCCATTCACCGCCGTGATCTTGAACTTGAAGCAGGGCGATGCGGCCGTCGACGGCGCGTGCGAGAAGCTTTATCGGGAGCTTCAGGCCAAGGGCGTCGACGTGCTCTATGACGATACCGACCAGCGTGCGGGAGCGAAGTTCGCCGCCGCCGACCTGATCGGCATCCCCTGGCAGATTCTGGTGGGGCCGAAGGGCCTCGCCGAGGGCAAGCTCGAGATCAAGCGGCGCAGCGACGGTTCGCGCGAGAATCTCAGCCCGGCTGAAGTGGTGGCGAAGATCGCGGGATAACATATCCACCGCGGCGGGAATGTTGGCCAATAAGGCCACATTTGGCCCGAATCATGGGATTATCGAGTAATGGATGAGACCATGAACGAGACAGCCCGAACTCCGCCCTTTGCGCCCTTCGAATGGCTGCTGTCCGGGCGATACCTGCGTGCGCGTCGCAAGGAAGGCTTCATTTCGGTCATCGCCGGCTTTTCGTTCCTCGGCATTATGCTCGGCGTCGCCACGCTGATCATCGTGATGGCCGTGATGAACGGCTTCCGCAAGGAACTTCTGGACAAGATCCTCGGGCTGAACGGCCATCTCCTGATACAACCGCTGGAATCGCCGCTGACCGACTGGAAGGACGTCGCCGAGCGCATCAGCCAGGTCGACGGCATCCGCCTTGCCGCGCCGGTCGTGGACGGTCAGGCGCTGGCGTCCTCGGCCTTCAACGCCGCCGGCGTGCTGGTGCGTGGTATGCGCTCTGCGGACCTGAACAACCTCACCTCGATCGCCAAGAACATCAAACAGGGCACGATGGAAGGTTTTGACGAGGGGCAGGGCGTCATCATCGGACGCCGGCTCGCCGATCAATTGTCGCTGCACGCCGGCGACACCATCACGCTGGTCGCGCCCAAGGGTGCGGTGACCCCGATGGGAACCACGCCGCGTATCAAGCCTTACAAGGTGGCGGCCGTGTTCGAGATCGGCATGTCCGAATATGACGCCAGCTTCGTGTTCATGCCGCTGCCGGAGTCCCAGGCCTATTTCAACCGCAAGGACGACGTGACCGCGATCGAGGTGTTCACTACAAATCCCGATCGAATCGACGCGTTCCGCAAGAGCGTGACGGAGGCGGCCGGGCGGCCGGTGTTCCTGGTCGACTGGCGGCAGCGCAATTCGACCTTCTTCAACGCGCTTCAGGTCGAGCGCAACGTGATGTTTTTGATCCTGACCATGATCGTGCTGGTTGCCGCGCTCAACATCGTCTCCGGCCTGATCATGCTGGTCAAGGACAAGGGGCAGGACATCGCCATCCTGCGCACGATGGGCGCCTCGCAAGGCTCGATCATGCGGATATTCCTGATCACGGGGGCGGCGATCGGCGTGGTCGGCACGCTGACCGGATTCTTCGTCGGCATGCTGATCTGCCTGAACATCGAATCGATCCGGCAGTTCCTGTCCTGGATGACCAACACCGAATTGTTCTCGCCGGAACTCTATTTCCTCTCCAGGCTTCCGGCCGAGATCGATTTCGGCGAGACCACCGCGGTCGTGATCATGGCGCTGACGCTGTCGTTCCTGGCGACGCTCTATCCGTCGTGGCGCGCCGCGCGCCTCGATCCCGTCGACGCGCTCCGGTATGAGTGAGGACGCGATGGCCGAGGAGGCGGAAGATGTACCGGTTATCTATCTCCACGAGATAAAACGCGAGTACAGGCAGGGTGAGGCGACGTTGACCATTCTCAACGGCGCCAAGCTCGCGCTGTGGGCGGGGCAATCGGTGGCGCTGGTGGCGCCGTCGGGTTCGGGCAAATCGACGCTGCTGCACATCGCAGGCCTGCTCGAGAGTCCGGATGACGGCGAGGTCTATGTCGCGGGCACGCCGACCTCGCAATTGTCCGACATCGACCGCACCCAGATCCGGCGCTCCGACATCGGCTTCGTCTATCAGTCGCACCGGCTGCTGCCGGAATTCACCGCGCTCGAAAACGTCATGCTGCCGCAGATGATCCGCGGCCTCAAAAGGTCCGAGACCATCAAGCGTTCGGAGGAAATCCTCGCCTATCTCGGCCTCGGCGACCGCATCACGCACCGGCCGGCCGAACTTTCCGGCGGCGAACAGCAGCGCGTCGCTATTGCGCGCGCGGTGGCCAACGCGCCGCGCGCGCTATTGGCCGACGAGCCGACCGGAAATCTCGATCCGCATACCGCCGATCATGTGTTCAACGCGCTGATGCAGCTCGTGAAGGCGACGCAGGTCGCGATGCTGATCGCCACCCACAACATGGAGCTTGCCGGCCGGATGGACCGGCGGGTGTCGCTGGTCGATGGCCGGGTCGTCGAAATGGAGTAGCGGCGTTCAGTAAACGCCGCGCTTGCGCACCGGCCGATCCTGATAGGCGTTCGACGCGTAGGGATTGGGCACGCATTGTGCCGCGCGCCCCGAGGCGGACAGATTACACTGCGACAGCGACGTATAACGGCACTCGTAGTAGGTGGCCGGGCCGTAGACGCGCAGGCAGACCGGATAGTCGGAGCCGTAGGTCTGCGCCCGAGCCGGCGCCGAAGCGGAGATCGTTGCAATCGCCAGGATCGCCAAAACCGGAATGCGCATCAAAATCTCCCTTGAGACGTGCGATCGGTCCGCATGTGCAGACGGCCAGCAGATATTCGACGCGCTCCGGCGTCAAATCACGTTCGCGCGCTACAAAGGGCTCCCGTTCAGTAGCCGTTGCGGTAACGCTTGTAGCGGCGTGCCGACGGTTCTTGCGATGCATGTGCGAAATACGGATTGATCTCGCATTGCGCCGAGCGGCCCGACGCCGACATGTTGCATTGAGGCAGGGAGGTATAGGCACATTCGTAGTAGTTGATCCCCCTGTTATAAACATGCAGGCAAACTGGATAGCGGGGATCGTAAGTCTGTGCCTGCGCCGGTGCCACTGCCGAGGCCGCTCCGATTGTCAAAATAGCCAAAGCAAAAATACGCATCCGAATCTCCCTTGAGAACTGCGATCGGTCCGCATCTGCATAATAGGCCAGCAGACATTCGCCGCGCGCCGGCGTCAAATCACGTTCGCGCGCAGCCAAGTGCCGGCGTGCAGAGGGCTCGCGTGCGGAGTGTCTCGACGGTGAACGGCGCCGCCGCTCAGTATCTGCCGTAGCCGGGGGCGGGCGGCAGCGTGCGGCCCGGCAGCGGGCGATAGGCCGCGGGCGGCGGTTCACTCGCGCCGACATAATAGGGATTGGCGATGCAATAGAGAAAGCGTCCCGATGCGGTCGCCTGGCACTGCTCGTAACTGGTGAAAGTGCAGTGGCTCAGCGCCGGATACTCGTCTCCCTGAAGGCAGAACGGATATCGGGTGCCGACCGCTTCGGCAGGCGCGGCGCCGAGCGCTGCCAATCCGCTCGCGGCCAGCACGGCCAGAATCGCTCTACGCATTCGAATCTCCTTCATGAGTATGACGGCTTCGCCGTTCCATTTTCATCGACACAAGCCGCACCTGCGCAATTTCGTCAACCCGTTCCACCTTGCATTACCGCCACACAACTAAATGTGATTTTTTGCGGCGAGCTCCGGAGCAAAGTTTCGAAAAACGCCTGCAACACAACATTAACTTGCGTCCACACTGGGGCCGTTTCGTGGGAGTTGTTGCAGTGAGGTTACAGCAATTCGAGCTGACGATGCTATGAGCATGCCGCGGCCTTGGGGGCTGTCAAAAAGGAATGGGAATAAAGAATGAAGAAGGTTTTGCTTGTTACGGCCAGTCTGATCGCGCTCGGCGCGGCTGCGCCGGCTGTTGCTGCTGATCTCGCTGCGCGCCCTTACACCAAGGCGCCCCCGATGGTCGCTGCTGTGTATGATTGGACCGGTTTCTACATCGGTGCGAACGGCGGCTGGGGTTCGAGCCGCAACGAGTGGGATTCGGTTCCGCCTTCTGGTCTCGTCGGCCCCGAGGGCTCCCATGATGCGACTGGCGGAACGGTCGGTGGTCAGATCGGCTATCGCTGGCAGGCTGGCACCTGGGTGTTCGGCGTTGAAGCCCAGGGCAACTGGGCCGACCTCTCGGGCAGCAACTTGAGCCAGGTGTTCGCTACTCGCAACCACACGAACGTCGATGCGTTCGGCCTGTTCACCGGTCAGGTTGGTTATGCCGTCAACAACGTCCTGCTCTACGTCAAGGGCGGTGCTGCGGTGACCTCGAATAGCTACCGCATCACCAACTTCGCTGGCGCGACCATTGGCGTCACCGGCGATGACACCCGCTGGGGCGGCACGATCGGCGCAGGCCTCGAATACGCCTTCGCCCCGAACTGGTCGGTTGGCGTCGAGTACAATCACCTGTTCATGCAGGACCGTACCTACACCTTCACCAATCCGGCTGGCGGCTTCGTGGGTACCGACCGCATCAGCCAGGACGTCGATCTCGTCACCGCCCGCCTGAACTACAAGTTCGGCGGCCCGACCATCGCGCGATACTGATCTTTCGCGATTCTCGCGAATCATCGAGGCCCCGGGCGTTGCCCGGGGCTTTTTTATTGCGGCGGGCTTCCGGGTTAACCAAACGGGAATTGTCGCAGAAGATGCCGTGAGACGGGCCTTGACTCCTAGAACAAAAAAGGAACATTGTTCCTCATATGTTCTCGAACCGTAGGGAGTCGGACCATGTTGCGGATGTTCGTGGAAGAAGCGGCGGCGCTGGCGTCGATTACGCTGTTTGTCGGGATGATCGCAGTTTGGGCGCAGGTGATTCCGCAGCTTTGATGCGGGTCGGAAACCTGACCCGGGCCGTCCAGTGGACGGGTTGGGGAAAAGCCGGATGGCGGGCGCGGAGGCTGCGTTCCGCGTGGACTCGGCAAGGCCGAGGCATCACCATTGCGGCCGGCGAGTCGGCGCGCATCAGCGGCCCGCGATCGTTCCCCACCATGATGCAAGAGCCCGTTAAGCAACCATGTCCAGTGCCGGATTCGTTCATCTCCACGTTCATTCGGCGTATTCGCTGCTGAAGGGCTCGATCAAGATCGCCAAGCTGGGCGAACTGGCGAAAGCCGATCGCCAGCCGGCCTTGGCGCTGACCGATACCGACAACATGTTCGGGGCACTGGAATTCTCCGACAAGATGGCCGGCTACGGCATCCAGCCGATCGTCGGCTGCGAGCTCGCCGTCGATTTCGGCGACCAGGACCCGAACGCGCGCAATGCGATGGCCGCGGCACCCTCGCGTATCGTGCTGCTGGCGGCGCGCGAGCGCGGCTACCGCAGCCTGATGCGGCTGAACTCGCGGGCGTTTCTCGAAACACCGGTCCATCAGTCCCCGCATATCAAGCTCGAATGGCTGGAAGGCGATGCCGAGGATTTGATCGCGCTGACCGGCGGCCCCGACGGCCCGATCTCGCTGGCGCTGCATGCCGATCATGCAGCACTCGCAGCAAGCCGTTGCGACCGCCTGGCGAGCCTGTTCGGCGATCGCCTTTATATCGAATTGCAGCGCCACGGCATCGACAAGGAGCGCCGCACTGAGACCGGCCTGATCGATCTCGCCTACGCCAAGGGCCTGCCGCTGGTCGCAACCAACGAGCCGTATTTCGCATCGAACGACGACTATGAAGCCCATGACGCGCTGCTGTGCATCGCCGGCGGCAAGCTGATTGCCGAGACCGACCGCGAGCAGCTCACGCCCGATCACCGCTTCAAGACCCGCGCCGAGATGGCGGTGCTGTTCGCCGATATCCCGGAAGCGCTGGCCTCGACCGTCGAGATCGCGGAGCGCTGCTCGTTTCGCCCGAAGACGCGAAAGCCGATCCTGCCGCGCTTCACGGTCGGCGCCGGCTCGGGCTCCGATGCGGCGACCGAGGAAGCTGCGGAGCTGAAGCGCCAGGCCGAGGAGGGGCTCGCAAGGCGTCTACGGGTTCATGGCTTGGCGCCAGGTACGACAGAAGAGGAGTACCAGAAGCGCCTCGCCTTCGAGATCGACGTGATCAACCGCATGAACTATGCGGGCTACTTCCTGATCGTCTCGGACTTCATCAAATGGGCCAAGGCCCACGACATTCCGGTCGGTCCTGGCCGCGGCTCCGGCGCCGGCTCGCTGGTCGCCTATGCGCTGACGATTACCGACCTCGATCCGATCCGCTTCGGCCTGCTGTTCGAGCGCTTCCTCAATCCCGAGCGCGTGTCGATGCCGGACTTCGACATCGACTTCTGCCAGGACCGCCGCGGGGAAGTGATCGACTACGTGCAGCAGCGCTACGGCCGCGATCAGGTGGCGCAGATCATCACCTTCGGTACCTTGCAGGCGAGGGGCGTGCTGCGCGACGTCGGCCGTGTGCTGCAGATGCCGTACGGCCAGGTCGATAAACTGACAAAACTGGTGCCGCAAAATCCGGCGGCGCCGGTGACGCTGGCGCAGGCGATCGAGGGCGAACCAAAGCTGCAGGCGTTCCGCGACGAGGACCCGGTGGTGGCGCGCGCCTTCGATATCGCCCAGCGCCTTGAAGGCCTGACGCGCCACGCCTCGACCCATGCCGCCGGCATCGTGATCGGCGACCGGCCGCTCAGCGAACTGGTGCCCCTCTATCGCGATCCCAAATCCGATATGCCGGTGACCCAGTTCAACATGAAATGGGTCGAACCGGCCGGGCTGGTGAAGTTCGACTTCCTCGGCCTGAAGACGCTCACCGTGCTCGATGTCGCGGTGAAGCTGCTCAGGCAACGCAACATCCATGTCGATCTGCCGACGCTGCCGATCGACGATGCCCCGAGCTACCAGATGCTGGCGCGCGGCGATGTGGTCGGCGTGTTCCAGGTGGAAAGCCAGGGCATGCGGCGGGCGCTGATCGACATGCGGCCCGACCGTTTCGAAGACATCATCGCGCTGGTGGCGCTCTATCGGCCGGGCCCGATGGCGAACATCCCGACCTATTGCGCGCGCAAGCACGGCGACGAGGAGCCGGAATATCTGCATCCGATCCTGGAGCCGATCCTGAAGGAGACGTTCGGCGTTATCATCTACCAGGAACAGGTGATGCAGATCGCGCAGGTGATGGCCGGCTATTCGCTCGGCGACGCCGACCTGCTGCGCCGCGCGATGGGCAAGAAAATCCGCGCCGAGATGGAGAAGCAGCGCGCGATCTTCGTTGCCGGCGCGGTCAAGAACGGCGTGCCGAAGGGGCAGGCCGACACGATCTTCGAACTGCTCGCAAAATTCGCCGACTACGGCTTCAACAAGAGCCACGCCGCGGCCTATGCGCTGGTATCCTACCACACCGCCTATATGAAGGCGCATTACCCGGTGGAGTTTTTGGCGGCGTCGATGACGCTCGAACTCAACAACACCGACAAGCTCTCGGAATTTCGCGCCGAGGCGCAGCGGCTCGGCATCAAGGTCGAGGCGCCGAATATCAACCGCTCGGGCGCTACCTTCGAGGTCGGCGAGAACACCATCTATTACGCGCTGGCCGCGCTCAAGGGCGTCGGTCCGCAGGCGGTGGAGTTGATCGTCGAAGAGCGGCGCAAGGGCGCGTTCACCTCACTCGCCGACTTCGCGGCACGGGTCAATCCGCGCGCCATCAACAAGAGGGTGATCGAAAGCCTAGCTGCCGCCGGCGCCTTCGACACGCTCGAGGCCAACCGTGCCCGCGTCTTTGCCGGGGCGGACGCGATTCTCGCTGCCTGTCAGCGCAGCCACGAGGCCGCAACGATCGGCCAGAACGACATGTTCGGCAATGCGTCCGACGCGCCGACCATCATGTTGCCGCAGATCGAACCGTGGTTGCCGGCCGAGAAACTCCGCCGCGAATACGATGCCGTCGGCTTCTTCCTGTCCGGCCATCCGCTCGACGATTACGCGACCGTGTTGAAACGGCTGCGGGTGCAGTCATGGGCGGAATTCTCGCGCGCCGTCAAAACCGGCGCGACCGCGGGCAGGGTCGCGGCGACGGTGGTGTCACGGATGGAGCGGCGCACCAAGACCGGCAACAAGATGGGCATCATGGGGCTATCCGACCCGACCGGGCATTTCGAGGCCGTGCTGTTTTCGGAAGGCCTTGCGCAATATCGCGACGTCTTGGAGCCGGGGGCTGCCGTATTGCTGCAGCTCGGCGCCGAGCTGCAGGGCGAGGACGTGCGGGCGCGCGTGCTGCATGCCGAACCGCTGGATGACGCCGCGGCGAAAACCCAGAAAGGCCTGCGGATTTTCGTTCGCGACACCAAGCCGCTGGATTCGATCGCGCGGCGGCTCAACATGCCGGAAGCCAGCGCATCGGGCGGTCCCGCAAAGGGCCTGCCGGCCAAGCCTGCGCCCGCGCCATCGGGCGGTGCCGATGGCGACGTCTCGCTCGTCATCATGCTCGACCTCCAGACCGAGGTGGAAATGAAACTGCCCGGGCGCTTCAAGGTCTCGCCGCAGATTGCGGGTGCGATCAAGGCGGTTGCGGGCGTGGTGGACGTGCAGACGCTGTAGCCCCAACGCCTCGACATGGCGCCCGCCGACATCTTCGAACCTGGTGAGAGTTCGCCTCTGCCAACGGTCAATTGTGCGCACCTCGCATCTGTTGCGGCGACTTAAGAATAAAAAATCTTGACCATCCTGTTTCCGCGAAAGTTTCGCCGCACAACCATAACCGTTATGATCAGGCGTCAGCGACTTGGACGCCGCAAGCCGCAAGAGGCAAGGAGAAATGCAATGTGCGAAAAATGCTCCCCAGATCAGCTTCATCCGCTGGCGCCTTCGCGGCGTTCCGTGGTCCTCTTCGCGGCCTCGACGCTTGGGCTGATGCTCGCCGACGCAGCTAACGCCAAGGATACGAAGACCCCTCCCAAGCCGCAGAATGTGTTGTCGCCGGATGCCGCCCTCAAGAAATTGATGGGAGGAAATGCGCGCTATGTTGACGGCACGTCGCGGCGTCACGACTTCAAGCATGAACGGGAAGCGTTGGTCGGAGGTCAGAACCCTTACGCGGCCGTTCTGAGCTGCGCCGATTCGCGCATAGCGCCCGAATATGCCTTCGATAGCGCGCGCGGCGATCTCTTCGTCTGCCGCGTGGCCGGCAATTTCGCCAATGACGATACGGTTGCCAGCATGGAATATACCGTCGCCGTGCTCGGCACGCCGATGATACTCGTGCTCGGTCATGACAATTGTGGAGCGGTCGACGCCACGATCAAATCCCTGAAGGACGACAAGCCGCCACCGGGGCACATTCCGTCTCTGGTGGCCGCGATTGCGCCTTCTGTGAAGGCGTCAGCACAGCAGAGCGGCAATGCGCTCGACAACGCCATCCGCCAGAACGTGATTGATAACGTCGCCAAGCTGAAATCGGCTGCACCGATCCTTAACGCAGCCGTCGAGCAGAACAAGCTCAAAGTAGTCGGCGGCATCTATCGCCTCGCAACCGGCAAGGTCGAGCTGTTGAGCTGACCGGAGGCGGGATGGGCGCGGCGCGCTCCGCCGTGCCCAGCACCGCGCTAGATGCGGGTCTTCCAGGAGGAGATATTCGGACCGGTCGTTTCGGTCACGACCTTCAGGGATGACGACGAGGCACTCGTGATCGCCAACGACACGCTCTACGGTCTCGGCGCCCGTATCTGGAGCCGCGATGCAAGCCGGCTGCACCGTTTCGGCCGCGCCATCCAGGCCGGCCGGGTCTGGACCAATTGCTATCACGCCTATCCGGCACACGCCGCGTTCGGCGGTTACAAGCGATCGGGTGGCGGCCGCGAGACCCACAAGATGATGCTGGACCACTACCAGCAGACCAAGAACCTCTTGGTCAGCTACAGCCCGAAGAAGCTCGGCTTCTTCTGATCTGTCCTGACCTGCTCTTACTTGGGCGATGGCGTAACGCGCGGACCCGCTTCGGTCTGCGCGCTACGGACACTTATCGCCGAGTTCAAGAAGTTGTCATTGCTTTTGCGATTCCGCCCCAGCCGTTCCGGCGTATAATCAAACAAAGGGGGAGCTGTGCTGCATCACGTGATTATCACTGAAATCGCAGTTACGGAGGTCCGCCATGAAAGTCAAAGACGCGATGCACAAAGGCGTCGACTGGGTCAGCCCCGACACGCCTATCACCGAAATCGCGAAGCTGATGCGCGAACATGACATCGGCTGCATTCCGATCGGAGAGGACGACAAGCTGGTCGGAATGGTGACCGATCGCGACATCGTCTGCAAAGGGCTTGCGGGCAACGGCTTCGATGCCAGCCGCGCCCAGGCGCGCGACGTCATGACCGAAGGCATCCATTGCTGTCGCGAGGACGATGACCTTGCCAAGGCGGTGCATCACATGGAGACGCTGCAGGTCCGCAGGTTGCCGGTGATCAACAAGAGCAAACGGTTGGTCGGCATGATCAGCCTGGGCGACATCAGCCATTCTACGTCGGGTGATTTGCTGGCCGGGTGCGTGAAGAGCGTTGCCGCCCATCACTGAAGCGGCGGCCCGCTTGCGATCGAGACGTCTTGAACGGCTCGCGCCCGTTCACCCACGAACAGGCGCGGGTGTCCTGCTTGAAGGCACTCGATCGTGCCCGAACAGTCGGCCAGATCGAGCGGACTCAATCGTGCGTGCTGAAGTGGCCGCGCCAGGCCTTCGCCGTCAATCGCGCGAACTGCTCGCCATCCATCCGGATCAGCGTGGCGTGATCGCCGCCTTCCATGTAGATTTCCCGTCGCGGATCGATGCTGTCGTCGACGATGACGTCGAGCCCATAGCACTCGCCAACCGGCGGGATGGCTCCAATGTCGCAGTCGACAAACAGCTCCGCGATCTCCTTCTCGCTCGCCAGGTCGACCTTGTGGCCGAGCTGACTTCTCAGGGCTGATAGATGCAGGTGACGGGAGGCCGGAAGAACGGCCATCATGTAACCGCCGTCACGGCGCAGCACGACCGCCTTGGCCAGCGCATCGCCCGGCACGTGGCAGGCTTCGGCTGTGCGCGTCGATGACGCCGTACGAGCATGAGGGATTAGATCGTACGTGACGCTTTGATCCAAGTACTTCTGTAGTGTCGGGGAAACGGTCATGGCGGCTCCTCCATTGAATGGGCAATTCGCACACCGGGAGGAACTCGCGCAGTCGCCTCACGATGCGGGCGAACACGATCTGATCGAAAGGATACGCCTGCCAGGCGGCCGCGACAATGAATTTCGATGCCGGAACCGGGCGAAGCGGATACGATGCCTTGCTGAGAGCGCAATTATTCAAGAAATATTCATCTCAACGCGCGTTCCATGCGGCGTGCGGGCGGCGACAGGGTGGGATCCCATGCGGTTATCAAGAAGTCTGTCGATCCTCTCGGTGTGTCTCGTCGCAATGTCCGGCTTGGTGGGCTATTTGAGTGCCGCCGCCGCGCAGCAGCCGGAAAAGCGTATTGCGCTGGTGGTCGGCAATGCCGCCTATGCGAAATCGCCGCTCGCGACGGCGTCCAACGATGCCGGTCTGATCGCGCAGACCTTGCAGGCGGCCGGCTTCGACGTGATCGGTGCCCGCGATCTCGATGGCGATACGCTGCGCAAGAGTTTCCGCGACTTTATCCAGAAAGCCGAAAGCTCGGGGCCGGACACGGTCGCGATGGTGTATCTGGCCGGTTACGGGCTGCAACTGGCGGGCGAGAACTATTTCGTGCCGGTCGATTCCGCGATCAACCGCGATGCCGATGTTCCGATCGAGGCGCTGCGGACCGGCGACTACATCCGTCAACTCGCCTCGCTTCCGTTGAAGGTCGGAATCGTCGTGCTGGACGCGGCGCGGCAGCAGCCGTTCGTCGGCGGACAGATCGCAAGCGGTCTCGCTTTGGTCGAGGCGGACCCGCACATGCTGATCGCCTTCAACGCCGCGCCTGGAACCGTGGCGCCGGCCGAGCAGGGACCATACGGCATCTACGCCCAGTCGCTCGCCGAGATGATCCGGACCGGCGGATTGCCGCTGCCGGAGGTTTTCAATCGCCTGCGGCTTCGCGTCAACGAAGCCAGCAAGGGCGCGCAGGTGCCCTGGGACAGCCAGAAGGTCGATGCGGCCTTTACGTTCTTCGAGCGCGAACCGGATGCGCCCGCCGCGCCGCCGCCGGATCAGGTCGCCGCCATCCGCAGCAAGCCGATCCGCGATCTCGGCGTGCAGGAAGCCTATGCCGCGGCGCTGGAGCGCGACACGCTGCCGGCCTATGAGGACTTTCTCGCTGCCTATCCCGACGATCCCATGGCAAAGCGGGTGAGGGCGATCGCAGCTGCGCGGCGCGAAGCGATCACGTGGCGCCGTACCTACCGTGCCGATACCCCGAATGCCTATTGGTCGTATCTGCAACGCTACCCGCGCGGGCCTCATGCTGCCGACGCGCGCCGCCGTCTTGCCATTCTCACCGCGCCGCTCGAGCCGCCGCCGACATTTGACGTCATCGACTACGACGTGCCGCCGCCACCGCCGGAAGAGTTCATCTATGTCGATCGTCCGGTGCTGGCCTTCAGCGATCCCGAGTTCGACTTCGTGCCGCCGCCACCGGCGCCGGTCTACTACCTGCCGCCGCCGCCGGATGATTTCGTGGTATTGGAGCCGCCGCCGCCGCCGATCGGGCTGTTCATCCTGCCGCAGCCGATCTTTGTGCCGATACCGGTCTATGTAAGGCCTCCGCGCTATGTGGCGCCGCCGCCGAACAACATCATCTTTGCCAACATCCACAACAGGGCGGTCATCAACAACGTCATCAACAGGCCGCCGCAGCCGGTTTCGCCGGCGGCAGGGCTGGGCGCCAGACCTGGTGCCGCGCCCGGCGCCGGGCCTATCGGACGCCCCGGCTCCCCGGCCGCGACTGTCGCGCCGGGGCAGGTTGGCGGGGCCACGCCGACGTTGCCGCCCGCGGTCGCGCAAAGGGCCACGCTGATCCAGCAGGGCAAAGCGCCGGTACCGCCGAGTGCCACGATCAATCCTGCCGTGAGAACCGGTTTGCCCGGCACTCCGGCGGGACAGGCCGGGCGGCCGACTGCGCCACAGCCGGCGAATGTGCCGGCCGCGCTGCCATCGACCCAGCCCTTGCCGAGGACCAATGCCCTGCCGGTTCCAGGCGCCAGGGGCGCGCCACCCGCGCCTCCAAGCGCTGCGGTATCACCAGGGGCTGTGAATCCGAACGCACGGCTTGCGCCGGGCGCGCCGCGTCCGGGATCGGCCGCGCCGGCTGCACCCAGCGCGGCTACCGGCTCCAGGCCCGCCATCGGGGCGACTGCTCCGACGGCTCCGGCTGGCCAGCAGCCTAGGGTCGGCGCGCCGCCGCCCAGTGCCGCCGCGCCGCCAAAGCCTACCGCTGCGGTTGCTCCGAAACCTCAATTGCAGCCCGAAATGCGGCGAGCCGCGCCGCCCCCGTCGGCTGTGCAGGTGGCAAGGCCATCACCGCCGGCGGCCCGCGTCGCTCCGACACCTCCGCCGCCGCGGATGGCTGCGCCACCGCCTGCACCGAGGATGGCCGCGCCGCCTCCGCCGCCTGCACGTATGGCCGCGCCATCGCCTCCGCCAAGGATGGCAGCTCCACCCCCGCCACCTCCGCGCATGGCTGCGCCGCCGCCTCCGCCAAGG
>NZ_JAACFS010000059.1 GCF_029051645.1 Bradyrhizobium sp. CSA112
ACCCCCGAATTAATGACCATGATGAGCCGCTGTTTTTCTGATGCAGCTTGCACTAGTACTTGGTCGCAGCGGGTGTTCCCAGTCAAGCGGGTGTCCGGCTCATCGGAACAAGGGATATCGAGAGGTTTGATACATTGCCAAAAATAACTGGATCGACTGTGCCCGGGGCGCGCACGCCGGAGGCAAACGATCGAGATCTAGGTTTAGATTTCGCGAAAGGAGTGCTCATCACTTTGGTGATCGTCGGTCACCTGATCCAATATGTCGTCTACCGAGATGAAGGCTTCTGGGAGTCGCCATGTTTCAAATGGATCTACATGTTCCACATGCCACTCTTTATGGCGATAAGCGGATATCTTTCTTGGCGAGCGCTCTTGCGAAAGTCATTCACTCAAGCCATCGGTGATCGTGCGATGCAGCTCTTGTTGCCCATGCTGTTTTGGTACGCTATCCTAGAGACAGCCAAGTTGGCCGCATTTAGCTCGTCTGCAAGCGAACCAGGCAGCGTTTTGCAGTGTCTAAACGATTCCGCGGGCACATACTGGTTCATCTGGGCTGCTTTTGTTTCTTTCCTTCTAGTCAAAATTCTTTCGATTTTCAATCGTCGGTCGCCCTGGATCCTATTCGTATCAGTCATACTAGTCGCACTTGCACCTGTGACATTTTCCATATCACCTCTCATAAGGTATACTTTCCCGTTTTTCTGCCTAGGAGTCTCTTTTGCTCAGTCGAGAGAATGGTGGACGAGCATAACGCGATCTCACAAGCCGCTCTTAATCACGTTTCTCTCCATAGCGGCTTTGGTGTGCTTTCTAGCCTGGCGCAAAGACACTTACATCTACAACAATCTCGCCCTAGTGCACGATATGCAGTCGGCAAAAAACGTACTTCTGATGCTTCTTGGCTCCGTAGCGGCCTCAGCGATCGTGATCGTGCTCGTCCTCCAATGCTGGAAAGTTGGCCGCTCAAATCGAGTCACCCGCTTTATTACCGTGGAACTGGGACAGAGCACGCTGCTGTTATACTTGATACAAGGTACGGTCTTTCGTCTCATGGATTCGATACAATACGGGGAACTTTGGGATCTCACGACTAGGTTGGCCGTCGCGGGAATTCTTGGGGGAGCGATTGTTGCCGTCGCGCTAATGGTACGCTGGATCGTGCGCGACATTCCCTATCTATCTCAGCTCGTTCTTGGAGCGCCACCACGCTCGGCTTGTCTAAAGTATCAGCCCGCAGATAATTAGCTGCAGTCGAGATCTGAATCCTGGAGAGCCCGGCTCCTGGTTGGTCTCCTCGCAGCTTCTGCCATTGGTTGTGGTGACGTGATGGACCTTGTTGACGTGTGTCGTCATGCCGCTGGAGCGGAGATCGCTGATGCTGGCGTCCAATTCCAGGGCAGGAGCTCGTCCAGCCGATGAGCCGGATGGGCGGCGATGCGGGCAAGGACATCGGCCAGCCAGGCTTGCGAATCAACGCCGTTAATTCTTGCCGTTTATGCCGCCCGCCGAACTATGCGGAACGGGTTTGGTATGGCACGCCGTTGTCACGCTGGCACCGTCGATCGCGTGCACGGCAGCCCCATTCCATTCGGCATAGTCTGGTCGTTCAGAGCGCTTCCAGAAAGGCGAGCAGGCGGTCGTTCGGCTGGAAGCGGGTTCGCTTGCCGCGCTCGTACGGCTTGAGCTTCGCCAGGGCAGCTTCCTTGAGGGCGAGGTGGGCGTGCAGGTACGTCTGCGTCGTCTCGACCGATTCATGACCGAGCCACGGCGCGATCACGGAACAGTCGACGCCGGCTTGCAGCGGTTCCATCGCAGCGCTGTGCCTCCTATGTCTTGGTCGATATAGCAGGCACTGGACTAAACCGCTCCGCGGTAGGCAGCGATGGCGGCGGCCTGAAGAAGGAAGCGGCACAGAGTGCGCGGCAGCGGCATTAACGATCCTTCGCTGTGCGTCGCGCCGTCCGACCCGTGGCCTCGCTGAACAGGTGGCGGAGGATGTTGATTATCGCAAAACGTCGCCGTTCTTCCGGGTGCGTTTCAAAATCGCCTCCACAAAAATCTCGACGGTCTCCTCACTGGCATGAACTTCGACGCGTACCGGCGCGTCTTCAAACTCCACTTCATATCGACGACCATTCTTTCCTCGGATAATCGCGTGCGCCATTTCTATGCTACCTCCGGCCCTGCTTCTTGAGCTTCTTCACTCGGTGCTTCTGATAATCCAGAACGGCCGCTGCAAGTGGCATCGAGCGCGGCACGCGCACATGTGTGAGGGAGACGACAAGCGCTCTGCCTGTTTCTTCCGAGCGAGACAAATGGCAGATGATACCGCCCTCGTCACCGGCGTATGACAAATCCCAGACGACGTGGTGCATCCGATCAGCATCGGCAACATTCTCGGCTTGCAGATATTCGATCAACGATGGTGCCAGTTCAACGTCAAATGGCGCAGCTACCTTGAGTGCGGCGAGCAGCCGGGTGGTCTTCTCCGGATTGTCGAGCATAGGTCGTCCATCTTTAACGGGCGAATCAGAGAGCCGACGATCAGCGATGATAGCGAATATGGCTCAACAGAGCCATATTCGCTATCCGTCGCACAACTCGCCTTCCTCCCATTGCTGGTTGACCCGATCCAATAGCGATGACCTCACGGGCATTACCCCGCTTCCTCGTTAATACAACGCAGTCCGCCCCTCTCCGGCGCATCACCGCTTCGCGGTAGGCGACTCGTGGCAAGCTTCGGTACCACCATCTGATCTTCCTGCATTCCCGACGAAGTTCGATTGCGAGATGCTGGAGGCGCTGCTTGCAGCGCTTAAGGAGCTTCCCATGACGGTTCTTCGACAACGGATGACTGAGGACATGCAGGTGCGGAATCTGTCGCCGCATACACAGGCATCGTATCTCCAACAGGTATCGCTGTTTGCACGTTACTTCCGTATGTCGCCGGATGCGCTGACCCCCGAGCACATCCGGACTTATCAAATCTACCTCACGAACGAGAAGAGGTTGGCCCCCAATATTCAATCCATACGGCTGTCGCGGCGCTTCGGTTCCTTTACAGGATTACGCTCAAGAAGGACTGGACCTTTGGAGAAGACATCCCGCTTCCAAAAAAGCCGCAGAGCCGCGCGGGTCGGTACCGCTCTCCCGCACGATGCAGAAGCCCCGGGCATACACCCCCGCAACGAAAGGACCGAAGTACGCGACAGCTCAAGTACGCGGGTGATGCCGCCCGCCGCTCCGCGGAAAGCGCCAAATGAGCTACAAGGCCGGCTTTGCCAACGGCGGCCGCGTGAAGGCATACCCCAAGATGTAGTATGGCGCCGGCAGCGGCGAGGGCCTTCTCGAGAAGACAAAGTACGGCGACAAGGCCAACCCGCGGAAATGATCCTGGTGCGGCATCTGGTGGCCGGTACCGGCGGCGAGCGGCGATTTTGGCGTTGCCCTTGCCGATCTCGACATAAACCTTCGTATCGTTCCGTCGCACCTTTGGATGCTCGACGATTACCTGCGTTCAATTGAGCTGCTGATGGCTTTCGTCCTAGGCTGCATCCTGCCCTCCTTGGGCGTTTCCTCCCTAGACTTCGGCCGCTTGTGGCAACGCAGGCGGCCTTTTCCTTGTCAGATGCCAGCTGACTCGCATGGCGCTTCTACAACTGGCTCGGAAACAAGTGGGCGGGCTGTAAATGAGCGTCACCATCGCCATCAAGCTGGCCGAACGTCTTCAGGCCAAGCTTGATGAGCTGGATAGGTGATCGATGCCATCACGTCGGATAATCTCAAAGATTGGGGCCGGTATCAGCGCAAGGTGGTGCCGCAAGGCGCCCGCCGACGCGCGCACGGTGCTCGCTGAGACGATGGAAGACATCCTGAAAGAGTAGGAGGAGAGGGAAGGGATGGTATGCGTTTCGACACGGGAACGGCGCTCGGAGTCGGAGGACCAGAAGACTGAGCTTATGAAGCTCATTGGCGATCTGTGCAGCATCGAGCTGCTGAACAACAAAGGTCTTGGTCGGCATCTACATCGAGCCGGAGAAGACCAAGGGCGGGCTCATCCTGTCGACCGGCGCGATCAAGGAATCAGTCTGGCAGGGCACCCTCGGCCTGGTGCTCAAGAAGCGCAAGACCGCCTTCACGATGAGCCGGAGACCGGCACCTATTTCCACGGCTAGGACGTCAACGTCGGCAATTGGGTTGTATTCCGGTCCGGCGATGCTCGCGCGTCCGGATCAATGGCGTGGATTGCCGCATGGTCGAGGACACGCTGCTCGACATGGTGGTCGACAACCGCGACGTGATCACACACCGACGATAGTGATACGGTTTGGCAGAGCCTTCGGGCGCACTGAACGAGAGCGGCCGTTTTTCAGCTTTGAGACCAATGTCCGCGACTTGACGCAACACACACCCAGTACGAAGCGACTGTAGAACCTCCAACTTTCAAAATCGGCACGCCGCTTGCTTCGTTCGGGGCACCATCACCGGTCGGAGGCGGGGCGGTGCTGTAAGGGCGGACTCGGCACTTCCTCCGTGGCGTCCCGGCCGCCCCGCCAATTTGCTGTGAGGCGACATGAAACAGCATGTTCGGGCGGCGGCAACTGCGGTCGCAGCCGCTCACGCTCCGCCGTGATGTCCTTAGCGTGTCCGAACACGAAGCCACCAACTTTTCCTCCGGGGTTCACCGATGATGTCCGTCGATCGCCTGGCCACCCGGCTCGCGACGCGCCTTGCATTTTTTGTCGCCGGCTTCGGCATTGCGGCCTGGGTGCCGCTGGTGCCGTTCGCGAAGGAGCGGCTGGCGGTCGATGATGGAGTTCTCGGTTTTCTGCTGCTCTGCTTGGGCGTCGGCTTGGTCGTCTCGATGATTTTGAGCGATTTGTTGTGCGCGCGCTACGGCAGCAAACCGATCATCCTGATCGGCGGCTTCGGAATTGCGCTCATCCTGCCGTGGCTCGCGGTTGCCAGTACGCCTCTGGAGCTCGGGGCCGCGCTGGTTGCCTTCGGCGCCTCGCTCGGCTCGATCGATGTCGCTGCGAATGTCAATGCGGTCGAACTGGAACGTGCAGCGAAGCGTCCGCTGATGTCCGGCTTTCACGCGCAATTCAGCATCGGCGAATTTGCCGGCTTCGACGCGATGTCCGCATTGGCTGGCTGCACGTTGGAGCTTTTTCATCAACCCTAATGTGCTAGGCCATCGTGTCGATCGCGACGGCGCTGACCTGGCCGCGACTGCCGCAAGCGCGCAGCAGGGATCGCTGTTCGTCATGCCGCATCGGCCCATTCCCGCAGGTAGGCGATAACGGAAGCCTGGTCACGACATTGCGGTCGTCGCTGCCCCCAGTTCTGGGCGCCCGCATATCGAGCTTTCATCTGGCTCGCGCTCCTGGTTTGAGACGGCGCCAGCTGAATCGCTTCGCGGCGCGCATCGCCGGATTCCGAGTTTGGCTCTAATCCGCCATAGAAGAGCGTGTCACAAATTCTGGGGTTCTCTCGATAACGACCGAGTAACTTTGGAGTCACGTACACGGCGCGCAGGTGCGAGCGCTTGCGAAGCGTCTCCATGGAATAATGACCCTCGGTTGATGCATGTCAATGCGACAGACCGCAGCGCACGAGTAGAAGCAAGAATCGTCGAACGATCAAGGATAGATTTGATGATCGATTTCGCTGTCCGTCGCGATTTGCCAACTGCGGCGCTGCTCGCGTGTGGCCGCGGACCACAATGCAAAACGCGGAGATTTCAATGACCGGCGGGATCAACTGCGGTCTCAACGATGAGGCTGAATGGTAACACCTGCGAGAAAAATGCGGTGCATCGCGCGGTCATTTCGGATACCTGTTTCATGATGCAGCCTTGTAGTCTGTTAGTCGCTGAATTAGGCGCAACGACTTCGATGCTGGCGGCGGCGTCGCGCGCTCGACGGGCAGCGAACATTCACGTGGCCGCGCTTTGAATGAGACCGTGACGTTTCCGACGGAGACTAGCAGATGCGCTTGATGAGCTTTGCCACGCCTGCCGATACAATAGGCGAACCGAGCGCCGCATGAGTTCATTTTTTCGGCGGCAGCTTGCCGACTATGTTGAGTATCATCGCGCCCCTTGGAATTGCGCCATGCATGTCTTCGGTATCGTGTTCCTGTTCCTGGCTGCCGTTCTTCCGCTCAGCCAATGGTCCATCGCCGCGTTCGGGATCCAAACCAGTGTGGCGGCCATCGCTACCATACCGGTGCTCATCTATTGGTTCCTGCTTGACTTCGCGCTTGAAGCCGCGATCCTTGGGGCTGCGATCGTATTGCTTTCAGCCGCCGCCATTTTCGTGGTTCAGGCAAATACTGTCCGAATGTGGTCGCTTACCGCTATCCTGATTGTGATTGGCAGTGCATCGCAGGTTTTTGGGCACCAGGTGTTCGAACGTCGCCGACCGGCACTGGTCGACAATCCGATCCATCTGTTGCTCGGACCGATGTTTGTAATGGCGAAATTGTTTATCGTGCTCGGATTTCGGCGCGATCTGGCCGTCATCATCGACGAGCGTCCGCAAGGCCCTTTGAGTTCGTCGTGAACCGATATGCGCGACGTTGCCGAAGGTCTCATCGCTGCCGTGGGGCGCGGACGGGCTGGACATCGCTCATGCTCGGTGGCGAAGCGATCCCGCTGAAACAGATTCTCGAACTCATGGCGGCGATCAGAGGCCGTCGCGCTCGGCGGCTTGAGGTGGCCGGCCGAGTTGCCGAGATTGGCGCTGCAGTGCTGGAATTTATCGCCGATCACGTGACGCGCCGATCTCAGTCCGATAAGGCCGAAGGCGTTCGTATCACATTGCGTGCGGAGGCTATCGAGCAGAAAGGCGCAGGCCGATGCGCGCATTTCTCCACCGCAGAATGCTGTGCTGTGCTAGTTGGGCACCTCGCAGGGGGGAATAGGACACCTATCAGACGCCTGCAACAGCATCGCCCGCAGCAGCTTCTCCGGCGGGATCAACGACCGCCCAATCGGCGAATAGAGCGACGCAAGCTCGCGCTATAGCGCCGACAGCGCCTCGCTCCCGATGGATGATCGCAGCGCGTGATCACGCCGCACCCGCGCCTCCAGGTCAACGTAGCTGAACAGCTCGCCAGTTGATTGTCGCCGCCGCGCACGCACGATCTCCGTATCTCATCGGAGGCAATGAATCCCGCTCGCCGGTAGGCGGCGAGCGCCTTTTTCAAAGCCTGCTAGACTGGTACCTCAACACAGAAGTCTTGACTGGTCGGTTTGGCATTTCCAAGAGGGATAGCTGCTCAGGAGCGACCAGCATTTCGTTGCTGCGCGGCGAGCCGGGCTGCCGCGTCATGAGACCCGCTCGTTTCAGGGGCAAGACCATCTGGTGGACCGAAAGTGGGACCCCGAAGTGCCGTTGAATTCCAAATGTACGCGCGTGTAGAGCCCCGACAGCCTTCAGCGAGCTTTGCTCCTCGCGCCCGTCAAGAATGGGGAGCGGAGGAAACTTCGCTCCTTTCCCTCTCGGTGGAACTACGCGCTCTGCAGCTCACCCGCTCGAGCAGTGTCCCCCGGTTTCCTCGCGCGAGCATCGCTCGACATCATCTTGCATGCTCCGCCCAACCAGCGACAGCACGGGCCCATGATCGAATCCGGCGCATCTTGCGCCATCGGCGTTGATCAGCGGGCGCCTTATCAGGAGCGGATCACTCAGCATCAGCGCGAGTGCGCTCGCCGCGTCGCTTGTTTCGGGATTAATTTCGCCTGACTTAATACGCCGCGCGGCGCGGTTGAACCAGGATGCGACCGGCGTATTGCCGAAGAAGCGGCGCAGTTCCTCCGCACGCCACGGCTCCTTCAAGATATCCTTGGCAATCACGTGGTGGCCCGCGGCCTTCAGCGCCTGCATCTGGCGCGCGTTGGTGGCGCAGCCGGGTTTGTGATAGAAAATGATCGTCGTCATGGCGCGGGCCTATTTGAGCACACTGAGCTGCACGACCGGCGTGACGCCGCCGCGTTCGAGAATGGTATCGGCCTTCTTGCGAATGGTTTCCAAGGTCAGCGGCTTGACCAGAACGCCGTGTGCGCCGGCCTTGACGGCTTCGACCGCGTCGGCCTCGTCGGATTTGTCGCGATGATCAGGATCTGAGCGTCGGGAAAATGGGCCGCCAATTCGCCGATCACGCCGGCCCCTCTTGCTTAAATAAGAGGCTCCGAGCAACACCACATGCGGTTTTAACCAATCGATGCCCCTGGCAAAGGCCTCTTCTGGCGTTGCAAGCTCATGCGTCTCGATCTCATCATGCAGCATGAATTGCAATGCCGCGCGGGTGATCTCGTTATCGTCGACCACGAACACCCGTCGCAGGTCCACTGCTTTCGACGTTTCGACACCAATCTGCACTGTTGCTCTCCTGAAAATCCGCTCCGACAAAGCGGCTTGCAAGAGCGTTAGCAATTTCTGTTCCGTGCATGAATGCATTGAAATGGCTCGCGCTAAGCCGGCGTTTTCCCGTTTTGATGCTAGCGATCCTTGTCCGGCTTCTGACAGCGGCACGAATCCTGTCACGTTCAAAACACCTGGTTTCATCCACCGGCTCCCGAATTTTTCAAAGTGTAATCAGAAACTTAGAGAGCGTGGCCAGGGTTGGCACGGCGGTTGCTATCAGGATGCAGCAACACTGACTGAGGGCTGAGTGCACGCAGACGCGCAAGACGAGCGCTGCTCTCCTTCCCTTGAACCCGTGTGCCTCGTTTCTGAGCGAGAAACAAGCTCGCGCGCGAGGCAGCGCGCAATCTTTGGCAAATTGGTTGATGGAGAGCAACATGGCTTCACTGAGACAAATCGCGTTCTACGGCAAGGGCGGTATCGGCAAGTCGACCACCTCGCAGAACACGTTGGCGGCGCTGGCCGAGATGGGCCACAAGATCCTGATCGTGGGCTGCGATCCCAAGGCGGACTCGACCCGCCTGATTCTGCACGCCAAGGCGCAGGACACGATTTTGAGCTTGGCGGCGAATGCCGGCAGCGTCGAGGACCTGGAACTCGAGGACGTGATGAAGATCGGCTATCAGGACATCCGCTGCGTCGAGTCGGGTGGTCCGGAGCCGGGCGTCGGCTGCGCCGGCCGCGGCGTCATCACCTCGATCAACTTCCTGGAAGAGAACGGCGCCTATGAGAACATCGACTACGTCTCCTACGATGTGCTCGGCGACGTCGTCTGCGGCGGTTTTGCGATGCCGATCCGCGAGAATAAGGCGCAGGAGATCTACATCGTTATGTCTGGCGAGATGATGGCAATGTATGCCGCCAACAACATTTCCAAGGGCATTCTGAAATATGCCAACTCTGGCGGCGTGCGGCTCGGCGGCCTGATCTGTAACGAGCGGCAGACCGACAAGGAACTGGAACTGGCGGAGGCGATGGCCAAGAAGCTCGGCACCCAGCTGATCTATTTCGTGCCGCGCGACAACGTCGTGCAGCATGCGGAGCTGCGCCGCATGACCGTGCTGGAGTATGCGCCGAAATCCCAGCAGGCCGATCACTATCGCAATCTCGCGACCAAGATCCACAACAATGGCGGCAAGGGCATCATCCCGACCCCGATCTCCATGGATGAGCTCGAGGACATGCTGATGGAGCACGGCATCATGGAGGCGGTTGACGAGACCATCATCGGCAAGACCGCAGCCGAACTCGCAGCCGGGTAAAGGACACACCGACGGAAGCCGGCCTTCCCAATGCTCAATAAGAAGGTCGGCGTTCCGGCGAAAGATGTCGTGACCAGCATCACGATGCAGCCGAGCATACTTGATCACTGTGGAAAGATCGGCAACCCATGTTCGAAGCGCAATTGTTTCCGCTTATGGCTGCCAGAGCGACTGAAGCGAACGGTGAGCGGCATAGGGGAATTGCGACCTACCGCCTGCTCACTGGGGCGGACCCCGTAGATGCCGACATAACCAGTGACAGCAATTTCGATCGCCACGTGCTGGCGTCTATTCTAGCGGCCGCCACGATGGATGGTGGTCTGGTTTCCGAGAAGGTCGGTCTGTCCAGCCATGAGCTGGCCGCGTTGCTGGAGCAGTACTTCCCGTCGATCCGGATAGACGCGGAGGAGTTGCTCTTGCGTTTCAAGCGCAATGAGAGCGACGAGGCGGCAATGTTGCGTGATCTCCTGCTCGCACAACGCTCGACCGAAGGGGACATCGGCAACTGGCTAGCTGGGATGATCGCGCGTCGCGCAATCGAGCCAAATCACTTGTGGGAAGATCTCGGATTGCGCGGTCGTGGCGAACTATCCCGGCTGCTAGGCCGCCATTTCGCGCCGCTGGCCGCGCGCAATACCAATAATATGCGCTGGAAGCGCTTCTTCTATCGCACGCTGTGCGAGGACGACGGCCTTGTCATGTGCACGACGCCGGTGTGCACGCAATGCAACGACTTCAACCTCTGCTTCGGCGATGAAAGCGGCGAGAGCCGCATGGCCGAGCGCCGGCGCGAGGTTCTGCTGCAGGCGGCTGTCCCGGTTGCGGCCGGCACCTGGCCAATGTGAGCGACTTCGGATGGATCGTCCGTTGGCCAGACTTCCGGACGCCGGGGATCGCGCGGACTTCGACGAGGTGCAGGTGGAACCGGCCTCCGCTCCTCTCAGCGGGCAATGTCCCGACGCCGGCTGGAAGGAGGTGTTGCTCAACGCCGGGCTGCGACCGACGCGCCGGCGCCTGATCTTAAGCGAGCTGTTGTTTGCCAGAGGCGCCCGGCATGTCACCGCAGAGATGCTATTTGCCGAGGCGCGCGAGACCGGGTTTCCGATCTCATCGTCTACCGTCTACAACACTTTGAACCAGTTCACGGAAGCCGGCCTGTTGCGCCGGATCTGTCTTGATGGGTCGCGATCGTTGTACGACACCAACACCTCGCCGCATCCGCATTATTATCTGCCCGGCGAGGATATCCTGCTCGATATTCCCGATGCGGATCTCCTGCTTGTGAATGTGCCCGAGCCGCTGCCAGACCACGAAGTCTCCTGCGTCGATCTGATCATCCATCTGAGCCGCAAGCGGAGTTGATGCCATCCCATCGCCCCGTGACGTAAGCAGACGCGTCGACTTCGCCACTGTCGCGTTTGCGACAATCCGGCTGGTGCCGAAAAATGTGCGCTTGTCCAACGGCTTGTGGCGGGTGCCGGCGTGGCATGCGCATTGCTCAAGCCTTGCTTTGCCAAAGCCAACAAGGAGCCTCCCATGATCGCCGCCGCCTCTGCCAAACAGTCATGGTCCGAGACGGCATGGGGAAGTCCGATCGTGCTCAACGACACGACGCTGCGCGACGGCGAACAAGCGCCTGGCGTTGCCTTCACCACCGACGAAAAGGTGGCGATCGCGCAGCCGCTGGCGCGGGCCGGCGTCACCGAGATCGAAGCGGGGACGCCCGCGATGGGCAGTGAGGAGATCGCCGCCAGCCGCGCCATCGTTGATGCCGGTCTCCCGCTCACCACCATCGGCTGGTGCCGGATGCGTGAAGCCGATGTCGATGCGGCAATCGAGGCCAAGGTGCCGATGGTCAATGTCTCGATTCCGGCTTCTGGCGTGCAGATTGCCGCCAAGCTTGGCGATAACCGCGAACTAGCGCTGGAGCAGGTGAGGCGGGTGGTCAGTTATGCGCGCGAGCGTAGGCTTGAGGTTGCCGTCGGCGGCGAGGACTCCTCCCGCGCTGACGTCGATTTTCTCATCAAGCTGATCGCCACCGCAAAAGCCGCCGGCACACGGCGCTTTCGTATTGCCGATACGCTCAGTGTGCTCGATCCGGACTCCACCTATGCGCTGACGGCTCGTTTGCGCGCGACCACCGGTCTCGAGCCCGAATTTCACGGCCATGACGATCTCGGGCTTGCGACCGCCAATACGCTCGCCGCCATCAAGGGTGGCGCGAGCCACGCCTCGGTGACCGTCATCGGGCTCGGCGAGCGGGCCGGCAATGCGCCGCTGGAAGAAGTCGCGGTCGCGCTCAAACAGCTCTACGGGCGTGACACCGGCATCGTGCTGCCGGAACTCGAGAATGTCGCCGCGTTGGTGGCAGCCGCGGCTGCACGCACGGTTCCTCTGAACAAGGCGATCGTCGGTGAGCATGTATTCACCCACGAATCCGGCATTCATGTCGATGGCCTAATGAAGGATCAACGCACGTATCAGTCGCTCGACCCCAATTTGCTCGGTCGATCCAACCGTATTGTGATCGGCAAGCATTCCGGGCTGTCGTCGATCACCACCCTACTTGACGAATTGCAGCTCGCCGCCAACGCCGAGGACGCAAGACAGATTCTGTCGCGGGTGCGGAAACATGCCATCGAGCACAAGCGGCCGGTAGCGTGCGAGACGGTGGTGGCGATCTGGCGCGACGTCTGCGAGCGCTCGTTGACCAATGGTGCGTGAGGCGGCCATGGTCGGCATCATTACCGCCGAAACCGCCGGCGTGCCGCGCAAGCCCTCGCTGATCCGCGAAGACATAGGCCATGGAGGCGATATGCAGCGCCGCCTACGCGAAGCAGCGTCGCAAGGAGATGACCAGCCGGAGCCGGGTCCCGACCACAGGCCGGTCGACCTAACCCAAAGGAGATTTTTCGATGAGCAACACACAGGCGGCAGTCGGCATCCTGGATCGGCTCAACAAGGCCTGCTCGGCCGAAGATTTTTTTGCGCTGCTTGGCGTCGATTACGACCCCAAGATCGTCAATGTCGCGCGCCTGCACATCTTAAAGCGCATGGGACAATATCTCGCCAAGGAAGTATTCGAAGGTGGCGCGGAGGCCGAGGTCACGGCGCGGTGCAAGGCGGTGCTGGAGCAGGCTTATGCCGACTTCGTGGCGTCCTCGCCGATCGACCAGCGGGTGTTCAAGGTCTTGAAGGATGCGGTCGCGGAGCCCAAGAAACCGGCGGCCTTCGTGCCGTTGAGCTCGCTGAAATAGCCTCATACATCAGTTCAGATCTGCCTCAAGCCATGTCGGCGCGGCGCGTTGTGCCATCTTCCTCTTCATGCAGATCAACTCTGTACAGCAATGCGCGAAGCGGCGCTGTCGCATTCGCGACGTATGTCGGAATTGTACTGTCGGCGATGTTAACGGCCAGTCTTTATTTTCTCAAGTCATTGAATGGACGTCTAATTTTTGATGGCCCCAACTGGTACGGCACTTGCTGTTCTCTGGCCAAGTCCGTCATTGGTGCCGACTACACAGAATTGTTGTCCTCCGAGATGAGATATGGAGCAAGACCAATCATGTTGCCGTTACTGCTCGCCGCTCGCGCCGGCATCATCTTATGGGTCACGCTCGCGTTAATGCCGTTCGAAGTTGTCTTTGACGCCATTGAGGCTGGGATTGACCGTGAGATGGCCGCCAATGGATAACTCGCGTTCCACGCTACTTCTGGAGAAGGCATGCACAGTATCGTTTGCACCAAGCAGGTTCCCGATTCCGCGCAGATTCGCGGTCTATCCCGTGACCAACGCCATCGTGCGTCAGGGGGGCGAGCATCATCAGCCGATACGCCTTGTTCGCGCTCGAGGCCGCGCTCCAATCGCGTGACAAGTTCGGCGGCGAGATCGCCGCGCTCACCACGGTGGACGCGGAGCGCCGCGCCGAACGCGGCGTGCAGATGTTGCGCACAAAGCTGCCCTGCCTGGTCAGCCATGGCGGAAGCAACCAGCCAGATTTGCAGCGCCGTGATGACCGCCGCCCTGCGCGCGGCGCTAGGGCCGGTTGTAAAATGGAGCGCGCAGGAGGCCGGCGTCGAGGAGTCTCGAAATGCGTCGTGCCCGGCTCGCCGACCATCGTCAAGCGCGCCTTTGCGCCGTCGCCACGCGCCGAGAGGGCCGGGCTGGTGGAAGCCGCCAAGCAGCCGACGGAGGTGCTGATGAAAGCCATCTTGAAGGGCAACCCAAGCTAGAGACCGATCTTGTGGCGCAGGCGCGCAGGTTCTGAGGGGAATTCAACGCTATGAGCAACATCACCAAAGCTCCTACGCCGGCCGCGGGCGGCCGCGCAGGAATCAAAAAAGAATTGCCCGAGCACTTTAAGGCCTACAAGCACATCTGGGTCTTCGTCGAGCAGGAGCGCGGCCAGGTGCATCCCGTCTCCTGGGAACTCATGGGTGCGGGCCGCAAGCTTGCCGACAAGCTGAAGGTTGATCTCGCCGCGGTCGTCATCGGCCCGGAGGCCGAGACCACGCGCAACGCCGCGCTCGAATCGTTCTGCTACGGCGCAGACCTAACCTATCTCGTGACCGAGAATGTGCTTTCGGAGTATCGTAACGAGTCCTACACCAAGGCGCTGACCGATCTCGTCAACACCTACAAGCCAGAGATCCTGCTGTTGGGCGCCACCACGCTCGGTCGCGATCTTGCAGGCTCGGTAGCTACTACGCTACTGACGGGTCTCACCGCCGACTGCACGGAGCTCGACGTCGACGCGGATGGTTCGCTTGCGGCCACGCGTCCGACCTTTGGCGGATCGCTGCTTTGCACGATCTACACCTTGAATTACCGGCCGCAGATGGCAACCGTCCGCCCGCGCGTGATGCCGATGCCAGAGCGTGTCGCGCGCGATGCCGCCCGCATTATCATGCATCCGCTCCGCCTGCTCGAAGAAGACATCGTCACCAAGGTGCTGTCCTTTGTGCCGGACCGTGATTCGGCCAAATCCAATCTCGCCTATGCCGACGTTGTCGTCGCCGGCGGGCTGGGGTTGGGCTCGCCTGAGAGTTTCCAGCTGGTACGGCAGCTCGCCGCCGTGCTCGGCGCCGAATATGGCTGTTCGCGTCCGCTGGTACAAAAGGGCTGGGTCACCTCGGACCGGCAGATCGGCCAGACGGGCAAGACCATCCGGCCAAAGCTCTATATCGCCGCAGGCATTTCCGGCGCGATCCAGCATCGGGTCGGCGTGGAGGGCGCCGATCTAATCGTCGCCATCAATACCGATAAGAACGCGCCAATCTTTGACTTTGCCCATATCGGCGTCGTCAATGACGCTATGCACCTGTTACCAGCGCTGACGGCCGCATTTCGTGCACGGCTTTCACCGCATTCGCGCGACCGGATCGCGAGCTAGAGGAGGTTGTTGTGATCGAGGAGAAGTTCGATGCAATCGTGGTCGGCGCCGGCATGTCGGGCAACGCGGCGGCTCTGGCCATGGCTCAACGCGGCATGAAGGTGCTGCAGCTCGAGCGCGGTGAATATGCCGGATCGAAGAATGTTCAGGGCGCAATCCTCTATGCCGACATGCTCGAAAAGCTGATCCCGGACTTCCGCGATGACGCGCCGCTCGAACGTCATCTCGTCGAGCAACGGTTCTGGATAATGGACGATCGCTCCCATCTCGGCGTGCACTACCGCTCCGAAGACTTCAACGAGGAGCGGCCGAACCGGTACACGATCATCCGCGCGCAGTTCGACAAATGGTTCTCCTCGAAAGTGCGCGAGGCCGGCGCGACCGTGCTGTGCGAGACCACCGTCACTGAGCTCGCGCGGGACGCCCATGGGAAAGTCATCGGTGTTCGTACGGATCGCCGCGACGGCGAAATCCACGCAGATGTCGTGGTGCTGGCCGAAGGCGTGAATGGCCTTCTCGGTACGCGTGCGCGCCTGCGCGAGCGGCCCAAGCCCGACAAGGTGGCACTCGCAGTTAAGGAAATGCACTTTTTGCCGCGTGAGACCATCGAGGCCCACTTCAATCTCAAGGGCGACGAAGGCGTCGTTGTCGAAGCGGCCGGCACCATTTCCAGTGGCATGACCGGAATGGGCTTCATCTATGCCAATAAGGAGTGCATCTCGATCGGCATCGGCTGTATCGTCGCCGACTTTCAGCGCACCGGAGAGACGCCATATGGGCTGCTCGACCGCTTCAAGCGTCACCCGTCCGTGGCGCCCCTGATCGAGGGCTCGGAGGTCAAGGAATACTCCGCGCACCTCATTCCTGAAGGCGGCTACAAGGCGATCCCGCAGCTCTATGGCGATGGCTGGGTAGTGGTGGGCGATGCGGCGCAGCTCAACAACGCCATTCATCGCGAAGGCTCTAACCTCGCGATGACTTCGGGCCGCATCGCGGCGGAAGCGATCGTCCAGGTGAAATCGCGCAGCCATCCCATGACCGCGGCAAATCTGTCAGTCTACAAGAAGATGCTGGACGACTCCTTCGTGATTAAGGATCTCAAGAAGCACAAGGATATGCCGATGCTGATGCATACCAACTCGCAAAACTTCTTTCTCACCTATCCGCAGCTCGTCTCCAGGGCGATGCAGAATTATGTACGCGTCGACGGTACGCCGAAGGCTGAGAAAGAGAAGGTGACATTGAAATCCTTTGTCAATGCGCGGTCCTGGAGCGGTCTATTTGGCGATGCATTCCGCCTCGCCCGTGCCTGGCGCTAACCAGACATAATCGAAGCCAAGGAAGCTGAAATATGAATGTTGAGACATCAGTGCGCGTCGAGGACAAGCTGTTCTACAACCGCTATCTCGTCGACGTCGGTCGTCCCCACATCAAAGTGCGCGCACACACGAAGCCATCCCCGCAGCTGCTTGCACTTTTAAAGGTCTGCCCGGCGCGCTGCTATGAGCTCAACGACAAGGGGCAGGTCGAGGTCACCGTCGACGGCTGCATCGAGTGCGGCACCTGCCGGGTCATCGGCGAGCCCACCGGCGACATCGAATGGAGCTATCCGCGCGGCGGATACGGTGTGTTGTTCAAGTTCGGATGAGAGCTGCACGGCAGGCGTAGTGTGATCGCCCTTTTGTTGAGACGATCTCACGGCAGATCCATGTCTCCGCGCCCTGCTTGTGCGGAGAGACCGTATCGATTGCGGTAGCTGGTGACGTGCCCGGCGCACGGAACGGTCGCGGGAGCTTTGCCTTGCAATCAGATGTCCTAGCTTTTCTGCGCGCCATCATTGGCGCGCTGATTAGAAAGACCTGGATCTTCCCGCCGCTGCACGCGGGAGAACCTCATGTGCGTTGCTCTCGCCTCGTCAAAGCCTGATCCAACGCAGCAGGCGGCGCCGCGAACGCCGGTTTAGTGGGAACCGGCGCCGGTAGGCGGCAGCAGCCTATCTCATCAAGAAGGGCGGGACTATCGGGCGAGAATGTCGTCCTTCGAGAAGACGGAGCAGTTCGGTGACAGCAGCCATGCCCATGGCGAAGGATGGCTAGGTCATGCGCGGCGGGGCGCATGTTCGAGGAGAATTCCACTTGCACCTACGAACTGCTGACCTCCATTTCGCTAGAGCAGGCATCCGGCCAAGTCGGCGTAGGAAGAACTGATGGAGGACCATGAAGAGTTCTTCTGGAATAAGGCGCGCCAGCTTTCGGGCGGCGAGATCGTCAAGGTGTCCAGTTTTGGTCTACGCGAGAAAGATGGGCTCGAGCTGATCGCCCCGCTGCACCGCCACTGATCAACGGAGCGAAGCAAGGAACATGTCATGGGACGTGTGAACGAAAAGGTCATTCTGGTAACCGGCGGAGCTCGTGGGATGGGTGCAGCTCATGCGCGCCTGCTTGTCGCTGAAGGCGCCAAGGTCGTAATCACTGATATTCTTCATACAGAAGGAGAGGCTCTCGCGGCTGAACTGGGCACTTCCGCCGTCTATGTGCGTCAGGACGTCACCCGGCCGGAGGAGTGGGCTAGGGCGGTCGCGACCGCCGAGAGCAGCTTCGGCGCGCTGCATGGGCTGGTTAACAATGCTGGAATCGCCAGCATGGCCCCGATCGAGCAGTTCCCGCTCGATCAGTGGAACAAGGTTATTGCCGTCAATTTAACCGGTGCGTTCCTTGGAATGCAGGCGGCCCTGCCGGCAATCCGGCGCGGGGGCGGAGGTTCGATTGTCAACATCTCGTCCGTCGAGGGCCTGCGGGGCACTGCCGGGCTTCATGCCTATGTTGCTTCCAATTTCGGCGTGCGGGGCATAACCAAGTCTGCTGCGCTGGAGGCCGCGGCCTCGGGCGTCCGCGTCAACTCGATCCATCCCGGCTTCATCACCACGCCGATGACCGAGAGCTTCGATCCCTCCATTTTCCCCATTCCGCTGGGACGGGCAGGCCGGCCGCAGGAAGTGTCGCAGGCAGTCTTGTTCCTGCTCAGCGACGAGTCCAGTTATCTTACCGGTTCCGAGATCGTCATCGATGGCGGTCTGACGACCGGCGTCCCACACAAATGGCTGGCGCCCGAGTATTTCTTTTGATGAGCACCAACGGATCGTCCACGCCAGTACAACACGACGGCGCGGTTCGTCGTGTCAGCTCTCGGGATCTTCGGAGGTGGTGTCTCAGTTTGAAATTAGACCACCCAAGTGCGGTGCCTCTTCTCGGCTTCGACCGAAAAGGCAAGTTTTGTCGGCTCGCAGTCTGCGACTTTGCCGTGAACGAATCTCAGGCAGAAATTGAGCTTGTCCAAAAGCTCTTCGGCGGCCGCCACAACGTCCGACATGCCGGATAGTGATCGGTGGTGATAAACCGCATTCCGCGCCTCCCGCACCTTCTCAAATTTGGCGGTGAAGTCGGCTGCACTTAGCGGATGGAATTTTGGGGAGAATACCGCCCAGTGTTCCTCAACAAGCTGCCGTATGTGGGCCAAATGACAATCGTGCATAAACTCGTAGCCGTTCGCCATTGCATCAATCGGCCCATTGGGGAACTGCTTGCCCTCAATGTCCAAGATGACCGTGCCGATTCTAAAGGCCGCATGGCGGGCTAGTGGAACGCCGCCGATCTGGGCAATATTCTTGGCTCTCCCGCCCCTCTTTAGCTCCTCGTAAATGGCGCGCCACCACCGTGGATGCTTGTAGTGCTGCTCTAAGGTCACTGCGACGGTTGAGCGCAAAGCGTTCTCGAAAGAGTGAAAGACCGGGAACAGCTGGGCGTGTTCAGCCACTTTGCGGTTATATACGAAGAAGATCGCCGGTCGCCAATCATTCGGGAGGTATTTTAGTATTTCACCCTTGGTTCCCTCCTTGACTTCGATCAGGGAGGCCTCAAGTAGGTAGGGACTTACAAGGGTCAAATCAGACTGAAAATCCTCAACCTGGCTGGGCGTTGGGGAGAACGGCAAATAGTCGGCAAAGAACTTCGTTAAAAATTCGTAAGAGATATCTGGCATTTAGACTGCGACCGACTATTTTTTTAAGGAACTTGACAGGGGAGCACGAGTTAGCGATAAACCTGACCACTCCGGGAGTGATGGCGCGTTGCGACATTTGCCGTTGGGCCGCTACCTGAGTCTAAACATCTTTGAAAGAGGCTCCCGCATAGGGGGCCTCTTTCGCCGTTTAAGCCCTCATAACTTGATGAGATGAACAAGCGATTTCTTCAAGACCGAGACGACGATTGCGGAAACCGCTGTAAGTCCATTCTTTTGTTCGGTCGCGCTGCGGGTCATTCTTCCGTCCCGGCCACCGATCACTCAGCCGCCGCGCGCAGGGGCGGTCAAGGCTGGCCGCGTTTGCGGCCACCGCAAGGCTTGGCCTTGACCGGCCCGAGCACGGCGGCATGCTGGCGTGGAACGGGATTGCATTCCTGGCTGGCACTTGCCGTCAGCGGCGATTATGGTTGTCGGGCGCGGGCGACCTCGTGGCGAAGCGTGACGCATCGGCTGCAAGCGTCACCGGACTGCCTATTTTGTCCTGTCGAGCTGAGGCGCCCGCGCGCCGGATTTTGGCCGCCGCGGTTTCCATTGTGACACGAACCGTTCGTAGCTTTGCTCTGCCTGGGCGGCAATCAACATCTCGCGGTCGCGCAGCGACTTGATGTTGTAGGCATAGGCTGGTCCACGCCGGTTGCCTTTCTGTTGCGGATGTCCGGCTTGAAGTTGCATCGCGCGGGTCTTGTTGGCGACCAGCGCTGGGCGCGCCCACAGGTAATCTTCGCCCCTCGTCAACAAATGCCAGCAGAGCACAGTGAGCTTGCGAGCCACGGCCACCGCGGCGATCTGATGGCCGCGCCGGGCGCGGATGCGCACGAAAAACGCATGCAGTGGACCGGGCGCCTTGGCCGCGGCCCAGGCCGCCTCGACCAGCATGGCGCGCGCGTGAGAACGGCCGATCTTGCTGATGCGACCGTGATGGGCGACTCCCAGTCCGGACTGCCGCACCCGCGGGTTCAGCCCGAAATAGCTCACCAGCTTCTGCGGGCTGCTGAACCGGCTGATGTCGCCGACCGCCGCCACGATCCCGGCGGCGACCGCCAGATTCACGCCGGTGATCGTCATCAATCTGTTGACCGCGGGATCGTCGCTGGCGTCCTGTGCGATCTCGCGGTCGAGCAGGGCCAAGTCTTCGGCCAGCCGGTCAAGCTCACGAACGTGCCGGTCGATCGCTACGCGCTCATCGTCCGGCAACTGTTGAGTGGACAGCCACGCCCGGCCGCGGGCGTTGAAAAGATCGGCGTGCGGGCACTTTGGGATCAGGTGCGCATGCAGGATCGAATGCTCTTCATTCTTGAGCCGCGTGCGATGCCGCACGACCTGGTAGCGCCGCGCCACCAGCCTGCGCTAGCGTTCGGTCGCCGCATCAGGCGTCCAGATCTGCGGCAGGTAGCCCGCTGCCTGCAGGCTGGCGAGTGTACCGGCGTCGATCTTGTCAGTCTTGACGTGCGCCTGAGCGATCGCCTTCACCTGCAACGGATTGGCGATAACCATCCCACTCAGCCCATTTCGATCACGTTCAATCACAACTAATACCATTGATTCAACTTCTCTTTTTCTCTTGTCGTAGTTTGGCGCGCCATGGCGTATTGAGGTCGGTTTTAAGGGGATTAGCGACCCTTGAGACCCCAATCGCCGACCCCTGCTAGCCGTCTAACGACCCCACCTGAGAACCGACGGGAGAGCCGAGTGCCAAGTCCTACTGATGGAGAAATCCGCCGCGCACTAAAGCAGGTGGAGCAGACCGGCAAAGAGCTCAGCCTCGTCGATGGAGAGGGGCGCGGAACGGGACGATTGGTCCTGGTGATGAAGCCAATGCCTACTCGCATCACAGCAGACTGGATGGCACAGCAGTGGCGAGACGGGAAGCGCCTCAAAAAAAAGCTAGGCTCCTATCCATCAATGTCTCTCAGCAAAGCCCGCGAAGTTTTCACTCGCGACTTCGCTGACATAATCCAGAAGGGCCGCAGCATCAAACTCGCTGGCGACACCCGCCCCGGCACCGTGGCCGATCTCTTTGAAGCGTACGTTGCCCACTTGAAGGCCTTAGGAAAATCGTCATGGAAGGAAGCCGAGAAGAGCCTCAATAAGGTTGCTGACACGCTTGGCCGCAATCGGCAGGCTCGTGACATCGAGCCAGAAGAAATCACGGATCTCATTCGGCCAATCTATGACCGAGGCAAACGTTCAATGGCGGACCACGTCCGCAGCTACATTCGGTCTGCATATAGCTGGGGAATGAAAGCCGAGCACGATTACCGGAGCACATCCCAACGGCGATTCCGTCTTGTTTACAATCCGGCCGCCGGTATACCCACTGAGCCCAAGAAAGTCGGAACGCGTTGGTTGGATGAAGAAGAGTTCGTGCATCTCTATCGCTGGCTCGAGTGCCCAGACGCGCCGGTCCATCCGCCCTATACCCGCGCCGTGCGCATTCTCATGCTCACAGGACAGCGGGTCGAAGAGATCGCGCGTCTTCATGTTGATCAATGGGATGCCAAGGAGCGAATTATCGACTGGTCAAAGACAAAAAATGGCAAGCCGCACGCCATTCCCGTCCCTGCCGTCGCGGCTGAACTGATCGAATCGATCAAGCCAAATGCTCACGGCTGGTTCTTTCCATCCGCAACTGACCCTACCAAGCCGGTTAGCCATGGGACTCTTTACTCATTCATGTGGCGCCAGCGCGAACGCGAGGTCATTCCGGTTGTCACTAACCGCGATCTGCGTAGAACTTGGAAGACACTGGCCGGACAAGCCGGGCTGTCAAAAGAGATCCGTGACCGAATACAAAATCACACTCTTCAGGATGTCAGTTCGAAAAGCTACGACCGCTGGAACTATATGCCAGAGAAGCGGGCAGCGATGAAGAAGTGGAACGGCTTCGCTCAGGTCTTGCTCAACAAGAAGCGAGCCAAGTCGCGAAGACAAGTGCACGCGCACAACGTCCAAGACGCCGTTGACAACACTACGCAGCAAGCTGCCTAATTGTTGGAGAGTTTGGAAGAAAAAGCAGCTGTTCCTCTGGAGAGTTTGGAAGAACAATCTGACTATAAGGGACCAGGTCCGGATGCCGTAAGCGGCGACGCTCCCGACGAAGGGGAATAGGGAGCGGTCATGGCGGACAAGGGATCAAATTTTCAACTATGCGATTTTCAGGTTCACCCTGTCCGAACGTATGATGCGATTAATTTGACCTAAGCGATTGCGTTCTGCTTCGTGCGCAGAGCGGCGGCCCAATCAGCAAGCGTCTTTATGTCCGCCATGATCTCGTCGGGAGGCGGAACCGAGGCGTCCCTGCCGCGTGAGGGATCATGGGCCTCGACGAGATCGCTGCATTTTTTGAAATTGTTCCGGTAGACGTCGACGTCGGCGGCTTCAACTGCGGTTACCCGTCTAAGGTTCTTGGCGTCGATATAATCGCGATGGCGTAAGATCACTCCGGCGAAAAGAACATCTTCGAGCCCTCGCTCCCAGGAGGCACGCAAGCGATTATAAATTCCAATCGCAGCGTCCCGGTACTGCTCTTCGTCATTCGCGTCGTAGAGTGCCCGCGCAGCGCGCCCGTCCTTTTCCAGTTTATCGATACGATCCTTCAGCGAAGCATGTTGCCATGGGAGACCGTCCGTCACTATGCCCGTGCCTGATGGCCCGCGTGAGAGGCTGACGAGCTTTGCCCGAGCGCCGTGCCTCGCGGCCTTGTCGTGCAAGTCGTTTACGAACACCATGTCGTGAGTAAACACGATGATTTGTCGCTGTTTGCATTCTTTCACTAGCCGTTCGGCCACCTTGTCCCGCCAACGATGATCGAGCGATGTGACCGGGTCATCGAATACCAGAGCCGATTTATGAGAGGCCGTGGCAAGCTCTGCCAGGAACGCTGCGAGGGCTACACAGGTTTGTTCGCCCTCGCTGAGAACGCTATGGACCTTGGCTTTCGGATTTGCGAACAGGCGCACTTGATAGTTAGGTGAGCCGTATTGGCCGCCCGACCGGACTATCTCTACTCGTACTTTTTCTGCCGCAAGGCTGACGATTTCGGATTGGAACTGATCACGCATCTTCGGCGTAATCACGTTGTCCGCGATGTCATTCCCTAGCTTCGTGATAGCATTTGTTGCCATGTCGTCGGTACACCGACGTACGATACGAAGTGTGCCAAGGCGCGCGACCTCCGTCCGGACATTGTCCATAAGTGCCGACACGGCGTCTCGGTCAGCGAGCCCATCTCGCTCTTTGATCAATTTGGCTCGGCCTACTTCCTGGGCCGCGTCATCGAGTTGAGACGCATAGTCCTGGGCAGCCGTTTCGATAGCTTGCAATTGCTCCTTCGGGGAGCTGGCGAACGAAGTGAGAGTCAGTTGCATTTCCGTCGAGAGACTCCCGAGGCACTGGCGTCGGCGCAAATCGGCGCTAGCTATAAAGCGCAATACGGCCCGCGCGACACCTGGCGTCTGAACGGCGAGGCGGCGGCGCATCGACCCAATGACGCGAATGTCGAGCTTTGATTTTTTGAAAGAAGCTAACGCCGAATTGAATGCAGTTTCAGAAGCGTTGGCTTGAGCTTCCGCGTCAGCTTTGATGAACGACTCAAAATCTTGAAGGCGGGCTTTGGCCTCGGCTGTCAGCGGTTGATGGCAAAGCACGCAGATTTCGTGTTCGCTATGCGGGAAAGCTTTTCCCGGATAGGCGGCATGCTCCGCATAACGGCGCGCGGCCTCCCAAAGCGCCCGCCATGTAGTGCCGCCGACGCCGGCAACGGAAAGTCCTCCGAACGCTTTATCTGCTGCTGCAGTCGCTGCCGCTCGTGTCTCACGTGCAATGTCGGCCAGCGACTTAAGTTTCTGCAGTGCTTCATCCGAGTATGCGACGGCGTATCCGTCGAGGGCAAGAATGAGTCTACGTACGTCGTCGGCGACAAGCCTTTGGGCGGCGGCAGCTTCCACTGGATTCTTTTGCAAATCCTCACGCAGTCTTGCCAGCCGCAAGCGCTCTTCCGCCGTCATTTCGCCCGAGGTTTCGAGCGTAGCCAGGTCCGTATTGTACGCGAGCGCCGATAGAATTTTACCGACATCGGTCGTCAGATTCCAAGTTGGCGTCGCGAACACCGGGTGGCGTGCTGCACTAAGCTGGGCTTCCTCGGCGACGAGAAGCTGTTTCAGTTTCTGGCAGACACCGGCGAGATCGTCCGAAATATCCAGACCGAATGGCCGAAAGGCAACTTCGTTCTTTTCCTGCACATGGACCGAGCCACAGTCTCGGTCAAACACGCTGATCGCAGACAGCACGTTGTGCGGGCCTGCAGTATCCGACCAAGCAACGGGATCGGCTGCGATGCCGTCCTTGAGAATGCTAAAGCTGGCAGTGGCTTTTCCCGTCGGGGCCGGTTGATACGCATCAGGCATGATTTCGCCCGCTTTTCGCGCGCGGCAGGCACGTTTTAATACGCGTCCGTAACCGGATTTGCCTGCACCATTAGGACCGTAAACTATCGTTAGGCCAGCTGTTTCAAATGGGAGAGTTTGCCCAGGCGCAAGTTGATTCACGCCGGCAATGTCGGAAAGGCTGCTGATTGTAACGGACGCGCCGTTTGCGGGATTGGCCGGTAGATGCGCGACTTCCAGCGCTACAGGCTCTAGTCTTACTGAGTCAGAGTGTCGCGGTCTTTGTCGACAGGAATCATATATTTGAGAAGACTCACTTTTCAGCATGGGGAGGCTGAGATGGGTCTCACAAGATCGGGAGACGTAGCGTCGCGGTTTT
>NZ_JAACFS010000060.1 GCF_029051645.1 Bradyrhizobium sp. CSA112
CGTTTGTGCACCTTGCGGCGCTGCCCTTGACGGTGAACGGCAAGCTCGACCGCAAGGGCCTGCCGGCGCCTAAGGATGAGGCGTATGCGCGCGCCGCCTATGAGGCGCCGCAAGGCGAGATCGAGACCGCGCTGGCGACGATCTGGGCCGAGCTTCTGGGTGTTGAGCGGGTCGGACGGAACGACCACTTCTTCGAACTAGGCGGTCACTCGCTGCTGGCGGTGCGGTTGCTCAGTCGAGCGCTCGATCTTGGGCTGAAGCTCAGCGCCGCCGACCTCTTCCAAGCCCCTGTTTTGAAGAAACTTACGTCGAAGGTTGAGTTGCAGCAGCGGCACCGCAATGCAGCTGGAGTGCTATCCGTTCGTGTAACGGGATCGCAAGCGCCACTCTTCTTTGTTCCCACAGGTTTGGGGGATTGTTCCTATGTCGTCAGTTTGGTCAAAGAAATGGACATGGACTGTCCTGTCTATGCTCTGCCATGGCCGTCCTTCGATGAACTTTGTTCGCCAACTCTTGAGGCGATAGCCTCGCAACTAATCTCGGCGATCAAAGAGATTCAGCCGCAAGGCCCATATCGCTTCGCCGGATATTCCTCAGGGGCATTCTTGGCCTACGCAATTGCCCAGCGCTTACTAAGCCTCGATGAAACTGTGTCATTCATGGCTTTCATCGATGTTACGTTACCTGCAAATCCATTGAGCATGTCGCCAGCCCAAATAGTACTAGAAATGGTGCTAGAGTCTCTCAAGCCCTTGGATGATGAGCGGTTCGAAGTGTTGGAGCACTTTGCTAGACAATGTTCAGTTGCCCAGTTGCTTGAAAAGGCGCAGCAACTTGGGGCGCTATCTCTAGATCATGATCTCGAAATTGACGCTTTGAGGTGTGCAAGAATTGCCCAATTTCGAAGGGCGCTGCAGTTATACCAAGTTCCATCCCTGCCAGTTGAAATACATCAGTTTTATGCCACAGAGGCCAGTTCACCCATACGCGGTTGGGACCAAGTTTTGAGTGCAGCGGCCATTCATGCTGTGCCAATTCCAGGCAACCACATGACGATGATGAGTGCTCCAGAGAACCGCCGAGTTCTGGCTCGATCCATATCAGCGGCCTTAAACCCCAATTTGGGAGCTTGAATCACAGGCGCTCGGCCACCCGAATATGCGGTGTCGCAGGTGATCGGGTGTATGCGCTAAGCCGATCTTTCAATTACATAGGGTAATCGCGGGGGTGGGGACACCGGCGCGGTTGTGATGCGGTGGATTAAGGTGGTTGCCCCCCGATAGGATGAAATACGGGCTCTCGACTCGACGCCGGGCCCAGCATCAAACGGGAGACAACCATGAAGCAGTTTATCGGCCTCGACGCGTCATTGAAAGATACAATCGTCTCGGTGCGCAAAGGAGGCAAGCGGATCTGGCGCGGAAAATGCCCATCCGATCCCAAGCTGATAGCCGATGTCATCCGCAAGCGTGCATCGAACGCGGAACGCGTCGTGTTCGAGACGGGCCCCTTGTCAGTCTGGTTTTACCACGCACTGACACAGGAAGGATTGCCAGCGATTTGCATAGATGCGCGGCACGCCAAGGTGGCGCTAGATATGGCGCCAAACAAGACCGACGCAAATGACGCGGATGGGCTCTCGCATCTTGCCGAGGTCGGCTTTTACCGCGGGGTGCGGGTGAAGAGCTTTGACAGCATGCTGGTTCGCACGCTGGTTGCAGCGCGCAACCAACTGCTCAGGATGACAACCCAGCTGTCCAAACAGATCCGCGGCCTGATGAAGACGTTCGATCTAGTCGTTTCCAAGGGGGCAGGACGCGTGTTTGAGGGCCATGTGTGCAGCCTGCTGGCGAACAATGCCGGCCTCAAGCAGATTATTAAGCCGTTGCTCGATGCCTGGAGGGGCATGCGCGCCCGCGCCGCTGAATTGAGCAAGCAACTTGTTGCTTCAGCCCGCGCGAGTGAGCAATGCCAGTTGGTTGCGTCGATCCCTGGCATCGGCGCGGTAACGACTTCCTCCTTCGTTGCAGCGATCGAGGATCCGGGAAACTTTAGAAAATCGCGCTCGGTGGGCGCCTGGATCGGTCTGACGACCAGACGCTACCAGTCGGGTGAAGTCGATTATGACGGTCATATCGGCGCGGCGACAGGCGAAGCGCTTCTCCAGCGAGATCGCCGAAGGCGTGAAGCGGTCCAGGGGCATCTTGAAGCAGCTGGCGTTGAAAGGCCTGCGTCTGCAGCTGGAAGCGATGCTGCCGCTGGTGCGGCAAGTGATGCGGCAGACCCGGGAACGTATCTTCCGCGGCAACACCCGGGCAGAAGGCAAGCTCCTCAGTGTGTTCGAGCCCTCGACCGAGATCATTCGCAAAGGTAAGGCCGGCAAGCCCAACGAGTTCGGCAAGATGGTCAAACTGCAGGAAGCAGAGAACCAGATTGTGATCGACTACGACGTCTACGATCAGCGGCCAAGCGATTCGGAGCTGTTGATCCCGGCCATCGAAACCCACGAGGCAAAACTCGGACGCACGCCACGCCTGGTGGCGGCGGATGCTGGATTTTACTCCGCCAGGAACGAAGCTGCAGCGAAAGCCAGAGGCGTCAAACGCGTCTGCATTCCCAATCGCTCGACCAAAAGCGCCGAGCGCAAGCGTGAGCAGAAAAAGCGCTGGTTCCGTAACGGTCAGAAATGGCGAACCGGATGCGAGGGACGTATCAGCGTCGTCAAGCGGCGACACGGGCTCGATCGCTGCCGCTACAAGGGGAGCATCGGAATGAAACGCTGGGTCGGCCTCGGCGTCGTCGCCGACAACCTCATCAATATCGGACGCGCGATGGAAAACCAGTCACGCCAACCGTAGTCCGTCCCAGCTCAATCTGGCCTCTCAAGGCCCCGCCAGCCCCTGGCGGGGCCTTGTCGTTGTCCGCGCGGTTGACCAGTCTGGTTAGAAGCGCGAATTTTGCGCCGGAAAGTAGCTAGTGCAACGGAGGACTGGCCGGACGGCTTCATCGGAGACCTCAAAGCACTCACGATGGAGGCCGGCCGCAAGCAAGGTGACGAATAGCGAACGAAGAATGTCAATAAAAGAACCTGATCGCCAAGGATTGCTGACGTGTTGAGCCGTGAGGCCGAGGTCCTCATCGACCTTGTGGTTTGGCGAAGCGCGCGGTCCGCGGGCCGCGCTCACAAATCAGATCCGAACTTTGAGCAGACTGCGTGCTCATCGTCTCATGCGCTGGCTCCGCCGCGATACTTATCCAGTGCGGTATCGAGGCACCTGATCAAGTGCCGTCCAGCGAAGGGCTTGGCCAGGAAGCAAATCGCTCCGGCGCTCAGCGCACGGGCGCGAACGCGATCATCGGGAAAGGCAGTGATGAAAATGAACGGTGCACTGTAACCCTGGGCCCGCATATGTGTCAGCAGGTCCAAGCCGCTCATAATCGACATCTGCACATCCGCAATCACACACGATGTTCCGTTCAGATGGGGCGAGCGCAAGAACTCCTCGGCCGACACAAATGTATGGACGATATAGCCGCGGGATTTCAAAAGATTATTTATCGCAGCACGGACCGACCCGTCGTCATCGACGATGGAAATGAGCGGAGGCGTGGACAAGACGATCCCCTCCTAACGCGGGAAAGGCGCTTGCCGAAGCATAGCCGCCTGGACCAAGGGTAGGCTTGTGGACCAAGGTGGGCTTGCGGGATGAAAATGTAAACTCATACTTAGGCTTATTCGGGGTGGTTGGCACAAATTCCGAGGGTCTCAGCCATTCTGACTAAATCGGCCAGCGACCGTGCGCCCATTTTCTTCATCACCCGTCCGCGATAGATCCTGACGGTCATTTCGGCGAGCTCGAGCTCTGCGGCTACTTGTTTGTTCATCAGGCCGGCAGCGACCAGTTTCATCACTGCCTGTTCGCGTGGGCTTAAGGTCTCGAACAAGGACTGCAAGTTCGCAACCGTCTTCTCAACTTCCCGCCTCTTGCGATCCCGTTCGGTCGCGGCGACGACAGCGTCAAGCAGCTCCTGATCGCGAAACGGCTTGGTAAGAAAATCGACCGCTCCACCCTTCATGGCCTTGACGCTCATTGGAATGTCGCCATGGCCAGTTATGAAAATAATCGGAATGTGAAGGTTCAACTTGGCTAGCTCAGTCTGCAGCTCGAGGCCGCTCAATCCCGGCAGCCTGACGTCAAGGACGAGGCAGCTGGCAACCTCCGGAAGGTTGCCCTGCAGCATTTCCCGGGCCGATCCGAATGCAGCAACGTCCAGGTTCACCGATCGAAAAAGATTCGCGAGCGAGCGACGCATTGAGACGTCGTCGTCGATCACGAACACCATCGCCCTTCCGCTCGACTCCTCGGCCTTCACGCCTTGGTGCGGCGAGTCGGAGCGCCCGGTCACGACACGACCTCTTTATGCAACGGAAGGGCGAATTGAAAAGTCGCGCCCGGCTCTTGCTTGCGGGCGATCGACAGGCTCCCTCCGTGAGCCTCCACGATCGAACGGCAGATCGAAAGCCCCATTCCAAGGCCGCTTGATTTAGTGGTAAAAAAGGGATTGAACACGCGATCCGCGTCGTCCTCGGTGATCCCGACACCGCAATCAGTCACGGCAAGGTGCACGCGTCCCATATCGTCCTGGGATGACCGAATCACCAGTTCGCGCGGCCGGCCCCTGACCGTCTGCATGGCCTCAATCCCGTTCATCACCAGATTTGTGATCACCTGTTGCAGTTGAACCCGGTCACCCAGGATCATGGGGAGGGCCGGCGTCAACTCGGTCCGGAACGACACCTGATGGCTGACCAGCTCGCGTGTCACCAGCGCGATTACCTCCTTGACGATGTCATTGATATCGACCGGCACCATCTCGATCTCGCCTTTCTTCGCAAGCGCGCGGATGCGGCGGATCACCTCGCTCGCCCGAATCCCGTCCTCGATGATCCACTCCACTGAGCAGCGCGCCTCCGAAAGATCAGGAGTCTCGCGACCAAGCCAACCCAGACAAGCCTCGCCATTGGTGATAATGGCGGCGAGCGGCTGGCTTATCTCGTGGGCGATGGAGGTTGTCAGCTCGCCCAGCGTCGTCACGCGCGTCACGTGGGCGAGCTCTGCCTGTGCCTTCCGCAGTTCTCGTTCGGCCTGATCTGCGCGGATGGTTGCGGTGATGTCGGTGCTGACGCCGCGATAGCCGAGGAAATTGCCGGCAGCATCAAAAAATGGCTTGCCGCTGGTCCGGACGTAAATTGGAGATCCCATCTGGGTGACGGTGCGATAGATGAAATCGCGAAATGGAAGACGTGCATCGAGTGTCGCCCGATGCTGCCGCCACTTCTCGGGTTCTGCTTCGACATCGCGCGCAATTTCCCAGCTAAGCAGGCCGACGACCTCTGTGGCCAGAATGCCTGCTGCGCTGGTGTGCTCCGACAAGCGGGTGACCCGGTGGTCCGGTCCGGTCTCCCAGAGCCAGTCGGAGGCCGTTTCGGCGTAGTCGCGAAATCGCTGCTCGCTTTCGCGCAACGCAGCAAGAGCCCTTTCCAGTCGTTCCCTGGCCGCATGTTGCTCGGTGACATCCATATGCGTTCCGATGAGCTCGCTGACGTTGCCATCGCTGCCGACCACGGCGTGCGCAACGGAATGTATGCGCCTTATCGCGCCATCTGGAAGAAGGATTCGGAAATCATATTCGAAATGCCCTCCCTTGTCTTTGATAGCCTGGCGCGGCACTTCCTGAAGCCGCGGCAAGTCGTCTGGATGGATACGCGACCGGATGGTCTCTATCGATACAGCCTGTTCCGGATCGAAGCCAAACAGACGATCGATTTCGGCGGAGCGATACACAAATTCGAGACGGTGGACGTCCCAGGACCAACTGCCCGTGTGGCTAAGATGCTGGGCTTCGGCCAGATAGGCCTCGCTACGACGCAACTGCTGTTCCGCCTGCTTTGCAGCCGTCATATCCGTCACTGCCCCGACAAACTCGACATCACCAGACGCGGTTCTAGTGGCTCGTGCCTGCGCGTGGAGGTGCTTCACCGAGCCGTCCGGCATCAGCAGTCGGTATTCGTGCTCGAAATCCTCTTCGTTTTGGAGCGCTCGTTCGATGGTCTCTCGCACGGCAGCCCGATCTTCTGGATGGGTTCGATCAACGACGAGTTGCGGGATCGGTTTCGTCGACGGATCGTATTGGAAAATACGAAAGGTCTCCTTTGACCAGTGGACCTCGCCGGTGGCGACGTTCCAGCCGAAGCTGCCGGTGCGGCTCAATTCCTGCGCCTGGGCCAGATGGGATTCGCTCCGCCGCAGGGCAGTTTCCGTCCGCTTTCGCTCGGTGATATCTTCGCAAGCGATAAGGACGACGAGCTTGTCTTCTGCCCACTGCATGGCTTTGGCGTTTTCGCGCACCCACAACACCGAGCCATCTTTCCTGATCTTCTGGATCTCCCAAGTGTGCGATTGGCCGACCGTTTCAATGCACAGCCCGACGCGCTCGCAAACAAACGGACGATCCTCTTCCAGAAATACCTTGAGCACGGAATGCCCGACAAGCTCCGAGGGCGCATAGCCGAGCTGTGTTGCGCCAAACGTGTTGACGTTCAGGACCATTCCGGTGGCATTGACTGTGAATTGCATGACCGGGTTATGCTCGAAGATTTCGCGCCACTGTTTCTCGCGGTCGCGCAACTCAGCCTCGCTGCGCCGGAGCCCGGCTGCAGCCTCAAGCGCAACCTCCCTTTCTCGGCGGACTTTTCCGATCAGGTGCGTTCCAACAATTGAGGCAACAAGAAAGGCCACAACCACAGGAAGATCCTGCGGATCATTCAGATTGAAAGTGGGCGGCGCAAAGAAGTAGGCCAAAGCAGCGACCGGCAAGATGAAAAGCATGGCAGAGGCTATGAGGCTGCCCATCAGAGAAAACACCAATATCATTTCCAAATAGCCGAACGCCGTCGCGGCGAATGGGCGTGAAGGTACAACGAAGTTAGCGTCATCAACGCCAGCGCGAAAAACTGCGTGGCTGAGCGTCCGAACCTGAACTTAGTAGGCTGGTTACTCATGATCCTAAACTATCGAAAGGAGCTGGAGAACTATACGAATGTTTTAACCCGGCCCTGGCGCTGATTTTCAGCAGCTAGCGCTAGCATTATCATGCCTCGGCACAATTCAGCCATTATCTCAATGGCTTACGCGGAAGAGCGACTTCCGTGCTCCCCGGCTTTGATGACGCCGAAAGAAGCTTCGCCAAAAATTGGCCGATTGAGGCGGCCATCAAGACCTTCTTAGAACCCCCACGGCAGTGCGCGTAGAACCGGTAGAGCGCAACAAGCGAGGCCGGCACTTCGAAACCGAGTATCAATCACGGGAAGCCTTTGGCGAGATGCCTATGTTGGCCAGTCTCCTAAATCTAGGCCTCGAGCAGGGCGTCGGCCAGGCGCCGTGGACCGCACCGGGCGAGATCTTGGAGGGGGACTGCGCGGCTTTCGTGTCGACCCGCGCGTGGGTCTTGGTGGTGAGGCCTCCTCGGCTTCGGCCCACACAACGATCTCCACTCTTTTTTTGGCCCCGGAGGCGTGCTGATGGATGCTTACAATCGAACTGCCATCGTGAGCCTTGACGACAGCATTCATCAGACCGATCCCAGATAGCCGCCTTGCGCCACCGGTTGAACCGATTGTCGTGTACGACCCGTATCGTTCCGGCAGGTGAAGGCCGGTGCCGCAGTCGAGTAGAGTTCATTCAAGATAGCCACACCAACGCGACCACGCATAGTGAGCTGCTTCTGTATTGTTAGATCTTATCGATTGCGCTCCGACCTGTTTGGCCCGGAGCCGACCAGCATTTGGTGTCTTAAGGCGGTTTGGAGTGGCGCTTTGCAGCAGCGGTTATCATCTACGGTGTCGCCCAAGCCGCTCGGTAATATCGTCCCACTCGCCACAAGCCGAGCTGGCATCGAAGATGAAGTTGCCACCGGCAGCCTGGGGTCCAAGGGTTGAGGATGTGATGCGTCAGAGCGCGCCCAAATCAACTACCAACTTCAGCAGTGGATGAACTGACGCAGACATGGCAATTAGCATTAAATGAACGCCGCGCGGCGGCCAGATCAAGGAACTACGGATGCAATATGTGAAAGCTTTGATGCGGTGCCATGTCGGGAGTGCGCGTCAATGCCAGGGATGGAGTGAAGCGTGATCAAAGCAAGCGCGACGACAAAGTCGCTGGCTGGAAAGCCCACGCCTTCCGCTCCAGATGATGATCCCTATCTGTGGTTGGAACTGATCGAAGGCGCGCAGGCGCTGAAATTTGTCGAGTGGCAGAATGGCAAGACGCTGCAGGTGTTTGGCGGCGCGGCATTGGAGCGGGATCGCGATGCGCTGACCTCGATTTATGACCGACCTGACAATATCCCCTATGTCAGCCGGCGCGGCGGCTACCTCTACAATCTCTGGAAGGACGCCAACAATCCACGCGGCGTCTGGCGACGAACCTCTCTGGAAGAATTTCGCATACCGAAGCCGTCATGGGAAGTTCTGCTCGACATCGATCAGCTCGCTATCAGCGAAGGCCAAGACTGGCTTCTGAAAGCGACGGCCTCACTGGCCGGCGATCATAGACGGATGATTTTGAGCCTATCGCGCGGCGGCAGCGATGCCGTCACCTTGCGTGAGTTCGATACCGGCGCGAAGACATTTGTCAGCGATGGCTTCGTCCTGCAGGAAGCTAAGGGCGGGGTTGAGTGGCTCGATCGCGATACGCTGGTGCTGTCGAGCTCTCATGGGCAGGGCATGGCGACGACCTCCGGCTATGCGCGTACGGTGAGGCTCTGGCGTCGCGGTACGCAGGCGGATCAAGCGCCGGTGATCTTTGAGATCGCAGCCGATCATGTCGGAGCCGGCTGCGATGTCGACCACACCGTTGCGCCGCCGCGGATGTGGTTCGTCGACGGGGTGGACGCCTTCAATTTTGCCCGCTGGCTCGGTGACGAATCCGGCGCCACGACTAGAATCAATTTGCCAAGCAACGTCTGGATGCTCCCCCATCGCGATTGGCTTGCCATCAAGCCGCGCGAATCCTGGTCTGTGGCGGAGCGGACCTATGCCGCGGATACGGTGCTCGTCACCTCGTTGGCGGCGTTCCTTGGAGGCAACCCTCAGTTCGAGGTTCTTTTCGAACCGGGCCCGCGCCGCGCGCTGCAGGGATTCTCTTGGAGTGCAGGCAAGCTTGTGCTCTCCGTTCTCAACGAGCTGCGGCCGTCCTTCGAGATCTGCACGCCATCCGATAAAGGGTGGACCCGCGCGCAACTGCGCGGGCTTCCCGACATCGGGGTCGTCGACCTCTGGCGCCTTGATTGGGATCCATCGGAAAGCAATGGCGACCTGCTCGCCGTGAGCCAAGATCCGCTCACGCCAGCTTCGCTTATGCTGATCGAGAATAACGTCGGCAATCCGACCGTGCTCAAGCAGGCGCCGAAGACCTTTACCGCGGATGGGCTGGTGGTCACCCAACACGAGGCCATTTCGGTTGATGGCGAGCGCATCCCCTATGTACAGACCGGTCCGGCCGACGAGACGGGCGATGCGCCCGTCCATATGAGCGGCTACGGCGGCTTTGGGATCTCGGTGAGGCCGTACTATAATTCAGCGCTTGGCAAGCTTTGGCTCGAGCGCGGCGGCACCACGGTGCAGGCGAATTTACGCGGCGGCGGCGAGTTCGGTACGCGCTGGCACGATGCCGGCCGACTCGGCGGTAAGAAATTGTCGCACGACGACTTCGCTGCCGTTGCCGCCGATCTCGTGCGTCGCGGCGTGACGGAGCCGAAGCGGATCGCGGCCCAGGGCGGATCGAACGGCGGCATCCTCATCACCAATATGCTGACGCGCTATCCGGAACGCTTCGGCGCGCTGTTCTGCACGATCCCGCTGATCGACATGCGCCGCTACACCAAGCTTCTGGCAGGAGCAAGCTGGATTGCAGAATATGGGGACCCTGACAAGCTCGATGACTGGGAGTGGCTCAAGACCTATTCCGCGTATCATGCCGCCAAGCGCGGCCAAAAATACCCGCCGATCCGGATCGCCACTACGCGGCGTGACGATCGTGTTCATCCCGGACACGCGCGCAAGATGGCCGCGAAGCTCCAGGCGATGGGCTACGAGGCCTATTTCTACGAGCCGGCGGCGGGCGGCCATGGTTACGGCCGGGACAACAGGGAGCGCGCCGGCTTCGAGGTGCTGGGCTTTCGGTTCCTGAAGAGCAAGATCGGCTGGCTTGACGGCGAGGCTTAGGCGGGCCCTTTCTGAGGCCTACGCCGTCCAGCGGCATCGGGGGCAGCCTTTCCATTTCTAGCGCTTCAACGTTCGCGTGGAGAATACGATGGCGCAGCCGCCAATTTCGAGGCCGCAACCTCAACAACGATCATGGCGAGCTGGCTTGCCTGAGCTAGGCGCCCGTTCGCCCCACACGAAGGAGAAACGAGATGAATCAGCGGGATGTGGCCGAAGTCAATCTTCACGACCTACAGGTCTCGGATCCGCTGATTGGGAAATGCCAGCACTTGGTGACGGAAGTGGCGATTCCCTATCAATGGGACGCGCTGAACGACCGCAATCCCGCAGCGACACCGAGCCACGCGGTAGAAAACTTCCGTATTGCCGCCGGACGTGCGAAGGGGGAGTTCTACGGCACGGTTTTTCAGGACAGTGATGTCGCAAAATGGCTAGAGGCGGTTGCTTGGTCGCTGTGCCAGACACCCAATCCGGACTTGGAGAAAGCCGCCGATGAGCTGATTGAAGTGATTGCGGCCGCTCAATGCGGCGACGGCTATCTCAACACCTATTTCATGCTAAAGGCGCCTCAGGACCGCTGGAGCAACCTAGCCGAATGCCATGAGCTTTACTGTGCCGGCCACTTGATTGAAGCGGGTATCGCTTTCTTTCTGGCTACTGGCAAACGACGCCTGCTGGAGGTCGTTTGCAAGCTTGCTGATCACCTCGGCACAGTTTTCGGCCCGGAGCGCGATCAGTTACACGGCTATGATGGCCATCCAGAAATTGAACTTGCATTGACGCGCCTCTACGAAGTGACGCAGGAGCAGCGATATCTGACGCTAGCCAATTATTTCGTGGAGCAACGCGGCACAGAGCCGCACTTCTATGACATAGAACACGAGAAACGCCGGCAATCCTGCCACGTCAAATCATCTGGCGTGCCCTTGACGGTGAAAAATAAAGCCTATAGCCAGGCGCACCTGCCAATTTCGGAACAGCGGACCGCAACCGGTCATGCGGTTCGGTTTGTATACCTCATGACTGCGGTCGCTCATCTCGCGCGGCTGCGTCAGAACGAGCAGCAACGCCAGGCTTGCCTGCGGCTATGGCAAAACATGGTGCAGCGCCAGATCTATATCACCGGCGGTATCGGCTCGCAAAGCTTCGGCGAAGCGTTCAGCAGTGATTACGATCTGCCGAACGATACTGCGTACGCGGAAAGTTGCGCGTCGATTGGCCTGATGATGTTCGCGCGCCGTATGCTGGAGATGGAAGTGGACAGTCGCTATGCCGACGTGATGGAGCGCGCGTTCTACAATACGGTCCTGGGCAGTATCGCTTTTGATGGGCGTCACTATTTCTATGTTAACCCGCTCGAAGTTCATCCCAAAACGCTGCGGTCCAATGGCATCTACAGTCATGTCAGGCCGGTGCGGCAACGCTGGTTTGGCTGCGCCTGCTGTCCGCCGAACATCGCACGCATCTTCACATCAATTGGTCATTACATCTATACGCCATGCTCCGACGCGCTCTATATCAATCTCTATATTGGCAATAGCGTGGCGGTATCGGTCGGCGGGCATACGCTGCGGTTGCTCATGAGCGGCAACTATCCTTGGAGGGACGAGGTGGAAATCGCTGTGGAATCTGCACAGCCAATCGCCCACACGCTCGCCCTGCGCCTGCCGGCATGGTGCAGCGCGCCGGAGACGACCCTGAACGGCGAACCTGTCAATTGCGAGTCGCGCAAGGGCTATTTGCACATTCACCGCACGTGGCGGCAGGGAGATCGGGTCAAACTATCGCTGCCGATGGAAGTACGCCGCGTATACGGTCATCCGCAACTTCGCAATTTGGCGGGCAAGGTGGCTATCCAGCGTGGCCCTTTGATTTATTGTCTGGAAGAAGCCGACAACGGGACCGAGTTACACAACGTTTGGCTTCCTGCAGAAAGCCGGTTTTCACTTATCGAAGGCACTGGTCTCTTTAGCGACAAGATTTTGCTGCAGGCTGATGGGGCCAGGTTGCAACACACGCATTCTGAAGAAAGGGCGCTTTATCAGTACGACAAAGTGCCCGGACAGCTACAACTGCAGCCGCTGACATTCATTCCGTGGTTCAGCTGGGCTAACCGCGGCGAAGGCGAAATGCGGATTTGGATTAATGAGCGTTGACGCGAACGCCTGAGTCGCGCGTCAAGTGCGATCAAGTTTGGCCGTGATGATGCCGTATCATCTCGGGCGCATCGGAGCTGACCCTTGCTTTCTTGACGGGCGGACCATCTTGCAGTGCGTCAGCCGTGTTCGGATTATCTACGCTGGCTGTCCGATAGTCAGCTAGATTGCCGCCCAGAAACAAGACCTCGGTCTCCTCGGTCGGTATTCCCCTCACCCAAACTCGCAACTCCTCATCTCCAGGAGCATGGCCGCGCTCTAAAATACCGTTGATTTTTTTGGTCGGCCAAGCGGTGACACTCGGTACCGTGTAGGTGTGTAACTTCTTAGCGTTCTCTGCAATTGCCTTCGCGCCATGCTCGGTCTCGTCCTTTGAAAGGAGCAGTCGTGAGGGGTCCTCGCACAATGACACAAAAGCACTCTCTGTAACGCCTTGGGTGTGCAATGCAGCGAGGCGCGCCATATCAATTTCGTCCTCCCTTTCGTCGTCCGAGCAGATAGCGGCCTTAGAAACATGCGGGCTAGCGTGAGCACGCAAATCCGCTAAGGAACGCACATGCGCGATGGCACTCACCTCCTTCTCTAGGAGCGGCTCGCAATCGATGTCCTCGTTCTGAAAACGGTGTAGCGGCAGATACGATGATGCCAACACGTCCTCAAGAATGCGGTCGCCATCGATACTGCCCGCGGAAGATCCGGTTGTTCTTGGCCACTGTGCTGTTCGCTGCTCAGCCAGCCTGATCTCGTTCCTGAGCGCCTCAACGTTCGCTCCGGCCAGTGATGCGGCAAGTTCGGCGCGCCCTCGGATGAACGATGGGGCCGGGCACCGTTCGCTTTCCTGGATAGCGCACGCTCCCAGATTGCCTTTCGTCATGATCGAGGGCGATCCAACTTCGGAATCTGTCAAAGCGGTAGCTGAATCAGACGTTTGGTGGATTGGCCGAAGGTCACTTAGCTGCTGCTCAAAGTTCGCTTGGTCCGCGGACGGGTGTGCTGGTGACCTGGTTTGTCCGCTCAGGTCGTCCGGCTGTTCCGGCGCCCGTTGATGCTGCCGCAGGAGACCGTAAGCTTGAACGGAGTCTTCTGCAGTGTTCGGTGTATCGATATTCATTGTGTTCCCCGCGAGCATAGGTGCATCGGTCCTATTTTTGTAAGGGGGGCGGCTTTCGAGAAGCTGACGAGTCAGAGAAGGAATGCCACTGACGCCCAAACTTTTTCGATCGCTTCCCGCTCAGCTGCCATCACTGCGGAGGAGAGCGCCCCACGAACCTGCATCGGCGGCGCGGATCCACCCTCCGCCACGAAGCGGACGACTCGTAGCTGCAACAGCACCACTACAGGATGTCAGAGCCGTGGGGGCGATAGGGCTCTCTCCTTTCCAGTCGCGCTCGCCGTCGTGGCTCGCTGCGGCGCCTGCGGCCCAGGCACCCGCAAGATCTATCGAGCTCAGCCGCAGCGCAAGCATCGGCCGGGCAAGGCTCATCATTTTGATTTCGACTTCAGCATGATGGCCTGCACGGCCATAGGGCGATCCGCTGCCCCGTACTGGGCTGCTAGCGGAGCGGCAAACGGAGGTTGCAATTGCTTTCACCTTCCCGATTCAAAACTCTCTCATGCTCATAGGAGCCTTTCTTCGGCAGACACCGATCCTGCTGCACCCGCAGAAAGAACGCTTTGGCCATTGGCTCATATTCTATTTTCTCTAAACCGCGTCAGCTTCTCGAAAGCTTACGATAGTAGCGTGGGAGGTCGAGAGCGAACGCGCTGCTCAGATATGCGAAACGGCTCCAATCGGACGGGAACATGGCCCCATTTAACAAAATCAATCCGTTCGACAGAGAGTTTGCTGCCTACAACTCCACGGTCCAACAGCCGCAACAGCAGCAAGTGGATTTTGCGCCGCATTTGGACGAGCTGCCTCAGATGGATGCCGTTAATCCCGACAGAGAGTTTTCGATATCTCTGAGGAAGACGATCGCCTCATCCAAGCAGCGGCCGATGCAGCCCGTGATCGGGGGACGCCGCCGAGCACCGTCACCGTCGGCATTTATGATCGTCATCTTCGCAAATTGGCTGATGCGCTCAAGCGTTCTGGCCAAACTATTGCTATGCTCGATGACGAGTCGTTGCTCGATCGCGCTAAACGGCTGTTTCCGAAAGACAAGGTAATCGTCCCCGCGTTGTCAATGCTTAGTCGATATCGTGAGCCCGGTGCCGCCGCTCGCCCCATTACAACACATTATCGCGCTTCCAAAGAAGATGACCGCCTCATCAGGGCGGCGGCCGAAGCAGGCTTTGGTCGAGCGATCGACCGGAAAACCGCCGAAAATTATTCTAGCAATCTTCGCAAGTTATCTGCAGCACTCCGGCCTTCCTCGATTGCTATGCTCGGTCACGATTCGCTGGTCGGCCACGCTAAGAGGTTGTTTCCGAGCGACAATAAACTCATCTATGCGTTGAACAGGCTTCGTGAGTACCGCGAGAGCGCGGGCAGGGCACTTCGCGCGAGGAGGGAGGCAGTTCGCGGTTGCCATTAGGGCCGGCGGCCCATGCGCCCGTGCAAAGTTTCGGTCAGGAACAGCTTTTGGGTAGTGCCGCGGATCGGGGCGGCCCGGTGCTGGCCGACAGATTCGATGCGCCGGAGCTTTGGCAGGGAATGGGTTCAGCCGCCCACTGGCCCGCGCAGAGTGTCGACCAGGAGCAGCTTTTGGATGCCGCGGATCGGGGCGGCGAGCCTGCAAGCCAGCTTTGAAGAGCGCGTGAGCGGACTGCGAGACGGTTCGGGCTCGGGCAGGCCCAGGCGCGGCTACAGCCAGGCCTTTGGGGAGGACGTGGCGCTTATTCGCGAAGCCAAGCCAGCAGCCCGCGACAAAGGCGTACCCGAGCGTTGCGTCACGAACGCGCGAACTGATGTACAAGATCTAAGCATCTGGCTTCGCTAGAACAATAGGGCTTCAATAGCGGGCCGGCTTGACCACGATTCCCTTGTGGCCGATATGCGGGACTATATCACCAATGGTGGTGGTCCCCGGAGTGTCGTGTCGTCGGTGAACAAGCTCCTGCCCGGGACACTCCCGACGCTAGACGACCTACTCGGTCGAGCCCCTCGCGCCCTAGATCCCTATCCCCTAGATGCCCGCCTGATCAACGAGGCGTTGTGGCACGCCGCGCGCGACGTTGGAGCCTCGACTGGTGAGCAGAGGAGGCCTATTCATATGCGGGCTACCCGTCTTCGCGCGCTCAGTGACTGGCTGAAAAAGGAGAATAGGGGGAGCTCGTTGGCCGGCTCAACGGCAGTCAGCGGCAGTCAGCGGCACCAGTACGCGTTTCAGGAAGACGTTACGGTGTTCAGGGGATCGGGTCGAAATCGAACACTAATGGACGGGGATTTGGCGATCCTTCGGAACTACCTACAAACGGTCGACGCGGACCAGGCGCTGGGGTTGCAAGGCCGCGAGCAATCGGGTTTGCCCGCAATGGAGGGCGATCAGGACCCTTCTGTCGGGGCTCCGTTGTCAGACATCTATGGCGGTCTTGAGCCACTGATTCACCTGAATGCGCCCACACCGTACGATTTGCGTGACGATGCTCACCCTGCGCCCGCGCTGGACCTCGCCGGACCGTCTGTCAGGGCTCCGTCGCCAGACATCCACGGCGGTCTTGAGTCACTGGTTGATTTGAATGGGCCCACAGCGCACGATTTGCGTGACGATGCTCAGTCTGCGCCGGCGCTGGAACCTCGCCCGACCGTCGTCGTCTGCCAGGGCCCGTCGCCAGACATCTACGGCGGCCTTGAGTCACTGGTTGATTTGAATGCGCGCACAGCGCACGAGTTGCGTGACGATGCCGACTCTGCCCCGCCCTGGACGCCGCCAAACCGGCCGTAAGTCGTCCGGAATCGTCCCACCCGGTAAGCGGTTCAGAGGCATATCACGCAGCGACCTGATTTCTGTTTCGCCGTTCCTGCAGGACTTTCCCACGGCACCTACAGCTGCCGGACGCGGGCAGGGGAGGGCAATTGGTCGACGTCAAGGCCAGCCGCGAGCTAGCCGACGTTTTGGTTCGACATGGATGGCAATCGCACTGAGAGGCTTCGAGATTTGCAAGAGCGGGTTAATCGGCGCGAATGCGAGAGTGACTGCGTCGCTGATCAATCAACGCGGCAGAAGCCACGCTGATAGTGCGATCTTCTGTCGCCAGCGCTCGCCTTCGCATATTATTGATGACGAGCTTTGCAATCGCTGCCGGCAGGAAAATGATCTGGACTTTGAGGCCGCGAACCCAAGACCAAAGCGATCCTGACGACCCCAGGAAATCACACCATCGCTGTTGCGGGACCGATTACCGGGGCGAATCCGCCTTCGGCCGCCAGTGAAGCAGTTCAAGTGCGCGGGCGATACGCAAGATATCGCGCGCAGGTCACTACCCTTCACATCCGTAGCAGCTACGACAGGATTCCTGCATTGTCCGCACCGCGACACGCGCCAAGATAGTGGATCCGATTCACCCCCTGCGGCCAGAGTTAAGACCTTCTCGGCAAGGCATGCCTTCAACGAAGACGTCCGCCTCGCTTCGGGCACCATCCGGACAGCATGCTCCAAAACACCTCTCAACTCAGCACATACTTTATTTTGCGCGGATTTTGCAGGCGTCATGATGCTACTCCACAAAATAGAACCTGTTCATGCGGGCTCCGGCCTACCCAGCCAGTGTTTCCAAAAAAAACATAGAACTCGGCACCCGATGGCCCCTTCCGTCGAGTGAGTGTGGCAGTCGGGTTGGGGACGGTCACACCGACGAATACAGGAGATATGATGAGGTCATGTGACAGTTCGACGAAGGAATCACTGCGGCTCGCTGGGATGTAGTGCCACTCGATCTGCCGGTGCTGCGACCAGCCCGTTGCCATGCTGGTGAGCTCGGTGCCGCGCGGGGGACGATCATCGCTGGACAAACGTGGAATGCAATCACAGCGTTGAGCTCGCGCGCGATCCGCAAGACTGGCGACGAACGTATCAACGATAAGCAAGACGTTCGCGCGTGAAGTCATCGACGATGGCCAGGATGCGGAATCCAGAATAGATCTCAACTTCTAATTGGTCGAGAGCGTCCAGGCCCTCATCGCGCTCTTGGGGAGCTCAGTTCATTTAGCGGAAGACCGAAGCGCTCTGGCACCCCCGGGGGCGGCGCGTAGCCGGCCAAGGAATGGCTTCAATGCTCTTTCGATGGCGTCCCGATCAGCCAACAGCTTTACCTTCGTCCACCACCAGATCGTCTCGTCCATGTCGACATCCAGTCCAGAGAAGAATTCGATGCGCTGGCTGCCTCCGCGTCGCTCAACGCGCGAAGTTTGCGCCACAGTCAGTTCCCTTGCCGCTCACCACAGTGCCAGCCCAAAATCCACCCGGTATCGCACTCGCACTACGGTTCATCCGAAGATGTGCTGAACGATGCCTCCTTTTTTTCAGACGAGAAGCGCGTAATCCTATCGTCATGGCCCTTGGATATGTATGGTCAATTCCCCCGGCGCTTCGCGAGGTAACGCTTATCCTGCATAGACTGTATCTGGACGACATGCTGGCGGCGCTGAAGCAGCTGGACGAGAAGAACGGCCCGCCGCCACGCGGGGATTGGCCACGCGGCGGCCTCGTTTCAGCAGGCCTGACTGCACTGCTGCTGACGAGCCGCAGCGTTCTATCGACAGACACGCTGCGATGAGGTGGTATCGATCGATGCAAGCCTCGCGCACACCGAATCATTCGCGATCGAGCCGCGAGGCAAATGTACTGCCCCTTGCTGAAGAATGGCACGATTGGTCAGTAGTTCCAAACTAAGTAGGCATCCGGGATGACTTCGATTGATGATAGCTTAAGTGAGATCAAATCCGTGCGGAACGACAATTGGCGTTGTCGTAGATTGCTTCAAACCGAGCTGCCTGATGCGGAGCGAAAAGTCGTTGAGAAGCGCCTGCTTGAACAGCGTTCCGCCTTTGAACGGCTCTTAGCAACCACATTTCCTTTGACGTTGAGGCTCTGTGGTCAATTCGGAGCCTGTGCCGCCGGGCCGCGGCTGTCGATGCCAGTCCATTGCGCCAATCGGCCGCGCGGATCGATCTCCAAGAGCTTGACACCGGAACGAACATCGCTGCCGTGACGGGAGATGCCGCGCAGCACACCGTCCCGCGAGGCCAACACCGGCACGCCGGAGATGGCCGATTACGAGATCTTTGTAGATGCGCGTGCCGATTTCGACTGGCGCCCGCCAACGGCCGGCGAAGTTTGATTAGACAAAGCGTTTCCGCGCCTAGATCACCAGCCGGTTCGCAATGGCGTCGGCAGCATCGGTCCATCCGTCTCCGTCGACGATGCCGATCCTGCCGGTCGGGTTTCGTCTGCGACATGGAGACGAGGACCTGCCCCCGCCTACTGCAGTCGGCGCGAACCGCTTTAAGCATCTGCATGGTATCATGGACGCGCTCACCGACGACATCTTCCATCTGCGCGGTGTCGGCAAACAGAGCGTCATGAAAGGCCATCTTGCCCCGGATCACAGGCGGGCATGCAGCACGCGCTTTCTGTCCGAAAGCAAACCCTCGGCTTGTCTCAAATCCGCCAATCTGTTGCGAACGCGACGTTGCGCAAAAGTCCGAGGGCTATCGCGTCGCTTACGCTAGCCTAAAACCTTGCAGGAAATAAGCAGATAAGGGCCAATGTTTTTTGCGATCGCCGCACATCCGGTGTTTTGCCCCGACAATATGGATGCACTCGGCGCTTTCAAAGATGCGCGCATCGTTCACTTCGCAATGGTGCAACGGTTGCGGGCAGATCGGGTGCTGGACGATCGATCGATTCCGACGGCCGCCCTCTAGCCATCATAGCCAATCTGGTCGGCCAACCGTGAAGCTGCATTGCCTGCTCGCGCGCGACTGCGGGCAATTGTTGGCGCCGCGCTCGGGGCTACAGAAGAGGCTGTCAGAGCAGAAGCCCACCCGCGACGGCAAGAAGGTCCATTTCAAGCGTCATCAGCACCGTCACTGCGGCCAGATCGAGAAGATCGCGGTCGTTGCCAAGTCCAACACGATCGTACTGTTGCGGGGCGTTCCGTGACCGGCGAGGAACTGGTCGCCACGCGTGCACGAGCTGTCGCCCCCGCTGCCTGAGACGGTGCTGGATCGGAATTGTCCGCCCAAGAGAAGAGGTCTTCATCGGAGCGCTGAACTCCGCTCAAGGAATATCGAATGGCTGACATGGCAACGCCGTTTCTCGACGAGATCGGTGAGATCTCGCCACTCCCCCAGAAGCTGCTCTGTCTCCTGCAGGAGCAGGGGTTCCAGCGCGTCGGCGACTAGAGACTATCAAGGTCGCCGTACTGTCACTGATGCCATCAACCGCACTCTCCAAAGGCGGTGGCGCGAAACAAGTACCGCGCAGACCTCTACCATGGCATCAGCGTCGGGGAGCGGGGCGAAAATTACCGACCGCGACACCGTTATCGCGGGCGTAGAGAAGTCGGCCTGGGCGCGGGCGGAGGGCGATTCGCCTCCTCGAATTAACCCCATGCCAGACCAGCTACGCGCTCAAGAAGTACGGCATTCATATCAGGCGCCTGTGAGCCGAGTGTTGTGGTCGCGACACGCTGTCTGGCCCAGGACACGCGCGAGACGGAAAATAGCCGAGATAAATCAAAGCTCGGCGTTTGGCACGAGCCTTGAAAGAAAGAAGCCGTCCCGCGTCGCCTGCCCAAGGAATCGGAGTTTATGGCTTACAAGATAATTGCCTCCCAGTGCACCGTCTGCGGCGCGTGTGAGTTCGAATGCCCCAACGCAGCAATCGGCCTCAAGAACGACATCTATGTAATCGATCCGAAGAAGTGCACCCAATGCGAGGGTGATTTTGACGCGCCGCAATGCGCTGTTGTCTGCCCGGTGCCCGACACATGCGTGCAGGCATAGAAGAGCGGCCGATGAGTGGGGCCGTGACGCGCAGCAAGATTGAGACTCTCTCGGCGGCGGCAACTTCTCTGATCGGTCGCCCGATTGGCCTGATCGCCGGCCTCGAACTGCGTGCGGCTAGCGCGATCGCCTATGGATCGAAGCAGGCACGGCGCAGCCCTCGTCGGAAATGGGCGGAGTTGTCCTTGCGGAGCGGGCAATGTAGCCGTACGGAAGACGGTCGACCAGGTGCGCCGCATCGACGTCGACCAGTATCGATATGGTTTCGAGACGGTCATTGAGTCGGAAAAGGCCCCAAGGGTCTGTCGGAAGACACCGTCCGCTTCATTTCCGCTAAGAAGAACGAGCCGGCCTGGATGCTGGAATGGCGGTTGGAGGGCTATCGCCGCTGGCTGACCATGACCGAGCCGACCTGGGCGCGCGTCAACTACCCCAAGATCGACTACCAGGACATTCACTACTACGCGGCGCCGAAGCCGAAGAAGACGCTGTCCTCGATCGACGAAATCGATCCTGAAATCCTCAAGACCTACGAGAAGCTCGGCATTCCCTTGCGTGAAGTCGCCATTCTCGAAGGTGTCGAGCCCCCGCCCGGCGGCGAGCCGTCGGCCAATCGCAAGATCGCGGTCGACGCGATGTTCGACTCGGTTTCGGTCGCGACCACGTTCCAGAAGGAGCTGAAGGCCGCCGGCGTGATCTTCATGCCGATCTCCGAAGCCATTCGCGAACATCCCGAACTGGTGCAGATGAGGCCGAGGCCGACAACCAGCCGGAACTTGAGATTTGCGCCGACGACGTCACCTGCCGCCACGGCACGACCACCGGCGCGCTGGACGAGAGCCTGCTGTTCTATCTGCGCGTCCGCGGCCTTCCTGAGAAGGAGGCTCAGTCGCTGCTGATCCAGGCGTTTGTCGGTGAGGCCATCGAATCGATCGCGAGCGACACTTTGCGCGAGCACGTGATCGCAGCTGCAGAGCGCTGGCTGGAGCGCGACGATGAGCATGCATCCGGCAGTCGTCAACGGCGCATACGATGTGAACCGCCTGCGCGAGGACTTTCCAGCGCTGGCGACGCAGGTCTATGGCAAGCCGCTGGTCTATCTCGACAATGCCGCCTCGGCGCGGAAGCCAAAGGCGGTGCTCGATCGCATGATGCAGGCTTACACGTCCGAATATGCCAACGTGCATCGCGGCCTGCATTATCTGGCCAACGCCGCGACGGACGCCTATGAGGGCGCCCGCGCGAAGGTGGCGCAGTTCGTCGACGCGCGCCGCACCGAAGAGATCATCTTCACTCGTAGCGCCACCGAGGCGATCAATCTGGTCGCCCAGACCTTCGGCCGCGAGTGCATCGCACCGGGTGATGAGATCGTTCTCTCGATCATGGAGCACCACGCCAACATCGTGCCCTGGCATTTTCTGAGGGAACGCTATGGCGTTGTCATCAAATGGACGCCAGTGGACGGGGAGGGCAATTTCCTCCTCGAGGAGTTCGAGCGGCTTCTAACCGAGCGCACCAAAATGGTTGCGATCACACAGATGTCCAACGTGCTCGGCACCGTATTGCCAGTGAAGGAGATCGTGGGGATCGCGCATGCACGTGGCATCGCGGTGTTGGTCGACGGCTCGCAAGCCTGCGTCCATGTGGATTTGATGTCCGCGATATTGATTGCGATTTTTACGTGATGACGGGCCACAAACTGTATGGGCCGACCGGCGTCGGCGTGCTTTACGGTAAGTATGCGCATCTGGCGTCGATGCCGCCGTTCAACGGTGGCGGCGAGATGATCCGCGAGGTCTCGCGTGGCGGCGTCACCTATGGTGATCCGCCTCACGGGTTCGAGGCTGGCACGCCCCCGATCGTCGAGGCGATCGGTCTGGGCGCGGCTGTGGACTATATCAATTCCATAGGAAAGGCACAGATCCACAAGCACGAGAGCGCACTGCTCGCTTACGCGCAGGAGAAGCTGCGGGGCATCAACTCATCGGAACGGCGGCTGAGAAGGCCGCGATCATCTCCTTCGAAATGAAAGTCGCGCATGCACACGATTTTGCCACCGTCATCGATCGTGCAGGCGCGGCGGTGCGCGCCGGTACCCATTGCGCGATGCCGCTGCACGAGCATTTTGGCGTGCCAGCGACGTGCCGCGCTTCGTTCGCTCGCTACAACACGCATGAAGAAATCGATGCGCTGGCGGGCGCGCTTATCAAGGTGCAGGAGCTGTTCTCATGAGCGAAGGAGCAGGCCCCCCGGCCATGAGGCGCGTCGTGTATACGCGAATTGCCGCAGCGATGGGCTAAGCCTTGTATCGCGGAACTTCTGCGGGGGCGAGTGGGTCCGCTCCTTGACGCTGATTAAGAAGGGCGCATGCATCCGCACAAGGATGTTGGCGAGCCGCTCGTTTTGGCGACACTGGATCGTGCGGCAGAGCCGGCGTTTTCTTCGTGATCTCTACTACACCCGTTCGGGTTCTTCGTCATCGCACTCACGAGATGATTCGTCTCGGCGAGAGGGTGGATCTCTCGGCGGAGTTGAGAGACACCTGCCCGTGCCGCCTGAATTGGCCTGTGTGCCGCCGACCGAACCGTTTCCGAAGGCGGGCCGCCGTTCACCGTGACGCTGGTTGATGCGCTGATCGAGCCGTCCACATCAAGCGCCCCGCATGTGTGGTCTCAGGGCAACAATGGCGAGAGAGGGACAAAGATTTGGGATAGATGCTGCAAGGCTGTGCAGCAGGGGGCTCGCCCTCAAATTTGATTCTGAGCACGGGAGCGCCCCAAACGGGCGCGGTGGCCTGCCGATCCTCAATCGCCATTTGCCTGTCGGGCTAAACCAAGAGCTGGCGGGACTACACGTCCCCGTAGGCCGCCTCGACATTCTTCCCGCGGCCATCGCCTGCGATCATGAACAGCGCGCCGATGATCGCGAGGTTCTTCAAGGCATCGACCAGCACCTGGGCGTTGCCGGGCGCCGGCTGATTCCAGAAGTCGTAGAAATAGTAAGTCGAGATCCCCGACATAGAAGACTAAAAGAAACACAAGCGCGCACCAAAGTTCAACGCGATCATCAGCCCACGATGAGTGCGAGCGCGCAGACCACAATGCGAGCGCCTTGGGGATTGAAAAATTTGATCGCGATGAATCGGCGGTCTGCTGTATGCCCAACAGCTTCGTCGCCCCCGTGTAGATGAACAGGACGGCGAACAGAACTCGCCCGGAGGTAACGAACGCTGGCATCGTCGACCTCACTGCAGTGCGGATGCGCGAAGAGCGGACCGAGCAGCGGAACGATTGTGGTCGTTCCGCTCTCCGCGATCAAATCGAATCCGTCTGCGCGCGGAAGGCGACGCCTTCAATTAGCCGAACTAGGAGCCTGTCCAGTTAGCATCGGGAAGCCGGTTTTATCCGAATGATAGCGGCTCATGCGGCCCTCGCCAGCTTGACGAGGTTGTGAGCGGTGCAAATCAGGGCCCATTCGGGCTTCACTTTGTC
>NZ_JAACFS010000061.1 GCF_029051645.1 Bradyrhizobium sp. CSA112
TATTAAGTCCGGATGTCTGAGTTGGAAGTCCCGCGTGTTGAGGGCCACGTCTGGCTTGCCGCAATGAGCGGACATGTCAGCTCGACCCGTTACTTCGACAAGTGCCAGGTTCCGGACTTGTGCAACGCTGGCTGGATACGATGGCGTTCCTCATCGTGGTGGCGCTGGGATCCGCATCCGGCATCAGCGCAAGGTCCGAGTCTCTCGGCGGGCCATCCCGCGTGAATTATCCCAGAGGCATAGCATTCCGTGATAATATGGAGAGGAACTGGGGAAACCGACCCCAATGGCCTCAGATCAGACCAAACGCAAGCTCGCCGCTATTCTCGCCGCCGATATTGCCGGCTATAGCCGGCTGATGGGTGCGGACGAGGAGGGCACGCTTGCTCGCCTCAATCTCCTTCGCCGCGAGCTGATCGATCCAAAGAACAAGCAACATCGCGGCCGCATCGTGAAAACGACCGGTGATGGAATTCTAATTGAGTTTCCAAGCGTGGTGGATGCAGTACGCTGCGCGATCGAGGTTCAGCAGGGCATGGTTGACCGCAATGCCAACGTGCCGCAGGAAAAACGAATTGAGTTTCGCGTCGGGGTTAACCTTGGCGACGTGATGATCGAACGCCGAGACCTCTATGGCGATGGCGTGAACATCGCGGCGCGACTTGAGGCGCTGGCCGAACCCGGCGGCATATGTATCTCGCGTACAGTCCTCAGTCACGCGCGCGATAAGGTGTCTTTCGACGTCGAGGACGCGGGCGAACAAACGCTGAAGAATATCGCCCGGCCTGTCCACGTTTACCGTATCATCATCGATCCCAGCCAGCGGCCCGCGACGCGCAAAGCTGAGATTCCGGCGCTCGCCTTGCCCGACAAACCGTCCGTCGCCGTGCTGCCATTCACCAACATGAGCGGCGACCCCGAGCAAGAGTTCGTCTCCGACGGGATCGCCGAGGATGTGATCACGGCACTGTCGCACTATCCCTCGCTGTTCGTCATCGCCCGGAACTCGTCCTTCACCTATAAGGGCCGAGCGGTCGATGTGAAACAGGTCGGACGCGAGCTCGGCGTGCGCTATGTGCTCGAAGGTAGCGTGCGCAAGGCCGGCAATCGGATCCGCGTCACTGCGCAATTGATAGAGGCGGGAACCAGCAACCATGTGTGGGCCGAGCGCTACGACCGCGATCTCGCCGATATTTTCGCGATGCAGGACGAGCTCACCGAAGCGCTGACGACCGCCCTGGCCCCCGCCATTGCAGACGCCGAGCTGCGACGCGCCATGCGCAAGCCACCGGAGAGCCTCGATGCCTGGGCGGCCTATCAGCGCGGTCTGTGGCATCTGAGCAAAGCTACCCCAGACGACGATGCGACGGCAGAGGGTTTTTTTAAGCAGGCAATCGAGCTCGACCCGACCTTCGCCGGGGGCTACAGCGCGCTCGCCTTGTATCAGTTGCAAACGGCCGCGATTTACCAGAAGCTGGATCTGCCAAACGCGCAACGCTCGGCCGAAGCCCTGGCCCGTCGGGCAGTCGCGCTCGATGGCGCCGATGCAGAATCCCGTTCATGCCTCGGCTGGGCCTTGCAAGCGCGCGGCGACGCCGACGGTGCGTTGGCGGAGATTGAGCGAGCTCTCTCAATGAGTCCAAATCTGGCCATCGCGCATGGCCACAGAGGCGCGACGTTGATCTTCGCAGGACGGCCAAGGGAAGGGCTCACGGCTCTCGAAACCTGTATCAGGCTCGATCCCCGCGATCCGTATCTGGCAGTACGTTTGTTGCACGTTGTGTGTGGTCTGTATTTCTGCAGCGAATACGAGGCTTCGATCGAAGCCTCGAAACGGCTGATCCGGTCGTATCCCGATTTTCCGATGATCTACCGTTGGCCCGCGGCGGCGCTGGGCCAGCTTGGGCGCACAACGGAAGCGAAGTTAGCATTGGAGAAGGCCGTCTCGCGCGCACCGGGAGCATTTGACATGTATGTCCGCAAGAGAGCTCCGTGGTTTCGTCCGGAGGACCACGCTCATCTCGTCGAAGGCTTGCGCAAGGCCGGCTGGAATGGTTGAGGCCGCATTGACGTCCGTCGCCTTACCCCGATGCGGACGGCCTGTGATTTACAGGCGAATGTCCGATATGGTCTCCAATCTCGTCATTCCGACCTTACGCCAGTCACTTTACCCATGAAAGCAGACATTTTTGGAGCGGGTCGGGATCTCTCAAAGGTGCCACTTCCGGACTTTCGTGCCGCACAAGTAGGCGATTCAACGCCGTCTAAATCTTGGGGACCGGAGCCTGGCTCTCCCTTCGACTAAGTCGCTTTCGCTTTCTTCGTAGCCGTCGGTTTGGTCCCCTTCGCCTTCACCAGAACGACGTGGTCGGCGCTTGTCTGATCGGCATAGGCCATCGCGAAGGACGCGATCGCGTCATCGAGCGCGTCGTTCTTGCCGGCGTAGCCAGCGATCGCGGCCGGATCGCCGGAGCGCGCATGGGCACGCGCGAGGGTTCGACCGCATAGCTGGGCATAGTCCGAGAGTGCCTCGCCTTCGCTGATTTCGCTGACGGCGCCAAGCCTGCGGTTTTTCAGCGTCCGAACATAGAACTGACGGCCGGTCGCATCGTCCTGCGTAGCACCGAGAAAGATGTCGCTGGCGGCCTGCATCATCTGCTGGCCCTCCACAACCCGGCGGCCCCTGGGCATGGAGACATTTGGGCGATGCATGAGACCTCAACGCGATGTCGGGTATGGGGCAGTTGCGCTGACCAAACCTGCCCCGCGTCTCCGCGTTTTGTCGCCCAAGTCTGATCTACACACTTATCTTTGCAGCGCGGCGCGGCCACAGCAACGAGGGATGCCGCTCAGACCCATCCCAGTTCCTTCAGGGCCATACCAGAATGCCAGATCTTCGTCATGTGGGTGATCTTGTCGCCAGTGAATTGCATTACGTAGACATAGTCCGACGTCGTCTTCTTGCCGGTCGGCTCACACGGACCACCGGGACCGGTGTGAGTACCCGAAAAGACAGCATAGGCAGCGACATTGTTTCGCTCGGCGTCGGTGGCGAAGGATTTCACCTCGTAGCTGCCGTCCGGCATAGTGGTCATTACCCCCTTCATCCAATCCGCGTATTCCGCAAGGGTTTTAATATCTGCAAGCGGTTCGGCCTGAGCGGCGAAGGTCGCGTTTGGAGCACAGTAAGCCTTGCAGACTTCCCAACCCTTTCCAGTCTCGCAAGCGACAAAGAACTCGTTGGCAGTTGCCGTGATCGACGCCATGATTGGTTCTCCTATGTGCTTTATCGATCTCTGTTTTAGCACTCCGGCTATGCTCAGGCCATCACGCTGCTGGTGGCTCGGTCTGGCGACGACTCAATGCTCTTGACCAGGTTTCCGCCCAATCTCCGTTGCGGGTCAAAAGTGCCGCTGACCGAACGACCGGTTCTGGCGCAAAGCGGACGTTCGCCTGAAGGCTGATTTGAGCTGAGTGCCAGAACCTGACTCATGCACTGCAACAATCAGCCTTCATTCGATCACCTCGTCGACGGGGCGAGCAGCGACGGCGGCACCGGGAGACCGAGCGTCCGGGCGGTATGGTGGTTGAGACAAGCTCGAACTGTGACGCCTGCACCGACCGGGGCTGGTGATATGCGACGCAGTTGAAGCTAATTTCCGTGCGGGCCGCATCACCCTCTCGATCTGTTGCTTCACCCGTGAGATTGAAGCTTGCCCCTTCTGCATCGGCGGGAACTCAATCGCGGTCTGGGCGATCCTTGCTATCTCCTTCTGCCGGCGGACTGGAAGCGACTGTCCCGTAAGAAGGGGTCGCACCAGAGAGCGGCCCCTTGCTTCCTGGCTACCAGCCGCGAATGATGAACCTTGGTCCGCCGTAGCCGCGATTGTAGTAGCCGGGGCCAGCGTAGTAGTTGTAGCCCCGGCCGGGGAAGTAGCTGGGGTCATAGTAATAGCGCAGGACATAGCGCGGTCCTCGGGTCCGCCAGCAGCGTCCATAATACTCGTTGCAGACCAGACCGACCTGATCGACGTTGGAGACTTCGGCGGAGCCGATCGTCGTCGCGTTGAGGGGCGCGGCGGAAGTGGCGGACGCGAGCAGCGCGGCACCGAATGCGCCCAGTGCGATGGCCTTCATGGAGTTCTCCCGTCGGTTGGGCAAGACAATCGATCTCTGACGAGGCGTACCGGGACTCAACCGTGGCCTCGAGGATCGAACTGCTCCACGGATTCCCCGAATGCCGGCCGTGCGGCAGGTCGAGATCAGTCCGCGGTAAACCAATTCGGTAGCCGGGACCGAGCCGTTCGAAGCTGGTATCAGTGCTCCGAAACACTCTCAGTTTAATATCCGGGCGATGAGATCGGTGTTGCTCGCGCGCAGGCCCGCTAGACGCGACCAGCCGCGTTGCTACTAACGCGGCTTGCTCGTCCCCGGTGGATATTCTCAATCGCTTCCAGGATTCGGCACGCACGTCCTTATAGTGCTGGGCGAAGACGCATCAGAAATTAAGCTGGATCAATCCGAACCAGCCATGCGCGACTTTGCCCGTCCCGCCGACGCTCACCGGATAGTCCCAATTGGCTGAATATTCCACGGCCACCTTCAGCCCGTCCATCACCCACTCGCCGCCGGTAAGGAAAAGCCGGTGCTGCGGGACGAATCCGATCCGGGTTGGCACGCCGCTTTGCAGGATCGATACGCCCGCCATGTCTTTGCTGCCGGAATATCCCACCGAGATGTAATCGCCCTGCGCACCGATCTCCGTTATCCAGGGGTTCCAGTCGAACTGGTAGGCAATCGAGGCCTGCCAAGTCATCGGCATCATGTTCCGCGCAATGCCGAGCCCATCGATAAACCTGGCGTCCTGAACTGCGGCATTTACCTCGCCCACGAACGCGAACGGGCCGAAACTGGTTTTGAGACTCGCGGCCACTCCGGGAATCTTGCCGATCTGATCCAGGAACGGCAGGTAGGACGAATGCAGAAATCTGCTTTCGAAAACGGAGGTGTCGTAGTCGACATGGAAGTCAACGGTCCATGGACAAATCATCGAATCCGTCAGCTGGTCATACGGCACGCCGCAATGGCCCCTCGTCCGGAAACCGAGACTGACATTGTAATCGTCGATTTTAGTCCGGCCGGGGATGATGCTGTCGCTACCCCTGTAAGTCATGACTGAGCCGTAGAAGGGCGCCGGGTCGAAGGGGAATGTAACTGGCGTAGGCCGGAACGGCCGCTCAGGCAGTGGGATGTAGCCGAGCCAACGCATGAGTTGGCTGACGGCCGGTGCGACGACCAACGGACTAACGCGTGGAACAACGACCGGCGCCGGCGGCGGCTGCCGTGGTGGGGTTGGCCAGGCGAATTCCAGGCCTCCCGCCGTCTGACGGTTTTCAAACACTTCGGTTGTCAGCGGAGTGCCGATCGATAGCGTATCCAGGCGTGCCACGCCCGTCGACGTACCGAAATGCAAAACCTCCACGCCGAAGCGGGCCGCGATCGGGAATTGCATCAGATCGCCAACTGTAACGTGAGTCCGATCAAGCGTGAAGCGATCCACGCCTACGCCAGCGATGTTGGCCGGCACCACTGGTTGATTCCCGGTCGGGAATATCGCGCCAGTGCCGCTGTCGAAGTGGAGAACCAGAGCGCCGGTCAACCAGTCGCTCAGCTTGATATCGAAATCGAGCTCTGCCGTACCCAGCGACAGGTTTTCCTGGGTAGGGCCGGTGAATGAGCCGGTCCGCGAGGCCAGGCCTTCAACCACGCCGCTCAGCGTGAGGAAGTTATTGATCTTCGGTCCGGTCTTCGAGAGCGAGTCCCGGATGATCTGGCGCGTCGCGTTCTCGTTCGCCGCCCATCCGATCTCCAGATCTCTTATACGCGCGTTAAGCGGCCTCTTCGCTGCGGCTTCGGACAAATCCGGCTCGGGCAGAGCGGGCGGAGCGACGGGCGGCGCCACTACAACCGTGGGCGCGGCTGCCGCCGTAGTCGCGGCAGGTGCCGGACGTTGCTGCGCCGGAGCGGGCTTGACACGCCGCGTCGCCGACGCGCCCTCCAGGGCACCGAGACGTTCGGAAAGTTTGCGGTTCTCCGCTTTTAGCTCCCCGAGCATGCGCCGGAGAGCTGCCACGTCCTCGCTCTCCGCGGCGGCGGCATAAGAAGGGACAAACAGCATGAGGCTGAACAATGCCGGCACAGCGCCAAAGGCCAGCGGGTACCGGGAGTAGTCGCAGCGCCAACTGTGCGCAGTTGACTTTACGATGCCAGTTCCTGCAGCGTGCCACCGTCGCCCGGATCCGGCGACGCGCTCATTCCGCTTACCCCTGATCATGCGCGGCCCCATCACTACCGCAGTTCGACATCACTCACGTGGTCGAACTAACTCGCTCATAGCAATTCCGCACTGGAGATCAGATTGTCTCAACGGCGTTTCATCCGTCAACCGATTGCAGACAAAAGCCCCACTCAACAGCACGGAGCAAATAATTGCCGGAGCCCCCCAGCAATGTTGGAATAAGAGTGACGCGGATGACGAATTACGCAAGCGCCACGAAGTGGTATATCCAAAGTGATGTATCTAGATTACACGCAGGAGCTGCAAACAGCCTCGTCGGCTGTCAGGCAACTTCAAGTGGCCGTAGAGTTTTTGCCACCTAAAGCCCCCTAAAGTGCGTAAGTGCGTAAACACGCGTGACCCAATTTGGAACCTGCATGTAATCCAAATGGGTGGATTGTGCCCACAAGAACATCAACTTAAAATTTCCACTCGCCTTGATCTGGTCCTCAGTCTGGTCCACGAAAGGTAGCATTGCGGAATTTTGATTACGGCGAAGCCTCACTATGGCGTTAGCACGACCGAAATAAAGTCGGCGCAAGGCCGACAAAGAATTCGGACTCGTGGGGAAATAATAGTGGGGAACAATTGTGTTGCCTCTACGAGCGACACAGCGGTCAGAAAATCCCGCATTCAACGGGCCCACTCAGGAGTTCGATTTCAACTAGAGGTCAAATACAACTAGAGGTCAAAGGGAGGGGGCGTCGAAATGTTGGCGTGGCTCATTTCCTCTAGCGTGCATTTGCGCACCCTCATTGTAGTCGCCGCCTCGGGCCTGCTTATCGTCGGCGCCATCGACGTCAGAAACAAGCCGCTCGAAGTCATCCCCGAATTGGCGCCGCCCTCGCTCACCGTGAAGACGGAATCGCTTGGCCTCTCCAGCGCAGAGGTCGAATCGTTGATTACCGTGCCGCTGGAGGCGGACCTGCTGAACGGCGTGCCGTGGCTTCAGGTCATCCAGTCAGAATCGATGGCGGGACTTTCGACGATCGAGATGATCTTCGCGCCCGGCACCGATCTGATGAAAGCGCGCCAGATGGTGCAGGAACGGCTGACGCAGGCGCATGCGCTGCCGAACGTCTCCAGCCCTCCGACCATGCTTCAGCCCGTCTCCTCGGCCAGCCGGGTGATGAACATCGGCCTGAGCTCGAAATCCGTCTCGCTGATCGACATGTCCGTTCAGGCGCGCTGGAATATCGCGCCGCGTCTCGCCGGCGTTCCGGGTGTAGCGAATGTGTCGATATGGGGTCAGCGCGAGCGGCAGGTGCAAGTGCTTGTCGATGCCCGAAATCTGAACAAGAAGGGCGTCAAGCTCGATCAGGTGATCAAGACGACCGGTGAGGCGGTGTGGTCCTCGCCGCTCACCTACCTGAACTCATCCACGCCCGGCACCGGCGGCTTCATCGAAACGCCGAACCAGCGGCTCAGCATCCGTCACCAGCTGCCGATCTCCACCGTGGGTACCTTCGCCAAGGTGCCGCTCAGCGGCACGACCACGAGCGTCGGCGACGTCGCCTATCTCGTGGAGGGGCATCAGGCGCTGATCGGAGACGCCATCGTCGGCGAAAACCCCGGCTTGATGGTGGCGATCGAGAAGTTCCCCGGCTTCAACACATTGGACGTGACTCGCGGCGTTGAGCGCGCGCTCAACGAGCTGAAGCCCGGGCTGCCCGGTATCGAGATCAATACGACCATCTACCATCCCGCGAGCTTCATCGAACGCGCGATCAGCAATCTGGGCAAGGCCATGATCATTTCGATCATCCTGGTCGCCATCGTGCTTGGCCTTCTAATGGGCAGCTGGAGGACCGCGGTTATCGCCCTGGTTGCGATCTCATTGTCATTCGTTTGCGCTGAACTGCTGTTAAAGGCCGCCGGAATCCCGCTTAGCATGGTGGTGGTCGGTGGTCTGCTGATGGCGTCCGGCGTGATCGTGCATGACAGTATTATCGACGTCGAAAATGTGCTGCACCGATTGCGCGCGCCGCAACGCGACGGTCGGTCCGGCTTCATGGTCGTCGTCCGTGCAATGCTGGAAACGCGCGGGCCGATGCTGTACGCATCGCTGATCGTCTTGCTGGCGGTGCTGCCAGTCCTGTTCATGCAGAGTCGGTCCGCCGCGTTCTTCGCGCCGATGGCCTGGGCCTATATCGCCGCGGTGTCCATCTCCATGCTGGTGGCGTTGATCGTGACCCCCGCGCTGGCCGCGGTGCTGCTCGCCAATGCGCCACTGACCCCGACGGGCAGTTGGGTGACCAATAGATTGGCCAGGCCTTTCGATTCGGTTGTCGGCCGCGTCATCCACGCGCCGCTCGCCTGCGTCGGCGCCTGCGTCGTGGCGGCGATCGCGTGCTTCGCGCTTTGGAGCCCGCTCGAACGCAATATGGTGCCCAGCTTCAGAGAGACGGATCTGGTGATCGAATGGCAGGGGCCGCCCGGCACCTCGCTGCAGGCAATGACCCGATCGACCGAGAATTTGATCCGAGACCTGCGGGAGATTCCCGGAGTGCAGAACGCTTTCGCCAATCTCGGACGGGCGGTGCTTTGTAACTGCGAACGCGCAACGGACGTGAACGCCGGGCACGTGTGGGTCAACATCGATCCGAAGGCCGATCGCGAAACAACCGTGGATGCCGTCGAAGCTGTCATCACCGCCTATCCCGGGATGCGGGGCAAGCTTGGGACATACCTGTCTACGAAGCTGCGCGAGGCGCTCACCGGTGACCCGGATAGCCTCACCGTCCGTGTCTATGGCAACAGCCTTGATATCATTCGCGCCAAGGCGCAGGAGATCCGCGCAGCGATGGCGAAGATCCCCGGCATTGAAAACCCCCGGGTCGAATTACAGGTCGAAGAACCCTCGATCGAAGTCAAGGTGGATGTCGATCGCGCAGCCGGTTACGGCCTGAAGCCGGGCGACGTCCGCAGGGCGACCTCGGCGATGGTCGGCGGCATCACCGTCGGTGCGCTTTTCGAGGACCAGAAGGTTTTCGACGTGGTTGTTTGGGGGCGTCCGGAGCTGCGCGACAACATCGATGACGTGCGGAATCTGATGATCAACAGCGAGAGCGGGTCCCAGGTTCGCCTGGCTGAGGTTGCGGACGTCCGCATCGCGCCGGCCACCAGCATCATCCAGCGACAGGGGTCCTCGCGTCGTATCGATGTTTCCGCGAAAGTGGACGAGCGGGCGCTCGGTGATGTGGCGGATGATGTCGCCAGGAATGTCAAACAGATCGCATTCCCGTTCGAGCACCGTGCCGAGGTGCTCGGCGAATACAAGGAGCAGCGAGCCGCCCTGCGATCGATATACAGCTACATGGCGGCGGCGGCGCTGTTGATGTTCCTGCTGACGCAGGCGGTGCTCCGCAGCTGGACACTCAGCGTCCTGTCGCTGCTCGGCGTACCGGTCGCTGCACTCGGCGGTCTCGCTACCGCCGCAATCAATGACGGTGACTTCTCGCTTGGGTCTCTGCTGGGTCTGGCAGCGGTGCTCGCACTGATGGTACGGCAGGGCATCGGTCTGGTCGCCCATTTCCAGCATCTGCAATTGAACGAGGGTGAGCCGTTCGGCGAAAAGCTGGTGCGTCGCGGCGTGCTGGAACGGTTCCCGAGCATCATCGCCTCATCGGTGACGACGCTCGCCCTGGTGCTTCCATTCGCGATCATGGGTGATGTCGCCGGACTCGAAATCGCGCACCCGCTCGCGCTCTCGGTCTTGGGCGGCGTCGTTACCATGACGCTCGGGACGTTGTTCGTGCTGCCGGCGCTTTACCTGCGGTTCGGCGCCGGCTGGACCGCCGACCGGCTCGATCTTGAAATGGAGACCGCGTCATGACCGCCGCGCGCTTCACTTCGAACGATGTGAAAGGGAGAAACGTGTCATGGCGCGCTTCAGCGTATTGATGGTCGCGGCGTCCACCGCCTGCCTCGCCGCGTCGTGTATGTCAGCCCCGGCCGCGGAGTCGGACGTCAAGAAGAGCGCGCCCGCGCGGGTCGAGGCCACGAATGACGCAAAGATCAAGAAGATCACGCTCACGCCGAAAGCGGCGGAACGGCTCGGCATCCTGATCGATGAGGTGCGCGTAGATCCGTCGGGCCGCCGGATCGTGCCATATGCATCTGTTCTCTACGACCTGACCGGAAAGACGTGGGTCTATATCAGCGCCGACCCGTTGACCTTCGTTCGCGGCGCGGTGGTGATCGATACCATCAAGGGCGACAACGTCTACCTGAGTGACGGCCCACCTGCCGGCACGAAGGTGCTTGCGGCGGGAGTGCCGCAGGTGTTCGGAACAGAGGTGAAGGTAGGTCACTAGCTGCGCGTCGAAATTGTTTTTTCATTGCGGCCTTGGCCAGAGTGGGGGGATGCTTTCCGATGATGAGGCTGATCGTAGGTTCTAGTCTGCGCTTTCGTTATCTCGTCCTCGCCCTTGGAGTGGTGCTGACGTGGTTCGGCCTCGCACGTCTGCGCGACGTCCCGGTGGACGTATTTCCGGAATTCGCACCGCCACGGGTCGAGATCCAGACGATCTGTCTGGGGCTTTCATCCGCCGAAGTTGAACAACTTGTCACGGTGCCGCTGGAAAACGCGCTGAACGGCGTCCCGGACATCGACGTGATGCGCTCGAAGTCGGTGGCGCAACTGTCGTCAATCCTGTTGATCTTCAAATCCGGCGTCGACGAGATCCGCGCGCGGCAGCTGGTCAGTGAGCGGATGGCGCTCGCGACCAAGACCCTGCCGACATGGGCCGCGCCGCCGTTCATGATGCCGCCATTGTCCTCGACCAGCCGCATCATGAAGGTCGGCATTACTTCGAAGGACAAGTCCGTGATGGACCTGTCCATGCTTTCCTATTGGACGATCCGGCAGCGGCTACTCGGAGTTCCCGGCGTTGCGAACGTCGCGATCTGGGGAGAGCAGCTCAAGATGCTTCAGGTCATGGTTGATCCGAAGCGGTTGGCCGATGTCAACGTGACGCTCGACCAGGTGCAGGAAGCGGTTTCCGACGCCCTCGACGTTGGTCTGCTGCGCTATGCCCGCGGCGCGCATATCGGCACCGGCGGCTTCGTCGAAACACCCAATCAGCGCTTTCAACTTCGCTTCGTCGGCGTCGGCGTTACACCGGAGACGCTGGCCAAGGTTCCGGTGACCAAATCTGCCGGGAAGCCGCCGCTACTGCTAAGCGACGTGGCCAATCTGGTCTATGCGCCGCAGGGCATGATTGGCGATGCCGTCATCAACGACGGTCCGGGCCTCATGCTCATCGTCGAAAAGTTTCCCTGGGGCAACACGCTCGCCGTCACCCGCGGGGTGGAGGAGGCGCTGGAGAGGATGAAGCCCGGTCTTCCTGGGGTCGAGATCGATACGACGATCTTCCGGCCGGCGACTTTCGTCGAGGACTCGATCAACAATCTATCCTGGGCACTGTTGCTGAGCTGCCTGTTCGTCGCGAGCATCATCCTCATCTTCCTTTACGAGTGGCGCACCGCGCTCGTCTGTATCGTCGCCATTCCGCTGTCGCTGCTCGCAGCTGGACTAGTTCTGTTCATGTCCGGCGCCTCGGTCAACACAATGACCCTGGCGGGCTTCGTGATCGCGTTGGGCGTCGTCGTCGACGACGCGATCCTCGACGTCGAGAACATCATGCGACGCCTGCGCCATGCACGGCGGTCGGGCGATACGCGAAGCACGGCGCGTATCATTCTGGACGCTTCACTGGAGGTGCGTGCGCCGATCGTCTACGCGACCCTTATCGTCGTTACTGCGGTCGTGCCGGTCCTGTTCATGCAGGGCCTGACCGGATCCTTCTTCAAGCCCCTGATTGCCGCCTATGTGCTCGCGATTGCGGCTTCGCTCGTCGCAGCCATGACGGTGACGCCGGCGCTCTGCCTAATCCTGCTGCGTGGCGCGCGACTCGAAGGGCGTGAATCACCTGTCATCGTCTGGCTGCTACACCATTACGCACCCTTGCTGGAACGGGTCACTAGGACTCCACGCATGGCCTATATCGCTGTCGGAATAGTGACGCTCTCGGGGATTGGGGTTTGGCCGTTGCTCGGCCACTCGCTGCTGCCGTCGTTCAAGGAGCGCGACTTCCTGATGCACTGGGTTACCACCCCCGACGCGTCGCTGCCCGAGATGTTGCGCATCACGACGCGTGCGAGCAAGGAACTGCGCGCCATTCCAGGCGTACGAAACTTCGGCGCCCATATCGGCCAGGCCTTCGCCGCTGACGAAGTCGTCGGCGTCAATTTCGGCGAGAACTGGATCAGCATCAGCAAGGACGCCGACTACGACAAGACACATGCCAGGGTCGAGGAAATGGTGGAGGGCTATCCCGGGCTCTACCGTGACGTGCAGACCTATCTGAAGGAACGCATTCGCGAGGTTCTGACCGGCGCTGGCGAGGCGATCGTCGTCCGTATCTTCGGCCCGGATCTCGACATTCTCAGGGACAAGGCGGAGGAGGTCCGCGCGGCACTCGCTGACGTTCCGAATCTCGTCAACCTGCACAAGGAGTTGATGGTCGAAGTACCGCACATTCAGGTGACGGTGAAGCTGGAGGAGGCGCAACGCTATGGCCTGAAGCCGGGTGATGTCCGGCGTGCCTCCGCATCATTGATGGCCGGAACCGAGGTCGGCGACATCTTCATCGGTGGACGTACCTACGACGTGCAGGTGTGGACCGACCCGTTATCCCGCCACAGCATTGACTCGGTCCGCCAGATGCTGATCGACACGCCGACCGGGCAGCGCGTCCAACTGGCGGAAGTAGCCGATGTCAGCATTCGGCCGACGCCAAATGTCGTCAAGCGCGAGGCGAGCTCCCGTCGGATCGACGTGCAGGCGAATGTGAAAGGCCGCGATCTCGGCGCAGTCGCCAGCGACGTGCAGGCGCGTTTGGAGAAGTTGTCGTTTCCGCTCGGCTATTACGCAGTGCTGCAAGGCGAGTATCAGGAACTGAGCGCCGCCCGCAGGCGGCTCGAGTTGTTCTCCCTCCTGGCGCTCGCCGTCATCTTTGTACTTCTGCAACAGTCTTTTGACAGCTGGCGGCTGGCAGCGCTCAGTTTCGTGACCCTGCCTTCGGCACTGGTGGGCGGCGTGTTGGCGGCGTGGCTGGCGGGCGGCGTGATTTCCCTTGGCTCGCTGGTCGGCTTCCTGACGGTGCTCGGCATCGCCGCTCGCAACGGGATCATCATGATCAACCACTTCCAGCATCTGGAACGCTATGAGGGAGAGGTGTTCAGCATGAAGCTCGTGCTTCGCGGCGCGAGCGAGCGGTTACGGCCGATCCTGATGACGACCGGCGCCGCCGGGCTCGCGATCCTGCCGCTGATCATTTTCGGCGACCTGCCGGGCCACGAGATCGAGTATCCGATGGCGGTCGTTATTCTGGGCGGCCTCGTGACGTCGACACTGCTCAACCTGTTTATCTTGCCTGCATTTTATCTCCGCTTCGGTCGCGGTACTGGCGCGCTGACGGACAGTCTGACTATTCCAGGAACGGCGCAAGTATCGGGGAGCGTGTGAACATGAAGGCCGCCGTTCGTCGTCACAACGGTTGGATTGTCGCAGCGGCTGCGACTTTATCCGCTTTTGCATGTCCGGCGACGGCAGCCGAGGCCGAGGCCGGCCGCTTCCAAAAGCTATCCGTTTATCTCGAACGCAATGTACGGGATCATGATGCCGAGATCCGGTTCGAGGCAACCGGCGCGGAGGATGGGCTGGCTGCGCTGAAGGTGTTGGCACCCGCCGAGCGCACGGTGATCGACCTCAAAACGCCGGACTCGAAGCTGGGAGTTCGCAGTCTCACGCTTGAATCGCCTGAGCCGGATGATGACAAGATCGTGGGGGCAGATTTCCCAGCGGGCGCATATCGTTTTGAGGGAACGACGACCAAAGGCGCGATCCTGCGCGGTGAGGCGCAGTTGAGTCACGTGTTCCCAAAGCCCGCCGTATTCGAATATCCGCGGCCTGATCAGAAAGACGTGCCCGCCAACGCGCTGACCCTGCGCTGGTCTGTGCCGGAGGGGATCGAGGCCTGCGCTATCGTTATCGAGCAAACCGGCTCGGCCTACGAAGTCCGGGCACTGCTGCCCGGTTCGGCCAAATCCTTCACGGTACCTGCAGGGTTCTTGCGCGCCGGCCAGACCTACAAATTCGCGATCGGGACCGTCGCCAAGGATGGCAATCGGTCCTTCATCGAAGCCGGCTTCACCACAGCGAGGGCGCGATGAACCGGCCCGCTCGCGAAATGTCAGATCGGCCCAACGGCCACATCAGGCTGAAAACTTCCGCAACCTTGGGCGACAGGTGGCCGGACCGCCGCCCGCAACTGGAGGGCATTGAGATGTTCGACAAGCAGGGTTTGGAGCGACAGATGAAGACGGCGAGCGGGCAATCTGGCCCGCTGGCCAAGTGGCGTGCCGCGCTCATGGCGGGCACCGTTCTGGCTGCGGCTGGATTCGCGCTGGCTGGCAGCGCAGTCGCGGGCGAGATCAACGAACCGCCGCGCTTTATGAGCGACAAGGATTACTCGTCGCTGAAGGACTGGCATCTGAAAGGCGAGAACATTGTCCCGCACGGGGTCAACCCACTTTATTTCCCGATCGTGCCCGGCCACAAACACGTGCACGAGCGGCCCGATCACCCGGACGGCAAGTACCGCAAGGAAACCGTGGTCCTGGATAGCACCGAGGATTTCGACCTTCCCGGCATCGGCAAATTCAAGACCGCGGTTGTTCAGGAAGAGGAGTACCTCGATGGCACGCTGACACAGCGCGCGCTCAACTGGTTCGCCGTCGATAAGACCACCAACAGCGTCTACGTCTTTGGCGAGGTGAGTTGGGAGATCAACGAGGAAGGCAAACCCATTTTCGCTGGCACCTGGCGAGCTGGCGACCCTGACGGCGACGGCGTGGCCGAACCGGGCCTGTTGATGCCCGGCACTTTCACAATCGGCGGCCGGTATATATTCGACGGCAGCAAGAGCTCGGCCTATGGCGGCGCCGAGAACATTGAAGCCGGCATCGAAATAACGGTTCCAGCGGGGACCTTCAAAGGCTGCGTCCGGGTTCGCGAGCAGGGCCTGCAGGACCTGAAAGACATCACCGACAAGATATGGTGTCCAGTGGTTGGAGTCGTGCTCGACACCTCGGACGGCAAGCTTGTCGTTTCCAACGCACTGCCCAAGGACAATCCCGCCGCGGACGTTTCAAGCGTCGGGAAGCTCCGCGACAAACCGCTGAAGTATACGCCGCCCGTGGCGAAGGTCTCGGGAGACCAGGCGACAAAGATCGCGCTCGCGGAGGTCCCCGGCAAGGCCACCTCCCTGAAGATCGAGCGGAAGAAAGGCAAAAATGTCTACGTCGTCGAGATCCAGACGCCGAAGGATGGCGAGAAGGATGTCTTTGTCGACATCGAGTCCGGAAAGATCGTCGGAACGGACTGATGTGAACGGTGCGAGCGCCCTGATCCACGATTTTCATCGCACGGGTTTCTCCTCCCACGGGTGACGAAAATCGTGGATAGCGGGCGATCCCTCTGTGTTTCCGTTCCGGCGTAGCAATTGAACAAGGATACCGCCATGAAGAGGACGATCCACTGGGGCCTGCTCGCCAGTCTTCTTTTTGTTGCGCCAGCCGTGGTCGTCGTGCAGGCGCAGCAACCGAGCCGTTCGAAAGAGCGTGCGCAGCCTGCGGCAAAGATCACGGAAGAACAGGCGAAGAAGATTGCGCTTGAGCGCATCCCCGGTGAAGTCACGGACGTCGTGATCGAGAAGAAGCGCGGCAAGAATGTCTACGTGATCGAGATCCAATCACCGGAACAGGGCGAGAAGGACGTCTTCGTCGATATCGAGACCGGAAAGATTGTCGCGACGGACTGACATGTACCGGCTGGATACGAGGTTCGTTATTGGAAAGGGTAGCGCCATGAAGAGGGCAATTTACATGGGCCTGTTCGCCGTCCTGCTCGCGCCAGCGACAGCGGCGGCACAGGCACAGGCACCGAAGGGCCTCGGCACCGAGGAATTCGGCATGTCGCCGCGCGAGCTGGTTCAGGCGATCGAGAAAACCGAGGAACTGATCGCCCGCTGCATGCGCGAACAAGGCTTCCAGTACATCGCGGCCGACCACAAAACGGTGCGGGCGGGCATGTCGGCGGACAAAAATCTTCCAGGCCTTAGTGAGGAGGAGTTCGTCAGTCGTCATGGCTTTGGCGTCTCCACCTTCTACACGGGTCTGCCGCCTCAGCTCGCCACCGGCTACAGCCCCGCCCGCGTCGGTCTCGGCGAGCGCAATGTGCAAATTTTCCGCAAGCTTTCCCCCGCAGATCAGGTCGCTTACAATCGCGCGTTGCTCGGAGATGACGTGAGCAACACCCTCGCGGTCGCTCTGGAAATCGAGGATTTGTCGCGTACCGGCGGTTGCACGCGCAAGGCTTTGGCTGAAACTTTCAAACCCGATCAGCTGAAGGCTACCCACTACAATCCCCAGGATGCACTGATCAACAAGGATCCGCGGATGAAGGCCGCGCTTGGATTCTGGCAGCGGGAGATGAAGAAGGCCGGCTTCGAATACGGCCATCCAGACGAAATCGAACCGGACCTGCGGAACCGGCTCAGCGCGCTGACCGAGGGTGGCAAGCTATTGGTTTCCAAAATGTCGCAGGACCAGAAGGCCGCTCTACGGAAACTGCAGGATTACGAGCGCCTGGTCGCGGCCAGGAGCTTCAAAATGCAGGAGGAGGTGTTGGCTCCGGTCGAGGAGCGCATCCAGGAGGAGCTGTTCTCCAGGAAGGTGCAATAGACCAGTTAGGATGTACACTTTAGGATGTACACTTGCGTACTTTCCCCGATCGGCGCCTATGAGTAATCTCCTTTCCTGGCAGCGCATCGCATGACGAAGGCAGACGCAACGCTTCCTGCGAAGATGGCCCGCACGCTGTCGGTGGTGGGAGGGACTACGGCATGGTCGCAAAGCGCGTAAACGTTCTCTGGGCCATTCTGGGCGTGGTCGGCGGCATGGCGATTGGCGCCTGGTACATGGGCTCCAGGATCCAGTCGCCGGCAGAGGTCGCGGCGCGCACGGCGGCCCCCGAGCCATCCGCGATTCTCGTGCCCGTGGAGTCGCGGATATTGAGTTCCGATGTCGTCACCCGCGGCACCGTCCGCTTCGGGCTGCCGCAGCCGATTTCTATCGCGCCTTCCACGGTCAAGGGCGGCGCCGGACTGATCTCGTCGTTACCCCGACCCAATACGAACTTTGGGGAAGGCGAGGTGATTCTATCCGCATCCGGCCGTCCGGTCTTTGTCCTCATCGGCGCGGTACCGGCTTTTCGCGACATGGCGCCCGGAACCAGCGGCGGTGACGTCCGCCAACTCGAAGAAGCCCTGGCTCGCCTTGGCTTCGATCCGGGCACGGTTGATGGCAATTACGATCAGAAGACATCCGCCGCGGTCGAGCGCATGTATAAGAGGGCCGGGTGGGATCCGTACGTACCGACCCGCGAGCAGCGCGCTGCCGTCGCGGCGCTCGAGCGAGAGTGGTCGGATGCCGCGCGCGCCCAGCTTGCGGCCGAGGCCACGCGCGAAACAGCGGTGAAAGCGGTCGCCGCTGCACGGGCCATCGCGGAGCAGAACACGCGCCAGGCTTCTCTCGACAGCGCGGCACGCGTTGGCGACAACCGCCAGCTGGCGGACGCGCGTGCCGGAAAATCGCTTGCGCTTGAAGCCGAACGCGCGCGGGCCGCGCATTCGGCGACCGCGGCCAGCGCCGATGTCGCCACGCAAATGGCCGATCGTGCCCTGATCGTTCTTGATCCGCGCCAGACCGAAACGGCGCGTGCTGCGGCCGAGGCCAAGCTGAAAGTGGCGCGTGCCGCGCAGCGCAAGGCAAAGATGGAAGCCGATTTGGCGATTCAGACCGCGGCGCGCGAGGCCGCGCTGGCCGAGGAACGGATCCGGGTCGCCGAGGGCGCCGTGAAGGCGGCCCGCCTCGAAGGCGAGCGCAGCGTGCGCGCAGCGCTGGAACAGCAAGAACTCGCTGAATTTGACGTCAAGGTCGCGAGCGAACGAGCACAGCGGCTGAACGCCGAGTTCACGGCCGCGCGCGCGAAGCTTGGGGTGCAGGTGCCAGCAGACGAAGTGGTGTTCATCCCGTCGCTCCCGGTTCGCGTCCACGAGGTGACCGCCGCGGTCGCGGCCAATGCTTCCGGGCCGGTTATGAGCGTGACCGATAACCAGCTAAGCATCGACTCGCAACTGCCACTTGAAGCCGCGCCGTTGGTGAAGCCCGGGATGAAAGTTGCGATCGACGAGCAGGCGCTTGGGATCAAGGCGACCGGCGTAGTTGAGACGGTGGCGACCACACCCGGCACGCGCGGCGTGGACGGTTACCACTTCTATCTCGGGGTCAAGGTGGAGACCACGCCTGTGCTCCTGGCAGGGTTTTCGGTCCGGCTGACTATCCCGATCGAAACGTCGAAGGGCGCGGTCACCGCGGTGCCGACCAGCGCGGTCTCGCTTGCCGCCGACGGAACATCGCGCGTACTGGTCGATCGCGGCGGCAAGCAGGAGTACGTCACCGTGCAGCCGGGGCTTTCGACGGGCGGCTATGTCGAGGTCAACACACCCGATGGGCAACTTGCGCCCGGTCAACTCGTGGTGGTGGGCTATAAAACGGCCGAGCCGGCGGCGGTCAAATGAAGCTCATGGAGGACATACGGCCAGAGGTGCCGATCAAGACGGCTTCTGTCGATGCCGACCATGTCCTTGACCTGCGTAAAGTGTGCAAGCAATTCGGGACCGATCCCGCTGTCGACGCATTGATCGATGTCGACCTCGTGTTGCGGCGCGGCGAATGGCTGTCGATAACCGGTCCATCCGGCTCGGGAAAATCCACGCTGTTGAATATCCTCGGTTGCCTCGACCGGCCAACCAGCGGACAGTACGTCTTTGATGGTATCGAAACGACAAAGCTGAGCGAGAATGAGCGGGCCGGGCTGCGCAGCCGCCGCGTTGGATTCATCTTTCAGTCGTTCCACCTGCTGCCCTATCGCACTGTCCTCGAGAACGTCATGCTGGCGGAAGTATACCGCCGGCAGGCCGGACGAGGGCGGCGCGAGCGGGCGATGCAGGAAATTCGCCGCGTCGGCCTCGAGCATCGCGCGAATTTCCCGCCTTCCAAATTGTCCGGCGGCGAACGTCAGCGGGTGGCGATCGCCCGCGCCCTGATGGGTTCACCGAGCCTGCTCTTGTGCGACGAGCCGACCGGCAATCTCGATTCCAAGAACACCGAGTCGATCCTGGATTTCTTCACCGAGCTCAACAAGGAGGGCATGACGATCGTCGTCGTCACGCACGACGAAAACGTCGCGCGCCGGGGCTCGCGCCGAGTCAACATGAAGGATGGCCGGCTCTTTGGTGGAAGCGAGACGGCATTGCCGCCTCCATCCAGGGCGCGCATTGCGCCGTCGGGGATCACGATGCGCGACCTCGTCTCCGAGGCGATCGCCGGGGCGATCGCGCGTCCGGCCCGTATGGCGCTCACGGTGCTTGGCATCGTGATCGGCATGTCGGCGCTGGTCGCCACCATCGGTCTGACGCGAACCGCCGGTAACCGCATCATCAGTCAGTTCGATCAACTGGCAGCCACGGAATTGTTCATCACGGCGCGGCCGGGAATGGCGACCGGCACGATTGATCCGCGCGCCATTCCATGGGACGCGCCGGAACGGCTGGTCCGGCTGAATGGTGTCGTGGCCGCGGGCCTGCTCAGCGACGTCAATGTCCACGATATGCTCGTCAGCGCCTCGCCGGTGGTGGATCCCGCCAATCAGACCGCATTCAAACTGGCGGTGCGCGCCGCCTCGCCGGATTTGTTCCGCGCGGTGCGCGCCGAGCTCGCCTCGGGGCGGTTTATCGACGGGGGGCATTCTGCCCGCGCCGAGCGCGTTGCGATCCTCGGTCCCGATGCCGCGCGTCGCCTGGGCATCGCTGGGGTCGAGCGGCTGCCCGCGATCTATGTCGGCGACGAGCTCTATCTGGTGATCGGTATCCTCCGTGATGTGGTGCGAAAGCCGGAACTGCTTGGTTCGGTCATCATTCCCGAGGGCACGGCGCGACGGCATTTCAGTCTATTCGGGCCCGGCATGGTGGTCGTGGAGACGAAGATCGGTGCGGCTTCTCTGATCGCACTGCAGGCGCGGGCGGCGCTGCGGCCGGACGATCCGCGCACGCTTCGCGTGCAACTGCCGCAGGAGCCGCGTCGCGTACGCGATGACGTGCAAACCGATCTCAATATGATGTTCCTGCTGCTGGGCGGCCTGTCGCTTGTCGTCGGCGCGCTCGGGATCGCAAATATCACCCTGGTGGGGGTAATGGAGCGGACGGCGGAGATTGGACTGCGCCGTGCCATTGGCGCTACTCGTCGCCACATCGCTTCACAGTTCCTCATCGAGAGCGCGTCCATGGGCGTCGTGGGGGGACTGCTCGGATCCAGTGTCGGCGTGCTGATCGTGGTAGGTGTCTCGGCGTATCAGGTCTGGACTCCGGTGCTAGACCCGCTCGCTCCCTTGCTTGCGCCAGCTGTTGGCGGCGTAATCGGTCTCCTGTCCGGAGTCTACCCCGCCTCGCGCGCCGCCGCGCTCGAGCCAGCCGAAGCGTTCCGACACGAATGACCTACGTCCGTATGCGGAGCACGGGATCACATCTTCCAAACACCCGTCGGAAAAAGACTGCAGGACGACAAGAGCATTCCTCTGTCCACCATGCAACGCGAACCTGCCGTTTAGCACGCCATCTCGACTTCCATGACGCGCCAGCCAGACTGGAAGATTGTTGTCTCATGCTGCTTTTGACCGCGTCCGAGGCGAGATAGATCGCGTCGGCGGAAGGAGAACAGAATGTCTTTTGATTAACGGCTCCATAAAAGTTTGCGTACTGGAGTGTTACTTCGGAGTCGAAGCGGCTGCAGCCCCGCTACATCAGGTTTTCTGGGCTGATCTTCTGTGCGAGGGCTGCTTCCTTATTTGGAAACGACTACCAAGCTATTGAAAACGCTGGACAGTGTTTCGTGCCCTTTTTCAAAATGCTCCGTGAAATCGTTGAATAATAAAGCGGATTTTGATTCCGCCATTCGAAGGTTCGGTCCCTCCCGCCCCAGCCACCCATTCCTGTTTTTTAGAGAATTTCCTTTATCTTGACGAGAAAGGCCCACCAAATGCGGGCTTTTCTTATCCTGGAAAGTCTCCGGAGACCGGCGTTCGCACTTTTTGGCCAAAAATTCCCGAAAGTCTCCAGCCGAATCTAGGAAAACTCCCGTTTTTTTGGAGCCCCGCCTTGGAGACCGAAGAATAAGTCCACTGCGCGCTAGTGATGGCATTGAGTTTCAGTCTTGATCGTTCGGTTTCAGGTTGTCGCAGCAGTGACGACGCAGATCGCAATGTTGCAGGTAGTCTCGTGACCTCTTTGCGCCCCCTCAGAAATGTAAGCCGATCAAGGAGCGCTGATTCCGGTGGCCTCGCCACAGCGCGTTTTCTTATGCTAACGGCGCCGATTCCTCGATGGCTCTTCACAGCTCTAGGCGAGCCCAAGACCATTGCGTTATTTTCAGTATCGATGGATCAAATCATCGGTTTGACGGTGGGATCGAACGGTCGTTGGTGTCCAAAGATTCGCAGCATGACTCTTGTTTGGACCATCAACGCGCCGGACGCAGGAGCTGATCGCATGCTCTGGATTGAAGATATGGTCTGGAACAGCCAGAGGACGTTGGTATCAGCCACCGGCGGTCGGACGCTCGGCAAAGCCAGGGAGCCTCCCGGCAGGTTCGCATGCGCGGGTGCGGGCTTTGGGATGATCTCAAAGCGTCACCTTTTCAAAGGCACTTTTGGGGTCGAAATGCACCTTATGCCTTGACAGATCCTTGCAACCCATTGAAATCGCAACAAATGCGTGCGCCCTCCGAGCACACCTAAGGCATAAGCCATTGATAGGAAAGGTGTTTTCGCGATTTTTTCTCCTACATTGTTACTCACATCGAAAAGTTACTATTTTGTTCTGCGCACATCTCCCTAGTTGAATTTCACGCGTCTTCGGTTGAGGAAACTCGTTCAGGTGGCGCGACGCCTGTTCCGGCACTTCCCATAAGGGCGGTCACCTACAGCTTTTGTTTTCAATCTGTGGCAAGCGCAGCGAGGCGCTTGCGTCGCAGCTTGTTCTTCAAACTTTGTCACCGGCGTCTCCAACGTGCGTCCAGCGTTTGCTCTTGTCGTCCTCGCAGCTTTATTTGAACCAGGGCCGCGAAAAGCAAAAGCGCGATTTCAGTACGATAGGGCAGCAGCGTAGCCCAGCGTACAAATCGGTGGGGCTCGTACTAGCTCTTGGTCAGCGACCCGCTTACTCCAGCTCAATTTGCGTTTGAACGGACCGGACGATCCGTTCGAAGGCAGCTTTGGCCGGCTGATCGTCAGTATTCCATTCCATTGTCCAATTCGGCTGACCTTCAAGTTTTTTGAACGTGGCGATGTCGTAGGCGCCGCCGGAACGTGAGAGCCACGCCTTGAGTGTTGGGTGGTCATGGACCAGGGACCAAACCCTGGCTTCGATATCGCGCCGGGCAGCCTTGACCGGATGCAGCTCATATTTTTCCTGAAGGTGACTGGCGATCTGGTCGAGGCGCGTGTAGCAGGCCACAGAGACCTTGTTCTCCTTGCCTGCGATACCAAAGCCCCAATTGGCGCCAGGCCGTGGCGTCGGTCCAAATATGAAAAGATCTTCCAGTTCGCTGCACTCGACGTGTTGGCGAGCGGCCGCGAGCATCATCTGGCGCAGTTCCTTTTCGCTCCTCCGTTCCTTGACCACGCGGCATCTCCCCTGCATGCAAATAACGCCGTCGTCCGGGCGCTCACCGATCGAGCGCCCGGACGGATGCGTCAGCCATTGCGATTGATCGCGATGCGGCGGACATTCTTCGCTTCGGCGGATTTCGGCACCGTTACGGTCAGCACGCCGTTCTTGAACGCGGCGGAGACCTTGTCCTCCTCGACGTCCTCTAGCGGTATGCGCCGTTGGAAGCGACCATAGTACCGTTCACTGAAGCGACGGGCCTTGTATTCCGACTCCGATTTCTTCTCGCCGGAGATCGAAAGAACGCCATTTGCGATTTCCAGGCTGACGTCCTTCTCATCGAGACCGGGCAGCTCGGCGGTGATGCGCACCTCCTTGTCCGTCTCCTCGATGTCGATCTGCGGCCAGCCGAGCCCATCCAGAGTCCGGGAGGCAA
>NZ_JAACFS010000062.1 GCF_029051645.1 Bradyrhizobium sp. CSA112
GCCGCCATCCTGCCATGATACAGCTCCTCGTTTCGCCGACCGCAAACGAGGAATCCGCCAACAGCCCGTCCGTTCCACCAATTCAGCCTGCTCCATCAGCGCAGGTTTCATGGAATCGGTCGTCTAGTTTCTGTCGCGAAAGACATTTCGCCCTTTAAAATAGGAGCTATTTCGCGATTTTCGAGCACGTTTTTTCTTGCGGCGTACATGTGCATGGTATCACATTCTTCATATGAAGCATGTTGATTCGGAATCGCCTTCGGATGTCGCGCGCTGGCTGCGAAGCGAATCGACGAATCTCTGGCCTGCGCTTCTGGGTTCGCTGAGCCTGCGTCGTAGCCGGTGCATCCGCAAGAATTGCCCTGCGTGCCAGTCTGGCGAACAGCATCAAAGTTATGTGCTCTACGGTCGCGCGAACGGGCGTCGCGTTGCCGTCTACGTGCCGGAAGAGCTTGTGCCGGAGGTTCAGCGCAGCCTGGACAACGGGCGCGCTCTGCAGGATCTGCTGCACCAGGCGGCACCGCGATACATCAAAGCGCTGAAGCGACAGCGCGCCGAAGCATCCAAAAGCAAGAAGAGCCGAGCGGTGTGAGAGCGACAGCGCGACAGATCAGCTTTGCCGATTGGGAGCTGATGCGGCAACGTGATCAGGGCATTCGCCTGGAGCCGCTGCTGGAGGCGATATCCGGCTTTCTCGACGACCAGCGGGACGTCATCGAGCGTGTCCGGCGGGATCTGGTGCGTGGCCTGAAGCAGCCAGATAGCGGTCGTCACGGATTGACGGCGACACAGGTTCTGCGCTCGCTGGTTCTGATGCGGCTCAAGAACTGGGACTATCGCGAGTTGCGTGAACGCATCGCAGATGGATTGACGCTTCGTCAGTTCACCGACTTCTACTGCGCGCCGGTGCCGAAGAGCACGACGCCTTCCAGCGTGGCTTCATCCGTCTGACCCCACAAACGCTGAAAGCGGTCAACGATTTGGTGGTTCGGGCAGCGGTCGAGCTCGGATTGGAGGATGGCACGAAGCTGCGGGTCGACACTACGGTGGTGCAGACCGACATTCATCATCCGACCGACAACACGTTGCTATGGGATGTGGTCCGCGTCGTCACACGCTTGGTCCGCCGTCTGGCCAAAGCGCTGGAATTGCGAAGAATCAAGGGCTTTTGCGACCGCACGCGCGCGGCGCGGCGCCGGATGTACGAGATCCAGCGCATGACGACGAGGCAGCGTCACGAGCAGCAGACCCGGATATACCGGGCGCTCATCGACATTGCCGAGGAGGTCGTAGGAAACGCACGCGCGGGGCTCGAGAGGACCCGCACGATGCGCGGCAAGGACATGTTCGCCGACATGGCCATCGAGGAACTGCGCAGTCAGATCGAGCACTTCTGCGGGCTGGGAGATCGTGTCATCGATCAGGCACGTCATCGTGTGCTCTTTGGTGAGCAGGTAGCTACCGACGAGAAGATTTATTCCATCTTCGAGCCCCATACCGACCTGATCAAACGCGGCAAGGTGCGCACGCCGGTCGAGTTCGGCCACAAAGTCTTCCTCGCCGAAAGCGCGGAGGGTCTGATCACGCAATACGAGGTGCTGAAAGGCAATCCGCCCGACGAGGTTCATGTGGCATCTTCCCTCCAGCGCCACAGGCAGGCCTTTGGCCGTGCCCCGCAGCTGTATGGCTCGGATCGTGGCTTCTTCAGCGAGCAGAACCTTGCCTCGTGCAAGCACGCCGGCGTAAAGGTGGTGTGCATTCCTCAGCGTGGTGGCAAGAGGACGGGACGACGTGAGGCGTACGAAAAGAGCGTGGCTTCAAGAATGGTCAACGCTTTCGCGCCGGCATCGAGGGACGCATCTCCGTGCTGTTCCGAGGCCGCGGCATGAAGCGCTGTCTCGCCGAGGGACGTGACCGCTTCGAACTGTGGGTCGGCGCCGCGGTGCTCGCCAACAATCTCATGAGGATTGCGGCAATGCTGATGGCAGGATCGTCGCGCAGGCGAAAAGCTGCTTGATAGACCCGTAGGCCTGCCCCGGTCACTCAAAGTGGCCACGGCTCAGCGCATCTCAAGCTGACAGCCGGCGCGCAATACCTGAAACCAACTCAAAAATCATCTGTCCCGAGCTTGCCGGTCCCGTTGCTCTCCTTCATTTTGTGCCCAATCCATCGGCATAACTTGGATCGGCGCCCCCAAATCCGGGCGTTTCGCGACAGAAACTAGACTAGGCCTATTCATGCGCCGCGCGCACGCCCTGGCATCGACCGGAATCGGCACGGACTGCACCCGCGCTAGACGGCCCCTCAAGACCGTGCAACACCGAAGCCGTCTCGCACTTTCCGGAACAACCGTGGAAGCCACGCAAATAGTGCGTGAGCTGCTCGACCATGCGTTCCATGCTGATGCCCCGCATCCAGCTCGTCAGTTCCCGGATACGGCTCTTGAACCGCCGCATCACTTACAGGACAATGCACCGCAGCCGCTACGTTCGCACCGAACTTCCTCATGAGGAACGCCACGGCTGGGCCCGCACTCGCGCGAGCGGCGAGCGCGAACACGCCGGAAAAGTCGAATCGCCCTTGTATATCGAGCACACTCACCCGAGCGTCGGACGATACGCCAACGACCTGCCCCCTCACTTCCGCTTCGGCACTGATCAACCCGGCGGCATCACTCCCTTTAGCGCGGATGATCGCGGTCCGGTCGGCTCCGATTTCGATGCTCGCAACGCCGTTGAAGGTGACGGTGAAGTCGCCGGCGCTCGCGACGATCGACGCGTTGTAGCTGCCGTCCCTCAAACGGTCGCCCACTCGCACGCCGGGGATGCACGGGAGGACAGAGGGCAGATCGGCCACGAACCGCCAGGCCTCCTCCGGAGATGCGGGCACATCGACTCGCCGGGTGATATTCACCTTTGTGACCTTTTAGCAATCTTAGAGGGCTCATTGGGCCACGCGGCCCCGATCTCACCGAAGGTCGTCGACCTGGCAACTCCCAGCGCGGCTGTTACTTGGAGGAGTTGCCTGCGTTTGAGGTCCATATCCTTCTCCTTCGTTGCGGGCTATGGCCTTTACGCGCTCGCAAACGTTCTAGTTTGTAAGCCGCTCCCCGATAGCAATCCGACGAGGCACACATAATGTGGGTTTGGCGCAAAAAGGCCGCGTAAACCGCTGCCCAACCGGAGAAACCCTGCAAAGATGGCAACGTTGCTACAGATTCCTGCGCGTAGTGAGGCACAGCAAGCCGAGCCATTTTGCGACGCGCAGGAGCCCTGAGGCTCGCAGTATGACTGCAATATTGCCGATTGAGGCGTGTTAGGCGAAGACGAGTTTACATTTTGCGCTCTCGGCGGTCACTTAGTTGATAAATGAGATTACAGGCCACTGCTGTGCAACCCAGCTATGGGGAGACGTCCGCGCAAGCCTTAATCTGACGCGGGGTTTTGGAGAAGAGCGCTGATCGTTGCGGGCCGGCTTGCGTCTCCGCTCTAACCAAAGACATCGCGGCCGGATCGGCCGAGATGTGACGCTATTCGAGCGGGTTCTTTCTCTCTTCCCAGCAATGGATCCCGCCTCCTCCGATGGACGAGGCGACTCAGGTCCCCGCCAACAATGTACGAAGGTATTTCAAGCCTTCCGGCATCAATTGGCGGTGGGGTCCCGCTTGTTTGCCGGCCGGCTTTACCTTCAGTGAAACGAACGTCAGATCGTCGCCAGATAGCACCTCTGGCAGCCCTCGCTTGAGCTCGCCAATATCGTCAAACGTAAAAGCGCGAGGGATACCGCAAGCGCGCGCGATCGCCGCGAAGTCGATACCGTCAGCCATTGGGAACGCTTGCTTGGCGGTGATTTCGTATTCAAAATTTTGAATCACGAAGTGGACGAGGTTTCGGGGACGCACGTCGGCCTCAGTCGCAAGACAGCCGAGGTTCATAGCCAACGAGCCGTCGCCGTCCAAAACCCACACTTTCCGATCCGGGTGTGCCATGGCGATGCCAAGACCGAGAGAGCCCGCTTTGCTCATAAGACCAAGGCCCACGACATCGAGTTCCTCCTGCTTCGAGATCAACGGCCACACTCGGTCTGCAGTCTCATGCGTAATGACCAGCTGATCCGTGCGATGGGACGCGAGACAACGCAGGCTTTCCAGATAATCCATCCGCGCTTGCTTGGCTAAAATTGCGGACGAATTTTCGTCTTTAGTGGCGGGGCGGCCACCAATACCAGGAAATAGCAACGCAGTGGGCCCCTGCCTTCGCTCGGCTAGCTCGAGCGCACGACCGATCGCGCTGATCTTCTTCGCGTCATCGAGGATCTCATACGGGATGTCCCATGCGCGAAGAGTGGGTTCGGTAAAGCGCCCCCTAATGTTCGGGCTACCGTTCCCCCATCCTCGGTACCCGATCAGAGTCACGAGGGGGAGACCAAATTCGATCCCGAACCGCACCGAGTCGAGGGACTCGTGGAAGCCAGAGTTCTGCATCATGAGGACAGGCTTTTTGCCGGCCGTCAGCAGGCCCGCCGCGATCGGAACATTCTCGCCTTCCCGACATGTGTGCACGAGTTTAATCGAAGACTTGCCTGAGGCAATAAGCTCATGAAGGCGGACGGTCCAGTTATCCGCCAGCGCGACCATGTGCGTGACGCCGGCTTGCTCCAGCGCCTCGAGAATCTGCAATGCTTTCGGCGCCTCGGGTTGATTGTAGAACTCGTTGTCGTAGCCGTCGGCGATTTCTGTTCGTTTCAACTCAATCCCCTTTCCTTAATGGCCCTAATGCGTTCCTACTGAGGTTCGAGAGGCGGGCTACCTTGAGCAGTATATAGCGGGGTCGAATGCGAGAAGACCGCGCAAATTGGGCTGGGACCGGTGAAAGCCTGCAAAGATTGGCGCGTTTTTGCAGATTGGGACCTGCTCTGACCCGAGCCGCAAAGGCGGGGACACCAACAAGCCCATCTGCTGGATCGATGGTGATCTGCCCACGATCGAGTATTCGCGCTGCACATACTCAAGCTGACGCTCCAATTCATCGATTCGTCTTTGCAACGTGCCTACTGATTTGAAGGCCGATGTAACCTGCTCCATCGAAGTCTCGAGCGGTACCCGGTCAATGATGGAGTCGCCAATGTAACCGTCCGCCTTGGAAAATGCCGAAACCTCGTACATTTGTTCGGGAGTGACGGCGGGACCGCCCTCCAAGACGCAGAGTGCATCTCCTGAAATAGCCCATATCTGACGGAAGACGATCTTCGCATGCTCAGCCGCTTGGATCAGGGTGAGCCCGGTGCGGCTGCCCACAGTGCCTCCAACATTCCAGCCTAGATTGAGATTGATAATGTCCATGCCGGCCTGTGCAGCCTGCTGAGCCTCTGCCACTGTTCGCACATAGGCGAGAGTTGCCATGCTTCTCTTCTGACCGGCACGGAGCATTTCGAGCTCCCGCTGGAATCCAAGCCCTGCGCTCTCGATATCGGCCCGAAAACGTCCATCGAGGAAGATGGAGGTGGGGAAGTTTAAAATCCCGCCGAAGCCCGCATCCGCAATTCTTTCCAGCTCAGCTTCTATCGGGCGCCGGGATCGAAAGCACAGGCCCCAAAGAAGACCGGGACGTTGGCGAAGGGCAGGATCTCTGGCCGGGCGAATTCCATGACGAAGTCATTGCTCTGGCGCAAAGCGAGCAAAGAAAAGATCGAGGGCGCGCCCATGCTACGCAAGCGCCCGGCGTCTATGGGCGAGGATAAAGTCTGCGCCGCCCCGCGAGGCCGCCTGGGTGGCCAACCCCGTGCCGATAGCAGCACCCACGAGCGTAGTGTTAGGCTTTTGCAGAGTAGCTTTAAGGGTAGCGACGATCTCCGATCTCGCGTGTGCGGAGCGGATGCTGCAGGAGGTGGTTGCCCTGAACCAAAGATGAGATCAGCCATTATGAGGTGATCGTACACCTAACTATAATGCAATTGGAGCACCCTCTCGAAAGGATTGGAGGAATTCCTGTACTTTGACAGGCTTGCCCATACGTGCACTCTCAATCGCGCCGAATACCATCGCAACGGACTGCAGGTTGTCCTCGATGTTCGTAACCAACGGTGGGTCACCATCGAGCCACTTGCAGAATTGCTCGATCAACAATGCATTCTTCCACTTTTTCCCAGCAAGCAGCGACACCTGCTGCCCTTCCCCCTGCCGGCTCTTTTGGTAGATTCGCTTCGAATCCCGATGGAATACCTCGAGCTCGCGATGATCGAGGATAGCCGTCCCGTACGTCGTCTCGACCCGAAAGTATTCAAAGCCCCAGGGGTTGAGCCCCGTGGATTGTGCTGAGGACCCTTCGTATATTCCATACGCGCCATTGGCGAAGTCCATGAGTGCTATGACGTCTGTGTCGCCCTTATATTCTGCCCATTCCGGCTTCCAAGTACGGGCAAAAATGGACGTGCAGTGAGCCCCGGCCAGATCCGCCATGATGTCGAGGTGATGCACCGCGCCCTCGATCAGCATAGGATGGATCATTTCGTGGCGAAAACGGCTCCACGAATCATAAATTCGGAAGTCGCAAAGAGACCGACATGAGACCGTGTTCACCCGGCCCAGAGCGCCCGCACTGACCAATTCTTTCAGGGTGGCCTTGTCTTGATCAAACCGGTGACTCATGGTTACCGCCATCTTACGGCCGGCCGCTTTCACCTTGTCAGCGATCCGGACGGAAGCCTCCATTGTGTCAGCGATCGGCTTCTCTGACAGGATATGCATGCCCCGAGCAACGGCCAGATCGACGATTGACTCGTGCAGAGCAGGAGGGATCACGATGCTGCAGAAGTCGGCGTCCACCGCCCGGAAAGCCTCTTGTGCGGAGGTGAAGCACTGCTCCGTCTTCAGACCAAGGTGCCTCCTGCCCCGTTCCAGGGCATGGACATCGATATCTACCAGGCCGACCACCTCTATCGTCCCATCTGTGACGTTTGACGGCAGAAATGTATCGCACCAGCGCTCTCCATACCCGCCGGCTCCGATATGCAGGACCTTACAGCCCATGAATGTTCCCTTCACAATAGGCTTAAACCTGAGGCAGAATCACACCCGCTCCGCGCGAACCACAGCAGGTCCGTGCTTGTGCTCCCAAAGATGCCCAAATCGCTTCTTGCCTTCGAGCGTTGTCTCGAAATACGCAGCCTTTATATCGGCCCGAACCTGAGGAAGATCGTGATGGTGTCCCATGCCGATGGGCACGCAGTCACCCGCCTCGACTTCGAAGCTGCGCGATCCGACAACGACCGTACCTGCCCCCTCAAGGATCACCCAGTATTCATCACAGTCGTGATAGTGCGAGTCGAAATTAGTCGACTTAGGATAGTTAACCGGATCTCCCTTTGCCCAAGCTGGAGTGCTCGGAGTTAGCCTGAAAATGCCGCATCCGCCCAACTCAGTGCCCCACCTGCCGCAGAAGATGAGGACCTGCGCCGTGCCATCGCCGACGTCCGCTGTAAAGGGACCGTTGGCCTTATCCATGTCCCAGAACTGACCTTCAGAGAGCACTTGCGCTCCCTTCCCACTCGCTAACCGGCACTTTCCACGCGTGACGAGTAGACGCTGCTTTTCGGCTGTGACCGCTATCGCCCGGGGCTGCGCACTGAGTTCAAATAACTCGAAGCTCATGAGCTCGCACCAGCCCGGCGGCTGTTCTCCACTTCTGAAGACGGACATCTTATTCCTTTCCTTTCTGTAGTCAGGCTTTTTGGCGGCGGATTGCCTTGAAGGGGAGCGTTTAGAACTCCACCGCCTCCTCGGTGGGCAACCGCTCCATGCTGCTTAGTCCATAGAAACTGTTGACCGCGCGGCAGAACTACCAACCAGCTGTCAAGGCGTTACACAGGTGGCGCGTTGCGAGAGCCCGCGTCAAACAACTGACAAGACACCACATGTAGACGAGGACATCGCAGGGTTTGATTGGGACGCGATGCCGGTCGGCCACATCAGACACAAGGCGCTGCCATTACTTGCGCTCCATCGCGCTCCCCCTGATGTCTACCCGCGCATACATGGTCTCATCAATACGGGTCACCTCATAACGCCGCGGCTGACCTTCGATAACGGCAAGGCAGTCGCTACACGCATCGTAGAAGCAGCGATCGTGACAGTAGAATGCCTCTCCAGCAATGTGCGGCGTCGTCAGCACGTTGGGAAGGAACCGGTATGGTGCATCGGGGGCCACAGGCTCATTGCTAAAGACGTCGATCGCGGCCCTGAGACGGCGGTCGTTGACAGCGTCCCACAGCGCCGGCTCGTCAACAACGGCCATGCGGCTAACGAGTATGAAGAGGGCACCAACGGGTAGCGCATCGAAAACCGTCTTGCCGATCGCGCGAAGCGACGATTCGAGCGGTGGAATGCCTACAACGAATATCTCCGAGAATGCTGCGAGTTCTTCGAGCGAATCTGTATAAATCAGTCCCAGGCGTTCCGCAGCGGACTTGTCGAGAGCCGGATCGTAGACGGCGGTAGGGCAGCCGAAGCCGCTGATAAGCTGGTGATAGCGTTTGTTGATGCTGCCGCAGCCCGCCAGCCCGATTCTCTTGCCAGCGAGATCGCCATACACGTGTCCAAGTGTGTCCCACGAAGATGCCTTCCAGCCTCCAGCTCGCATGAGTGCGACCGCTGCAGGAATGTCGCGCAATAGATTGAGAGTTTGAGCCAGTGCAAATTCCGCGACCGTGGGCGTCATTGAGCGCGAGGTGTCGATCAATACGATCCCGCGTGCGGTCAGTGCATCTAGCGATAGAAAACCCGTAAAGCGGTTGTCGAACGTTCCCCCAATTGCCTTAAGCCGGGGGGCGCTATGGAGGAAAGCATCATCCAGGAAAAAGTCTGGTACCGTCCACGGGCTCACCAGAAGCAGATCGGCACGAGGCAGAACCGATCGCAGGTCTTCCCGAAATGATGGACCACCATGCACAATGGTAGTCGTCCCCTTGGTCTCTAACAGAGCGGCGCCCCTTTTGATCCAATCAGCATTGACCCGATCGGCTTTCGTGGGATTGGAAAGAATGACGCTATTGAGGTCGCGCATGATCATCCTTTTGTTTCCTTTCTCAAATTGTATTGCGTCGGATTGCCTTGAAGGCGAGCGTCTGGGACTTGATCGCCTCCTCGGTAGGCAACCGCTCCATGCTGCTTGCTCCGTAGAATCCGTGGCACCCCGGGCAGGCATCGAGAATGAATCGAGCATCTTCCGGATTGGCAATCGGACCACCATGGCAGAGAATAATGATATCGTCGCGAAACTCTCGCGCCGCCTCGATGCACTGGTTAATCAGAACGACACTTTGATCCAGGGACTTGCCTGAACGAGCACCAATCGCGCCACCGGTGGTCAGCCCCATATGGCACACGAGGATATCCGCCCCGGCCTCCGCCATTGCTTTCGCATTTTCCGGACTAAATACGTATGGTGTAGTCAACAGATCGAGTTTGTTGGCCTCTGCGATCATATCGACTTCCTGCGCATAGCTCATCCCAGTCTCTTCGAGGTTTTGGCGGAACACTCCATCGATCAGACCGACGGTTGGGAAGTTCTGTACGCCGGCGAACCCGATCTGCTTCAGTTCGCGTAAGAAGCTTGACATGACGACGAATGGATCAGTGCCGTTGACTCCAGCAAGAACCGGAGTCCGCCTTACGATGGGCAGGACCTCGCGGGCCATGTCGACGACGATCTGATTGGCATTTCCGTAGGCGAGAAGGCCGGCAAGCGAGCCACGGCCGGCCATGCGATAGCGGCCCGAATTGTATATGACGATGAGATCAATATCACCGGCTTCTTCGCTCTTGGCGGATAGGCCGGTCCCGGCGCCCCCGCCTATGATCGGCTCTCCGGCCCGGATCATCTTCTGGAAACGGTCGATCAGCTCCGACCGGGTGCGACGTTTCGCGCAAATCTCAGTGCTCACGAAGGACCTCTTGGAAGTTTGCAACAAGCAGTTCCGCAAATTGCGGATCGTTTATGTGAAGAGCGACGCGGGTCAGCTGTCGCTGGTCGGTGCGACGCAGCGTGCGCTCAAGCGCTGAGAACAGGGCAGCGTCGGCTTCAGGGTCGTGGAAGGGCTGGCCCGGCGCATCGATCGCCGAGACACCCAGGTCAGGAATCAGAAAGCGCACTGGCCCGGTACAGAGGTTAAGTCGCTCTCCGATCCATTCACCGATCCTGTTGCATTCATCAGGCGTCGTGCGCATCAGTGTCACCTGGGGATTGTGCACGTGCAGCCGACGACCGCGAAACTGGCTAGGAACCGTCTCCATTGCCCCAAAGTTGACCATATCGAGCGCGCCGCAGGAGCCCACGTAGGGCAGCCCGGTTCGGGCGAAGGCACCGAAGCGGTCGGATGTACAGGGGAAAACTCCGCCCACGAGGTAGTCACCCACCTCGGTGGTGGTGACATCAATTCCACCTGCCAGCAGTCTGGAGTCGGCGAGCTTCTCGAACGATTGTCCTCCAGTTCCCGTGGCGTGAAACACCAGACAGTCGAAGCTTTTCTCCAGCACCCTGGTCACGGCCTGGACGCACGGTGTTGTGACACCGAACATTGTCAGCCCAATTGCCCGCTTGTCGTCGCGAGCCGCGTCGAGCTTGTTGAGCACCATTCCGGCAATAGAGTGGGCCGCATTGGCGAGGACCACCCGCGAAATTCGGTTCAAGCCGGATACGTCGGTCACCGAATACATCATGCTGATGTCGGTCGGCCCCACATATGGCGCGACACTCCCAGACGCGACCGTCGAAACGAGCACCTTCGGGGTGCCGATGGGAAGAGCGCGCATAGCTGGCGCGATCAAGGCAGTTCCCCCGGAGCCGCCAGCACCGATGATGCCGTCCACGTCATGTCGAGATCGGATGAACTCAACGAATGCCTGCGACATGGCGGCAACTGCCTTGCCGCGATCCCTGAGTTCCTCGCCCTTCGGTAGATCCGGATGGAAGCGCGCCACCTCCGCTGGATGAACGTCGACATCTTGAATGTCGCTTTGCAAGTCAGATACCGAAACATCGACCAGAACGACCTGACAGCCGGCATCTCGAATACAGTTCCGGAGATACCGCAGTTCGCCGCCCTTGGTGTCGCAGGTACCGACTACATAGACTGTTTTCATTGTCCTCCTCCCAGGTCATTCTCGTCGGGCAGGTCCTTGCCGTCCCAAGCGCTTAGCGCTCGTGTGGTTCGCGGCATGAGCGTCAACAGCGTATCGTCATGGATCGCGTTGAACATCATCCGGCCGGTCGGCAAGACGGGCGATCAGCATGAACAGCAGGAGTGGCAGAACGAGAGTGAAAGCTTTCAGCTTGCGCCGCCGCTGGACCCGCTGCAGCTTGATCCGCAACGACATGCCATCGGGACTGCCGACGATTTGGACCGCCATCGATTCCTCTCTCACCCTCTCTAAGAAGGCGGCGAGGACAGCCATGATGTTCTTCTTGATTCAGCATTTTTTAGCGAATTCAGGATGGCGCCAGCGGCGGACGGTCAGCAGGCTCTTGCCAACCGCACCAGCAATCGCTTCCGCCATCAGTCCATCGCTCGCCAGCAGCACGATCCATGACCTCCAAAATCTCCTTCTGCGTTGTGTTTCAGTCCCGGACCCAGCCGCTGCAATTATTCACGATTGGCCGCGGTGATCGCAATTCGCTCGATTTCCTCATCGTCGCAGATTCGCCGGTCACGCCGACTTGCTGTCAGTGAGGAAACATTAGATTGTTGTGCGTGTTCTTGTCGTATGATCGTAAAGGGCTACTCACGCATAAAAACCCTGAAACTCGGCCCCGGATCAGGGAAATTCTGCAAAACGAGGGCGCATCCTGCGGTTTGGGCACTGAGCCATCGGCCGCTAGCCTGAGTAGTCGCCCGTGAAGAACCTCCCAAGCGGTTGAGCGGGAGTCGATTTTGGAGCGGAGCGGCGTTTGAGATTGCAAGCTTTTCGGGTTTGAAGGCCGGAAAGCTTGCAAAATCATTTTTGCGATTCCCTCGAATCGAGGGTCGTGATTCCGTGGTCGCATCGGAGGGGACGATGCGACCCAAAGAACGACGGCACAGCGACAGGCCGATCTATTGCGCTCGCGGCTGGACGTGATCATCGACATGAACCAAGCGCTGATGAAGCTTTCGCGGGCGATCGACTGGTCCTCGAGGAGCGGTTTGGCGCGGCCTACGAAGACAAGCCGGGCCGGCCGACGTGGCTGATGGCGGGACTTGCCATCCTCAAGCACATCTACGACCTCTCTGACGAGGTGCTGTGCGAGCGCTGGGTGGAGAACCCCATTTACCAGTTCTTCTCTGGCGAGGAGTTCTTCCAGCACCGCCTGGTGTTCGATCGCTCCTCGCTGACGCGCTGGCGCCAACGGATGGGCGAGGAGAAGCTGCAAGCGCTGCTGCAAGAGAGCCTCTCGGTTGGGACCAAGACCAAGGCGATCAAGCCGTCTGACCTCAACCGCGTCATCGTCGACACCACCGTGCAGCCCAAGAACGCGATGTTCCCGACCGATGCGCGGCTTTTGAACCGGGCGCGCGAGATCCTGATCCGGCTGGCAAAGCGGCAGGGCCTCGCGTTGCGGCAATCCTATGCCCGGGTGGGCAAGTTCGCCCTGGATCAAGCATCAGCGCTGCAGGGCCCTGAAGACGCTCAGAACCTATCTCGGCCGTGTCATCCGCGACATCACCCGCAAGATCGAAGGCCGCCCCGACTTGCTCGGTGAGATTGTTCTCGGACGCATTCTGGCGCTGGCTCGACGGGTGCTTGACCAGAACCAGCACCAGCGGGGTCCGAAGGTCTACTCGCTGCACGCGCCGGAGGTGGAATGCATCGGCAAGGGCAAGGCGCGCACCGGCCTTACGAGTTCGGGGTCAAGGTCTCCGTCGCCACCACGCTATCGCACGCGAGAGGCGACCAGTTCGTCGCCCATGTGAAGGCGCTGCCCGGCAACCCTTATGACGGCCACACGCTTGAAACCGTGATCCCAGACATGGAGGCGCTCATCGGCAACATCATCGAGCGTCTCCTCGCTGACAAAGGCTATCGCGGTCACAATGTGCCACCCCAATACAAGTGCAGGGTGTTCACATCAGGTCAGAAGCGGCGGGTGACGCCCAAGATCAAACGCGCGATGCGCCGCCGCTCGGCCATCGAGCCGGTCATCGGCCATCTCAAATCCGAACATCGGATGGGCCGTAACTATCTCTGGCATCGGCAGGGCGATGCCACCAACGCCGTCCCGCCGCCGCCGGCTACAACTTCCGTCGCCTCATCCGCTGGCTGGAGCTTCTGTTGCACCAAATCCTCGTCCAGCTCATCCTCCGACTTCAGCTCGTTCCGAGCTGAAGTCGAGTTCTTCACGAACGACTGAGTACGCGGGCGGGAAATGATCCGCAGTCGAGACGGCGCGTCGCTCGCCGACACCCACGCCGCTCTCGAACGGAGATCGCAACCACCACCGCTGCTCTGTCGCCAATGCTAACTGAAGAAGGGAACGAAGCGAACTTCGCTCCGCGTCATGCGGCGAGCAGTTCGAACTGCTCCGCGAGCGAGAGATGTGGATTGCGGGTGTACTCCACCTGTCCTTTGCGCATCATGTGAGCCATCTCGATCCCACCCAAGATCGCCCCGAGCGGATGCTATCGACTTAAACCCGAGCACTGGCCGGACTCGTCGCTTGACGAAGCGATGGTCCTACTCGATGCGATTGTTCAGATACGCACTTTGGCGGATGCGAATGGACTTGAGCTTGCGTCGTGATCGGGTCCTACACGCATCTTAGAATTGGATGGCTTCGCGGTTCGTCTGGCTGCCGTCAACGTACAATGTTCTCGGGCCCACCATGCCATCTTGAGGCCTTGCTCGGCGAGGTTTCGCCGCTCGCTGACCAGAATTCGACCGGGTTTGCTGTCGATGGACAGAGGGAGATACGTCCGTCGCCGGCGCAACTTGATATACGTCTCATCCACATGCCATTTTCTACTGGCGCTTGAGTCGATTGATCGGAACCGGATTGACTTCCACATCCTGATAGCTTGTGAACATCCGGGCGGCTTGAGGACAGCGAGTTTCTGTGGTGGCGTCGTTTTGTTGGGGAGTGGCGCCGAGGGTGAACGAAGAGCAACTTCGCGAACAACTGCGGCAGGTCGATTGTATTTCGGCGCAACGAACCCCGGCGAAGCCGGATTTCGACCACCTTCCCATGCTATGGTAGATGCGCAAGTTGGCGGACATGATGGCTATGAATGCGGCCGCTCTCACGCCCACAGCACGGGCAATACGACTGTCAATCGGGCCTTCAAATTTGGCTCTGACGCAGGTGCAGCTCGGACTATTCTGCAGATCGATTTTCCCGCGGCCGTACATTTGACGTCTGAAAAGCTTGAGGCGCGTGATCTGACCTTCAGTCTGGCCGTTGGACCAGGGTGAAGCGATTGCCGCCGCCGCCTCTTCCTTCGCGACGCCGCTGGCGAACGAGGCTACGAGGGTAACGGGCGCGCTCGATCCATGGAATAAGTCCCGCCTCGGTTTTCAGGTGGAATTCCGCGATGATCTCGCGGGCCTCGACCAGTGTTTGTACGCCAGCGTCGACCGCAGAGATCGTGACGTTTCCGCTTTCGTACGCAGGTCCCCGCCCGATTGTCATGAGGCGGGCAATCGTTCTGGCCGACGGAATCCGCTGAAGATTTTGTGCGTCGGCCTTTTCGGCCCTTCGTCTGCGGGTCGCCCACTCGCTGACGACGCGGAGCGACCCTCGGAAGCCACGCGCTGTCAAGCGGCGCCAAAGTTCAGCCCCATTTCGACAGCCGGACGCCCATTGATCGTCGAGCCATGGCAAATGCAGGTCCCACGAACTTTGCCAAGTCCGGAAGACGTCATTACCTTCACCGCGAATCAGTTTCCTTCTATGTCCAGTCTGGCGCATGATCTGCTTGATGGGTATGTCGTTCTTTGACAGAGCCAGGGCGAGCCCGTGGCCGAGCATGATTACAGGGCAACTTAATCCCCGCGTAAATCTCCATTTCGGCGTTCTTTGCTTGGTCGCTATCATGCACCTAAAGATGGCCAGGCCGCTTTTTGCCCTCGAGCGTAGCCCGGTCCGCAATGCGGAAACTCGATCCTAAACCAGTAGAGATTTCATGCTAACCGCCGGGTCTGCGAGCGCCTCAGCCTTGGGAGCAAGCCGCCTGCCAATCATCATCTCGGCGAAGCGTATTTCCTTCGCGACCGCGCCCAGGCTGCCGAAGGCGCATGCGGCGACCAAGCGGCGATCGGCGGCCAGGTAGAAGAATAACTGGCCCTTCGCGCCGAGGTTCCTCGCTACTGGGACGTCTTGTTCTCGGCAGAGACCGGCGATTTGAAGCGTCTCATCGTATTGATCCGACCAGAACCACGGCACGTCCTCGTAGGGACGGTTCGCACCCAATATGTTGGCCGCGGCCGCCGCACCTTGGCGCTGCGCGTTGCGCCATGCCTCCAGCCTGATCCGCTCTCCATAAAGGCGATGCGGAAACGAGCAGCAGTCGCCCGCCGCGAAGATGTGTGGATCCGAGGTAGCCAGCATCTCGTCCAGCGCGATGCCGTTGTCGACAGTCAATCCCGCCGCCTGCGCGAGTTCGACGTTCGGCACGGCGCCGACCGCAATGAGGACCAGATCGGCGAGGTGCGTGCGGCCGTCCGCGAGCACGACTTTGGAGCGACCCTCATTCGCGTCGATATGCTCGACCATGGCACCGGTCTCGATGCGCGCGCCCGCACGCTCGTGCTTGGTCTTGATGAGTTCGGCCATGGGCGCCGGGACTGCCCGCGTCAGCAGCCGCGGGCCAGCCTCCACCACGGTCACGGAAGCGCCTCTTGAAACCGCGCTCGCGGCAACCTCGAGTCCGATGAAGCCGCCGCCGATCACGACTAGCTCGCACCCTCGACCGATGTTTCGTCGGATAGCCAATGCGTCAGCATACGTGCGCAGCGTCGCCATTCTGCTTCCTGTGGCGGCCGGAATGCTCAATTTACGGGGGTGGGCGCCGGTGGTCAGCAGCAGTCGTTCGTAGGCCAGCTGCGCTCCGTCCGAGAGCGTGACCGTGTGTGCCACGCGATCTATCGACTCGACGCTCCTCCCTTCCAGATAACCAATTTCCAACTCAGCCAAACGCTGGTGCGTGATGAGTAGTTTTGGTCCAGGATCCATTTCCTCGGTCAGGATCGCCTTGGACAGCGGCGGCCGCTCATAGGGCAGCATAGTTTCGTTGCCGATCAGGACGACCGGGCCCTGCCAGCCGCCCTCGCGCAGGGCGATCGCGGCGGCCGTGCCGGCCTCGCCGGCCCCGACGATCACTATTGCGGGTTCGTTGCTCAAGCGTGCGACCCCTGTTCGAGAGAGAGTTGCGCGTCGACTGCCGTACGGTCGAATAAGTCCCGCACCAGGGACTTGATTAACAGAGCTTCCTCCCAGCGATCGGTGGTATCGTTACCCTCGCGATCGGTAATTGCATAGGGGCGCGGGCCGAATTCGCATGCGAAGGAGAGAAGCGCGTCGGCACCGCCGCGCTTGAAGCCGTATTCCCACCAACGTAGGAACAGGTAGAGCCAAAGTTTGTGCTGCGGGAAGGTGATCTCAACCTGTATCTGCTCGCGCGATGCGACGCGGCCGTGAAATGCCCATGTCCGGTCGAGCACCTGTCGCACTAGCGCTTCGTCTTCGTCTTCGTCTTCGTCAGAGATCGGATACGAGAATCCGCGGCCCAGCAAGACGTGCGAGAGGTCCGCCAGCATGCGCATCTCAGGAACCTGATCGATCAGATCGAGCGTGAACAGGAGATCTGTCGTCATCCTGTTGCGATGCGTCTCGAAATAGATCGGCATGCCGGCCTCCTGCGTGAGCCTGATCCAGCCTTCTAGTAGCGGGATGCAGTCCGCGACGCGGCGCGGCCGGACCTCGAGCTGGACGTTGAGATGCGAGGCGCCGAGTTGCCGACCGAGGTCGATCGCGGCTTTCAGATCATCGATCGTCTGCGGGAAGCACATGCCCTCGACCGCAAGCCCGGTGCCGGCCAGGGCACGCGCGATCAGGGCGACACGTGTGGGATCGATGCACGACGTGCTGATGCCGTCGAATCCCGCTTCCTTGATCATCGTCAGGTTATGCTCGATGGAGCGCTCGATCCCGTCGGGATGGCGCCGTTCCATCGCCCAGAGTGACTGTGCTTCGACACTAAGCTGTCTCCTGGCGCTCGCCCCGCTCAGATCTTGACGAAGACGGTGTCGCCCTCGACCTTGACCTCGTAGCTGCGCAAGTCGATGCATGCGGGCAGCGCGAGTGCCTCGCCGGTCCGGTAATCGAACGTTCCGAAGTGTTTAGGGCATTCGATGATATGGCCATCGACAATGCCGTCCGCGAGATGGACCTTCTCGTGGGAGCAGTGGCCGTCAATCGCGAAATAGACGCCTTCCGGGGAGCGAGCAATCAGAAACGTGCGCCCTCCGTGGTCGAAGCGGAACGCCTCTTCCCGATCCAACGTATCGATGGCGCAGGCCACCACCCACTCTGCTGCGGCAGTCAATGTGGCTTCCTCTAATTCTGGCTGTCGATAGCGGCCGCCTCGACGGTGAGGCTACGATCTGCTACCACTGACGCTGCCCACCGGCAGAAGGCCAGCTGCCGGCGCACGCAGCGCGGGATGCGCGTGTACGGGCCGGGGTTCGCGACCATCAATGCGATCCGCCGCGCGCATACTTCTTGGCTTTCATTCGCCTGTACATCGCCTGGTCGGCTTCCGGCGAACCGTCATGCGCTGTGCCGAACCACTCGTCCAGCGGGATTTTCAGATCGGTGCCGTAGTTCACCTCAAAGTACTTGTGGTGCAGGTAATGAATGTAGTGGTCGTTGTCGATGCATTTTTCATCGCCCGTCACGATCCGGTCGAAGCCGGAATGACCGCTCGCCGGCGCCAGCGCCGAACGCAAAAGAAAAAATACTGCGTGCAGCGGGTTCGAGGGCACAAGAAAAAAGATCAGCACGCCGGAGAAGTACACGATGTGCTCAAACGGGTGCATCGACAGGCCAGACCAGGGACCCGGATTGACGTTGCGGTGGTGAACCTCGTGAACAATTCGGTATAGCGGGCCCATATGGATCAGGCGATGGATCACATAAAAATGCAGTGAATACCACATCGGCACAAGCACCATCAGGGCGATGAAATAGATCGGCTGTTGTCGGAAATCGACGTAGGGGATGTACCCGTTGGCAGACATCCACCAAGTGAGCACTTCATACGCCGTCCAAACAGGCACGCCGCTGCACATTGTCCAGAACACATTCTCGGCGTTCTGGCTTCCAAACAGGAACGTTGAATTGTTCGCCTCGGGCCACTTAACATTGTATTTAAATTCTGTCTGCTGGCGCCGCTGGATGTAGAGCACGGTGTGGAGACTGCCATAGAACAACAGTGTAAGCGCAGCATTCCGCAAAAGGATGAGCGAAATCCATCCGAGACCAAACTCCCGCATCGTTTCCAGCGAAGGGGTTAGATACCAAGAGACAAGCGCGGTCGCAAAGTAGATCGCGTTGTGAGGCCACAGATAGCCGGACAGCCAGCGCAGGAATGCTTTCGGCTGCGCTGGCCAGACGAAGATCGGAGCGCGCTTCGGCCGCCTGTTGGGCGTCCAGTACCCCCGTTTATCACGTGCGCCATACAGGGTGTCGTCCATATCTCTCTCCTTGTTGCGCGAGTGCGCGAGCGACACAATTCTGCACTCGCGGACATGAGCGGCCTTCAACGCATTGCCCTGCTCCTTTATTCTCAGGGTTCGCAATTACTTAGCAGAGAGTCAGCGCCCAATGACGGCAAAGATCGGCTCAGAATTGCAGCAATACTGCAGAATGAGGTGACTTCAAGCCGAGCGGAGAGCATCGCCCTCGGCGGGCGAACGGCTATTTGTTAGAGGCCGGGGAACCCTTCCTCACAAAGGAGAATTGAAAGTCGAGAGTCTCGGTCTTGCCATTGGGCAAGATGATCGAGGTCACCGAACGCACGTCCCTCTTGGCGGGCGCCGAGATCGCCATTCACCGACATCTTGATGTTGGCGAGTTCCACGCCCGATCCGTCGCTCTTGACGCAGACCTTCTTTCGGGCGCGGAATCTACGTCCCGACCGCCCCAGCGAGTTTCCCGAATCGCGTTCACAAATGTGGACCGCAATCATCACGCGCGTTACTGAATGGTGAAGCCGCAGACGAAGAACTCATCACGGAAAAAGGCCTCCGGTATCACGCTTACCCGATTGCACCACCCAACGCCGATTGCCAAGCGATGTGAGATGCGGTCGCGCCTGGCGCGTCGAGAATTCGATAGAGGTGCTTGACTTCCTCGGCCACCTTCGAAAATAGCGTTGGAGATCCTGTAAGTGAGCGCCTTCTCGGCCATCCGCCGCGGCTCGAGGAAGCCGGAGAAGTAGGAGCCCGTGTGCAGCTTGGGAATGTGCAGCTCGACGGTGCCGGGTCCAGGCTCTCCTTGCCGTAACCTGCCCTGGTCAGGCCTTTGACCTCGAGCTCCATCAGTCGGTGAGCGGCAAACCGATCATCTCGCGCAACAGATCGGCATCAGGGGTCTTCTCCACGAGCGCGCGCAGGTTCATCATGCCGTCGATCATCGGTGGTTCCTCGAATCACGTTGATGTCGCAATCCGAACCTTACCGACGAATCATCGGTGACCACCCGCGAAGCCGCTCGCTACGGCGCTATGTGGGGGCGCGCGCCGCGAGCGGCCGCTGGTCTGCTTCGGCGAAACCCCGTCCAGCTCATCGGCGAAATGCGCCAGCCGATCCCACCCGAGCCGGGAAAGCGCAAGCGTTACGATTACGAGTACCGCCGCAACGGCACTGTCAATCTCTTCGTCGCCTTCGACCCGCATCGGGCCTGGCGCAAGGCCAAAGTCACCGAACGGCGCACCGTCGTGGATTATGCTCACTGCATGCGTGAACTCGTCGATGTCCATTACCCCAAGGCCGCCTGCATCCGTATCGTGCAGGACAATCTGTCGATCCATGCCCCCGGCGCTCTCTACCAGGCTTTTGCCCCTGCCGAGGCCCGCCGCATCCTGCGCCGCCTCGAGTTCCACTACACCCCGAAACACGCCAGTTGGCTCAACATGGTCGAGATCGAGATCGGGCGTTCTCTAAGGGCAATGTCTCGGCCGACGGATCGACGATCCAGAACGCCTTAGAAACGAGATCGCAGCAGCAGCGAAGCAAAGCTCGCGCCCGTATCAAGTGGATGTTCACAACAGCCAAAGCTCGCGCCAAACTGGGGCGCGCCTATCCAGACAACCCCAAGGAGTCAAAACCACTGTGACCAGCTACTAGCCGCGTGGCGAGGCGACTTCATGCTCGTCTGTGGCTAACGCGGCGGCGGCCGCTATATCGATGGTAGCGCCTTTGCGATGCACAGCGCGATCCCGGCTTGAGCCATCTGTAAGCCGCATCGACTTCATCGGACCTTGATCGAGTTGGCGCCACCCGCCTTGGCCGACTCGACGCAGAGCAGACCAAGATGGGAGAAAATCCCTATTTTTGCAGCATTTCATCATCTCAGGCCGATTTATGCGGTCTTTGCGCGTCGACCACCTATACATTTTGAGTTTACTAGGCTGCTCGAGAAAGCCGCCTGCCCTACGAACTTCAGCAGAGCGCGAGCGCCTGAAGGCGTGAGCGCCGAAACGAGAGGAGAAACAGGTATGGAGCTCAAACGCAGAGAATTCCTCCAAGGAGTAGGCGCGCTGGGTGTTGCCGCCACATCCTTGCCCTTGGTGCCTAAGGCCCACGCGAAGGAACAGCTCACAGCGTATGAATTTGGACCACCGTGGGTCAACGCCTCGAAGAAAGTGGCGGCAAAGTGGGATAAGGCGGACATCACCTGGGAGCTGTCCTCCGGCGGAGGTGCGACCCTCCTCGCCAAGATCAAGGCCACCTGGCCCAACTCGCCCTATGACCTGGTCAACAACTGGTCCCCGGTCTTTAAGGCCATGATCAAGGAGGGATGGGCAGAAACAGTCACCTTGGCCGACGTGCCGAATTTGGCGGATGTGCCCGAGCGATTGCTGACCAGGGATGACAAGGGCAACATCAAGAACATCCCGCGTGAAGTGGACGGAGGCTTCTTCGCCGTGCGCGCCGATCGTTGTCCCATTGAGATCAAGACCATCGAGGATCTGCTGAATCCCAAGCTGAAGGGGCAGATCTGCTGGCCCACCGCGACTAACTTCACATGTGCGCCCCTCGTGATGCTCGCGCTAGCGCGTGGCGGGAACGAGTTCAATCTCGATCCGGGCTGGAAATTCCTCGAGGAGTTGGCCAAGTCCGGCAATATCGGTCGCGTCTTTAAGGGGGTTTCAGAGGCCACGAACTCCCTCTCGACGGGCGAGACTAGCATCGTCTATGCGGCGAACGGCGCCCTCTCTGCACTCGCCAAAAGAATGCCTATGAAGGCGTTGACAAAGTCGGACCCATCACTGAAGGCGATCCTTTACACTCAGGGCTGGGTGGTCATGGCCAACTCGAAGAAGAAGAAGGCCGCCATGGAGTTCGCCAATTTCACTGTGAGCAAGGAGAACTGCGAGCTGTTCTTCCAGGATGTCAGCAGCATACCGGCGAACCAGAAGGTGAAGCCGAACGAGGACACCGCCGCCATCCACTTCACGGAGCAAGAGTTCAACAAGTTCGCCTATTTGCCGGACTATGGCTATATGTCCACGCAATTGGACAGCTGGGTGAAGAAGTTCGAGCAAGACATCACACCAAAGATTTAAAGCGGAATGAGTTTGGCTCGAATCGATTTGGATTGATCGGGATAGGGGGACGTCTCGCGACGCCACCCCTCCCACACCACCGGGCATACGGGTCCGTACCACGGCGGTTCGATCGAGTTAAGCCGGCACAGGCATGAAGATTCGGGGGAGACCAAGAGAG